>CAWIMJ010000046.1:0-137033 GCA_963837175.1 uncultured Nitrososphaeraceae archaeon
CTGTTACAACATTCTTTTTCTATACTGTAGAACATACTGATCAAACTTCCCGAATTAAAACTATGGGAGATGCATTGTGGTGGACGATACAAACGATGTCCACTGCTACCTATGGTCCCAAGCCTTTTACTTCTGCAGGAAAAATTATAGGAAGTATCACTATGATTATTGGAGTTGGAATTACAGGCGTTTTTATATCAACCCTTGCTGCAGGATTGACGAGATTAAGAACACAGAAGCGCAGTGATTCAACTAGATTATGAGATGAAGCAAGCGATAAAAAGCAAGATAGATTGGTTAGAGGAGTTAAGCGAGACAGACATCCAAGTTCTTCTATCGATGATAAAAAGTCTTCATGATGTTCACAGAAATTAAAATCCAATTTATAACATCAGATAAATTGACACTTATGATATAATAGTAATCTGCTTTATGGCTTTGACCAAAACCTATTAAATCAACAATTATTGTATGAAAATATTTTGATAAAGGATCTGCGATATCCTTCCAAATAACAGCTGAGATATTGTTGGTTGATATAATATTTCTTTCAGAAAATAGTTTTCCTTACCGATTGCGATATAAATTCCTAAATTATCATACTCAAACTCCTATGTCCATTTATCATTTCCAATATTATTTATCACTTAAAAATGAGAATATTATTACGTCAATCAAGTTGTGATATAGTTAAGTAACTTCAATGTCAAAGCATTATTGCATAATGATATAATATGTCAAAGATAATAATGATTTATTAAATATTGCTATTCTAGTTCCATTTTCATTATGATTTAATTATATTAGATAATATTTTTACCAGATAATACTTATTAATAAATATGTTTCTATAAATACTTCATTAAAAAGACTATACTATAACTTAAGATATCGGAGGATCAACATTTAATTTAAGGCATATTCATATGGCAGAATCCAGTCAAGATCTTGCTCACATTTATCTTGAGCAAATGACTAACTATGTAGTATTTGGTTTAGAAGCTATAATAATTATCATTATTATAGCAATAGTAGCAGTTACGTTAATAGAGGTTTTTAGAATATCTCTTTCAAGTTTAAAGAAAAAAGAAGAACAACAACGACCTAAACGTATCCGCGAGATGGTATCACGAATGTTGAGGGGGTTGTTAATATCTCTAGATTTCTTAGTAGCCGCTGATATTCTTAAGACTATTCTGGTTCCATCATTGTTTGAACTTGCCTCACTTTCAGTTGTTGTAATTATAAGAATTTTGCTAAGCTGGTCGCTTTCAAAGGAATTAGAGAGCCAGTAACAATAATGAAAGAGAACACAGTCAATTGCCAAAGTTTAAAGAGAAAAATATTTTACTATTATTACTATTATCCTCAAGTCAGACATAAAACAAAATACCTTAAGTGGAATTCATGCAATCTTCTTTATTGATAATTCTCTATCTCTTCCTTTTTCTTTAATTCAATCTTCTTTTTTATCACATAAATAATAGCATATTAAAGTTGTTACCTAGTATAAGAGCTCTCTTTTTTTATTATGCCTCACCTGGATTGAATGTCACAATATTTTATCAGAATTAAGAAATTCATTTAACTATGATTATGAATATATATTTTATGATTATTCAAATGAAGGTAGGAAGTCAACTTGAGTAGTAATGCGAATAATAATAACAATATTAGTACAAATATTCCAGCAAAGGAAAGAGCTTTGGTATTGCAAGGAGGAGGATCCTTGGGCGCCTATGAAGCAGGCGCATACAAGGCGCTATACGAATGGCTTTCAGTGAAAGACAAAAAAGACGGGAGAAAGAAAAGTTCAACCTTTGATATCATTGCAGGTACATCGATAGGTGCTATGAATGCGGCAGTTCTCACAAGTTACGTTATCGAAAATAGTACTTATGAAGGCTCTGCCGAGAGACTTATCGATTTTTGGAATTATTTGTCAAAAGAATCAATGGTAGATAGTAATCCATGGTTTAAGCCATGGTGGGACTATTTACATAATATTAATAATGCTATTGCAACAGGAGAAGCAGCCAGAAGATACTATTCAGCGAGGGAATTTGCCATATCCGGAGTACCAAACGTATTTTCTCCTCTCACACCTATGCCTGATAACAAGTTTTTTGATCTTTATTACAATACCTGGTATCGCTTTAGCAATAAACCGTTGAAGCGAAGTTTAGAAAAATTTGTAAAGTTTCCTATAGCAACAAGTTATGAAGAAAATCAACCTAGACTGATATTGGTCTCAGTTGATGTAGCCGATGGTCTGCCTGTAACATTTGACAGCTATGCGAAAGAAGATGGTGCCAGGAAAACAGAATATGGACGATATATTAAACAAGACAGCAAGGAAATAGGTTTTGAACGTGTTATCAGATACGATAATGGGATCACTTTAGATCAAGTTATGGCAAGTGGCTGCTACCCTGTTAATTTTGATTATGAATCACTAGAGGTTGAAAGCTACTATGATCCTATTAATAATACTGATAGCTTCCTTAGCAGGAACATCGAGAATAGTAGTAATGGAAGTAGTAGTACGGATACCAGTCCTCCTGCTCGTGTCTTCAGAGAACACTACATAAAAGAGATGCGATACTTTTGGGACGGCGGAATGATGTCCAATACTCCGTTAACCCAGCTAAACCTACTCCACAGAAATCATTGGTTTAAGACTAGAGGATTAAAAGACAAGGTTCCCACTCTAGGAGTATGTGTAATCAATGTACATCCTACAAGACAAGCAGAAATCCCTACCGATCATGATGGTGTAGTAAACAGAAATAATGATATTGCATTTTCTAATCGGAGCCATACAGAAGAAGAGGTATTATTGCTAGTATCTGACTATGTAGACCTGGTAAGAGATTTGATAAAAATAGCAAGAGACAATGGAGTCAAAGAAAAAGTAATTGATAACTTATTGAACCAAAGTACCAAATATCATGGCATGAGCTTAAGACCTAGACTAAACAAAGACATTGTAGAGGGGAGATTTGACATAGCTGAAATAATAAGAATAGAAAGAAAGAATGACGAACATACTATTTCAGACAAGACATTTGATTTTTCATCTGGAACAATTAGACATTTACTCAATAATGGTTACAAAGATACCATCGACTACACAATACAATGACGAATTGAATATATACTCTTCTTCCATTACTACTGCTACCTTAGACTGCAATATTATTTGTTATCCTTCCAAGCCAGGTCTATTAAGAGAATAAGTACAAATCAGGAAAAATTATTGAAGAATTTAACTCCTTTATGTTCGAGAAAGGATTTAAATGTAGATTATTATTAGTAGTAGTATAAAGTGTCTTCTTCTTCTCTTTCTGAACCCAAATCCCCAGGTTGGATGCGCGCTGTACAAATCGGCCTAGGTATAATAGCTGTGATACTATCGATATTTGTCCTTGCTTCTCCAGCATTGACTGTCGTTTCAATAGTAGTATTAATTGCAATAGTTTTGTTAATAGTCGGAATTGAAAAAGTCTTAAGTGGTATATTTATACCAAGCAAATCACGTTGGGGTACCATAGGTCTTGGTATTATAGTTATTATATTATCTATTATAGTTCTGTCATTCCCAGTAGGAACAACTGCATTTTTGATAATCTTACTTGCAATTGCTTTACTAATTGATGGTATTGCAAGAGTAATTCATGGTATTACGGACAAGACAGGCCGTAGTTGGTCAAGGATGTTCAGAATTGCGGCAGGTGTAATAGCTATTGCATTGGCTTTAGTGATAATCGCATCTCCTGCTATAGGAGCAGCGCTTGTAGGCATATTACTAGGAATAGCTCTGTTAATAATAGGCATCGAAATCATAGCAAGAGGTATAGCTGGAAGAAAAATATCATTAACACAATCTTAGGGTGGATAAAGAGAAGAGACAGACATCCTAATTTTCCTAAAATTTAAGATTATATCATTGCCTTTCAAATATTGATTGTGTCATGGTCTTTTTAGCCTATATATTATTCACATAATTCTACTAAGCCTAGATATATTATGTCATAACTGTAATTCTAACCTATCATCACAATCATAGGTTGTAGACTAAAATTTCATGATTCTTCAGATACAGCACATATTTTTGTATCTTAACCGCATTATAAGAGAGATTGGAATAATTATGATTGGAAAACTAAAGCTAAGTCCAGATAATAAAAAGAAATTATTATTAAGATTACCAGGACAAGGGGCACCAGGATTGTCCGAATAAGGGTAAGTCTTAATATAATGTTAGTGTGGATGTTGTTATTGTTATTAGGGCCATATTCTAGGATTCTTTTCTATATCCAGAACGTCTGGCATCTTTTGCCTATCTACTGAACTCAGATATCGTCTTACAACTGGATTTAGATTATATGCTACCCGCACCGCAGTATGAAACCTAAGGCTTCCTAATTCTTCTTCCTTTCTTCTCTTTCTCTTCTTATTCTTCTGGCAATAGTGGTATTAGCAGTAGTAGCATTGGTAGTGATAGTGGAAGGTGCAACACTTACAAGCTGACAGATGCAGAACTCACAAGCTGAGGATCCCTAGCCTGGATCTATAGCCATAACGCGGCGAGCAGACGGATTAACTGGACATCCTTGACTACCTAAATAGTCTTAAAGAAGCCTGTATCAGAAGACTCTACCAACAAATGGATCAGTAAAGGAATCAACTTGGAATTCAATTTTTCATTTAAAACTATCTTTATTGCTAAAATAGCATCGGGTTCGTCCGTCATTTACCAACAAGACTCTCTCTTGGTTATTATTAATCAACCACATTTACATTTAGTTGTTGATTAATAAGTGGCAGGGTAAAGTAAAAAGTAGATCCTTTTTCTTTGCTATCAGCAATACTATTATTATCATTATCATTATTATTTTCAGCCCATATCTTGCCACCGTGGGCTTCCACAATACTTTTAGCGATAAATAATCCTAATCCAGTCCCTTGATAAGACTTTGAAGCAAATTTGGAAAATAGTTGTGGTAATATTTCAGAATCTATACCTTCACCAGTATCTTTAATACTAACGACAACTTCCTCTTTGTTATCATTCTTTTCTATTGTAATAATGATTCTACCTTCTTTTGTGAATTTTATGGCATTGCTTAACAGATTGTAAATAACCTGCATCAGTCTGGTTCTGTCTGCTTCTACAAACATATCTTTAGGTTCATACAATAATTTTATATCACCAATATTATCATTATTCCTTTTATTCTTAAATTCTCTATTTAGTATCATATCATCTATAGTATTTGTTATTACATCATTTAGATTGCATCTTTCCTTGTTTAGTTTTAGCGAATGGCTCTCCATTTTTGTGACATCTAGTATGTTTTCTGTGAGTCGCTGTAGTCTTTTTGCATTTTTTGTGATGATATCTAGTAATTGACGCTGTTTGGTATCTTTTATTTTAGCGTGGAGAACTTCAGACAAACCAAGTATTGGTTGGATAGGAGTTCGTAACTCGTGACTTGCCACATTAATAAAATCCTTTTGCATCTTATCATGAACTTTTAGTTGTTCATTGGCTGCTTCAAGCTGTTCATAGGCTTCCGCTAGTTCATTGTTTGATTCTACTAACTGTTCATACAATTCAGTTTGCATCCATAGCGTTTCAAATATTGACACATAAGATAAAACTGTTGATTTGCTATTAGAGTAGGTTGCTAATCCCATTGCTTCATAAGAGCTTTGTTTTGCATCATCTTTCAATTCTACCACTAAAGAAGCTACTTTATCTACAACTAAAATTCTGATTTTAGTTTGTGAAAATCTTCCAATGAACCGAATTTCAATTCTCTGCTGATTTTGCTGCTGCCGGCGTCCTCCCATCAACTGTTGTGCTATCTCTTTTAATAGATCATCTATAGGTGTCAAAATTCTAATCTTAATGCCACGTTCTGCTGCTTCTGTTAACAACTTTATCATACCTGTACGCTCTTGACGATGGAATGCATTGGCAGTAGAGAATACTAGCAGTATTTCATCTTTAGCAGATCTTACAAGCTTAGAAGCAAGTTTTTGTATTTCAAAAGGATTTCTGATAGTCTCTATAATTTCTGGTTCAATACCTTCTTCGATCTCTATTATTTTCTGCTCAGATGGTATGGCTCTGCTCCATAGGGTATCAAAGATAAACTGTTGCTGTTCTACAACTTCCTTTCTATTGCTATAAGTAGCTTGTAATGCTTCTTCTTGCAAAGTTATAGATCCTAAATACTCTATCTCATTCAGTCCAAAGTTAGCTTCAATTTTATTCATATGACGAATCTCATCTGTAATTTTCATTAGGTCTTTACAATATTGGAGATTTTCATTTGTAATTTCAAAAATGAATCTTAACCTTATACCTCTATTTTTTGCTGCAATTAATACTTTCCTTACTGATTCAAATAATGCGATTTTTAATGGAAAATTAGAATTACCACAAACATCTATTCCGTCCCTTGCATTAGAGAAAATATCCAATATTGCATTTACTACTTCAGCACGGTGCAATATCCTAGTCCTTGTTGGATTACTGGGTGAAAATCTCACATTACTATAAAAATAGGAACTCCGTATATAAGATTATAATTTACTAAAAATCTATTGATTTTCAATTAACGATATTAGATGGGTATATATTTCCAATCTTCTTCCTTTTTCTTTTATATTATCGCAAGTATTTTTAGCTCTGCATTACTCCATCAGCTAATTATCAAGATATTCATGACATTATAGTATTCATATTGGTTGTATGTTAGTTAGAAAGTTATTGCAATGGTAACATTCAGACAATGAATGGTAATGAAGAATCTAATGAGTATACTATCATATTCAGTTCATTTCATTTGCTGCAATGCTTTAAAGACACTTATGGCAGATGCAGACGTATGGAATATAAAAATTATTCGTCGATTTATACTTTGTAGCATTATTATCTTGAGGATATTAGAGTTAGTTCATATGTCACTCAACAAATCATGGCATGATTACAATGAGTCATTAGTTAAACGAGGACGTATTCTATGGATATTGGAGGGATTTTTGAAATCATACAATAAGAAGATAAAGAGAATAAATGAATGAATCAAGAAGGAAGGGTTGGAGCTCTATTTGGCTCCATTTGAATACTCTCATAGTTATATTCATTTTATTCATTTATTAAGATTGGATTTAAGATTGCTTATAGAATTATCTAATGAATAGTAGTAAGAGAATTGTCTGATTATATCAGAGGATTGAAGAAGAAATGTATTTTACACATATCAGAGAAGGGTTCTAAAGATAGATTAAACCATCATCTGTAGAAAATCTAGGTTTTGAAGAAGGAGGAGAAAAGAGAGAAGGAGAAGATGATAAGCCAATGACATTGATAATCGATGCATCAGGTTTAACCATATCAAATAAGAAAGGAGATTATTATATAGCGAAGAGAAATAGATACCTAGGTAAAAGGAGTTTATCAAGCTGCATATTTCTATAGACGAAGAATCTAAAAAGATAGATAGGATCAATCATTCAGAATAAGGAAAGAAAATGTACACATGATACAAAAAGTTTAGTCAGTTAGTAAAGGAATCATATACGACAACAACAACAGAAAGAACTTCAATATACTAGATGACATAAATGCTGAACCAGCTATTAATGGTATTAGAAAGAAAGGAAGGAGGAGAAGGAAAGGAAGGAAGAATGCATCTACCAGATCCATCCAAGGGCTGTCCATTAAGAAGAGATCAAGTCTTGCTTATCAAGAAGAAACTAAGATATGATGGATGTATGGAAAGCAGTTAAAGGATACAGGTAAAAGAAGATAGATAGATTACAGAGATTGTCTTTTCCTCACTAAAAAGAGTATAGGTGAAGAAGATCTCCTTTCAAAGAAATTCAAAGCACAAAAAGGTAGAAGCAGGACTGAAAGTAGTGTTATACAAAAAATTCATCAAACTTGTAAACCAATCAACTATAACAATCTATAAGAAGTCAAAGCAAATATCGTAGTGTATTTCAGGGGAATTGAGCTATACACTATCTTTTATGTATTTTATATGTGTGTTTAGATTAAAGTATTCTGATAGAATCTATTAATGGAAGAATGCATCTACCAAAAATGCAATAAACAGTGCAGTCAAATAAGGACTCGAGAATTTAAAGACGATCCAAGATGCTTTCTCGCTAGGCTTGATTAGTAACCATATTGACAGAGCTATCATTGCTACACCAAAAATACATGCAGTAATTAAATAGATTAGACCGAATTGATTAAGGAAGAATGGGAGTATACTGAAGACTACCATTATCAACGTTGTCCATGCAATTACACGAACTGATTTCTTCTCATTATAAACCACTGGAAGCATTGGAACACCTGCTTTTGCATAATCTTTCTTGACATGTAGTGCAAGACTCCATATATGAGTTGGAATCCACAAGAAAACAAGACCTGCCATAATCAAACCAATTTCTATATGTTGAGTAGTTACTGCAACATAGCCGATCATTGCAGGAGCGCCACCTGAAAAACCTCCTAAAATTATATTCATCTTACTCCTTCTCTTTAGCCATTTGCTATATACAAGAATATTATCAAATAATCCAAAAGCCATGAGTGCAAAAGTCCATATGTTAATAAACCATGAAAATACTAACGAAATCGCTGTTAGAATTACGCCAAATATGAGTGCGTTCTTTGGTGAAACTCTCCCTGATGGAATTGGTCTGCCTCTAGTCCTATCCATAATTGCGTCAATATCTCGGTCATTGTACCCCGTCAGCGTATCAGCGGCTGCAGAACCAGCAGCCACTCCACCGATAAGCAAGATCCAAGTTAATGGCTGAATAGGAATATTAAATAATAAAGATGCAGTAAGCGCGGATCCAAATGTTGTGAAAACTAATAGATACCAGATCTTTGGTTTTGTAAGTTCATAATAATTTCTGACTGTATTACCTACCGTCAGCTGTGGTATCAAATTAAGAGTATCACTCTCTATAAGATAATATCTAGTTATTTATAATTTTCAAAAGCATTAGATAGTCTTACTTGGATATAGAAGTCGGATAAATTATTTCTCGAGTGGTCTTTCTCATTTCTATAAAAGTTTCTGTTTTTTGAACTCCCTCAACATGACCGACCTTTTCTGAAATCAATTGATGTATTTCATCAAGGGAACGGGCGGTCATTGTAACTAAAATATCAAATCTACCTGTTACTTCTGCAATTTCACGCACTTCTGGAATTTTGAATAACTCATTAAGGACATTATCTCTTAGTTTAGAATCCATATTAATTCCAGTCAGTGATCGGACAGTGAAACCAAGAGCCTCATCATTGATAACGATTGTAAACTTCTTTATTAATCCTCTCTTTAAAAGTCTCTTGATTCTACTATAAACAACAGAAGCGTTGACATTAATTTTTTTTGAGAGCCTTGGTACAGAAATACCTGCATCTTTGGAAAGTTCTGTTAAAATTTTTAGATCCAAATCATCGATTCTTCCCATTTAATATCCTATTATATCTCCAAATTAGGGATTAATAAACCTATTAATTTCAAATTTAATCACTTTTTTTTATAATAATAAAAAATTATATTACATCTTTGTCCTTTAATAATTCTGCAAGTAACACAGCACCCTTTGCTGAACCCATTTTCTCATTATGTGATAACAAAATATATTTAACGCCATTATCAAATACTGTATCTTTTCTTAATCTGCCTACAAATGTTGTCATTCCGTCGTTTATTTCTCTATCGATACGTGGTTGGGGCCTTGTCGGATCATCATAGACAATGATATATTCTTTTGGAGTAGAAGGTAATTTTTTTGCTATCACAGATTTTGAGAACTTTAGCATTTCATTCTTTACTTTGTCTGGTTCTGCGTGCTTTTTTGTTTTCACAAAAACACTTTCTGTATGTCCATCCAACACTGGAACTCTAGTGCATGTACAACTAATTCTGAGTGGCGCGGGAACTATAGACATAGAATTCAAAGTTCCCAGAATTTTCTTTGTTTCTACCTGAACTTTCTCTTCTTCTTTTGGAATGTACGGAATTACATTATCCATGATATCAAGAGCAACAACACCTGGAGATCTTCCAGCACCTGACAATGCCTGCATAGATGTCATGAAAACATCGGAAATTCCAAATGCATTCATAATTGGGTTTAGAGTAATTACTAGACCAGTCGTAGTACAATTTGGAAGCGGAGAAATGAATCCGTTCCATCCTCTATTCTTCCTCTGAATATTCAGCAATTCTATGTGATCATCATTAATACCTGGAATCAATATTGGAATATCATTTTCATATCTAAAGGCAGCAGCAGTACTGATTACAGGGACTGATTGCGCAAACTTAGGTTCTATTATTTTTGCGTCGTCTGATTCAAGTGCAGTAAATACTAAATCGAATTTTTTTGGATCTATTTCTTCAACTTTACTAACAACCATGTCATGTATATAATCTGGAATTTGTTCCTTATTATGCCATCGCAGTATTCCAGAATTCGGATCTCGGAGAGCGTCTACGTATTTCTTCCCTGCAGATCTCTCAGATGAAGCAATGCAATTTAATTCAAACCATGGATGTTTATTTAAAGCTATGACAAATTCTTGGCCTACAGCACCTGTTGATCCAATAAGTGCAACCTTTAACATATTTGCAAATGGAGGTCATATGTAATTAATAATCGTTTCATAGAAATCAACGACAAATACAGTATATACCAATTATGTGAGAAACCTTCTAATAAGGAGTGTCGTAAATCGAGTGATAATAAACTCCAACCCAGGCAATAGAAATGATCAAAAAATAGTAATAGCGAATGCTTGCTCACATGGTGGACTATATTCTGTCAATCCTAACTTGGTAAAGATTGATTTCAGCTCGAATGTTAACCCCCTCGGGATCTCTAAAAAAGTTATGTATTCATTGCAACAAAATGCAGGACTCATTTCTTCAACGTATCCTGATCCAGAATGTACGGATTTACGAAAAAATCTATGTAATTATCTCGATAAGGATTTGGACCCGGAGTGGATTACTGTAGGAAATGGAGCGACAGAAATTATTCATAACTTTGCTCGGACATTCGTACGAAATAAAGTAGTTATTCCTGCTCCAACTTTCTGTGAGTATGAACTTGCATCAAAGCGAATGGGTGCTAATATTTTATTCGTTCCGTTAAGGGATTTAACTTTAGATACCAAAGTTATTATCGAAAACGTAAAAAATTCTGATGCCGTATTTCTATGCAATCCTAATAATCCTACTGGATTACTTTCTACGAAATCTATTAAAAAAATAATAAGATGCATAGATAGCTCTACTAAGATTCTAATTGACGAATGTTTTATTGAATTAGTTGATGATGACAATGATCAATCTGCTATAATTGATAAAATCAAAGAGTTTGATAATCTTATAATTTTGCGTTCTCTGACAAAATCCTTTGGTCTAGCTGGCTTAAGAGTTGGTTACAGTATATGCAATCCGAAACTTGCTAGACAGTTGTCTGCCAATAAAATACCATGGAATGTAAATGGAATGGCACAAATAGCTGGCATTGTTGCTTTGCAAGATGTAAGGCATCTGATAAAGGCAAGGATAATGATCAAAAAAGAGCGCAGATTTATGTACGACGAAATAAAAAGAAAAATGCACTCTTTTGTTCCTTGTCATTCCGACGTAAACTATTTTTTGATCCACTCAAAAGAAAACTCTGCAAGAATAAGGGATTCAATCTTGATTAAAAGTGGAATCCTTGTCAGAGATTGCAGTACTTTTACAGGTATGGAGAAAGCTGAATATATTCGTGTGGCAATAAAAACACATAAAGAAAATCTACTACTAATAGAGACACTGGAGTCAATAGATAGATGAATGCAAAACTGCTGATGATTCAGGGCACATCATCTGGCTCAGGTAAAAGCATCATTGTTACTGCACTTTGTAGGATTTTTTCCAACAAGGGGTATCGTGTAGCTCCATTCAAAGCTCAAAACATGTCTTCATATAGCTACATAGTTTCTAGACCATTGCATAGGATAGCCTTAGCACAGGCAATCCAAGCAGTTGCTTCAAGAAAGGAACCAGATGTCAGAATGAATCCCATCCTATTAAAACCACTTGGAAATTATCGAAGTAGCATTATTCTCAATGGAAAGTTTTACTCTGAAATGCATGCAAAAGAATACTACAAAACATTCGTTTTGCAAAAAGGTTTTCCTGTTGTTTTAAATTCTTTAGAGAAATTAAGGAAAGAAAATGACATTATTATAATAGAAGGTGCGGGATCACCTGCAGAAATCAATATTTCCAGGTACGACGTGGCAAATATGTTACTTGCAGAGAAAATCCATGCGCCAGTAATTATTACTTCAGATATTGAGAGGGGAGGTTGTTTTGCCAGTATGATTGGTACCTTGAAATTGTTAAAGCCGCACCATAGAGCTTTGGTTGAAGGATTTTTAATAAACAAATTTCTCGGTGATCAATCGCTTTTAGATAAGGCAATAAAGTTTGTTGAAAAAAAAACCAGGAAAAAAGTGCTAGGGGTAATACCGAAAGTCCATTTTGATTTACCAAAAGAAGATTCGCTTGATGGGAGTACTTTTACCAATTCTAAATTACCTAGGGAATCATGGGATCGGCAAATTGACATTATTGCAAAGTCGGTAAAAAATAATACCGATATACAAAAAATAATTATGGATATTGCAGGACTGAAGAAAATATGATCGGCGAATACCTGCTCTTTTCTCTTGCCGGAGCTATTGTTATGGACCTTTTCTTTGGAGAGCCTTCTAACAGTCTTCATCCAGTAGCATGGATTGGAAAACTCATTGAATTCTTTATTCCAAAGTTGAAGGAGCACGACGATAATTCTACAAAAAGAGAAAAAGAAAGAGAAAACGGAACCATTTTTTCAATTTCCTTGATTATTACATTTGGTCTTGCAATTCACTTTCTGACCTTTATAAGCTTCCACTTGCTGGGCTCTGTTGCCATGATAATTGTGTCAGCTTTAATTTTGAAGATTACTATTGCAATAAGAAGCATGGAGGACTATGCTGAGGCAGTTATAAATGCATTGGAAAGACATGACATGCATGACGCTCGCCATAATTTATCAATGATAGTAAGACGGGAGACAAAAAACCTAGATGAACAACATGTGCTTTCTGGAACTATAGAGTGTATTAGTGAGAGTACAGTTGATGGAATAGTTTCGCCTTTGTTTTATTATTCTTTTTTTGGCCCTGCAGGGGCGTTCATTTATAGGGTGATAAATACTCTCGATTCGATGGTGGGTTATTCTGATAATTATTATAAGGATATTGGATGTATGTCTGCAAGGCTAGATACTTTTGCTAACTATCTTCCTGCAAGGATCACTGCATTGTTGATGGTGATGTCTGCAAATATAATTAGAGCAGATTGGAAGAACTCGATGCAAATCTTGCAACGTGATCACGATAAAACTCTTAGCTCTAATGCAGGATATCCCATGGCTACCATGGCAGGTGCTCTGCGAATAAAGCTTGAAAAAATCGGACATTATTCCTTAGGAGATGGATATGAAGATATAACTATTGAAAAATGTCTAACTGCAATTTCCATAATGAAAATGACAACAATTCTATTTTGTATAATCTTCTGCGTTCCCTTAATTATTTTGTTAAATTTGAGTGGATGGTGGATTTTATTATTTGGTTTTTAGATCGATACAGGCAATCATTTCATTTCTCACTATACTACCTATAACCAAGTCTTCATGTAATGATATTTATTATATTGCAAGGAATATGTATCTTTTCCCGCTCGCTGGAGCGATGATCGGTCTTTTAGTAGGTATCCTAGCCTATGGGATTTCCTATTATATTCAATCTTTATTTACTGGTTTGATAGTTACAGGCGCCATAATAATAATTACCGGCTTCCATCATATCGACGCTCTAGCTGATTTTGCGGATGGTCTGATGGCCAAAGGCGGAAAAGAGAATAAATACAAGGCAATGCGAGATCCTGCTGTCGGTTCGGCTGGAGTTGCGGCACTTGTTCTTTATATAGCAGGTATGATTATTGCAATATCAAACCTATCATACGGATGGAAAATACTTACCAGCATCATTACAGCTGAAGTAATTGCGAAATATATCATGGTTTTGCAAGCACATTTGGGATTATCTGCATGGGATGGATTTAGCTCTCCATTTACTTCTGCTATGAAAGATAAGCGCAAATTATTGGCTGCGACAGGAATCATGTTCCCAATTGTATGGTTTATGAGTGGGATATATGCCGGACTTATTTCATTAGGTATTTCTTTTGGAATAGCTGCGATCATCCATTTTATATCATACAGAAGCTTTGGTGGTATCAGCGGAGATGTGATTGGTTCATCCAATGAGATTACACGACTTTCTTGTCTTATTGTATTATCTTTATTGACGATATGAATGGTTCATCATAATATGATAGCCCTGGTCATGTGCGGAGGGAAAGGAATCCGTCTTCGACAAGTTGGCGGACTTGAAAAGCCGCTATTAGATTTAAAGGGAAAGGCTATGATCGAATATGTTCTTGATGCACTTATACGTTCTCAAAAATTTCGAAGAATAGTTGCGGTATCAAGCCCATTTTCTTTAAAAACCACCACTTTTCTTTACCATCATTCGTACTATTCTAATGGGCTAATAGATGTAATTGAGACTGAAGGAAATAGTTACTCAATAGACCTTTCTTTCGTCCTAAACATGATAAAACCAGACAGAGTTTTAACAGTATCTGCTGACCTTCCTTTATTGAGCTCATATATAATAGATCAGATTATGATTTATAATATTCCTAGATTTTCGTGTGCTTCTATTATACTAGAAAAACACTTTGTCGAAAATATAGGGATCACGCCAAGCATAGTCTTTAAAATTGGAGCACATCAATACTGCCATTCTGGTATAATAATCTTCAATTCTCCAAGGGTGAAAGAGTATCAGAAGATAAAGGAGTATTTTATTCTAATGAACAAAAAAGAAATTGCGGTAAATGTTAATACGCTCAGAGAACTTCAGATTGCAGAAAGACTGCTACCCTAGTTAATCGAGAGTATTTATAATTTTACCAAGAATATTTGCTCTAGCTCCTGTCTTCTTGGCAATAAGTTCACCACAAGATTTGCAAAAAAGATCCATTGTGGTATGACTAAAGATGACCTTCTGTTCTTCGCATCGTACGCATTGAACAGACAGGAAATTACTCCGTGGTTTTGGAATCATAATATTATCTCTACGCATTGTTGTGACCTGACCTGATTAGGGTTGTATCTCCAATTTATGCATTCTCATACCTTCTTTCATGGTTTCTCTCTTGCAAGTTCTGCAACTATACCGTAATGTAATTTTTTTTGAAGTTTTGGCTGTCCTCTTTAGTTCAGGAAACTTTTGACCGCCATAACCTTTTTTATCTTCTGCGTGTCTGCGGGTCCCTTCTGCAGCCTTTCTGTCCCTTCCCTTCTTGTAAATACTTACAGATTGAACAGTATGAGTTTTACATTTTGGACAAAACTTACGCAATTCCTTCTGCATCCGCATATTCACAAGATATAATATTACGCTAATTTAAGGACATCGCTACTTATAACAGTCTCGATCGCCTATGATAAGCATGGCAATTTCATGTGTATAAAAGGTAAATCAATTAAATAGACAATAGTCTTGTAAAGACAGATTAATTCTACTCTAATTCATATAACCTATTCTCCTAGTTCTCAGATTTTGTTTAAACTTCTGTTATTTATAATTAAAATTTATATTCACCCTTATCGTTTGCATAATAGGGAATATGGAACTGTTTAGTAGTTTGATACAACAGATGGTGCCTGCAAATATCAATAGCTTTGGAGTATGGATACCCTTGACATTCGGTTTAGCCGTAGGCCTGGCGTATGTCATCGCTTCAGCTGCACGACGACGTAAATGAAAATTAGATACCCATTCTTTTCTTTTTGTTAATTAATATTCTAAAACGATATAGTTGAATTATTTTAACAAACTCTTTATGTATTTGAGAATTATGTAGTAAACAAGGTATTTATTGTATAATTATAACAAAAAAGTCTTTCTTCGTTATTAATATTTCTGAATATAATTTCAAGACCATCGAAGAAATACTTTCTGTAGAAGCGAGGATCTAATAATTTGTTTAATATACACTTTTTCGCTATAACATCTACCAGCCCGCGTCTTCTCTATGCGAGAGATCATTTCCTTTATAATACTCTGTTTATACTCACAGAAAAGAGTTGTACAGAAGAATAGCTTATTTTGTCAGGCAAACAAAAAATGGGAAGAATAGATGAGATAAATAAAATGCACTAATAATGTTAGATTTAACGCTTTATATATAAATCCCTAAAAATCTAAAAACAACCTTTCGCTATTATATTATGTGATATATATGAGTTGTATAGTCAATGTCGGCGCTACTAAGGAAAGAAAGATTAAGGTTAGTTCAAATCAAACAACAAGCTTCCTCTGGGAAGGTGAAAATGTCTTCTCGACACCTGCGATGATATCGGAGATGGAAGAAACTTGTAGATTACTGCTAAAAGAAAAGTCTATTCCTGACGCAGAATGGGATTCCGTGGGAACCGCCGTTAATATCAAACATTTAGCTGCTACTCCCACAGGAGCTGAAATTTTAATCAAATCTAAGGTGATTTCAATTGATGGTAGAAGAGTTATGTTTGATATCGAAGCATATGACAAAATTGAAAAGATCGGGCAGGGGCAGCATGAGAGATTTATAATTAATGTACCTATCTTCAAGAATAAATTCAACGAAAAGATAAAGCAACTAGAAACAGTATAATATGATATGTGTAAAACTATAAAAGAGGCATAAGAAGAACCAGTATATTCTATTAGGTGATAAAGAATGGCCTCAATTCAAACTACTGCTGGCGGAATGCCAGTAATAATATTAAAGGAAGGAAGTAAAGAAAACAAGGGAAAGGAAGCTCAAAGAAACAATATTACTGCTGCAAAGCTTATCGCGGAGATAGTAAAAACTAGCTTGGGCCCACGTGGCATGGATAAGATGCTTGTTGACACATTGGGCGATGTTACAATTACAAATGACGGTGCAACAATATTAAAAGAAATTGATGTTCAACACCCAGCAGCCAAAATGATGGTGGAAGTTTCTAAATCTGTCGATAATGAAGTCGGCGACGGAACAACATCTTCGGTTGTGCTTGCAGGTGCTTTACTGGAAAAAGCAGAAGAATTGCTAAACAAAGATGTACATCCTTCAGTAATCGTAGATGGTTATACAGCTGCGTCTGAACAAGCTTTGAAGTTACTGCAAAAGATCGGGATCAAAGTAGACGTCAATGATAAGGAACTTTTGATAAAAATTGCGAGAACCAGTATGGATTCAAAATTAGTTTCTGATGACAGCCCAATTTTAGCTCAAATTGTTGTTGATGCAACAAAATTGGTAGCTGAAAAGAATGAAGGCAACGATGGATTGAAAGTAGATCTAGATAATATAAAGGTTGAAAAGAAAGCAGGCGGGTCTATGCGTGATACTGCATTGATTAAAGGTATTGTTCTCGACAAGGAAGTAGTCCATGCAGGTATGCCAAAGAGAATCGAAGGTGCCAAGATAGCATTGCTTAATTCTGCTCTTGAAATTGAGAAAACTGAAATGAGCGCTGAAATTCGCATTAATGATCCACAGCAGATGCAAATGTTCCTCGATGAAGAGAATAGAATGCTCAAACTCATGGTTGACAAGATACTGGCTGCAGGTGCTAACATTGTACTATGTCAGAAGGGTATTGACGATATTGCACAACACTATCTTTCAAAGGCAGATATTCTTGCAGTACGGCGCATAAAAGAAAGTGACATGTTCAAATTATCAAAGGCAACTGGTGCCAGAATAGTAAATAATATAGATGATCTCATAAGCAAGGATCTTGGCTTTGCAGATGTTGTAGAAGAACGGAAGGTTGAAACAGATAAGTGGGTATTTATAGAAGGATGTAAGAATCCGAAAGCAGTAACAATCCTTGTAAGAGGTGGATCACAGAGAGTCGTCGATGAGGCTGATCGCTCTATACATGACGCTTTAATGGTAACAAAAGATGTTCTTGAAAAACCCATAATAGTTGCTGGCGGTGGTGCTCCAGAAGCATATATCGCAAATGAATTAAGACAGTGGTCGAGCAGCTTAGAAGGACGGGCTCAACTTGCAGTTAATAAATTCGCTGACGCAATTGATTCCATTCCTCTGGCCCTTTCAGAAAATGCTGGTATGGATCCAATCGATACCATGACTGAATTAAGAGCAAAACAAAGTAAGGGAGCTAAATGGACTGGAATTAATGTAAGAAACACTGTAGTTGCAGATATGTTTAAACAAAATGTGCTAGAACCAGTTACAGTCAAGGAACAAATTCTTAAATCTTCTACTGAAGCAGCCTGTATGATACTGAGAATCGATGATGTGATCTCGTCAGGTAAAACTAGAGCACCCGCTGCTCCACCTGGTGGTATGGGCGGTATGGGCGGTATGGGCGGTATGGGCGGTATGGGCGGTATGGGCGGTATGGATATGGAATAAAACCACTTATTTTCTATCTTCATTTTATAAAGTTATAATAGGAGAGAAATAATCGTAACAACTTTACAAGGTAAAAAAACTTAAAGTTTAGTAAATTGTATGTATTACTCTTGTTTTTAAAAGATGTACATGCTGTTATTAATTAATGTGGTTTAGATTATTCAATAAAATAAGAAAGTTTACTATTTGTAAATTTGTATAATTCTTGATAAGTGAATTTCTCATATTCTAAAAAAAATAAATAACATAGAATTAAGTTTATTTTGGGTGTTATCAGATTAAATCTCAAATAATAAAAAAGATAGAAAATTATTATTCTTATATGAATTCTATTGTGGTAATGCATGATTTCTTTGTTGACCGCCTAATAAAATTAAACTCAACAAAGCAGTTCTTTGATGCGTTAGCAGACAAAGCAAGATTTGGGGGTGGGAGTGTCCGCGGTATTCCAACTGTCGATATGAAAGGAGGAAATGCAGTAAATATTGCATATTGTCTTGCACGTCTAGGTGTAAAGGTTACTCTATTTACTATTGCAGATGACATAGGCTCTGCTATAATAAGACAAATATTCTTAAAATTTGGAGCTAAATCAGATCTTCGAATAATAAATGGAAAACATGGCTGTACTACATCATTTGAATTTCGAGATGAAACGAACACAAAAGTGAATGTTATGGTAAGTGACATTGGAGATAACGCAAATTTTGGCCCTGAGCGAATTGATTCTGCTGATGATCTAAAAATTTTGAATAATGCTGATGGAGTAATAGTAGTCAACTGGGCTAGTAATTTAAAAGGAACACAACTGATTGAACATGTATTCACTAATTCTCCAAAAGCCCTACATTTTTTAGACCCTGCAGACATTGAGACAAGAAAACAAGAATTTTTAGACTCAATCACAAAACTTTCTGATATCATCGACGTTCTTAGTATAAATGAAAATGAATGTAATTCTCTTGCCGCAGTAGTTGGAATTGATCCACTTTTCATTGAGCACTATAGCCAGGATAGTGTAAGAAATGCTGCAAAAAAGCTTTCAGAAAAAATTGGAGTTAGCATCGACTTACACACTAGGATAGGTGCGGCATGGTCGAATGGAAAGGAAACGGAGTTTGTACATGCAATCAAAGTTGAGCCACAGACCCTGACTGGTGCTGGCGATTCGTGGGATGCTGCTGATATTATTGGTTATCTAGCAGGATTAGATGCCAAAGAACGATTAATTTATGCAAACGCATGCTCCTCACTTTACATTAGGAATATGTATGCACAACCGGCTACTATGGCTGAAGTTTCTGAACTATTAGAAAGAATAGGTTATAAATAGGCACCATTTCCTGTCTGTGGTTATCCCCTATTGGAGAGGATAACCATAAATCGTAGTGACTATGATCATTTGTCAGATTGAATTTGTATCTTGTATATATTGTCAAGTCTACAATTACTAATCATACCTTTCTACGTTACTACTAATTTTGTATGATCCATTTTTTTATTGGATTGAAATTTCTTGGTCATTTCTCGAATTTCATTTGCCTCACCACTAAGAAGAAAGATCTCTAGACATCTGTCTCTATCTATTTTGCTGTGTAAATGCGTATTGATTAGTTTGTCATAATCATGTCTCATTTCTGACACTTGATCATCAGACTTCTCATCATGGATTACCAATAATAACGCATGAATTAGACCTATTAACTCCTGTCTTTCTCTTTCTTCAGCTAACAAATTTCGAATTCCTGCCCGAACAATTTCTGATCTACCTGAAAAACCAAGAGTATTTTGTAATTTATCTATCTCTTCAAGGATCTCTTTATTGAGTGATATACTTACTATAGTCATATATTATTAAATGTCTGCATATAAATATATATTTATTATTAATATACATATATATTCTTATTATTTACAATATGTTAGTTTGGATGCCAATAAATCAGCATTCACAACAACTATTTTAGCTATGCCAATTTCATTCAGAACACCTACACAAACAAAATCAGTTGTGAAATAGATATTCTGACTATTTTAGATAAAAAGAGAACATATTTTTTATTCTACATGATTTGTATTTTCATATTAGACAAAAATAAATCAGGATTGTATGCGATCATGATTCATAAGCTTCATTAGGGGAAACAAGGCGCCTTTGAACTTGAAATGTTCATTGCTATGTTTAGGTGTATTCAATAACGGCAAAAACAGAACATTCTCACGGCTATTTTCTCTTTTGACGAACTTGACGACCAATTTGACCGGCTAGATGACCAACGTGACGAAATATTTATAATGGATTGCCATAGTTGCTCTAAAGGTAACTATTACTATTACAATGGGAAACCAGGGTAATTATATTACTGGGTTAGATACGGTTAAATGCCATGAACAAATATATAAAATGACATTTTATATTGTGACAACTTAGACTATATTGCATTCCATAATTCATTCAGCAATTTTTGGGAAAATGCCTAAACTTCAGACATATTATTAAGCTTTAGATTAGAAGATACATTAATAAAAGATTGCAATTAATCAAAATAATAGATCGATTGAAAATTGATGCTATGTATTATAATGAGTTGATTCATCATGACTCATCTAATTGTATTGAATACGCCGCTTATAACCAAGTACTTATTTTAAGTTCTATAGAGAGCACACATCAGGAAGAAAAAAAAGGTATTAGTTATTTAGAAAAGATAAAGCGCAATGTTGCTATCTTAAAGGTGGATATTAATTGCAAATAGTAAACATTGACAATGTCTCTTATAGATATAATTCAGCTCTTGTTCTAGAAGACATTTCATTCACAGTCGATAAAGGTGATTTAGTAGGAATAATTGGTCCTAATGGTGCCGGCAAAACTACTTTATTTCGTTCAATGCTCGGATTACTGGAAGGCTATCGAGGCAGAATTACATTCTTTGGTGAAGATATTCGGAAAAATAGAAATATACTTCAAAAGATAGGTTATATCCCGCAGAAAAATTCAATAGATCAAGGATTCCCTGCAACAGTTGAAGAAATTGTTTCATTAGGAATAACTGGTAAAAAATTATCTAAAAACAAAATAAATTATGCTATCGAAACAGTAGGACTATTTGAGCAGAAGGCGAAAAGAATTGGAGAATTATCTGGTGGACAACAACAACGAGTTCTCATTGCAAAAGCTCTAGCAAATGAACCCGAATTGTTGATACTTGACGAACCAGTTACAGGAATTGATCTAGAAGCACAGAACAAATTTTATATTTTGCTAAAGAAATTAAATGAAGACAATAAAATTACGATAATATGGGCCTCTCATGATCTAGATGCAGTAAACAAACTTGCAAATAAGATTGCATGTGTTAATAGACGCATGTTCTTTCATGGTGATGCTAGAATCTTTTTTGAAAATAATGACCTGCTAAAAGCATATTCTGAATCAGCGATGCAAGCACACATGCAACTGCACGATCATCGCTAGATACAAACATGCTATGGAAATTCTTGAATTTGATTTTACACACGAGGAATTATGGCAATAGTTGTCCTCTCTACAATTGATAAATATTTATTTTATTAAGACTTTACCATTTGCCGATGCATTGTCACCTAGATCTATTTGAATTACAGCACTGAGCTGTTTAAAAATATATTTTTCAATATGGACGGCCTCTTCATTTGTACATTATGAGCATCGGAGATACAAAGATTGCTCAATCTACAAAAGCACTTACAACAGATTCACTATCGTAGCATTGAGATTGAAAGATTAGCAGTTGTATTATGCTGAAAGTTTTCAAATTAATTTGTTATGTATCTTTTTGAGCTTCTGTCTAAGAATATTTTCTATGAATGTTAAAGATGCATTGATTTTGCATCAATTGAAATAACCTTCACCATAGTGATGGCAATTATGAATTTATACATACTTCGGAGAAGGGGCCTATATTAATTTAAAGATCGGATCTTTATTGTAAATCTACAAAACAGCATAAACCAATTTATAATATGTTTTAGTTTATACATTTACCCTTTTAGTACATATGGTAAATAATCAAACTTCTCAATTCTATCCTAATATACTGATAGCTTTTCTCTTAACTATGCTCCTTTTCAGATATATACTTTAATAATTCTCGATTAACCTCCTAATCAAAGATAATATTTATCCCGTGAAGAGGATAAATGGTACAAACAAGAAAGTTTCACTCTACTTATTAGGCACAACTATTTGAAGATACAGAAAGTGGAGAGATTCCTACTGTCAAGTATTTTAGTCAGATTAAGAATTCTGTTATTAATATTATAATTCAAGTTTTAATAGAAACAATCCTAAATTGAGTATGTGTCAAATCCAGCAAATGAATTAACACAACTAAAAAGTAGAATTGAATTATATGAAAAAGAATTAAATTATATCACTCAGAAGATAACTGACTTACTTAATGAATCTACACTAACAAGTAATGCGGAAGAAGTTGCTAAAATATATGGAATAGCGATATTACAATATCAGAAACTCGTAAAGGCTTACAAGGAATATATTGATTCATTAGAAAAGAATATTTAATTGTTGATGGTTGCCAGACAAATCAAAGATATAATGACAAAAAAAAGACGGGACATTTAGTAAACAACAGTATCTCTGAGAGGTAGTAAGTAAACATTTATTATTTCAAACAATCCACATTTTCTAACAATGTTAGATATGTGATGTTCTTATTGTATTCCTGCTGTGATATCAAATTTACTCAATAATTTTTCAAGAATGTGAAGCTAAATGTAGATATTTAGCAGATTGTATTAAGAAAATATACAACAGACTGTGGCAAATTCTGGATATTACAGCTCATAAACAGGTGATAAAGTAAATCAGAGTAGGCCGTTTTGGACGCAAGAGTATACAACGTAAAGGGCACGTACACAGTATTAAATGTAATAATGATTAAAAAACTCCTAACTATTTATAGTTCATTGATCGCATAAGTGATATCTGAAAGCCAGTTGTATAGAAATGTATCTGAATCCAATGCAACTCAAAACAGCAATCACCCAATACATATGTGGCGACTAGCAGTCTGATAAAGAGAGAATCAGATAGTATATGATCAAATGACTGACTAGTCGCAATATTGAAATGTTGAATCAAATATTAGTTAAAAAATAGGTCAAGATCCACATACTCAAGTCCAATTAGTATATCGTGATGAATGCATATGAGAAGATGTGTTTGGAACAGGTATAGGTTTAATACTACTAGAGGATCACGATAAATCCAACTGTTAGAGATTGAAATAGAAATGATCAGATAATCAATGCGTGATGATGTATATTATTTTGCACATACACAGTAAGGAGAAAGATTTCTATTAGGGACTGCTCAATTTAAGGTAAAGCGAAGCCTCTGTGTTTATGCATAACGCTTATTTATAGTAAGTCTCCGTCTGTTAAGCAATTTTTTACTTCTCATGCGAAATGTAATATAATTCTATATTAAAGAGTTGAAACTATTATATTGTATTTCGACGTTATGACTCGATGAATAAAACAATCACTATCTTATTAGTGGTAACGCTGACTTTCGGACTTATTTTGGCAGCTACAAATTTTGCTGTTTCAACAGTTGCACAGACAGTAACAACTGGCGGTTCTGGAAATGGCAGTACAGCAATGGATAATGCAACTAATGCTACTACTACAGCAACTGATAATGCAACAACAATGGGCAGTACAGCAATGGATAATGCAACTAATGCTACTACTACAGCAACTGATAATGCAACAACAATGGGCAGTACAGCAATGGATAATGCAACTAATGCTACTACTACAGCAACTAGTGATAATGCAACAGGTGGAAATAATACAAAGAATCCATTGAGCAATATTCCTATAATAGGAGGTTTCTTTAAGTGATATTCATGCAAGAATAGAATTATTGAATAATATGATGCAGCGGCTTTATTTTTAACCCGCATCATTGAAACTATTTTTGCTTGTCGTTTTGATTCTATCTTCTCCATGACGTTAGAGTCAAATAGGATTAATTATTGTAGTTCGTTTTACTACGTTTACGATGACATCGAGTCTGAATATAATATTATTAAGTGCTTTTGAAAAACATTTTAATTATCAGACAAATACATAACTGTGAAATACGTTAAGTGGCATTTAAGCATAATTCAAAAAGGGAGTAGAGGAGTAAGATGATAGGTTGTTGATGGATAAATAGTTGATTAATCATTCTTCCTATCCCGCGTTTTACTTCTTCCACTTAAGATTCGTTAAACGCAAACTTTACACTCTAAGAATCACAGATACACACAGAGATGGCCAATAATAAGGTTTCAAGTGATTCATTAGAGAAAATTGCTTCAGAAGTGATTGGCTGCCCCCTATGCAAACTTTCGACGAGCAGGATAAATGCTGTGCCAGGCGAGGGTCAACTTTCATCAAAAATAATCCTCATTGGTGAAGCACCAGGCAAAAATGAAGATGAACAAGGGAAACCCTTTGTCGGTGCTGCAGGAAGGGTTTTGAATCAAGCATTAGAAAAAGCAGATATAAAAAGAGATGAAGTTTTCATAACAAATGTAGTAAAATGTCGACCTCCAGGTAATAGAGTGCCTGAAAATGACGAACGCTCTATCTGCAGACAATATCTGTATAGAGAAATTTCACTTATTGCACCGAAAATAATTTGTATTCTAGGAAGTACTGCGTACTCATCAATTCTTGGTGGAAAATCAATTACTAAAAACAGGGGAAAAATAGTGGAAAGAAATGGACTAAAGTACTTTCTAACCATCCATCCTGCAGCTGCAATTTATAACAAAGAGTTAAGGTCAGTATTAAATAACGATCTCCTTAAGTTATCAAAAGAAATTAAAAAAATAGAATATAATAGTAGAACATTGTTAGATTACAGAACAGATTAGATTAAATTATAACTGCTTTATTATATAATAACCAGTATTATCTGTACATATGGACCAAGGTGAGCCTGGAGTCGATTACGACGAGCCTAATTTGAATCCATTAATATGTGATTTGTGCAAGAAGACGTTCGATAGTTTAGATAAACTTGGAGAACATCAAAAACAGGAACATGATATGTGATTAATCTTCCTTTTGTGCAAACATAAGAATCATGCTATATAAATCTTGAAGTATTATTCTAAAATATACTGTGATCCAATTCAGAATGGTAATATTATTGGGAATGGCATATTATATGAAGCTACTTGAAACACACTCTGCATTTGTAAATTATCGATTTTTCAATTGTTTGGATAGTATCATATTATGACAATAATTTGAATCTTAAATATGGGATAAGGAAGCATATAAAAATAACAAAAAGTCTTGTCTATACTATTACATACCTAAGATCAAGGATACTAACATAAATAACCTAAAGAACCTAAAATAATACGGAAGTCTGATTTTGACATGTCATCTGAGGAACAACAGCAAAACGTCGAAAAAATGGCAGCAGCTATTGAAGATCTCTTATACATGGAAGCCATAAAATTCGGCGATGCAGACCACCTGAGCGAAAAGGCAATTCTATCAAATCAGTTCTCTATTATCATATCAAATGTAATGACTAATATGAATCTCAAAGAAGATGACGACAATGAGATTATGAAGTTGATGTACTATTCTCTTTTAATATACATAAATGAGCATTTGAAATTGCCAAAATCATTGACAATGGCTTTGGGTAATGATCTCGAAAAGCGGCGAGAAGAGATGGAGTCTGGAGAATTGATCTCAAATTACGTAACTGTGTTGCACAGCATATTTACAAAGCAGCGAAAAGATATAAAAAAAATTTAACAATCACTTATCATAAAATGACAAATTATTCAGCATATATCAAATTCCATATTTTACTACCCTGTGAATTCTTGTGTCGAATAACTTCGGGTGTATAATATAGTGAGAATGGAATTGAGTTTTACTACTACAGAACGAACTGATGCATCATACGTGATACAAAAAGGCAATCAATTGCTTAAGTTTGAATAGGATAATGATTACCCTGATTACCATATAAACTATTGTATTACATGGTAGTCTACATAGCGAATACTCTATCTATTTCTTTAGCCTTTGTAGTTAATCAACAGGTTATCCATGACGGCTAAATTAACTATACAAATAATGTAATAATTAACAAGGGATTTGATTTTATATTAACTTGTATTTAGAAAGATTGCTATCAATACGTTTGCAAGGTTTTATGTTGCTATAGCTGTACGATAACATAATGGATATTAAATAGATATTAAAAAAATCCATATTTCAAGGCGTAGTTTCACTTCTTTTTCAAATTGGCAGAATATAAGGTGACTTGCAGTATTCACATCTTTCATTAGATTGTGTACTTGATCTTTTACCACAAGTGTTGCACATGAATAGTCTATACACAAGACGGAAAAAATGTAGATCTGATGCACTCTCTATTGCGTTCTTTACTTCTATATCAGAAGAAAGCTCGCTTATATCCAGAGTTAATGAAAGACCGCCATTGAGTATATTGTCTATTGAGTTACATTCTTTAATTACAGAATTATGTTTATTATTGTCAGATAATAATAACTCCCTAGCATTCAATGTTAACCCTTGTGAATACGTAATTGTATTTTGTTGATTTGAGTTTAGAAGAGAGATCCTGCCATATTTTTCAGAATCTAGAGTTGCAAATCTTGTAGCACTATCATCATGTATCATAGCAATTCCTATAGAGTCTTCTCCAAGATGTTTACCCTGTTCTACGGCTACCTCCACAGCGGTCTTCAAAACTTTTTGCAAAATCTCTGCTCCATCTTTGGAAGTGTCATGACCTAAAATTTTATAGACTGACTCTTCTGCTCCAATAAGGTTAATTATAACATTAGTAGTTCCAAGCTGCATAAACTGTGTGCTGTTGGCAATCACAGGAATCATTTGTTTCCTTATGAGATCAGCAATAACCTTCTTCCTCAAGGACATTGCAGATAATGCAGGCTTTATCATGAGAGCAAGCCTGGCCCTGAAATAAGTTTCATCCTTATTAGACTGATATGCTAGTCTTGGAAGATTAATAGAAAGTGATTGTAAGGTCATAACCGTACCAGAAGCCTTGCCCCCTATACTTTTACGAACACCATTGTTACTTCTAGATCCACTCTGTAATATGGAAATGATACCACCAGCGCGTACTATTGACCCAATAGTATCAGTATAATCCTTTAGTTTGCCATTATTGATTAGAGATATTCCTATTCTAGGAACAGGAGTAGAAACAATGTAACTTCTATAACCAGACAATACTGCATCAATTGAATTTTTATCAAATTCATCCAATTGAACTGTTATTGTAGTAATAGGAAGTCCGGATGAAGAATAGGATGGTGCTACAGAAGATGCCATCAGAATATTCTCAAATCGTGATGCAATATAACTCGGCTCCTTTATGTGATCTTCTAGTAGTAATGGAATAACTCCATCCAGTACAATTTCTGTTGAAACCTCTCGACTTAGAAGCGAAATCAATATAGGCAGAGCAATTCCAAGGTCATTTGAATTCTTTATCGCTGGTATTCTGGATACATTTAAGAATTTGCCTTTTAAATCTAAACCGGCTTTGGCAAAATCAGCAATATTTAGAAATAAGGTATCAGGGAGCAAGCTCCAAATGCCACTGTTAGAGATACTTATTTCACCATTCAAGTGCATATCTGCTATATCTTTTGGGAGTATATTCAGCATGAGATGTTCTGAGAATACAGATTGAGAAGCCTTTGACATTATACTATCAGCTCCGTTCTTCATTGTGTCTATATTATTTATCATTTGTGCAACATCAGAGGCAGGTAATCCTAATCTAGCCAACTTGTTTCTATATTCTTCATGTCCATGTTCAATCAACACGGAATTTACCGTTTCTCTAATTAATGAGGAAGTAAGATAGGAAGTCTGGAATTTGTATATCTTGTTTTCAACCTCTTCTGTGATTTTGTTTGCCTGTTCAAGTGGCATGTTCGCCTCTCTTACTAATGACTGGATTATCTTATGGGAATTAAACTCTTCAATTGAATGTCTGGTAGTCCTAACATACATTTTGCCACTTTCAATTATTGATCTCTCTTCTATCTGTCTAGCAAGGCTCAATACCAATTTACCCAAGTTAGTAATAGTGTAACGTCGTTCTGCCTTGTTAAGAGCAACAAGTGATTGTCTTAATAGTTTTCGTAAATGATATGCAAATTTTCCAGATTCCTTTTTAGACTTAAATCCAGCAAGAGACTTTAACTCCGAATAAGTCAGAGGTCCTTTAGAATTTAAAATACGCAGAATATCAATTCTATTAGGGCTAGCCATAACAGAAAAAATCATTCTAACTCGCTTTGAGGCAGATTCTAAAACTCCATCTCGCTTTATTTCTGTTTGATATGAATAGTCGTGACTCAACTGTTCCATTGCACCCGTTATTCGAATAAATGATTAAAACTACTTTGTAAATTTTTCTTTACCAATCATATAATAGACCCTACTTCTATCAAATTGATTAGCAGGTCAACAGATTTAACTTTCAATCATCATACGATCATTTTTTACTGTGACTTCATCCACTTCTTTTCTGATCCTAACCTCCTGAATAGTATTTGGAACTTCTGGTAATCGTGACTTTGCTTCATCTTCAAGTATTCCTTCGACTTCGTTTAATATTGAAAGCGCGTCAGCATCCATAGAAGTTGAAATCTTGCCTACCTCTGACTTGATATTGGAGCTATGTAAAACGTCCGATGTCATTGACGTCATCTCTGATAACAAATGGCTTGCTGCTGGAACTGCCCTCGAAATATCACTTTGAATCTCCTTGATCATGTCAATAGTTGGATTAATGGTATCAAGCACCATGGCGAATTCATTGATAGTACCTGAAGCGAATTAGTACTACTTCTAATGCAAGGCTCATGTTTCGCGTAGTCCTCTGAACTCGATGTATATTTGCTAGCTCTATTGCAAGAGATCTTGCCGTAGCATTGTTACCTTCCTTTATGTTAGCAGCTATTTTATAACGTAAGTCTTTATCCATCATGATGAACTTTTTATCAAGCATATTCAATCGAGTGAGTTGGTTATGAACTACTGTGCTAGCGGTTAAGATATCACTCATAAATTGTTGATGCTTGCCCATCTTCTTTTCTGTCCAAAGTTGATTATTAAAAATGTTAAAACTAAATGTTAATGTATATATACAAAAAGCTGTTACAAAGCTAGCTACAAACTCAAAGTTGACATAAGCTGTAGATGAGCCTAAACCTAAAGTTTCATACATACATCATTAATATATTTTAGTTATTGCCAACTTTTTGTAATGCAATTGATTGTATTTTGAAAGTAATAAAACAATTCCTAGCAACTACAAAAAATCAATAGGATAACGATCTACTCAACTTTTTACATATATTATCCAATAAGTATGTGAAGATATATGTTCTTTGATCAGAAGTAAGATCTAAAGCTTCTGTAACAAAAGACCATGTTTTGGATCAAAGCCAGCTACTTTGACTGTTGTTCCTATAGGTAGATCTTTAGGGGTTACAATGCTAGGAAGAAACCCTGATGCTCTAAATGGCGCATTATCTACCTTGAAAATGACCCATGCATACGACTCGGCATCTTCAAATCCTTCCGGCGCTACAGCTTGGATTGTATAAGTGACCACCTTACCAATTCCTTCTAATTCGATAGATTCGAATTTGCTACCAGAGCATTTTTCACAATAGTTTACTGTCTCTAGCATTGTATGTCCGCAATTTGAACATTTGTTGGCAAGAATTTTATTTTTCTTAGCAGATGCGATAAATTTCTCTCGTGCACTCATACCTGTTATTACCCGTTAGCCCCAGACAGTATTGTTTTACTGCACCTTTCTAAAAATATGAACAGCAGCACTTGCACCAGTCGCCCCAAAATTATGTGTAAGAGCGGTTTCTGCGTTTTTAATAGTTCTTTCTCCTGCTTTGCCAGTAAACTGCTCAAAAACTTCTACAACCTGACCTACACCTGTTGCACCTATTGGATGACCTTTTGATTTCAAACCTCCAGAAGGATTGATTGGAATTTCGCCATTTCTTCGAGTTGCTCCCTCTGTTACAGCACGAGCAGCAGTCCCTTTCGGAAAGAAACCAAGATCTTCAATATCAATTATTTCTGCGATTGTAAAGCAGTCATGCACTTCTGCAAAATCAATGTCTTTTGGAGTAATCCCAGCCATTTTGTATGCTTGCTTGGCAGCTGATATTGTGCTTGGAATAGTAGTAATATCTTCACGAGATTGAACTGCCGCAGGCGAAGCTCCTCTGCCTGAACCTATAACTTCAATATACGGTTTTCCACTCTTCTTGGCAAACTCTTCATTACAAAGTATGATAGCTGATGCTCCATCTGAAAACGGGCAGCAGTCATAAAAATTTCAAAGGTGAAGCCACGACAGGAGATTTCATTACATCATCAATTGTGATTTTTTTTCGAACATGAGCCTTTGGATTGAGAATTCCATTTTCATGGTTCTTCACGGCCACGTAGGCAAGGTCTTCTTCATTAGCCTTGTATGTAGTCATATATACCCTTGCTATTGATGCAAATAATCCAGGAAATGAGGCTCCATTTCCTCCTTCATAAAAGAAATCAGAACAGTAAGAAAATAAAGTAGTACTCTGACTAGTTCCTGTATGTGTTATTTTCTCGACACCTAATGCAAGAACACAATCATAAAATCCTGCAGCTATATTGGCGTATGCTTCTCTAAACATAACAGAACCAGAACCACATGCAGACTCGATCGTAAGCCCTGGAACGTATGGAATTCCTAAGTTACTCATAATAACAGGTGCCATATGGACCTGCTTGTCAGTCACTCCAAAAACATTTGAGATATAACCCGCCTGAATATCCTTTGGTATAATACCTGCAGACTCTATCGCATCTTTTGAGGCATTTAATGCTATTTCAATAATACTTTCATTTAATTTACCGTATTTAGTACTGCCAGCCCCAAGGACGCAGACCTTATTTGTCATGTATTTAGAAATACCTTTTTGCGTATATATAAGAATTGTTAGACATCAATCTATACAATAATAACATCCATATTTATTCTATTTAATGTAATTCATGCATGACAATAAGGATGAGACCATTTATACTTGTAATCTGTGAAAACCTCATGCCACACGAAAGATAGCACAAGCACTTAGGATGAATTATTTCAAAAGATCCAAATCGTCAGATGGTGTTCCATTTTTTTATGCTGTTTCAAATAATAATAATCACTTTATGATATTCTCTTCTATAGCCCACCTATACGGCTTGGTGGATGTCATAAGAATCGAGAGATACACCCTGCATTTGATTTAGAGTGGATGTCACTTCTCGCCAAGTCAGGTAGACTAATGAGTGGAGCAAATTATAAAATCAATATCAGAGGCTTCAAAAAGAGTTACCAGATTTATCCACGCCTGCGACTACGATCAAGCAGGTGAGGTCATCGGTTATAATATCCTTCAATATGCTTGTAAATTTAAGTATGAGGAATCCTTATGGGCTAAGTTTTCGACGCTTACCGATCAAGAAATAAGGGAATCGTTTGATAATCTGCTAAAACCTAGCAGGGTATTGGCTGAAGCTGGTAGATCTAGGCATATCTTTGATTTCATATATTGAGTGAATCTTTCAAGAGATCTTTCACAATTGTTTAAGGTAGGCAGTAATGGCAAGCAATATCATAACTTGTCCATTGGCAGAGTACAGGGACCTACTCTTTTATTTGTAGTACATAAAGAGATGGACATTAGAATACATATTCCAGATCATTATTGGAGCATATCAGCAGATTTTGAAAAAAATGGGCACATAATTAAAGCCTTTTACAAAAAAGACAAAGTACAGACATTATCAGAAGCAAATTCAATAATGAATGCTTGTAATGGCAAAGATGGATTAGTCAGTCAAATTAAAGTTCGAAAAATGGTACCTCATCCTCCCACTCCATTAAATCTAAGCGATTTACAAAGAGAAGCATATAGATTATTCAAACTTTCTCCTTCTTGCATGCTTTCAATTGCAGAAAGTCTTTATCTCAGTGAGGCGATTTCTTATCCGCGAACATCAAGTCAGAAGTTGCCATTATCTAGAGACTACAAGAAAATCATTACATCTATCTGAAGTGAATAACAATTACGAAAGCAAGCGCAGCATTACTCTCCAAGGATCGTCTTTTACAGAATGAAGGAATTAAAACCGATCCTACACTAGGCTCTGTCAGTCAAAGAATAAATGAGTAGCTAACTAAATACACTGGTATTCTTGCCATAGACATCAGTTCGGCGATTTTTCAAAAGTGGAAGTAGTTCTCGTACCTTCTGGACTCTAGGTTTATCAATCTCAACAACTTCCATTCCTTCTCTATTTCCCATATCTAACAGAACTACACCAAATGGATCTACAGCCATACTTCTGCCAGAAAAAATGTTGCCAATTTGATTGGGTGCAATCATGTATGAACCATTTTCAATAGCCCTCGCTTTAAGTAATGTCTGCCAGTGTTCTTCCTTCATAACGCCGTGAACCCATGCGGAAGGAGAGACCAAAATATTGGCACCCTTAACCGTCAAAATCCTAGACATTTCAGGAAAACGAATATCATAACAAATCATCAATCCTAGGTTTCCTACCGATGTCTTGACAGGCTTTTCAATCATATTACCAGCCATCATCTTATCAGATTCTTTAAATCCTAGTGCATCATAAAGATGTAATTTGCGGTAAATTGAAGATATTTCACCATTGCTGTCAATAAGAACTGCTGTATCGTACACACGATTATCAAACCTACTACCATTTTTTTCATAAATTGTTGATATGATGCTAATCTTGTTTACCTTGGCAGCTTTCCGCAGAGTAGCTATGAAATTTCCATCATTAACAGATTCTGCCTTTTCGGATAACTGCTTTGCAGACATACTCATTGGTGAATAAGCCATTTGGAATTCAGGAAAACATATCATACTTGATTTCTTCTTCGCAGCTTCTCTGATAAAGTCGATTGACAATTCCAGATTTTCCATCTTGTCTTCTGATGATCTCATCTGTACTATAGCGACGAAAGGAAACTGTGGCATTTTTCAGTCTAGTAGTGCTCATCAAAGCATAAAATAAAATAGTTTGCTACTATTAAAGGGGCTTTCCTGAAATATACCAATCCTCCTTAGATTTTTCATCATATACAATAATTATGTGTTCAGCTTTAGCTTTTAGGATTTCCATCGCAGCTTCAGTTATCGCCTTTGCAAATTCTTGTTTTTGTTCTTTAGTTCTTCCAGGATACAGTGAAATTGAAATTAGAGGCATATACAGAAATTAATTCATAGATAATTAAACCCTCTGTATAGATGGAGTTGAAATGAAACCATTATATAACAACACGCAAATTACAAACAATTGTTCATATTGGCAATCGATTTTTAATCTCAATTAGAATATTCATTCATAAAGGATTATAAAATTGGCTGATATAATAGCTCCTATTATTGCACTTATCAAATTAACCGTATTATTATTAACTATTGATATCCCTTTTTCTGGAATGGTAGGAAAATTGCAATGTATGGATCTTTTTTCTAGAGATTTTCTACAATTTACGCACCTGTATTTAGCTTGAATAGTCGCTCCAAAAATGCTATCGATATTTGTCGATATCATTCCACCGACAATAGCCGCTGAAATTATAATAGGTATACGCAATGATATATTTTCTGATATTAATAGTCCACATATTATTCCTATTAAAAGGGAACCCATAAGTGCAGCAATCTCCCCTTGAATTGTGACTCCCCCTGACTGACCTTTATCAATTTGCTTACCTGTTAATAGTGATCTTGGTTTTACTTTACTCAATAAGCCTAATTCAGTTGCAATAGTATCCGAAAGGGCAAAACTTATTGAACCAACAAAACATAGCATAAAGATTGGATCATTACGTGATATATAATAAAGGATAGCAATAGTTGCTAATGGCCCTCCATTTGCTAGTACGTTTCTCCATCCTCGTGCACCATTATTTTCCTCAGCCACTCCCATCCTCTGTTTCTGTTTATATTTATACTTGGTAAACAGCGAAGCAATTAGGAAAAATAATAACAAGACAATAAACCATGAAGTACCACCAAAATATAATATAATAAAACCTATAGGAATGGCAGTTAATGCACCATATTTATCGATTACATTTATTTTGTAAGCAAAAATAGTCATGACGACGATACTACTAAGCCATACCATAACTTGTTCTACAAGAAACATATCTATTATAACTCAAATTATCTAATTAAGTTCTGTTGTAGATTGAAAAATTACTTAGGAAGTAGATTATACTCCAGATAATTTTCTGAGATACTTTTTTGTGCCAGTTCGTAGGGGCAAAGATTAGATATCCTTGGATAAATGTAACTGGCATAGATAACTTCAGAACCTTTTCATAATCGCTCATAACCAACAGAATCATATTCAATTTTTTACTATAGCCAATTCCTTTAATCCATATTTATTTCTTGATATCTGTAGTTTCGGCCTAGGTTCTATTCATCATACTCGAATATTCCAAAGTAATTGTTGATATTAATTTAAAAATTTGTATAAATTATTGAACATTAAATGCTTTAATAAGGAGGACATTAAATTTCTCGTTTTCATTATAAGTAGCGACACAATGTACATCTATGATTTGGTTTGATACCTAGTCCTATGAATAATAATTGATATATTTTTACTAACTATCTGTTCTTCCCTTGGCTCTCAAAGGATAATAGATTCGATTTATAGTGGCCATTTAGTGATTAAAAAGACATGCGTGTTTATAATAAGTTGCTGTTATACAGAATTAAAATGATACAGTAGTTGCCTAGCATGATATTCTAGCTAGGTCTATTATGTAATAATAGTATTCCTATGTAAGCTTTAATATACTTAGATTCGATATCAGCGGATTATTAAAAAATGAAATCATCAGAAGAATCTATGTATTGGATTAATGAAAGGATAACCCAATGTAAATTGTGTCCCCGTTTATCAAATTACATCGGGGTGATTGGTAAATCAAAGGTAAAAAGATTCATAAATGAACAATATTGGGCGAGGCCTCTTCCAGGTTTTGGAGATATAGAAGCAAAGTTATTAATTATTGGCCTGGCACCTGCTGCCCACGGTGGAAATAGAACAGGTAGAATGTTTACAGGCGACAGCTCGGGAGATTGGGTTACAAAAGCTTTATTTCAAACGGGATTTGCGAATATACCTACAAGCCACTTTAGAAATGATGGACTCATTTTAAAAGGCGCCTATATTGTTGCAGCAGTGAGATGTGCTCCACCTAATAACAAACCAACTCCTATTGAAATATCTAATTGTTCACAATATCTCTTGGCAGAATTAAAGATTTTACATTCTACAGAAGTTATCTTGGCTCTTGGAAAAATTGCTTTTGATGCATTTTGTAAAGCCAGTAATTTAAAAGGATTAGCTTTTGACCATGGCGCTCGTTACTGTATTAAGGGAAACAAGATTCTGCTTGCTTCTTATCATCCTAGCAGACAGAATACAAACACTCATAAGTTAACATGGCAAATGTGGATGGATATTTTCAAAACTGTCAGATCACTAATATCAGATAGATAGATAGATAGATGACTTTTCACTTAACAACAAGTCTATAGATCGAGACATCATAATTCGCTTTATATTCAAGGGAAGTAGAACATTGGCAAAGTATGATTACTCTTTACAAAGAAAAAAGATGCGAACTGGAACAGCTATAGAATTGATTATTTTGGTTTGTCGTTTATATTGAATAAAATGCTTATTAGACAAGAAGACTCTTAAATGTAGTGCCAATAAATATATAAAGTCTAGCAAAAGGTGAAAGATAACCTGAAGCTTCTTTCAACTCTACATCAAGGTTTGGTTTTCATAGGTTTTCATAATTCTATTGTTATAGGTATATTAGTCGCCTACTTGTTATCTAATATCAGTGATTGTTGATAGTTAAGAATGTTTAAGTTCTATTACTGCACTTCATTTTTCAGTGAAATCATGCTGCATTATATACAGCACAATGAAGAGGGAAGCTGTAAAAACAATAGTCCTAATTTTGGGATTTATTATAATATTTTTAACAATCCATTATGGTAATAAATCGACAGTATTCGCACAAAATCTTGCTAATAATAGTAATAATTTTTTTCTGGCTAACGGGACATTTATAAAAAGCAATAGTATGACAGATTATGTTAACATCAGTTCTCTTATCAGCGACGACTATAATATAGAAGGAACAATAAATGGTCAGATTAGTGCAAAATCAGAAGAATTAGCAACAAATAAGGACAATCAGACCTCACTTGACGCGGATTTACCAGTGCAGATGTACCTTTTAGGTGGAAAATTGAGACTTGATGTGTCTAAGGGATACGTCAAATATTTCAAGGCAAATATAACAATGATAACAACTATGGGTAGCGAGATCCATGAGCATCTGATAATTTTCAAACCTTATACTGCTGGGATTGCTTTACTAACTAATAATAGTGCAACGACACAGAATATGAATATAACAAGTAATAATAGTTCTATATCACGAAATGGATATAATAGTATAGTATTCTCAGGTGTAGCCGACATAATAACAAATGGAGTAATGCAGTGGATAGAGGTACCAATATCTGTCTCTATATTAAACGAGAAGGTAATTACCATTGAATTAGATTCAAATAGAATTGATAATCATTTCTTCGGTGCACCGATCTACGCTCTAGTAAGTACAATTGAACCACTTGCATCTACGTAGAAAAATAGCAGATGATCTAGTTTCACGGTAAATACAATAGCGCTATTGATAGTTTTTAAATATTTATTCAAACATAATCGGAATATATGAAATAAAGAACAATAGCGCCGGCTTTAACATAGCACGATTTAGATAATAAAATTTTATTGTAGGATATAAATTCAAGTTTCTATTTATATTCTTATATTATTTTTGTATTATGATTAATATAACTTATCATATATTTGATAGAAAACATTGACCAAGATTTGTTTTTACATAGGTGGTTGTTCCATAATTTTCAATGTTTCCATCTATAATAGAGAATATAGTTCCTTAAGTTTAGGCATTTCTTAGTTGAAGATTGATTTAGGTGTGCTCCATATAATCTTAGCATTTCCATCTGGAACATTTTTGGGAATATTACCTAAGTATTGCTCCTAATTCTTCTATATTTATTGAGTTGTTGATTAACAATTATTGAGAGTAAGTCTTAACTAAGTACTATAGACGAAGTTCTCTCCTTGCAAGTGTCAGCCTCCTCGCATTACTTATATTCCTGGAGTAAATTCGGAAGAGAAGCTGAATTTGTTGTTGTGCTGTATCTTAAATTAAAAGGATGGGACATAAAGCTTTCCAAAGGAAGTAGGGGACCAGCAGACATTATCGCTACTCGGGCTTTTAAAAAGTGGCTGATCCAAGTAAAATCAAGCAGCTTGATACCTCGGTTGAAAGGCTCAGAGGTAAAACGACTTCGGAAAATGGCTCAACGAGATAAAGGCCACGCTGTAATTGCCACTTTGCAGCCAATAGAAACTGCGATTGGAACGCCAATGACAGAACAAAATATTTTGGAGTTATATACAAAAGACACAGCAATATTACAATTTGGAAATTATGCCATGTCTTTCTATTCTCTTAAAGATTGGAAAAGATTAAGACCTTAAGACAGTGATTGATAATTCATGATGTTGTATTAAGCCCACATTTCTTTCATTATTGCATTCCCATTGGAATCAAGTAATAAAATCATCAAAGGATCCTTTATAGTTCTTTATTCTTAAAGATCATTCTTATTATATATCATTCTCAATTATATGTGGCTGACCGCTACCCTGCTATGCATAAGCCTGAGTTAAGTTTACATAGAACAATTTTCTCTAATGGTTATAGGACATATCTCTGCAGATAACTTACGATGACATCACACGAAGGACCCACAATATTATGGAATATGCTTAAGGGTAAGAAGGTCAAAAGCAATGACGGAAAGGATGTCGGCGAAATTAAAGAGATATCTCTGAATTTCTTACGATTAGAAAAGGGTACACTAAGTAAGGACAAATTTTGGATTCCAAAATATATAGCTGATGCTTTTGACGGTAAGACATTATGGCTTTTAGTAAGCGAAGAGGAACTCCTTGGTAAATATTTCTATGGGAGTGAACCACCAACAGATCAATATTCAAAAGACTTTGAAGCGTTTAAGACTACATCATATGGACAAAAGGTAACATTTCTTCCAGACTTGGATCAAAATGTGAGAGTAATCGAGGAAAAAACTACAGGCGTTGAGACTAAAACTCAGAAGGAAACAGAATATAAAAATATTCGAGATATAGAATAAAAATTGTATTTAACACAATCTTTAATAGCAAAGGGATAAAAATTATTATTCTATATAAAGAAAAATATTTAAACTGATGCAATATCACCTATTCTCTAATTCCGTAGTTAGATCTACTATCACAATTAGTAACACCAGTTTTTTAAAATCTGAAATATTTTTCACACCTATCAGAGTTATATTTTGTTATCGTCAAGATTAATAATTGACTGGTGAAAATATCTCTTTTATGGACCAGCAACAAATCGTTCCTCATACAATGTTGTGGTTATGTTTTGCTTCACTAGTTCTCGTGTACAGTGTTATGCTGATAGGAGTGTACATTAGTGCTTCTAACGTGCGTTTATTTTGTACTGAATGGCCACTCTGTCCTAATGGATTTAATTTCCCACCTCCAAAATATTTCTTTGAACACTATCATAGAGTTTTGGTCGTCATTACAGGAGTTTTTATTTATGCTATTGCCGCATATGCTATTAAAAATGCTAGAATCACACGAAAGTATGCTATAGCATCGAGCATCATCATTTCATTCCAAATTTTATTGGGTATGCTAGTGGTCAATACTAAATTGCAATCTTTGATTGTGGCAATACATTTGTCAACGGGAGTTCTACTATTTGGTATGACACTAATGACTTTTCTGTCAGCTTACAAGGTAATAGAGAAAAAATCTGCAATATAATGAGTAGAATAGAACTACAAATACCTTTAGTCTATATTAATTCAAAAGTTGCAAATAACGCTACTAGTAGTAATATCGGCGTATAACTATGATTACCTCTCTAAACTTAAATTTTTGAAGATATGTTGATCCAAGAAATATAGACGAAAGAGATAAATTGAAAGTAAAGTCTGTTGTATCAATGAATAAACGACAATCTGCGACTAACGCAATTTTGTCTGGAATTGCGTTTTTAGCCTTACTTGCACCATTTTCATTTGATGTCACCAGTCAATTTACACAGCAAGCATTAGGGCAAGATACTGCTCCAATAAATGCAACGACCACAGTAATTAATCAAACTGATAGGACTTTAATGCCAGTTGTGATCAATATTACACGTAACGCCAATGCAACAGGTACTGCAGCGGACTATATCGTAAATATAACAACTTCTTCTATGACTAATACCTCTGCAATGTCAGGCAATCAAACTGGTCTTGAGATAACACCTTTTCTGGTAGACGTACTTCGTAATACTAATGCAACAAGTATAGCAGCGGAATACATAGTAAACATAACAACTGGTGCTAATGATACAACTCGACAATAAAAATATATATCACAATCTTTCCTTTTTCATAGAACAAAATTATGACATAAGTTAGAAATTAACTTTATTATCCTTGTATTCTATATATTATCAAATCTACAAAGAGCAAAGAAAACTCTAAAAGTGAGATATTGTTTCGCATTAGACAGCATATATTTAGAATTTTTAGCAATTCAACAGGTAAAAGAAAGATAGAAAGACCTTACTGCATAATTGCGTCCAATGTAATCTATATCGATATAATTGGAAGTAATGCCAAACTGTCGATGGTATTATATTAGATAAATTTTAAAATATATCTATTACATATTAATTTTGAAAAGCGTTTTCATTAATCATCACAAGAATGGTCGTGATTGATGTTAAAATATATACCGTCCTCAATCATAAAATGTGATTTAGATATTCATTTCTATAAAAATCTATAACGATACAGAAATGCTGCAGTAAGATTGATGACTTCAATTTCCTTAGATTGTTAACAATTCTATTTTGACTTCTAACAATAAAATGATGAGTTGTGTGTGCCAAGTATAAAAAAAGTTACAATACAGGCGACTTCATTTATGATAATAGGTTTAACCTACATAGTTCCGAATTATCATGCATTGTATGCCATGTTACTAATAAAATTAAGTAATCAATTGATTAGAGCCAGTGCCGAATTTTTAGAAAATTATCAATGGGCTCTTTTTTAAGCAATTTAATTAGAGCCAGTCCCTGCGGAACTGATAACATGGGTTTCTTGAAATGATTATCGATAGATATTCTTGGACAGGCAACTTGTACAAATGCATCGATTCCTTTGAAAATTTGTATACGATCTTCAGTAATATCTGTCAATGCAATTAACTGCACCTTTTTTCCTAACTGTTCAAAAGATTTCTTTAATTCAAGTGCCTTTATATGCGCAAACTGTCCTTCTTTTAATCCGACTATAATTCCTATTATTTCTGCATCCAATGCTTTATATATTGATAATATGGCTTTCTTCTGTAGTTGTCTAGCAATTCCAGTAACATCAGAATAGTCTTCGAAGTATGGATCTAGCATATATGTAGGTTTTTCTGTTGATATTGCAACACCCGCTGAATGAAATGTGCTTTGACCAAGGAAAATATAAGCGTCAACTTGGCTTTGAATGTTATATGCTGGATAGAATTCGCAGCCAAAAACTTGTGCATCATTTAGCTGTCCTTTTCCTCTACCTATAATCACCTGATAACCAAATTCTTCAAAGACCTCTCTGACACGTGTGATTTGACTAAGATGTTGACTATCAGTTACTAAAGATATCGAATTGTAATTTTTACTTTTAAGTTCTAATGCGCATTTTCTTGCTACTCTATCGAAAGTAATATCATCAAATGCATTAATCATTACTACTTTTTCATCAAATGTTTCCATAGACACAGTGTGGCCGATATTGAACAAAATTTCAGCTCCTAACATATTTGCCGCATGTATATTCAGATCGCATGACCCCCAACATGTATCGCCAATAACATATGCAGGAATACCAAATTTTTCGGTGATATTACTTGCACTATTTTGAATTTTCGGTATAAGAGCTTCTGGCCCATTGAGTGCTACAGAATGAGGCTTTCGTTCATATATTATTTTGAATATTCTCTTTTCATCTATTACCATCATATATAGTTAACCACCATAATAGAAGATAATTTGTAGATTGTCGATATTATCATTTTATATACAATATAATAAATGCAATCTATTACTCTTGTTGATAGTACGTTTTTATCTATTTGCACTGATATGCATCTCCAATAATGAGAAAATATAATTAAATTTAAATTATACGAAATTACTAAAATCTAATTATATGATTTATATTCCGTCATAATTGTTAAGTTTATAGGTTCTTCGTATAAGTTACTTTTTCTAAAAACATTGTTCTGTGCGGAGATACATTTTAGATAAAAAGTAAAAAAAACGAGCTATCAATTCCCATTATTGGAGCTGTGCTAAAAAATACAAAACAATATTTATTATTAAAATATATTGTTAGTAAGGGTTAGTACCTAGATTCCTATGCAATATTTTTAATATGTTATAAATACAGATCAATTTTTAATATCAATAGAATAGATATTACTAAGAATTGTTGGCACATTATTAGTACCACCGTTCTTGAATTGAACAGTTATTTTTTCACTATTGGCATCAACTACGATTTGGAACCTGCTTGAACCTTTGGCAGTTTGAAAGGCGTGTTCAAACTTAATAGGAAGAGAATTATTTCTTAAGGATTCGGGAATGTGGGGTTCGAAATGGACCTTATTCTCAATCATATTTATTTTCATCCCTAACATCATCTCACTCAGGGCATAAATATACATCCCAACTGACCATGCCTGAAGTATACAAGAATTAAATGGTTCAGGTCTATCACCTCTATATGTTTCCGCAAACATACCATTTTCAGACAGGATCCGTTCTGCCATTGATTCTATATAATATAAAGCCTGCTCTCTCCTTCCGAATTTAATTTCACTTATAGCAGCCCATCCTGTAACTAAAGGCCAAACAGCACCATCATGATAAAGGCTGGGATGATACTTGGGATCTGATGCACTTAACGTTCTGACACCCCAAGGAGTGGTAATATCATCTTTTTCAATCCTTGTGAGAACATATTCAGCTTTGGCTCTATCTCGAACGGCATCTGTTATCAAAAGAACCAATGCGTTGGGTCGTATACTCGGATCCTTTGAGCCATCCCTTCTTATAGTATCATGATAAAATTTGGTACTGGCATTCCAATACTCTATATCAATTTTATTCCGCAGTTCTTCGGCTGACTTTTGCCATTTTTGCATATTATAATTGTCTCCTACGATCCTCGCTAGGTCACTTCCTATTTTCAAACTTTCGTAAAACAGAGCTTGAATATCATTTGCACTTTTCCTTCTATCTATATGATCCATCCATGTGGAATCTTGTATAGGTAATTTTTCAGCAACTCCTGTAAATCCATGCTCTATCAATCCGTCACCGTCAGAATCTTTCAAAAACCCCCAATTTACAAGGTCGATAATGGATTTCCATCGCTTTTCCAGATAGCTAATATCACCTGTAGATAACACATATTCATGTATTGCCCACGGAAAAAGAAAAGTAGAATCAGCCGACCCATAAGTTGTATTATGTAGAAAAGCCGGCCCACTTATTATCATAGGTAACTCACCTTTTTTTGCTATTGATGAGGTTTTTTTAGCCTGGTAGCGCAGAAAATTTTCAATTATTGAATATGCAAAGTAATAATCTTCCATAGACAAATAACCTCTTAGCGACCAACCAGTATCTCTGGCCCAATAATTAGGGAATCTCGGTAGTCCCGCACAAATTCCAGCTCCAAGTTCGTCATATTCTGCTTTTAAGTATTCCATGCTCACCTTTGCTTTTTCTAAAGCTTTGATTAGTTTCGCAATAGTTGGATTTTGTTTTGCAGTTGATTCAGCATATAAAGTAGAAGAGGAGACTGCTATGAAGTGTTCCTGGGTGTCATCTAACAGCTGTCTATAATTATCCCGAATAAACCGGTATTCTTTTATACAATCTTTAGAACTGTTAAAACTACCAGCGCCAACAAGAGAAATCTCATCACTCTTTCCTGCTTCAATTTCAATGTCATAAGATAGCTCTATGTCATTATCAAATGAATCCATTAGAATTTTAGAAGGCCGCAAATCTTTCGGTGCAACTCCAATTGTTCCATAATAATGAGCAACACCTTTTTTGGCACTTGTTTGGATTTGCAGGCAATTCTCTGTTGTAATCAACTTTGAATAATTACTTTGAGAAATAGCAGCAAGACCGTAACTTGTTATATTGCCATCAATAAGAAAATGGATTCGAATCTTTCGTTTGGTTTTTTTAATATTCTTCTTAAAACCCATTTTTGAAAAATCAGTATGTCTATCTAATAGATCAAGTTCTAGGCGCATAACAAATCCTCTGTTTTCTATAGGTACAAACAGTGTTCTTTTTACTTGCAATCCTGCTACTTCATGCCTAGTATAGAGAAATCCCTTCTCATGTCTGGAAGATACAACAAAATTTGGAAGCCGTTTGCGTACACCATCATCCATAGAAATCTCAACTATAATACGGCCAAAAGCTCGTGCGGGAGGAACATATAATCCTCCATTATCATATCTAGCTCCCATCCATGTCCAATTAGCAGAAAGTGATCCATTGGATGAACAAACTATATATGCCTTTTTTCCAGATAATATCAATGGATTAGCAAAATTCTTAAAGATAGTATCTTCGGTCATTGTAGTAGATTCCTGATCATCAACTAGATTAGAAGAAAGAAAGATCCTTTCTCTCTGTTCTCCTGCATAATCACTGAAGGCAAAGGGAATAATTATTTGCTCGAAGCCTTCAAGTTTACTCAAAATTACAATTTTGTGTTTCTTTTTTTCTTCCAATCCGTCTTCTTTTATTATTAAGAATCTTGCACTTTGGAAAGGCTTGAAAGGAATAGGTCTATCTTCACAAAGCGCAGATGCGTTTACGACATCCTCAGAAGTTGCAATAAAAATCGATTTTTTTGGAAAGGGAATCCCGTTTATATAGATATCAAGTGATACAATATTTCCACCTAATGGTACAGGCGGATTTAGCAAAGAGAAAATAAATCCCTGGTTTTTACTCTCGCCCTCGACTATTATTACATTTTTTAAGCTTCCCTCAATATAAGAGAGTACAGTATGCGTTTTATCTAATGTCCTTACCATCCCAATACACCTAACTAGCCGTATTATCAGTAAATGATGGAGAACCCTCTTATTTTAAACTATAAAACACTTTATAGGGTCTATCAATATCTAATACCTAAATCAATCCGTAAAGCTAGATGTTGATATATAATAGTATTAACAAATATTACATATTAACATTAGAAGTGCTAATTTAATATTGAAAATAGAGTATGTAATAAAAATTGACATCTATTGGTAAAGTCTTGGTCGGAGATAACTATCCAGTCAGGGTAATGGGAATAATTAATACCAGTCCGGAATCTTTTTACAATGGATCTATTAAAACTAGCACCAACGAAATTGCTGGAACAGCTAGGGAGATGCAGAATAGTGGAGCCGATATAATAGATATAGGTTCAATGTCAACAGCGCCCTACCTTCAAACTATCATTCCAATTGAGGAAGAGATCAAAAGAATGAGACAAGCAATAAACATGGTAAGGAAAAGTTGTAACCTACCAGTTTCAGTTGATACTCCAAGATCAAGTGTGGCTAAAGAGGCTATCATCTTTGGTGCTAATGCTATCAATGATATTACTGGATTAAAGTATGACAAAGAGATGGCAGATATTGTATCAAAGTCGAATATCCCAGTCATCGTAGGGGCATATAATGGGAATCAATCATTATCACCGCCCAACTTAGGAAAGATCCATGGTACAATAAAACTTCTAAATGAAAGTATTACGATTGCAAGAAGAGCAAGTATTGATAACGACAACATAATCATAGATCCATCTGTTGGATTTTTCCGGAGTGGTGGTAAAAATCCATTCTTTACACTAATGAAAGATGTACCTTGGTATACTCGGGATGTTGAAGTAATTTCAAAGCTAAATGATATAAAGAAACTGTCAAAACCGGTTTGTGTTTCTGTTTCAAGAAAATCATATATAGGTAAGTTATTTAATCTGGATACGAAGGACCGCTTAATTCCGTCATTGGTTTGCGAAATAATATCTACTTTAAACGGTGCAAACTTAATTAGAACACACAACGTAAAGGAGACAGTTCAGGCACTTACAATGTTAAGTTTACTTCATTAATAAACTCTAAAGGATGTAAATTGATTTTACTCATTGGTATATCTTTTACATAAAGAGTGATTTATTTAATGTACATATATCTAATTAAATAGGCAATAAGTTGATTTGTTATGGTGAGTGAGGCTGTCACTTTTCAAGGAGAGCGTGGAGCCTATAGTGAAATGGCAGCTTTACAATATTTTCCGAATGCAAAGGTTCTGCCCAAGAAATCATTTCAAGATGTATTTGATAGCATAGAAACTGGCGAAGCAAATTATGCAGTAGTACCTATTGAAAATTCTATAGAGGGAAGTATAAACGAAACTTATGACTTATTATTACAGACAAAAATAACTGTATCTGGTGAGATTTATCAGAGAGTTAGACATTGTCTTATTGTAAATAAAAACATAACCTTAGGTCAAATAATGATTGTATATTCACACCCTCAAGCCATTGCACAGTGCAGAAGTTATCTTCAAGTAAAAAAACTTGAGTCTGTTCCTACATATGATACTGCGGGCGCCGTAAAGATGATCAAAGAAAAAATAATTATGAATGCAGCTGCAATAGCTAGTAGAAGAGCGAGCAGAAATATACGACATGGATGTTTTGGAAGAAGGAATAGAAGATAAAAAAAATAATTTCACAAGATTTTTGGTCCTCTCAAAAACAAAAACAAAACCAACAGGCTATGATAGGACCTCTATAATATTTTCTGTCAAGCATTTGCCAGGTGCTTTATTTGGTATTCTTAATGAGTTTGCTAGTAGAGAGATAAACCTTACTAGAATAGAATCACGTCCTACTAAGGAAACCCCCTGGGAATATAACTTTTATGTTGATTTTGAAGGCCATTACGAAGATGAAACTATTAAGAAAGCGTTGCAATCTATAAAAAACAAAAGTGTGTATTTCAAAATTCTAGGATCTTATAAAAAAGCAGAATTATATTAACTAGCGTTTTTCAAATCTTACGGCCAATCCTGTTATAATTATTCCTGTTATTATCAACATTATAGGTCCACTAAATGCTATTCCATTAAGCTTGTTCTGAGCATAGCCTTCTACATATAAATCTGAACTGCCTATATTGTTGATCTCGATTTTATAGTCTCCTTCTTTTTCTGCTGTAAAATTATAATTAAAATCTGAAGTTCCTCTTGCTTCAGATTTTATGATATGTTTGACTGGATCTGTAATAGTAATGTTGAAAATTGAACCTGTAATGATAATATCGGCCGTGCTCCCAATATTCATATTCGGAGTTAAAATATCTGTCATTCCGGCTTTTATAATTCCATGAAGTGGCACTTCGGCAGGTTGTGAATATAAATATAAAAGGATGACTCCGATACCAATGAATACAAACCCTGCAGCCAAAAGAATATAGAATCTTATGGATTTTGATGATCTATGTGACATTCTACATTATTTTACCATATGATATTATAAATATTCAAGTAGTATTTAATTAGGAAAAACAAACTGCTATACTAAAAGAGAAATATGGTATACCCTATATATGATATTGATACAATCGGTTATGATAAAACCCTGAAGTATCTCAAGATAGTTTTAAACATATTTAAACCAATTATTGCGTATCTTCATATAAATACTGACATCATCAATTCAACTGAAATCAAATAATGAAAGCCATAATTATCACTAATGAAAGTTAGATGAAAGATAGATCAGCTATAAGAGTTTCAACCTATTGTGAAGGTGGATTAATTGAAGCAGTCTTATATGATATCACGAGATAAAGTTAAGGATGCATAATCACGGGAAAGTAGAGACTTTCTAGATAACAGGTAGAATTACTTTTTAAACAAACAATTATAGCTAGCAGAAAGGTAAGAATCAAATAACAAGCATAAGATTGACGGACGAATATAGTACAACTTTGAATATGTTTTTTTATCACTAATTACAGTAATTCATATTCTAATATCCACAGATTTCTATTCTTTATTCCACTTATGAAAGTTTTTTACATCTGAACCTGAATCGTATGTAGTTTATATACTCATTATTATTAATATTAGGTTTAGTATAATTGCCATATTCTTCTATGATAAACAAATCTCTCGCCTTAGATGATTTTCCTTCTTTAGTGATAAATACAAATTCTTCATATTTTTGATGTCTTTTGATACTATTTGTTAATTCGATAATATTTTTTTCATTTGGGACTATAATAAAAACTCCTTCGAAACCGTTCGATCCAATTGGCCATGTATAGACGCTTATAACATTTAATTTGTTAAGACTAGTCATTGTTATTGGACTAGAGACCCTTTCATGTTCGATAATAGATAAAGCTAACTAAATTTCAATAAATTAGATAAGGGGAGCCACAACTATTTATGTCTACCAACATCACTATCTCTTCAGTCTGCTCAACAACTGCATATGGATTGATAGATACTGAAGACCCATGATACTAAAGAATTTGCTAAGCTTACAATATGCTAATGAAAGAATTTGTTAATGGTTCGTATATGTTTCTAGATCTTAATATGTGTTCAACAATATTATCTTGATGACCAACAAAAATTATCTCATCGGATCGGTACATATGATTAAAAAATAACAAGGACATAATATAATAGAAACTTCCGAGATTTCTAAAGTAATAAAAATTATTAGCCATAGTTCATTTTATCATAATCTAATGTCGAGTATATGTATACAAATTTCTCAGGTTAATCGATAGATAGTATGTCTTCTACATCAAGTTCACATCGTGAGGCTGGCTTTCAATATAACCAGCAGGCGTAATTTTGATAAATTCTGCGTTTTTCTGCATTTCCGATATTGTTTTTGCACCGCAGTAGCTTAAGCCAGATCGTAAGCCACCTACAAGTTGCCTAATAATCTCAACTACACTACCTTTATAGGGGACCATTGCTTCGACTCCTTCTGGGACATAGTCATTTAAATCATTAGAGTCTACAACCTGTGGACCTTCTTCTCTATACTTTCTGCCGAGTGAGGCATAGAATGATGCCATGCCCCTGTACATTTTGAATTTTTTTCCATTCTTGACAAGTGTTTTTCCAGGACTCTCATCAGTTCCTCCGAACATGCTGCCAACCATTACCGAAGATGCCCCAACTGCGAGTGCTTTTGTTGTGTCTCCTGACGTTCTGATGCCACCATCAGAAATTACTGGAATATCGTATTCTCTTGCTACTTTAACACTTTCCATGACTGCGGTTAATTGCGGAACCCCTGACCCTGTAATTACTCTTGTGATACATATGGAACCAGAACCTACACCCACTTTCACTGCATCAACTCCAGCTGTAATTAAATCCCTGGCACCTTCACCGGTAGCAACGTTTCCAGCGATGAGTTCGCAATGAGGAAATGCTTTTTTTATCATATTTACTGTGTTGATAGCATTATCGCTATGACCGTGAGCAATATCAACTATTATAGTATCAGCTCCTGCATCTAAGAGTGTTTCTGTTCTTTCTAAAAAGTCACCTTTTACCCCAACTGCGGCTCCAACAAGCAGTCTACCTTTTTTGTCTTTAGAAGCAAATGGATACTGATCCATTTTCATAATGTCCTTACTTGTGATAAGACCTACAATTCGCTTTTTATCATCAACTACAGGTAATTTTTCGATTCTATGTTTGTGAAGAATTTCTTTTGCTTGCTCCATTGTAGTTCCATATTTTGCAGTAATAACATTCTTAGTCATCAGTTCCGAAACTTTGCGTTCCATGTTCTTTTCAAATGTAATGTCTCTGTTGGTGATGATGCCGTCAAGTGTCCTATCCTTGTCTTCTACAAGCAAGCCTGATACGCCATATTCCTGCATCATTTTCTTTGCCTCATTTACTCTCATATCATTTTTGATAGTATATGGTTGCTCGATCATAACTGATTCAGAACGTTTTACTCTCAAAACTTCGTCTACTTGGTCCCCAATAGTCATAAACCTATGAATAATCCCAATACCTCCTTCTCTCGCCAAAGCTATTGCCATTCCAGATTCTGTAATTGTATCCATATTTGCACTGACAAGCGGAATATTTATGATAATATTTCTAGAGAGTTTTGTTTTCAAATCCGTCTGAGTTCTGGAAATTACTGAGGACCGTTTAGGGACAAGTAATACATCGTCAAACGTCAGACCTTCTTTAATGTCCAATATTCCCTTACTGTCTAGCCGCCTTGTAGGATTATAAGCGTTTAGTTATTTAAAGAATGGGCTTTTAATTTTATATTGTAAGTGTTGTAAGCTATTTTGCTAATACTTGTATAATTACTAGATCAGTATATACCTGACTATTTAATATGAAGCAAGAATATCTGTTGTAAGGTTTAATTGATTCTTGTCATAATTTTTTATTAGTATATTCTTGATCACATACTTTTACCATTCTATTATGATATATCATTCGCTCCATCGTGATCAAGTAATAGTTTACTATGCATTACCGTTATCAAGTCAATTGTAGCATATGTTTCATTGCTGGTAATGTCGTTAGTATCCATATAACTACTCTAGTATTCTCAAATCGAGAAGACAAGAGAACCACAATGAAAATTATAAAATAGAGACTTATCTTCAAGTCAAAAATAAATAGCATTTACTATGGCGACAATAGAGTATAATGGTAAAGACAATAGTATAGTAAGCTAGGAAGTACTTGCCAGAGTGATATTAAAGAATGAAATGGATAAGGAAGAATTTACTCTTAAAAGCATTTGAAGAAAATGATGTGTCCATATTGTCTGGATTACCAGAGTTTACAAGAAATAAGAAATGTTGTTGATGTCCATTTTTATGATAGACGTATGAATAAATATAATGAGGCAGAAAAGCTAAAGAATAGCAGGGAGATAGATATCTGATATCTGATATCAGTGTTAGTTTGACTTAGCCTGTTGTAGGCAAATAAAGAACAAGATGATAGAAAGTATAATAAAATTCAGCATCTTTCATATATTTTAGATTTATCTCCTTTTCTATACATATAATATAATATTTATATTAATGACGATTGATTTATGTTGCTAAAATTATATCACTTTCGTAGAGATATCTGTATACTTTGCATCATCACATTATGCGGTAGATCCAAACGTAGAATATTAATAACAAACGCCAAATAAATAAGTAATACTGTGATTTTTCTTTTATTACATATCAAAAATTGACACAACAAGTTTATAACCTATTAAGAGGCGATTATAATTTCGTATTTATAAATAATCTACTCAATACATTTTTAACTATTATCACGAATTACATCATCCATCTAAGAGCATTGTCTATAATGATACTCTTAGTGAAGTTTCTTATGATTATTGCATTTTATGAATCAATCTGAAAGTTTCTTTACCATAATCGTTCGTTAATTTTCGCTCTTCGTACACTCCACACTCAATGCATTTTACGCTATTATGTACGCGAACAGTATCACCGCCACAATTAAAACATAGTGTATAGAGAACCCCGAATTCTTTTTCATCGATTGTTATATGTATTGTTGAATTTAATAGACTGATTACTCGTCCTCGTATAATATCGCCAACTCTAAAAATAGTTCTGCCGCGTCTTTCTCCCCTTTCACGCCATCCTCCGCCTCCACTATTACTACCACCTATTCTAGTGGATGCTATTGCAGAAAATCCGGCATATGATTTCTTCTCATTTATATATAATATCCTTACTGAGATCATATTTCCAAACAGCATCTCTATATAGCCAACTAGAACATCACCAATTTTAGGCAGCATCGGTGAATTTTTCTGGTTAATCTTTACTATCCTTCTTTTAAAGTCATATACTCGTGTACCTACGGCTTTCGATCGGATAGTTCCATCTGTGACATATGTATTCTTCCCCCCTTCGAACTCTTCAATGAATGCCACTTGTTCTCCTGGAAAAATTGGTGTTACTGCATGTTTGTCTTTGATCATCATATAGGACGTATATCAATGAGTTTTAGATATAATTGTTACACTAATTTTTGTTATTCTATTTGCTAAAAATATACCTTCTTACATTACGCACTTTTCTAGCTGACTGTAACATTCATCTATCAACAAAGCATTCTGTATAATTTAATACATCGTAAAACTTCAATTTCTTCCACAAGATCTATTGGGAATAAAACCAAAAATGTATGATCTTCTGCTTATATTATAAAGTAAATTTATTATCAGTTTATTAGAAAAACAGGTTCTGTTAACTTGACGGGTTACCTATCAACGTGTTAACTATCGGGTGATACATAATTTGTCTGATAAATATTCATGTATTTCTTCAGGTTCTCCCATGATTTCTTTATATCTTCATTCCTTGGTTTCGTTATGGCATATTTTCCACTAAAAGGAATTCCTCGATATCATAAACGAATGTAATCGATTAACCTACCGTAGCGGGCTTCTTTTCCTCTACCATATTACTACTTGTCTCCCCATTGTTATAGCTCTTTCCCTCTCTTTGTTGAAGCCTAAATAGCAACGAAAACCGTATATTCATCGTGCTGGGCAATAGAATTCCTCCCGGCAGTGCTCCAACTAGGCTGGTAAACTGGACTGATGCTGCGCACGTCAGCGAGGGAATTCCTCTGTTTCGCCAACAACGGAAATGAACAAAATAAGATACATAAATCAAGCTAATAAATTTTTTGTACGGGAACAAAAAGTGTGGTGAAAGCTGATTAATGGCAAGCGATGATTGTAAGACACGAATTCGCAGCCATTGTCTTGGGAGGACGGACTGCAATTGTAGCCTTCTTAAAGTGGACTAACAAATGTTCTTGTTAAACCTGACAAGACATCCATCTTTTCGTTGTTTCTTTCACCGATATCAAAACAGATTCTTCAGCCATAAACTTTTGTTTAACGATAGTAGGAGGTTTATCATCACCCAACAGTTAACGCTTGCTTCTATCGCCTGTCAAGGTAACAGAACCGAAAAACAATATATATTTATTAGTACAATTAAATCTAGGTGAGAATGATTTTCTCTGGCTCACAACCATTCTTATGAAAAATCAGCTGAAGAGATAACTTTCTCGGGCTACTCACAAAACTATTGTGTATGCTTTGTAAATATAATGGATTCTATAAAAATTACTAGTGAAATTACTAATGCTAATAAAATTAGCAAGTATTATTCAATATTTCTTAATACACTGTCTGCAATAGCCAAAAACTTCAATGCAAAAACAATCAAGATTACAAGCGACGGGTTAATATTTTACTTCCCAGAAACACATGATTCTAGCAATAAATCTGCTTTCAAAGATGTAATAGAATGTTGTCTTACCATGATAGCAGCAAATATAATTATCAACAAGGAGTTATATAAAGAGAAACTGCCGTCCGTTAGTTACAGGATAAGTGCGGATTATGGTAGAGTAGAGCTTGCGAAGTCTGCAACTTCACAAAATGATGATTTATTTGGTCCTACCATGAACGTTTGTGCAAAGATAAACTGTAAGGCAAAGACAAACGGTATAGTAATTGGTTGCAGTCTATACCGCATGATAAAATCGTTTTCGTTCTCTGTTGAGGATTACCAATTCGAAGAAATTGGTGAATATTCAGTCGGCTTTGAACAACATTATACGTTATATTCTGTTATAAATAGTAATAGAACCAACAAGAATGTATCAAATCAAAAAAAACGGATTTCCAAGATGAAATATCCTCAATTACACTCGTCACAGATGAAGAGAGAATCATTATTATCCATTGAACCTGAAAATCAACAGTATAAGTATTCAGCAAATATCATGCTTGTAGATGACGAGGAAGACTTGCTAATTACTTACAGGTCCTTCCTAGAGGATGAAGACTACAAGGTTGAATCGTTTACAGATTCTGAGACAGCACTAAATCACTTTGCAGAGACGAATGTATATGATTACAATTTAGTAATTTTGGATATAAGAATGCCTGGTATAAATGGACTCCAACTCTATTGTAAATTAAAAGCAATGAATATATCCATTAAGGTGTTGTTTGTATCCGCGCTTGATGCAATTGATGAGATCTTGAGTGTATTACCTGACGTAGATCCCAAAGATATTATTAGAAAGCCAGTCCAAAGGGAACACTTTGTTAGTGCTATCAAAAGGGCACTCGGCTAGTTTACTTTACAACATATATGTCTTAGCGAGAGAAACCTAATACAAGAGAACAACAAGAGCATCTTGTATAATCTTTCGCAATTACATAATCTAGTTTGATAGAATACATTTATTCTATAAGATATATCTGACCTGTTATAGTAAAAATAGATAAAATGTCATAAATGTATCCAATAATTTATTAAAGTAATTATATTATTATTGATAGCAGATAATATTGATAGGGTTATGACGTTATCATTATTATGTTGCATTAATATTTAATCTCGATCTCAATAGACTATCAATAGCCAATGATTGGCAACTAACTATTATCAAAGCTCATTCATACCGAACTTATGATAGCACCTATTGCATTTAAATTTCTCTTTTCCTGGATTGCCAGAGACGACCTCAAGGTCACTTTTGGTTTTACATATTGGGCATCTTCCATATATCGTTTTCTTGGGCAATGGTGATTGTGTGTGGTTGGGTATTAAAAAAGATTAAGATACATTAATAATTATCGATAACTGGGAAACTTTATCATTCTTTTTCTTTGCTTTTTGTATTGTTACATATTTCTTAATAATTGATAGTTTTATATACTTTTGAAATTCCTTAGTTTATCAATAAATATACTTCATTCACACTAGAGCACAGTCTATTAATAACTATAACATAATCTTTCAGTGTGAAGTTTATAGATTGGTTTCCATATTATCAGGATATCAGACAGCAATTTGGATATAGTACAGAAAAAGATCAAGAAGCAGCATATTATCTGTCACGAATTATTAAAAGAAAAGCGCTTGCTCCAAAAATATTACATAAAAAAATTGCAGGAAAACAAATATTGGTAATAGGTGCAGGCCCCAGTTTAGAACAAAATATTATATTTATAAAAAAGAATCGCAAGTTTGTCAAGATAGTCTCAGACGGCGCTGTTCAAGCCTTGATTGAAAATAATATCAAACCGGATATTGTTGTTACAGATTTGGACGGGAATCAATCATTTTTACAAAAAGCAGAAAAGATAGGTGCATTAATGGTAGTGCATGCTCATGGAGATAATATTCAGATATTGCAAAAGCTTGTTCCGCGGTTCAGACATGTTATTGGCTCGACTCAAGTAATGCCAGTCAAGAATGTCTATAATTTTGGCGGATTCACTGATGGTGACCGCTCTGTATTTTTGGCAGAAGAATTTGGTGCCAAAGAAATTATCCTTATAGGAATGGACTTTGGCATTCATATAGGCAAATATTCAAAAGAAATGGTAGAAAATATTGATTTGAAAAAAAGGAAAATGAAAGCTGGTAAACGCCTGCTTGAAATACTTGCTAAACAATCTCGTTCACGGTTATTTGATACATCTAAAAGACCAATTCGAGGGTTTACTGCTTTTTATGCATATAATGGTATTAAGAATTAGAATGTTTGGTCAAAGACAAGCAATCGGTATTCTAGGCATAATTTTTGCAATCTCAGGTGGTATTGCTTGGTTCTTCCAGCAGACAATCTTTGCAGTAATGCTTTGGGGTGTGGCTGGGATTATATTACTAAAACTTAATAGAAAATCAAGAATCAGATCAAAGATATAGAGAAATTATGCATAATACTCAATGTAAATTTTATTATTATGAATCAGCAATCTGAAATACTATTATACCATTTATGTCAATGATGCCTTGAAAATGTCGACCTTTTCAGAAGACGATGTCAGACGCGCAGCCGAGATACGCGAATGGCTCGTCAAACAGATTTCTGACAGACAGGAAGAAATTGAAAGATTACGTACTACGCTATTCCTTATTGATAGTCTGTTAAAACACGGCAGCTTTAGGGCCGCTTCTAATATTACATCCCCGGTTGCTCTATCACCCCCAGTATCAACGGAGGTACCAGTCAACTCTGCAAAAATATCCAATCTCATCAAACAACAGAGGATAGCAACCACTGCTACGTCTATGGAAGAAACAATTGGAAGTGAACCTAAACCTGAACAACAGACCACGGATGAAGTTAAAGAGATTAGACTCTTAAAACGAGTTAAAGATAACTTATTGCTTGCAAATGCAGAATTATTTCCAAACTCACTTGAAATCATACCAGCTGAAGGAATAATACTTAATGTTAATACTCCTCCTTTCAAGTCGTTCTTTTTAAATAGAATTTTGGAAGGGATGAAAACGAAAGATGCAGAAAAAGTCACTCAGAAGCAGATTAAAGATATAGAATCACTGAATTATCAGATAGAAGAAGATAAAAATGGTTCTATAAGGAAAATCACAATAATTAACTATAGAGACAAAGAGCGGCTGAATGAGATATTTAATACTTCTACATGGGTATTTACAAGGATGATAGAAAAGAGTGGAAAATAATAAGAATATTGACAAGATAATAGTTCTAGATTTTGGCTCCCAATATAGTCATCTCATCTGTAGACGTATACGTGAAGCAAACATATACTGTGAATTATTACCGTTTGATACCCGAGCCGAAGTAATTAAAGCTCTCAATCCAAAAGGAATAATTTTCTCTGGTGGGCCCGCGAGTATTTATTCAAGAGATTCGCCAAAACCTGATAAGGACATTTTCGAAATGAATATTCCCATATTAGGAATTTGCTATGGTCAGCAAGTATTAATAGATAAGTTTGAAGGTACTGTAAAAAAATCAAATATCAGAGAGTACGGCCGTGCTGAACTGGTCATTGATGACAAGTCTGATCTTTTCAACAATATCGAGAAAAACATAAAATGTTGGATGAGTCATGGAGATGCAGCTGATAAGATTCCAAAAGGATTCAAAGTTATTGCTCATACAGAGAATTCATTTTCGGCTTCTATTGCAAATCAGGAAAAGAAATTTTATGGAATACAATTTCATCCCGAAGTAGTACACACAGAAAAAGGAATAGATATTTTGAAAAACTTTTCTCAAAAGATCAGTATGGCAAAAGCTGACTGGAATATAGAAAAATTTATAGACATAACCATAAAGGATATTCGAAAGCAGGTTAAAGATGAAAAAGTGCTGTGCGCAGTAAGTGGCGGAATTGATTCTACTACTGTGGCTGCCCTCCTACACAGAGCCATAGGTGACAGTTTACAATGCGTCTTTGTAAACCATGGATTATTAAGACAAGATGAAGAAAATTTAGTTATCAGGTTATTCAAAGAGCATCTTGGTATCCAAGTAATATATGTTGACGCAGAGAATCAGTTTCTGCAAAAATTGGAAGGGATTGAAGATCCTGAAAAGAAACGAAAGATCATAGGTGAAGAATTTGCAAATGTATTTAAGGATGTGGCCAAAATGAACGGACCATTCCAATGGTTAGCACAAGGAACACTATATCCTGATGTTATTGAAAGTGGAGTTTCGAGAGGACCAGCAGCAGTAATCAAAACTCATCATAACGTTGGTGGTCTTCCGAAATGGCTTAATCTTAAAGTAATAGAACCATTGAGCAGTTTATATAAAGACGAAGTTAGGAAAGTCGCAAAATTACTTGGTATTCCAGATGCTCTATTAAAGAGGCACCCATTCCCGGGGCCAGGATTGGCAGTTAGAATAATTGGAGAAGTGACGAGTGAAAAAATACGTATAGCTAAACACGCAAGCGAAATAGTTGAATATGAATTGAAGGCTTCAGGTTTTTATGAAAAAGTATGGCAGGCATATGCCGCGGTAGGAGATGACCGGGCAGTAGGAGGTACTGGGTGACGAACGAGTTTATGGTCATATTGTGATAATCAGAGTAGTAGAATCTATAGACTCAATGACTGCGGATTGGACTAGATTGCCCTATGAATTAATTGAAAGGATTAGCAACAGAATTACAAATGAGGTAGAAGATGTGACATTGGTTACATATGCCGTTTCAAGCAAGCCTCCCGCAACAATTGAACCACAATAAAAACCATTCCAATTTAAAAAATCAAACATTTGATTTTCATTTGTCCGTTTTGTTTTTTTTATTGAAATTGATCAAGATAAAATTTTAATAATAATTCCGAACTACTCATAGAATGAGTGAAATAGAACGTGATTGATTGCTTTTATCTGATTATAAAAATGATAGTTAACTGTTAAAAAAATGAAGTATTATCATGACCTAATTTTATTCACTTATTCAAGAGATTATTATCGTGACCTTATCTGATGTACCCAAAAATGAGTTTGTAGGAAATATGCTTATACAATAAATAAAATAAAAAGGATGTTTTTATATTTTATAAAAGAAGGGCGAAATGCCTTATAGAATATGTTTCCGGAGTAGTTGTAGTAGTGGCATCATCCTCCGCCACCACCAGCATCTCCACCTCCGTCACCAGCATCGGTTTCTGCTGCTTTACCACCAGTATCAGCTAATGACAAATCAACATATTCTGCTCTTTTAGCAGGTGAATTTAGACCTGTTTTACAGATCAAATTATCTTTACTCAGATCTTTCAGTAACAAAGCACATGCCTTATATTCATCACCTACATTTACATTTACAGTTGGAAAAGTGGCAACAAACTCTAGAATACCTCCACCTTGAGTGGCATTTACAGCAATATTTGCTGTATCGAACAACTTTACCTTTGATTCACCATTTACACTAACTATGGCAACAACATCGCCAGTTGTAGGCTGTATACCAAATACAGACAAAATGACTTTAAATATATCAGTTCCCTTTCCTGTCTCTGCTTGGACTGGGCTTAGAATGCCTGAAGTTGACACTGCCATTACCATTAGCACTGTTAAGACAAGAAAGATTATTCTCCTTCTTATTTGCAAACTATTACAAAGATGTGCAGTAGACTATTTAACGGTTAAAAGTTATTTAACAGCAATCTCAGGCAATTAGAAATCTATAATTTAGTTAAGGATAATATTGAGTTTCTTATTATATTCCAGTAATGAGCAGTAAATTCTTTATTTTTATACTGCATCAGTTTACTTACGGTTTTAGTTTGTCATTATATTATATATCTATTAATTATCTTCATACAATCATAACAATTTACAATTGGCATTTCGCGTATTATAGAATAACGTATAATCAATAGAATAAGATATTGAGATTATATAAGGTACGGATAACATATATGAAAGCGTATTATTTTTAGAATTCAGAATTTAAGCATTTTTAAAGTAGAGAAAATGTATTTTTATCTGTTTGACTATAAATATAATGTAGTGATATTTAGAAATAGTAGCATGAAAAGCAGACAGAGTGATTACGTGTCACCTGTTACAAAATTTGCAAACGAACCCTGGTTTACGGATATGCAAAAATTATCAAATGACGAATTAATGCGTATGTATAATGCTATGATAACCGGTCGATACGAATTTGCAAAACATGCTTGGTATATTCCATTAGCTGGAGACTTAAGATGCCCAATCATGGTTGCGAAAGGTTACAACGCACCAGATACTCCTGAAAAGATGGTTGGGTTCCAAGAGACAACCAAGATACTAGAACAAGAATATCAAAGGTTTATAGACGCATGGGATTTTGATTATATATCAAAACGCGATATTCAAAATGCTATTATGACTATTCTTGAATTAAGAAGTATAAAAATTCTGGAGTTGTGTACCAAAACTCATTAATACCAAATTAGTTTATATAATTAATATTTTCTCTATCTTCCTATTTGAGATAATCATAACTTTTAATAGTTACAAATAGTCTATATCAACAGAAAAATAAATGTTATTTGGTATTATCATTGATTATTGTTACATTTTGATTAGAACGCAAGAAGAGTTATTAATTCAGTTCTGTCAAATATCAAATACTAATAATTTATATTTTATAATAGATTGACAATGAATTGTGGTAATTTCAAATTCCTGACTATTGAACACTATTTAGACAGCCAGACAAAACAGGGCTATAAACTCATTAATGCTTTCTTTTTGTTGTGAAGTTTTTTTATTATCTGTATTTATTTAATAGATGATATTATTAACTTCAATATTGCCCAATTTGCCTTAATAAATAGGCGACCATTATTATTCGTTTCAAGTACACAGACTACAATGATATTAACATCATGGTAAAACTTGTAGGCATATTAATGAATGTAAAAATTGTAAAGCACTTGAAATCCGGTTGCATGCTGATAAGTGTTCAGCATGAAACCGAATCTAATAAATAAAATGGTATCTTGTGAATAAACTATTTGATTTTGATTAGAAGGAATATTTAAAAGAAAAAACATTCCCTGATCAATACCGCTAGATTTTAAATAGCCAAATCTTTCCTTGTATTAGTCTATTTATATATTCAAAATCATGGTATGTATGTTTCCTTAAATTACTTTCAGCGTGCCGCATTATAAATTTCGATTCCTTTTATGATAACTTCTGGTAGAAGACTATCTGCAATAAAGAGAAAATTATCTATGACAGTATAGAAGATATTATTAATCTGTTACCAAGATGTTACTTTTTTTGGAGTGCAAACTTGTCTTTCTAGATCATCCAGTCGCGGTATCGTTTCTGTATTAGCCCGCAGTTGTGAGAAAGATTTGTCATATCTAATTTTTTGCATTACTGCAAAAACCTCATCAGTAGTTACGCCATGTTTTATATCGTATTCAATTTGTTTAGCACAATTTGAAAGGGTACTATATTTCTTGAAATTACGTTTTTCAAATGATGAGGCATCAGGAGATATACCTGTTATGTAACGGATTATGACTTTTTCGACATGCTCAAGGTGCCAGTCTTTCATCGCAAAATTATTAGTCTTCATAATGCTTCCAGTCTACATTTACCAAAAGCGCATATATAATACTTTGAACAATAAATTTAACTTCTTAATTTAGTAGACCTTTTTATCAAGAACCATATCTAGACTGATCCAATTCAATAAAGAGATCAAATAAGGATACAATTTGTAAACATAGTTTATCCAACATAGATAATATGGTTCTCCCACCATTACGAACTTAGCGTGTCCTTGCTGATCCAGATAGTCGATCTATCGTTTTGATTGTTAGTTATAGTCATGTTTCAGTATGGAAATGGATTCAACATTATAGACCAAAGAAAATATTGCAAAGGAAAAGAAGAAAAGAACAGGAATTTATTGTAGATAAAACTTTACTTAAAGTTGGCAATCAATATGTTTGGGTTTGTGTTGCTATTGAGCATTTTGACAAAGTAATTCTTGGTATCCGTATTTCTTTTGAACGAACAATGCTTGTTGTTGAAGGATTTCTTAAGGATTTAGTTAGAAAATTATTGAAAACATCCACTTTCAACAGATACGGTGATAGAATGGCATCATCCACAAGCTTATAAATTTTAATATATAGAGCATATCATTTTTATTCATTATATGGGAGAAAAATTTCATTGAAAGGGGAACAATCCAATACATTAAGGATATAACAGAAAGCTTTGATGACTACTTTCCTTGTAGTAGTGGAAAAGAAAAATGTATGTAGAATACATCAGAAATTGGTTCAATCTATTTGTTGACCATCATATAAGGAAGTGATGATTTAAGTAAACAAAGCCGAATATCATATACATATATATAAATTAGATGAATTTTCTTTTTTTCTTTATCACGGAATGATCATAAAAAATACGGATCCATATAAAATGAAAAAATGCATATCTTGCAAAAGAGATATAAATCTGAATGAAAAGTTTTTTTCTTATCCATTATCCTTACAACAGATTTGTTTTTCTTGTGCCAAGAATGAAATCCCAAAAACTATTGATATTTTAAACAGAGATTTAAAAAAAATAGAAGAAGAAACTAAAGTTCAATAATGAATATGAGAGAGGACTTCATAGGTATACGTAGTTGTTACGGCCTTTGTCTTCTTTATGCCTCAATCAGGCCATCATCAATCTAGAGATTAGCATAAACAGTGGACAGATGTTTCTATGGAACAGAATTGACAATGCATGGTACGGGATATATGGAGAACATATCCTGAAATTTTCGACCTATGCCGCAGATCATCTTCAACAAAATAAAAATATAAATAACAACGATAGATTCATAGAATTTTACTCATTTCCCGCTATGAAAGGATGGGAACAACATGTTTTTAGATTAGATGATGATATTAAATATATTTTATCTAGTTTTTCGAAGGATACTCTCCTATCTGAGGCAATAAGAAGATACCCAGGTCTGCGTCTGATGCGCCAGGACCCTTATCAGTGTATGTTTTCCTTTGTATGTGCTAGCAATACTAATATTCTAATGATTCGGAGAATGCTCAACAGCCTTTCAAGAAAATTTGGTAGGAAAATAGTAGTTGACGGAAAGGAATTTTTTACATTTCCTACTGCCACCGATCTAAACAGAGCAACAATTACAGAATTATGTTCATGTGGGCTTGGATATCGATCAAAAGCAGTCAAATTGCTCGCAGAGAGTATTTCTATAGGAAACCTTGATGTTAAATATCTGATACAAGCTAGCTATGATGATGCAAAAACCGAATTATTGAAAATATATGGCATAGGTAATAAAATTGCCGATTGTATACTACTATTCTCTCTAGAGAAGCTTGAGGCTTTTCCTATAGATGTCTGGATTACACGAGCACTTTCCCAGCATTATAGTTGGCTTCTAAGTTACAACAAAAAAGAAAAGGGAAATAGCAGTAAGAATAAAAAAATAAATTATGATCAGTATATAACATTTTCAGAAACTATTAGAAAATATTTTGGGAAATATTCTGGCTACGCTCAGCAGTATCTTTTTTATTATATGCGACAAAATGCGGGCAAGAAATGGTAATATGCTGAAAACATAATGCAACATTCTTATCTAAGATTCTTAAAATTATGTCTTATAATGAAAGTATTGGCTTTACTTTCTTTAAAGTGCATTCTATGTTCTGCTGCTTTATTCAAAGGTAGAATAATTCAAAGATAACTCAGATAAAAGCAGTAAAGCAACTTGATTGACTATAAAAGAAAAATTAACTCCGAGCCAGTATAGTCATACGACTCTATGCTGCACGCGATAGGAAGGTAATTATAATCATCAAGCTGGTGCAAAGCCATGATAGTATGGTATCTGCGTATATTCTTCTTTTGAAATTATCTCTGTTAATGAAATTAAATGTCCATCAGGATCTTTTATAATAGCATGTTTTCCAAATGGTTCCTCAGTTAACTTTTTGTAAAACTTTACTTCTTTCTTTTCTAGTTCACTACAGACCGATTCTAGATTATTAACGTTGAAGCCTACTAACATGCTATTATTTTTTGTTATCTTCCTTTTTTTCGTAGGATGTAAAGCAAGTACTGTTGATCCATGTTTTACAAATTCTATCCAATCTTCAGATTCTTTCTTTAATTCCATTCCTAGGGTATCTCTATAGAACATTAGAGATTTTTTCACATCTGAAACTAGAAGTATAACTGCACCTATTCTACTGAACATAACAATATCTCCAAAATTAAATCATCATTATTTGTTGGAATTCATAAACCTTTCGGAGAATGATAGACTTTCCCATCAAATCAATATTCAGCATATAAAAAAGAACAATTCATATCTCAATTCTATACAAAAGTATTTTTTAATGTTGAATTATTATTTTCTTAATATCTATTAGCAACAATACTTTTAAATACAAATTAATTGTATAAGATTGATAATATATATACTTCCTATACTCTAACAAAGATCATAATTCCTATAAACTAAATTTATGATTGAAGTCAGAATCTTATAGATGTTTGTTGTAATTGATTGCAAGGAACTAATCATAAGATGTATATATCAATCATCGATAAAGCCGGAACTAAAAAATTCTACCTTTTTGTACTGTCTTTAATCTTTCTAACAAATCTATTATTTGTTCATGTGTAGGATTAATAGCTCTAATAACGTCTAAATCTACCTTAAATCTTTCCAATTGAGAGTAAATTTCTTTGTCTTCTACCATATCAATTAATGTATTCACATTAAAGGGTTTTTGCATTAGCTCTACAACTTGTTTTAACTTTCTTATAGAATCTGTGAGAGTTTCTTTAGCATATGCAGAGGCAAATATTATTCGCTGATGTGGATTCATCGCAAGAATTTCTTCTGCTACTTGCATACCATTAATCTTAGGCATTTTATGGTCAAGGATAACAACATCAAATGGTAAGGGTTGTCCTATAGCATCTATTGCAGTTCTTACAGAGTGGCATTTTTCATGATAAGCCTCAAGACAATTTTCGCCATTTTCAGTTGTTGTAACTTGGTGATTTCTTCTTTCTAATGCCATTCTGTATAAGAGAGCAATGTCCTTTTCATCTTCTGCTATCAATATATTCATGAGTAAAAACCATTCAGTAATACTCAAAATGGACCTACTATTTTATGTTTTTAGTCTAATACCTTGCAGACTGGTGTCTAAAATATCGAAGCGATAAATTGATTCAAGTTCTTATAATATAAATAATATGGCAATCAATTTAGATGAGAAAAATTCTCACATTTTTTGTTTGTGTTTTTTTATATAAAATGCTTTTTATTAATAAACGAAATATCGACTTATACCAGCCCATATATCTATACCAAGATTAAACAATCTTCCCTATGTCTTGATAAATAAAACTTCGAAAAAGACATTTATCAGGCTCAATTCCTTATCGATTCTTTCATCTATATCGAATAGATCTTCGTTGCTATGGTTGACTAATAGTGGATAATTATCATAATTATTATGCATTTGTTTTGACAGGTATTAATTGTATGTGGTAGTCGGATCATAAGATGACATAATATCCAATTAACCCGTAATAACCAATTGCAATAGTGTTAATAAAACAATACAAATCCTTGTATTGATCAATATAAACAATTGTATTGATATGACAAGACCATGTATTTTCTTCGACCTCGGACAGACATTGATAAATGAATGGAGTTTTATTGACTACTTTGACCAGCGGTTCTTTGAAATACTCAACGGTTTTGGAGCAAGAATTAGTTTTAGGAATTATATTACAATAAGAGATAACGTTATTAGAAATCGCAAGATAGGTCATGGTAGTATCAGAGAATTAATCATTGAAGTTTGCAAATTAACATGCCAGCAGGGCTATGAGAAGATTATCGTGAAAAGGTTAGAGCCTGAATTAAAAGAAGCAAGAAGAAATTTTTTTTGTTTATTTGGTGATGCTGAACAAACATTGAGTTCTCTCTTAATATTATGTGATCTTGGAATAATAGCTAATCAATCTATGGACATTCTAAAGATATTGGAGGATTCCAAAATAGAACGATTCTTTAAAGTTATTCTACTTTCATCAGAAGTTAAAATAAGTAAACCTGATCTAGAAATATTCCATCTGGCAATGAACCTCGCCAAAAGAAGTCCAGAGGATTGTATCATGGTCGGCGATAGACTTGACACAGATATCAGTCCAGCAAACAAATTAGGAATGGAAACTATTAGGACTACCAATTCGCTTTTCAAGTTACAAGAACCAATGAATGAATTTGAAAAACCAACACACACTGTTGCCAATTTGAGCGAAATAGCAAATATTTTAGAATCTATCACTTGACCTATAATCTCATTTAATCCAACTGAGTCACTCAGTCAAATAAGTTAGAAGGGTTATTCTTCAAAATATCGATTATTTTCTTTATTTCTCGGTCACAAAATAGGAGATTTAATGGATACGATAGTGATCAGGTACTTTATAATACCATTTTTTTATTAATTTTAAGCGAATTGCTATAATTTCTTTTTTTCTGTAATGTAGTATTCCTGATTAGATTGAGAATTAGGTCTTATTATTCTCTTTATTGGATACTTGAAATATCGTATAATTTTGCTAGCTATTAGTTTCCAAATAGCACATATATCTCCTTTGTAACCTAAGGATTTGTCTCTAATGATCACTATAACCCCTGCGATAAATCCAAGGTTTCCTAATATAATTAGTAAAACACTTGTGAATATATCTCCTAGAGCACTAATGTTGGGATTCTCATTCTTATCAAATAGCGATAGATATCCAAGAATTGTATCAGCTTTTACTGATTCAGCTCCTTCATTTGTAATTATTAAATCATATTTGCCGTTAATTTGGGGTTTAAAATTTGAAACCAAATCATCACTGAAAATGGATCTTGAAAGAATTAAACCATTTTGATCTTTAACTATTGCACCTATAGGAACATGAGGGGGTCCGGCTTTTATAACAATAGACATAGTAGGTCCCGTTTCACTTACATTAATCGATAAAATCCGTGATTCTCCAGCTTTAATCATATAATTCCCTACAGATATATCTTGACTCAGAAAAGGTCTTGTTGCATCTATACTGAATATTATGGTAAGAAGAATGCCTATAATTATTATAGCAGAACTTAGAATTATTAAAATATGCCCGCGGGTAACCATAACTTCTCATGATATAGAGATACAAACCTTTATTATGCCAATTGTTAAATACTTTTAGTTATAGCACTAACCTTTTGTTACTTATTTTGTTATCTCCCTTGGCCACATTCTGGTGTAATCCTTTTCTGTAAAAGTTACAGAGCAATCCAGTGTACGTTTTTCTTAAAAACATATCAATAAAAATATTTCAAATGTAGATCATTTCTAGGATAAACTTGAGTCATCATATAAATAAAATGTTATCTCTTATGCTGATAAGGATTTAATGCAGACTATCGATTTAGAAAAGTTAGTATTAGATTCAAGGAAGCAAATCAGTCAGCGGATTAACTGACTATAAAAAGTAGTAATAAAAACTTGATTGTTTAAATAAATGATAAGACTATGTAATATTAAGATGAGATTCCTTGCCCAATAACTTAAATTTATTGATTTCGGCCATCTTTTTAGAAGTAAAGGAATTAAAATGAGATTATTGAATGTATTTGTCGATACATAGTGATAATTACAAAATATAATTTCTCGGGCAGTCAATAAAATATATTACACTAAAATATAAACCTCATATGATAACATAATTTAAAGATTGATAAGCAAGTAAAATTCTTTACATACAATATATTATATTGACAGAAAATCCCGTAAGGCATATTGATACTCTTAGAGAAATGGAAAATATAAAACGCGAATATCAGATACGCTGTAGTCATTATGAGCTTGAATATTCTTCAAAGGATAAGATCATCAATTGTACTATTTGTAGAAAAAATTGGTCGTTTGTGGAAAACCGCAGCTATTCAAAGACCAAAGAAATCTATACAGCTGATAAAGATTGATTAAAAATCATCCAAAAATATCAACGTCATTTGTCATGTTTAAGTACCCATTATTTCAGAGAAAACTACTAAAAAGAGATAGAAAAATTTTCTAAAAAAAATTGCAATTTATTATTGTTCATAGTAATACACCATACCATTATCATTGTTATTAGTATTTTTGCTTGTTCTATCATATTCATCGTTTTATCATCAATTGTAGAATAAGATCGATGTGTGTATCATCCATTAGATATCCGAAAAATTCATTATTACTAACAATTGTTATGATTCCATTTTACTAAAATGGTAAATCTAGTGATCATTTTGATATGTTATTGTTATTTAATGTTAGATACAGAGCCACTATAAGATAAAAGCTTATCATACATACTTCATAGGAGCTTTTTTACAATTGCAATTTTTTTTGCATATAAATTTCCTTCATTTTGTTAAGTCCCCACACCAACATTACAATAATTACAATTGCAATAGACGCTTGCATTAGAGATATGACGAACCTATCTAATCCATTTCTAAATAAAATAAAATCTATGGGAGCTATAAAATTTATTAGAAAAGCGGTGATCGCCAGTATCATTACCCACATTGCTGTGATAAATCCCAAAAGGCCGGTCACCCTCATCTATCTACCACCTGACAAGAAATAATATTGTATTAAAATAGAAATGAACGCTAGTGACGAAGAAAATACTGCTAACTTAAATATATAATAACCAATTTCTCTTTCTGAAAGAGGACCATCTGCTAGTATTAACCTTACCAGGGTTATAGGTGCATTCTTCTCTTTCGATGCGGCTAATTTGAAATCAGCCCTTATAATAGTAGGTCGCTCTTTGACTTGTCTATGTTCGACAATTTTCTTAACGCTGGAAAGAAAGAGAAATGAATTCATTACAGCAGGCAGGAGAGCAATAACTCCTATAATTTCAGAGTTACCTGCAATTGCAATTGCCCCATACATGGAGCCCATTACCAAAGTGCCCGAGTCACCTACAAATATCTTGCTTGGAAATTTATGATACCCATACAATCCAATTGTTCCAAACAGCAAAGGAAGTGCGGCGAGAAATACGTCATTATCACCAAAGATTGCTATACTTAATAAAAGTGGCATAGTTGTAATAATTACAAATCCAGTAACGACACCATTTAGAACGTCGATTGAGTTAATAGTATTGCCAACAATTGGAATGATTGCTAGTATAAGCGGTATGTATAACAGTGGAATGAACACATTTCCAAATACAAGATTTAAGTGGGTTCCATGAGCTCCAAAAATAATTAGAGGCATTGCAGCTGCTATCAGTGCAATAGGTTTGAACCAACCTGGCAAAACTTTCCTATCATCTATTAATCCTACTACGAATGCAATTACAGTGGTCAACATTATGGCCATAATTGTCATATTCAATGTTAATAAGTAAAGAATAATTTCAGATGCTACTATCCCACCAAGCAATATAGGACCAGCTGGTCTAGGAACATTGGGTCTTCCGGGCTTATGATAATCTTGTACCACACTACCTTGTGCTATTAAAGAACTTATCATTTTAGGAGTTGCAATTAATGTAACTAAGAAGGAAGTGGCTGAGACAATCACTCCATATATTAGAATATTATTTCCAAAAGATAGGTCTAGCATTTCTTAATACCAAATATTTAATGCAGATTTATATAATTCCCTAGTATAATATTACTCCTATACATGATGTTATATTATATCATATCACAAATGCAATGATTGTTAATAGTTGGATTCTTTGTCCTAAAGTGATCTTAATCCATCTTTTTTTAAAAACACATCATACAAACTATTGAAGAGTATTGATAGGCAAAGTAGTTATTGTAGGAAATCATAATATTTCTATCACTTTTATAACGGTTTGTCTTGAAATAATGTATAATGAATTATCATTTATATGATTAATTTATTCTTTCATTGGAAGCTATATATAGCCTATTTTTGTGTCTTCAATTGCTCTTTTAACTTGGCTGCTACTGTTGGTCCGATTTTTGAAATAGCGGCAAGTTTTGAATCTGATACTCTCGCAAGTTTTCTGGTATCTGTAAGACCAGCATCATACAACGCTCGAGCTCGCACCCTGCCAATTCCTTCAAGAGCAACAATCTGAATCAGTTCTTCTCTCACACCATATTTTATTCGCGTCCGAAGATTGTGTATTTCTGTGAGCAAATCTTCTCGTTTAAGCAATTTTGCAACTTCATATAATGAATATGTTAGCCAGCCACCAATCTCCACCATTCTATGCATATCCCCAGGTTCAACTCCAACCTTGTCGCTTATCATCCTGTCACTAGTTTCATCAATCCACTCATTGAGAGCCAATAGACTCCTCGAATAATCATATTCGCTTATTGGATAAAAGAGTTCATCGCTATGATGTTGAATTAATGAATTCAATTCTTCAAAATCCTTTTTCCTCAGAGATAATTTTGGATAGAAATCTGCACTGGTCGTAATCATCTGAAGAAAACCTAAAGTGTAACTTTTATTGTTGCCATCATTTCTTTTCGTAGTCGTACAATCCAGCGAGCCTATTGCTTTTCTAAATTCTACTGCAGTTAAAGGATCAATATATAGTAGTGTTGTTTTTCTTCCAAAGTCTGTAGCAATATATCTATCATTTTTACTTTTTATTAAATACTCTGCTTCAAGATAGCTTAAAGCAGCATCAACTTTGAAAACAACAGTATTTTTCTGATAATTCCTTGCAAATAATGTACTTTCGAATAGATGGTAAATTTCAATTTTTTTTATTCCAGGGACTCTTGCAACGGTACTAAGAAGATGAACCCTTATTGCTCTGTCATTAATCAGTTGTGAGCGCAGAGGCTCTGGGTTACCTAGGATATATTGGTTATACAGATCCTCTGCACTAACTCCTGATTCCGCTACTATTATTGCTTCTCCAAAAGTATCATATTGTGGTCTACCTGCTCTACCAGAGAGTTGTTTATATTCTAAAACACTGATGGGAATATTTCCGCCATATCCAGCATCATAGCGTAAAATACTTGCTAGAATGATACGCCTTGCAGGCAAGTTAACACCTGCGGCCAGTGTTGGAGTGGCGGCTAATAGCTTAATTATCCCTTTTTTGAATGACTCTTCTACAATCTCTCTACTTGTGGGTCCTAATCCCGCATGATGGAATGCTACACCTTTGGCTACGAGATGGGAAAGATTCCTTGTGAGTTCAGTATCGTCGCCTTTGTTGAGGATCTTCGATGATAGCTCAATTGTCCTCTCCTGCGCAGATTTATCGAGACTTTTATAAACCGCTTCTGCAGCCTTTAGTGGCAAGAGAAAAAGCACGTTTTCGGGTGTCTGCGAAAATTAAAGCCTGTCCACCATTCTTTAGTGAATCAATTGCAATATCTATTGCAGCAGAGGTAACACCAACAGAAGTCAGAATTTCGAATCTACTGCCATCATTCATGCGAATATTTCCATCCTCGTAGACTCCTTCTATCAACTTTGTTGGTCTCCAATTACTTTCAATTAATTCACATCCAAGCCAGTCAGCAATATCGTCAGAATTTGCAACTGTTGCACTTAACGCAAGAATTTGTGATTGCTGATACAGTTGACATATATTGGTTAGCATCATCTCCAAAGTAGGGCCGCGTTCTCGTTCCCCAATTAAATGAACTTCGTCAGCCACAAAAAGTCCTACATCAGAAATCCATTCAGCCCCATGTCGCATAAGCGAATCCATTTTTTCATTTGTTAAAATAATAACATCTGCATCCTCTACATCCTTTCCAGACGAATCATAGTCGCTGGTAGCAATTTTGACTCTTGTTTTTATACCATTAATATCTAAATCCTCAAGAACATGAAAATCATGGTATTTTTCAGTAGCTAATGCCCTTAATGGAGTAAGATAAATAACCTTTAGCCCTTTTTCGATTGTTTTTATTGCAGACCATCATTGCTATTAGTGTTTTACCACTCGCAGTAGGAGTGGTAACAAGCAAGTTTTTGCCCTCTAGAAGACCCTTTGACAGAGCAAGTTCCTGTGGTGGATAAAGTGAAGAGTATCCTAGTAAACTAAGCAAGATCTTTATTTTGGCGTCTGTTATTCTTATTGTCATGCCTTGAGCATATAGATAAAAAGTTACTTATTTAATTGATATTAAATCTCATCGTGCACTTTATGATAGCGATATAATACTATAAAAATTCAAACGATTCCTAAGTTCACTAAGAAGATGAAGAACGTCAGATCTTCCCGTATTAGAAACATCTTGCTGTCAATCCTTGAAATTGAGGCTATATTATTATATTCAGTTAATCCTTCTTATATTTAATAAAAAAGAATACTATAATGAGTGGTCAAGAATATCTTTCACAGAATTTGTTATGGATTGGTATTTCATTAGGTATAGTGTTTGCTATTTTATCATATGTACCCTTTCCTTTTTCTATACCGTCCGCTATAGCATCTTTCTTCATCGTCATTTTTTATTTAAGGAAAAGAGTGATAAAAAGAATTAAAAATAAAGCAAGAATGTTTCGTAGTAGCAATAATAATAATCAGTCTTTAAACTATTATTGTATGACATGTGGTACAAAACACAATGATGCTGCTTGTCCTAAATGTGGTTCGAAAGCCAAAAGAGTTGGATAACTCACCATGGTAATGCGAATCTTCTGCTTCTTAGGTAAATCAAGTAGCAGGGATATAAATCAAAAATCAAAAGAGTCTCTTGAAGGATCAACCTTTGGGCAAGGGATACTTTTAGCAAGTTTTATAATTTATATATTAAAATACTATTGATATCTCTTGAAGACATATGATTCATTTTATTCTTCAATTTATTATCTAACGTCTTTGATATACTATTGTTTTGATAAATGATAAATAATAATTATGATATTTAATTAATTGACCTGCAAACGCTTTTGACCAAAAAATTATTGCCGCATAACTCTAAAATTCTGAAATTTACCTATCTTGGATTTCTGAGTGTGAAAATAAAATATACTACATAGATACAATTGGAAAAAAACTAAATTTTGGGATTGTTGCCATGGCTACCTACACGCATTGCATATAACACTGAATTTGTATCTATCGTAATCACAATGACTTGGATGACACTCTAAACATTCGCACTGTTCACATTGATGTATATTCTTGTTCTTCTCCTTGTCATTTTTCCTATTATTATCAGCTAGTTTTTCTCTGGCAAGAAACTCCAGAGGTTCATTGAATTTCGTTGGTCTTTCAATGTAAGGTGCATGCCCGCAATTTTCTATTACCTCAAGCCTGTTGTTTGGAATTTTATTAATTTATTCAGTTGCACAGTCTCATATGTCGGACGCAATGCAGCTAGAGGCTATAAAGAGAAGACAGGGTAGCAGGTTTTGTTGATATTGCTAGAGCAACCAATACTAATTCTTCTATTCTAGTATTAAATCTGGCCTCAAATTCTGCTCCTAACAATCCACTAAAAGATGAACCAACTATGCTTATTTTATCAATATGCACATTTTCTAAAAAACTCTTCTAAGAATTCTATAAAAAAATCAATTGTATAGTCAGCTGTAGGTTTATTGCTATATCCAAAACCAATAATATCAGGTGCTACTACTCTGAAGTCGGATTCAGATAAAGTTGATGCCACATATGAATCTGTCAGCCGAGGCTCCTAATCCATGTAGGAAAACAAGAGTTTTTGCAGTCGTTTGATTGAGTAGATTGGTTTTCATAATCATAGTCAAAGTATCTTATATTGCAGCCATTGACATCAGTAATCTAATAGAAATGTCTTGATCCAACAAACCGTCGCATCCTTTAAAGACGCTGATTTATCACTAATATAATAGTATTAAATCCATGCAAGGTTCTTTTTATTCATTGTTGTTGCAGTTCAGTCTTCATCATCCGCGATTTTACTTTTGTGTCTATTGTTATGGCTGCTTAATGGTATGCTAAATGTAAATCTAGCTCCTCTTTTCATATTATAAGAATAGTTTTCACCTTTAATCTTTCCACCATGTGATTCTACAATGCTTTTTGATATAAATAATCCTAGTCCAGTGCCCCCTGTTGGGGATTCTGTAGCAAATTTTGAAAACAGCCTTGGTAGAATTTCGGGTGGTATTCCAGTACCAGTATCCTCGATGGCAATAACAGCTTCTTGTTGTTGGCTATCACTTTCTTGTTCTTTTATTTTCTTTTTCAAAGTAATAGATATTGTACCTTCTCTGGTAAATTTAATAGCATTATCTAAAAGATTGGAAATGACTTGGGTCAATCTGGATTTATCTGCCTCTAGAAAAATAGGAATATTGTCATCATCATTTGTCTTTTCAGATTTATGTATTAATAGTACATTAGCATTGCTAATTTGGTTTCTATAATCTTCTACAATGTCTGATATTAACTGATTCAAATTAAATTGCTGTTTGTTTAGTTTTAGTGTTTGGCTCTCTATTCTTGTTACATCTAATATATCATTAGTAAGTCTTTGAAGTCTAACAGCATTTCTTTTTATTTTGTGAATTATTTCCTCTTTTTTTTCAGGATGTGTTTGTAATAGATGTGAAAACCCTAGAATAGCTTGAGTAGGTGTCTTCATCTCATGACTTGCTATATTGATAAACTCTTTCTGCAGCTTATCGTGAACTTGCAGTTGTTCATTTGCTAGAGCAAGCTGTTGATTTGATAATGAAAGTTGCTTATTTGTCTCTTCCAATTGTTTTGTTCTTCTCTTTACCTCCTTATTGAGTATATTATTCCATTTTATAAGCAATATTATCAAAACTAGAACTGCAGCAGTAGTACCAGCAATTAATGAAAACATCTTTAATCTTTCTATGAAGAGAACCTCATTGATATGTGAATAGATCATTGAAGTAGGTGTTATTATAAAGATAAAGTATGCATGTTCTCCGCCTACAGATATAGGATATCCTGTATTCAATCTTTCGCCGCTTCCAAAATCATATATTGTAAAGCCTCCTAATAATTGGCCTGCAAAAACTTTGCGATAATAATCATTTTGAACATCACTATAATTAAAGAATTCCTGAACCTCGTTATTAAAAAAACTCTTTCCTAAAAATTCTGTTCGAGGAGTAGCTATGTAGTTTGCATTGCTATCATAAGCTACCAAGAACTTTGAATTGACATCATAAACATTTGCATAACGTGCGAAGAAATCTATGGTCGGTATTTCAACTCCTACCATCCCAATATATTGACCACTTTCTCTATTTATTATTGGAAAGGTCAATGCAATCTTGTAGACACTGTCAATTCCTTCGAAACCATTTGAAAATACACTCCTTAAAGTATTTCTTGTCTTTTGTACATAATCTCTAAATGAAATATCTATATTTACAAAGCTTCTTTGTCCTTTTGCTACTATGTTATATGTTATTATATCATCTTTATCAGCAATGAAAAGTCCATCAACTTTAGTAATAGCATTGATTTGATCAAATCTCCCACTCATTAACTTTTCAACTCTATCGCCATATAATTCACCTTGCTGCAAATAAATGGAGTCTGATAATCCCTGAAGAAGAGACATAATCCAATGAAGATCAGAACTAATATGCTGCCCCATAGCTTTTGTAGATTCTATCTGACGATCTCTTTGCTCTACAATTAGGCTATTCTTAACATTTTCTTCTGTAATATTTTGTAGATAAAAGAACAAACTATATGACATAACGATTATTAAAATTGTAGAAATGATACCTATTCCTTTTATATGTCGAGAAAACAGAGTATTGTCGATGCTTTCTTTTTTTTCCTTCTGCTGCAATATAAAAATTAATTGACTTACATATGTTAATCTTTTCTTTAAAGAAGTTAATAGGCAAATAATGTCAATTATTAAGTTTGCTACTATTTTCAACCTGATATCTCTCAGACACTATGATCTTTTTATTGATTATATCTTGTGTTAATTGATTTAACCTCGCTTTTACATCTTTAGGTACTTTATTCTCTAAGCCATGGAATGGTGCTAGATAGACAATACCGTCTCCTACAGCCCCTTTGCCTATTTCTAGTCCAGGTTTAAATATTTCTCCTGTAAAATTGCCGGCTTGAACCATTTTAACAGCTTGGTCATATGCCTTATCTACATCCAAGACAAACGAGGTCAAAACAGTGTCTGGCGCTAGTTTGTTCTGATCTGAGACCGCGCCAAATGCGTATATTCCCTTTTCTTTAGCAGCCTCAATAACACCTTGACCAGATGTATCAGCTACATGTAACAAAAAGTCAGCACTAGCATTTATTTGTAATATTGCTGCCTTCCTTTCCTTTAGATGGATTATCAAAATCATCTAAATATGTAACAAGCACTTTAACGTTGCGATTCACCAACTTTGCACCTTGCTTATAGCCTTCAAAAATGTTTATGAGGTTTGGATATGTGACGTCTCCACCAACATAACCAATCACATCTGTTTTTGACATCATCCCAGCAAGTGCTCCTAACAAAAAGGATCCTTCCTGCTCCAGTGGGAAAATGGAAGCAACATTGGTTGACTTAGCAAGACCAGTAAAAACTACAAATTTTGTATTTGGATAGTCTTTTCCTACCTTTACAGCAGGGTCTCCCCATTCAAAACCATGAGCTATAATCAAGTCATAACCTTCATGGGCATAATCTCTTAATGTAGCCTCTATATTTGTAATTGCAACATTATCTGTAAAGTCAACTTCGTGACCATATTTAGTTTTTATTGCTTGTGCTGCATTGTATGCAAATGCGCCCCATCCTGCATCACTAAATAAAGCATCAGTTAATAATGCTATTTTTAGGTGCTTATTGTACACCACCATAATCTGATCTGATGATGCTTTTTCTGTAACAGCAGCAACAGTAAGTTGGAAAGGTTGACCAGGTATTACTACTGCTATTATTACTATACCTATTGCTATCATGGCTAAATGCTTTCCTTTTACACCCATAGCAGCAAATATTCAAAAATCGGTATAATATGTTTATCAGAATACATATAGGCTGATGCTGCTGCAATTTTACCTTGAATATAAAGGTCTGGTACTGTTGAGCATAATCTGCAAAGTCAGACTTAATAGAAGTCTCTATTCTTTCTTACCTTGTTAGTATTGACAGCTTTTTTATTACTATCTAATTATACTTAGTACTACCTTAAAGCTGCTACCAATTGTTACCAATTTTGTTGCCCTATTACCTCCTTTTTCCAGCTGTTACCAGTGCAGGTATTTTAAATTTTGAGTATCTAAGATTGTTATCTATGTACTAATATTGATGGTGAATTTCTTTGAAACTAGCTCTCGACATAATATACAATATCCGTTTTTTTCCACAAATTGTTTTGTACTTGTAAATTTCATTATAAAATAACGACACTGATATGATGCATAGATATTTTATTTTAAAGTTAATCATACTGAACTCTCCAAAGATGTTGTTGCATGAACCATATGTCTGCTCTCTGGGTACACTTCTTACATACCTGGATATCAGAATATCATAATTTGAAAGGACATTGTTAGTAGCATGAATTCGATTTTTGTTAGATAATCGATTATTGTAACAGTGAGGTTCTTTTTGCTCAACTTAAATGAGAAGATTTGTTTAAAAAATCGTTCTGCCTCACTAAACCATTTGGCCACAATACCGTTCACTCTAAGAAGAGTTCTGTCCAAATTCAAGAATTAATGATTTATACATTTGAACTTAGGATTGCCATCAGGAGATTTGGTTGTTTATGGGAAACTCGTAAGAGAACAATTCTATACAAGGCTTACTACACAGCAATACATCTTATACTCCTTCAGTACATAGAAAATAATTAAGATTGATAGCCGATGTTTGAATCCCTGATTTTCTATATATTTCTACTCCAGACATAGAATCATCTATTCATTATTACACAAAAGTGCTAAAAGGTGAATTACACTGGAAAATTCATGCTTATGGAGTTTGAGTAGCATGCATTAAATTGTCAGAAAAAGATCCTTTAGTAAATCTATATCAGGATATTTATCTAGTCTCAATCTTAATCTAGCTAGCTGTCCTGATGGAGAGTGTTCAATTAAATTAGTATATTACTTAACAAATGGATCAAAAGATGACATAATCAAATTTGCAATTTCTGGTCTCATCAAGTGTTCTGCTGGAATCTCACCAGAGATAACCATTTTTCTCATCTTTGTACCACTTAGTTCTTCTCTCAATTCCGGTGTATGCGGACAGTTTCTTTCATTTGCATAGCTCAAACATTTCTTGCAATAGTAAAACGTTGGAAAGAAAAGCGGTGCAATTCCGAGATCCTGATAATCTTCAAAGATCTCTTGGGCTGCAAAAGGGTGATAATAGTTTCCAACACCTGCATGATCTCTTCCAACTATAAAGTGTGAACATCCGAAATTCTTTCTCATAATTGCATGATGAATTGCCTCTTTCGGTCCAGCATATCTCATTTCTGTATGAAGAGTTACAAACATAGATCTATTCTTGGGATAATAATTTTCTATCAATTTCTCATATGCTCCGAGAATTACTTCATCCTTAAAATCGCCAGATTTTTTTTTGCCTATTAATGGATTTATAAATAATCCATCATAAATATTCAAGGCTGCCTTCTGCAACATTTCGTGAGCAATATGTGGAATATTTCTTGTCTGAAATCCTACTACAGTTTTCCAACCTCTCTTCTGAATTTCGGACCTAGTTTCAAAGGGGCTCATTCTATATTTTCTCAAAGGTGATTTTTGTATTCTCTTAATAACATCAATCTTGCCTTCTATAAATAGATCTTTCATTCTTATCATATTTGAAACTCCAGGATGTTGTAGGTCATCTGTCTGATAAATTGCTTTTGCTGCAGCAAGTTTATCAAATGAATAAACATTCTCAACATGAAGAATTCCAAAATTTTCATTACTACTCAAACAAACTTCCCTGGCATCTTTCATCTTTATTGCTGTTTGCTCGTCTACATCCAAGATTATAGGAATAGTCCATGCTAAACCATTCTTCAAATGACCACATTTTATAATGCTCTGGAAGTCATCCTCACCTACAAATCCCTCCAGGGGGCTGAAGACCCCATCAGCAATATTTTCAATGTCATTTTGAAGATTATAATTGACATTAATTGAAAACATTCCGTCAATATTTTTTTTAGTAGTAAATCTGTTTATCAATCTGCCTCCATGAGGAGGTGGCATACTAGTGCTACATGCATATCCCAATAATAATTCCCTACTTGTGTTATTTTTTAGTGGGATCCCAATGCAGACCGCATTCTTTTTGTGTCGCATTTTCCCACCACCATCTACCTGCTCGTGGATCTTCCCCAGCATGAATAGCTCTTGTACATGGTTCACAACCTATGCTTGGATAACCACTATCATGTAACTTATTATATGGAACATTATTTTTATGAATATAATCCCAGATCATTCCATTAGTCCAGTCTGCTAACGGATTAATCTTAGCAATACTGCCATGTGAAGAATCAATTTCAAGTTTATTGATATTAGTCCTAGTTATTGCCTGCTCCCTTCTCAGGCCAGTAATCCACCCATCCAGATTACTTAACGCTCTATTAAGTGGATGTACTTTTCTAATTTCGCAGCAAAGCTTTCGATTTTCAACACTTTCATACATCAAATTCATACCTTTTATTTTGACCATTTCTTCGATTTCTCTTTGTTCAGGAAAATATACTTCAATTTGTATATCATATTTTTTTCGTATCGCATCCATTACATCATAGGTTTCCTGGTTGAGTCTACCAGTATCCAATGTGAAAATTCTGGTTTTTTCTTTGTTGATTTTTACCATCATATGTATAATAATTACATCTTCAGCACCAAAACTTGATGCCAAAGCTATCTTCGGTGCATAAGCATTAATAGCCCATTCCAGGACTTCCATTGCAGATTTGTCCTCCATTTCTTTTGCAATTTTTTTGATCTGCAATTCAGTTGGTTTTAATATATCAACATTTGTTTCAGACATATTTAATATTCAGAATAATAGAGTTATATTCATTGTCATTATATAGATATGATTTCCATATTTAGATAGTCACTGATTTTAATTGGAGACGAGAGTCCAAAGTTTCAATAGATGATGGCATACTATTGGTATAATTCCCAAATCTACAACTTTTTGAGATTAAAGCATAATCATATCATCTCCTTCCTTCATTCCTCACATAAAGAAAAGGAAAGTATCTTAGAGAAAGAACAAGCCGATACTTTATATAGATAGAACTGAATGTTTACTGATAATGATTACTTTTCATGTATAACAAAAATAAATGTAAATTAAAGCAGTTATTATCAACTATTTGGTAATCTATTTCATTGAATATAATAATAGATAAGAGTGATTTGTTAAGTTAACACAGGCCTGAAATTTATTATATTATAGATAAAAGTTGTGTTTATTAAATAGTACTTTTCTATATATAATATTAATTAAACGAGGATTTGTGATTGTTAGGGGAGGTTATGATTGTCCGGGGATTTTTGGGAACTTATAGAGGAATACAGACAGCTAGGTTTTGATCCCCTACGATGGATTCCAACTTGCTCAAATGAGATAGACACTTATCTCTTCCAATCTTCATTGAAAAATATCAAGAGAAGCAACATAAAGATAAAACCCAATTGGTTTGATTCTTTCCATTATACAGAAGGCAAGGGTATTGAACTTACTAGAAGAGTATATAGTTTTGATAACCCAAAAATCGAAAAAGAAGTAGAAATCAAACGGGCACTTTCTATATTTCGCATTCATCTGAATACTGGTGAAAATTCAACATTATTGTCAAAAGCAATTCAGAGATTTATGAAAAATTTCTATTCGAAAGTATTAGTAAAGAAAGTAACTACTTCTTTAACAGCATATCCTGACGCTCAATTTGCGCTTCTGGACTACATAGAATTACACAGAGGTGACAAGGTAGGATACACATCTGCTAATAATTCTGTTACAAATATAACTGATCCAACTCATAGTCCAGATTCTGAGATACATAGTAACATCTCGTTGACAGCCGCAATGGAATATCTAAATCTTCTAGGATGTACTTCAGGCTTTAAAGTATTTCCTGTATATGATGCTCCAAATGAAAATATTTTGGATAAGATTAGAGAAAACCTTGATCGATTTACTTCTCGTTATAACTTAGCAATGGAAGACTATAGTTCGCTTAAAGTAGGCAAGTTATTCTTCGGTGCGACTGCAATTGCAAATACGCTTAAGGAATTACCTACACGATATAACCAATCGGAAGAAGGAATGCAAATCGTTCTTTCGAATAAATTGGGTTCAATGACAGCTGTAAGTCTTTACATGTTGACTAAAATGGATCATAACAACATAACTAAATTTGAGCAAAATGGTATTGGATTAGACGCACTTTCTGCTGCAAAAGATGAGGCAATGAAACGTCTAACTGAACCTCATTTCGCTCTTGGTAAAATAATTTCAACATACTGTCCAGATTTTGAAACAGAGTTTGATAAACATGTCCACATAACTGCTGTTCATCCTGTTACAACAGATGGCATATTTGCGGTGGGAAAACTTGCAGAATTGACAAATTCCCATATTGTAATTAACAAACTTCCAATGAAGTATGAAGAGGTTGCAAAGTTTGCAACAAGAGAATTTTTGATTGAGAATGCAACTGTATCTACAAACGGATGTCACCTGATCGTCGCAACAAAGGATGTAACAAATTACATCCTGGAAGAGTTACGGAAATATAATTTTGAACCAACAGTGATTGGATTTATATCAAAGAAAGGAGAAGCGAGTGTGGCAATTGGAAATGAGATCAGCGAATATGTGGCTTCCAAAGCTAAACTTGCTAGATTAAATTGTCTAGCTCAAGCAGAAAGTCAACAGCATGAATAACAAAATCCTTCAACCATTCTGTGCTGTTATTTCTTCAATAGTGATGAGTTGATATCTTTCCAATAATAATTGTCACTTATTTTTCCTATTTTTTTATAATACTAACTTCAGTCGCTGTTTATTTTAGTCCATACTTTGAGATTGCATTTGGATGTAATATTTTGTCATACTTGAATGGCATCTCTTATAATAAATAATTTATTGTATATTATGATCACATATTGAAATTCAAATTATTCACAGGAATAAATGCAGTAAAATAAACCAATAGTCAAATACTCGTTTGTGAGAAATTTTTCATCTATCCTATAATATGATGATCCAAACTATAATACTCTAAATTACAATAATATAATTTAAGAGGACATTTGAAAACTTGAAATTAGAACACAATTCTAATTTCAAGATAATACTACAAAGGATTTTGGTAACAGTCGAGGAGAATAATTCATCAGCATTCGTAGAAATATAAAATAACCAGACAACTTAAGTATATAAGTTAAGTTTTATTGAAAGAATCAAAAGGTTCAATAGTAAAAGTCGGAGACAGAAAATAATATTTATCGAGGCTTTAACTTATCTTAGAATACGCAGCAAAATATCAAAAGAGAAACGATGGTTTTCATAAACGGATTATCAGTACGTTCCCAAAAAATTAACTTACGTTTTACTCTATCGAATATAAGCATGTAAATCCAATTTGCCTTGTATCACTACAAAGGTAGGCTTTTTATAATATATACATCATCTAAGAAGAATTACTAAGTCATTGCCATCATCATCACCGACATCGCAATTTTCCAAACGACAAGTATTACTAGCCATAAGACAGATATTTTTGATAGCCTATATGACTGGAATTTTGTGGCTTCGCAGAAATCCTATTTCTATGGTTTTTTCTGCAATGAGTCCGTTTTCGCTATTGTTTGTTTTGTTCATAGTGAGCAATGGCGAATACATCGAATTTGCAGTTGCAGGTAGTCTTGTGATGGCATTAGTCGGTTATGGACTCGCATTGGGACAGGATATTTCATACTACAAGACCGAGTATAAGATTCAGGATGTCTTCGTCGCTTCACCGGTTTCTCCCCTTGTTTACATGACAGGCTTGGCATTATCTCAGCTTCTGTTTGGCTTGCCGGCATTGACTGTTCTTACAATCCTTGCAGCGTACTTTGGAACTTCAATTATATATGTCCCTCTATTGATATCAACAATATTATTAATCTGGGGAACCATGTCGGCAATTGGATTTTTCTTATCATCACATATGCTACATATGCGAAATGCAACACAAGTTATTTCGTTTGTTAATGTATTCCTTGCAGTATTACCTCCTGTCTTTTACTCAATAGAACGTTTACCTCTAGAATTACAATATGTTGCTTATCTTGTACCGACCACCCATGCCTCGTTAATGTTGCAATATACTATGGGATTTCCTACACCAAAAGAATGGTCCGTTGCTCTTGGTTTTGGAGTACAGTTTGCATATCTAATAGGATTTATGGTGCTGGCAAAGACAAAAGCTCTTTGGCGAGAGGCATAATATAATAATTTACTAAGATATAGCGGATAAGGTTTATTTAAAATGCTGAAGATCAGTTTAGATATTATAAGAAGTGTTAGTGTAGTTTCATAGTAGTCACTTACAAAATTAGTCAAAGAATGTATGTATGTGCTTCAAAAAGTATCTTCTCAATTACGAACATCAAAGTCTAAAAAAGATGTTTAATATAGCATCTTTATTGTTGCTGCTGACTATTTTTATTTTCTCTAATAGCTACTAGTATGTGTCAAATTAAATGTTCAATTGATAGATTCAGATGAGTTGATTAAACTACAACACACATATTGTAAATGTAACTGAGATTAAAAAGATGAGAATTTATAAAGTAAAAAGACGTGAGAAGATAATCATTACAAAATATACTCTTTTGAAGGTATTCAATTGTACTTGAAAAGGAAAATATTAATTACTCGCTAATAGAGAAACTGAGATGATATTATCGAGATTAAGTTTTATTAAATCTATTATAATAAATTACATCATTTAATTGGTAGTTTGTAGTTAGGAAGAATATTATATTCTGATGTAATACCATCTTTCGCAGGCTATCGATATATTGTTTATGTTACATAAATATATCTTATTAAGGATGGTTGGACGCTATCAACCAGGCAAGAAATTAGATGCCAAACATGATGTAAAATATTTGTCATCTAGATATCGAATCATATAGTTAGTAACGTTTTTATAATAAATTGTTACAATTAAGTGTAGACTTAAATTACTAGAAATAATCTTATTAGAAAGAAACTCATTCTATCTTTATATGATAAAGAATTCTTTATACGGTCCAGAAGACTCTCCTTGATGTAGAATATTCCAATACAAAAAGTAAGGCTTATACATAATTATAAAATAAAAATATCATAAATGCAATATCATAAAGCCGCTTTTCTTGGGCAGGAGAGATCAAGAAAAGCTCAGATGAAGCTATTCGATTATACTGGATTTGCAATGCTGACTTATACTATAAAGCAGGATAAGAAAGGATTTGAACCTGTTGGTGAAGAAATGTTAGTTGGTAAAATTACTATGGCTGACGAGGCGATGCTATTTATCTGCGATAAAGATGGATATGCAAAGGCACAATCAAAACCTATAACAATACAACAAGGCGAGGAAATTTACCAAAAAATGATAAAAGATGGATTTTTAGAATTTATAGGCTCTATCAAGACTGTTTCTTGACCATTACGATCTCGGTACCGACATGATGTGTACCAATGATCGCGTTCTTAATATTAGTTATGTCTGACCGTAAGACTCTAGTAGGTATTTTTGAACGTTCTATAACTTTTAATGCCACAATATCCATAAGATCATATGTCCCTGCCATTGAGCTTCCATTCTTAAGAATTTCCATACATTCACTTACTGTAATTTCATTTAATAATTTTGCATTCCTGCTGATATTCGGATCTAAGTCATAAATACCATCAACATCAGTAGCATTTAGGAATTTTGAGGCCCTTACTTTTTCCGCTATTAATGCTGAGGTAGCGTTAGTACTTTGACCTGGATGTAAACCACCCACAATTACTATTTTACCACTTTCTGCTGCTATTGTCACTTCTTCGAGATTTTTTGGAACTTGGGAATACGCCTGTTCTCCAAGAGCTACTATCAATAATTTTGCATTCAACCTTGACACTTCGATTCCCATAATATCTAAACTCGCTTCATCGGAGCCAAGATAACGTGCAAGATTGATATAATGACGTGCAATCTTGCCTCCGCCGGCAATAACTATTGGTTGTACATCAATGCTAATGTCAGTGAGCATTTCAGCATATCTTTTAATAGTACCTTCGTTTCTTTCTTCGCTAAATATGCTACCACTTAATTTGATGGCTACCCTTTTTCTGATTATTCTATTACTGTTGTTCATATGCTTCTCTCCGATAATTCTTCACCAAGAACCTTTCTAGTAGAGCATTCTACTACATTTCTATTTTCAGCAGTAGTGTATACTCTTAACATATCAAGAAAACCAGTTATAGAATCAATAAGTGGAATTTCAGAGATAGGGGTCTCGTAAGCCCGTTCTTTATCAACAAGAAATACTGATCTTATCTCTTTCTTTGTAGGAGTTAGCGGCATTGATGGCGCTCTTGAAGCATCAACAAAAACAGAACTCTCATCTACTTCTGCAACATCAGCTATCTGTTTGCCAAGATCATGTAGCGCTTGTCTATTCATTTTTCTATATAATTTATCGCGTTTATGTAAAAATTTTTCGTAAACACATTTTAATAGTTTTCTAGATCTATAATCTATTGCTAATTTGACTGCTATTTTATTGCCATTTTGAAATGAGCAAATGCGTTCAAGAGTTGCTTCATCTGTTAGATCAAGGTAATTTTTCAAAGAGGTATCCGTTAAACCCATCTCTTTGTCAGCTAGTATCATAGAATGTAATAACATAACTTCTGCAGATCTTACTGTTTTATGAAAATAGACCGCCTTGAACATTTCATATCTAGAAATCAACATAGATTCAAATGAATATAGCGCGGATCTGTTAATAGCTAAATGTCCATTAGACACTATCTCAAAGGAACTTATCAGCCGGTGATAATCAATCTTACCATACTCTACTCCTGTAAAGAGTCCATCTCTAGACAAATAATCCATGCTATCCGCAGATAGTCCGCCAGCAATTATCTCATTGAAAAATTTTACATTAGATTCACCAAATGATAACTTGCATATACCTGATGAATTGTAACCGTATTTTCTTACAATGTCACTAACCTCACTATGAGATATTATCTTCCTTCCCATATCTTCATGGCTTCTCTTGCATCTTGCCTCCAATACCTCCTCAAATAGATGGGAAAACGGTCCATGACCTATGTCATGAAGCAATGCTGCCAATCGTAACTCCTGAACTAGGTCTTCATTTTCAAGATATCCTTTGGTAAGAAGAGTTTCTCCTGCATAGCCCGCTACATGCATAGTGCCAAGCGAATGCTCGAATCTAGAATGTTGTGCACTAGGATAAACTAAATGTGCTCCAGCAAGTTGTCTGATTCTTCTCAAACGCTGAAAAACTGGCGTATCAATAAGTTCTCTCTCCACATCAGAAAATCTGATATAATGATGGACTGGATCGGTAATTTCACCGGTAAACTTCATAATTATGGATGGTCATTGTATGTGATAGCAGAAATTAAACTTTAAGATTTTTTCTAACAATTGTCATTATATCTTCATGAACTTGATCTTTACTTTTTTCACCATTAATTATCTTCCATTTATATTGTCTTGCAAGTTTGCGATAGTTTTTATGAACATCTGTCAGCAATTTCTGATCTTTTTCAAATACATCACGGTTCTCTACTGCTCGTTGATAAGAAGTCTTAGGACTAACTTCAATGACTATAACTATATCTCCTTTTGGTAGACCCTTGTCTAAGTTGATGAGCCAGTTAATATTAAGACCATTTGCAATACCATAAACAAGATTTGATTGATAATATCTATTCATTATTAAGATGGTGCCATTGTCTATCATACTTTCTATTTCCTTCTTCTTCTCCCACCTATTAGCAGAAAGAAGAAGATGTTTTAGTTCATCAGGATAATCGCGTTTGCCATCTAAAAAAGCTTGGATCTCTGCTCCAATAGGTGTGGTATAATCAGGAAAATCCAACATTACACAAATTCTTCCAGAAAGTTTGAGAGTATCTAAAAGCAGTCTGGACTGTGTTCCTTTGCCAGCTTTGTCTGTTCCCTCTATTACTATAATCTTGCCTTTTTCCAATGCATTGAAATGCAAATCAAGAATAATAAAAAGATGTTGGGAGAATTTTTATATTTCAAAACAATTCAAAGATTAATATTTATTAAATCATAATAATAAATTTTAATAATGATTACTAAACTAGTAAATATTAATTCATAAATAGTTATCTGTATTTATAAGCACTTGTAATAACTTTTCTATTGTCCACTCTCAATACATATTCTACCATCACAAGAAATTTTACAATCGTTTCTATCATAATCTATTTCGCAATTAATATGACATATACAAATGAAGGTAAATAATGAAATTATTTTGTTAGTATAAACATTGTACATGAGATGAGATCTAACTACAGCATTATTAATTTTATCCTTATTATATACTACAACTTATAGGACCAACTTTAAAATAGTGGCATCTCGGCATTTCATCTATAACATTTGACTCATGATAGCTTAAAATCAGGAACCAAAATCGTTTACATTTTTTTGTGCTCTTGTCAATTACCATAACAAATATTCAGCTATATATGCTACAAATATGATAGATTATACGATATGAGAATTTATAAAATACCAAAAAAACAATTAGGAATTTCGATGCCATTAATATTCTATGTTAATGTCCTTCGACTCACATTATCTTGTTCGACGAAGTGACTTCATCTTTACATGATAGCTCTAAAGCGATCAAGCAAAATTACTAAATGCAACGGATCAAAGTCATTCACCTAGAGGTTGCTTGCTTTTTAAGTAGAGTTGAAGGCATTCTTAAGTAAATAGTGGTCAAGACTAGGCGCTTAATTTACGGAACTTTGAGTTTTAAAAATCTGGAATGTATAAAGCCAAACCACAATTGTAAAGTTACAAGATCTCCCTGATCTCTTGATTTTACTTCTTTTTAAAGAAGATTACCTATATAAGTTATACATTAGACAAAATGTTAGTTACGGATGTACTTAAATGCGAAATACCAAATCGTGCGTTAACAGTTTGGCACCTAATTCAGTTCGCGAAAATACTGCAATAGATAGCCTGCTTACAAGAGAAGGATCTGAAGCATAAGATTTCTCTTGGAGTAGAGTGTATAATTTAATCCATAGATTGCTACTTTTAATTTCTATTGTTTTAATGTTGAAGTGTTGTAAATAATTATATAATTGCTAGATATTTATTTTCGCTTATTTCTAATTTCTTGCTTTTCCTTCTTGTAAACAACTCTACAATAGTCATGCAAATGAGTAACATCTTCCATTCTTTCACATTTGCCACATAACCACGAAATATACTCCTTGCAAAAATTACATACAGAAATAGGAATAAGGAATGTTCCACATGCTCTGCAGGATTCTTTATTAAACATTTTATACTACTCCATTTTATTTTGATTTATTGTAATTGATATCTTTGGGAACATAAACATTAATATCAATACATAGATATCTTTCAACACGCAAGTATAAAGTTTTAATCTTTCTTATATAACAAAGTAACTCACTTATCAGGAAACATACATCCATATATATCCTATAGATAACTTAATTTTTAGATCACTTTATTATAGTCAGAAAATACTCAAATCTCTTTTGAGTATTTATAAAACTACATCATATGTATTGGCTGTGTTAACTTCAGCCATCACCTCCTTGTTGATAATTAACGAAAAAATTAACCAATTTCTGATGTGTTCTAACATACACTTTGCTTATCTTCTACTACAAGGAAAGTAGTCATGATCAAAGCTTTCAGTTCTATCCTTTTGATGTACTGTATAATTCTTTCAATCATGCTTTTCTCATCATAAAAGGAGGAATGCAGATGATGAGGATGATGATGAATAATAATAATATGATTCGTATTCAGGAATTTTCATGCTTGAGGATGACACCATGTACCACTACCATCATATCTGTAAAGACTGGATGCTTTCTATATTTCTTTACCAGATCTTTATAAATGCCTCAACACTAAGCACAGTTCTCCCACTCAACGGAAATATGAATACCTATAGGGTACTTTATCTATTGAATCAATGATGATGTCTATTATCCAGAGCCAAGCATAGATATTGATTGCTTACTCCTAATAATGTTTCATCTATATTATAAATTCAGAAGATATTTTCCTTCTCTTTTGAAAAAATCTTCCTCGGATTTACCGTTGAATCTCATTTCTTCCATATCAATACATGATTCTTCTTTTGATAAATTGATAAATTGTGATTAACTGCTGATGTGATGATGCTTTTCGTCTAATCGAAGGACATGAAAAATATAATCGTAATGCGTATATCATATGTATTTTTGGAGGAAGGTGATTTGTCTCTTTTATTATTATTAAGAGTAAGAGATGTAAGACATTGCATCTAGGCTTAATGCTAAGTAAAAAGAGCCGATAAAGTTTAGAAAATCATATGAGCTGAGATATTTTAGTTATGCTGTATAACAGTGCCGTAAACGTTTACAAATCACTTGTAAACGCACTTGTAAACTACGCTGTTTTAGTCCGATCGCAATATCAAGTTATCATACAGAGTAGTTTGTAAACTATGTATGTCAGAAAATATTACTAAGGATAGGAATCAATTTCAAAATATTTGAATTCAAAGTGACATATCCATATCATGTAACAATGTTTTCAAAGATAAAGAGATTATTTTATAATAAGATTGCAATAATATATGATACAAGCAGGAGATAACAAGCAAGAATATATGTGTGTTATGTACTAGATGTTCTTGCAGAATGAATTGCTTATCCAATTTTGGTTAAAAGAAGAAAATTAACAATTAATACTATAAGTCAAGCATTATAAATGTAATATTTTTCAAAAAGTTTTAATTATGATATCCTTAGACTTATTTACATACATATATTCGTAGGACTACATTAAGGTGCTTAATGTGATAACATACTTTAACCACCTCCTCCTCCTTTTCCACCGCCTGTTGATTCTACATCAAGGGATTCTAATTCTTCTTTTTCCTCTTCTTCTTCTTCTTCTTTCTTTAGCTTCATGTCTTTTTTAGTTGGGTTTCGATAATTGTTTTGGTTTTCTGATGACATTGTAATAATCCATTATATTTTCTTGAATAATAATTGCTCGGAACCAATAATCCGATCAGTTACATTTACATGCTAAGTGAATATCATAATACATGTTTAGAACTAGTTTTATTGTCCTTAATATTGTTTAAAGTTTGACATTTTGGATGAATCTACTGATCCTTCCAGTTAGTTTTATTTAGTATTTTATTTTGCTCAGCTCTTTGTAGAAGTAGTTGATGATGTAGTAGACTTTGATGATGATCTTGTCATATCTGACGAAACGTTACTAGAAAGCCCGGGTATATTTGATATCCTTTTACCCTCATCAGTAGAAGTAGCTGCGAATTTAATTCATTAGTTCTTACTATATATTCTTCCCTCTGTCTATCACCTGTTTCATACCGAAGAATTAATTCTCCTTCAACTGGACTCCTATTCTACAATTTCAGTATTAAAGGAGCAAATCCTGTGGCTACTAATTCTAAAATGATATTACCAATTCTTCACTATAAAATAATGATGGCGATTGTTCAGAATCTCGATTAATCTTCATTCCATCTTTATCATCTATCTTGATTGAGTCGAGTTTTAAATGGGAAGTATTCGATTTTGGATTTAAAAGGCTATTCATTTTATCTGTTAGTAATTTACCAAGGAGCAGAATTTTAGGTATATCAGTAACTTGGAGAAATTCTTTTTGGAATAGATTTAGCCTGCGGATTTCCTTATCCTGTATATAATCAATTCCTAGGCACGTTTCCTTCAGATATCAACCTCTTATAAAAATCAGCATTTGCCGCGACATCAACGTTAGCATCATAATTATTCTGATTCCAATCAGTCAAATCATATTCGACCTTCAGGACTTTGTCATCTAGTTTTGAAGCATCATCAGCAAATATCAAAGAAAGTGTCTTGCCACTTATTAATTTTGAATAAGCAATAATCATCGACAGAAACGAATTCTGGTTCTTTTTCCACAGGAGACAGAGCATCATCACCACCAGACACAAATCGAAATGACCTCTTCAATTTTTCAGATATTGTAGTTTTAAAGCCAACAGGTATTATTGTATCTTCTATACCAAGATCAGAAACTTTTCTTTTATGATTCCAAAATTCTACAGAAGAATCATCAATTATAAATGAATAGGAAAGATAGGGGTCACGATCATCAATAGCAGTACCAGAAAACTTTACTGCATTTTCAATCTGCAGTAGTATATTATTCGTGCAGGAAATTCTATGAGTTATCATCAGTCTGATCAAGAGAGACTTCTACAATATTCAATATATTTGATGTTAATGTGAATGGCATATTGAAATAATCTTTTGATAACTAGGATTGCAAAAGTATAGCAGCATTCTTATAGGAATCTGTTATTTTTGACTGAATATACTTCTTGTATTCTTCTGAATGTTTGGCATATTCTTTCGCACTATCCGTCAACTGATGGATCAATGCATTTTTTATTTGAAAAAATAAGTCGGTACCCGTTGGTGTAGGAAATAATGGATTTATTATATCTTCATGATAATTCTTGTGAAAAGCATCCATTGATGTGTCGGTATAATTTTAAATTGTTTGATTTTTGCAATCATTTCGTTTTCTAATAATTCAGCATTATGCAATACAAAAAGTAATTTTTCAACATTCATGTGTATCTGAATAGTATTACTTGAAATAGAAACAAAATCCTTTAACATATTAATAAATTCTTATCCTCGTCAAATACAGTATAATCACCAAACAGGTATCTTCCACCTTTTTTTAAGGTATAATCGTTGTCATCCGTAATATAGATATTATCACGATCTCTTTTAGTCATTATAGTTTATTGATTAGTGTATGTGATTTAAAGTATCTGATTTATGCGCCTATTAAAAAACTCAGATGATGTATTCGGAATTAACTTTGTATATCAACATATAATAAATTTTTCTTAGTAGGCGCACCTACAGGCTTTTCAATTTCATTATTTGGTGTTCTCACTTTCTTATTTTCTAGGGATCAATAACATAATTACTTTCCAGTAGCCTACATAGAGAACCAGTCCCTCTGAAGATTTGTACCAGGGACTCTAACGCAGCAAACAAACCTGCTTTCAATTAGCAGTAAATTTAGACATCTGTAGAGATTAGCATTAGAATAACTTCTTAAACACACAGATATATAACTATGATTAGTAGTATATGAGCATAAATTATGAGTTTCTGTATGCATTCAGTAAAGAACTTTTGAAGTTGGACAAAACTATCACATGGATTGGCATAGCAAACAATTTTGGTGTCCTTCTTAATGTAGAACATAGGGAAGAATTATTACCACTTTTGACTGAAGAAGAAAATGAAGAATATGTCTCAAGTACCATAACGAGACATAAAACTAGGATAAAGTTTGAATCAAGAATAGGGAAGCTTATTTATGCATTAGGTAAATATCAAAAACTTAACAGAGTTACAATCCCAATAAATGAAAATTATTACCTGCTTATAGCACTGGATACAGAAGTAAAAGATTTTGATAACACAATAATGGAAAAAATAATTCCACTTATAAAAAAAGAAAAACACAATTTTGGTAATTCTAATGCAATTGAACATAAGTAGCAGAATAGATTGGCTCTGTCTGGCAATAATCTCTAGTTCTAAAAGGTTAGTAATTGAAGATTATACTATATACATTTTTTGCTGATATGTATTTGAGGATTGTTATTACAAGGATCGTTTTTCTTCATTGATATAGGTTTGTCATCATTCGCCATCTTGTTGAGTTTGTATGAACATATTTTCTAAAAGTCTTTTTATATTTGTATGCATAGATTTTATTCTTGTATTTACTGTATAACCCACAAAATTGGTAAGGATATTCTACAAAAGAAAAATATGCCAGTTTAACTTTTCTTTTTTTTACTTTGCTTCTCTTTCTGTTGCCCTCATGTTTGCCAGCTTTTGTTGCTATTGCCTTGAGTCGTCTTCTAGATACATCTATCTACTTTTATAATTGACTCATTTGTGCTTGAATGTTCCAGATTTACCGAAGCTGTTTATCTACATGTCTAATTGTTTCTGTAAAACTGAAATTATGTTGATCGCCTTTCCAATTTGATCCGTCTGTTTTTTTATATGCGTACTTACATCAACTAATGTAATTTCCTTCTTAATAGTTCTTCTCTCTTCATGGTCATCCCATACCTTCTTTCTTTTTTTGTGTCATACAGCCTTTTATATTCATTTTGTCCATGCTGATGCTCTTTTTGTCGTGTATAAGTATGAACTTCCATAGATTTTTTAATTGCGTGCTCTTCTATTTCTCGGTATCTATCCTTAATCTGGGACTTTAAATTCGACGTCTTCCGACACACCTTGAATAAAGAAGTAGAATTAAAATTAGTTATTATTAATTATCTAGAAATGTTATAAGCTATAAGATTACAGATAGTTAATAACATTATTACCTTATACTAATATTGGACTACAGAAGCTCTACAATATTGTTTAATATACAATATCAAAAAATAGTATAGGAATTTTTTCACATTATGCCCCTTATGAAGGTTCTATAGATGTATAGAGCATCTTCTTCGTCTTTTGCACCTACTATTGTTGCAGCACCGCTTGTCAGAAAACTTACAGACAATTTACTAGAATTGGTACTTTCCGCGGTTATTCCTAGGCTACCCCTAGTTTTAACCTGGTATCCGAGCAATTCTGCATTTTCTATTATTTTCATCAGGTCGATTGGCAAAGATAGTTCGGATGGAGTAACAGTGTATGTTCTCTTGCCCATATCTCTTCCGCATAACTCTTCTATTAGCAATTGCTGTTGTGCAACTTTTACCGTATCCATCCTTTTTTTCGATCCACAGGAAGGACACTCTTCATGCCTAAACATTTGAACTTTCTCAAATGAAAGTTCATTCAAGTCCATATAAAGAAGATTATTTACAAGCGCAGGTTTTTGGCCTGTAATTATCTTGACTGCCTCTGAGACTTGTATGCCGCCGACCAAATATAATATAGATGGATGTATACCCTCCGTACTACACGTAGGCATATCATCCTCCAATAACGCAGGAAACATACATCGCAGGCACGCAGATTTATTTGGCAATATAGTACACACGGAACCTAATGTGCCTAGGGCACCTGCATAGATAAATGGTATATTATGTTTTATACATGCGTCGTTTAGAGCATATCTGGCATCAATGCTGTCAAGTGCATCTATAACAACATCAAATCCTTCTACAAGACTCTCTGCTGTATATTTGGTAACGGAGATTGGAACTGCTTCAATTTCAACTGCAGTATTCATTTTTTTTAATCGTTGTGCAGCTGCTTCAACCTTGACTTTTCCAATATCGTCTTCTGCATAAAGGTGTTGCCTGTGTAAATTTGAAATTTCAATAACATCTCTATCCACTATTCTTAGTTTACCAACTCCCATGGCGGTTAGTTGAGTGACAACAGGATTTCCAATCCCACCAACACCAACAACGCACATTTTTGCATTACGTAGTTTTTCCATTCCAATAAACCCAATCTCTTCAAGCATTATCTGTCTTGAGTACCGTTGCATATCATTACTTGTCAGCTCTGCTCCACCAGCCACTGCTGGTAGTATGTATATAGAATCACCATCAATAAGCGACATCGTCATACCATTGCTATTAAAGCGCATATTTTTGCCATTAATGTAAATGTTGATCAGAGCACGTGGCTTGCCATTAAGATCAAACACCTTAAGTTTAAAGTCCTCCCCCATCTGATTGGAAACTTTGTTAAATGCATCTTGCAAATCACTGGATTCTAACAAAATTTTTTTCTCTCCTAAACCTTTATTTAATACTGAGGGTATCACGAATTCAACTTTGGCCATTTCTGTGTTATCACCATTTTTACATGATCATCTAATCATTGCTGAAACTATTTGTACGTCTGGTTTTACAGTGTTAAATTTTGGAAGTACATCTATAATTGACTCGGTAGCCTTAAGTCCGTTACCTGTGATATAGCAAACTACTTTTTCATCTTTGTCTATTTTACATTCTTCAATCAACTTTCGAAGTACCGCTACACATACTCCACCTGCAGGTTCTGTGAATATACCTTCTGTTTTAGCAAGCATTAGTATTCCATCAACAATTTCTTCATCTGTAGCTTCTTCTGCGAGTCCATTATATTGGTTCAATCTTTTCAGAACATATGGTCCATCACCAGGGTCACCTATTGCAAGACTTTTTGCAATTGTCTTAGGCCTTTCTACGGGAACAACTTCAATTTTTTTCTTAAAGGCTTCGACCACTGGAGCACATCCATGAGGTTGTGCAGCCGTTATCTTTAGGTTTGCTAGACTATCAACTAAACCAAGATCAAGCAGCTCTTCAAATCCTTTGCAAATTGCATTTAACATTGCTCCACTTCCAACCGGAATTATTAGATTGTCAGGAACCTCCCAATTTAGCTGCTCGGCTACCTCATAGGCAAGTGTCTTCGAGCCTTCAACATAATATGGTCGCATATTAATATTGACTATACCAATGCCTTTAGAGTCTCCTATTACAGATGCAACCCTATTTGCATCGTCATAAGTTCCGTCTACTGCTACGAATTCAGCTCCGTATGATAGTGCTTGCGCTATCTTTACCTTTTCAATGTCAGATGGTGAAAAAATATAACAAGGCAATTCTGCTTTTGCAGCATGGGCGGCAGTTGCAGAGGCTAGATTACCTGTAGACGCACAACCCACGGCTTTTAATTTGGTTTCTTTGGCTCTCGAAACAGCTACGCCAGCAGGCCTATCCTTAAAAGAAAATGTTGGATTTACAGAATCGTTTTTAATAAATAAGTTTTTCATCCCGCCTATTTGTTTACCAAGTCCGCTTGCTTTTTGTAACGGAGTGAAACCAGCACTTAGATCTACAATATTGCTTTTATTAGCAATAGGTAACAGTTCAAAATATCGCCAATATGTTTTCACATCCCTTGAGGAAAAAGTTGTCCTCTTTAGATTGAAAGAAAAGTTGTAAATGACATCAAGTGGACCAAAACATTCTTCACATATGTATCTAAATTGTGGAGCATATTCTTTTCCACACTCTCTGCATTTTAGTGATTGTATACTACCCATACTTTTGACTATCCTCTATCTTGGATTGTAATAGATAAGTTTCTCTAAGAGCAATTTTAGTATTACTATATTTTTTTTACCAAAATAATTATAATCATTAAAATTAATTTTTATGATAATTACTGTTAACATCTTTTAATATCAAAAATATAAAAAATTCATGAATAATTTTCAATTTTTTTGTTTTTCTAGAAGATTATGAAAACATGAACGATTGCCCGTATGACATGCAGGAGTTTGTGATTCTACCAAGTAAAGCAAAGCATCTGAGTCGCAGTCTACTAATATTTTTTTTACATATTGAATATGCCCGGACTCTTCACCTTTCATCCACAGTTTGTTATGTGATGTACTCCAGAACCAAGCATTTCCTGTTTTAATAGTATTATTAAGCGCTTCCTCATTAGCATATGCAAGCATAAGTATATCTTTTGTTTTTTGATCTTGAACTACTACAGGAAGCAATCCATTTCTTTTTGGGAAATCAATATCTGACACGATTTGATATTCATATTCCGATCTCTGTGTCTTCTGTTATAATTAAGGTAACATAAATCAATTGTTCATACAGTACGATAAGTGGCTGTTATTTTTGCTTGTCGAGGAATAGATTTAACAGACTAAGAAATTTATTGTTCCATCCGCACACATCCCTTATAAGTAATTTCCTCCCTCTATAAATGGAATATAGCGTAGAGCAAAGCCTTTTAAGAATTCCTTTTTTCTTTGTTATATACTACAACGTCACTATGCCTGTTCTCGAATCAACTTTGTGTTGGACGCCCAAGCTCTCAGCAGACCCATGGTAACCAATCTCGCCTTAACTATTTTAGTATCTCTATTAAATCGACAAACAGCTATATTTAAAAATTCTATTAAATTCGAATTAAATATATTTCCACATTTAAGTTCACATAATTTCTAATAGGATCATTTAATAATTAATCAATAGCTTATCATCTATGACAGTTAAAATACTAGCACCATTGAATCTTCTAATGAAATTCAGATCGTTTGGGAGAAACTATCAAAGAATATTAGATAATAGACCCATATATAACAAATGCATTGACATCGATACATGTTTGAAGGTATGATAAGAGAAGCTAAAGATTATAGTATCATAATAATTGAAGGTTTAGTAAATGCTATTGATTGTATCGGCTTCAATGTATCTCAGATTTAAGTTCAGCTAAGATAATAATATAATATGATATGTATTTCAATTTTGAAGTCAAAAGCATGCTGAGTTTGCAGTATTAGTTAAAAACTTGTCTGAGACTGGAAGCTCCCTGTTCTATTAGTCAATTCGTAGATATTCAGGACAGATCCACTGCAAAACGTAATGATCGGTAGCGTTTATAGTCGTCAAGTAAGATCTTTGCTAAATGCCTGGTAATATCAGATACACTTAGTAATCCTGTAATTCTATTATCTTCTTCTAAAACTGCGAGTCGCTTGATTTTGTTCCTTGTCATTATCCTACAAGCCAACTCTACAGAATCGTATGACATTATTGTTATGAGTGGAGATGACATAATTTCTTCTACTTCGATTCTGCCTGCTGGAACATTTTTCAAGCATACCCGCTTTACCATATCGCGTTCAGTAATAATACCAAGAGGTTGACTTTTTTTGTCTACTACAATTATGGAACCTACCTTCTTCTTGGCCATCAGATTTGCAATATCTTGCGCCGTTTTACCTAATCCCGGGATTATTGTAACGACTTCTTTTTCCGACATTATTTCACTGACGGAGCTCACGTTTACTTCATTACCATGATCCTTTTTTTAGTTATTCCCATACATTAAACAATTTATCCACTAATAAATTTCACCGAACAATACTTATTATAACCTTTTTATCCTATCTCGTAGGAAGATTACTTTTCTTGGCCATAAAATTTGGATTTACCATAGAGAAAATATGAAATAACAATGCACTGGCGATATAGAATTTTTTAATACTATTCTTGTCGTTTAGCTTTTATTTTGGATGTCCTCTTCCTGATTTCTTGCTTTACTCCTTTAGATCCTTTCTGTAATCTTTCCCTCAACTTTGGAGCCTTCTCAGCCATATCGTAAGTTGTATTTTTTGCTACCCGTAATGTCCCATGTGCCACCATTGTTTCTTCCATAGTAATTGCTGTATCGTTTATTATGCCACGTTCTTTCAAATCCTTCGGTACTTCATTAATCTCTTTTGCAGTAATATGTGCTGTTAAAGTAGCTTCATGAACTGTCTGTATAAATTCGTCAATTGCACCGCTGTGGCGAAGTGTTTTTACAGTCTCCCTTATTTTAGCGGATGTTTCACGAATACCTTTGGCAATATTCCTGATAGATTCTGCAGTTTGGTCGGGAGTCATTTGTGTAATGGAAGTCTTGAATGTATTATTTATGGATGTCACCCCGATGTATACATTTAGCCATTTTATTTTTGTAATTAGGTTGGGCCGATTTGATATCATACATAGTATTTATTTAGCAGTATGGCTTAGTTTAATAATTAGAAACAGCCATCGAAATAATATGATAATGAAACGTTAATCTTGCCAATCCGGAGTTGTACATAGGGAGCTCATTTTATAATATTACTTCTAATGTCTAGTTTTTTCAAGTCATATTAGTTCACGTCATTAAATATGGTCATAGATTGATTAAGAGATCAAGGTTTATACATGCTGATGAAAAAAGGCTGGCAGTTAATTATCATCATATGTTCCAGATTCATAATTTTCTAGATGGAAAGGCGACAGAACAGTTCGAAGTTTTCATTTTATCGTAGCTATCTTAGTTAGAAGGAATTAAATATGGAATGATATTCTAGTTTATCAGAATACAGATATAGAAATATTGATTAAAATCATAGGCACGGCATAACATACACAATAATGGTTATATCCATAATTTATTGTGCTATTTATTAATTGTAATCTATAAAATCCTAAGGTTAAAAAAGCTAGAAGATAAATGATTAATTTGTTTATCATAACATCATATAAACAAAATAAGTTAAAAACATTAGGGATTTATTGTAAAAATTATTTAATTATTACCTCGACTGTCATGTTAAGTAGTAGAGGATAGAAGTACGTGATAAGTCTTAGAAGGCAAAAGCGTACCAGGGTATCATCAGGTTTGTTGCTACTCCCTGTTTTGACTCCTCTACTTTTATTAAGTCTGAATGTAAGTTTTGAGGCATCGTAATTAAATAAACTTTTTAATGCAGTTATAGTTGACATAATAATTCAATGAATATCAAATGTATAAGACTCTAAAGATATCATGATTTATAAAATAAATGCAAATTGATTCAAAATCATCTTAAAAGTGACAAAAGAAGATATAAAAATTATTGAGGAAAGTAATCACTTCTTTAGAAATCATCAGTCTATTTTTTCGCCGTCATTCTAAGTACATCTACTTGACCACTATGCAACCAATCCTTAAGCTCTTCATGAGATGGCTTAAGATCATGCTTGCCCGCTAAATGGAGATGTAAAAGGACATAGTTAATTTGGTTTAACAACGGTTTATTTTGCTCATCCCCCTGGCGAGCTTTCTGTTTTAAATCTGCAGGTACACTGTTCCACCACTCTTCATATTTCCTAACCATAAGACCAAGTTATACCGGAACTTAATAAGCCTTTTGGGTTCATTATACGTTTCGACAGTTTATATTCATATATTTCACTCCTTAAAGAACTTTGAATTGTTGCCGTGATTAAAATTCATATAAAATATAATAGGTTTGAACAATGACTTTCTCAAAGAGTCGCATGCCATTCAAAATGGAGGAATTGCAAAAAGCCCATATTGCATATAAGCAATTCAAAGCTCACAATCCACAATCATATCATGAACGTTATATATTCCCGTTTTTTGCAGGATCATATTTTACTTATCGCAAAGTCGACGTTATACGTATAGTAACAATTTCCAAATCTATTTGCAATATACCTAAATTTATAGACATAGGTTGTGGATACGGTGATTTTCTTGAAAAGATACGGGAATTTATTCCAGATGCAATAGGGATCGAACAGAATGGAGATATTTTCTACACCTTTCAAAAACCTATACCGGATTTTATATATTCAACTCCTATTGAATCATTTGATAAAAAGATGTTTGACGTTGCCTTTATAGGTTGGATGGAACCAGGAGTAGATTTCCGCAAACACGTTGCAGGATCTACACGCTGTATTATCACAACATTCGATACTGGAGGCCAATGCGGGATAAATGGTAGTTGTGAGTACGAGGAATTTGGATTCAAAAAAATAGCATCGTGGAGAACACCGTCCTGGATAGATGTTAATAGCGAATTGATGAATAAATTCTATACACCTTCTTTATTATCTAACGAAAATAAGAAACAACAACTGGCGAAATTACGGACTGCTCATAATTTTTGGTATGTATATGCAAGACCTCAAATATCCAGCAAGATAATTGCAGATTTAAAGGAATGGTTAAAAAAAGAAGAATCATTAGATTTTGGAAGATATGATTTTGAATCACTTCTCGATGAATGTGGTTTCCACTATAAAGAGAATCTTTCAATGTTAGTATCTAACAGCAATCGATTGTGGGAAGTAAGCCTTTGACTAGAAATGCTATGGGGATTGATAGGCGGCTTGCCTCATGTTCAAAGCTGTAGTAAATTTAATCATTCACGTACACTCTAACTTTTGAGTCAACATTGGATTGCTATTAAGATGGTGATGCTTTCTGTATTGTTATTATTACCTTGACATCATATCTTGATAATAGTATTCAATTCTGTTTAATCCAAATCCTCTAATTCTTTTAATCTTGCCTTCTTTAATCAAACGTAGTATAGCATATTGCAATTCATATTTGCTACTACTATCAATCTCTTTTTCGATGCGTTTCCTAGTAGCTTTACCATTATAATTTTTTATGATGGAGTATACGGAATTATATACATACTCTTTTGACTTTTTATTTAGTTGAAGGGTAGCCATAAATGTTAATGGTAGATTTAAGTTAAAAATAGCCCAGTTTGTATTATTTTACTATGAATACAAGGAAATTGCTTGAGTTAATAATGCTATTCCTCGAAGATCTTAGTAGATAGAACAGGTTTTTCGACACTTTTATATAGACATATTCATAAAAATGACTGAACATAATTCGTGGTAACCCGATGTGATTTAATAATTTTCTTTTCTTCATGAAGAAATGAATTGGGATTATTATTAGACTGGTTGTTATAACACTGTTTTGTTATTGGCATAGGGTTTAAATAGTTTCAAACGTATGCAGCTGTAGTGAATTAGTAGATGCCAATTGCGATACTTCCAGACGTTGATGAACAAAGATGTATTGGATGTGCTCTCTGTGTAGAGATTTGCACTGCTCTCGGTCCAGATGTTCTTAGAGTAAAACCTGTAGAAGGATGGAAGAGAGGTAAGGCGTTTGTCTTCTACCCGGAACGGTGTATTTCAGATGGTGCATGTATAGGGGTATGTCCAACTCATGCAATATTCTGGATGAGGCCGATGGAATATACTGCAGGACAACCAGTGCCACTGCATAAGAACGGTGTATTCTCAAAAGGATGGGAAGAGGGTTAGACGTCTTCCACTAGAAGAGCCATAAATACCACTTTCCTTTTTTAAATTTTTAAATTGTTTTGTATAACTATTCCTATTTGAATATATAAGCTATCAAAAAAGTCTTAAAATTTGATTAACATCCTATGTCAGATTACAATTATTAGATACAGATAATGATCATTAGAAATCCAGCTTTATCGTTCTGCATTATACCCCCAATAAAGCTAAATCTATCTATCTTGTCTTATCAGTAAAAAATCATAATTGCTAGATTATATCTAACAATCTAGATTAAAATGTCATTATCAAAATAGTAGGATAAAATGATAACATTTATGTCATATATTATAAATATATAAGACAAATCTATATATCCGAACTGACAACTTCTTTTCCAATAATTTATTTTTTGAATAATTGGGTGACATTATTTTTCTTTCATGGATCTGGATTTTCATCTTATCTTCTTAAAAGAGTTCGATGTATACTTACAAATTTGTAAATATATATCAAAGTCCGCTATTAGAGTTAACGAACATTGCATTACTAGGATAAGCTTTAACATGATCATTTTAATTGATTTGATATCAAGCTGTTTTTTCTGAATACTTAATTCTACTTATGTGTTTTATTTCATTCATTTTCCGATTTGACATATCTGTGTAATCGTTATGTTGCTAGAATATTAAGGCATAAAAGATTCCATAGTAACCTTATTTCATGCAATAAAGGATAAAATTCTTGTTTATTCTGGCAAAATCTAAAAATGCTTTTTGACAAGACACTTTTTCTCCACTTGAAACACAATTACAGTGATATTATAAAAATTCCGAAGATATTCTATTGCCTTTAAATGATTTCTGATAAAATTTAGGGTCCTTTAAGAGTGCTATCAAATGTAGATACAATCTACATGCTACGGATTATGGAAGATATCTATATGGGATAAGAAGTATATAATTAAGTGATCTTGGCTGAGAAAACAAGACCTTTAGGACTAAAAATATCTTCGAAATATACTCAAACAAGCTTATGCACAACTAAACGAATCATTTGGGTCAAAAGAAGCTGCTAATAGATTATGAGGGATTTGGAATTTTGCCTTCATAAATAGACATAAAGTAAACAGATATTGTTTGACCCCTTTGCTTATTATGACCTAGCCATAATTTCTAAAACAATTGCTATAGAAAGGATAGCAGAGCTGATATTGCAACTCAAATCTTCTGCTGCTCCTGTCATCCTGTCATAAATGACATGAATGTGTAGTTGACTACTCCCGATTACAACAAACCATAACCTATTAAGAAACTATCTAAAAAGAGCAAAGCAATAGCTGAAAATCATACTGACAGTATCTATGCATAATAAAAAAAATTCGAAGACAGTAAAATGTAATAAGTTTGATAAATTCATTTGACATGAATTTCATTTGAGGCTCAAAAAGTGAGTAAGAGCCTACAGTCATGACTAAGGGCTATTCTGTCAACCCTCGAATATGGAAATGGGGAAGATTGAACCATATAACAGAGAAATATGAGAAGTCATGGCTACATACATATGAAATAATATTCAGAATGGGAATTATCACTAATAACTCATAACTCATAAGAGTCGATAAGTGGACATTATATGAACATAAGAAAAAGATGAACTAGAATTATTACAAATTATATAGGCTAGATATTGCTAGATCCATTTTTATCTTATATGGTAAGCTCTTTATTTCATTGCCATTGTCATTTTCTTCATCCAATTTTTTATATTGTTTTCTACATTTGATGTTTTGTGATGTAAATCAATAGTTCTTTAGATAGCTTATAACAAAAGTAAAAGTACATTTTATAACTTGGTAATAATGTCATGATCATAATCAAAAACTTTTGGATTCAGTTTTTTTATTAACGGTAAATTATTATAATGTTGATCATTAACTATCTGTCGCATAAAAGTATTTGCTACTATTATTATTTCTTCAAAGTTATTGTTTACAATGAATCGGTCAAGGGATTCAATAAAACTTGGATAATTTTTAGGATTATTATGATTTGTCGATCTTTTGCAACTCAAATTATGTGCAGCTGGAAATATATCGCTTATTTCTGAAGGGATAATTCCAAGAAATGGACTATAGGTGCAAATTTGTGCATCTGGGAATTTTTTGACGAGCTGAAGAAAGGCTCGGGTAGAATAAAATGGATGAATATCTGAATCTGGATATAATACTAATTTCTTTTTTTTATTTTTTAACGACGCAAATTTGGATACTATATTTCTGAATCGCTTGGCCTCTGGTCTATATTGATCTATGGGATCATAGAAAAAGACTGCTTTTCTTTTGAAGATTGGTGTTCCTTCGCCTAGATATTCAAAGGTTTTGAAAAGTTCCATTGCTTCCATAAGTTTTGGATGTGCATGCGCCTTTTGCATTACGTATTCCCACAATCTGCCATCCACTATAGCTTGTTTTACTGCATTAACTTCTGCTTTCAAAATGTAGAGATTATGTTTTGCTACTTCTAATATACGGCTGTCTCTGTCCAGATAAAACAACTCCTTGATAGAATAAGCAGTACAAATTGGACACTGACATGGAAGATATGAAAGGTCTTCTAACCTTGTAGTGCCATTTGAATGCATATATCGATTATCCTTAGCATAGAGAATGTAGGAGGCTGAATCAAACATATCGCATCCCAATGCAACAGCCAAGGGAATTGTGATGGGGTGTCCTGCGCCAAAAAGATGTATTGGTTTTGCTGGAATAGCACGTTTTACTATGGCTATCATATGTGCTAGTATTGCAAACTCATATGCTTCCATCAATTCAACAGGGCTGCCAATGGCCATAAGATTGAAACCCATTTTGTCAAGGGCAACGGCGGAGTATTTTACTAAATCTGAATGTTCGGCACCCTGTACAGGTCCTACCCAAATTGCACCATTTGTATCATCATTATGATACTTATTGCCTGTGTTATTTTTGATTCCCTTGCTTTTTCTTCCTTCTATTGCATTAAGGGTTTCTCTCGCATTTTTTAGTGTCTGCTCTACATTGTCTCTAGCCTTTTCATACTTTAATCCATAACCTGTAGGTTTATCAAGAGGCACAGGAATGTCACTTCGAATATCATTCTCAAATATTGCCATGACAGTGGGTTCAACATCAATCGAGTCGTATTCTAAAACTTGGTATCCTCCAGAGTCTGTCATTACTACTCCATCATATTTTATTATATCATGAATTCCTCTCTTTCTTGCTTCATCACCATAATGTTTTAATGTTATGTATGCATTCGTGATAACTGCATTAAAACCCAAACTTTTTAGAAAGTTTGGAGTTATTGTCTGCCTTATTGGATGTATGACAGGAATAAACGCGGGAGTTTCAAGATTACCATGGGGAGTTTTTAATTTACCGATACGCCCCGCCAGGTCAGTACATCTGACCTCGAAGGACAAATTTACTTCTTTGTCTCCCTGATGAACTCGTCATATATTGCCTTGACTCTATCAGCCGCAAGCCCAGAACCCTCTTCAATACCTGTCTGTGTGACTTTGATTTTATCCATTACAATAATAGCCCCTACATCTTCCCTAATTTTTACTAAGCCTGGAAATACTCTAGAAAGCCTATCTGATAAAGCTTTAAAATCAAAAGGCTTTTCCATGAGCTTTATATCTTTAACAAAAGAACCGTTGAGAATTAATTTAAGGATTTCATGACCTTCTATATTATCGAGTACAATATCAAGTTTTTCATCAATACCAGTTAGCGTGCCATTGTATATTTTTTGGTCAGAAGTTTCTATAGAAACTTTTTTCCCCAAGAATTGCACTATCTCTTCGCCAAATTTCCGATTAAGTACTGCGAGCCATAAATATTTCTATGAGGATATGCTTTAAGTAGTATAATATGAATTTTAATATATTATCTCTGGCATTATGCTGAATAAACTATTAAAATCAGAGCAATATGATGTAGTTAAGTTATCCATTAAGATAGATCAAAAATATATCTCGGAGAACAAGGTGAGGATTATGGATCTAATAATATTCAAGAAATTTCTGTACGTCACCTTTTTCATAGACCAATGAGAGCCAATCGACCATTCCGATCTCATGTTTTGATTTGTTTTGTAACAACAACACTATTTCTTCAGCAGCCTGTTGAGATGTCTTTCCAGTTGCATCAAATTCTATAACTTTATTTTTTCCAAAAGTTTTCAATGCATCGTAAAATGAAATACCAAGGATTTCACTAGCTACATTCTCTCTAATCTTCTCAGGTGAGTAATCTCTTTCTTCGAAAGTTCTTATTATTTCATAAGGTGAACGACGCATAACTACAACAATATCGATTCCATCTGGTCTTAATAGATAAGGTACAAGATGTCCAATAATTACTAGGTCTCCTCCTTTTTTTAATTCATTTCTTATTAATTTCGATGTCTTTTTTATATCAACTTCTTTTCTGTTCCGATCATCATTTAGTAAGAAAGCATTATTATCTATTATTATCTTGTTGATATCAATTATTTTTACATCCCCTAATTTCTCACATACAATTTTCGTACATGTATGCTTTCCCACTCCTGGATTACCCGTAATGGCGACTTTGATTTGACTCTTCAAGTCTCTTCTTCAGGTCATTTGGTTTGATTCCCTTTATATTTTAATAAAATAAATAAAAATTTTGTGTAACCTTTATTTATTATTATTTCAGTATACACTCGTTATTATACTCTTAGATGCACTGTTTTGGACCAGCTTTGGTCTATGATGATTTTAATTACTGCTAAAAGTAAATTAATTAATGAGAAATCTGCAACTGAATATATAGTTATCAATATATCTGAATTTATAGTAGCTATTAATATCCTATCACTTCGAGTATATTAATACATCAAAGGCTGGCTCAACAACAGTACGTAATACGGCTACGGCTTTACAACAAGAAAATAATAGGTATGAAAAGATGGCAGAAGAAGAAAGTAAAGAATACGCTGACATGGCAATGCAGAGTTAATTGTGTGGTGCTATAAATTCTCTATGTCTTCTTTCGTATTCAGTGATTTGTGAGTCGAATTGTAATGTAATTCCTATTTCATCTAGACCTTCAAGCAATGTCTTTTTTCTAGATTCATCTATCTCGAAGTTCATAATTTTGGAGCCAACTATTATCTGTTGGTTGGACAAGTCGATCTCAATATCCACATCATCAGCAGTTATAAACATAACATCTACTTCTTTATGACTAAGCCTAACTGGCAAAATTCCATTTTTGAAGCAATTATTATAGAAAATATCAGCAAAAGACGGTGCAATCACTGCCCTGAATCCATAATCTAGAATAGCCCATGCAGCATGCTCTCTTGAACTTCCGCAACCAAAATTATCACGCGTAAGCAATATCTGTCTACCAGCATATTTCGGATCATTTAACACAAAATTACTTTTCGGTTTTCCATCTTTATCAAACCGCCAATCATAAAATAGATACCCACCATAGCCAGTTTTCTGAACTAGTTTAAGAAATTGCTTTGGAATTATTTGATCCGTATCAACATTAACCATGTCAAGCGGAGTTGCTTTGCTTTTAATAATTCTAAAAGGTTCCATTGTTTCAATCGGCTCCGTTATTTCAATTCTTTCTTATCTTCATTTTCGAGTCCGCTCTTCTTACAACCATTCTCTCACATCTACAAAGTGTCCTTCGATTGCAGAAGCGGCTGCCATAATTGGGCTTACGAGATGGGTTCTTCCACCGCTTCCCTGTCTTCCTTCAAAGTTGCGATTAGAAGTACTTGCACAGCGTTCGCCAGACTCAAGTATATCAGAATTCATTCCAAGGCACATGCTGCAACCAGATTCTCGCCATTCAAAGCCAGCATCTTTAAAAACTTTGTCTAAACCTATCTTTTCTGCTTGCATTTTTACCTGTTGTGAACCAGGAACTACCATTGCTCTAACTTTGGATGACACCTTTCTTCCTTTTATCACAATTGATGCTTCCAGTAGGTCTTCTAATCGAGAGTTAGTACATGAGCCAATGAACACACGGTCTAATGGAATATTTGTAATAGGCGTACCAGGTTCAAGACCCATATATCGTAAAGCACGTAATGCAGATTTTCTCTCGTTTTCATTACCCTGTGCAAAATCTTCAGGGTATGGAATCGAACTGGTGACATCAATGGCCATTGAAGGATTAGTTCCCCAACTGACTTGTGGAGCAAGATCATTAATATTTACAGTAATAGATTTATCAAATGGTGCATTATAGTCAGTTTTCAAATTCTCTCGCCAAAAATCAACCATTTTTTCAAACTGTTCATCCTGTGGAGCATACGTTCTTCCTCTGATATAATCGAAAGTAATTTCATCAGGCGCTATCAATCCTGCTCTAGCTCCAGCTTCAATGGACATATTGCATATAGTCATTCTCTGTTCCATAGAAAGTTCAGCTATTGCTTTGCCTTTGTATTCTATAACAGTGCCTGCACTGCCTGAAGTTCCTATCTTTCTAATAATGGAAAGTATCATATCTTTAGCAGTAACAGCATGTGAATTTTTACGGCGACCTGTAAAATTAATTGCAAATGTTTTGGGTTTATCTAGCCATATACACTGGGTAGCCAAAACATGTTCAACTTCACTGGTACCTATACCAAACGCGAATGTACCAAAAGCACCATGCGTTGAGGTATGACTATCGCCACAAACAATTACCATTCCCGGAAGAGTGATACCAAGCTCAGGACCAATGACGTGAACTATGCCTTGATTTGGATTTTTAATATCAAAAAGTGTAATCCCAAATTCTTTGCAATTTTGTGCTAAGGTCTGAATCTGTACAGAAGAAATTTGATCAATTAACGGAAATGATCTGTCTTTTGTTGGCACGTTATGATCCATGGTTGCAAATGTTAGATTAGGGCGTCTCACTTTTCTATGATTTAAACGAAGGCCATCAAACGCTTGTGGTGAAGTAACCTCATGAATTAAATGGCGATCTACATATATTAGAAATGGCCCGCTATCATTTTCTTTTGTAGTAGTTATAACATGACTCTTCCAAATCTTCTCTAATAGCGTCTTTGGCATCCTATTGATTAAGTCATATCGGAAATATAATCATATGCAGAAACTATTAATGATATTGATAATGCTTAAATTTGGTATTGATTCTGCTATTTCATATAATGCATCCCCAAGACACCAGATACTCCGACTATATCGTCGAGCAAATCAAAAAAGGAACTACTACTTGTGCATTGATATGCAAGGATGGCGTAGTTCTAGCTGCGGATACAAGAGCAAGTGCAGGTTTCTTTATTGCCGATAGACATGTAATGAAAATTCAGAAAGTTGATAGACATATAGGTATGACAATTGCGGGTGGTGTGGCTGACGCCCAGAACCTTGTTGACGTTATGCGTTACAATGCAAACATCTATAGGATTTCAAATAGAGAAGTAATGCCTGTAAGTTCAGCTGCAAGACTCTGTTCTAATGTATTATTCAATCAAAGATACTTTCCATATTATGTCCAGATTATTCTGGCTGGATATGACAATAAAGGAGGTGGACAGATCTATAACATTGATCTCTTTGGCTCAATGACAACTGAAAAGTTCATTTCTACTGGCAGCGGCTCTCCTGTAGCCTATGGCTATCTTGAATCCGAATACAAAGAAGCATCAAGTGTGAATGAGGCTTATAAAATAGCAATACAGGCAATTGCTGGCAGCGATTAGACGAAATTCAGGTACGGGCGATAACATCAATGCAGTTATTATAGATAAAGATGGCTATCGCGAGTTATCGAATGAGGTAAAAGAAGCTGTTGGTGCGGTCTACTAATAGATGTGAGGATATATCTTTTCTAAGATATTCTAATATATATAAATAAAGCTAATAACGGAAACAAAAAGGAAATAGATTCCAGTTAAATAATATTAAGAGAATTTTTATTTGTTTCTATAGCTTTACATTTTAACTCTTAATGCCAAAATATATTCTCCATGCTATATAATATTCTCCTTTTAGAATAAAATATTCTGTTTATGCTGTCTAATAATATAAATTTTCGAGATGATTTCTCTAAGGAAGAAAAACTAGTTCTTAATTCCCATTTTTCCAACACTGATAGACGAGTTTTTGCAATAATAACACCCAGACAGGTAGATAGAGGAGCATTAATGTCAAGGTATTCTAGAACAGATAAAACCATGCGGCGTATTTTTTTAGATGAATTTATAAAAAACCCAAATAGAGGGCAAGAATTCTACGAAAGAATATTATTAGAATATGGAGACGATTCAGTCGCAGAACTTGGGGAAGCACAAGTTGCGATAGAATGGATATCAAATATTGCTGCAAAGAAGATTGAAGACCATCGAATTGGGCTCTCTTACCTTGAAAAATCTTCGCGGTATGTGGCATTTGATCGAAAAATCAATGGCCATTATAAGTACTGTAGAGAAGAGAATATTATGCAGTCACCCTTTGCTGATCAATACATCCAGGCTTGCGATCATGCTTTTGATGTATATAGCAAGAATATCCAATCAATGCAGAAATTTATTTCTGAAACAGAACCAATTGAGCGCTTCTTATTTTTCGATTTTATATCAAAACAAGAAACAGCCTATAGCAATTTGAAAAGTCAAAAAGATATTGAATCTGCACAGAGAGTATATAATTCGACGATCAGATCCAAGACGCTTGATACTCTCCGTGGGCTGTTGCCAGCATCTACTCTTACTAATTTGGCCATCACAGGAAATGGAAGAGCATTTGAATATCTGCTATCAAGCATGTTCGCTTCAAATTTGAAAGAAATGAAAATGCTAGCAAGTCAACTGCATTCAGAACTCAATCTGGTTATTCCCGCCTTCATAAAGAGAGTAAATGACAAGTATGGGCAGGCTTTACAAGCATATCTAACGGATACAAGGAGCACCATAAGTGAACTTGCTCACTATTATATAAAAAATATTAAAGCAGATAAAAATCCCCATTCTGTAAAGCTCGCTGAATTATGAAGATAATTGTGAAGCCGAAATAAAAGTGGCCTCTGCTATTCTATACGAACAGGCCAGCGGCCAATCTCTTGAAAAAATTACACATTATATCCGGTCTATTCCTGCTTATGATAGATACAAGATAATTCAAACTTACACAAAACTCCGGGCTAATCGAAGATACCGACCTGGTAGAGCATTTGAAATGGTAGAATATACATTTGAAATGTTCACAAACTTTGGCATGTTTCGTGACCTACATCGACATAGGATTCTTACTATGGAAAGACAGTTGCTCTCTACAAGACACGGCTATGATATTCCGGCAGAAATTATTAACCTTGGCATTGCCAAAGATTTCAAAGACTGCATGTATAAATGTAATGAGATTTATGAAATGATCTCAAAGAAATACCCTACAGAGGCCCAATATGTTGTTAATTTTGCATACAAATACCCCTATTTTGTAAAACTCAATTTGCGGGAAGCTTGTCATATGATTGAATTAAGAACTGTTCCTCAAGGGCATCCTGATTATCGTAAAGTGTGTCAGAAAATGTATAAACAAATAAAACGTGTTCATCCTATATTGGCTAAAGGAATAAAATTTGTTGACTTAAGAAAATATGAATTAGAGAGATTACACGCTGAGAAAAATGTAGAAAAGAAAAGACGTGGACTAATAACCTAAACAAATAACAAGAGAATTGTTGTCAAATAGCGGAGCATAATTTTTTATCTAGTGCTCCATTCTCCTAAACATACATTTTATAGTAGATCATCATTATATAATGTTATATAATAATTATAATTCTAGAGAATATTCTAATAAAGTAAGATAGAATTAACATAAATTACTCAATTAATATATAATATCTTATTTTTAGCCTACTTGATGGTAGTGTGTCCAGAGATTAGTTAAAAATGGAAATGCAGAAAATTTGGTTAATGGAAAATATACTTCTAATTAGGAGATTTTTATAGGGCTTCTATATAGCACATATAGAAATTTTCTATAATAAAATTTAGGATTATAATTCATATTATGAATATACAATCGTTAAAAGCCATTCCAGTATTTTATAGTCAATGCGTAAAAGAATAGTATCTACGACAATAGTCTTAACGTTGTGTTTTGGGCTCATTTTAGGAACTATAGGTTCTGCAGGATCAGTAGTGGCACAAGAATATCAAACAACCACAGCAGTTAATCAAACAGATGGAAGTAATATTACAAGTAATGGTGGCACGACTTCTGGTAATGCTACTACAGCCGAACAGTTCGAGAATATAACCCATGGAGGTGGGCCTGGTGCTGGTGCAACAAATCAATCTGAAAGATAAAGATAAAAGACAATCAGAAATTCCTTGTTGCTAAGAAAAAGACAACAGAAAAAAATTTTTTCAAAATTCTTTTTTAACTATATAGTTTTATATATCAATTGTTTAACTTGGAAATTATTCAAAATCATAACATTGTCTTTTCTTTATTTTCTTTGTAGTAGTCATTTAACTACCCACTATACATTAGTTAACAAATACAACAGAGTATCAAATTCATGATACACATCATTATTATTATAGCCAGTGCCAACGATCAGCGCAAGTATACAATAAGTGATTCAACATGTTCAATCTGCAGTTCCTGCTAATGATTATCTAATATATCAAACTATTTTTCTTAAAATTGCTACTTGATTCTAAATAAGTCAATGATTATAATAATAGAAGTTTATAGTCTATTCAATATATTATTACTATCTTTCAAATATATCCGCACAGGAAAAAGTGTTATTTTACTATAATTGATGGGTCACAATTGATTTATTTTATAAAAAAAAGGAGGATTCCTTTCTATTCAGTTACATATGCTCTTTCGCCGTGTTGTGCCAGATCCAGTCCAATTTCTTCTTCTTTTGGTGAAACTCTGATTCCACCTGGCCACACCTTATCCATGATCTTGATAATTAGTGCGGTGATACCCATTGCCCATGCTAAAGCTGCAAATGCCCCGACAGCGTTTTCATAGAGTTGTGCGGGGTTTCCAAAAACAAGGCCGTTGTCTCCCCATGGCGTAAATCTTTTTTCAGCAAATAGTCCGGTAGATAATGCTCCTGCAAGTCCGCCAATACCATGTACACCCCATGTATCTAGTGCATCATCCCATTTGCGTTTGTTCTTGAACATTACTGCCGCATAGCAAACAAGCGAAGCTATTATACCAATGATAAGTGCAGACATTGGCGATACAAATCCAGAGGCAGGCGTAATGGCTACTAGGCCAGCTACAGCACCAGATGCTGCACCCACAGTAGATGGTCTTCCTGTATGAGCCCATGATATTAATGCCCAAGTTACTGCTGCCGTACCAGTTGCTATTTGGGTTGCAACAAATGCACTTGTTGCATTTGTGGCGGCTGCTGCAGCGGACCCAGCATTGAATCCAAACCAACCAGTCCATAGGCAGCGCTGCTCCTAAGACTACCATACCTATATTGTGGGGTTCCATCGGTATCTTTCCATATCCTAGTCTACGCCCAAGCATCAGAGCAATTACTAATCCAGACCAGCCTGAAGTAATATGAATTACAGTTCCTCCCGCAAAGTCAAGTGATCCTAAGACAACCAGTCCAACCAAACCCACAATAACCAGGATTTGCACCATAATTATCTGGTGCAAGTTCCCATGTCCAGTGAGCAGCAAAGTCATAGACAAATGTTGCCCAGAGAACTATAAAAACTATAAATGCACTAAATTTCATTCGTTCTGCCAATGCTGCCACAATCAGAGCTGGTGTAATTATTGCGAACATCATCTGAAATATCATATAAGTCTGATGTGGAATTGTAGTGTCCCACAATCGCACATAAATTATTCGGTCCTATGCCCCCGTATGCAATTGATGGAACATCATGAAGAACGTTATTCAAACCTGCCCAATCAAGTGTGCCTATAAATCCATATCCCCCTGCGTCTGGTCCAAACGCCAATGAGTATCCGAATAATGCCCATTGCATTGCAATTACTCCTGTCGTTATGAATACCATATGTAGTGTGTTTACTGCATTCTTTTGTCTTGCTAAACCACCATAAAAGATAGCCAAGCCAGCAGGAGTCATCATTAACACAAGTGCTGAAGATGTCAGCATCCAAGCATTGTCTCCATGATCTATCGGACAGGGAATTAGATTTCCTTCAGCAGTCTTATTATAACTCCCATCCTTGTTTTTCTCAAAGCACTGATATTTCACAGCAGGATCGTCTTCTGTATAGGCTAATGCGTTGCCTAACAAATTTACTGAAAACAATCCTGTCAATCCAACACCAACAAGAATCAATAGAATTAATCTTGATCCTATCCCCTTTGGTATCATTATCTGCAGATTCAGTATAGAACTATAAATAATATTATTAGTTTCTTATTATTTACAATGTGATAATAAATATTAGAAAATACTAAAAAAGTATTTTTTATAATTGGTGGATGATAATTATTCTTATTTATAAAATTTAGTATATTATTTTTTCTTTTGCTTTTTAAGTTTAATTATATTATTTATTAGTGTTTTAATAAACTTGTTTATATCATTAAAACCTAGAATAATTTTATGAAACAAAATAAGTTAATACAATGGTTCAAGTTTTCATTAACAGTTTGGTCGTCATCTTCATTAATTCATATTTATGACTTAAAAAATAAGCGCCTTTCTAAGCAAGCAATACATAGAGAATTATCCTTCTTAAATCATTAATATTTTAATAAATAGTAACCAACAACACTACTAGATGGAGTCTTTCCACACCTCGTTGTAAAAGCTTCAATACCTTTAAGAAAATGCACACCATTACATTTTTCAATGGGTAACACATGCCTAATTCCAAATGACTTTTTTGTGATGACAAGAAATATCTTGACTGCAAATGACAGTTATCCAAAGAAAAGTAGTACCATCTTATGATTTACTAAAATATGAATTCGGTAACTAAGCATTAGAAGAATTTGAATAAAGAGTATTACTTTCTATAAAATTTTAAATGTATATGAGTTTTCGTTGAACGAACAGCTTTTCTTTCATCTTGTAAATACAGCCTGAATTACTAGGATCTATATATATGGTGTTTTAGCATATGTTGATGGCATATTAACCAATTCTTTCCGACATAACTTGAAATAGCCGAGGTAAGATTATTTTTAATGATAGAATAAAAAGATTGAACGCTAGTTGATATCAATAAAACGGTATTGTTTGTATGAGCTCATTCTCATCAATGGGATTAGATATTGTATGAAAGTAAACTATATTTTGTGTTTAGGTAGATTTTTATGGATGCTATAAGAACAAATCCATTGAATTAGATTGACGTCCTCTCCATCTGTCAATATTCTTGAGAGAGCAGATGAAAAAATTGTGATTAAATTTAATAATGTTCCAAGACAGTATGTAAATGCTATTAGAAGAATTTCGATAAGCGAAGTACCTACTTTAGCTATAGATGATGTTGTAATTTTAGAGAATTCATCGGTTATGCACGATGAAGCAATTGCACATAGACTAGGTCTTGTCCCATTACAAACAAATCTATCAAGATTTGTAATGCCTCATGAATGCGATTGTAAGAGTACATTGGGCTGCTCAAAGTGCAGGGTATTATTAGTGTTAGATTCAGAGGCAAATGAAAAAACCAAAGTTGTCACGTCTGGAGAGCTCGTGTCTGAAGACGAGCATATAAAGCCAGTTAGCAAAGATATTCCAATTATCACTCTTGCTCCAGGTCAGAAACTGAAATTTGAGGCTTATGCCCGACTAGGAATTGGAAGAGATCATGCAAAATGGCAGCCAACTTCAGGCAGCAATTGTTAAAGATGGAAAGGATGGGAACGAATCTATCCTTGTTATTGAGACTAACAAAGCATTAACAGCAGAAGAAACACTGATGGCAGCTATTGACAAAATAAATTCTAAAATTAAGAACTTCAACCATATAATCCAACATCTTGAAATACCTAAGAATTCCTCCTAGGTACATTTATTTGGGGATTCAAGATAAATGACGGAGACGAAGAATAAATTATGCTTGTTAACACTTTAATGGATAATACGATCTGGACTCTTCGTAGAGCTTTCAAAAAGAGTAAAGCTCAAATTTGGAGGGCTCTTGAATACGAGCTTTCAAGTCGAAGATCAAATAGAAGAGAAGTTAATGTCGGTCGATTGTCAGATATTACCAAAGATGATGAAGTAGTTATTATTCCTGGTAAGGTATTAGGTTCTGGTGTGATAGATCATAAATTAACAATTTGTACCTTTTCAATCTCGGAAGGAGCGGCAAAAAAGATATTAGAATCTGGGGGAAATATTATAACACTTGATAGCTTGATAGATAAATATCCTGATGGTAATGGAGTGCGCATAATTGGCTAATAAAGAAGAATTGCTAAAAAGATCATCTTCACAGGCAGTACAGAACAAACAAATAGTAGTTGACGTAGCTAATTGCATCTCTGGTAGAATTTGCTCTCATGTTTCAAAACTATTGCTTCAGGGAAATAGAGTCGCAATTGTAAATGCTGAAAAAGCTATGCTATCTGGAAAGAGATACAAAACAATCGAGCTCTACAAAGAACACCTTGAAATTAACTCAGTCACAAATCCAATTCATGGCCCTTTCCATCCTAGAAGACCTGATACAATACTAACGAAAATGGTAAGGGGTATGATACCAAAACGCAAGAGTAGTGGCATAGAAGCTTTTAAACGATTAAGAGTATACATAGGCATTCCTGAATACTTAAAGAATACAGAGATGGAATATTACGACGACTCAAAGATTACAAAACCATCATCCTATTATATTACAGTTGGCGAAGTAGCAAAAGAAATTGGATGGTCTGGCATAGGAGTAGAGCCAATAGATGAATAAAATAGATCTTTATCCAGGTCAAAGAAAAACATGTCGAGCTGTAGCCACAATTTCTAAAGGAAGAGGCAAAGTCAGAATCAATAACATACCTGTGGAACTTTTACAACCAACAGTAGCTAAGGAATTAGTGATAACACCTCTCCTCCTAATAGGAGAATTGAGAAATAAGATTGATATAAATGTCAATGTAGAAGGAGGAGGATTCATGGGGCAGGCTTTTGCAAGTGCTGTTGCTATTTCTAAAGCTCTAACTGGCGAAGGAAAAGGAGGAAGAGATCCAAAAGATCATCCGTTAGCAAAAAATGTACGTGAAGAAATTAGGAGAAAAATTACTGAATTTGATAGACACTTTCTTGCAGGTGATCCAAGACAGAGCGAATCCAAGAAGTTTGGAGGGCCTGGAGCTAGACGGAGAAAGCAGAAATCGTACCGTTAATTCTGCTTTTCTATTTTATTTATTATCTATATTGATAACAATGCAAAATTAATTCATCCATTACCCCTTACGCTTATTTCTCTACTTCTAACAACAAATATAGTCTATAATAATGAATAATAATGATAATAATAAAATAATAATAATAATAATAATAATATCTATGAAATATGATAATATTCGAAATTATGTCTTATCAGGTGGCTTGGTGAGATCATAGAATTTAGGATGTTTCGTATATGATATATTTTGTTGAATGGAACGAATAGTCTTCATGAAATCTTTAGGTCATAAATTAGAATAGTTATCGATTGACATGCATATATAAGTGCAAGGCAATTTAATTTACAGACTAATGACAGATACCAAGTTAACTGTTGTTCGACTAACCATGGATGGCGATAAATTTGAAATTTTAGTAAAACCCGATCCCGCTCTAGAATACAAACTGGGTAGAAGAACGGACCTTTCCAGCGTCCTTATTGCTGATGAGATATATTCAGATGCAAATAAAGGTTCAAGGGCAGCCAGTGAAAAGTTGACAAAACATTTCAAAACAGCAGATCCTACAGAAATTGCTAAACAAATCCTTTCTCGGGGTGAACTTAGTTTGACAACCGATCAGCGTCGAAAAATAGTAGAAGACAAGAAGAAGCAAATTATTCAGTATATTAATAAAAGTTTTGTAGATCCTAAGACACATATTCCACATCCAATTTTGAGAATCGAAAGTGCAATGGATGAGGTAAGAGTTATTATTGATCCATTCAAGAGAGCCGAAGATCAGGCTAAGACTGTAGTTGATGCGCTTCGGAAGATTTTGCCCCTAAAATCGGAAATTTTGCGATTAACGGTAACAGTTCCACCAGAATTTTCTGCACAATCCTACAATGTATTTAAAACTATTGGGAATTTTAAGGGAGAGCATTGGCTGGAGAATGGTTCTTTAAGAGTCACATTAGAAATAAATGCAGGAATGAAGGGCACCTTCCTAGATAGAATAGGATCTATAACAAAGGGTTCTGCTCAGGTATTAGAAGAATAGATAATTTCGATACTTAAAATATAAGTATGTTCTCACTGACCCAAAAGGTAGAAAAACGATGAAAAGAATCATTTCGTATATTGAGGCGTTTACATTGGAGGTTATTTATTATGGGCATGCAAGAAATTAAAAGAAAGTTTGTTGTTCCAGGTGACAGGATCACTGAAGGAAATGTCAGGCCCTCAATGAACGTAATTAAAATAGGCAATTCTATTATTGCTACTCGAATCGGGATTGCAGAAGCAGGAAGAGATGGCATTAAGGTTATACCACTATCTGGTGTTTACATTCCTCGAGTAAATGATATAGTAATAGGCAAGATTACCGATCACTCTTCACTTTCTTGGGAAGTAGACATTAACTCTTGCTTTTCTGGCCATTTACCCGCACAGGATGTTTTTGGAAGAGACTTTTCTCCAGCTAGGGATGATATGGGCAGACAGTTGGCAATAGGAGATTTAATCACAGCAAGAATTATTGTATTTGATAGGACAAGAGATCCTATGTTAACTATCCAAGACAAGGATCTAGGAAAGATCCCTCGTGGAGAATTCTTAAAAATTTCTGCAACACGTGTTCCGCGTCTAATTGGAAAGCGTGGTTCTATGATACAAACAATCGAACAGGCCACACAAACAAGAGTTTTAATTGGTCAAAATGGAATTGTAGTCGTTACGGGTAGAAATCCAGAAGGAATAAAACTAGCCGTCAGAGCTATTAGAATGGTTGAAGAAGAAGCTCATACATCAAACCTTACACAAAGAGTCAAAGTTTTGTTGAATGTGCCTGATACTGCTCCTCCACAGCCAACAGAAGGGGGAGCGTCAGTAACTCAGATTGAAAAAGGTCAGAAGGTGGAGGAGATCCAGTCAACTATTCAAGAAGTAGAAGAAGAGATAAAAGAAGAAGTAGAAAAAGGTGAAAAATTATAATGACCCAAACAAGAAATTTAATTGATGAAAATGGAAGACGAACTGATGGCCGCACTGCCGATGAACTACGGGAAATCAAGATAACTGTAGGTGTAGTTAAAAATGCAGACGGTTCGGCTTTCATAGAATTTGGTAAGAATAAAATCGTCGCAGCGGTTTATGGTCCAAGAGAAGTACATCCAAAACATATGGCACTTCCAGACCGCTGTGTTCTACGATGCAGATATCATATGTCTCCATTCTCTACTGATACTCGCAAGAACCCTGCTCCATCAAGAAGAGAAATTGAAATTTCCAAGGTAATGAGAGAAGCATTAGAACCAGCATTGATGTTGGAAGATTATCCACGAGCTGCAATAGATGTATTTGTTGAGGTTTTACAAGCAGATGGCGGTTCAAGATGTGCCGGTATTACGGCCGCATCTATCGCGTTAGCTGATGCAGGTATCAATATGCGTGACATTGTAGCATCATGTGCTGCAGGTAAAGTTGACGAGAAAATTGTTCTTGATATTAATGATACCGAAGACAAAGAAGGCGGAGCGGATATGCCAGTTGCATATATGCCACATCTTGAACAAGTAACACTTTTACAACTTGACGGCATATTAAGCCATGAACAGTTTGACGAATGTGTAGATAAGGCAATAAAGGGTTGCGAGATAGTTTATGAAATCCAGAGGCAGGCATTAATGCAAAAATACTTTGGTAATGAAACGGAGTTGAAAGAAGAACAATGAGCTCATCAAAACGTTCAACAATAATAGTAGAACATTTACGAAGACAGCAAATGTGGGATGCAATTTCAAAGGGAAAAAGACTTGATGGAAGGAATTTAGATGATTTAAGGCCGCTCGAGATTGAATTAGATATTATTAAGAAAGCGAACGGCTCTGCAAAGGTAAAATTAGGTAATTCAGAAGTAATTGCAGGGGTAAAAATTGAGACAGGAGAGCCATTTGAAGGACTTGAAAACAAAGGTGCATTAATCCTGTCTGCAGAAGTACTCCCTACAGCATCGCCTTATATTGAACCCGGTCCTCCAGATGAAGAGACCATTGAACTTGCAAGAGTGGTAGATAGAGGTATAAGGGAGTCGGAAATGATAGATCTAGATAAATTGGTTTTAGTTCCTGGCAAAATAGTTTATACGATATTTGTTGATTGCAGCATCATCAATGCAGATGGTAATCTGTTTGATGCTACGTCCTATGCAGCAGTTTCGGCATTGGCTAGTAGTAAAGTTCCTATCTTCGAAATGCAAGATGACAAAGTAGTTCATAGTGGCAATAATCAAGACCCACCAATCACTACAATACCGATATCAATCACAGCAATACGAATTGGGGAAGCAGTAATTTTAGATCCCACATCTGAAGAAGAAGCATGTATGAATGCAAGAATCACCATAACAACAAATTCCAATGGGGACTATACTGCCATACAGAAAGGATCGACAGGTGCTTTTACTATTGAACAGATAAAGAAAGGCAGCAGAGACAGCAAGAAATAAAGGAGAGGAAGTACGAGCCAAATTAAAGGAGTTGACTAAAGATGGTTAAGAGAAAGAAACAAGCTCATGTTGCGCTCAAAGGTTTAGGCATAAAATTTGGAGCTACTGTACGTAAAAGATACGGAATGGCATACAATACATTGAAGCAAAAGCGACGATGCCCATCTTGTGGTTCACTGCGATTCAATAGGATTGCAGCTGGTATATGGTGTTGTCAAAAATGCCGTTATAAAGTTGCAGGTGGAGCATATGACATCAACACCGAAAAACTACAAATCTAATATGAAAATTTCTTTTAAGAATAAGTCAGTAACCACACAAAGTCGTATTGCAAAATGTATTTGTGCTGCACTCAAACCCGATACAAAGCTTTCATCTAATTCAAGTGAAAAAATAAAAATTTCATCGGATGCTTCTAATGTATTTATAGAAATTGAGGCAGATAATATTTCAAGCCTCCGTGCTAGTATCAATTCATATTTAAGACTTATTAATACCTCTTACAAATGCATAACAAATTAGCGGTATGATTTTATGCTGGTTACTTGCATCTAAGAATAATTGAATTATTATGAGTGAACAAGAACTTCCACCTTGGCTTAGGGAGCAAGTATCACGTTTACAACAACTTCAACAGAATTTACAAGCAATAATGATGCAAAAACAGCAAATAGAACTAGAGATTGTTGAAACCGATAGAGCTTTAGAAGAGCTGAAGAAAATAGGAATAGATGATGCAGTATACAAAAGTGCGGGTCCCTTGCTGATAAAGGCAAATAAAGAAGACGTTTTAAAGGAACTTGAAGAAAAAAAAGAGCTGTCAAACACAAGAGTAACAGTTCTTGCAAAACAAGAGACCAGGGTAAAAGATAATCTAAAAGAAGCGGAAAATAAAATTAATCAAATGATTCGAAGTGCACAAGGTAGCGATAGTAGTAGTAGTAATAGTGGTCCTATAGCAGGTTCAAAACCAAAATAAGAATAACTAAATGTAGAAATTTAGACAAGAAAGCTCAGAGAGGAGATATAGATCATTATTTCTATAATGAGAGAGGGATAATGATGAGATGATAATAAAGTTAGATACATTAATGACAGCTGATTAAATTAAGATGTGTCTGTTAGAATTGTAGTTGACGAAAGGGAAAGAAACAGTAGAATTCCTAATCTTTTACGTCAAGCAGGCGCAGTTATAGATTTTGCATATTTGAAAGTTGGCGATTATATTGTCTCGTCAGACACTGCAATAGAAAGAAAAACCATTCACGATCTAATCAGCTCTATTTATGATGGAAGATTATTTGTGCAATGCTCAGAACTTGCTCAATACTATTCCAAACCTGTAGTGATTATTGAAGGAAATATCATAGAATTACTTGAAGTTCCTATAGTAATCGATGATGACAAATTAAAAATACTAGTAGAAAGAATTCCCTTAGCATATGATGCAATAGCTAAAGTAACGCTAGACTTCAGAATCCCGATTATACATACACCTTCTGCTCATTATACATCGCAGTTACTAATTACTATGGTAAATAAATCATTACAAGAACGAAAAAATACTGGTCCTCTATTAAAGAGGATAAAAAAGGGGAACCCGCTATATGCACAACAGTTATCAATTCTCTCTTCTCTACCTGGAATAGGAGACAAGCTAGCAGTAAGAATGCTTAGAAAATTTCAGACACCCCAGCATGCACTAAATGCGTCTGTTGCAGATCTTGCAAGGATTCCAGGTTTTGGAACTGCAAGAGCAGAAAAAGTACGAAAAATTCTGGACAATCCCCATAATGAAAAGAGTGAAATAACGCAAAGAACTCTTTTAGATGATTTATAATCTTGACAATACGTTATCAAAAAAAGATGCTTTTATTTTCATTTTTCATTTGAAAGCGATTAGTCGATCCTCGGAGAATTAATTATACAAATATTGATTAAAAGACATTAGAATTGTCTTCCAAGCAGAAATTAGCAAGAATAAAGAATAGCACATTCTCTTTTTATCTTTCTTTAGAAACTTTTTATTATAATCCTTACGAGCCCAATATAATAATGATTAATCGTCAAGAAGTTAGTAGCATTGCCGATCAATACGAATTAAGGAATATTACTATTGGCACGATAGGAAGCCATTCTGCATTAGAAATTATGGATGGAGCTAAGGATGAAAATCTAAGAACTGTCTGCATCTGTCAAAAAGGCCGAGAAGTACCCTATCTAAGATTTAAGAGACTAACAGATGAGGTCATGTTGCTTGATAAATTTTCTGACATTTTACTTAGAGAAAATCAAGAAAAATTGCGACAATCGAATACAATCATGATCGCAAACCGTGCTTTTACTGCTTATCTTGGCTATGATAATATCGAAAATATTTTAAAGGTGCCTATTTTTGGGAATAGACTATTATTGAGAGCCGAAGAACGCACTGCAACAAGAAATCAATACTATCTTCTTGAAAAGGCAAAGATCAGACACCCAAGGCTATATACAAAACCTTCAGATATAGACAGATTGGCGATAGTCAAAGTTCAGGAAGCAAGACGGAAATTAGAAAGAGCGTTTTTCCTAGTGTCTTCATTTGAAGATTACAAGAAAAAAGCAAAATTAAAGATCAAAGAACGTCTCATTAATGAAGCAGATCTTAACTCTGCAACTATTGAAGAATATATAATTGGGACTTATTTTAATTTTAACTTTTTTCAATCTCCATTATCAGAAGAGATGGAATTCTTGGGAATAGAAAGAAGATTGCAAACTAATCTTCATGACTTTACTACTTCATTACCTGCTAGACAGCAGATGGAAATAGATATTGGGATACACAATATTGAAGTAGGACACACTCCAGCGAGTATACGCGAATCATTATTGGAAAAGGTGTTTGAAATGGGTGATAAATTTGCCGATGCCGTCAGGGTAGAATATCCCCCTGGAATAATTGGACCAATTTCGTTACAGGGCATCGTAACATCAGACCTGGACTTGGTAGTATATGATGTATCACTAAGAGTTCCAGGTAATCCCATCATGGCAACCACAAGCCCGTATACAAAATACTCTTATGGTCATACTTTTGGTGTTGGTCGAAGAATTGCAATGGAAATTAAGAATGCAATATCGCAAAAGAAAATTATAGATATATTATCATGATAATAATATTATTGCTGGATTGCTTCTTCAAATAAATTCTTTCTTACTTTGATCGGGACATCATAATAAGCCGCCAAAGCAATGGAATCTGAGGCACGATAATTTCTCAGTATCAAATATTCTTTTTTTCTACCTTTGAAATACAGATTTGCACGCAGAATAGAACCACTTTGATAAACTCTCACTTCCATCAAAAGGAGATCTTGCATAACTGCAATCTCTTCAACTAGATTATAGATTGTAGGTATGGTATTTTTATCACCCTCTTGAAACCGAGAGATATGCCTTGCAACTTCGCCAGAGAATGCACGCATTGGAAATTCTTTTCCATCTATTGTTTTTAAAATAACAACACCTTCTAGTCCGAGTTGATCTGCAAATCCAACATAACTTATTTTTGCCTGTATATACTCTTCATCTTCTTCTTCTGACGAAAAACCGTTAGGCATGATAATTATTTATTGTATTGCTAAGAATTAAGGTTTACAGTTGACCTGTTCTAATAATTACATCACTTTTGATAAGTCATTACATTTATCCCTTGTTTCTGATAGGTTTAACTTATCTATTCCTTTGTTGACTGCTTATCAACTCAAGGATTATCTGTGTGCATATATGTATTGCTTTAACCTTTCATTTAATCACTTTATCATTAACTTTTCTCTTATTTTAATAAAATTCGTATGCCTTTACTTATCTATCCAATTATACTTCAAAAATAAAGTTCAAAGAAAATGCATAGAATATCTGACTCATAAGAAGTTCTTGCATGTCTTGTATTGATAGTGAGTATATACAAGTAGAAGAGGAGCTATGCAAAATTCAGTCTAGAAACTGATAATAACCCCTTCTCTTCAGCCATTGCAAACATTTTTTTTATTGACTTTTCCCCGATTGTTCCCATATCTATAGTTACATCATTTACATACATTTTGATAAATCTGGTTATCATATCTCGTGGTTGGCCTCTTCCATATTTCATTGCGTAATCTACTGCTGATTCAATGTGTTCAAGGCCGTAAAGAATCGATTCCCTAAACAGTTTATCAAACATCTTTATCTGTTCTAATGTCATTGATTTATTACTTGCTACGTTAATACCCAACGGCATTGGTAGTCCGTTCGTTTCTCTAGTCCACCAGGTTGCCAAATCAAGAACAGTATGAAGACGGGAAGTGTCATACGTTATCTGTGCTTCATGAATCACCAAACCTGCATCTGCTTTATCATTTAGGACAGCTTCGGGAATCAATTGAAAAGGTATCTCCCTTTCATTAAATCTTCCTAAGGCAAGATTTAGCAATAAATTAGCAGATGTCATCTTACCTGGAATAGCAATTACACCATTTTTTAATTCAGAAAATGTTAGTTTCTTTTTAGAAATGACGATTGGCCCATAATCTAAGCCAAAACTTCCTCCACTACGTAATATTACATAATCCTTCAAATAAGCATATGCATGGGCGGAAATAGCAGTAACATCAAGATCATGTTTTAAGGCATATTTGTTAAGGGTTTCGATATCTTCTATTATATGTTTGATTTTAAGATCCGCTGAATACACCTTACCGCATGCAATGCCAAAGAACATAAAAGCATCATCAGCATCAGGAGTGTGACCGAGAGTTATTTCCATCATATGTATATAATTCCTAGACAGAAAGAGAATAATATTTTTTTCCTTTATAAGAGTCATAAAAAATATCATTGATTCAAAATAGTTGCATCAGATAAGACTAAACATAATCAAATAATAAATAAATATAATAATATATAATAAAACATCTTCTATAAAGAGACATTCATATATATTTAAAATTGCACGTATTTAGAACAATTTTCTCATATTCTGAAAGGAGATAATGGCTAGGTTTATTTCTTTCATCAGAACATTGGTGAAGTTGGTGTATACATACATATTGCCTTGTTATTACACAAAAAGAATAATTAATGAAACCTTTTCTACATAATAATGATCGATTTGCCTTATACTCTTCTTTTTGGAAATAATTTCATCACAAATAGTCCTCTCTCTGTAAAAATGGCCAATGAAGTTTTGTTTTCACTGGGTGAGGATAGCGAAGGACCATACTTAACAACATCGATTTTTGATTCAACTGAAAATACATTAATAAAAATCGAAAAAAATAACTGCATATTCTGTAATGAAAAATTTATTAAACAAAAAAATCAACGCGACCATGTTTTGTTAAAGGATAAGAAAGGAGAAATAATGATTGAATCCAGAGTCTTGGACAAAGAAATGATCTTAGTAAGTGGCATATTCTCTTTCAAGGAATTTGTATTGACTGCAACACAGAATTATCTTATCTTGCCAAATGGTCAATGGTTAATGCATAATAGGAGCACGGCAAACAATAGTTCAGTAACAATTACAGAATTTGGAATAAAATCAGAAATGATGATGATGATCGACCTTTAATGATTCTGACATAAAATGGACTCGATCAGAAATAATTTTTTATATTGATATGTATATATATGCTCCAGACTTACACACACAAAAAACACAGAACAATAGGAATATTCCATTTTTTAATGTAAGGAACGTTTAATAGTCCTCCAGCAAATTTTTCGCTTGAATATATGCCCAAGTTCAAATCAACTCAGGATATTCTAAGGATTATTGGTAATAAGGAACAGATTCGTAATTTTGGTGTCATTGCCCACGTCGATCACGGCAAAACAACTATGAGTGATAGCCTTTTAGCTGCCTCAGGCATTATCTCCCCTTCTGTTGCAGGTCAAGCTTTGGCGCTTGATTCTATGAAACTTGAACAGAACCGACAAATGACTATCCGTGGAGCTAATGTTACACTATTTTATGAAAATGAAGGCAAGGAATACGTAATCAATATGATTGATACTCCTGGCCACATTGACTTTACAGGAAGAGTTACTCGTGCTCTAAGAGCAATTGATGGTGTTGTAGTGGTTTCTGATTCTGTTGAAGGCATTATGACTCAGACAGAAACAGTAACAAGACAAGCACTTGAGGAACGAGTTAGACCTGTTCTGTATATTAACAAAATTGACAGACTCGTAAAGGAATTAAGATTAGACCCACCAGCTATGCAAAAATGGCTTTCGAATATAATTGCAGAATTTAACAGATTAGTTGATATTTATGCCGAACCGGAACTTAAGGAAAAGTGGAAAGTAAGTATACAAGGAAACAGTGTTGCATTTGGGTCGGCGAAAGACAGATGGGGCTTTAATTTTAAAGTAGCCCAGAAAAAAGGTATAAGTTTCAAGGATGTTTATGATGCTTATACTTCAGATAGTCCTGCTACTATAAAATCTCTAGCAGAAAGATCTCCATTGCATGAGGCAATTCTAGGGATGGTAGTGCAACATCATCCTCCACCCCACGTAGCCCAACGATATAGAATCCCAAAGATCTGGCCAGGCGATTTAGAATCTGCTCTTGGAAAATCGCTTTTGGCATGTGACGAAAAGGGTCCAGTGCCGATGATGGTTACAACAATTAATGTTGACCCACAGGCTGGCAGAGTTGCAACTGGTAGACTTTTCTCAGGTACTGTCAAAGACGGTGATGAGGTCTACCTGATTGATGCAAAAAGGCCAGGAAAAATTCAGTCAGTAAACATTTACATGGGTAATACCAGAGAAGTAGTAGGAATGTTACCTGCAGGTAACATTCCTGCATTGCTTGGACTTGATTATGCTGTGGCGGGAGAAACAATTTCGACCGTGAAAAATATTCCTGCATTTGAATCCATCAAGTATGTTTCAGAACCCGTAGTTACGATTGCAGTAGAACCAAAGCATCCAAAAGACTTGCCAAAGCTTGTTGAAGCATTACGTAGAATCACTGTGGAAGATCCAAACCTTATTGTCAAGATTAATGAGGAAACAGGCGAGACTCTGATGGCAGGAATGGGTGTTTTGCATCTCGAAATTGCCACATCACTCTTGCAGGAAGCAGGTCTTAATATAACTACTACTCAACCATTGATCAATTATCGTGAAACCATCCGTACAAAAGCAGGACCAATCATGAGTAAGTCTCCAAATAAACACAACAAAATATTCCTGCGCTTAGAACCGCTTGGCGAAGAAATAATTGAGCTGATAAGAAATGGTCAAATCAAAGAAGATATGGATAAGAAGGAAATGGCTAAGATTCTTCGAGGAAAAGGCTGGAATGCCGATGAAGCAAGAAATGTTGCCGCAATTGATATAAGTGGAAATCTGCTAATTGATGAAACAAAAGGTGTTCAGTTTATACAGGAATCGATGGACTCGATCAGATCTGGCTTTGATGATGTAATTCACTCTGGTCCTATAGCTCATGAATCCGTAAGAGGTGTCAAGTTTGTATTACATCACTTTGTTCCTCATGAGGATCCAGCTCATAGAGGTCTAGCGCAATTAATGCCTGCGACTAGAAGAGCTATGTTAGGTTCGATGTTAATCGCAGATCCAGTTTTGCTTGAGCCCATACTTGGAATGGAGGTTAAATGTCCACAGGAACAAATTGGCACCGTCGCAGGCATATTATCAGGAAAAAGAGGTAAGTTATTGAATGTGGAGCAAAAAGGTATAATTTCAATTATACAAGGCGAAATACCAGCAGCTGAAACATTTGATCTCTCAGAGATTATGCGTGGTGGAACTGCTGGAAAAGCTATGTGGAGTACTTACTTTAAGACATGGCAGCCTGTTCCTCAATCGATATTTAGAAATATGGTTGGAGAAATAAGAAAGAGAAAGGGTTTGAATCCAGAACCACCAAGCCCAGATGAGTTTATAGACAAAGAATAATAGAAGAAAAGACTCTATACACCTATATATGTATATATAGATATATGTACATACACACACCTTCCTTTTCTGATTTTTATATATTTCAAATTGTTCTCCTTCTTCTCCTCCTTCTCCTTCACCTCCCCACTATCAGACATTTTTGTTATTGTTGTTGTTATTTAATGATGATTGTAATAACTACCCTCAGATATTGATTAATATTTATTCATTAGATATGGATGGACAATAATTACAAAATATGCCATACAATACAAGAAATACTCGTCTATTTTATGCGTCCTTCATTACGCAATTCTGCTAGTATTTTCATTAATGTATCATAATCTATATCGACTTCGTTAAGAATAAAAGAATGTTCTACTTTTCCAAATCTTTTAATAAATTTCTCAACTGCTTGTTTTTTCTTTTGATATAGCCTTTTCTGCAGCATCAGATTCAGCATCATCATCATCATAATATATTATTATTATTATATTTTCATAATCTATGGAGACCTATTATAGGTTGATTGTATGCGTGTTTTATAATATAGATAGAGAGACACGCCTAAAAGTAAATTAGTATATTTATAAAATAGATAAAATTAAATTATTTAGGCCTTGCTATTCCTAATAGTTATAAATATAATTACATCATTTAACTTGTATGAGAATTGACCTTCCAAGATATACAGAAAGATTCGGATCCATAAGTTTGCACGGAGTTCAACGCGTTTATGAATTAGATTCAGGATTTAGTAACGGTAGGCCAACCTCTGAAGCTATTCGACGTATAGGAAATGAAGAGATGTCAGAAATTGAGAAAAAAATGGCTATTGTCATACCTGTTAAAGGCGAGCGTTTGAAGTTACTTGAAGGAGTATTAAGTGGAGTCCCCCATGATTGCTTGACAATTATTGTATCCAATAGCCCAAGGCAACCTGTAGACAGATACAAGTTAGAAAAGGAGGCTCTTGAGCAATTTAATCGATTTGCAGAAAAAAATGCGTTGATAGTACATCAAAAGGATCCAGGACTATCAGATGCGCTGAGAGAGGTTGGCTATACCAGCATATTTGGTCCAGATGATACAGTTAGAAATGGTAAAGCCGAAGGAATGATAATTGGAATGCTCTTATCAAAGATGGCGGGAAAAGAATATGTTGGATTCATCGATGCAGACAACTATGTTCCTGGAGCTGTTAATGAATATGTAAAGATTTATGCTTCAGGAATCGCAATGTCAAATACACCATATACAATGGTTCGTGTATCTTGGATTTATAAACCAAAAATATCAGAAAGCGGTGTGTATTTTTCTAAATGGGGGAGAGTATCTGAAATAACAAATCAGTATCTTAATTCGCTGATATCCTATTACACTGGCTTTGAGACTGAAGTTATGCGTACGGGAAATTCAGGAGAGCATTGTATGTCAATGAAACTAGCAGAGCTTCTAACTTATTCATCGGGCTTTTCGGTAGAAACATATGAAATTGTAAACTTACTGGAAGAATTTGGAGGAATTATGCCAACTGAAAATCAGGATGCCATGGACAAGGGAATTGAGGTAATGCAAGTAGAAACAAGAAATCCACATTTTCATGAAGAGAAAGGCGATAGTCATTTAAAAGACATGATTGATGGATCGCTTGGTGGCATTTACCATAGCAAAATTTGCCACCCAAAACTAAAAGAGAAAATAATTGAAGAATTACATGGAAAAGGGGTCATAGAAGAAAATCAAGAGCCATCAGTATTACAAAAAATGAATCCCTTTAAAAATATAGATATGTTACAATTCGGGACAATTCTTCATAATAAAGCAACAAGTTTTGTTCATTCCTACTAACTAACTACATTAATGAATTAATAATAATAATATGAACTGAATAAATAAGATTAAATGTTTGAAATAAGTATATTCAGAGTAAAATTTAATCATATTCTATAGCTTGTGTGAGTTATGAATAGCAATTCCAGATATTATCAAGCCTATGACTTTTTTGATGTCTAATAATAACACAATATATTTATGTGTAAAATTAATTCAAGATAATTGAATTTAACATTATGATATTATGACCGCAGTCAGCCAGCCACTACTATTTGATGTGCAAGCCTCTTCTACTATCAAACAGTCAATGAAAAATATAAAATCATAAAGTTTAATTTCTTTACTCCTGCTATTCAATTCTTTTGATATTATAATATTGTGAATGGTTAATAATAATATCAAGTCTGTTGTTCGTAGCCTTCCTCTCGTGACCTATTCAAAATCTTTTTCTTTTTGCGATGGAAAGTTTCTTTTCATTTCTAAAACTTTTAACGTTACCATTAATTCATAACAATATACTATATCGACATATATCTATCGCCATTTTCTTGTCTTACCTTGCCTTTAACACTAGCTTCATCAATCATCTTCACGTCTAGTGTTATGTATTTAGAATATAGCAAGACAGATTACTGTATTGTTGTTGTTATAGTACGAGCTCTCTTATTCCCAGGATAACATAAATCTGACTACTGCAATTAAAATTGCTAATGCCTATGATTTGTTTTTGTTGTTATAGTAGTAGTCTCGTCGTCTTCGTCTATTGATTTGTTGTTGTTGACTGCACAGTAGAATTATTCGCTCCACTAGTTGAGTTTATAAATTCAAATGAATCAATCATTTTTTGTACAACTGGTAAATAAGTGGAATATTTTGGTGCTTCTGCAACATATGTAAGTATATAGGCTTTATTGTCCTTTATCGCCCATACTTGCATTACCTGGAGTGGAACTTGTTGTAATATTTCACTATACACTATTTTATACGCTGGAATACCTGCAAGAACAGTTGGAGTAGACTCCTTAAGATCAAAATTTGTTCCTGATTGCGTTAAATCACTAATTTGAAAAGTACTGTATGCATCCAACGTTATATTTTCTTCTGGAGGTAAATTCTCCATAGCTATATTGACAGTTTCTATAACTGGGTCTGAAACCCTGTCCCGTGGTGAGCGAAATGCAACGATATAATTGTAAACGTTGTCTTCAGAAGTTTGATTAGATAATGCTAGTTGCCATCCATATCCAGCAGGATATTGTATTTTTATTCCATAAGTAGTATTTTCATATGTCAAGAAAGCATTTTGTTCTGTATTATTAGTAGCCTGGGAAGGTGCTGTTGTGTTTGTCTGTGCCATTGCTTGTTGATGCTGAGAAATATACAACATAGTAATGATCGAGAATGAGAAAGAAAATATCAGTAGTATAAACAGGATCGCAATACGAGATGACGATAGTGCTGATGATGATAATAATAAACTAACAAATCTTCTTCCTGGTTTTTGTTTTTTTGTACATATATATATTAATAATTTATCCTTGTATCTAGATATTTAGAGTTTTCTATATAAGAATCTATAAAATCAATCTATGAATTATAAAGCAAAAAACACATAACATACTATAATAATATGAAAAAAGACAAAAGACAAATTTGAATATTTGAGTGTATAATCGACAAGAATTCTTTTTCTTTAAAATAAAATTGGCTAATTGCGTTATTAGTTAGCGCTACTATGATACGAATAATAAGGATTCCACCTTAGAGAAATATCTCTTTATTATGTATTAACTGCATTATCAATATTAACTCTTCATAAATACACAAAAATTTATTTTACTTAACCAAGTTCGATTATTTTTCTTCAAATTCATTGAATGGTAGAAGTTATGTTATATGTGTATTTAGTTATCTTCTGTTATCGTCTACTATCCCCTATTGTTGTCGCCTTGGATTTTCTTCTATCTACTATGAATATTATACCTCCTGCAATAAGAACTATAATACCAATAACAACCGCGATAATACCACCCAATATTCCTTTTAATAAATTCAATCTGCTTTGATCATTTTCATCAATGATTGGAAGCTGTCCAACTACTGCATCGATAGTTACAGGTTCGGTTCCTAAATTAGTTATTTTAGATATATACTTACCACTGATCTCTGGTTTGATTGTAGTAAGTAATCGTTCGCTGAATTTATTGCTAGATACAATTATTCCCTTAGGATCGTTGGTTTCGGCTCTCAGACTAACATCGAATGGTTCAGATGATATAACCAGAGACAAGCTGCGTCCTGCTTTAACTGTCTCTCTGGATATATTTATGGACTGACCTGGTTGAATTGTACTGTTGCTCACAATTGTGTTTTCACTCAGAAATGGATCTACGTATGAATTAGAATATACTAGAAAAATAGCTATTCCAGCAATGAAAATGACAGCACCGGCAATTAGGATAATATAACTGCGTTTCATTATACTACTATAGTAAATATTATTTTCATTTAAGCATTATGAAATATAATAAATTATCTCTTTATATACACATACATACACATATACATATATCTATATGATAGAATTCATTATTAGCCATTTAGTTTCTGACACTCATTGTAACAAGCTTTCAAACAATATTAGAATTCTATAGTCTAACAGAATCAATTTATCATTATAAACAGTTATAGCATATTAAAATCTGACAATAGGTGCTTAATGTGTTTACTGATATGTCAACAACAAATATGACTATGATACCTATTAACAAGCCTTGGCTAGATGAAGAAGAACGACATGAAGTAATGAGCGTTTTAGATGAAAATGCTCTTACAACTGAGCCCACGATGGAGGAAGAGAATACGAGATTTTGAATCCCATTTAAGGGATTATCTGAGCGTAAAATATGTCATAGCTGTTAATTCAGGAACTGCCGCATTGCATGCGGCATTACTTCTGCAGGTGTGAAGCAAGGTGACGAGGTTTTGCTTCCATCATTTACGTTTGTTGCTACCGCCAACTCTGTAGTCGCAGCTGGTGCAAAGCCTATTTTTGTGGATATTAACAGGAAAGATTATACTATTGATGTCTCTGATCTAAGGGCAAAAATTACAAAGAACTCCAAAGCAATTATACCAGTTCACCTTTATGGGCATGTTTCCGATATGGATGAAATTATTGAGCTTGCTGCCAAACATTCATTAGATATAATTGAGGATGCATGCCAATCGCTTGGCTCTACCTACAAGAAAAAACAGACTGGAACCCTTGGATTAATGGGTTGCTTTAGCCTGTATGCCAGCAAAGTATTGACATCTGGAGAAGGTGGAGCAGTTGCAACTAATAATGATGACCTTGCAGACAAGCTAAAAATGATAAGAAACCATGGTATGGTTGAAGGTTATGATACAAGAATTTTTGGCCTTAACCTACGATTACCAGAGTTGAGTGCTGCCATTGCCAAGGTTCAAATGAAGAAGCTCACAAAGATGTTAGAATTAAGAAGACAAAATGCAGAATTATTGACAAAATCATTACTTCCCATGGCTGACAGAACCCAACTAAAACTTCCTCAAGAGGACGAAGAAAAGAAATTCAATTGGTATCTCTATACTGTAGCCTTTGAAAAGAATAACGTCAGAGATAAAATCAAAGACAAGATGATAAAAGACAAAATTGGTGCTACTGTATATTACAATCCTCCAGTCCACAAGACTCCGGATTATGAAAATATGATTTCATCAGAGGCAAATCTTCTTATCAATACAAATTGGGCTAGCGAACATGTTCTATCACTTCCCGTTCATCCGCTGATAACAAAGATGGATATAGAGCGCATTGAAAATAGTCTTAAAAAAAATATACTATGAGAATTTGTAATGGGATTATTGTGCTGATCAACATTGCTGCATATATTCTAATAGTTTTAAAAATATTTGATACATATAATGAAAGAGCCTGCAATAGACTGTATTATAAAAATATATAAATCATCAAAAGATTTGTAAATTAGTTAGAATTGTTTCCTTATAAAGAATTGTGAGTTGATTTCGTAATTGCTATGATAATTTGGATTCCAACAATTCTCGACCTTTTGCAAATTAAGGAAATAAAATATTCAGATTGCCATTTTTAGTTTAAAAAATGGAATGGGATTAAAGTTACTATAATATAGATTTTATTGTCGCTAATAAGTATTTATACCACAATTAGACTTTCAATAATGATAATGAATACCACAGAACATTTACATATAACAAATTGACACCAATAATTGTAAGACCGTAGCATGTATTCCTGCTTTTAATGAAGAAACATGGATGAGCTCAAGTAATTAGAATAGCAAGAAGGTATGTAAATGTGGTTATTGTGATTGATGATGGTTCAACTGATAAGACGGCAGAAGAGGCACAAAAGGCAGGAGGAAAAGTGATTAGTCATCCCATCAATTTAGGATACGGAGCAGACCATAGTATCCTGCTTTTTAATCAGGTGTAGAGGTTGGAGCAGACATAATTGTAAGAACTCTTGATGCAGATCTTCAACACAATCCCCAGGATATACCACTCCTTGTTAAACCAATTCTAGATGGAAGTGCAGATATAAGTGACTGGATCTCGTTTTGTTGAACAAAATGGAGAAAATAAGATACCTCATTATAGGATTAGTTTGGTATCATTATTTTAACTAAAGTTACCAATTTTATTGGTCAGACAACTATCACGGATAGCCAAAGTGGTTTTCGGGCTTATTCTAAATATGCGCTAAAACTCTGGCATGTATGCCATTCTCTGCAGGAATGGGAGTATCTTGGCAAATGTTTAATAGAGGCTTTCAGAAGCGGACTTAGGGTTAAGGAGGTACATGTTAATATTTCATACAATACAGGCTTTAACACTTCTAGTGAAAATGCCTTATACCATGGAATAAGGGGTATTAACATCCATTATACAATATCTTATTACCAAACAACCAGTTGTTGTTAATTGGAATACCAGGTCTAGCAATATTATTGGTAGGGGTTGTGAGTTTGCTATTACTGATGGACATATACAACAATACAAAAGTGATTGCCGTAGGTCTAGGTCTACTCACTGTTGCTACAAATACAATAGGTTTAATAATCCTCTAACTTCTATAATTCTATACGCTCTATCTAACATCTCAAAAGAGGCATTATTGCAGAGTAAGCAAATGAATAATTTCAATCACTCCTATGGATGTTGGGACAAAAAAAAAAGAATCCATTATACAATATCTTATTACCAGACGACCGTTGTTGTTAATTCAGATACCAGGTCTAGCAATATTATTGGTAGGGGTTGTGAGTTTGCTATTACTGATGGACATATACAACAATACAAAAGTGATTGCCGTAGGTCTAGGTCTACCTCACTGTTGCTACAAATACAATAGGTTTAATCATCCTTCTAACTTCTATAATTCTATACGCTCTATCTAACATCTCAAAAAAGGCATTATTGCAGAGTAAGCAAATGAATAATTTCAATCACTCTATGGATGTTGGGACAAACCATGAAGGTTCTGATAACTGATCTACTGGTTCCTATCAACCTTATGTCATTTGCACATAAAGTGTTAGTCACCGGTGGTGCCGGCTTTATAGGCCACCATCTAGTAAAAAGGTTATATAATCTCAAAGAAACTACAAAATTATTGTTATCGATAATTTAAGCAATAGTAACAAGAATTTCCTTGATGGTAGTAATAATAGATTGTCATCTAACAAGTTTTCATTTTATAAAGAAGATATAAGAAATAAAAAGAATATTTTAGATATTTTCAATCATGAAAGAATAATAGATACTTGTATCCATCTAGCCGAAAAGATTAACGTCCATGATTCAATTACAAATCCTGAGGATACTATAGAGGTAAATGTCAAAGGAACGCTTAATGTATTGGAAGCATGCTCAAGCAGTGGAGTAAAAAATTTTATTTTTGGATCTTCTGTTCCAGTATACGGTGAACCTAAAAAACTACCTTTGTCTGAAGATGATCATATTCTGAGAGAACCATTATCACCATATGGTGCTAGCAAGGTAGCTGGAGAAGCACTTGTATCGTCATATAGAAGATCCAAAAAAATTAAAAATGCTATCGCACTTCGATTTTTCAATGTTTATGGAGAAGGTCAGAATATTGAGTATGCTGGTGTAATAACAAGGTTTGCTGAACAGTTATCTAGAGGATTACGACCAATAATTTATGGTGATGGAAAGCAGACAAGAGACTTTGTGTCTGTAAATGATGTAGTCAATGCTATATTCTTGGCAGTAACAGAAGCAGATAAAATAAAAACATCATCATCAGATGTATTTAATATAGGAACAGGTATACCTATCAGTATAAATGATCTTGCTCAAAGAATGATCAGAATTTTTGGCATTGATTTGGAACCTATTTACTATGGGGCAAAAGAAGGAGATATCAAATACACCTATGCAGATACAAGAAAATCTAAGAATATTTTAAAATTTATTGCGATTGAGGAACTTGAACCATGTTTGAAACAAATGGTTATAAAACTATCATTTTTACAAAATAAAGAAACAGACTCAAATTACTGACAATATAAAGAGAAACAAAATCATATGATAATATTATATTTTTATTTCAACACCAATTATGACTACAAAGCATTATTTGATACTACCATCTGTCTTGGAATTGAGGACGAGACTTTTAAATGAAAGTTCTTGCTCTTATATAAAAGAGGAAGAGGAGGAGTAAGGCTT
>CAWIMJ010000047.1:0-152618 GCA_963837175.1 uncultured Nitrososphaeraceae archaeon
GCTGTCCGACAGGGCACGCTGAGCAGCTAAGCTGCTTAGGATAACTCCTGAAAGCATCTAAGGAGGAAGCCTTTCCCGAGAAAAGACAGCCTTCCGTAAGGAGGAGGGCGGCTATAGAAGATGGCGTTGATGGGATGGAGGTGTAAGCATCAAGCTATGGCGAGATGTTCAGCCTGCCATTTCCAATAGCCCAAGGCACCTGAAAGTTGTGGAATCAAAAATGCAAGATACTAATGTTAATCATGAAATACGTAGAGAGCATGTGTTAAGCATTCATTGTTGATCTTATATATGATATTCATTATTTACATCCACAGTTTTTTATTTTTGAAATAGCGTACTTGTTCTTATGGTTGAATTAGTGACTTGGAACAAGTGATCAACTGATCTTCAGTGATTAGTTTAGTTGATGATACCTAATGAAATGGTTTCTACCATTTTCATTCCCTCAATAATAAGTAAATTATCAGCAATTAAAATTCGAAATTGCATAAGAATTAAAATCTATTATTTATGGAATTAATATCGGTCTAAACATATTATATTTACTTTTTTTACAATATCCCAGCTCATTTGTAGTTCCACTTATCTTTAAATTTAATAATTTAGATTAAGCTGCCTAGTGAATACAATATATATAGATATATTATATATATCGAACAATAGGAAGAGAGCAATTAAATGGTAACAGAAAGTACTCCAATCACCGTGATGTTTGCTATTTCTGGCTTTTTCGGAATTGCACTCCTTGTCTCGGCAATAATAACTATAAAAGGTAATCGATTTAATAAAAGAACAAAAAGAATAAGCCAACGACCATTAGAATAGCTCGAACATCTTATTACAAAAGGTATACCGCAAAAAATGTCACGTGTCATCTGTTTTTCCCATAGAGAAGATGTTGACGGTTTATCTTCCGCTGCCTTGATAAAAGCTGCTTTCAAAGCGAAATCTGTCATACTTGTTGATTATTCAAATCTGATTTATAATCTGCAAAAATTCATAGAATCATTATCTTTACCGTCCTCGCCAGACTTTGGATTGTCTAACAAAGTGTTTATATGTGATTTAGGATTGAACAAGAAAAACGAAAAAATTTTTATCGATCTTCTTGGAAAACTCATAGCTAAAGGATGTAAGGTAACGTATATAGATCACCACGATCTGAATAAAGAGGTTGCAGCAGCTTTAAAACGTCTTGGCGTTGTACTCGTCCACTCACTTGAAGAATGTACCAGTATATTAGTATACAATAAATACAAAAAGAAATTCAAAACAGACGCTGCGTTTTTCGCAGCAGCCGGTGCGTTGACTGATTACATGGAAAATCGACCACTTGCAGCCGCCATCGTTTCAAGATTTGATAGACAATTCTTGATGCTACAATCTACAGCACTTTCATATATGATTTCTGCCAATCAGCATAACGATGCATTTCTAATTCAGATTGTTGATACTCTTTCTCAAATGAAATATCCACACGAGATAGAAGGCGGATTTTCGATAGCCGAAAAATATGCAAAAAAAGTTTCAGAGACTGTAAAATCCATAGAGCATTCTATAATAAGACTGGAAAATCTAGCATATGCTAGGAGCACAGGCGAGTTATCTGCAAGTGTGATTGTAAATTTTGTTTTAGGTGCATCCGAGAAACCTGTGGCGATGGTTTATAAATTGAAGGAAGATATCAATTCTTTCGTCATTTCTATTCGAGGATCAAAAGATTGTAAAGTTCATCTTGGAAAGTTAGTTAATCATATTGCAACCGAGGTGGGTGGCAGCGGAGGAGGACATGAGAGGGCAAGTGGTGCTGTAGTTCCGAAAGGTAAACTTGATGAATTTATAGAGTTACTCGATGCACGTATTTCTAATCTTCAAGAGGCAAAATAGCTACTATTTGTTCCGTAATTATTATTGTATAATGACAAATTATGTGTTATGAGGAATAACCACCGTATCCACTAAGCTGTTTGTTACAACATATAATATTATTAAACTAACTAAATAATCTGTACTTCTGTCCGACAAGAGTATGTTCTAATTGTTAAATCTCGATTTCACTTATACACCTATACAATGTGTATCTATTGTCTTCAATATCGTCGCCAAATCAAATGATATTAATTCTCAATGACATTAATTGTTTTTGTCTCAAGAAAATTGACTACTTTAAATGAATCTGTTTTAATCTATAAATAATATCAAACAAATACCAACATTTTATCGATATCAGTTTATTTGCTGTCAAAATAATTACAAACCAGAGCAATACCACACATTTACATTTCATCCTAGCTATAGCTCTAAATATGACATTATGAATTAGAGATAATTGCTTTAAATGGAATCAAGAAGGTTCGTTTGTTTTGCAATTCTTCATAATTTTTTCATAGATACGTTGCTAGAATAGGCATATCTTGGCTTCGACAAAGATAAGATTTTAAAGCACATCGTTAGCACTTAAAATTGGAGTGGGAATAGCAAAACTCGCAAAGATTACGCTAATTCTTCCTAGAGTCGAGTCTGCTCAGGCTATTAGCAGACTTGCGGAATTTCAATGGTTTCATCCTCTATCGACATCTTCCGAACATTCAGAGCCGAATTTGGATAATTTACTATTACGCTCTCAGAAGTTATATCAGAGTGTAGATGAAATTGTTCGATCTCTTGGAATCCAGGTAAGCATTGGCATAATCGATACCATGATTAAAGGTGCAAAGAAAGAAAAGAAAGAGTTTAAGGTAGCTGAGTTAGAGTCTTTAATTGTCAAGCTTGAAGTAGAATCAAAAACCCTTGTTGAAGAATCCCTGGCCGTACTTAACGAACAGGCGTTGCTAAAAAGACAACTAGAAGAATTCAACACATTGAAAGATGCTCTAAATGTAGTATCTGGATTACAAGTTAACTTGAATAGGATAGGCGAAGGCAGATGGTTTTATTCTTCTATGTATATAATTAACACAAAGGATTTCCCAGAAATTCAACGCTCTCTTCCTGAGATTGCTCTTATCACTATTCAGCTAAATGATTTTGAATCTGCTTTGTTCGCTGTAAGTGCTAAAGATGAAGCAGACAGAATTAATAAAGTAATTAGAAGCTTTGACGCAAATCCATTTGTTATCCCTCCTAACCTTCCACAGAATCCTAAATCTGCATATGAATATGTACTTGCTAAGATTAGTGAACTAATCAAAAAGAAGAAGGAAGTTGATAGCCAAATTACTAAGATTACTGCTGATATTACTCCAAAAATACTTTCTGTACATGAAGGTGCAAAAGTGTCAAGAGATGTTCTTGAAACTCTTCGAAAACCAGGTGGTCTGAGAAAATTTGCAATAATTCAAGGATTCATTCCAGATATAATGGCTGCAAAATTTAGGAGAGTCACAAACAAATGGTTTACAATTGTAGAGGACGTTCCAGAGTCTGAATATTTGAATAATCAAGGAGATAATGGAATGAAAAAGGACGATCCTCAATCAAAGCCCACCTTGTTTGTAAACGGCCGTTATTTGAGGTCTTTTGAACCAATTACTCTTACCCAAGGTCTTCCAAAGCCCGGCGAATTGGATCCAACACCTATGATAGCCTTTATCTTTCCTATTTTATATGGACTAATGTTTGGTGACTTAGGCCAGGGAGCGATAATAGCATCAGTTGGTGCACTTTTTAGAATTCGTGGAGTTGGAAGTCTCAGACAATGGGGTACTCTTCTACTAGCATGTGGTATATCTGCAATGATTGTAGGTCTTATTGTTGGAGAAGCATTCGGTTGGCACATCAGGGAAATGCCAGGAGGAGAGGTATTAAAATCAACTGGTTTTATTGGAATATTAAATGCGGCAGAATTTACACAGCAGAACGTTTTGACTATCCTTACAATCTCTATTAACATTGGAATTCTGCATCTGATCAGCGCTTTTAGTCTAAGTATATACAAAGGTGTAAAGGAAGGGAAAACATTTGAAGTTCTAACGCAGCGTGTCCCCGTTCTTATTATGTATATGTCTATAATATCGATTATGCTTGCAGCTGTAGGGGCAAACTATCAGGTTTTAGAAATGTTTAGTAGCCAAAATCCTACTCCACTTTTCTCTAATATTGCCGGAGACTGGGTGACTGTCGAACTTACAGCAAAGATCGCTTTTCCTATATTGTTAGGAAGTATGGTCATACAAATTATTGCAATACCTCTTGGGGCCAAACTCGGAAAGATACACGTTCATGGAAGTGTTGGTGAGGAGCTGTTCATGACGGTGATAGAAGTAATGTTAATTAGGTTAGTAGAACTTTTTGCAAATACTATAAGTTACACAAGAATAGGTATCATGTTGCTTGTGCATGTAGCCTTAATGGGTACTGCTAATGGAGGCGTTGAATTCTTTATGTCAGAGGGTAATCCTGGAATTGCTATAGGGTTACTAATTTTAGGTAATATAGGAGTCATGATGATGGAAGGGTTACTTGTCTACATCCAAGCACTCAGATTACATCTTTATGAATGGTTTACGAAATTCTATGAAGGTTCTGGAACTTCTTTTAAAAAAATTGTCCCAGAATTGCTCTATACTAGCATTATTTGGGAAACAAGCGTGTGATAAGATAGGTTCAAAGGTTGATAAGATAGGTTCAAAGGTGTAAATCTAAAAGCACCTGGTTAAAGTATAACTGCTATACTTTAACCAGGATTTTGTTCCCCATCGGTTTGGTCGATGTACGCAATACTTAAATGAATACTAATTTAAATGTGCTGCCACGATAAACACGTAAGATGTAAGAATATTTCTTTTGGAACGAAATATCTTAAATGTGGTCTTTAGTTTTATTATTATAAATTAATATATTTATTAAAATCTATTGTATAAATGATAGTTCGGGAAGGATATCCATACCAATAAACCCATGATAGATGATTCAATTTTCAATTCGAATTGATGCATTACCTATATTCAACAATCGCCTTTTTTTCTCAATTGTTTATTATATCCTATGATCTTGTACGTACGCGAAGTATAGGTTAGGTTCAATGAAGTTTATATCAGCTAATCCTTAGTATAGGCCTGCTTGGCCACGGTAAGTGAAATTCTCTACTAATGCCTATTTCTATCGCAAATCCCAATGTGTTTTCTCACGAGGGTCTAGATATCATATGCTCTATTGGAGATACTATCTCTATCTTACGAAGGTTCTTCTACTCATTCACATCACGTGATGCGTTGTCATGCAGTTCTGAACTTGTATTGAAGAGCGGCATTTAAGACTATTTAACGACTTATCATGAAAGATAAAAATACCTATGGTTTATATTTTCTTAGACTTGGTTGAATCCCAAGGCGAGATCTAATAGTTTTTCTGACCAATTTTTTGCCTTTACAACACTGCTCGCGACCAATATTCCATCTGCACCCAACTCAAGCGCACTAATCACATCACTTTTGTCTGTTATTCCAGCGCCACAAATCATCTTAGTTGAGGTAGAATTCTTTGAAAGTGCTTGTAAAGAATCAGTAATAATCAATGGATTGACCTTTGAAACTGCCTTTCCTGAACCTATCAATTCTGGCGGCTCAACAGCAATAAAAGTGGGTGATAGATCAGCTAATACCTCAACTTCTTGAGCGGTTTGTGCGCATACTACAGAAAGCATTTTTAATTGATGTAAACGCTCTACTATATTCCTTATAGCGTTGCTATTTAACCGATGTTCACTGTGGTTTATGAGGGAGCCGACTGCTCCATATGAGTTTGCTATCTCTGCGACAAAGAAACCAGTCGTTGAACCAATCTGTGAGTCATCTACATGCTGACATATAACAGGAAGCTTAACATTCTGTATTACAGCTGACAGTGAGGGTTGTGGTGGTGCAATTACAATTTCTACCTGAAGATTATCTGCTATTTGCTCAGCGACTTTTGCGAGTCTAATAGTGTCATGGGCAGAAACTTCAAGATAGTTTTTAAAATTAATGATGAGAGGTCTTTTCACCTTTAGCCATCTCTTTTTGTCTTCCTCTTTTCTCATGTTGGACACCATCTATATCTTTAAATTTTTCGTTCAACTTGGACATTCTAGCTTCATATCCTTTATTGTATTCCAACTCCTCAGGAACCAATGTAGCTGGGTGAATGAAACCTTGGTTCCGCATAAGCATCGCTCTTTCAGATGCCCAGATCCTCTGCAAATCCCAATCTACTGTGCCAAACCCATCATGTGGGCCTGTAAGTCTGCCATTATGCATACTAAATACTAAGCATGACACAATGGGTATGGAATAGTTTAGACTTGCAGCAGAATTCAATTTGACCGGCATAAGTGGCATATGATGACTTCCTCGGGTGTTTCCTGCGACATAGTGTGGATCATTAAACGCACTGCCTGCTTCCTCAGTAGCCGGAAAGTTCTTTTGAGTTCTAACAATGGCTATCGGGTCATCTTTTCCGACATATGTGCCAGCGATATTATGTAATCTATCTGTAGATGCCGATAAGATCTGCTCACCATCTGAGGATATCACAGAATGAACAACATATCTGCCGGGTACATTAAAGAAGCTTCCAGTTCTGGTTTGTCTTCCCACATTTTAAGATCCGCGATTTTGCCGTTCATAACGTCCAATATCCTGACAGTTACACCGGATGCGAGCTTCTCATTGATAAGAAGACCAGTGTTACTTCTTGCATCAACAAATATTCTCCAAAACGGAAAGTTAAAAGCACCTGGTTCGGTCTTATCAGCAGCAAATATACAAAAGACTTCACTTGGTCTTTCCTCCATTTCTATTTCAGCTACACCCGGTCCCATCCCTTTTACATTTCCTGAAAACGCGTCCTTAAGCAAGTCCTGACCAGCGCCATATAGGCCCTGTTCTTTTGCAACCTTAGTTCCTTCAGTAAAAGCATCCCAAGCGAGTTTGTGAATCTGTTTATTATCAATACCTAGCGTGTGGGTCATGATAATGTGAATATCATCTCCCGTGAAACCAATATAATAGTCGATTAACAAATCTGATCTGTTTGAAATAAAATTCTTTACAGTTTCAACAAGCTCTTCGCTTGGACGAGTATGTCCACCGATTCCTCCTATGTCTGCTTTAATTGCTGATAATGTTATTCGCATAACGAGAGTTCATTATCTTGCTGTTTAAAAATATTCGGATTTATATAAAAGGTCAGTATCGATATATCAACAAGAAAACAGACTAAATGAAATGTATTGAATGTTATCAATTTGTTATTCAAGCTAATAGCATAGCAATAGACTATGTCGCATTATAATGAATTCTGACTCTCTACAACTTAAATTATGTAGAATTAAGACAGGGTCCCACTTCTGATTGTATTTTGTTACTAGAAGGTTCTGCGTGAAAATTAGATTATGTAAAAATATCGTCTGAATATAAATATAAGATCCAAATTATTTGACAGGATTTTGCATGTTACGTGCATTTGTAGATCAATAATGGCGCAGATGATCTCTCATTCCATCTGACTTGACAGATTGTGATTGTATGCTCATCCAACTTAATATGGTCATAATTGGCAAACAAATATCTAAAATCTATCATACCATATGCTGTCAAAATCATTAGCAAACGGATAACTTTAAGAGTAATAATTTAAATGCAGTTCCATACATATTGAATATATGCGAAATCCCTTTCGGCGCTCTGGATCGCCTTATGAACGAAGAAGGACTACTGCTGAAGGAGAGCCGCTTGAAAATGTAGGTGGCCGTCCGTTTGTTCGAATAGTAATTCCTGCTATAATAGGCATTATAATATTATTGTTTATTGTTAGTGCCAGTGTAAAGATAGTTGATGCAGGCTATAGAGGTGTTTTATTAAAATTTGGTGCTGTAGATACAAGTGTAGCATTAAATGAAGGAATACACTTTGTAACACCTTTTCGTGATAGCGTAATTCAAATGGAAGTGAGAACCCAAAAGACAGTTGAAAATGCTGCTTCAGCATCAAAAGATTTGCAGGATGTCACTACACAAGTTGCACTAAATTATCGTATAAATCCGGATAGGGCACAAGTTGTTTACCAACAATTAGGTTTTGAATATGGTAATAGAGTAATTGCTCCAGCAATTCAAGAGTCTGTTAAACAAGTAACTGCTAGATTCAATGCAGAAGAACTCATTACAAAGAGAGAAACTGTAAAGAACCAAATAGAAGAACAGATCAAATCAAGACTAGCTCCCTATAATATCGTAGTTGATACCATATCTATAACAGAGTTCCAATTTTCAGATCAATTTAGAAAAGCAGTTGAAGCAAAAGTTGAAGCTCAGCAGAGAGCGTTACAAGCACAAAATGACTTGAGAAGGATAGAAATAGAGGCACAACAGAATGAAGCAAAAGCGGTAGGAGAACAAAAAGCTAACGTAGCTAGAGCCGATGGTATAAGACAGGCAAATGTTTTACAAGCTGAAGGAGAATCTCAGGCAATTAAGATAATTGACCAACAACTACGAACTAGTCCAACTTATTTAGAATGGTTAAAGACTCAGAGATGGGATGGTAAATTGCCTCTGGTAACTGGTGGTGGTAGGGGGTGGTAGTGCAGGTACTACTCCGTTTATACAGATTCCCCCTGGCCGGACTACAGAAGCAAATGATAATGTCACTACATCAAGATGAACACTTATCTAACCATTAGAAGCATCTGATAATTTGTTTTAAAGATCAATTTTTTGGAGAAATATCATTTTCCGTTTTCTTCGTTGTTCAGTCGCAAATTCTTAACGTTAGTTCTAATATGATCAATTATAATGGACAATGCAGTTCCAGGCCCAAAGTTTCCTGTTATTCCTTGCTTTTCTAGAATTTGTTTGTCTCCTTCAGGTATAACACCTCCACCTACAATCAAAATATCTTCCATACCTCTTTCTTTTAATAAACGTGCTACCTTTGGAAACAATGTTAGATGTGCTCCATTGAGCAAACTCATAGCAACGGCATCTACGTCTTCGTCAATCGCCGCCTTAGAAACCTGTTCAGGCGAACAAAATAGACCAGAGTAAATAACCTCCATACCAGCGTCTCTTAACGCCCTGCAGATTACCAATGCTCCTCGATCGTGACCATCAAGACCCAATTTAGATACAAGAACTCTTATTGGTCTTTGTCGTCTGTCTTGTTGTTGATGATCCTGTGCTGCCATGATTGGATAAAGATAATTTATCTTTAAAACCTTTATTATTTTTAAGTGATATGAATAGTAACCGATCATGTTTATTACTATATTATGACATTATAATCATTCAGAAAAATTATCTATTTCTTTTAAGAATTGAAATGTAAGAAAATTATATATTTATCACAGATTAAATCCAATGTTGGCTATACAACCGCAATACTTATGAATACATTACTGCGTTATTAATAGAAATAAGGAGTATTTCTTCTGGTTTTGGATTAGGATTGAACCTATAAACAAGAAATTAAGTTTTTAATATTTATCTTTCAGCAGAAAGAAATTGTGTTTTTTGCTGAGCAATTTCTGCGTTCCTTATTAAGAGAAATCCTGTAACACGCAGTTTCAATAGATGATTGTGTTGCTATTTGTTACAATTCTCAATCTTACAAGATTTTGAGAATAAAGCATAATCATATCACCTCCTTCCTCCATTCATTGTTTAAACAAGAAAAGAAAAGCATCGTAAAGAAAGAACAATTCATTACTTTAGATAGATAGAACTGAATGTTTATTGATAATGATTACTTTCCATGTATAATAAAAATAAATGTAGATTAAAGCAGTTATTATAAGCTGCCTGGTCAATCTGTTTTTATTGACTATTACAAAAAAGAAGTGTGACTGGTTAAGTTAACGGCTCCCCTGCTTTTGATTTGATTATTAGATATGATATAACCATACACAGCCTCTATGAGAACTGTTTAATATTGAGAATTGGTCATTAATGGAATGCTTCCGATTGTTAAGGGCCTTATAGAAGGAGAAAGGCGTTCATTGTCAAGAGCTATTTCTATTGTTGATAATGATGAGCCTGATTCAAAAATTATTTTAAGACAAATATTTGATAAAACGGGCAATGCTAAAACAATAGGTTTTACAGGCCCTGGAGGAGCGGGCAAAAGTTCTATTATAGGAAAATTAGTCCCAGAATTGCAAGCTATGGGGTATAAAATGGCTATACTCGCAGTAGATCCTACAAGCCCAATAACAGGTGGAGCTATCTTAGGAGACAGAGTTAGAATGCAGAGAGTAATGGAAGATGAAAAGCTCTTTATGCGAAGTATGGGATCACGAGGTGCAGCCGGAGGGATTTCAAACTCTGTTCGGAATGTGATTAGAGTATTGGATGTCGCTGGATATGATCTTATACTTGTAGAAAGTGTTGGAGCTGGACAGCTAGAGATAGAAATCTCTAAGATTGTAAATCTTACTGCAGTTGTGTTTACACCAAATACGGGCGACAATGTACAGGCTATAAAGGCAGGCTTATCAGAAATAGGAGATCTCTACATCATCAATAAGGGTGATTTAGAAGGCGCAACTACGTTGTTCAACTCTGTTTTAGATTTAATAGGAAACACAGAGAAAAAACCCACAGTGGTAAAAGTTTCAGCAAAGACAGGAAAGGGCATAAAGGAATTGGCATATATTATTGATAAATTGTTAAAGGCTGGAAAAATGCATTATAAAGAAAAAGAGAAAAAAATGATTGAAGCAGAGCTAAGAGATATGGTTTTAAATATGATTGATGAAAAAGTTTCATACATGTTAACCTCGAATAAAAAATACTACCATTTCATTGATAAATTAATAAGCAAAAAAACCGATCCATATCACGCTGCTAGACAATTAGCCGATGATATATTCCATGATATGCTGAGGTGAAAATGAAATTATGCCTACAGAACCAATAAAAACAGATTCAGGAATACCAGTAAAAAGAGTTTATAATAAGAAAGACTTATCGAAATTCGACCTGTTAGAAGAGGAACCTGGAAAATTTCCCTATAGCCGTGGATTATATCCAAACATGTATCGTGAACGCTTATGGACAATGCGGCAATATAGTGGCTTCGGAAGTGCAGAAGAGACAAACAATAGATTCAAATTTTTACTTGATCGTGGACAGACTGGATTGTCTCTGGCCTTTGACCTACCTACTCAGACTGGAAGAGATTCAGACGATCCTCAATCCGAAGGCGAAGTCGGAAGGACTGGCGTAGCTATCAGTTCAATTAAGGACATGATGACTGGTTTTCAAAATATACCTCTTGATAAAGTTAGCACTTCTATGACAATTAATTCGACTGCATCAATACTTCTTTCACTCTATATTAGTATTGCAGAATCACAGGGAGTCTCGCCAGTTGAGCTTAGGGGGACGACTCAAAATGATATACTAAAAGAATATATTGCCAGAAATACCTATATTTATCCACCTAAACCTTCCATAAGACTTATTGGAGATATGATACAGTACACTTCAAAATTTGTTCCACAATGGTATCCTATTAGTATATCGGGTTATCATATGCGAGAAGCAGGCTCAAATGCTATCCAAGAATTAGCATTTACCTTTGCAAACGCAATTGAGTATATAGAAACGTGCATTGAAAGAGGATTGCGAATAGACGATTTTGCTCCACGATTATCATTTTTCTTCTGTTGTACGATGGAATTCTTCGAAGAAATAGCTAAATTTAGAGCTGCAAGGCGCATATATGCTAAACTTATGAGGGATAGGTTCCATGCTAAGAATGCAAAATCATGGCATTTGCGTTTTCATGTCCAGACTAGTGGCGAATCGTTAACTGCTCAGCAAGCTGATAATAACATTGTTCGAGTTACTACCGAGGCATTAGCTGCTGTGTTGGGCGGGTGCCAATCTCTACATACTAATTCAAGGGACGAGGCATTAGCCTTACCAACAGAAGAATCTGTCAAGATAGCACTTCGGACTCAACAAATAATCTCAACAGAAACTGGCGTTGTCAAGACAGTAGATCCTATGAGTGGTTCCTATTATGTCGAATATTTGACCACCAGGATAGAAGAAGAAGTTGACAAATATTTGAAGAAAATTAATCGAATGGGCGGAGCGCTAGCAGCTATTGAAAAAGGCTATTTTCAAGACGAGATCCGAAATAATGCTTATCAATTAAAAAAGGATATCGACCAAAAAAAGCGAATCATCGTAGGTGTAAATAAATTTGAAGATCTCCATCCTGTTGAACCAATTCTAAATCGTATGGATGTAGAAATCGAAAGTAGACAGGTCGCTAGGTTAAAGGAGCTGAAAACTTCTAGAGACAATATAAAGGTCGATCATGCTATTTCCGCATTGAAAAGGGCTGCAGAAAATCATGATGAAAACTTGATGCCACATATTATTAATGCAGTAAAGAGCTATGCTACTCTTGGAGAAATAAGTAATACATTAGGGCAAATATTCGGAAGATACGAACCAAAGATATCATTTTAATTTTATAATTTTACGCAAAAGGTCATACCGATAGATAAAATGATGAATAGTCGTTATTTTTTATTATAGCCATTTTTGTTTTGATCTCGATAAAAATGGAAGATTAATGCTTTCATTAAATCCTAAAACTGTCAACGAATAGAACGTTTTGATTCTAAGGTGTTTCTCAGTCTATATTCTCTTTATTGTAATCTCTCTTTTACTGGATATTCACGAAAAGGTAAGAAATGCGATTCAATAGATGAGTAGTGCTCAATACACGATAGATCACAAGAGCATTATTATAATATTTAGGAGGAAGTATGACTGGTTAAGTTAACAGAGCCATAATAATAAATTCTATATTTAATATCTGTAGTTCATAAATAAAATTTTATATATTGATGTATAATTTCACAGGTAAGCGAAATGAGAGTAGACCATATCGCAATAGCCGTTAACAATGTCGATGAGGCAGTAAGAGATTATCAAAGGATCCTAAATCTAGATAGACTTGAATTTGAGGTTGTACCTAATGAAAAAGTGAGAGTTGCTATGCTTAGTCTAGAAGATACCAGAATAGAATTGATGGAGCCTACCTCTGATGACAGCCCTATCAAAAAATTTCTTAATGAACGCGGCGAAGGTATACATCACATCGCGATTACAGCTGATGATATAGAAAAAGATGTAGCAAAAGCTTCAGCAAACGGGATGAAAATGTTAGGAGGTTTACGTTCCGGTTCTTACGGCAGGAGGATTACCTTCATTCATCCAAAATCTTTGCATGGTGTTTTGACAGAGTTCTGTGAAGCGCCGCAAAAAGAATGATTATATGTATTCTCTGATTAATAACTTTCTCCTTTTAAAAAACTATATACTGCTTCTTTGAAACCCTATTTAATATAAAATATGTAGAATGTTTTTTTACACTGCTAAATTTTATGTCTACTCCAAATTTTAATACTAAATGTATATTATTCTCATCTTTTGCCAACAATTTAATGTAATGTATCGTTTTGGCATAGGATAATTAATATTGAATCTTTGCATATACTATAGATTGAGAATGGTTTGGAATTGTGCTGTATGTGGTTCACAATTTGCAAATAAGCAGTGTTATTTTTGTGAAAGCAAAATATGCTCTTCCTGTACAGCACCCGTAGATGTGACCGGAGGATATACTATAAAATGTATCAACTGTGCCAGACATGCGATTAATAAAATTAGCTTTCTTTCTGTTATTAGAAGAAATAAGATTATAATAGGAATCCTTTTAGGCTTTTGGATCTTTACTGTTTATCCTATTCCTTTTCTCCAGATGCTTGGTTACAATATTCCTGCAACAGCATTTCAGCCTGTTCTTATTACAACTGCTATCATGGTTATTCCATTCATTTTCCTGTTTATCGCGTGGCAGAAGAGAGGCACTTAACGTATTAGATCAAATAGAAATAATGAGTTACAATGCTGATTTAATAAACATTAGAAGATGGATATCTCAATATAGATTAGTTTTAACTAAATTCGTGAACTCTTTTGTAGTGAGTTCTCCTCCAATGTCTTTTGTTTTTTTATTTTCTTTCAGCAAGCAGTATATAGCGTGTTCGATTCGCTTTCCTTGCGTAAGAGCATCTTCATCATTATTCTTGTAGGCCAACCACTCAAGCATCATTTTCGTTGATAGTAGAATTGACGAAGGATTTGCTATGTTCTTTCCTGCAATATCAAATGCTGCGCCATGAACGGGTTCAAATAATGCGAAGTCATCACCTATATTGGCGGCCGGTCCCATTCCTAGACTACCTGCTATTTGTGATGCTTCATCCGATAGTATGTCCCCAAAAAGATTAGTAGTTAAAATAACATCGAATTCTTCAGGATTTCGAATTAAATTCATTGCACAAGCATCCACATATAGTTCACTATATTCTATGCTTGGATATTTTTCTGCAACTGATTTACATGTCCTTGCAAATAACCCGTCGCCTTTTCGTAGAACATTTGCTTTATGAACTGCTACGACTTTACGTTTTTTGTTTCTGAGAATGGACAACTTAAAAGCATGTTCAGCGATTCTCCTAGATGCCCTTTCTGAAGTTAACCTTAGTGCAATAACAGTACTATCATCGGCATAAAACTCCCATCCCAGGTATAGGTCTTCAGTATTCTCTCGTACAATCACCAAATCTATATTATTAGAATAAGTCGGTGTGTTCGGAAAAGATTTCGCTGGCCTGACATTCGCATAAAGATCAAATATCTGTCTCAAGACTACGATCACATCAGCGGCGCTTTCTCCTACTGGGCCTTTCAGACAGGCGTCAGATTCTTTTATTTTAGCCAAGGTTGAGTCTGGTAATGCTTTGCCAAACTTACTAATTGCATTATCTCCAGCTGAAACTTCAAATATAGTAAACTTAGTTTTAGAATTATCATTTATACTCTCCAAAATTGTCTTTGCAGAAGACGTGAGATCAGGACCTATTCCGTCACCAATAATAAGCGCAATATTATACCTTGACAAATAGTCTTTATCCTTTAAGATTTTGTAATAAACCTAATTCTTGGTATAAAGAACCTTTCTTAGCATTGTTTTATTTATTGCATCCATCATAGCTTGAACTGAGGCAATTACTACATCTTCACCTGACTTTCTTGCAGAAACGATATTGCCATTTTTATCTTCTACTTTGATAACAACCTCTGCCAATGCGTCTGAACCGCCGGTAATAGAATCTAATTTGTATTCACGAATTTTAATATTAGCCAGTTCCCCTGCGATTTTTTGAATTGCTTTTAGTGCAGCATCTACAGGTCCTACACCTATTTCAGAGGCAACAAAATCGTTACCATCAGTATTCAATCTAACTACGGCTGTTGGGATGATATTCATTCCCGTTACAATGTGAAAATCGTAGAGCTTGAATTTTTCTTCAAACTTGCTATTATTCATAATCTCTCCAGTGATAGACAAAAGCTCTGCAGTTGTTATAGACTTTCCTTTGTCTGCGAGTATTTTTTGTTTTTCAACAATAGAGTGAATTTGATCATCTGTCGGTCTAATACCGAATTCTTCTAACATTGCTCTAATTCCATGAGCACCGGCATGTTTTCCTGCTTGAAGCCATCTTTTTCTTCCTACAATCTCTGGACTAATAGGTTCATAAGTAAGGGGATTGTTCAAGATACCGTGAGTGTGAATGCCAGACTCATGGCCAAAGGCATTTTCACCAATTATCGCTTTGTTCGGTTGAACTATTATTCCCATTTTATTAGATACAAACTTGGACGTCTCATAAAGCAATTCAGTTTTAATATTATGCCTTTTATTGAATAAGCACTGAAGTGCCATAACCAATTCCTCTAACGACGCATTTCCCGCTCTTTCTCCAAGTCCATTAATTGTCACATGAGCACAAGTAGCACCAGCGTTAATTCCGGCAATTGAATTAGCGACTGCTAGCCCAAAGTCGTCATGACAATGCATGCTGATAGCCAAATTTGTCGCTGATTTAACCTCAGCGACAAGTTCAGTGATATATTGGGGAGTTGCATACCCAACAGTATCTGGTATATCTATTCTATCTGCACCTGCCATCTCCACTGCTTTAAAAATTTTCTTTAAGAATTCTTTATCAGATCTAGTCGCATCCTCTGCAGAAAATTCTACTTTCATGCCATGTTTTTTTGCGTATTCTACTGCCGAGACAGCTTTTTCTAGAACTTGATCACGCGTCATCTTTAGCTTGTATTGCATATGAATATCAGAAGTAGCAATAAAGGTGTGGACATATGCAAGATTACATTTTATAGCAGCATCTATGTCAGTTTGTATAGTCCGAGCTAGACCACATATTTCTGCTTTTAGTCCTTGCTTTGCAATGTTTGTTATTGCTTCCATTTCTCCATGAGAAACAATCGGAAAACCTGCCTCAATTATATCGACACCTAACTCGTCAAGTTGAGAAGCAATCTCAATTTTTTGTTTTGGAGTAATAGAAACACCCGGCGTCTGTTCACCATCTCTTAACGTAGTATCAAAAATCTTTATGATTTCTTTTGAATTGGACATTAAGAGTGGGTCCCCCTTGGAAGAGCCGAAACACCTGTTCTTGCTAATTGGATTATTCCGTAATGGCTAACAAGATTCTTAAATGCATCTATTTTGTCAGGCGTACCAGTAACTTCTACAATAATAGTCTCCTTACTTATATCGAGTATATTCGCCCTAAAAATTGATGCGAAATTTGTTATTTCCATTCTACTAGTCGGATCTACTGCCCTCAATTTAATTAGGGCAAGTTCACGATAAACAGTTCTTTCTGTGTCAAGAACTTTCACATCTACTACGTCAATTAGTTTTCTTAGCTGTTTTACTAATTGATCTAATGTCTTTTCATCACTTTCTGTTGTAATAGTCATTCTTGAAAGATCGGCATTTTCAGTTGATCCAACTGTGATGCTTTCTATGTTAAAGTTCCTTGCCCTAAAGAGATTAGTTATCCTAAACAAAACGCCAGGCTTATCCTCTACTACGGCAGATACTATATACCAAGTTTTGCCATCCACAATTGGCATATTCAAATATGAAGAAGCAGACGTAATCGTCATAATTTAACTCATGATCCTGTAATCATGTCTTTAAGGCCAGTTCCTGGTGCAACAAACGGATAGACATCTTCTTCTGGATCTATGGGAATATCTATGACAGTAGCAACATCCGTCTTTATAGCTGATCTTATTGCTTTTTCTAAATCTTGCAATGACTGAACTTTAATTCCCTGCGCACCATATGCTTCGGCTATCTTGGCATAATCAGGACAGCAACGCTGGTGCACACCCATATATCTTCTATTATAAAATGTCCGTTGCCATTGAGCTACCATTCCTAACATATAATTATTCATTAAAAAAACAATTACAGGTAGGTTATCAAGAACTGAAACTGCAAGAGAATTCTCAGTCATATTAAACGAACCATCGCCAGCGATGTCAACTACTGGCACTTCTGGCATAGCCGCTTTAGCCCCTATAGAGGCAGGGAATCCAAAACCCATTGTTCCTAATCCTGTGGAACTAAAAAAAGTACCAGGAGAAATAACATCAAAATGCAATGATGCCCACATTTGACATTGTCCTACTTCCGTAGTTGCAATCGCCTTTGAAGGTAAGATTTCCCTAAGTTTTTTTAATGCTTTTCTAGCTGTTAGGTCTCTCGGAAAATCCTTAATGCTTTCAGCATAATAATTGATCAATTCAACTCTTCTCTTCAACCAAGGATAGTCTGCATTTTTTTTTACTATTTTCGTAGAGATCATCTTTACAAGCGTTCTTAGAGAAGATTTGACATCACCTACTACTGCTACATCAACAGATTTATTTTTACCAATTTCTGCTGGATCAACGTCCATATGAATGATGCTCATTCCCTTTCCGAATTCATCAAATCTACCAACAGATCTATCAGAAAATCTGGCTCCTACAGCTAATATACAATCTGCTTCAAGGATGATCTTATTTGCTTCTGGATGCCCATGCATTCCTATAGGACCCATCGCGAGAGGATGGTTTTCTGGAAAAGCTCCTTTACCCTTAAATGTCGTCACTACCGGACTCATTAACAATTCTGCCGCGGCCTGTAATTCGGAAAACGCACCTGAGAGAATCACTCCGCCGCCAGCCATTATTATTGGTCTCTCTGCCTTTAGTAATAGCTCCACAGCCTTTCCTATCTGGGTTAGATCTGCATCAATAATGGGGTTGTACCCACGTACCTTGATAAGATCAGGAAATTTCATATCTGCCGAAGATTGTTGTACATCTTTTGGGATATCTATAAGAACAGGACCTGGTCTTCCGCTCTCGGTTATATAGAATGCCTTTTTCACTATTTCCGGAATTTCTTCAGGAGCCCTTGGCTGAAACGCATATTTAGTACAAGGATTTGCGACACCTATTATGTCAGTTTCTTGGAATGCATCCTTTCCTATCATGGCTAATGGCACCTGACCTGTTACTGCAACCATAGGTGATGAATCAGCGTAGGCTGTTGCTATTCCTGTAATTAAGTTAGTAGCGCCTGGACCTGAAGTGGCAAAGCAGACACCAGCTTTTCTTTTAATCCTTGCATAGCCATCAGCCATATGAGCGGCAGATTGTTCGTGTCGTACAAGTATATGCCTGAAATTTGCCTCCACTAAAGCATCGTATATAGGTAAGTTAGCTCCTCCGGGAAGTCCAAACACTACGTCGACGTCCTCTTTTTCTAGAGCATAGATGAGTGCTTTTGCACCAGTCATTTCCACCATATTATGCTATTCACCAATATTGTTTTTCTAAATAAACGCCCTGCTAAAACAGGAGAGTGCAGAGCTTAGTTCAGAGATCTTAACTTGGGCAACAACAGGCTAACGGACACATCTTTAACCTGGAACTGCAAGCAAGGTAATGTAAACCCTCCGCCAGTCTTAGGAGACATTCTTCATACAATGCAATGATATTATTAATAAAGATTTTGCCAGTTAACGCTGATAATTAACAGTAACTGCCATAAAATTAACGCCTGTATAATAGCATAGCGAAAGACTCGGCATCACGCTCGATCTATAAATTTCTTGGTATCGATATCGCTTTGTATAAGTGCGATGCCATGACAGGTCTATAGCTGACGATACGTTCATTTGATTAACACTCTATGGGATTGAATATAGAATAATTGCTTTAATCACAAGATAACATTTGAAAGATGAAAAATCTAAAAGGTATCTTCTGCTTTGTAGATGTGTATAAGCTTAACGGCGCAATATAGATATACTTCTGATCGCTTAACTAGCCAACAGATTTAATTTCTTTTTGGTGTTCTTTAATCTGTGTTGCTTTTTCCTTAAGATAAACTTCAGAAGCTTCTCTTAAATCCAGATTGTTGTGCACAATTGACCTCACAGATTTTATCATTGCGACAGCATAACTTGATTGCCAAATGTTTCTACCCATATCAACCCCCGCGGCTCCGTGTTCTATGGCATCATAGGTTAACTTTAAAGCGTCGATTTCATTTGGTAGTTTCTTGCCTCCTGCTATGATTAGCGGAACCGGGCAGCCTTCTACAACACTTTCAAAATTATCACAATAGTATGTTTTTACGATATGTGCTCCCTGTTCAGCAGCAACTCTACATGCCAAAGCAAGATACCTAGCATCTCTGATCATATCCTTTCCTACTGCAGTAACGGCCAGCACAGGAATACCGTATTTTTCACCTTCATCTACTAATCGGGACAAGCTTGCAAGAGTTTGATGCTCATATTTACTTCCAACGAAGATTGAAATAGCCAGACAAGAGGCATTAAGTTTGATAGCTTCTTCTATAGAGGTTGTTATAGTCTCATTGGAAAGATCTTCTCCAACAATACTTGTTCCCCCAGAGACTCGGAGAACTATTGGAACATCTGTACTTGGGTTAATTGATGTTCTTAAAATTCCTCTTGTGACCATTAATGAGTCAGCATATGGTAATAAGGGTTTGATGGTTCTATTGGGAATTTCCAACCCTTCTGTGGGACCCAAAAAATAGCCATGATCAACTGCAAGCATCACACAGCGACCGTCTTGTTGACGAATGATCTTTGACATTCTATTTTTCATTCCCCAATCCATGCTACTAATCCCTTTTGACATTATCTTTTTTTATTATATATATCTTTTAATTTTTCTACTCAGCTATAACGACTACTTTCATTGCATCATTGGCTTTATGCGCACATTTTATTGCCTGCGCGGCATCATCAATTTTAAAACGATGGGTTATTAAACTCCTAATGTCGATGCGTTTTTCTGCAATCAATTTTATTGCCTGATTGGTTTCAATTTCAGATGCAGCGTAGCTAGGAATCAGAATATGTTCGTTCGAATATAGATTATTCAAATCATAAGAAATAATAGCTCCCTTCGGAGGTACTCCAAAAAGCATTATTCTACCTCCCCTTCTTGTGAGTTCAAATGACTGCAGAACCGCAGTTGTATTTCCAGTGGCGACAATTGTGATATCTGTTCCTCTGCCGTTAGTGGCTTTTTGGATTTTCTTGATGACCGCTTTGTCAATCATTGAATTGAAAGTTGTAAGATCATGATGTTTCCTCGCGAAATCCAATCTAAATTGGTTAACGTCAATTACAAAGATTCTTCCAGCGCCAAATATTTTTGCAAGAAGTATGTGCATCATACCAGCTGGACCTGAGCCCAAAATTGCAACATCATCTCCTTTATGGAAGTTGCACTTTGCCAATGCTCTTAGACAACACGCTAGAGGCTCTATCAAAGAGGCTTCATCATATGAAACATTAACTGGAATCTTTATGAGACCACCTCTAGAAATGTTCCATTCAGGGACTAGAATTTGTTCAGAAAGTCCGCAAGGATCAATATTGCTGCCTGTGATAGCTATTGCACATCGTGTAATCTCCATGAAGACAATAATGACAAGAATAACAGGGTACATGGTGATGAATAAATACACGATCACCTGGAGCAAAACCGTTTACCGTTTTTCCTATCTGCATAATTTCACCAGCAGGTTCATGTCCTAGCCTTGCAGAACCCATACCGTACTGACCATAAACCTTCTCTAAATCGGAACCACATAGACCGCATGAGCGCATTTTAACGATTATATCACCGTGGTTTAGTTTTGGAGACGGAACTTCATCAACTAAAACTGAGTTTTTACCTTTAACAAAGACCGCCTTCATGGATGGTTATTGTTAATGCTTCTATAAATATGCTAAACAAATATCATATCTTATCATGTTTTGTTTTAGATTCGGAATATCTGATATGACACATACCGGAACAATTAAACAATTAATTTTAGAATTTGACGTTGTTAAGCATTACCTGCTCCATCTTATCGAACTGATGGGAAGAGCTTTTCACCATTGCATAGTTTACTGTATTACTGATCTCACCCTATTTGTAATTGATGTTGTTGTATCTTATCTCGAATATTTATTAGGCTTTCTTGTAAATATTCTTTTGCAACCATCACAGCAAAAGTAATAGGTTTTATTTTTGTGGCTATGTAAGATAGCAAGTTCTTGTTCCATTTCGATACCGCAAACAGGATCAACAGGCATCATTTCAAATGTTCACGTGATTCTATTTATATTTATTCCAAACCCTGTTTTTTTCACAAATCTGATATAAGTCAAATAAGTTCGGAAAGCTTCAACCAAATGATAGATATGACTTCTGAGCTATTCATAGTTGAACCTGAAACCACGTATTAACAGAGATTTTTTCCGAATTATGCAACGAAGCACCAAAGCCTCCGTTATTCATTCCTTTAAAAACTATAATTTGGATCACCTTGTGGTCTGTTAAGGAGGTTCTTTAGTTTTACTTAGAAAATCCCTACATTTTCAAATGTTCTCTTATTCGTCAAAAGATTTTGATATGACTTTACTTATTGTTTAGAGAAGTTATAGTATCAAATATGTCATATCCATCAGTTGAAATTGTCTGCGGCAAATGTGGTTGTGTGATCAATAAGATGATTAATTTAAAATCAATTAGAGATGTGTTACGTCCATCGAGCGGCAGATGTAACACATGCGGAGTTCAATTAAATGCTACAGAATTTACAGTTAAAATGGAAAAGCATTAAAAATTATTCGTCACTCCTATAATGATATATTAACAAAGACAATCAACGCAAACTACAGCGTTGTGATGATAAATAAATAAAGATTTTTTGTGTAATAACTTTTATTATATTTATACTACCAACAACCATTTTTGCAAACTAATCATAAGACCTAACAGCATATGTTTATTATTGATAGAGGTTAAGAAAACTGGCTTATTAGGTGATTGACAATAGATATTACAAACAAGGTTAATTTTTAGAGAAAGTTTTATCTATTATGGACTGATATAATAACGGCTGAAAAATTATACAAATTATATGTCAATTTGATGCTGCAAATACTATAAAGAATTCTTAATGCCTATACATTCAAGATCAATGCTCAATAAGAATAATCCATCCTTATGATAAATATCTTGTATTCGATACGAGCTTCAAAATAAATTGCACAAAAATCACATGTTTGATTATAGTAATAATGGCATTAAATACTTCGACCTCACAAATTTGTTTTAAATAGCAATTGAATAGCTTGTTTATATTCTAAATTATTCATTGGAGCGACGTTCGCAATTTTAATATTTTGCTGTACATGTTGAGGATTCTTTTGGCCTATCAATGGAGAGATAACTGAAGGAGTAGACCGTATTACTTGAATTAGTTTCTCAACTTGACCAGTTAATCCTGCATAATCAGGTATCTTTGCATTAAGTAATCGACTTTGAAACAAAGGAATGCTTGTAAACACTCCAATGTTTAATCTTTCAGCGGCTTCCAAAATCGTCAAATTTTTTATAGAGCCAACATCTTGATTTTTCATAAGTATAGCTTCGCTATACATCAAGTTATATGGAAGTTGTATAAAGCGAAACCCATGCTGCTTCCCACCAACTTTTTCTGCTACCTTCACTGTTTCCTCTAGTGATAGATATTCCCTGTTGTTTGGATGTACTCTAAAACAAGTCCAGGTTGCCATTCCGTAATGCTTGATTTTGTTACGAGATCGGTATTCTTCATAAACTTCAAACACTTTTGATAGCATATGCATGAATTCTTCTCTACTAATATCTTCATACCAACTTTCAAATGCATTATGAATGTATACTAGGTCAATACAACTCAAATGCATATTGACCAAAGATTTATCGATGCATCTTGCAATGTAATTGGGATTAAGGACATTGTAACCAGAGCTTATATCATTAGGTTTGATAATTTCTGTTGATATAAACATTTTTTGCATGTATTCCGTTACATCTACTCTAGGATAATCGCCGTCGTTTGTAATATAGCCATTCTTGGTGCATATAAAAACTTGATCCCTCGCGATAACACGATCTTTAATAAGACGTAACAATGCTCGACCTCTACTTTTCTCTGACTTCATAGCCCTATAATTTATTGCAGTGTCGATGACATTAATTGCTCCTGATTTAATGGATTCGTAAACTGCATTTTCAATATCATTATCATCTTCTAAGGATAGCTGACCAAGGTTAGTTCCCATTCCTATGCTAGATAAGTATAGATCATTAAAAATACGAAAATGACTTGAAGGTTTTCCTTTTTGAATTGCATATTCTACGTATTTTTTTGTTCCAGCAGGTGTCGCAAAGCCATTTAATGAATTAAATGTACCAGCCATTGAATATTCTTACAATAAGTAGGCCATTAATATTTTAGGGATTGAACAAAATAAGTTGTTGAAATGTAATTCTATTGATAGATATGGTAATGTTATTCTTAATACATACGGGTTAAAGGCAACTCACTTTGAATATTATTTGAGAGATATATTTATAGTGCTCTTTTGGCTAGTGCTAGATAAATTTTGAAATAGAATCAAATTCTGATAGTTTGATCTGGTTGTTTATATTTTGGCTTGAAAACTATCCTTCCAATCAAAACCTCAAAGATCCCTATACTATTCACAGTGAAAATATTGCGAATGTAACTTTATCTTGAAGCATAAATTGAACATGCAAATGAGAAGGAAAAATTTTGAGGAGTTAAGATATTTATTATACGACGTGAGCAAGAATTATTCAAATTCCAGTTAATTTTTGATAATTCTCTTATTCCGTGCATAATAGCAGAGATGTTCTATCGATAAGTCAATTTTGTTTTAACTTTTGTTTTTATCCTTATGGTAATTTAAAAAGCGATAGAAGATTTATGTGCTATGAAGAAATAGTTAGAATGTAAATAGGGATTTCATTATGAATGATGAACAAGAAGAGCAAAAAGAGCAGGCTGATTATAATTATGATATAGACGGCCAACATTTGTTTAGTTCCAACTATAATGATTTAGAGATTGGCAAAACTATAGCCTCAGAAAAATTTCTTAATAATATGGATAGCTTCTGGTTTGCTCTCAATGAAAACACAATAATTAACTCTTTTGATTTTGTTTCGGTTGATAATTTTCAGAATATAAAAACTATTGGAATAATAAAGGAATTGCAGGCAGTCATGTTATCTGACTCTAATCTTGCTGAGCGAGTATTAGATATTGATTTAGCCAAAAAAAAACCAAAATATACCATTACAGCACAACCATGTAATAACTTTAGAAGAGGAATTACCGTTGCAAAAGTTGCAGTAATGACAAATACTGCTATTGGTATAGGGAAGACAAAAGCCAAAGTTGGTTCAATAGGTATGCCAGTAGGTATAGGAAAACCAGTAAAATTTGCCACTGCAGAAGAGATAATTCAAGCTTTGGGAATTCCAGAAATGAGAAATCCTATTCCCGCCGGAATAATAGAAATGACTAATGGTTTACAGGTTCCAATATCACTAGATCTCTCTTATTTAGTTGGTCCTGATACTGCTCATGTAAATGCTTCTGGTATTTCTGGAAATATGAAAACTTCATATCTTCTGTTTCTTTTGCAATCAGCATATCAGAAGCTTGGAAAAAACAATGATTTAGCTATAATTATTTTCAATACCAAAGAAGAAGACTTATTACATATTGATAAAGAAAATGCTACCACCAAAGAAAGCAATAAGAAATTACTCAATATTTTAAACTTAGATATTGAACCTTTTAATAACGTAACATATTTTCTTCCTAGAGGCAAAGATGGAAAGCCTAACTCTGTTCACATACCTCAGCTTTCGAAAACTTACTCCTATGAATTGGAAGATATTTATGATAGATTAGAGCTTTTATTTCAACAAACATCTGATCCACATTATAACCTGTCATCTATTATTAATTACATTTATGAATCGTGGCCAATAAAAGATAAATCCGGAGAGGATATAAGGACGTGGACAGATCTATTTGAATTCAGAGACTATCCTCAAGAAATAATCACTCATAAATCCACATTATTACACTTTCTGGGTACTGTTCAGAGATTTAGAAAATCGTCTATGTTTATAGATCATAGGATGACAAGCATATATCTGGGAAAAGAAATGAGGCGAATAAAGCCAGGGGATATTTTTGTGATAGATATTGCAACGATATCCGCACTTGAGGAACAGGCATTTATTGTAGGAGATGTTATGAAGACTATAGATGAAATGTATTCTGAAAGATATTATTCAGATATTAATGATAATGAAGTTATAAAACCAAAATATATCTTTATTTTTATAGATGAAATTAATAGATTCCTACCAAAATCCATTCCAAATGAAAGAATGTCTGCCGTGGCCGAACAGATAATGAAAACTGTAATTGCAGGAAAATCGCGGGGTACAATTTTATTCTCTGCCCAACAATTCAAAAGTGGAGTTGATAATGCATTACATGAAAATACGGGAATGCATGTAACTGCTAAACTTGGAATTTCTGAATTGTCTACCACATCATATGTTATGATCGATGAAACTACAAGAATGAATATTGTTCGATTGAATAAAGGAGAAATAGTTATGATCCATTCTGCATTTAGACATCCAATAAAAATTATATTTCCTATATCTTCATTTAAAAGGGCCTGATTGCAAATTCATATGACTATACCTAATGTTATGGTCTCCTTTTCCCTTCATCTCCTTTACGCATAGGAAATATAATTTAGTGGTATAAAGATTTTGTTAAAGATTAGTTTCAAGAAAGGTCTTTTGAAATATTAGTATGAAGGATATCAGTCACACAAGATAATTATAGTCAGATGAAGATAGATAGATAGATAAATAGATAATATGATCTTTTTTGTTTTTTTAGTTTAACTATAAGGATTAGAAAAATATTTTTATAAATTCATGACTTTTTGAAAAGTAAAATTGATTCGTTTATCGGATAAAATAACCTCTAATATACACAATACTTGGTGATATTATTTTTATATTCAATCAAAAAAACCAAATAACTTATAATAGTAGACCAACTGCCAAAAGGATGGCAGTGATTCTAGAATACAATAAGGTAGTGGTCATGACAGGGACCAGCTTTTCTAAGTTCTCATTGTTTTCATCTAAATATCTGATTGCTTTCACGGCAAGAGGAATAGATACAAAAGAAATTAATGAATACAATCTTGTATACCCAAATAATACACCAGCTGCAATCATTAGATAAGTTAGAATTACAAATAACGATAACACCTTCGCTCCGCGCTTTTTTCCCAAAATTATGACTAGAGTGCGTCTCCCGTTAACCAGATCTGCATAATAATCGGGAAAGGAATTAACGAATAAAACAGATGCAGATAATGTACCGATGATGATTCCTATATATAAAGCCGCCACATCTATAAACCCCGTTTGAACATAAAAGGTTCCAATCACGATCATAGAGCTTTTGATTGCTACGAACAGTTCACCTAATCCTAGATTAACTATCTTTGTTGAATAGAAATAGATAGCAAAAATCGCAAATAACAAAATGATTGCAATCGTTATGCCCCTTATCAAAACAAAATAGATACCGATTAAAGATCCTAAAAGAAGGAAGAATATTCCAGCACAATAGACGGTCTTTGGCTTGAGAAGGTTTTCAGGTAATACTCCGGTTCCACCACTGAATTTAGTCCTCTTTGTAACTTTATCGATGCCTCTTTTATAATCCCAATAGTCATTCAACAAATCAACACTTGCATGAAGGCAAATTACACCTCCGCATGTTAGAAGGGCATAATTAATATCGAAAGATCCGTTCTTCCAAAATGATATCGCTAAACCGTTTATAACTGCAATAATAGAGGCGAATAGGAATCTGATTCTAATTGCCCTCAACCATAAAGTTATCATCAACTACTAGATCTATACCAAGCATTCTCTTTTCTAAATTTTTTGATAATGATAAACTTATTTTGTCAGTGATATTCATATAGAGGAGTAATCCATTTTGCTTTATTCTTAACAATATACGACAGATCTGTCGATTGAAATTCCTGTAGTCATTTCGATAGTATTAGAAAGTATAAACCCAGAAAGAAGATAAAAACATATAAAGAATACATTGTTCTATTCAAAGTGATAATATCATTTCACCTCCAATTGATTCTGCTGAATTTGAGGCGCATAAGGATCTTAGTTCCATAGTCACAGATTTTCTATGTAGAAATAGAGATAAAGGGTTTTCAGCAAAAGAAATCTCCTTGGCGGTAGGAATAAGTGAAGATGAGGTTAATCATGTTATGTTAAAGGTTGGTTTGGTAGAACTCCTAGGTGATCTTACGCATGGGATTATATCAAAGAAAAAAAATACAAGACCAGCGGAGTTAGAGTTTAAAATTCAAGATGTTACAATAAATCATATAACTTATTATCGTTGTGTTGAGCAAATTAAAAAAACATAATTCTCGGTCGGTATTAAAGATAGACAATCTTGTCTAGTTTGGTTCAATTACAATAACTCATAGGAGCTTTTTACAGATTATGCAAAAATCATATACTCTTATAAACAAACAGTATTGCTTCAATTACAAATTAATTCCAACCGAGGCTTCACTTTCACATTGAATTTAAAAATTCTGCCGCTAATGATATCGCTATATTAAAATATATCTGTGAAAATGAATACTTATTGGGAAGACAGAAAAGATAGATCATAACATTGAACCAAAAGAGGATGGAATTCATGAGAATTTGTTTTATACTCACCCTGTTAATTCGGAAAAAGTTTTACCTTCCTTACATACGTCATTTATTGGTAAAACAATATATATCTACAGAAGTGTAGAATCTACCCAAACAATCGCTCTTCGTTTAGCAGAACAATGGGTGGATAATCTTCATGGAACAGTTATTGTTGCTGAAGATCAGAGAAAGGGAAGGGGAAGAATGGGAAGAATATGGATATCTCAGCATGGAGGTATATATCTATCGATAATTTTGCAACCGAAATTAAAAGCCGCTCAAATCACTATTCTTCCGTTACTATCTGCGCTTTCTGTATGCGACGTAATTAAGAAAATGACGAACTTAAATGCTAAAGTAAAATGGCCTAATGATGCTAGTGATTGATGGGAGAAAAGTTTCAGGTATCCTTTTAGATATAAGTACAGAGGCTGATAAGATCAACTTTGTTGTGATAGGAATAGGGGTTAATGCTAATATCGATATAACAAAAATCCATTCAGACATTAAAGAATCAACAGGATTTTATGGGATTACATCTCTGCAAAATGAACTTGAAGGAAAAGAAATTGATAAGTTTGACTTTATACAACAGCTTTTGGAAAATATAGAAAGCTATATTATGCAGTTAGAAACTGAAGGAGCAAAAGAAATTATCAAAAAGTGCAAGGAGATTTCTGATACACTAGGAAAAGTAGTTATCGCAAAGCAGTCAACAGAAATTCTTCAAGGAATAGCTGTAGACATGGATGAAAATGATGGGTTTCTTATAATTGAGACACCATCAGGCAGTATTCATAAAGTCACTTCTGGCGATGTCACGGCCAAGAATATAAAGAAAAAATGAGATCTTTGTTGCACATAATATATTTCTGGTTGCATTAATCAAAGGTCAAAAAACCCAAAACACAATTGCCTAAAAATTGTCTTCTCGTGTAGACAATGTCATTGTTCTTAAGCCATTAAACATTAATTAAAAAGAAATAAAGGCTTGTTTTTTTATTCCTGTCTATTAATTATTATGCAGATTATTACTCGACTCAGACGAGCAACTTCTGCATTATACTATATAATAACTGGTGATCAAATAATAGCCATTGTAAATTAATAAATTTTTTTATATCTCTGACTCTGCTGTTTTGTTAAGTGCAGACATTATAGCATTTAGCTTATATTCTGTCTCGTCCCACTCCTTTTCCGGGATCGAATCGATAACAATACCAGCTCCTGACTGAACATAGGCTCTTTTGTTATTTATGAAAAGAGATCTTATCGTGATTGCAAAATCGCAGGAGCCGTTAAATGAAAAGTAACCTAAAGCCCCTGCATATGGTCCACGAACAGATGGTTCTAATTCGTCAATAATTTCCATCGCACGTACTTTTGGAGCGCCTGATACTGTTCCAGCCGGGAATATCGCCCTGAATGCATCAAATGAATCATTACCTTTTTGCAGGCTACCAATTACATGGGATACTATATGCTGCACATGGCTAAATCTTTTCACGGCCATGAGATCACGAACTGTGACCGTACCATATCTAGATACCCTTCCTATGTCATTCCGAGCCAAATCTACTAACATTGTATGTTCTGCGATTTCTTTCTCATCATTAAGTAAATTTATACTTGATTCTTTATTCTTATTCTCGTCATTTACTATTGGCCGCGTTCCTGCAATTGGAAACGTTTCTACTAAATCTCTTGTGATCCGTAAAAGCATCTCTGGACTCGAACCTATGATACATTTGTCAGACATCTTTAACATATACATATAAGGAGAGGGGTTAATCTCACGCAGACTCCGATAAACTGCTATTAAGTCACCTTTGATACTGAATTCCATCCTCCTTGATAAAACTACTTGGAAGATGTCCCCATCATAAAGATGGGCTTTGCACTCATTGACCAAACTCTTGTATTTATTTTTAGTGATATTGTGCTTTGGAATAGAATATGAAAAAGAAGGCTTACGACTTTTTTTAGAGTAACTACCTAATTTGCTTTGAATCTCATCCAGTCGGCAACCTTTTGTTACATGGAAATAATATGCTTGATTTTCCGCATGATTAAAAATTATACCATCAGTGTATATTCCAAATTCAAGCAAAGGGAATTTAATATTATTTTCCTTTCTACTATTTGGTATATGTTCCCAGAAACGTATTGCATCATAACTAATGTAACCAACTGCTCCACCTATATATCTAAATTGGTAATTACTAATCTTTGGCATAATTTGGCGAAGTTGAGACAGTGGTTCTTTAGTATCTACTTTTTTTATTATTTTATTTCTTCTATTATAGACTTTAAATGACTTTGAATTGCAGTTTATGGTCAATTCTGGATCGAATCCAATAATTGATATCTGTGATAGCTCTGTTGGACCAACGAGAGATTCTAATATGAATGCTTTATCAAATAAATCATAGAACTTTTGGAATATTTCGAATTGATTGTCAGCCGTATTTAATTTGTGTAATTGGAACTGAAGTTTATCATTGTCGAAGGCTGATAAGCCAAAAGTATCCGCCTTCAAGTTTAGCTCCCATTGTGTTATCATATTGTCTAAATTATGACATCATTTAAATGTTGACGTTATACTCATTTTGTTGCCACGTTTTTATAATAAGATAATAAGCGCTATCTGGACAAAATGACATTCTGAAATTTTTTGGCTATCTAACTATATATTTAAAAGTCATGATATTAAAACGACAATGAAATTCCATTGAGCCAGATGCACAGAACAATCAAATTTCTTATATTAGTGATTTCAAAAGATTGTCTATACGGTTTTACTTTATTTACACCGTACAATGTTCTAACTTATTATACTGGTGTAGACAGGTATATTTAACGACAAAGGATGAAGCCTTCGCTCTCATCTGAGTTTAATGATGCTAGCATAAATATTGCAATAGGTTGGTAGCGAATTGGTACTACTAGTCCAAATGTATTTATCTGCGATTTGAGCAATTTTATTTAATGGGCAGACTCCTGGGAAGGAAAAGCACGAGGATTTCAGATACTCCTTCCGAAAATACTCACCAAAAGGATTATGACGAAAATCTAGAGTACCAGAAACGTGATTTATACAGGAAGGGGATAAATCATATGGCAAATGAAAAATTAGAAGATGCCATTCGCAGTTTTGAACTTGCGCTAAGAATAGATCAAAAATATGTAGATGCTTGGATCAAAAAAGGGTATGCTCATTTTCATTTGGATGAATATACGGCTGCTATTTCTTCGTATGATAAGGCACTTGAAATCGATGTTAACAATGCAGAAGCTTGGAATTTGAAAGGTTTAACATATTACCGAATGAAAGATTACGATAAGGCCATAGCGGCATGTGAAAAGGCGATAGATATTAATCCTAATGATGGAATGTCTTGGTATAATGAAGCATGCTATCATACTTTAAGTGGTAAGGTAGATGAAGGAATGGAAGCTTTAAAGCGTTCCATAGAAATAGATATTTCAAATGCTAAAAAAGCCGTCAGCGATAGAGACTTTGAAAATGCTAGAGCTGAAGAAGCTTTTCGCCGAATTATCGAGGTCGTAGTATTAGAATCTATCAGACAAGGATATGACTATATTGGAAAAATTGTATGGATAACAGGAATGGATAAAGCAGATGTAGAAGATGCAGTAACTCGATTATCTATCAAAGGATTACTCATTAAAAAAGAAAAGAAATCATTTACAAGCAGGGAAGAATATTATGAACTTGCCAAAGAAATAGCTTATAAAGTTGGTACTACAAAACGTTCAGGTCTACTCGGAAAAGGCAAAGAAATTTCTGCCCCAGTACAGCAATTGAAAGATATCATTGAAATTATTGACAGAGCGAAAGGCTCTATAGAAAAGGGAGATGTAAGTTCAACTCTCCAAGATTTTGATTATCTTATTAATCCCCTGAAGCATGGAAATGCCATGATAGAACAATTCTTTGAGGAGCATAGAGATCTTAGGCTCTTTCAGATAAGATTAAAAGATAAGGGGCAAGACTATCTTAATTCTCATAAATCTGACTTAATTAAATTATTGACTGAAATTGATTCAAAAATTCGGAATAGTCCAGTATCAAAGCCTATAAAAGATTGAATATTAGTAACAGTGAGACAGTTACTATAATAAATTTGGAGCATTTCATACATTATTATTATTAATACCTCTAAACAATTTACAAGCAGAAGAATTTTTGCGATAATCTTAACAGAATTATAAAATCTAAAGATATCATATCATTATACACACATGGCGATACTGTGAATCGAAGATATGGCAATGCATCGAGTAAAATTATTTACTTGGTATAATAATCCAAAGGACCTTAACGGATAATGTATTAATAGTTATTGAGAAGAGATCCATATATGACAAAGATATTTGCCGACGTGAACGAGAAAGAAATTACTCGCGCCATCTCCGGGATGTTCAATGAGACTATGATGGAATTTACAGACTCTGATGTAATAATCATTGGATCGGGACCTGCTGGTTTATCGGCAGGTAGAGAATTAGGGAAAATGGGCATAAAGACACTGATTGTTGAACAGAATAATTACGTCGGTGGTGGTTATTGGGTCGGAGGATATATGATGAACCCTGTAACGGTTAGAGCGCCAGCCCAGAAGGTCTGGGATGAGCTTGGAGTTCCATATAGAAAGATAAATGAAGGACTTTATGCAACATGGGGACCACATGCATGCTCAAAACTCATAGCTGCTACCTGTGATTCGGGTGTTCGATTCCTGCAGTTAACAAAATTTGATGACTTGATCTTAAAAGAGAAGCGTGTATGCGGTGTGGTTATTAATTGGATGCCTGTATCCTCTCTTCCTAGAAATATTACTTGTGTAGATCCGGTTGCACTTGAGAGTAAAATCGTCATAGATGCTTCAGGTCACGATTCTGTTGCTGTAAAACGCTTAATGGATCGCGGTTATGTCAAGTGGAAAGGGATGGATCCTATGTGGGTAGAAGGAGGTGAAGATGCTGTAGTCAATAGTACCGACGAGATTTTTCCGGGTTTGATAGCAGCTGGTATGGCAGTCACAGAGACATACGGCTTGCCACGAATGGGGCCGACATTTGGTTCAATGTTGCTTTCTGGAAAGAGGGCCGCAGAAGTAGCATTCAGTAAACTTAAAGAGATGCCTAGTTCTCCTAAACTAAAGATAAAGTAGTGTTCAAATTTGTAGACTCGCAATAAATAGTTTTGAATTTTCGATATATTCATCTTTATTCTGATTGTACTATGAGAAATTTGAATATGCATAGAGTCGCTAATGATATAGGAAAAATGTTTTCAAATTGTACAATAGACATAAGGATTCCTTTCCTACAATACATTAGAAATTTAATATCAGTTAATTGGTTGGCAGAAGAACTTGCGTCTATACATATCTCAGAGACAAAACAACCTTATCATCATCAACCTGAAAGAAGAAATAAACAAGATAGGAGTAGCGTACTTTTTGAAAAAAATTTGATTATCGATCCATATCCTACCGCCGTCTTGTACGATGGCTTTATAATGCAAAGTATATACTCAAGGTTGCTACCTGAAAATGAAAAAACGATAGATAATATACACGTAATATTCGATAGCAGATTGACCTGTACATTTAGTGAAGAGGACTACAGGTATCATGCCCGAGCTATTATCTGTGGAACGCCATCTATCATATCTACCAGTGGTATAATCGAAGCTCCAGCAAAGCCTAGGGAATTCTATTTTAGACAAATTGGATGGATGCCCAGTTCTGGTGATATAGAAGAACTGCAGAAGCAATTTGCTGGAAAATATATTGATTATGATGACGATAGAATAAACTCTGTTGCAACTGGATATACTATACAAGCACTTTTTTTCTTCTTGACGGATGGAGATCCATTTTGTAGCGATGCTGGTTGTAGGATTTTTAACGCTCATTGGCAAGAGGATCTAATAAGGACACAAGTAAATAATCAGAGAATGTGTAAAAAGCATCTTCTTCTGTTAGATAGATTTCTAAATCGGAAGTGACATAATTCTTCACTTGATAATGTAAAGCATTTGAAATTGAATGATATGCCAATATTTCTTGAGATTTAGTAATTGGTATCTAAATATTTTTATAAATCGTATCTACATTCAAAAATTTATAGACGTTATTTTTACGAAATAGAATAATTAGAGATAAAGCACATCTCTCAATTGATATCGAACAAATTATTAAATGGTGCAATGCTTTTTATCTCTTAATATTTAATGTCTAACATAGCCGCGAAAGAACACGATTACCACGTAGATGGGAAAGAAGCGTTTGAAGTAATCATCATCGGTTCAGGACCTGCAGGTTATACAGCTGGAGTTTATACATCGCGTGCTAAACTTAGAACCCTTATAATTTCGGGTACCCTTCCTGGAGGACAGTTAATGACTACAAGTGAAGTAGAAAACTATCCTGGTTTTCCTAATGGCATATTTGGACCGGAGCTAATGATGAACATGAGACAACAAGCAGAAAGATTCGGTACCGTTATTGTGGATGATGAAGTCACTCGAGTTGATTTCAGTAAGCGGCCCTTTTTAGTAACCACGCACTCAGAAAATTATGAAGCAGACTCTATATTAATTTGCACTGGTGCTACCCCTCGGAAATTAGGGATTGAAGGAGAACAACAATTCGCTGGTCGTGGGGTATCATATTGTGCTACTTGTGATGGTCCATTCTTCAAAGGCGAAGATATAGTAGTTGTAGGTGGAGGAGATACAGCATTAGAAGAGGCGACATTCTTGACCAAGTTCGGCAAATCTGTAAAAATAATTCACAGACGAGATTCATTGCGTGGAAGTAAGATTCTTCAAGAAAAGGCTTTGGAGAATCCAAAGATCCAATTTTTATGGAATAGTGTTGTGGCTGATATTAAAGGTGATAAGAAAATCGGAACGGTTGTTATTAATGATGTAAACAATGGGAAAGAACAAAAAATTCCGGCAGGAGGATTATTTGTTGCAATAGGTCATGAACCTAATACAGCTATATTTAGAGGTCAACTGGAGATGGACGATAAAGGTTACATTATTTTAAAGAGCCAGACGAAGACAAGTGTAGAGGGTGTTTTTGCAGCGGGAGATGTACATGATTATAGATACCGTCAGGCAGTGACCGCAGCTGGATTCGGCTGTATGGCCGCATTAGATGTGGAAAAATGGTTGACTGAAAGAAGGCGTAAGAATTAGACACAATTGTTATATGCATAGCTCACTGTATATATGTAACATTGGAAATATTCTTTGCATTTATAAGAGCATTATCATATTCTTCTTTACGGAAGATACTTTCTTCTAAATAAAGACTTCTAAATTTCCTTCCATCATCTGCAAATATCCCTACAAGAAGACCATTATCTAGTTTTTCAGCAGCTCTTAACATAGACGATAAGACAGATCCGGAAGAAGGACCTACTAGTAAGCCCTCTCTTGTTACCAATTGCTTAACCATATTAAAGGAATCAATATTAGTGGCAGTCATCCATTCATCAACAACCTTTTCGCGACGCTTAAACAGATCTGGCATTGAAGATTCTTCAAAATTTCTCAGACCTTGTAAGAGATGGTTCTTTTGAGCTTGGATTGCAACTACTCTGATATTCGGATTCTTTTCCTTAAGAAAAGTTGCGGCTCCTGTAATAGTCCCACCTGTACCACAACCGCTAAAGAAATGAGTTATATTACCATTAGTTTGCTCCCAAATCTCCGGACCAGTACTTTCATAATGAGCCAAATAATTAGCATCATTTTCATACTGGTTTGGCATATAATAGATATCAGGTCTAGGTTTTGATATTGCCTTCGCGAGAGCAATACTTTGATCTGTCCCTGCTCCTACTCTTGGGCATAGATCGTCAGATGTCTCATGAAGAATTGCTCCTAATTGTCTCAAGATTGTTTTCGTTTCTTTGCTTACTTTCTCGGGAATAACAATTTCAACCTTATATCCTAATGATGCTGCAATACCAGTTAAAGCAATACCTGTATTTCCAGAAGTGGGCTCGATTATAATGCTTTTATCTTTCTTTAATATACCTTTTTTTTCTGCATCCTTTATCATCCAATAAGCAGCCCTGTCTTTGACGGAGCCAAAGGGATTAGACCATTCTAATTTTGCATAAAATTTAATATGTTTTGTTGAGAAGGAGCTAAGTTCTATTAAAGGAGTCCGACCAACATGGTCAATTACTTTGGGTCGAGCAACAGTTGTCAATCTACTTTGCCTTCTTAATTGTGAATTCAAGATCCTTTGTAACCTTGTTTATTGATAAAAGTTCATGACCGTTTCTTTTTACCCACCTTGAAATATCTTCCTCAGATTCTGGATCATCAGATAAGATTTTAAGTATATCGCCTCTTGCCAGTTTTTCCATCTCTATCTTAGTACGAAATACTGGTTCAGGACAAAAAAGCCCTCTAACATCAATAGTTTTAGTTGTAGATTCGCTACTTTTAGTACTCATACTAACGAACAGAATATATGATTACGTCATAATATTAAATGTTTATGGATGCCATGGATGAAGGAATTTATGGTACAAATAATGTACTAATAAATTATTAATAATTTATCAAGTATGGTTTGTTTTTTATCATTGAATTGTTGATCTCATTTTGTTGCGCATCAAACACAAATCTTCAAAGTGTAAAAAGTAGATCTTTTTATCCGAAATAATATCAAGATATTCATATTAAAATCTTTTCTAATAATCTCTTAGAAAAAGGTCTTATTTCTTGATATTATTTTTTAATACTAGCGAAAAAAATGCAACTATAATTTACGTGACTATGACTATTAATCCCTTGTAGTCCTGATGTATTTTAGAATTACGATATCTAATTTATAACTATACTGACAAATTGAATATTCAGAGTGACTAACGGCAACTTATAATGTCGCATTCCTTTCAATTTCTTATTAGCGAAATAGGTCATTTTCTTTTTTCCTCAATAGAGGCGAAATGGAGCATTTATCGTCTTCATCATAAATACAACCCCTTACTATGGCCACCGGGATCCGATCTGATTTACCCATTACAAGCTCTGCAGCAGATGCTATTTCGTCTGCTATCGCAATTTCAGTCACCTTCAATTTCCTTCCATACATATCAAGAGTGCCCACATAGCTTTTTATCGGTTTTATTCCTGCTATACCTATTGCAACATTTGTTTGTCCCTCTCTAAACGGCCTACCGAAGGTATCTGTTATTACTATGGCTACTTTTTTTGTAGTTCGCTCTTTAATAGAATGTCTTAATTTCCTTGCAGATTTATCAGCATCAATTGGTAATAAAACCACATAATTTTTGCTGTCTTTAACATTGCTCTGATCAACTCCTGCATTTGCACAGACAAATCCCTGTCTTGTTTCTGCTATTATTATTCCTCTTTTTTCTCTTATTATCTCTTTTGATTCACTCAGAATCATTTCAATAATTCTTGCATCTTTGTAGTGTTTTCTTGCTATCTCGATAGATTTATCTGATGGGTTGATCAGATTTAGGTTCACTATACGACCTTCAGCTTTTGAAATAATTTTTTGGGCAATAACTATGATATCTTTGTCATATAGACTCTCATGTGCTTGAGATATAGATTCTAAAATTATCAATTCTAGTTTATCCTTAGGTTTTATCTCTGCGGAAATATGAATTGGAATAACTTCTAATTTGATATTAACCATCAAAGGAACGTAAACGGTGTTGATATAAAAAAATTAATTAATTACCTACTACTTCTCTCTGCAAGAACTGCTCTTCCGAATTTCTTTTCTAGCAAGTTAAGTAATAACGTTAGATCACGTATTTCGATAACTGCATCTGACTTTTCTTTAACCTTGTCTACCGGGCAGAATCCTACCGTAAATTCCGCCAGGGAAAACAACTTTAGATCATTTGCACCATCTACTACTACTACTGTATCTTCCTTTTTAATACCCCATTCCTTTATTGTTGGTAATACTACGGCTCGCTTTGTCTGATGTAACTTGCATGTTTATACCTTCAAGCTTGCCATTCGTAAATATTAATTCGTTTGAAAATATTTTATCTAGTCCAAGATAGTCTTTTAATCTATTAGTTATGATGGTAAATCCTCCAGAAACAGCAATCATTTTCCACCCAGCTTTTTTTAGAGAAGAACAAAGCTCTTTGGCTCCAGGCATTATTTCTAAATTCTCACCTATTCTTTTAGCATCCTCAAAAGCAATTCCATTGAGGGCCTTGACACGTTGAACAAGACCTTCTTCCCACTTTATCTCTCCACGAATACCTTGTTTTGTGATATCCCATATTTGCTTCTCCTTCTCAGGACCTATCATTTGCGCTAAAACTGGAAGGTATTCAGCATTAAGCAGGACACCCTCTACATCAAAAATTATTAGCATTGTAGTGTGCTTACTCAAGCATTCCTGCCAACATATATTAAGCTTATCCATTTTATGATTAGAAATTATATCTAATATTATTAGATGGATTGACTATAAACTTAAATTACTAGATGGGTTCTACTACGCGTCTGCAAAATAAATTTCTACCCATTTTGGAATTTTTGATTGCTTTGCCTTTCTCAGTTGAGCGTCTGATTGAATCAATCTAGGTGTTATTTGATGTTAAAAGACACTAATGCTTCAAATCCATTCTGAGGCTGATACCAGCTTTTTACGTTAAAGAAATATTAAAAGCTAACATTGTCATTAAATTGTCACTTTACTAATTTTTATATTAACTATGAATTAAATTTATCATCATATCAAAACGGCATTAAGAAAAGTATGCTGTATTGTCTCCTTTAGCTGTTGCAAGATATTTATGAATATGATTATTTTCCAAAAGGCTCAAAATTAATGGATTGTCAGAAAATATATATTACAAAATTATCCTTTTCATTCCTTATTAGTTTACTGGAATAGTTCAGGCCAGAGAAAATGAAGAGCTAATTCGTTTTGATCGACTATTGACCTGTAATAAAACGAAATTTGTATTGATCCAGGAAGGCAATACAATAGGTGTTAGTCATCAGGAACGATCTTATATAACTATTGTTTTTTTTATTATCTATGAGTGAAGGCTTGGAAACTAAATATTTAGTACCTGTCAAAGCAGTCGAGAAATCCATTAAATTAACTGATGAAGCGAAAGCAGAATTGCAAAGCATTGGTATGATGGACGATAAAGGCAAACTTAAGCTAAAGGGAGTTAGTCCTAAGATGATTAAACGTATGAAATTAGAAGCTGTAGATTGTCCTGTTCTAAACAAAGAAATAGGATTTATTCAATGTTATGTTTGCAAGAACTTCCATAGTAGAATTTCAGGAAAAGTCTATTGCAAAGGAGAGCCATTTTAAATCACCAAAACTTCATAAAGCCAAAGCTTCTGCCTCTGAATATTGAATTCCGTGAAGGAGATTGGAATTACAGTTAAAAAAAATGAAAATTTCAGTGAATGGTATTTGCAGGTGGTACTAAAAACTGGCCTTGCTGACTATGCTCCCGTAAAAGGTTTCATCGTTCTTCCTCCATATGGTTACGCTATATGGGAATCTATTAAAGATATTTTAGACAGAAAATTCAAGGAAACAGGACATCAGAATGGTTTTCTGCCTGTTTTAATACCAGAGAGTCTTCTAGTGAGAGAAGAAGATCACTTTGCTGGATTTACACCAGAAGTGTTTTGGGTAACGAAAGCCGGAGAAAATATCCTGTCAGAAAAGCTTGCTTTGCGCCCTACATCAGAAACCCTTGCATACTCAGTATTTGCAAAGTGGGTGGCGAGCTACAGAGATCTCCCTTTAAAAATTAATTATTGGAATACCGCATTACGCTCAGAAATAAAAGGAACAAAACCTTTCGTTAGGACTTCAGAGTTTCTATGGCAAGAAGGACACACAGTTCATGCTACTAGCAAAGAAGCCGAAGAAGAAGTTATGTCAATTTTAATGATTTATAATGATTTGATTCAAAATCATTTGGCCATCCCAACTCTAACCGGACTAAAAAGTGAGAAAGAAAAATTTGTAGGTGCAGAATATACTGCAACCTTAGAAGCAATGATGTCTGATGGCAAGGCATTACAATTGGGTACCTCTCATTATTTAGGACAAAGATTCTCTAAACCTTTTGAAATAAGATATCTTGGAAAGGATTCAAAGGACCATTTTGCTTGGCAGACATCTTGGGGAGTATCTTGGCGGCTTATTGGTGCGTTGATAATGGTTCACGGCGACGATAAAGGTCTTATTATTCCTCCTAAGGTAGCACCTATTCAAGTGATCATAATCCCAATTTATAAAGATAAGGATAAAGAGATGGTAAAATCGTCTGCCGATGAACTGCTTGTTGAATTAAAAAAATCAGGAATTCGAGCACATCTTGATAAAAGAGATGAATATACTGCTGGATGGAAATTCAATGAATGGGAAATAAAAGGAGTGCCTCTCCGTATAAATATTGGTCTTAGGGATATCGAAAATCATAAAGTGGAGCTTGTAAGACGTGATATCAAGGAAAAAATCCTAGTAGATCGAGTACAATTAATTGAAAATGTGCTCTCTCTTTTAGATGAAATTCAAAACAATTTGCTAAATAGAGCAAAGAAACTTCTGGAAGATAATATTACCAAAGCGACAAGTTATGATATATTAAAATCGACAGTTCAAAATAAAGGTGGGTTTGTTCTCTGTGGCTGGTGCGCTAATAGACATTGTGAGGATAAAATAAAGGAAGAGACAGGGGCTGATATTCGAGTGATTCCATTTACAGGACAGGAAGAATCTCGTTCAGCAATTTGTATATATTGCCATCAGCCTGCAAAAAAAATTGCAATATTTGCTAGGTCTTATTAGTAAGTTATACACCTATGACAATACCAGTGGTAGCTTTGCAAATCATTATTCGTGAGGTTCTGTCCTAGAATTATACTATTGAAATCCAGTTTTATAGTGAAAGTGTATTAAATCGTGGGCGAGACCGTTAATGATAAAGAAATAGGGGAATTCATTATAAAAAATCAGAATAAATCATTACGAACTGATGTCACTTTTATTAGTAAGGCAATAAGATTCTGATTAATGTTCTCTTAGAGATTATCTGATACCCTATTAAGATTTCAGATATGACTACTATAAAGACAAGAATTAGTTTTACCCGTCGTCGGGCAGGCCTTTGACCTTATGCCGTATCTCTTGAGTTTGAATTATCTGTCAGCTAACGACATATTAATTGATTTTTTAACACTTTTTATACTCTGCGTTTAATCCGCTTTCGAGATGATAATTGTTATTCTCGATCCAAATGTAATTTACCTAATCTAACAATTGAATAAACCCAACAAATGCTGTCAAGAGATAACAAAAAGGTTGATACATATTTGAAAATATTTTGACTATTCGAAAGACTCTTTCTTCTTTATATATAATATCATTTTAGTATGGATATGGTAGAAGGAGAAATTGAGCCCAGATATCTTTTTTTCGCTGACGTTCAAACCTGATAGAGATATTATACATCAAGAGAACTTTTGCTTGGATTGCGTTGTATAGACCTATATTCATTTTGATGGTCAAATTAAAAACGATGGAAATGTAGAAAGTATTAACAATGAAAGATGAGTTAACTTGTATTATTACCTATATTATTATTGCGCCAATATGACTATAGATGACGATAAACAAATTCATAACTCATAAATAAACCAAGATAACTATTCAGGTCATGTCAATCTGGTCAAATTCAAATTCATCTGTATGCTTTTTTATAATTAACTCAGATGTACATATGACTCTGCAGACTAACAACTAGACATAACAGCATATCTATTGAGGTATTCTGGTTGGTCAATATAGAGGAACTCTTTGCATTTTATGCTGAATTTGGATACATAGGTATACTACTAATAAGTTTCGTTGGAAGCGTCATCGTTTTCATTCCAATCCCTTATTTTCCTGTACTTGTCACAGCGAGCATTAAACAAACAATTAGATCCTCACTTATTAGCTCTTTCTAGTGCAATAGGAGCGGTCATAGCAAAAATGATAATTTTCTACGTTAGTTATTATGGCCGAAACATTCTGAGTACCAAGACGAAGAGGAGAATTCTTCCGCTTCAAAGGCTGCTCAGTAAGTATGGTGGTCCAGGAGCTTTTATTGCCGCTCTTACTCCTATACCAGATGATCTAATTTATATTCCCCTTGGACTTTCAAAGTATAACCCTTGGAAATTCGCAATTGCAACATTTCTTGGAAAATTTCTTCTGAATGAAATAATTGTATTAGGAGCAGTTTTTCTAGGAAGACCATTCATTGAAAGTCTCGGCACTAATTCTATCGATCCAGTATATTTGGTTATTGGAGCCATTACGAGTTGTATAGTATTGGGAATAATATTATATCTATATTTAAAAATTGATTGGGCAAAGATAATTGGAAAATGGTTTCCCTGGACACTTCAAGATGATCGTGATGAAAAATAATTCGAATATCACAGGCGCTCTGGTTTACTAAAGATGGATTATGCCGTGAGATTACGCTTGCTAATTAGTTTGAATTGCAACACTGAGACCAAGCTCTGGCTATCCTAATACAAATTTAACTATCTTGATTTGATTGGCTGCTAGCAAATGCATGCATAAAAGTCAATTTCGATCCTATTATTCTTCATATAGTTTTATTTTACCTTATTTTTATCAACAATATGAAATGCTTTTAAGTTGATTGAATCAACGATTATCGCAAGATGTACAGGGGATTTAAATTACTAATTAGGGGGTTGTCTTTATGACAAATGCTCTACTGAAAAATAAGAGATTGTATATAGGCACTTCTCATTCTACTGTCTTTACGACTTTAGCTAATGGGATTTCTTGAGTACCTAAATTTTAGTAAAAGCAATACAAGATTTAATGACACTCCTAAAATATTTCCCCCAACGATCACGACGTCATTTCTTCCTATTCCATATATTACCCATAATGATAAGCCGACGATTAATGACAAGATCAACCAGACAGATAAATCCTCCGTCTTTTTGGTCTTGAGGCTTTTAACTATTTGCGGTACTGGTACTTGAAAGGGCAAATATGCTAGCCATTATGCCTATAACAGATATCATAAAGTCGAACATAGAGATTTACTTTCCTTATAGATGCACATGATTATTGGTAGATATATTAACTCGACATGTCCGCTAATTGCTACATTGGTATAAAAGATTGTTTATTCTTATAACGATCGAAAACCAAATATTTGTTAACCAACGCTGATTTATCTATGTCTTTTAAGAATATCAAACGGTATTCTTCAACCATCCCAAATCAGACGTTCTACTATAGATCTACTGAACTTGTCGCAAAAGATTTACTTGGAAAAAAACTAGTTCGTATTATCAATAAATCGAAAGATCAAACATACAGATTGTCAGGTTTAATTGTTGAAACAGAGGCATATGGTTTTGATGATGATCCTGCAAGTCATGCGTATAGAGGTATTACGTCCAGAAATATTCCAATGTTTGGGGAAGTTGGTTGTGCCTACGTCTACTTCACTTATGGAAATTATTACTGTGTAAATGTATGTGCAAGATCCTCTAAAGTTAAAGCAGGTGCAGTTCTTATAAGGGCATTGCAGCCATTGGAAGGGATACCTATTATGAAGTTCTTGCGCAATACCGATAATGAACTCTCATTGTCTTCAGGCCCAGGAAAACTTACACAAGCACTATGCATCGACAAATCTCTAAATGGACAAGACATGACAAACGCAACAACTGAACTTCATATAGAATATGGAATAAAACCTCAAAGAATAATTTGCTCTTCTAGAATAGGAATAAGAGAAGCTCAAGAGAAAAAATGGCGATTCATTTTAGCAGGTAAGGATGAGGATGATAATGATGATCTATTTATAAGATACGTATCTCGAAAAAATATAAAGTAATTTGGCTGATTGTAAATACTATTATCTAGAATCTGATCTCAATCACAATTTATAGTAACGAGAAAGTATATGTGTGTATTTATAGCATTCTGTAAAATAAAATATCGTGGATTATATAGTCAGAAAAAATTCGCAGTCTATCGCTCACAAAATTATAATTATCTTGTTGTTAATCATAATAATAATTATTTTCTATTCAACAAATCTGTTTAACGGATTCAAAGATCTGGTCTGTTATGCAGATGTTACATCATGAGCAGCAATCTTCCACTACAGATAAATTTACCAGCAATGATCTCGGTGTATATATGTCTTCTCAACTCTATAGCAATATCAAAATCGTATATGTTCTTCTTGATGGTGTAGGAGATCTTCCACATCCTTCCTTAAATTATTTGACACCACTTGAGGCAGCGTATACACCATATATGGACTCGCTTAGTAGGAATGGCTGTATGGGAAAAGTGATCACAGTGGGAAAGAGAATCGCTCCACAATCTGATATAGCAGTATTTAACATGCTAGGTTATAATTTCAAGGATGGAAATTACGTTGGAAGGGGTGTAATTGAGTCGCTTGGCTGCAATATCGATTTCAAAGAAGGTGATCTTGCGATGCGAGGAAACTTCGCGACAGTTGATGATAATTTACAAATTATGGACAGAAGGGCTGGAAGGATTATCAGCAAAGAAGAGGCTTTATCTATTTGCAAAACATTGAATGAAAAAATTCAATTTGGCGATAGTAATGCCCATGTTGTTATAGAGCCAACCATTGGCCATAGAGTGACTATCTGTTTTAGACATGACGAGATAAAATTATCCGATAGGATCTCAAATACAGATCCATCATATGAAAGGATTAATGGAATCGGAATAGCCAAACCTGCAACAGCTGATATTCGCATTGGTACATCTGAACCGCAAGAAGACACCGCAGCAGCGAAAACTGCAGCAAAATTGGTCAATGAATTTACAACTCAGGTTGCTAAATTACTGAGTAATCATCCAGTCAATAATGAGCGTACGAAAGTAGGAAAGAAGCCTATCAATGCTATCCTGGCTCGAGATTCTGGAAATAGGTATCCAAACGTTGAGCCAATAAATAGAAAATATGGATTGGACGTGGCATGCATTGTGGATATGCCTGTGGAAATTGGAATCTCCAAAGTCTTAGGAATGAGTGCCTTCAAGGCTGGTGATGTCAATGATTATGAACAAAAAGCAAAAGTCGCAGCAGAGAATCTGGAGAGGTTTAATGTTATCTATGTTCATATAAAGGGACCAGACGAGTTCGGACATGATGGCGATGCAAGGGGGAAAAAAAAGAACATTGAAGATATTGACACGCGATTCTTTGCGACACTTGAAAAAAAATTAAAAATTAATGATTCAACTATAATTGTTTCTGCAGATCACTCTACCCCATGTGTCAAAAAAGGACATAGCGACGATCCAGTCCCTATATTGATATCAGGAAGAAAAATTAGAAAAGACAAAAGTGCAAGATTTACTGAAAAATATGCATCGAAAGGAAGTATAGGTTTACTTATGGGAGTTGATGTCCTTTCGACTGCAATTGGAATGATATCTTCTTGATATATTGGTATATTTCATATTCGAGTCCCCGTAAGTATACCTTTGCACTGCTCACAAACTTGTTCGTCTATATTCGATTCTATACGGTGGTGGACGTCACATATAATAAATGTATAACGCATATAATTAAATAATTCAATTAATTTCGACATAGTGATAGGAGTATAGGCCTTATTTGTAGACAGATCTCTTGCAATGTCATCAACCATGCGCATAACTTCTTGAAAAGAGCTAAGTTTTGAGATTAGTTCATCGTCGCCCCTTGTCCCTCTCAAATAATTACTTACTGCCGCTTGAGTGATACCGAGTACCTTAGCCACAACTTCTTCCTTTAAGTCATAATCTTTCATAAGTTTCTTTGCTAAAATGGCTCTAATCGCTGGTATCATAGATTTAGCCTCAATTTCAGAAGGTAGGAGCATTGTCTTAGCAATTAGAAATTCTATTCAATTCTTATATAAAGCTTCTTTGTGAGCCACAATTGGCAATTCCTTTCTATAATAAACTAACCATTATGATCCCGCACATTTGAAATTTATATACATAAGATAATTTAAATGAAAAGTTAAGTAATATATATATATTTTACATAGAATAGAAAGAAAACACAGTTCTAGCATATACAACAAGACAAATTTAAATAGTAGCTTACTTTGATTGTTATTTTAATATGAATAAGAAATTCAATCTTGTTTTTCAGATCAAATTTGTGTGGAGGATATAAGATTTTTAAATGAAGACAAAATTTGGTTTTACGCAAGGTCTCAATGTTGCAAGACTGGGGCTGGACGAAACTCAAGTTATGACAGCTTGCCAGATAGCAGACAGAATGGATTATGACTCAATTTGGGCAATGGATCATTCTAATGTTCCACAATGGAAAAATGCTGTTGTTAATGATGCTTGGCTTATGCTGGCTGCTATTGGAGCTGTTACCCAAAAGGTAGAACTTGGCACATGTGTCACAGATGCAATTAGAAGACATCCATCTTCAATTGCCCTTTCGACTATTACTTTGGATAGGATAACAAAGGGCAGGGCCGTCCTCGGAATTGGAGCAGGAGAAGCACAGAATGTAGTAGATTTCGGGATAGAATTTAGCAAACCAGTGAGTAAATTCAAGGAACAACTAGAAGTAATAGAGAAACTTTTTCAATCAGATCCGGATAATCATGTCAACTACGAGGGCGTCTATTATAAATTAATTAATGCATGCCTTCAGGCTCAAAGTATTCGTAAACCTCGGCCTCCAGTATATATTGCAGCAGGAGCTCCAAAGACACTTGAGCTATGTGCAAAATATGGCGATGGATGGATTCCAATAGGTTATACACCAGAATTGTTCAGCAATCATGCCAATATTATTAAAGAACATGCACACAAATACGGAAGAGATTTATCTACATTCCAATTTGCAAATGATGTTGATATTTATTTTACAGATGATGGAGAAGAGGCTTGGAATAAGATGAAAAACGCAGTAAAAGTTAGTTTATATAAGCCAGAATTATTAAAAGTTCATAATATACCTCAAGATTCAGAATTTGATTTTCGAAGATACTTTACAGAATATGCCATGAATAAGCCAGAACTGATGGAACAGATGAAAAGGGCCGCAATAAAGATACCTGACAAGATTGCAAGAACAGCAATAGGGGTAGGAAAACCAGATGATGTAATAGAAATGCTCGAACGCTTCATTAAAGCAGGCACCAATCATTTTATCATCAGATATTGGGGCGAAGGTTACTTCAAGAATATTGAAATGTTCGGTAACAAGGTTATTCCATATTTCAGAGATCAAGAGAAAAATAATTAATTATTCTTTCATATAATTATCAAGAGAAGAGATAACAGAATTAGCATTTTTAGGATTACTCTTCGTTATTTCATGTTTACCTAAAAGAGGATCAGCGTCAAAACCGAGCTTTCTTAGTTTCTTAGCAAAATCAATAGTGAATCCATGGAACGTATAAACCTTTTTTGGATTACATTTTCTTACGACTTGGACTAGATCCTTGTAATCACAATGGTCGCTCATAGGAAAAGTATAATCAAGGCCCATCATGAATTTGTAGTTCGTATTAACGGCCCAACCGCTAAATCCTATTGTAACAGCTCCGTATCTCTCTTTCATGCGTTTTACAAAACCATTTCTTCCGTGAAATAATGGTGAAATCATGATCCATGGTTTATTTTTAGAAAGAAGGCTCTGGTCTTCTGCAGTAGAATGTTTTATTGTATGCTTTAAGCTTACACCTAATTTGGAATAAATCGAATTCATATCATAAACAGCATCATATACATATAATGGATCCCAATGGCCAAAAAGCTCGGTTAGCAGCTGGGCTTTGCCCAAAGGATAACCCATTAAAAGAACAGGAATTCCTTTATCATACATCTCAGATATAATCTTGTTGGTGTTATGTATGACTTCTCGCAAATCAGGAAAAATATATTCTGGTCTGCCAAAAGTTGACTCAATTATTAATGTCTGGGCTTGCGGAATTAGAGCTGGTCTCATAAAAGCCCTCTCTTTAATAGAAATGTCTCCCGTATAATAAATCTCATCACGGTTTACCAGCAATCCTTTTGAACCTAAAATATGCCCTGTATCGATTAATTTAAATCCATCATGCTCTTCTTGTGAATCACTTAATCCATACCCTCTTGCTTCTGCAATTATTGACGTCTCTCTTGATGCCAAAGTCTTACTTTTTAAAGAGTCATTTTTACCACCACATTTTTTATATAAATGATCAGTATGTGCATGGGAAACAAAAATCATATCACAATGTGTCGCTTTACGAGGATCAAGCGATATTTTTTTACCGCTGCTATTTATAAGAATACCACATTGAGAAAAACTGATCTGGGCAACCAATTCGGTAATTTTAATTGCTTATTATGACCTGTATTTTAACATTCTTAGGAAAGTATAAGATCAGATAAAATAATTAGCTCTTTAACAATTGCATATAACAAGTAGAAGTATTCAATCTTCTAATTTTGTTGGTTAACCACATATTATCGCCACACACCCTTAACGCTAATAAGGTGGACGTAGAAATAATAGATGTATAATACACAACTGAAAAGGACTATAGATAACGAGAAGAAGAACATTTTGTTTATTATCTATTTATCTAAGTAATAACAAAAAATATTGTTGATCAATCTTGCTATACTTATCTCCGGTAGAGGAAGCAATATGGCCTCCATTCTCTCTGCAATAAAGTCAGGATATATAAAAAATGTCAAGCCTGCAGTAGTATTATCCAATAGAACGGAAGCAGTAGGACTAAATTTGGCCTTGGAAAAATTTGGAATTTCCACTGAAATCATGCCAAGCAAAGGTTTGAAAGGCTGGGAGTATGACAAGAAGGTTGTCTCAATCTTAAAAAAATATGATGTTACATCGGAGAATGGTCTTATTTGCTTAGCAGGTTTTAACCGAATATTTAGTGCTGAATTCGTAACAGAATATTCTATGCGAATACTGAATATTCATCCAGCGTTATTACCTTCATTTCCTGGTCTTAATGCTCAAAAACAAGCAATAGAATATGGTGTCAAAGTTTCAGGGTGTACTGTACATTTTGTAGATCAAGGACTTGATTCGGGACCAATTATACTTCAACGAGCAGTAAAAGTACTGGACTCGGATACAGAAGCAGAACTCTCAGCAAGGATATTGAGAGAAGAACATGAAGTATATCCTGAAGTGGTAAGATTATTTGCAGAAGACAGAATAAAAATTATAGGTCGAAGGGTATTACTAAAAGATAATCGAAATTCTATATGAAATAACTTTTTAATCGGAGATCCATACAAACTGTATCCATGAGCAGTAACGCAAAATAGTTCCTATTAATATCTCTTAATTGTTTGACTGGACAAATAATTGACGGTTTAGCAGTAGCTACTCATGTTAAAAAACAAGTGAAGAAAGCAGTTAGCGAATTGAAAAATCAAGGCATTCAACCCGGCTTGGCAACTATACTTGTGGGCGACGAGGTTTCCTCCGAAGCATACATAAAAAATAAGCAAAAAGCTGCCAAAGAAGTAGGTATCAATACGTGGGACCATAAATTGCCTTCAACAGTAAGTCAAAAAGAATTAATGAATCTTGTCAATTTGTTAAATAATGATGATAAGATTCATGGAATCTTAGTACAATTACCTCTTCCTTCTAATATTGATGAGTTTGCTATAATCAAAAGGATTAATCCTGTTAAAGATGTTGACGGACTTACGCCATTTACTGCCGGTCTATTGTTAAATGGTTACGCCTATCTAAAACCATGTACTCCATCTGGAATCATTGAGATGTTAGACTACTACAATATTAGTCTAATGGGTATGGATGCCATTATAGTTAATCGTAGCAATCTTGTTGGAAAACCTCTTTCTATGCTTTTACTGGAAAGAAATGCAACGGTAACAATATGTCATTCAAAAACGAAAGCTCTTAAAGATAAACTGAGACAGGCTGATATAATAATTACAGCAGTTGGCAACCGTGAAACCTTTACACTTACGTCAGAAATGGTAAAACCAGGTTCGGTAGTAATCGATGTTGGGATTACAAGACATAATGGAAAAATAATAGGGGATGTAGAGTTTGAAGAGGTCAGAGAAAAAGTATCTTGGATTACACCTGTTCCTGGTGGCGTAGGACCTATGACGGTATCTATGCTATTAAAAAACACTCTTACCGCTGCATCTGTTAGAAGAGAGGATGATATTTTCTGATTTCAAAAAAATCTGAAGATAAGAATATCATTAGGCAATCCATCTTAACTAAACGTAATAGTTTATCAGAGAGAGAGATCCAAAGAAGAAGTGAATTAATTCAACAAGCGATTATCAGTCTTCCTGTATTTAAAGCTGCGAAGGTAGTGGGAGCGTATTATCCAATAGGATCGGAGGTTAACACTCTGGATATACTAAACAAAGTTTTAGAACAAAAGATTTTGGCTTTGCCTGCAACCTTAGGAGATAAAATTTTGTTTTACAAAATATCTCATATGAGGAGCTATTTTAATCTAGATCAGATGATTCTAAGTAAATTTGGAATAAAAGAACCATCACCATCAACAGCAGATCTTATCGATGATATCGATTTACTCATAGTTCCGGGAATTGCCTTTGATAGAAATGGCTATAGGATAGGCTATGGAAGAGGCTTCTATGACCGATACCTTGAACGGAAGAAATATGTCTTCTCAATAGGTCTAGGATTTGAACTTCAGCTATTAGATGAGACTCTTCCACACGAACAATTTGATCAAAGAGTGAATGCAGTGGCTACAGAAAATAAAATAGTTCTTTGCTAATATCTTAATGCCTTCATCGCAATATCATTTCTATAATATTGGCCGTTTTTTCCCCAGCTTATTTTTTGAACTGCCGAGTACGCATTTTTTGTTGCTTGCTCTATGCTATAACCTAGTGAAGTAACCCCTAGAACTCTTCCACCATTTGTTATAATTCTATTTTGCGAATCACGCTTTGTACTGCCATGAAATATTATGGTATTATCACTAATCTCTGAATTAAGGCCTCTTATTAAATCACCTATTTGATAATTTCCTGGATATCCCTTTGAAGCCATTACGACACAAACGGCAAATTGTTCTTTCCATTTTAGCGGTGGCATAGAATCTAATCTTCCTTCATAAGCGGCTTTTAGATAATCAAAAAAATCAGAATTCAATCTCATCATCAAAGGTTGACATTCTGGATCACCCATTCTCACATTGAACTCTAGGACTGAAGGCTCGTTTGATTCTCTGTCAATCATGATCCCAGCATAAAGAAAGCCTTTAAAGGTATTATTCTCACGCTTCATTGCAGAGACGGTTGGGGAAATTATCTTTTTGATTATCTTTTCAGTTAAATCGTCATCTATTATTGGGGTAGGTGAATAGCTCCCCATCCCACCTGTGTTTTCCCCTTTATCGTTATCAGATATGCGTTTATGATCTTGAGTTGAGGCCAATGGTAGAATCGTCTCGCCGTCACTAAGAGCTATAAACGATGCTTCCTCACCAAATAAACGCTCTTCGATGATAACCTGGTTACCAGCAGAACCAAATTTTCTTTTAATCATAATCGTTTCGATTGCTTTTATTGCTTCATTGGCATTATCACATAATATTACACCCTTTCCTGATGCTAATCCATCTGCTTTTATGACAAGTTTTGTGCTCTGTTCGTTAACATAATCTTTGGCTTTATCAGGATCGGAAAATGTACAATAATCGGCAGTCGGAATTCTATATTTCTTCATAAATTTTTTAGCAAAATCCTTGCTAGACTCTAATTGAGCGGCCTGTTTAGTCGGACCGAAAATCATGAGGTCTTCTCTTTCAAATGAATTTACTATACCTTCAGCAAGTGGACCTTCACCACCAACAATGGTAAAACATCTGTGCTCTTTTGCGAAGTATGACAAATCGTCAAATTTTAGGGGTTCTAAATCAATATTCTCATAAGTCCCCCCGTTGCCAGGAGCAAAATATATTCTTTTAACATGAGGACTCTGGGATAGTTTCCATCCAAGAGCATGTTCTCTTCCACCAGAACCTATAATTAAAACATTAGAATCACCAGTCAACAAAGGAATATCAGATCAATTCAATATAATAATTACGTTAATTCATAGAGAGATAGAAAGATTCTCTAGCTTTCTTCTAGTCTCCTTTTATGCCATATCGATAATCTTCTAACATGAACGCAGAAATCCAAGGGCAAGCAAAAAGAGGATTGGCAGCCGCAAGTCAAGGAACGAGATCAAGAGTCGCAAGAAAAGGAGGAGTTGCTCCACATAACTTAAGAGGCCTTGCCGCCGCAGACTCTGAAACTAGGTCTAGGGTAGCAAAGGCAGGTGGTGATGCAAGAGCTCAGGATAAAGAAGGCTTACGACGTGCAGGAAGAAAAGGAGGTGAAGCAGTAAAGGCTGAATACGGAATAGAATTTTATCACTCAATAGGAGGGAAAGGTGGAGAGTCTGTAAAGGAGAAATACGGAATAGATTTTTATCGCGAAATTGGAGAGAAAGGCGGAGGGATAGTTAAGCAGAAATATGGACCAAAATTCTACCGTGAAATAGCAAAGCGTGGTAGCCAGACTGTAAAACGACCACATGTTCCTGACCTTGATAGCGCAATAGGTAAAAAGGCAGAAGAACCAAACAAAGAAGAAACTACTGCTAATGATATTTCAGTCATTCAATAGTTTGTTTGCATTATCAGCTATCATTGCCTTGAAAAATCCGATATACTCAGAATCGTTAAATTCAATAGTTATATATTTATTTTCAGATGCTGCTTGGGTGACACTTTTGAGATGGTAGCAGGGCCCGGCATTAGAAAGTGCTTGAAAATAATAATTCTTGCAGGAACAAAACTCCAGCTCTGGGTCTAGCCAGTGTTCACTATCTCTACCTACTACAGTCCAGATAGCTCTGCCACTAGGTTGAAATAAATGGAGTTTGACTCCTCCGAACTTTACTATGTTATCGATGCGTTCGGATTGAATTTTTTTCATGATAATAACTCAAATCTAGTAGATATAAAATCATCCTAAATTCTAAGCTTTGCCAAAATCCTCAAAATATGCAATTATTTGCGTTAGTTTCAATTATATAATTTTATATGATTTGCCAATAAAATATTTTGTATTGATAATATTAAAGTTAATTATAAATCTATAATTGTGCCTTTTAGTATTGTATTCACAAGAAGTTTTCATCATTTTTCGTATGATATCCATACTTTTTATATATTATGATCTCGCTTTGCATCCATATATGTGTGGCAAATTTCGTTGACTAAAAGTAGTATTTGCATATAATATTATAATCTATTTCTTTGACATCAAAATTACCGATGGCAAATATTCTAGTTGTTTGTAGAAAGCTTGTTATCTCTAATTCTATATCTTGTATTGTGAGCTTGACGATAAGCTACTGAAATTCGGAGTGTTCAATGAGTTATTATATTACTTCATATTGGATACACATTTTCTTATTTTAAATCTGAGCCTTATTGATTAAGGGACTCTTCTGTTCATTTGGTGTTACTTTAAAACCAACAATTTTCTTTCCTTGGCTTGGTGTGGTTGCCTTTTGTGCATTAAATTAGAGCGGTGTAAAATGTCGTGTAATTTTTTTAAAATCGTGTATTGTCGTGTAATTATGGGCTACACTAAAGTACACTAGAATATATAATTTTTCTTTTAGTTGCACTTTATCGTCATTTTTCCTAGGCTACCGAGAGAGCCCGGTTAACTATATCATCCATAGTATCTCCGTACTGACTTGTATTCAGGTCATTATGAGTTTGCTTAGCTATCTTAATCTTTACATTATCATATGGTAACATGAATACAATTCAGATAATACAATTAGCGCATTTAATGCATTTTACTTGTTTAACTCAACATACCAGTTTAACTCAGTTGTGCAGTTAAAAATAGGCGGTATTAGTATTGGTATCGCGATATACATTGATGTCAACACAAGCAATTTGTATTGAGACCAAAGAAACTCGGTTAACTTTTGGAATTGCTATAATATATGGCTATAATAATTTGGCCATTGCTCGCTATTTTTGATTACCATAATGGTACAAACTAAGAGTGCATCTTCTCATATTATCTAGATTGTAATGCTTGTTCTAAAACACCAAGATTTACGAATAATAGAAAGTAATGTAAGGTATACTCCTGCTTCTACTCTTTACTCTAATTTCTAGTTTTTATTGCTAATGAGATTTAAATAAATCCTAACTCTTTAAATATTCGATTAGTTCCCTTAAATTGATAGAGTGTTAAGTATACGGCCTATACATTCTAAGGCTGCTTTGCTAATTGACGAACAGACAAAAAGACGTAGATATCTAGCAATATCAGATTTGCACATTGGTTTTGAATCTCAGATGAGTACAAGAGGAATTAATATTGACGAACAGACATTTTTTGACGAAATTAGAAAAGAATTAGCTGATCTCATCAACTTCAACAAAATAGATGCTGTCATTTTACTTGGAGATCTTAAGAATAGTATCCAAACTATTAATAAATATGAATGGCAGATGATCCCTCAGTTCTTCAAATTCCTTTCTGAAGTTACGGATATTTATCTGGTGCCAGGTAATCATGACAGCAACATAAGGTTCCTAATGCCAGAAAATGTCAATATCATGGGCAGCAAGGGAATGATTCTTGATGATACACTTTTTATTCACGGCCATACAATGCCAACGATAGCTAAGGCGAGTATAAAAAGAATTGTTATGGGTCATATTCATCCGGTATTTCTTAGACACAATAGCGTGATTAACGGACAGAGAGTCTGGATATATCTTAAATTAATAAAAAAGGCAATATTTCCCGCTACTCAAGGAGATCTTGATATCGTTATAGTTCCTGCGTTTAACAGGTATATTTACGCGATTAATGCAAGACATTATACAAAATCTATTTCGCCAATAATAACCAAAGCCATAAAGTCAAATGCAGTTCGACAGGCTCTGCTTGTATCATTGGATGGTTCCATAGTAGGTGATATAGAGAGTCTTCTGGAAATAATTTAGTTATTTCTTTTTAAATAATGTGCACATGTATATTCTACGGCTTAGAATACAACGTACGGTTTTAGCGGAGCCAAAGTAGGAGAATGTGTTTTTAACCATTCCAGAGTTTTGGTAAAAGACGAAGCTGATTCGATGGTGGTTAGAACAGGAATGCCTAGTTCTACTGCCTTTCTCCTTATCTGATATTCATCGTACAGCATTCCTACATATCTTTCAATTGTAGATGTAGAAGGAATGTTTATTATAAAGCTAATTTGTCGTTCAAATAACAAATCTGAAATATTTGGTTTTCTGTCTGGCTCACTTATCTTATAAACTTGTTGAACATTTTTGAATTTGTTGTTTTCGATAAACTCTGCTGTATGTTCAGTAGCCATAATATTATATCCCATAGCAGAGATTAAAGAGATTATTGGCAGCAATTTCTCCTTGTTCTTTTGTCCTCCGATTGTAATTAGAGCTGAGCCTGATAACGGAAGGGAATAACCAGGCAGCTAGGTATGCTTTGGATAAGGCATCGTAAAAGCTTTCGCCAAAGCATGCCACTTCTCCAGTTGATTGCATTTCTACACTTAATACAATATCTGCGCCTTCTAATTGCATAAAAGAAAATTGGGGGACTTTGATTCCAAAGCCTGTAGCCTTTAACCAAATATCCTTGGTATGTTTGGGCAGTTGGTGACCTGTCATTGCTCGCGCTGCCAGATCAATCAAATTCATACCTACAAACTTTGAAACAAAGGGCATCGACCTAGAAGCTCTAACATTTGCTTCAATTACTGAGACCTCGTCATCCTTTACTAGATATTGTATGTTAAATGGTCCCTTAATTTTTAAAGCCTTGCCTATTCTTGTTGTATAATCTATGACCGTTTCAATAGTTTTCCTATCAAGTCTCCAAGGAGGAATGCACATCATAGCATCACCTGAATGAATGCCGGCATTATCAATATGTTCTATAAGAGAGCCTAAGATGACTTCATTTCCATCAGCTACCGCGTCGACCTCTACTTCTGAAGCCTCCTGTAAGAATTTGCTTATCACTATAGGATGATCGGGACTAATATTTGTTGCATCAGCTAAAAACTGCTCTAGTTGTTGTTCGCCCCATACGACTTTCATTGCTGCACCACTTAAAACGTAAGAGGGTCTGACCAGTACAGGATATCCTACGATGTCAGCAAATTCCTTTGCTTCTCTTAGTTCTGTGAATTTTTTCCATGCCGGCTGTCTAATATTAAGCGAATCTAATAACTGCCCAAACTTTTCTCTATCTTCTGCTCTATCAACATCCTCGCTGCTCGTTCCAATAATCTTAATACCATGTTTAGAAAGGTGCGGTGTAAGGTTATTTGCTATTTGACCTCCGACGCAAGTAATAACTCCGCTGGGTTTCTCATTCTCATATATGTCCATGACTCTCTCATAGGTCAATTCTTCAAAATACAACCTATTAGAGACATCATAATCTGTTGAAACCGTTTCCGGATTACAATTAATTATGGAAACTTCTTTAATGCCATTCTGTTTCAAGGCCCACACCATATTGACTGTTCCCCAGTCGAATTCTACACTACTACCAATCCTGTATGGGCCAGCGCCTAGGACTATTGCACTTTCTTTACTGTTCTCAATTAGTATGTCATCAGTCTGACCACCATATGTCATGTACAGATAATTTGTTTTGGCCGGCCATTCGGCAGACAATGTGTCGATTTGCTTTACCACTGGTTTTATTCCGAATTTCTGTCTTATCTCTCTGCACTTAAATTCGTCTAATCCTAAACATCTTCCAATCTGTCTATCAGAAAAACCAATCTTCTTGGCTTCTTTTATTAAATCTACATCAAGGTTTGAATTTCGCAACTTTCCTTCCATAACTAAAATATTCTTAATCTTCATCAAAAACCATGGATCAATAGCAGAGAGTTGGTTTATCCTATTAATTGTCATGCCAGCCCGAATAGCTTTAACAATAGTAAATATTACTTCATCATTTGGGTGCAATAATGCCTGTTCTAAAGCCTCAGTATATTCACCGGAATCAGCAGTCTCATTGTCGAGATTGGCCACTAAGCCATCCTTGCCAATGTCGCACATTCTGATTGCTTTCTGGATTACTTCTTCAAAACTGCGACCGATTGCCATTACCTCACCTACTGATTTCATTGTGCTTCCTAGCTTGCGTTTAACAAATTCAAATTTTTTAAAGTCCCATCTGGGCATCTTTAATACAATATAGTCAAGTGAAGGTTCAAAGCAAGCTGTAGTTGCCTTTGTGATTCTGTTGATAAGTTCAGGTAGCGAGTACCCAAGGCTAATTTTTGCCGCCATGTATGCCAGAGGATAGCCTGTTGCCTTACTTGCAAGAGCAGAAGATCTAGACAGTCTGGCATTAATTTCTATAGCACAATACTCTTCTGATTCTGGATTTAGACCAAATTGTATATTACATTCGCCAATGATATCACAGAAAGTGGTTGCTCGAATTGCAGCGGATCGTAGCATTTGATATTCAAAATTATTGAGAGTTTGTGAAGGTGCGACAACTATGTTGTCGCCTGTATGAACACGCATTGCTAAAATATTTTCCATATTGCAAATGATTACACTATTGCCTCCAGCGTCTCGCATTACTTCATATTCGATTTGTTTCCAATGACCCACATATTTTTCAATTAGAACCTGATGGACTATACTAAGAGAAAGCCCTCGGTTAACTATTTCTTCTAACTCGTATTCGTTATATGCAACACCTCCTCCTTTTCCGCCGAGAGTATATGCAACTCTAATAATAACAGGATAGCCAATTCCCTGAGCGATCTTTAATGCCTCGTTGATCGTGTAAGCGGGTGCACTTGGTAATAGAGGAACACCAGATTTTACCATGGCGTTTTTAAATAATTGTCTATCCTCAGTAATCTGTATTCCATGGATTTGCGTTCCTAAAACTCTTATTCCATATTTTTCTATTATTTTCTCTTGATAAAGTGATACCCCGCAGTTAAGTGCGGTTTGTCCACCAAAACCTAACATGATAGAATCAGGTCTTTCAGCCTCAATTATCTTCTCGACGTATTTAGGAGTAATTGGCAAAAGATAAACCTTATCAGCGAATCTCGTATCAGTTTGAATAGTAGCAATATTGGGATTTATGAGAACGCTCTTGATATTGTCTTCTTTGAGTGCTTTTAAGCATTGAGAACCGGAGTAATCAAAATAGCGGTCAACAATATTGACTTTCGCCTGCTTCTCCGATCTTAATAGCGCCACTACCTAATACGAGAACTTTCTTTATGGTTTCATCTTTTGCCAATTTTCCTCCTCTTCCTAGCCTTTATATTTTCCTTAGTTAAAACTCTGGCTGTTTTTTTTATTCTATCCGATTTATTAAAGTCATTTATTATTTCTTTGAATCTGTCAAAAATAAACATGCAATCGTTTGGTCCTGGCGACGCTTCTGGGTGAAATTGAACAGCTATGATTGGTTTTGATTCATGTTCGATACCTTCTATGGTATTATCATCAATATTAGAAAACCAAATCCTGAATCCTGTTTTATAAAGGTTTTTAGGATCTATTCCATAGCCATGGTTCTGACTAGTTATGTATGTTTGGTTATTTCTTAGATCTCTACAAGGTTTATTCTGACCACGATGTCCGAATTTTAACTTGTAGGTATCTGCGCCTCCAGCTAAGGCAAGAATTTGATTTCCCAAACAGATCCCCAAGGTGGGTATAGATTTCTCAATCAATTCAGACGCTGTCATAACTGTAGCTGTGCAAGTTCTGGGATCTCCAGGACCATTGCTGATCACAACACCGCGTGGTTCATAGGATTTTATTTTTTCATATGGCGTATCCCATGGAAGACGGATCACTTTGTAGCCTAATCTAATAATATTGCGTATTATGCTATATTTAGTCCCAGTATCCAATAATACTATACATTCATTATTACTGGTTCCATACTCAGATGGTTGATTAACTGATACTTCAGGCATAAAGTTTCGTCCTTCATAATCCTCGCTTTTGGCCAATTTTGATAACCTTACCTCGTCAATAGGATCTTTAGAAACTGCAAGAGCTCCGTTCATTACACCTTTGACCCTTAACTTTTTTGTCAGCTCTCGTGTATCTATACCATAAATACCGGGAACTCGCTCATCATATAACCACTCATCAAGAGTCTTCACACAACTCCAATGGCTTGCAACATGAGATAGGTCATGAATCAATAAGCCTTTAATCTGAATTTTCTCAGATTCAAAATATCTTGGCAAGCCGAATTTGTCTTTTATCCCGTAAGTAGGAACACCGTAGTTTCCAATAATTGGATAAGTCAGACACAATATTTGGCCTCGATAGGAGGGATCGGTGAGCGCTTCTGTATAACCGACCATCCCTGTATTAAAAACTATCTCTCCAGCAATCTCATCAGGATAACCAAAACCTGTTCCTGAAAATAAACTGCCGTCTTCGAGTATTAATCTCGCATTATATGCAGTATATTTAGATTCAAGAGTAGGAATTTTAGACCCTTTCAAGCTGTTCATGAAAGGGAATTTAAGTTTTTGGTCTGTGGTATTAGTTAACTAAAACTCTATTGAATACCGTAGCAAATACAATAAACTCAATAACGATAAGTTCACAGGATGGTAAGGAGGCAGTTTATAAAAAATAATATGATAAAGTCGGGCCTTCTAATTTTAACCCTAAAATTTCAAACCGAAGCGGTCATAATACATTTTTGATCCTTTATATAAATGCCAGAATAGATATCGAAAGTTTGTTAGATTATTTGGCTCAATCAAATTGACTCCTATTATTTTAGAAATTTAAATAATACATGGATAAGAGTCTTAAAACTCGACTGTCTTGCGATATAGCTCAAATCTTTTTTGGATATCTTCTCTGGTAATGGCAAGTAATCTCTTCACTCCAAAGTCTTCAACAGCGAACGCTCCCATAACGTTTCCATGAACTACTGCTTCCTTGAAAGTCTTGATTTCGAGATTATCTTGCTGAGCTAGGTAACCAATGAATCCCCCCGCAAAAGCATCTCCTGCTCCTGTTGGATCCACTATTTCTTCCATTGGATATGCTGCCGCAGGAAAAATGTAATCGTCCATGAATAACAATGAACCGTTCTCTCCTTTTTTTATAATTGTAAACTGCGGTCCCCAAGACATTATCATTTTAGCACATTTAATTAGATTAGCCGTCTTGCACAATAGTCTTGCTTCCTCATCATTAATCACTACTCCATTAACTTTGCTCATCATTTTGATTACTTCATCCCTTTTGTTTAAAATCCAATACTCTATCGTATCACAAACTGTTAATTTGGGAGTTGGAAAAAATTCAAGTAACTTGATGTTTTGAATAGGATCGTTATTAGCTAGATAGATATATTTTGATTGTTTATAATCATTAGGTATTGTAGGTTCAAAATGCGCTATTACATTTAATTCTGTTTTATTAGTAGTACGGTGAGAAAGGTCATAGTCAAAGGTAGAATCATAATGAAACGTCTTATCTTGCAGGTTAGTGACAATTCCTCTAGTATCTAATCTATTGTCTAGAATCTCTCTATAACGTGATGGAAAATCAGAACCTGTAACTCCAACTATACAAGTACGTGTATAGAAGCTGGACGAAAGAGATGCAAACGTAGCCGCCCCTCCCATAATTTTTATTTCATTTCTAAAAGGTGTGCGGGTTGTATCTAATGCAATGGTTCCAAAGACTGTTAACATATTCCAAATTCAAGGTTTTGTTATTGAGTAAATAAACCTTAATCCTCAGCCTACGTTAATGATCAAATATATATTAAAATAAAAGCGCAATTGCAGTAATGCGACTTATTATAGCAATAACTGGCAGTTCCGGAGTAATTTATGGAATAAAGACACTTGAGGTACTTAGAGATCTCAAACAAGAATCCCACTTAATCATAAGTAAATGGGGAGAAAGAAATGTGATGATAGAAACTGAGAATAGTATAGAGTATGTGAAATCTCTTGCTTCCACGTTTTACAGTAATGATAATATGGCTGCTGCTATTTCAAGCGGGTCATTTAGAACAGATGGAATGGTTGTCATTCCTTGTAGCATGAAAACATTATCGAGTATTGCGAATGGGTATGACGATAATCTTATATCTAGGGCTGCAGGAGTATGTATAAAAGAATCGCGGAAATTAGTTATTGTACCACGGGAAACACCTCTTTCAAAAATCCATCTTGAAAATATGCTTAAGCTATCACAAATAGGTGTCATCATTTTACCTGCAATGCCGGCTTTTTATCATAAACCAAAGACCATGGAGGATATGATCGGTCATATTGTTGGTAAGATGCTAGATCAATTCGGTATTGAACATAATATTTTTAGAAGATGGTCAGAGCATCATTAGCCAGGCTCACTTGCTTTATTCTTATCCATTTTGTTAGCAATCTTCTTGGCTATTTTAAATGAAAATCCCATGCCCATAAAAAAGACAATAGAACTAATAATAACCTGGCTGGCAACATCCGTGGTATAAGTTCTTACTAACAATAGAGCGATAATGCCTGGTATCGCCATGACCATTGCTACGATTGTACTTGCGGTGTAGTAAGCCGATTTTGAGACAGGATAATTATCAGAATTTTTGCCCGAGCTATCATTCAAGACATAGATATGGCGGGAAGAGACCATATAAATTATATTTATTAGGGCTTATTTGGATCTATGCATTTCTAATGTCTGAAGGGAACTGCAAACTGATGCATTAGATAAAGATGTGTAAATAAAATTGAGTGCTAAATAAGAGAGGCAATTTATGTTCAATTTAACATCATCATGATCATGAATGTAACTAAATTATAATTTCCCGGCATCTGCAGCGAATGAATAGTATTATTACATTGATAGACATATTAACTGATTGATTAATTAATAATGATAATATATTACTCCCTCAAACATATGGATATAGTTAGTTGTAGTAAGGTATTCGTTTCTCATAAAATGAACTAATTACAACAGAAAAATTCTTTCGCCCCTTAGATCTCGACCTCTATCCTAGATAATAACATCATAACCTTCGCCAAGGACCAAAAAAGTTTGTGGTGATATTTATCCTCATAAAACATATTAGTGAATGCATTAACGAATTAATTCCCTAGTGCCATCATCAACTTAAGAGACACTATTATTACTTCTACAACCAGCATTAATACCCCTGTTATTAAGGAAAAAATTAAAGAAACTTATACTAAGTAGGAGAAGGAAGGAAGAGAATTAAAAAAACCTGAATAAACAAATCATGAAAAGAACCCGAACTTTTACATTTGTTATGTAACTGTATCATTAGGGGTTTTCATCTTTCTATAATTAGTCAAGGAAGCCAACTACTTGTAACACCGGCAAGTCCATTTGCTTATGCCATATCAGAAATTAGTTATTCAGCAAACTAAATAGGAAAAGATATACAGACAGACAATGTCATGAATTACCTAAACGAAGGTGAATATTTTCTGAAGTGCTGCCAAATCCTGATGAAGCAACAAAAAAAACAAAACAACATTATGGATAAGCTAGAAGAAATAATTGTATCAATAGACTAAATCAGATACATCAAATTCTGGGGCAGCACAAATTCTTTAATATGTATCAAAACACGAGGAATAATTTACATAATTTGAAAAGCATGGTGATTCTTCAGCCCAGCATAGGCAAGCATACTCTGTCTGACTTGTAAATAGAAATTAATTACCTTGATCATTATTTGCATGAAAGGGTGGACGACTGATTTGACATAGTGAGATAAAAAAAATTTTTCTGATTTACCGATCGATTTTATCACACCTCTATGCGCTGCTTTTTATTCTTGCAGTCTTGACCTTAAGATTTCAAATGCTATAGTATCCGCATTGAGTCATTTTCCCATAGCCGCATTCGATCTAACTTGGATTTCCTTTTTGCCTCTTGCAACATATTGTAGACATTCGCATGCGATCTTCCTTTCGATAGCATAGTCACCGCTTCTGTCGCAAGCTTTATTTCTTCAAAGGTTCCAATGAGTCCAACAGTATGACCATAGATCGACATATAAGCTCCACTTATCTCTTCGATTGTTTTCCTAGATTTTCCGGCTTCTCCAATTATTCTTCCTTTGATTCTGCTTAGAGAATTAGCAGATTTGCCAGTATAATCTCTCAGATCAACTAACTGCAAAATTTCTTCTTCCCCTAGCAATCTATATGCACGCTCCGGGGAGAACCCTTTGGCAATAGCAGAGACTATCTCGACAGCTTTGAACGGTTCCGTTTCAATTATCGGCTTTGAAGTAGAGGAAATTATCGCATTCCCGTTTTCACCATCGACCTCAATTGTGACATTACATTTATCCTGAATCTGTGTTTTCACCTTGCCATTTTTTCCAATAATAACGCCTATTCTATCGTTTGGAATTTTTATTACTTGCCGAAAGATCAATTTATTTCTCCTACAATTCTCTTTATTACTTATTCGTTTTATAAAATTTTAACATTATACTCCGCTTAAAAATAGTTATAATAATTATATCATGTTTCAAAAATTGATATGATCAAAATGTTAACGTCTCCTGACTAATGCAAGTCAAAGAAGATGAGTCGTGCAAAACTAGCATCTTAATATATGCTATAGTAAGGCAGATATGTATATAATGTTGATTTATTTTATTATAAACTGATCCTACTTCCCTGATGATATAATTGTAATCCTCAAAAGTGCTCAGGTTTCCATCTACTGATTTTAGATAAAAAGAACCTTCAGATTGCTGTAGACTCTCGCTAGAACATTTAAATGAATATGATAGTGAGTACAACCGATCACCTAGCCTGATAAGCAGTATTCAAAGTAGCAACACATGCTTGATGCCAAATTGCAAATAAATTCTAAGAATAGTTTAATATTTAAAATTCGCATATGCTAGCGTATATTGAGGCCTTGTTGTGAATTTCATTTCTAAAACTGTAAGGTATATTTCTGTTGCATAAATTTTGTCATTATTATATAATCCAACAAAGCTTTGCATGGTGGAACTAAAGATCTGATAAAAGATTTAAACTTACTCAGAAATGATAATTTTTTAGCACCAAATCTCTGAGAACGGCAAAGACTTCATTAAAAGCTATTATTTGCTGACTTGTTAAATAAATATTCTTGGCATCTATTGCTAAAGTATTAACTACTGCTCTATTCAAAGCTTCCTTCTGAGCATGATACTATGTTCTTAGTTATTATTTAACAATAGTTAATATCTATTCTGAAACTTAAAAATCATCAAGAAAGGTATTCCTGATATCGTCTTTATGCTTATTTTTTTTGCTAATCTCATCTCTATGGCTTTGTTTACAATTCTTTGTCCCACTAAATTTGCAACAGAGCATCTCTGAAGGAGGCTCTCCGCCTTACTTTCTTCAATTATTTCTTGTTGGAAATATTCCTTAGTTAAATCGATTACAATTTCATCCTGTTCTAATTTGGTTCCTACTAGCTCAATATCGCAAATATTAACCATTGTTGAGCCTTGATAGCTCATCGTTCTAAGTGCGTAATTCATTCTCAAGTGTCCTGTCGGAAAAATTATATAAAATAACATTTTTAGCCATATATATGTGTAAATAATTCGTTTACCTTCAATTATTCTCTACGTTATAATAGAAAATCCTCTTACTATGACCCATAAGTTTCTATTTTAATGTCAAACGAATTGTCTTTTCTTTTGTTTATATTCGTGACAAATCCCGCGGGAGTCAACAATTTACTTACTGCATCAATCGTTCCCTGGTATCCACATATATGAAAGAAAGAATTTTCAGGAGTGATTCTCTCTCCTACAATTCGCTCTAGCTCCGAAGTATTATCATTATTCCTTATAAGTAATGATTCTACTCTCCCAGTATTTCCATTCCATCCTGCCGAAAGAGGATGATCAGGTCTGCTTACAGTGGGTAAGTATCTAAAGTTCCAGTTATTCTGAGTCTGTGCCTGTAAATTTTCCAGAATATCTCGATAACCCAAATCTGCAGCATATTTTGCTCCATGCATCAAGATTATCTCTCTACGAGTACCTATGTTTTTTAAATGAAGAATATAACTTATGAACGGGGCTAAACCAGTTCCAGAAGCAACTAGTATAAGTCGTCTCATATCCAATGATCCATCCATTTTTTTTTCTTCTATGGTAAAAAATCCAGCAGGATAACGCCAATAAACCCTGTCCCGTTCTTTTAAGTTGAATATAGCACTCGTTAGCTTACCCGGAAGAGGCTCAGTTACCATTTTGATGTATAATTCAAAATGTCTTTTTTCTTCTGGAGGGGATGCAATGGAGTATGCCCTGTAAGTTATTCTATTGTCATAAGGCAGATCTACACCGAGGGACACGAATTGACCTGCCCGAAAATCAGGTACCGTTCCTCCTTCAGGTATAAATCGTAGTATTTCCAATTCATTAGTTAAATATTTTTTATAAATAATTATGCCTAAATTAGGAGCTGATGTTATGCGTCTACTGCTTAGAGTTGAATTCATAGATGGCTTATTTAGTTATCTAGTGTATAAAGCATTATAATAGCCAACAAATATAGAACATGTTTTATTAAGACAGAAGGCTATTGTACTTTTTAAAATAATAACACAGAGAAATGCAATCTCTAAGCGACACCCATCAGAACACAGTTCAAATTGACGGAGTTACTTTTTAATGGGAATAGGGCACTCTTGTCCAGACAAATAGTATCTATACAATTACAACTCTATATAGCATATACATTAAGTATAAGGTAATAATAAAATATCAAAGTAAACAATCATCAAGGGATAAATCCAAAGGCTTTTTTTGAATAACCACAAAACTACCTAATCCCCTTCAAGAAATCAGATATACTGAACTGCACAGGAAGATGGTAAAATTGTTTTAGAAAAATTAAATTAATAAGTCTTGAATAAGATTATCTTTAAAGTAGGAAATCATCAATAACCAATTCCATTTTATCTCGTCAAATTAATTAACAAGTATATTATACTATAATCATACGTAGCAATAGATGCCCATAAGAACTGATCATACAGAACAATATCAAAAGGAGATACACTCAGTTGGCAGTAGAAGTTCATACCAAACCTCTACAAGACACAATAAAATCCTTGTTTTATGTATAGATAGGGATGACGATATAGGGTGCAAGGCAGGTATGGAAACTCCAGTTATAGGAAAAGACTCATGTATAAAAGCTGGCATCAAGCTTGCAATTGAAGACCCTGAAGATTCTGATTCAAATGCTATATTCGCGGCAATTAAATCTTATGAAGAACTCTTAAGCAAAGGGTATAATTCAGAAGTTGCTTTAGCAGCGGGGAAATTTAATCGTGGAATTGAAGCTGATGAAAAGCTAGGCTTTGAGGTCCAGGACATTCTTAGTATGTACAAGGCAGATTCTGCAGTAATTGTTTCTGACGGCGAAGATGATGAGGTTGTCATTCCAATTGTTCAGGCAATTGTGCCTATCGTATCCGTCCAGAGGGTCATTATAAAACAGAGTAGAAGCGTTGAATACTCTTATGCCATTCTGGGCAGATATATTAAAATGCTCGTCTTTGATCCTCGATACTCAAAATTTTTCTTGGGAGTTCCCGGAGCTCTGTTAGTTGCAAGCGGGCTTGCTACTCTATTAGGATTAACAAAAGAGGCAATAGCCATTCTTCTGAGCATACTTGGTAGTGCATTCATAATCCGCGCATTCGATATAGACAAGGCTTTGGGATCACTTGGTAGACCGACTCCAAGTACTTTTATTCGAATATTCTCGATCTTTGCTGGTATTCTAATCATATTAGTCTCTGTAGCTAATGGCTTCTCCAGTATTCCAACAGAAGTACTTAAATCCGGTATGAGTACTTCAGAAATAATTTCTAATAGAATAATAGTGGGAAGTTTTGCCCATGGTATAATTACACTGCTATGGATAGGGATTGCTACTATATTATCTGGAACTTTGCTGAGCAATTGGTTCAAAGGGAGTATAAGAATTATCTCTGATATTCTTAGATTAGTAGTCCTTACTTTGCTATATATTCCAATTTTGCAGTTTACATCTGTCTTAACTGAAGGTACAAACCCATTCACATTAATCTCCTCACTACTTGCTGGATTAGCTATTACATTGGTGGCCGCGACATTCTTGTTTCGATATTTTAAAAATAGAAAGGGAGGTGAGACTATGAAACATTGAAACCGACAAGAAAGTATTAATAAAGTTAATATAAACAATAAAATCGTCGTTAAACAGTTAAAGATGTACGTCGATGGAGATACAGAATATACATAGTAGAGCTCTTGCGGAAACAATCTTCAAACGGAGTATATTTTATAGCATCTATGAAAGACGACTTGAATCAGAAATTATAAGAAATTCTCTTCCAAATCACATTGCAATTATCCTAGACGGAAATAGAAGATGGGCAAGATACAATTTTGTTGGTTTAAAAAATGGTCATTTGATGGGTGCAGACAAGGCAGAAGAGCTTTTGAATTGGATCCATGATCTTGGAATTAGGATTACCACTCTCTATGTTTTATCAAATGAAAACTTAGAGAGAACAGGAGAAGAAGTTAACACAATATATAAATTGTTACAAATCAAATTAGAAAAACTATATACCGATTGTAGAATTCATAGACGACAAATGAAGATAAAGGCAATAGGAAATATTAAAATATTGCCCAAGCAACTTCAGGAAATTTTAAGCAAGTTAGAACGGGAGACTGCCAACTACAATAAGATGTTTTTGAATATAGCTATTGCATACGGAGGACAGAAAGAACTTGTTGATGCAATAAAAAAAATTGCTATGATGGCAAAATCTGGCAAAATAGATGTCGATGATATAGATGAAACTATAATTGAATCCTGTTTGTATACATCACATTTGCCTCAGCCAGAACCCGATTTAATACTAAGAACTTCTGGTGAAAAGCGTCTTAGTGGGTTTCTAATATGGCAAAGTGCATATAGTGAATTAGTGTTCATGGATGTATTTTGGCCTGAATTTCGTAAAATTGATCTTATGCGAGCTATCAGGACTTATCAACGTCGAATAAGGCGATTTGGCAAATGATTTATTGTTATTGTTATTGTAATTCGGGATCCTTTTTATTTACATAACGAAGGATAAGGAAGTATAGAATATGGCTGAGCATGGGGATTATAATGAGAATTTACGCAAATGGTATTGCAGTTATTGGTTAACAGCAAAAGAATGGGAAGATATTCACGATTACGTACCTTCCTCTTTTTTGGACGCGACTACTGACAAAAATGATTATGATGATCATCCTCAGGATGGTCTCCGAGAATCACACAAGGAGAACAGGAATAATTAATAGAAGTTGATACTAACAATTCTAACAAGTCAAAAGGGTTGGTACATAAACTATTGAACGTCAAAAGACTTTCAAGAGAACGCTCAGCGGGGGCAGTATTATTTTCTTTGGATAATACAGTTGGCAAAATAGAGTATTTATTATTAAATTATACAGCCGGTCATTGGGATTTTCCAAAGGGTAATATAGAAACAGGAGAGAATGAAATACATACAGCGCGTCGAGAAATACAAGAAGAGACCGGAATTGACGATGTTGAATTCTTCAAAGATTTTAAGAACAAAATACAATACTATTACAGACGTGATGAAAGATTAATTCAAAAAGAAGTTATTTATTTTATAGCAAGAACAAACACAAAGGAGGTCAAATTATCACATGAACATAATGGTTATTCCTGGGGAGCATACGAGAAGACTTTATCTTTACTAACTTATAAAAACGCAAAAAAAATTCTTATTGAGGCAAACTTATTTTTAGAAAAAAATTCTCTATGATGTCTACGTGATAATAGAAAGTTCCTGTTTTATGTTTATAAGAACTTGTAAAGGATCTTTGGATTCAATTATAGATCGACCTATAATAAAAAAATTGGTACCATTTTTAGGAGCATTTGCTAAATCGCCTCCTTGTTTACCTAATCCCGGTGAATAGATTGGTAATCTCTTGTAACTAGATAGTTCCTTTAGAATTTTATCCCGTGTGGCGCCAACTATAATTCCGTCTACATGAGACTTGGAGGCATAATCAAAAAATATCTTGTACATCTGAGTGATTTTGTGACTAGCAGAAACATGTTTTTTAGCAATCACATTAATACCAAATCCTTCTTCTGCTCCTGGATGACTCATATAGACTAAAGCAATAATTCCAAATTTAATTTTGTGAGCCAGTTTTGAAGCAAGTCTCAACTCATTATTTCCCATAAATGGATTTACTATCACAGCATCAAATTTCATCATAGATAGATATTCTATGGCGATCTCATTTGTGCTTTCGATATCATTTAACTTTAAATCTGCAATCGATACTAGACCATAGTGATGGGCTAGTGTATTTATCTCGCTTATTTCAGACAAAGAAAGAGGTAAAATAAGATGAAAATTCATTTTAACTGCGCAGATATGATGCTGCAAAAGACTAATTATAGATTTAATAAAATTTTTTAGATCTTTTCTTGGAGCAACATCAAGAGCTAAAATGATATGGCTTTTTTTCCTTTTCGAACTATTATTGATTCTCTGACGATATGAATTAGATTTATTCGTTAATTCCCACCAGCGGATGAGTATGAGCTAATTTAATCAATTTAAGATAGATATATCCATGCTCATCGCACCTCGCAGAAAAAGTTGGTTGTTCTATTTTCTGGCTAGAATATCTTAAAAATGGATCTTTTGGTTCTTCATTGAGAATAACATAGTAAAAGTAAGATTTAGTTTCAGACTCATTTAAACTCATCGTAGCTCCTATTACGAGCCTTGATTTGCTCTCATTATCACCAGGGTCAGTATTGTTACTGCCTTTGAAAAGAAACAAGGGTAATGGTGGTTCGTCATATATCGTTTTATAAGCAGCAACTTTTGCAAGACTAGCAAGGTCCTTTAGTCTTATTGCTAAATAGCCTGATTTTTTTTGCACACGTGCTATTTTTGCTAGAGCAGACGGAAATTTGTCAATATTTATAATTGGAGAATAAAAAAAAGAAGGACTGACAACGCAGTCTACCACCATAACTTCTTCGATTCCTCCAATAATTCGATAAGCTAGATATTGTCCTTCTCTATGTTGTGGACTATTTACAAAATAAATTACTGGCCTACCATCTATGAAATCAGTCTGAACCGCAAAAATATACTCATTATTCATTATCAAAGAGAAAGCTGGTAATGGAGCGCGTTCTAGCGCACATACTAGTCTGCCGAAATCTTTCATATCGGATAACTCTACATAATAGGGATGTTTCAGTCGCAACTTATATGATTATCCACTAAATGAATACTATTAAAGTCCTCCGCAAGGATCAAGATTAATAATTATGTATTTTGAAAAATTCAAACAATATAAACACATAAGATAAACACATAAGAGATTGAATGACTTTTACACAAAAAATAAGATTTGACATTTGTTAGCTAATGCAATAATAAATCTCGACAGTTACAATTCATGGGAAATGATATGTCTCTGTTATTATAGCGTACTTATGTCAGTATTGAATATGCCATCTTGGTTTTGAAATTGACTTGCAATAATAATGATGATAATAATAACGATGATATTCAACCACTATCAAAGCCAAAGAAAAGCAAGCTCAAAGACACAATAAGAATGAATCTAATAATTAAACGCCAAGATAATAACAATAATAACAATAATAATAATCATGCAAACAGAACATTGAAATTTGTTCGGAAACATTTGAATTTTCAAAATAAAAAACCGATAGTTAAGGAATTGATATTAAACAGAGACATTATAAAAAAATTGGTTGCAAAAAAATTACCAATAGCAAAATATTCACATTAATTTAGACATCCTCTTTCAATGCTCTGTACGCCGATCTATTATATCGTTCAATTCGGCGCCTGTTCCTATAAATACAACCTTTATTCCAGTCTCGGACTCTATATTTTGAATAAATTTTCTCGCTTCGTCTGACAACTTGTTAAATTCTTTTATCCCACCAGTTTCTGGGAAAATAACATCAAGCTTAGTAACCGCTAGCTGTGTCGCACTATTCAATCTTATTGCTTTCTTTGCTAAATTCATATCAAATGGTGATGCTCTTCTCTCTCTGCCTGTTACGCTTCCATATTCGAGCCAGTTCCTCTTCTTTGCTTCCTCTCGACTAACCTCATTTTGCAGTGGCCCACCTCCAACTCGTGTGACATAGGATTTGAAAACCACAAGTACTTCATCTATCTTTTTTGGGCCAATACCCACATCTGAACATATTCCTGAAGCAGTCACGTCCTTTGAGGTTACATAGGGATATTCACCATAATATAGAGATAGAAAAGTACCTTGGGTACCTTCAACAATCACATTTTCCTTATTGTCCAAGGCATAGTTAACAGAGGCGCTAACATCCTCAAGATATAAAGATAACTCATTAATATCTCGAGCAAGTCTTAGTAGTCGATAGGCACGATCGGCATTTGCAGGGCCTGTTCCGCTTCCTGTAGTACCTACAACTGATTTAAGATGATCTTGTACACTATCTTTTTCTATGTGTTTTTGATCAATTATTCCGCATTGTGCATCAATAAAAGTCCTATCATTTGCATTGAATATTTCTATTTCTTTTAGCAATATCTCAGGATTAATCAAAACGCCCGGACCTATCAACAATCGCGTCGAGGGGTTCATTGCGGCGCTAGGCAACATTCTAACTTTGTATATTTTACCTTCATGAATGAATGTATGTCCTGCGTTAGGACCGACCCCTCCTCTAACAGCAATTGAATAGTTGTCTTTTTTGGCAAGGTATGCTATTATTTTTCCTTTGCCTTCATCGCCATAGAATCCTCCAACTGTAATAGTAGATGGCATATAAAATCGGATCTAAGGCGTGGATATTTAATCCTAGTTTTGCTAGGTACAAAGTCTGATCTTTGTTGTCTAAGCTTTTATAACGAATTATAGAGTGTAAATTCATGTCAGTCGATCAAAAAGCTTCTGCTGATATTCTGCAGATCGTGGCGAACCTTCCAGATTTCTTGAGAAAACCAATCATAGTAAAAAAACTAGACGAATTCTTTTCGCTAGACGATCCTGGCAAGAACGAAACAATATCTATGATACTAAGAGGAAGCTCTTCAATCGAATCAAAAAAGTTATCTCCATTGATAAAAGCATGGCTACAGATTTTAACCGAATTAGAGAGTAATAAAATAACCGAACTATTTAGAATCTATTGTGAAGTTTTGATCGTTAATCCTACTTTCTTTGAGAAATTAAACATTCAACCTTTAGTTGATGCCTACTTAAAACTTGAAGACAAGAATAAGAAGAAATTATCTGATTGCTTCAAAGAAGTAATTTTCTTATTTCCCAATAGGACAGAATTTTTTAAAGGAATTCCAGAATCGATATTTGAACAGCTCAAACTTCTATAGATTTGTCTAAGGCTCAGGTTTTTTGTCAGGGTTCTTTTGCAACTCACCTTCTCCTTTTTCTAGTCCAAAGAAAACCTTTTCATATTTTCTTAGAAGTTTTCTATGTTCTGGTAAAGACATATCTAATCTCATTTCGTTCATAACCATTACTGCATGTGTTGTCCACTCTTTCCAACAATCGGCACACGAAGGATATTTTTCAGAGGCCGGATCATCAATAGTCTTTTCATCGAATTCCTTGCCGCATTTTAGACAGCTTTTTGTCATCTGAGAATTATATGCAAAGCTGTCGTTATTTTATTCTTTATTCTTTGTACAGGAGGATAATAATAAGATTTGTGATATATTTTAGAATTATATTAGTCTCCTCTTTCTTTCATTCCCTCTGTCTCTTTCTTTCTTGGTATCATCAGAGCGAATGACAATGTTGTGTATAATATTTTAATCAAATGTTTATATGAGTTGGTCAATAGATATAGCAGATATTAAATTAAGAAGATCGATATAGTAATTTGATTTTTAATAATCAATTGTAATACTGAGCTCGAAGGAGTTCTATCTATGTATAGTGCTTTAAGAGTATTATATGGACTTCATGGTTTGTGCAAGCATACAGTACATTACCTGAATTTAGCAGGCATAGACATTGTGTTCGTGTAGTTCATAAGACATTCTATCTTTAGTTTCGTGTGTATAAATTGATGTAAATGAATTGAATTAGTCAACATGACAATAGATTGATAATATATTTCAACATTTTAGAAAAGGATACTATATTATAGTAAGAAGGCTAAAGATGAAGTAGAGCTTCTCTTAAATTCACTAATAATATCATCTTTTTAATAAGCCTTTTAGATGAGTAATTAAAAAAGATAGCTTAACATTGGTGAGGCTTTAACATAATGACCAATTTGCCAATCTATTTCGATTGTTCAGAAAGAGAAAATGAGAGATTTGTCAATAGCTTGTAATAATTAAATCAATAAAATCGTGTTTGTCGGAGGTTTGATGTTAAGAATTATTCAAGAGAATATAAGGTGTCAAAGTAAGAAAATGAATGAACTATCTCTGAAACACTTAGTAATAAAAAATAATAAAAAAGCTAATTACACTGAAATAATTTGGTTGTTATCAAGTTTAAAGTAACTTTGTTATTTCAAAATAATGACTAGTAAACAAACAAAAAAAGAGGAGTGATTATGGTTCTTGATTATCCTGTTGCATTACCTGTTGCTGTAGTAGCCATTGTTGTATCATTATTCATTACTGAAGCTGTTTGATTGCCTGTCATCATTGGTTGTACCGCTGCCAATGTGGAATTACTGGCGACTACACTCGAACTACCTTTAGGGGCTACTGCTGTGCCTGGTGGTTGGTCATTTACAGTCGAGGTATTGTTAGCAATCACGGCAAGTGCAGCACCCTTATATACATCGTTCATAGCATGGTCAACGCCGACATAAACTCCTTCCTCTGGAAATGTTGTTTCAATAACGGAACCTGAGCCTGCTGGAATCCACCATGTTTCGTCATTTAGCAATACAGTACCTAGTCTGTTCAAGACAGAGCCGTCGCGTACTGCATCAAGCATACCAGAGATGAAATGGAATGCTACGCCGTCATTAGGACCATAGTCTAAGACATACCATCTAGTTAATTCACCTGGCTTGACCTTGAAGGGTTGGGCATTAGGATTGAGAACAACCTTTGCTTGTTCACCTATGGAAGGTACATATTTGTGAGCCATACCATTAGTCAGAACAAGGGTTGCATTGCCATTAAGGAATTTTTGCAAATCAAATGACCCTGCTTTAGAATTGTCGGCAGTATCACTATAGATTTCACCAAATGCCAGATAGAACTCTTTTGCTGGTTTTTCATTCTGAGGATGCACTACAATTCCGCCAGCCATGCCATTTGCAATGTGTTCCCATACACCAAACAATGCATCAGCACCGCAATGATAGAAGAAGAAGCCTGGAGTATTAGCATGTAATGTCCATGTCTTTGATTCACCTGGATTTACATTCCCAGATAGCACTTGGCTCGGACCAATGGCTGCATGAAAGTCCATACTATGTATTACTTTACCATCATTTCTTACTGTTACTTCTAATGCATCACCCTGATCAACTGCAATTACTGGACCTGGAATTGTGCCATTCCAGACCATTGCGTTATATGTGACTCCGCCTGGATGAAGAGCATTATCAGGAGCCACTTGGACTACTTTTTCACTTGCAACTAAAAGAACTTTTTTTGTAACACCCGTTGGTTGTGGTTGCACTTGTGCTGATGCGCTTGGGATGCCTCCTGAGTTAAAAGGAGCTAAAACGAATCCTGCTATCAGAACAGCCGCGATTATACCTGTGAGAATGACGTTGTTCATTGAGGCCAGGTTATTCTATACCCTATTAAAACCTAACCTTTAAAACATAAGATATCGAGCATATATATAAAATAGAGACTTCATCCAATATGCTGGACAATAAGAAGGATCATTGTAACTTATTTTTTGGCACATTATAATAGCAACTATCTTTTAGTACCAGTATTTTGTATATTATTAAAGTACTTGAGACTGTTTCAAAAGAAAAAAAGTCTATTTTGTAATATTTGTAAGAAGGAGCTTAAACATAAATATAAACCCGCCAAGGAATGGAACATGGAAGGTTTTTTATGTGCGGATTGTCATATAGATAAAACAAAGGAATTTATTGCAAAACAGCAACAATATGAAGAAATCCCGGACAGCTGTATAATATGTAAAAAGGAACTTAAATCAGAAAAAAAGAAACCTAGATGGCAGTGGAATATGGATTCAGGAAGTTTCTTGTGTAGTGATTGTTTTGAGGAGAAAGAATTGAGTTATGAAAAAAGACAAAATTTTTGTTCTGTCTGTAGTAAAAAAATGGGATTTATACGTTATAATCCTAAACCCAAATGGAATATAGACGGACAATTATGCAAAAATTGTTGGGATAGGAAAAACCAAAAGGAGACTCAACAATAAGTTTGTTTAAGAAAAATATTTGCGAAGCTTGTGGAAGGAAGTTTAGGAAGGTTGAAGAATTGATGCAACACACTCAAGTTACACACGGAAAAGCGCTTTTATATGAATGTAAGAATTGCAATAAGAGCTTTGAGGGGATGGAACAAATGCGTGATCATATTAAGAAATTCCACTCCTATAATAAAATTGTAGAACACAAAAATATAAAAAAAAGTAATAAGGATTAAATAATTACCTAGAGTATTTCAGAACGTCATGCAGACTTGAGTCTAGTTGGCAGTACGGAGTGATGCTATTACAATTATAAGTTCTGAATAATAGAACTCTTTTTGGATATTATCATCAAACATTATAGCTTAAATTAATGAGCAGAATCGTGAATCTCTTTCATTACGAAATGACATTCACATTTTATCCTAGAGAAACAAGTTTGGGCTGAGTTGATAATAGATCTGATAAAGAAATTTCGAATACCCTTTAATTAAAAAGTAGCTCTATAGACTGTCAATAATAACAATACTTATAAAATTAGGAAATCGACTACTTTGTTAATTATTCAATGCTGCTTTAAGCTTTCTGAGTACAAGTCATACGGGATGGCTTCACTAGGCAGGCGTCTGAACATTTCACTAACACTATCGTCCCTATTTATTTATGATGCTGTGAAGGTATTTTCACTCATATTTTGTATTAAAATAAATTAGAATCAATAAATTCTCTAATTTGCGTTTGTATCTATTCCTCTTGCAAGTTTCCTTTTGATGTGTGATGTTGCAACGGATTTAATAAATCGATTAAATTATTTTACAGGATTAACAGAATTTGATCTTTCAGCTTATCTTTGAGAAAAAAAGAAAATGCCGCTAAGCCCTTGCACAACATAATTTTATAGGCTTGTGATAAAATTACTAATAAGACGATAATCCACAATATTTAATAAAAACACATTATAATTCTTCATCAGGTATTTTGCATTATGAAGAAAATTGAGGCCGTAATTCCACATGCTAGACTTCGAAGTGCATTTTCAGCCGTCGCCGAACTTAATCTAGGCGGTCTGACATATTATGAATCAAAGGGTAGAGGACAAATTCCAAGACCTGAAATGCAGTCTGGTAGAGGCACTTCAACCTATAGACCAGAGTTTAATGTGAACGCCATGGTGGTAATAGTAGTTAATGATTCTATGGTGGATAAGGTTGTAGAAAAGATTGTTAATAGTACTAGTACAGGTCTTGCTGGAGAGGGCAAAATTTTCATATCGGATGTAGACGACACAGTAGATATAGGATCAAAACAGCGCGGAGAATCTGCACTTTAATGGCATTGAATGAACTAGAAAAGTTGTTCTTTTTAATTTTCCTTTAGTACATCTTCAATAGCCTGACTAGCGTTAAGCATACCTTTGATTTTTGCATAATTTTCTATAAATTTCCATTGCTCTTGTGAGAAACATATGGGCATCGTTTTTTCACTGTTATCACGCATATGATTTCAGACATTATTCAAGATTATAATTGTTCCTATTTCAGAACTCTTTTTGAAGAGACAAAATACGTACATGAAGACTTCATTAACCGAGAGGCATATATGACAAAAATTGCTTAACCTTTAACTCTCGCAATTTTTATCCGTTCCATAACCTTCCAATATTCCACCTCTCCTCCTTGCCTAATCTTGTCTCGGATTTCATCCTCAACTGAGGAGGTTTCAAAGACCTCGAATGTTTCGAGATCCATTATTTGTAGCAGTTGATCAGAAATGGAAATCACTTGACCATTTCTTTTATCTATTAAAGGAACTTCTATATTCGCCGATACAGGAGATACAAGACTATGCCTTGATCCATCAAAAACTCCTATTGCTGCCTACTCTTGCTTTTGCTGAACCATGTTTTCCGGGTTTGCTATGGTCATATGAAACTATTCTGCAAGGCTCGCCGTCTATCATGATATAAGAACCAACTTTAAGGCTGCCAAGATCCATCGGCCTGCTCAATACTTATCAGAATTTTAGGACTTATATTCATATTTAGGTATATCTATTGTGTATAAATAATTATGAGCATATGATCTATCAATGTCTATTCTGTCTTGCTCGGAAATAAGCCTAGCAAAGCACAACAAAATTTATTTGGAGATATTAAATTCAAATCATACAAATCAATGGGTAGATTGCAAGCTTTTTCTAATAGGGGAATTTTTAAAAAGCATGCTTACAACATGTAATTGAAAATTGGAATGATATTAACATGCTAGCTATCGTGCTAAAATAAAGTCCTTATGTCGTACCGCTGAGTCATAATGAATTTAATATACTTGCGTCTCAAAAATCTCCTATGAATCTATTTCCATTCTGTCAGACACGTAAATCATTGCCTAAAATTGGAAAAATACAGTTGTGGCTATTCTATAAGAACATAAAATTATGGTTTTTATCGGAGATAATTACCAAACGCATTAACTTAATTTGAATTTAAAGGTGAATAGAGAGATTTTTCTTTAATTAACAAGGAGAAATCAGCATTTTCAGAGTAAATATTAAAATATTAATTAATTGTCGTTTACAAGCCGTGTCCAGCCTATTGTTCTTCCTATTGATTAACTTGTTCTTCTCTCAGGTATTATTGTCGTTTGTATGGAAAACATGTCCATGGAGAAGCTGATCCTCCTAGCTTTCTACAGATAATTAAAAAATGACGTATTAAGAGTATAGCTGATAACTATCTCAGCTAAAGCAAACTCTACTAGCAATGTGCAAGACGAGGATTATGGTCAATCACCTGTAAATATAGGGATTGTCCTGCACTTATGAATATATCCGGTCTTCATTGTCCCTCTATTATCATATTTGCAATTTGCAATGAAAGCCTACCATAATCGAGATAGCCATAACCTGTCTCTTTCTCGAATAGAGGTCCCAGCTGACTTTCGAATGGCTTTATTAGAAAACAGTATTCATTATGAAAACGTTTCCTCGATTCAAATTTGGTATATCGTTTCCAATTTCCAATAGGAACCATATACCGATAATCAACGATAGAGCAATTGGTGTTAAAAGTATGACAAAAAAAAGCGCTTATTAAACCGAGCGAATACTTTTGTAACCTCTTCTATTATTTAATACTACTATCATGGCCTTAATGCCCCCCTTATCAAAATATCTCAATCTTCCGCATTTTGCAATTTTTCTATCTTGTAAATAATATCAAAAAAGGCTACTATACTACTAATCGTTTTTAAGAATAACATTTAATCAGCTTTTATTTTACTGTTCAATTGCTAATTCCATAATCCTTATAAAAGATTACCTAGCTATAAAAATTGTTATCCAATAATACTCGACACTCACGTTTACAATATTATTACTTTAATTTTTCTAATATAGAAAAGCTCATAAGATTATTTAAAGAGATTCCCTTCCTTGCGACATCTCTTCTTGTTCTTTCACAATACTTCTGGTCGCTCTGGTGCGTTTTTTCTCCTTCTACTTCTAGTACTATAATATTCTTTGAATATGGAAAAGTAAACTTTAATTGCTCTGTAGTCAAAATTCGAATATTTGCTAGACTTGCTCTTTGTACGCGCTCTCTTTTAATTATAACTTCTTCAACATCAGATATCTCGATTTCACTGTAATTGTATTTCGTAAAATAGGTCGAAATATAGTTCAGCTTTTTGCCACAACGTTCAAAAAAAGCGCTATCCAGATTGAAAACGAATGACAAGCTGTCCATATTTTGCTTTCTAATATCTTCTAATACAATCTGCATATCTTTAAACGATGCAAGGATATAATGATATGCCCTTTTAGGGAAATAAGGAAGAGTTTCATCAGAGAATGTTGCTGTGACAAAATAGATATCAAAAATACTGCCGGTTTGTCTCCATTGATCTACTAAGGAGCTGCATTTTTTTTCATGTGGTGTACACACGTATCCCAGTACGGCTCCTACCTCCACAGCTAATCCAATTTCAGTTATTTTGCTAACGTATATATATTGTGAATCAATCGAGAAGTTTTTTTATATGCATTATTTCTTTGCAGAGATATTATCTTGAGGACATACCAATACTAGTTTTCAATTTGCAATAATTTCGGATTGTGTTTGTCAAAATTGTATGAGACTATGTCCCACGTTATCAAGCAAATTAGCATGCTTATGTCTGCATTATAGATACATACGTGAAAGCAATATCAAACAATATTGAAGGGCTATGACGATTCTAATTTATTTAGCAGAGAAATAAATTGTACTTCGATTGAATTTTCATATTAATAGCTTCAAGTTTAAGCTTTGTCTTTCAATGATTTCTTTAAGAATAATACTAACTATTTAGAGCCTTCAACATTTTTCACTATTATCATAATAAAAAGAAACGAAGTAACAATAATAGTTTCTAGCCACATTATAGTCCTACCGACATGGACAAAAAGGATGTAAGTTACTTTTTCTAATAAATTTAGAAAGATTTCACCTCATTTTTGCTCAGATTAAAGAATCAATTTCGTATACATGTACATGGTATCTTCAATGAGAAACTAGAACTGAACTCTGCAATTAAAGGCTTTTGTACTAGCGGCTGTATGCCATTTAGCCGATCCCACTTCTTTTACTTTCAATTTATAATACGGAAGTGTTACATAGCATATAATAAGAGAGAAAGCTCCTAATGGATCACGAATGCAATTGCGCACTGCTTCCATAATGGCAATCTTCAAGGGAAGGTCAGATCGGAATCTAGAATAATAAGCATGAAGCTGCTTGTGGCCAATAGCTGCCCTAATGACTTGTGAAGCAAAGTCAAATACCTTATTTGGAGGCAGGAAATAAACCAATGCATTGTCATTATAGACAATTTCTAAGCCAAATTCTAGAATCTTACATTGAAGGTATAGATCTATCGAAATTATGTCACGAGGTATGATAATTTTTTTTGCAACTTCAGAAGTCACTGAAAGTGCTCTACCCATGACGGTATACTGCGATAAACCTTGACGCCTAACCGAGCGAAGCCAATATGCAATGAACGAAGATGCCCTTCCGGCTATACCCTTAATTTGAACAGGTTGAGGATTCGAGGCGCAAAGAACTGTTGCCTTTTTTAAAACAGATACGAGTTGTGGCGTAGCATATTTATCGATAACAATATCAGCATCATATAAAACAATGATATCTCCGGTCGCTCTGTGGAAGATTTCATTCCAAGCTTCTGCCGCTCCTCTTCTTGTATGATGATGTATCAAATTAATATTAACCTGCGAATTTTCTTTGGCAAAGTTTTCGACAAGTTCTGGTGTATTATCACTCGAGTCATCTGAAATTATTATCTCTGAAATGAAATAATCTTTTGAAGATTGAGTGATCAGCGAATTTAAAAGGTTGATTATGTTCTGTTCTTCGTTATACGAAGGTATACCAATTGTTACGCGTTTCATCCGTCATATCAAGGATTACAGTGTGTACATATGTAGTTTATGTCTTATTGTCATGAACAAACTTATGACTAGGTCTTAGAATTGACTGATAATCACGGTTTCCACTTTTTTTATCATTTTATTTGGTTTAAATTGATATATACTGCTAACATATCAAACTAACTAAAACTGGATACCTCATCTTCAATCTGGAGCACATTATAAGCAAGACTACGAATAGATTCTTCTCGAATTAGAACCCTTTCGTTGTTATTTTTGCCTGTCGATAAAATTATTGCCAAATGCTAAGTCAGTAGAGTGTCTAGAAAAGGAGTAAAGACACACCAAGATATTCAATATTATTATCGATATTCCGTCGTAAACCTAAATAATTTTCAACTGACTTGGAAATGCTAAATCATCAACAAAAAAAGCATTACATTCTTGTAACCAATCACTATAGAATACATAGAACAAACAATTGAAGAACAAAGTAAGAAAAGGAGTCAAATCATAAAATTTCAGTAGTAGCATCCACATGGAAGATATTGAATTATAAACTTCCAAATCTTGTAAATCAACAAAATACCATATGCGTAAGTATTCATATTCCCACAAAGATATGATATCTGACACCTGTGCAGACATATAGCCTTGATACTGATACCGTCTATCGTAAAATTAGTAGAGATGTAGGATTATGTAAGAAGGACATGGTTTTTCCCATTTTTATTCAAGAACAGGGAAAAAAGTTTCATCATATCAATACAATGCCTGGTATGACTTTAACGCCCTTATCACAAATCATCTACCAAGTACAGAAGGTGTTAGATGCTGGAATTTCATCAATAATTATATTTGGCATTCCTACGAAACGTGACCGTATTGGATATCATGCTTCAAAAAAAAATGGGATAATACAGCGCGCATTGCTACTGATTAAGAATAAATTTGGAAATTTGATCAATGTGACGACTGACGTATGTCTATGCCAGTATAATTTCTCTGGTCATTGCGGAGTAGTGTTTGATAATGGCAATATAGACAACGACACTACCTTACGATTTCTATCTGAAATCGCTCTAAGCCATGCAGAGGCAGGCGCTGATATAGTCGCACCTTCTTCTATGATGGATGGTCAAGTACTTTCAATAAGAAATTCGCTTGATAAACATGGTTTTATAAAGACTAAAATTTTATCTTACTCTGCCAAATATCATTCATCCCTTTACATACCCTTTAGATTTGCCATGTTTTCAAAGGAATCTAATTATAAGAATCTAAATAAATCATCATACCAAATAGCATATACAAATCCAAAAGAGACAATGAGGGAAATTGAAAATGACATTCGAGAGGGAGCAGACATGGTTATGATAAAACCAGCAATGACATACTTGGATATTATATATATGATAAAAGAAAAATTAAAGTTCCCTCTTGCGGTTCAGAATGTCTCCGGTGAATATGCTATGATAAAGGCCGCAGCCAGGCGAGGATGGCTACAGGAAGAGAATGCCAAACTTAATTCTATTGTCGCGATGAAAAGGGCAGGAGCGGACAAAATAATCACCTATTTTGCTATGGACATAGCTAGATATTTAGATTAACCCTAGTCACAATTATATATAATTCTTACAACAAACGAACTGTCCCGCGGTAGCTCAGCCTGGTAGAGCTTTCGGCTGTAGATGTCGGCTTACTCTCATTAGCTGACCACGAGAATCAGCCTATTAGGCATACAATGTGCAGTAACCGAAGAGTCGCAGGCTCAAACAATCGTAGATAAGAACTATGTTGGAGCAGATCCTGCCCGCGGGATACAATTTTAGTCCCGAATTACTTAGTTATTATATATGAATATTAGATATACACCGGTAAAGATATGTCAAATACAATTGAAACAATCAATCCAGCAACCGGGAAAGTAATTGGGAGTTATAATAGCATGAGTATAGAAGAAATCAATCAAAAAACGAAAAATGCTAGGAATTCTTTTGAAGATTGGAAAAAGCTGGATATTTCAGAACGATGTACATATATGCGACGCCTTGGGAGAGTCATGAAGAAAAACAAAGAAGATTATGCAAAATTAATCACAGAGGAAATGGGTAAACCAATAAGACAATCGCTGGCTGAGATAGATAAGTGTGCCTGGGTTTGTGATTATTACTCAGAACATGCAGAATCTTTTTTAAGAGACGAATTAATTCCTACAGAGTTTCGGAAAAGTTTCGTGTCTTTTGAACCACTTGGGGTTATTGCCTGTATTATGCCATGGAATTTTCCTTTTTGGCAAGTAATGCGTTTTGCCGTTCCCGCATTAGCAGCAGGAAATGTGGGAATTCTAAAACATTCAAGTGTATGTCTAGGTACATCTCTCCAAATTGAACAGGCATTTAAAGACGCAGGCTTTCCTGAGAATATTTTTCAGTCGATAATTGGAGATTATAGAGCAGGAGAAGCGCTGACACAGTCAGATATCGATGCTGTATCAGTTACCGGTAGTGTTAATACTGGAAGAAGAGTAGCAGAACTAGCTACGAAGGAATTAAAAAAGTTTGTTTTGGAACTTGGGGGAAGTGATCCTTTTATAGTTCTTGAAGATGCAGATTTAAATCAAACTGCACATATGGCAGCTCAATCTAGACTTCTGAACAACGGTCAAAGCTGCATTGCGGCAAAAAGATTTATTGTTGTGAAAAATGTAGCAGACAAGTTTACTAAACTATTTGTCGAAGAAACAGAGTCAGAAGTAGTAGGAGATCCAATGGATTCAAAGACAACCGTAGGACCTTTAGTTCGTGATAGCCAAAGAGAGGCATTGGCAAAGCAGGTTGACGATGCTAGAACTAGAGGTGCATCCATTTTAACTGGAGGAAATTCAATCAACAGGGATGGTTATTTTTACGAACCAACAATAGTATCTCACGTAGATCATAATATGAAGATCGTAAAAGAAGAAGTATTTGGTCCTGCCGCGCCTATAATTGTCGTGAACGACGAAGAAGAAGCGATCAGGGAAGCAAACAACTCAGAGTTTGGATTAGGAGCCAGCATATGGACAAATAATATCGAAAGAGGTATTCTTCTTGCAAGAAAAGTTGAGAGCGGGATAGTTTCAGTAAATGAGATGGTACGGTCTGATCCACGACTTCCTTTTGGTGGAATAAAACATTCTGGTATAGGACGAGAACTGTCTGAAGTAGGCATCAAGGAGTTTGTTAATATAAAGTCCGTAGTAGTAAAAGACATAACTAGTAAATTACTTGTAGAATGATCTTTCTTTCTTTTCTTCTGAAGGTTTTCCTACACAGATACGAGCTTAAGTCGCTTAGCCATCTTCAGTCTTGCCTCAATCACACTTAGTTGCTCTTCTAAAAGTTTTCTATATCCAACTAATAGTTTCTCCTGTTGGCCATAGTGTTCTTTTCGTATATCGGTCATTATCTTTTCAAAAACAGTGACTATGGTTTCAATATTGTCACCCAGCTTTTGAATGTCACGTGCATCTTTTTTTATATCGAGATCAGCGGTTTGGGCAGCTTGAGCTTTTAACCCTGTAGTTTTTTCCTCTGTTATCGCCTTAGCTTTTTGCCCTAAAGATATAGCCAGATCTCTTAAAGATTGTCCGGCATCTTTTGCTTTGGCGGAGATCGATTCTTCTTCCGAAGAAGGTTTTACCTCATAACTCTTATATTCAGCCTTCGAAGGAGTTGCTACCACTATCTTGTCTTCAAGATTTGAGGTCAACGATTCTTTAGAGGTATTTGAGATTGGTTCTTTTATTGGCTTTTTCTGAGAAGTTATAGAGTTATTTTCGTCATTGCTCACGCTGTATTAAAGTCATTAATACTTATAAGAAGTTTATTTCTAGCATTCATCGATGAAATTTAGCATATAACAGTATTTATGTCCATGCTAGGTCATACTAAATAAGAGTTTTAGATAATTAATCGCTTTTCATCTATTATCTTGTATTTGGTTTACCGAAAAAAAGATCCGGTACCAGAATTTTGGGAATCTTATTATAGATATTAATCTATACGCGTTTAATAGATCGCGTTAGTCCTTAATTAAGAGGTTAGGTTGCAAACATAATAATAACAATAAATCAAGAGGAAACAAGATAAAACGTATATATCTTATGTCAGGCCAGGTTAAGGCATGAACAAAACCAAACAATCAAAAAAAATAATCTTATCTGCATCTTCCCTATATGCAATACTAGTCATATCATCCTTAGCTGTAATCGGTAGTGGTGTATTCGTATCTAATGCTCCAGCACAAAACACGACTGGCGAAAATGCGACTGGAACTGAGTTTATGGGAAGCACTGTTAACACAACTAATGCTACTTCTTCACCTCAAGCTTCGATGGGAGATGTCTGGTGTCACTGAACTTACTCAGGGTAACATGACAACAGGTAACCAAAGCAGTCCAACTCCATAATTTTAACTTGCCAAGTCAAAGTTGGCAGCCACTGTTTTTTTTGCGGTTACTATTTTTTATTCTAAATAATAGAAATTGTATATTATTGAAATAGATCTATTTCATACCCTCATAGCTCCTCAGATCGGCAGCATAATTTCGGGAGAAGTCAATGCAAGTTATAGCTTTTATCGCAATACAGGCTAGCAATGCCATGGCCAAATTAAAGAACCAGGACAGTCGAAACTGCAAAATAATAATCAAAATAGCAATGAGCTACAACATTCTATCAATCTGTAAGAATAGAATAGAATAGAAACAAAAGATCAAATAATTTAATGATATTTCCTACGAAATAGAGTGATAATCAATGATCTTAATAATTATTGATTTCATATTTTTTTGAATGACAAGATAGTAAAGTATAAAATAAATCAAGCCAATTATGACCTGATTTTATATGTTGCGATTACAGCTTTCTAAACTGTCATGTCTATGAATTGCTAACGTGATTATCTCTGTCTGAAGACCATCTATCCTCATGGTGTTAAAACGGCCCTACCTATAATTTTGCCGCCTTTAAGTTCATTAAGTGCTTCGTTTACCTGATCCAATTTATATTTTCTTGACACCACTGATTGAATTTTTCCAGATCTTGCCAGAGCCACTAGGTCCACCAAATCAGCAAATTTACCGGTGTAAGCGCCTGTCAACGTGAATGCTCTCAATGGAATCAATGGTAAATTTAGCTCTAAGGCTCCCCCGAAAAGGCCTACCATAATGAGTCGACCTCGTTTCCTTATCATATTAATCGTATTCTGCGCAGTTTTACTATTATTAACAAAATCTATAACAATTTCACTTCCTAGCCCTCCTGTAATATCCTTTACTCCTTGTACTGGATTTGTTGAAAGCGAATTTATTGTTTCATCGGCTCCTAATCTTTTTGCCTCTGAGAGCTTCTTATCGTCGACATCAACGATCACTACTCGAGCATTGGTTATAGCCTTCGCAAGCTGAACTGCCATCAGGCCTAGCCCTCCAGCTCCAACCAATACTATGGTTTCGCTCGCCTGTGCATATGCCTTTTTCACTGCAGTATACGCAGTAAGACCTGAACAAGCTAGTGATGCTGAAGAATTGATATCCAAGTTCTGTATCTTTACAAGGTATTTATGACTTGGAACAAGTATTAGCTCTGAATAACCGCCATCTTGGTATATCCCCAAAGTACGCGGTAAATCACATAAGTTTTCTTCTCCAATTCGACATGCTGGACATAGTCCTTCTCCTATCCAAGGATAAACTAACACTCGTTCGCCTGTCTGAAAGCCTGTAACCGACTCGCCTAACTCTTCGACTCGACCGGCTACTTCATGGCCTGGAGTCAAAGGAAACTTTACACCGCGATCTTCTACCTTCATAAAAACCCCTGGGGGTCCCGCATAACCTCCTTCCCAAAGATGCAAATCACTATGACAAACACCAGCTGATTCGACTCTCACTAAAACCTGTTCATTTTTTGGCTTTGGAGTTTTAAGATCTTCGAGATGTAGAGGCTCCTTCGTTTTTACGATACGAGCGGATTTCATACTAGCGTTCTTCTCCATGATACCGTTATAATTATTGATCGTCATCAGCATGTTACTTAACTGTTTAAATAAAATTTGTTAATGTTATGATAAATATATATTTAATAATTGGTTTGCTTAATTCATTACGAGATCAGTTCACTACCAATGCAAATATAGTAGCTCATTCTATTCCTAAATAACTTGAAGTGAAAGTTGGATCCAAAAACTGCCTCAAATTCAACAATTTGGCAAGCATTTAGCTATATTTATATAAAGAATTTGCTCGAAATTTAAGGGATGCTGATGAAGATCAGGAAGAGCCGACTGATGAATAGTACTTAAACTAACAAATGACGAGGATTATGAGTTCCTGAGGCATCTCGTTATAAAATAGGACCAGAAGTTTGAGAGCCGAGAACGAAAATACCCAAAATCACTCTTCAATACGGAAGTCTGAAAAGAAAATGAAGATCACCTAGAACATATAATGAAGAAAATAGAAGATAAGCTCGTTATATTTGATGGAATATAATTATAGAATTGATGTTTTCAAGCCAACATTAAAACAAGGAGGGATGTCATATTCGAGATGGACTATCCAGAAGTATTCAAATATAAAGTCGATAGGAATACGCCATTAACCTTGAGAATCTTTTGGGAAACTAGTAGACGATCAATAGGAAATAGTGAGATATCTAATTAACAACAGACTACTTATTACAGCCCATATATTCTAATCATATATCCTCTGAATTCAGTATTATGCATATAATATACACTAGTATGTTTGACCCTATTTTTATGACCCTATCTGAGAAGCCCAGGGATGAGGCTAGGGCTTTATCCAAATCAACCAGAATCAGTCTACACAAAGTAGGATGGGAAGAGGTTCTACAGACGATGCCATTTCCTTTCTTGGCTGAGAAAAAACACAACCACAAATCGGTTCTCAAAATAGGGAAGTTAGTCAAAACGTAAAAGAAGCTTAAATGGCTGAAAAGCAAGCTTTATCGCTACTAAATTTTACATATATCTTTTTCAGTGAGATTGATGCTTTATATGTTCATCAAGTCAGATATAGATTAAGTTCATGATCACTCATTGCTTCTACGATAGTAATCTCTTTCCGCCTAGTCTACTGAAGGATAAACACAAGCACAAATGATAAGTATCACTTTGGTTGGAGAGCTTCAATAGGCGTAACTCTTGATGCTTTCCACGCGGGAAGAAGCCCTGCTAGGATACTGAGTCCAACAGAAATTAGCCAGACATTAATCATATCTAACGGTAGATAAACAGGATTTAGAGGGGGTCCATTTCCAGGACCAGCTCTAGTTAATAAATATCCTCCACCGATTCCGGCTAGTAATCCCAATGTTGCTCCCAAAATACCAATTATTAAAGCTTCAACTAAAAAAAGAGCAAGAATGTTAGTTTTCTGCGCACCAAGTGCTTTAAGGGTTCCGATTTCTCGTATTCTCTCTATAACTGACGTATAGAGTGTAGTGATTATTCCAACGGCACCAACAATCAATGAGATAACAGCAATGCTTAATAGAAATGCATCAATTCCTCCCGTAAATTCTTGAACTGTCTTTAGGATGGCTTTGACGGTGGTAATTCCAATATCATTTCCATAGAGACTTCTGATTTCTTCTTCAACGACATCTACCAATTCACTTGACCGAGAAACTACAAATAATGAATCAAACTTACCTGATTTCTGAAGGAATGCATTTCCTGCATCCGTATTAATAATGACAGAGTTGTCTATGGTGGGATTACCCGTAGATTTCATAATTCCTGTTACAACAAAATTCTTTAATTCTTCTTTAGATTTGCCTGTTATGTCATCTACAAAAGAATACTTTGCTCTGACGCTCTGACCCAAATTGATAAAGGGTGTTGTTTCTCCTGGTGGAAAGGCTACATTCTCAGCTACAACCATTGCAGAAGGATCATTTTGTCTTAATGCGGAACCCTCTACAAGTTCCAATGTTGGAGCAATTACAAATATTTTTTGAGGATCTATGGATAAAACCGCATTGTTTTTGGACTCACCCTGAGACTCTAAGGTGATATCTGCTTGATAGGAAGGAATTACCTGGTTTATAAATGGAAGTGAACTTAATTTCTCTATGACTGCAGCATTTAATGTAATTTTTGGTGCTGCAGGTGTTGCTGCTCCTCCTACAGGTGGACCGTTCTGCTCTTGCTGTACACTACTTAAGAATAGTATATTTGGTGCGAGATTGTTAAATTGATTATTAAAAAACACTTCGAATCCTGCACCGAATCCGTTAACTGCAACTAATAGACTACTCCCTGCCATCACCATCAAAATAGTAAGTATGGATCTGACTTTTCTTTCCTTAAGGGCATCAAATGATAATATGAAAACTTCCTTGATATCCATTTTACCTTATCCTCTCTTTCTTTTTTCAACCATTCCTTCTTTTTTTATCATTTGGTCCGTCTAAAAGAGAATGAATGTCGTCTTCTCCTTCCTCTTTTTTTATGCTATCTGCGTGCGAGCTTAAAATCTTAGAAAGTTTTGATTTTGATCTCCGTTTTCTGAGCACAACTATCGCCGCTATTATAATACCGATTACTAGTATTATGGATATAGCAATAATTGAAGAATTACTTTTATTATCACTGCCAATACTACCGATTCCAAAGATGCTTTGTCCTTCACGAGTAGTTTGTTGTATAGGTTTGAAGTCTACTGATCCATTCAGTGTTAATTCATGAAGTATTCTTAGATTGTCTCTATATGAAACTCTAAGATAGACAGGATAGATTCCGGCTTTAATACTATTTTTTATCAAAAGAGGAATGCTGAATGGTAAGGGAGAATTTTCAGTAAGATCACCAAGATACTGTTGGGAAGGAAAGCTTTCAACAAGACTTTTTTCTTTTGAGAATGGAGATTTAATCAACTCAACAGTGGTAAAAAGTGCAACGGTATTTCCTTCATTTAAAAGATTTCCCACAAGGTTCGGCTTATCCCCAATTATGTTAATATCAAGATCGTATACTTTTACACTGATTTCACCATCCACGTATGATCCTAGGTTAATAGTTTCTGTCTTTGATTGTTCATCTGACACATATTGTATTTTGACTGAAAATTGTATTGGCTTGCCAATAATATCATCTGATGCAAAGACTGTTGTAGATAAATTCAATTTGGATTCCGGCATCAAGTTCTCAAACGTCCATTTCGAATTTCCAAGGATTTTAACTGTATCCGCCTGCGAAGCAAGAGTGATTACTAGATCGGTTACGGGTTTTTTGCCTTCGTTGGCGACATTGAACTCCATCCATTGGATCTTTCCAGCTTTTAGAATAATAGAAGAATTTTGGTTGTTAGAGGAAACACCTGGCTCTGCGTTTAAAATTGATTGTGGAGCTCTAGCAGATACGACTAGACCTACGGATTGATCAGAGTTCTTTACGTTACCATAAGCATCTCCATACGATATTTGAAGAGCAAGATTTTGCACTGTCTCAGCAGCAGAATTACTTGGATAAAGTAATGAATTTATTTCAGCTGTTCCATTGCTAGGAATATTACCTATATCAAAGGTACTATTTCCTATGTTTACTAGTGAAATAGACCCTGTTACACCACCGCCACTAGCACCATTAACACTAGATGATGAATTGCTACTAGAAGGAGAATTACTTGCACTAGAAGCCTCATTAAGCGAGACAACCACGCCACTAGCGTTGGCAGTACCCTTATTCTTTATAGTTATCTTAACCGTGTTTGAAGAACCTGGGATTAAATGAGGATTTTCTGATAGCACATCTAAAACTACTTTTCCTGTTACACGAAAGGGAATTGAAATATTTTTTACTGTAATTTGGCCCGTTTCGAGCACCTTAGAGTAAATTAGATCAAGTGACCCAGTGTACCATCCTATTTCTGCATTTTTTAATACATTGATATCAAAATAAAGAGTGAATGTATCTCCTGATTTGACAATTGAATTATAAGAATCTACTGAATATTGTGATGAGTTTGATATATTATTTCGGATGTCCTGTGGTAATACTCCAATCGTTGTGAAGCCTGATGGGAGACTCAGATATCCTTTCACTGCAGTAATATCAGAGCGAGCTTTGTTAACGAGTACTATCGCAAGTGTAGCTGCACCTTCTCCAGGACCAACTTCCTTCTTTACAGGATCACTAGTATTGGTGGTGTCAGATGAAGATATTGCATTATTGTCTGTCCAGTAGGCATCCTGGAAAGCGGGATCTTTATCAGTCTGAGCATTTGCATTAGTTAGTGTCCAAGCAGATGGAAGAACTATCATAATACTGATAAGAAAAGATACAAAAGGTGTAGTAGATGATTTTTTGATTTGACCAGTTAATTCAGGCCAGAGATCTTTTTTGTGAGTAGATACTATTTTCTTCATATTTTAGTTGATAGCCTCTTTCTCTATTATTCCGTCCTTGAGGTGGATAACCCTATCTGTTGCTTTGGAGAGATCAGGATTATGAGTTACCATTATTATAGTCCTTCTAAACCTGTTTGAAAGCATCTTTAATAAATTAAAAACATCCTGTCCTGTCTTGGTATCGAGGTTACCAGTTGGTTCGTCTGCAAGAATTACTACAGGATTGTTCATTATTGATCTTGCTATTGCTACTCTCTGCTGTTCTCCGCCACTTAGGTTTGAAGGTGTTGATTTAGCCTTCTCTTTTATTCCGAGAATGTCTAATAACTTTAATGCCCGTGCAATCCTTTCATTCTTTTTCATTCCAGCTAATATTGCTGGAATTTCAACATTCTTTAAAACAGTAGTTCTGTTAATTAAATTGTAGGATTGAAAGATAAAGCCTATTAAATTGTTTCTAAATAAGGCAATCTCATAATCGTTTAGGGAAAAAATATCCAGATCTTTTAAATAGACTTTGCCTAAGGTTGGCCTGTCTAAAGCTCCTAGAATGTTTAGTAGAGTCGATTTTCCACTTCCAGAAGGTCCGACAATAGATACAAATTCTCCTTTCTTTATTCTAAAGTTAATATTTTTAAGCACAACAATACCGCCTGCTGGTGAATGAAAAATCTTAGAGAGATTTTCAACGCTTAAGATATATGCATCTTTCTCAGCATTATTCCAGTTGTTTGTCCGGGTATCTTTAGCACTCATTATATTGTAACTCTTTTTTTTATTCACTATTTGATCTCTTTAGTCAATTTAATTTATAATGTATCTATCATTACATTTGTTTTGCTGATATTTATCGCACCTACATCACTAGCACATTCTTTTAAATTAAAATCTATCACAGGATCAACATCAGCGTAATCAAAATACTTTCCTCTTTTTTCTGCTGCTAATATGTAGTTAGTCATTTCGAAGCAGATCATAGCATCTGGCATAACTAGACAAAAATTCTTCTCCCTCATTTCTGACGTCTGTGTGATTCGCTTATCCAACAGACACTTGGGTATTGCTTGGTACACTATCACGTTGTAATATCTTAGCAGTATATAACTCATACTTCTCCTTATTTAAATATAAGATAATAGCGTAAGCAGCTTCATCAATCTATAATTGTTAAACATCAAAAGTACAATTTTGAAAAGAAAGTGATTTTCGATATTTCTGCAAGTACTCATCTCCGAATAAGCCTCAAAGGATTTTGCATTATGCTATTTAATAATTTTCCTTAAATACTTAAGCATCATCAATGCCAATTCATGTGATATCATTTTACTGGTAAAATCATAAACGTTAGGTCTTTTTTTCAGATTATACTAATTTATAACCTTTGTATTCCAAATGGATATAAAAGTTTTATTTCGATATGAATACAGTCCTTTGACTGCAATCATCATTAGACATTCCATCACTAACATTGATTCGGATTTTGCAAGACTGATACTAAATGTATGAATCATCTTTGTTCAGGTAATGGATAAAAATTTAATTGAGTTTAAACTGTCTAGCATACATATACTTTTGAATTAATTTATTGTTAGTTTTTTTTCTACTATATTGTCGTCATAGATTGTCTAACATTCTTTTATTAAAAAAATTCAAACATAAAAAAGGTAGGTCAATGGTATGAAGAATAGATCCGAGATAGAAATTATGGCAGCCATACTGCGCTGTGCAACAGCTAATTGGGAATATAAAACTACTATTATGAATAATGCATCAGTATCACATTCACAATTAATTAGATATCTTGCTATTGCAGAAGATAGAGGTTTAATTGAATATTCAAAAATAACAGGTCTATATAGAACTACAGAAGCAGGACTAATATTCTTGGATAAACATGACGAGATTCTGCTTCTTTTACCTTCAATTACAGATTTACCTGATGTTATTCATCATTCAGAAGAGAATTCAGTAGTAAGTGAAACTATCACAGAGTAATGATAAGATCATTAAAATTCTATTGAGTATTAGAATGAATTACCTTTACATGTTTTGACAGCAATTCTTTGTCATTATATTGATTACTGCAGTGAGGGCAAACTAGTCCATCTCTTTTGTCTATAAGAGATGTAGAAGCAAATGGGCTCATTATGCAGACGGCTGAATCTAATTTGAATGCATTCAGTGTTTGCACTACTGCCTTCTCTGTCCTTATTACGATATCTTCTCTACTTATAGTGCCATATACTTTAGAATTCGAACTTACAACTAGTTGTCTTATATTATGTTTTTCCATTGCAGCAAGTGCATCTAAAATGGACACTTCAGGTGGTACAGATATTATTGGTGAGGACATTATATCCTCAAGCCGTGTGCGTTCTGGTGATTTATGCAATGACACTATTCGATATAAGATATCTGTTTTAGATACTAGGCCTATTATTTCCTTCTTTGAATCAGATACAAGAACAGAACGGACAGAGCGATCTCGCATAACTGCTATAGCTTCGGCTGCTGTTTGAGAACGGTCTAAAATCGCCATATTTTGTTGCACAATCGACGAAACAGGCATAGATAAAAATGACTTAGCATTATTATCTCCTGAAGTAATCAATATTGTACAATATTTAATGAATTATTTAAAGTTGTATTTATTCCATGTGACCGGCTATTATACACGAATGCCTGGTTATAATGAGATCTTATATTTACCTGTCACTAGCGTCGAGTAGTTAATAAAAGATAGTATTTTCATCATTGATCATGAGGCTTGCTTCACTATTCTCTGGCGGAAAAGATAGTACTTTCTCAATAGTCAAAATGAAAGAACTCGGGCATGAAGTAGTATGTCTGATCACTATGAAACCTCAGACAGATGATAGCCTGTTATTTCACTATCCAAATAGTGGACTGACTAAACAACTTGGAGAAGCCATGGGGATCCCGTCATTTAGATTCGCCTTAAAGAAATCATCTAAAGAAGAGGAAGTAAATTCACTCGAATATGCAATTAAAAAGATAAAATCTATTCATAATATTCAAGGATTAGTTCATGGTGGGATATCAAGTGTCTTTCAAAAAGACAATTTTCAGAGAGTCTGCTCAAAGCAAGAACTTGAAATATTTGCTCCATTATGGGGTATAGAACCTTTTCGATACATGACTCATCTCATTGATAAAAAATTTTGTATTAAAATCGTTGGTGTATCTGCTATGGGGTTAGATCAAAATTGGCTTGGAGTTACATTAGACAAGCATTCTTTAGGCAAGTTAGAATTTTTGAGCAAAAAATATGGATTTAATTTAACTTTTGAAGGTGGAGAAGCCGAAACTTTGATTGTAGATTGTCCTATCTTTAAGAAGAGATTAAAGATAAATGATTTCAGAATCCACTGGGATGGACAAAGGGGAATATTTGAAATATTAGAAGCTTCATTAGTATCCAAGTAATCTTGCTATGCTAGATAACTTAAGAACAGGTCTTCGAAGCGCCTTAAAAAAAATTGTAGGAGCATCTGATATTAATGAAGAACTTATAGATTCTCTCAGTAAAGACGTCCAAAGAGCATTACTTCAATCGGATGTTAATGTTAGACTGGTCTTAATGATAACTACGAATCTAAAAAGTCGGGCAATCAATGAAACTCCACCAAAGGGTTTATCGAGAAAAGATCAAATTATCACTATTCTTTATGGCGAACTTGCAAAACTACTTGGCTATGCAGGAGAGCCAATAAAAAGCGTTGATAAATCGGTGGATTTGAACGACGAACATATCGTTTCTTTCAAGGCAGGAAAGCAAAATATTGTACTCATGCTTGGTGTCCAAGGCAGTGGAAAGACAACAGTAACTGTCAAATTTGCTAGGTGGCTAACAAGGCATGGATATCGCGTTGCAGTAATTGGAGCAGATACATGGCGACCTGGTGCGCTGACCCAATTAAAAATGAATTGCAATAAAATTAATGTAGAGGTATTTGGTGATGAAAATAACAAAGATGCTGTTCAAATCGTAAGAGATGGTCTGAATTATTACAAATCACAGAATATGGATGTTATACTTATTGATACTGCCGGAAGACACAAGGAAGAGAGTGGACTTTTGGAGGAAATGAACGCTATGTATAAGGTGGCAATACCCGATTTGGTTTTACTAGTAATAGACGGAACAATAGGTCAGCAAGCCTACAACCAGGCCAAAGCCTTCCATGAAACTGCACCTGTTGGCGGAATTATTATAACGAAACTTGATGGGACAGCCAAGGGTGGCGGCGCAATTGCCTCATCCGCTGCCACTGGAGCTAAAGTAATGTTCATTGGCACAGGAGAACGCATAGATGACCTTGAGCAGTTTTCACCGACACGGTTTGTTGGTAGGATGCTGGGAATGGGTGATATCAAAGCGCTGCTTGAAATGGCAAAAAGTCTTGAGGTTCAAGCAGATGAGAATCAAACCAAGCGATTGCTGGGTGGCAAAATGACTATCGAAGACTTTTACGCACAGATGGAAAATGTAGGTAAAATGGGATTTAAAAACGTAATTGACAATTTACCGGGTCTATCGGGTATGGTAAAAGAAGATCAATTAGACGCTCTTCAAGGGAAAATGGAGAAATGGCGATTTATAATTCAATCAATGACCAAAAATGAAAAAAGAAATCCTGATATTATTAATGATTCTAGGAGGAAGCGGATTGCAAGAGGTGCTGGTATAACCGAACACGATGTTAAAGAGTTGGTAAAACAATACAATAATTCTAAAACGATGATGAAACAGACAAAGGGTAGACAGATGCAAGGAATGTTAAGGAGATTTGGTATTGGCTAATGTCAAGGATGAAAAGCTCCTTCTAGAACAACTAAAAATTAACTATACTCTTTGCAAATATTGTCTAAAAAGACACATTCCATCATTTAGAGTGACATCTATAATGGATCAAGATAATTGTTTTATATGTTCTGGATTGATGAGTAATATAGATTTAATTCATAAAAAAATATTATCAACAGTAGCAAACGTATATGAATTTGATAGCTTTACAATAGGAGCAACAATTCCAAATGAATACTATGAACGTGAGGACTACATTCGCTCAAAATTCAAGATACGGGGAATGGAAAATGTTAAAATTCAATTGACCAGAGAACTCAGAAGAAGATTTCAAAAAATAACAAAAAAAAGACTTGACTTTTTAAGCCCAGACATCTTGATAAATATTGATATTGATAAGAACAATAATGTAGATGTAATTGCAAAGACTCGTCCATTACATTTTCTTGGCAGATATATAAAAAAATATAGAGGAATAAGGCAGAAACAAACTAAGTGCGGCGGTTGTCAAGGAAATGGTTGCCTAGCCTGTGATCATTCTGGGCTATCAGGCTACAATAGTATAGAGGGAATTATTGCTAAGAATTTGATATCGATAACAAGAGGACAGAACGCTAAATTTACCTGGGTAGGAAGTGAAGATAAAGAAAGCAGGGTTCTAGGGAAAGGAAGGCCTTTTTTTGCACGCATAACAAATCCACAAAATCGTAAATTTGAGAACAATTTAAAATTCTGTGAAAACGGAATTGTAGTTATAATAAGTCCTAAGCCTGATAATATTTCAGATCCATCTTTTGTATTTACCACAAAGATTAAAATTTTGGTTGAATGCGACAAGGAAATTATAAAATCAAACTTAGAAAAACTAAAATTTTGTTGTGGTTCGATTATAAGATTCAAATACAAATCAAGACAATTTAAAAAAAGGCTCTATTCGCTCAAGATACTAAAAGTAGATTCAAAACGTTTCTTTATTACTATGCTTACAGATGGAGGATTCCAAGTCAAGCAGTTCGTTGGAGAGAGAGAGAATGCTAAACCTAATCTTTCAGAGATCGTCGATTCAAATTGCAAATGTATTTATTTTGATATTCTTGATGTAGCCATGCAGCAACCTTTTTTTTAGACTATGCCCCTTTTCAGAGTATATAGATGGTTTTTAATTCTTTACAAAAAGTAGATGATGCATTAAACAGCGGACAGTTACCGAAAAAGACTTATGATCTTATACTAGATCGCTATGAAATAGTTACTAATGGAATTAAAAGGATAGAGAATGCAGCTAGACTAAAATATCCATATTATTATGTAGAACCTAATCTTGTCATTTCGATATCGCAGGTCGAATTTTCACAGTTCGGTATCTTGTTTGCAAGAACAATCCCAGTGGTAAACGAACAGAGACAATTAAACATCGTTATTCAACTGACAGCTCCCCTGATAGCTTTCGGTCTGCGTGGCTCTATTCATGCTATTTTAGCACATGAGTTTATACATTATCTTAATTTAGTCAGTCGGATTATGAGAATGGATATAATATCTGATTCAATATCCAGTACTTTATTTGAAGAGAGATATGGGGATTCTTCTCGATTAATGGAACCCAAATCAGTCTTCAAATCTGATCGTACTTTGATTGATCACATTACAAAGAAATTTCCAGAGGGGTTCAGTGATCTTCGATTAGAAGATAAAGTAGTTAACGAATGGATCAACAGAAGGCTTCCAACGACCAAGGTTACTATCGACTCTAATATCGTAAAATTACCTATTGAATTAATGGCTAATCTAGAAGTTGATCAAATACTTAAAGAAAGAATTCTTGAATTCCAAAATACAAAACAGTGGCAAAAGAAAAAGTTCGATCGTTATGTCTAGCTATTCGACTGAGCAATTAAAAATAATCGGTAATTGCATCAACAAGATAGCAAAGAACAATAGTATAGTTGGTGTTTGTATTTATGGCTCAAAAGTAGCGGGCTATAGCCGCCCTGAACAGTGATTTTGATATTATCGTCGTCCTTGAAAATTATTCTTTTATTGTTAAATACGTCTATTTAGAGGAATCTGAAATAGAAATTTCAGCGCTCGTAGTGGATCGTGAATCTCTGGAAAAAGATGCTAGATCTGCATTTCTTGGAGATTTTGTGATCGGACGATTATTACATATCTATGACGCTATCGTAAATCCAGAATTTTTCAAGCGTATTGAAACTATCTATAAGAAGCGGGTAATTATAGAAGAAATCTTTGATATAGTTAGATCAGCTAATATTCTTAGCACTGAAATCTCTTTTCCCTTAGATTTTATCATGTTTTCGAAAATAAAAAAACGCTGCTTACTTTATCCGAATGCGCTCTACAGTTACTACAAAATTTATAACTGCGAGAATGGAGGCAAGAACTTTAATTTTGCGCTTGATGGTTATCATAGAGCTTTGAATGAAATAATAAACGAAGACAAAGATTTACTGCATAAAAGTCCGTCTGGTGATTCATTGCAGATATCCGAAAAACGTATTCTTGTGAACAAAAATGGTAGAATTGCTTCCTTGAAGTTGGGAAAGAAATTACAAGATTTTAGTTCCTACCTTGTCCATGTATATGCAGGTCGAGTAACCTTTCGCTATGCAGTAAAAGAAGCTCAATTGAAAATACACAGACAAAAAAAACAGCAATTAAATTTACCGATGTTTATGTCCTCTCCCAAGCAATCATATTGGAAACTACCTGAAGGTATATTAATTTTCAATAGTAAAAACTGGCTTGATGTAATTGCTAAAAATGAAAATTTTATGAGATATTCAATTTCAAATAAACATCGATTAGGAAAAGTAGATAGTAGAATTGTTCGCTTTACATTGACAAACCTTGATGATAATAGTAAAAAGGTGATGGTCGTAAAAGAATATCCAAAAACCAAGGGCGTAAAATGGGCCGCCTTGAGCTTATGGACTTCGCAAGTCAAAAGATTCAAGGTGGATTCTTTGTTCAGATTAGGCAATGAATACAAAGCGCTCCGGTATATTCGTAACTTAGGATTAAATTCACCCGCCATTGAATCAGTTATTCTAAACAAGAGATTGCTAGTCACTGAATTTATACAGGGAAATTTGCTTGATGATGCAATCAAAAACTCTATGAATGAAGATTATGAATATAATAATACTAATTGGATCAAAATAGCAGGTGAACAAATAGCCAGAATACACAATGATAAGTCAACTCTTGGCAATATAAAACCAAAGAATTTAATCATACGAGGGAATTTACTTTACTTTACAAATGTTGATCAATTTGGATTTCATTCAGGTGATCCCATTTGGGATATAGTGCAGTTTCTCTGCAGGGGGCTCAAACAAACAAGTAATTCTCTCGTAGCAAGCAAAGTAGTAAGAGAATTCTTACTTGGTTATTCAAACAAAACTACTGGCGAACATATCAGAAAATTATCAAGATCAAAACGCTATATCGAATCATTTTATCCATTAATAAGTCCAGTAGTTGCAAGATCAATAAAGAAAGAAATTAGAGAGTTGGTCTGTTAATGTTAACGTTTCTTTGGACTTTTCTTGGACTGTTCTTTAAGCGGAAATTCCGTAAAGCCGCATTTTCCACAGGTGTTTCTATTATCATGTTCGGCCATGAACACACCTTTTCCACATCTGGGGCAATCGCGTTTACTTCTTATTGTTTTATCTCCTTCAAGCTTATAGAAATTGTAAACGGCTACTTCTCCTTTTTTTGCCGTCTTTTTGTCAGCCATTTTTACTTCCTCGCTCCTCGAGATCCTGATTTTGTTTCGGCTGCTCTCGTCTGCTTAGCCTTCAGTCTATTGGCCTTCTCTTCATCTAACAATTTTTTTCTATCTTCATTAGACATATTTCTCAATATTCTGTAACGAGGAAGCTGTTTCTTAGCCTCATCTTCATTATTGTAGATATACATGGTAGCATAAATATCAGAATTGCCTGTTTGACATTTCATATTAATCGGAATAATTACGTTTCTATTAACATTCAGTTGCTTTGCAATCATATCTGCTGCATCGGCCCTCTTGACTTTACCTGCAGAGTTTTTTAGTAGAGACTTTATTTCTCGTCTATTTAAAAGCGTATTGTTATGGTCTTCTAAAATAAGAACTTCTAAGGACAACTTTCATAAAAGAACATTCTCTAACTCATATAAGTATTTGCATAACATTGATGCTGAATGCAGGCCGGAAGTATATGGATTTCCCAACCAACCAAAGAGATGGTAATAATTCGGGCCCGGTGGGCTTCGATCCCACGATAACTGGCTTCGGAGGCTTATGCTATTCGATCAGCACCCTATCCTGACTAGGCTACGGGCCCTGACAATATATTATATTAAAGTATTTAATGGTACACAGCTAAGTTATTTTATTCTAACTCTAATATTTGTAAAAAACATTTCATTCTATAAATAAAATAGATTATATTCGGTATTTAACCATATCAGTAAGCAAATTACAATTATTTATTCCAAAAGTTATATATTCGATAATGTTAATGCTAATCTTATTATGTATGCGAAACTCTGTGAGCTAGAGATACTTTCAAGTTATCTTTCTGATATAAGTGTGGGTGATATGCTTTCTGTCCAAGCATTAATCACTAATCCTCTTGATTGGCATCACTTTTATGACAAGATATCCACTATCCACAAAGAATCTAAAACGGATTTTATCGTTGTTACCGCAGAAGGAGACAGAATTGTTGGTTCAGGAGAAGTCATGGATATAGAAAGATGGAATAATTATGGTCAGTTTGGATTTAAGATAAAAATTATGATCAAAAAACAAAAATCGTTAAGTGATAGACGCTTGAGATCTAATCATTCCAGTGTACAACAAACAACTCTCCCAAAACAATCGGTTAATAGCAAATTTGAACTAAGCCATATTGGACAGCCATTAATAACCTAAACAGAAACGTAATAGGAATATATTATTACTCTAATATATTTTTGAAGTCTTCTGTTAACACATTTAGTCCAGCATCATCCCAGCTTTGGCTTTTATAACATTTAAGAGATGATTTAGGAAGAAGAAAAATTTAGGTGAATAGCTATGTGCTTAGAACATTTATATCCAAAAATCTATTTTTGCTCAATAATTTGAAACAGATAAAGTTGTTTGCTATAGACATTGACGGTACATTAACAGAAAACGGTGGAGGAATGATACATCTGCCAGCTATTGAGAGTCTAAGGTATCTTGAGAGACTTGGATATAAAATAATTTATGTTTCTGGACGCTCATCGGTGGAGGCATATATACTTGCTGTCTTTGGTGGTACGACAAAAATTGCTGTTGGAGAAAATGGTGGTGTTGTGACTTTATCTCCCCAAGAACACATACTTTTAGCTGACAAGGAGAAGTGTATGAAAGGTTATGAGATCTTAAAGAAGGAAATAGAATTTATAAAAATTAAACCAGTTTTTCATAGACTCACAGAAATTGTATTGTCTAGAACATTTGATATTGCAGAAGGACAAAAAATTTTAAATGAACATAATATGGACTTAAATCTTACCGATAGCAGATATGCTTTTCATATCAACGAAAGAGGAGTTGACAAAGCTACCGGATTAAAAAAAGTATTGGATATTTTGAATGTAGCACCAGGAGAGACGGTTGCGATTGGTGACAGCCAGACGGATATTCCCCTATTTGATCTGTGTGGCTATAGTATCGCCCTCAATCATTCCGAACCATATGTGAAAGCCAGAGCTAAATATGTAGTTCCTGGCAAAGAAGGTGAAGGCTTGATTGATGCAATTGAATATATTGCATTGAACTACTTTGGAGAGAGAACTTCGTTTGACATTTCGACTCCTAATTAACGAAATTCATCAGGCATTATTAACTGGTCTCTCAAATCTGAATTACAGTCATCCAGATTTCAATATATCAGAATCACCCAGGAAAGAGTTTGGAGACCTAAGCTGCAATATAGCATTTCTACTTAGTAAAAAACTCAAAAGAAGACCTGTTGATATTGCAAATGAAATCATCGAGAAGGAGCTAAAACCGTATATCGAGAAAAAAAAGGCAGACAACTCCATGTCCTTTATTCTTTCAGTTGAATCTCATCCATCTGGCTACATAAATTTTAAGACAAATGTGGCTAATTTAGCTTCTTATGCTCTTAATGAAGTACTCAAAAATCCTAACTACGGCTTTATTAAGATTGGTAACCGTGAAAAGATAATAATTGAGCATACAAGCATTAATCCAAACAAGGCAGTTCACGTTGGTCATATGCGTAATGTAATCTTAGGTGACACACTTTACAGGATATTGAAAGCAACAAACTATGAAGTAAAAGTTTTAAATTATATCGACGATTCGGGTTTACAGGTTGCCGATATCGTTGTTGGATTCAAATTTGCTGGTCTTCCTCTCAATCCCATCGATGAATCTATAAAATTTGATCAATATTGTGGCGATGAAGTTTATGTAAAAATTAATGAAATGTATAAAGATGATCACAACCTTGAAGAGAAAAGAATATTAGTTCTTAAGGAAATGGAACAGGGAACGTCCGAGATTGCTCAATTTGCTTTACAAATCAGTATGCGAGTTTTGAAGGATCAACTAAAGACTTGTTGGAGAATAAAAGCCCATTATGACCTATTAAATTTTGAATCACAGATTGTTATCTCTGGCCTATGGAATAAATCGTTTGAAATGTTAAAAGAAAATCGCATTGTTACTTTACAAACACAAGGAAAAAACAAAAATTGTTGGGTAATTAAACAGGACAATGAAGAGGAAAAAGTTATTGTCAGAAGTGATGGAACCGCAACTTACATAGCTAAGGATATACCATATGCAGCGTGGAAATTAGGGTTAGTCGAGGATCCTTTCTTCTATTATAAATTTACTGTTCAATGGGATGGATCTATTCTATGGTCTACGACTTTGGATCCCAATTCTGGTAACAGCAAACATCCTTGGTTTAATTCCGCTGATAAGGTTATTACGGTAATTGATTCAAGACAAACAAGACTACAGAGAATCATCACAAAGGTTCTGTCGAGTTTACGGGTTAACAATGACAGATATTATCATCTCGCATATGAGGCAATAACTCTGAGCTCGGAGACTGCCAAAATCCTAGGACTTAATATTGGAGACAGACAATTCATGCATATATCAGGTAGAAAAGGAATATATGTTAATGCAGACTACGTTTTGAATAAACTTCAAGCAATTGCTTACAAAGAAGTAAAAAAAAGAAATCCTGATCTTTTAGAAAATGACATAAATATGATTGCAGAAGAAATAGGAATATCTGCCATTAGATATAATTTGATTAAACAGGATCTTGATAAGATTATAACTTTTGACATAGTTGATTCATTGAGCCTGGTAGGCAACACTGGACCCTACTTACAATATACCTATGCTAGATCCCAGCGAATTTTGGAAAAATATGGAGAAAAAATAAAATCAGGAAACTTTAATTTATTAACTCAAGAATATGAAGTTGATCTAATCAAAATAATTGCAAAAATGGATCTAGAGATAGAACAAACGGTCAAAACATTGAACCCAAAGCTGCTGGCCAAGTACGCTTATGACCTTGCTACTGCCTTTAACCTATTCTACGAAAAAGTCCCTGTCTTAAGGGAGGAAAATAAAGAAATAATGCTTTCGAGATTAGTACTTGTAAAGTCTCTTGGAATTACCATGAAAAATATATTCAGTGTACTAGGGATTTCTGCATTAGATAGGATGTAAAATAATACGATTAGTTTTTGGAAAAAAATATAGAAGGATTTGTAGTACGTGTGGCTAAATAATTAGACAGCTAGTTACTTTTATTCTATATAAGCGCTCCTAGATGTAGATTGGCTCTGTTAACTTAACGATAAATCTATAGCTAAAGATATCCTACCTTTTTAGATGGTCAAATCTAAAACAAGCAGAACACCTTTAAAATATATTTGCCATACATCATACTTGTACTTTTCTGATCTTTCGCTTAGAAAAACGTCAGAGCATCATTTATTGCCATTTGTTAAAAGGAATCATGTTTCAATACGGAATTGGATTCAAAAGTACAAGTCAAAGAAGATATTGCAAAAACGAAATAAAATACAAGAATTTCTTGAAGATGAAAAAGTAATTAACTCTATTTATGATCATCTGATTTAATATTTTATATCTTAAAATGGAGTGTGAACTTCAATCCCGTTATTCTTGATCTTATAAAGATAAGCATAGGACCTATTGAATAACATATCACTAAATTAAATTTAGTAAGATCATCTGTCGCTGGTCCTAAAGAATTGCATACGATAAGAAAACAATTCTTGTATCTGGAAGGATTTTTATCAGTATAACTTTTTGTTTATTATTGTATGAAAATACAAGAAGGTTATTATGTTTTGCTTTTTCATTCAAAGAGAAAGAAATGGTTAGTTAAAGTTACTACACAGAAGAAAATGCACACCCATCTTGGAGTCATTGATGTCTCATCGGTTATTGGACTGGAATATGGATCTCTCATTAAAACAACTGAGGGAAAGAGCATATATCTTATCCAGCCCACAGTGCACGACCTTATAATGAAATCTGAACGGAAGACTCAGATAGTCTATCCAAAAGATCTTGGTTATATAGCATCTAGGACTGGCTTGCAAAATGGCTCTACAGTATTAGAAATAGGAACAGGAAGTGCTGCCCTCACAACATTTATGGCAAGTATTGTAAAACCAACTGGTCATATTTACACTTATGACATCAATGCTGATTTTATGGCTATAGCAAGAAAGAACCTGGAAAAAGCAGGGATGTTACAATATGTTACAATGCATCAGCAGGATCCTCATTTGGGTCTTAGCATTAGGGAAGCAGATGTTGCCGTAGTGGATCTCGGAGATCCTTGGAGTGTAGTTGCCGATGTTCATGTTTCGTTGAAAGGAAGTGGAGCCTTTGTAGCAATTTGCCCTACCATGAATCAACTAGAAAAGACTGCGACTGTCTTAAAACAATGCGGATATGTAGATGTTGATTGTGTAGAAATAATGATTCGTGACATAGAAGCAAGAGAAGGAATGACTCGGCCTTCAATGAGAATGATAGGACATACTACGTACTTAATATTTGGCAGAAAAGTTGAATCTAGTACCTTTCAATTGCTTCAAAATATATCCTCTCCATGATTTTAGCCAAAGTCCAGTTCCAATAAATTCAAGTAAGCGACTTAACAAATACCTTTCATCGTAATAGTATATCGTGTATCGAAATTCTATACATTTGTTCAAATATGAACGAGCTTAGCGATATTATTAACCGATACAAATCAGGCTGGTCTTCACATAAGATTATTTTGTTGGCTGAACTCCTTCATAAGTCTTTACTATACCAATATAATTTTGGAACAAGTCCATGTAACTTTTCTCTTCTTTTTTTATAATATATATATAATCTTTAATTACCTTGGTTTGTGCAATAACAAGATATGGCATCACTGCCTAACCTCGGGAAGAAATCAGTTGAGTCCCAGGCAGAGATGACAATTATTATGTTACCCTCAGATGCAAATCCAAAAGGCAATGTTTTTGGCGGCGTTATATTAAAACACGTCGACCTTATTGCAGGACTAGTTGCCAAAAGGCATTCTGGCCGAGCCAATATTGTTACTGCAAGCATTGATAGAATGACATTTTTGAAACCAGTATTCATAGGAAATGCTTTGATTTTAACAGCCAGATTAAACTACGTACGTAAGTCATCGATGGAAGTGGAGGTCACTGTTCTGTCCGAAGATTTAGATGACAGTACACGGATTCATGCTGGTACTGCTTTTGTTACCATGGTTGCTCTCGATAAATATGGAAAACCTACAGAAGTTCCTGCGATAATCTTGGACAGTGATGAAGACAAAAAACATTTCAAAGAGGGTGAGTCGAGAATGCTTTCACGTTTGAAGGAAGCTGGAAGAATCTAACGAGGTGATGTAAGTGTAAAAAATACGTATAATTTAGCTAGTTTGACTTTTGCTATCATCATATATGCCATCCGTTTTTTAACAGACTATAATGATCTTCGTCAAAGAATTAGCTCATTTCAAAAGCATTAACTTTCAATTTCCCAAACGTGAAAATTTACCTGTTTAATAACATAAAAAATCAAATCTGTTCTATGAGAAAACGATGTTATAATTTGTTAGTTAGATAAGACAAATTAAAGAAACAGTGTATTTTTAGTGGTTTAATTCATATCGTAATGAGGGTATTTATACTGAGTATACACAGAAACGTCTTCGTCATAGACGTTGAAATAGCAAACTTATAAACCCAACGCTAATTATAAAAATGTCTTTATCTAAGTGATCAATGTAAAATCTAAATTGGTTAGAACTTTCCAATCCATTTAACAATATGTTAATATAGTAAAAACATCTTACAAATGGAATTCATGCAGTAACTATGCATGCGTATTAATCCTTACTCAGAAAAATTCTGATCTTGTTTCCAGCCAGTAAAGCATTTATCATTTTTTTTCCATTTTCTGATCGCTTGTCAATCTTTATTCTGGATTTTTTTCCTATCTGGCTGTTTAGGACAAATTCATCTTCAATATAGACATCGATCTTTTTTCCAACAGTGCTTTCGTCTACCAATATGTTAACAGTACTTCCAGCTTCGGAAACTTCAAAATCAAGTTCTTCGCCTAGAGTAGGAGTTTTAACTTCTATATCAATTTTCATTCCCAACATCCTTTCTAATTCTGATACTGTAGATCCGCCTTTGCCTATGATCCTAGCTATTACATCCTTGCTGACCTTAACTTGAACTCTGTTATCGGAAATTATATTAATATCAGCGTCAGGATCGAATCTCCTAATCGTATCCTTGATTTTCGATTCAGCTAATTTTTTTATAATATTATCTGACTGAGCAGTTGTCTTCAATTCGGAGATTGGAACAACAACATTTTCTTCACCATAAGTATAAATTTCATATTCAATTGCTTGCGATTCAAAATCGCGCACCTCTACAAGTGGTCTTGCAAGATCAGCCTCAGTCATTCCTGTTGGAACCTTGACCGTAAGCAGTACATCATAAACTTTTTCAATTATGCCATTCCTGATAAAGATAATAGTATCCAATATGTGAGGAATCATTCCTAGATCCACCCTACCTATGAACCTCTGAACTGCATCAAGGGGACTACTAGCATGTACTACCCCTATCATCCCTACACCTGCTAACCTCATATCTGAGAATACTCCAAAGTCATGCGCTCTTCTTATTTCATCGAAAATTGTATAATCTGGCCGTACTAATAACAATATATCTACGGCTTTTTCAAAACTACCTTCTAATGGTCCGTACTGAGTTACTTCATCAGGAACTTGCAAATCTCTTGGTGATTCAAAAGTTTTTACTATTTTTCCATTCTTTGAATAGAATTCTGCAAGGCTGCTTGCGAAAGTACTTTTACCCGAACCTGGGGGACCGGATATTACGATGCCCTCCGAACTAGCTGACAGCCTTTCAATCAACTTTTCTGTAGTATTATAACTCGCAAGAGAGAGTCTCACAATAGGCCTAACGATTGTAATTTCGAGACTGTTGGAAAAGGGTGGTCTTGTGATAGCGATTCGAAATATTCCGTATTGAATTACAGTCGCGCCGTTACGGCTTATTTCTATAGATCCTGTTCTATTTACTCTAGATGCTTCAGAAATTTCTTTGATGATATTGGTCAGTTCCTGATATGTGCTTTTTTTTTCCTCAAGCTTTATAAGCTGAGAACTTCCCGGTTTACCACGTTTTGCCCAAGGTGATACCCCTTCTTTAAGGTGCACACTCATTGTATCACTATCAAAGAACTTTTCGAATTCTAGGTTAGTTGTCTTGGTAGTGGTGCCTATATGTAAGGATTTTACTCCCTGTGCCTCGGCAACAAGTGCTTGAACATAGTCGGCTGTAACTAGTGTAGCATCTTCCTTCAAGGCCACATCTTTTATTATCGCATCGATCCTTCCACGCTTTGCAAGACGAATGTCGTCGATGTTAGGTCTTTCACCTAGAAATTTAAGGGATATATGTTTGATTGAACTTTGGTCTCTTATCTTCTTAATCTCATTTAAGCCTACAAATCCATGCTCCTTATTAGAGGATGCTTGCGACTGCAATTCATCTAACACCGCTAAAGGAATTATAATTTCACTACCATTATCAATCTGACCTGCATCGATCATCTTTGTAATCTCTCCATCAATAATTATACTCGTATCTAAAACATACCTTTTATTATTCAACAGATTTGAAGTTGTCCTAGGCGATTAAAGTATCTTGCTAATTTATTAGCAACCTGGAGAAATATAAATAAATAATGAAAAGAATAGAATATAATTAATATAGGAATTTATTTATATTCCTGTGCTGATGGCTATGTTGTTAGTCGAATATGGTATTCAAAGGCGATTAATTGGAAAATTAAGCTAGGAATGAGTATCGCTATTGATTCATAATTCTATTCGAAAATAATTGTAATACATATCGCAACAAATTGAGATAAATTGGCATAAGATAATACACAACTGCGACATAAATCTGTCAAACTTATATTATAATGAGCTTTTCCGTCAATTGGCAATGGTAATTGGATGGCTTATCCAGCATCTGATGAGGAAACTCAAAATATAAGCACCTTTTTATATTAATCAACGTGGAACAACAATTCTTTCAGAAATTTTGTGATCAAGTTATTTCGCTTGATTCTTCTATCAGATTTGCAGGTTTTGCAGATGAAGATGGCAAAATATTAGCTGTTTCTGAACGAAAAGGTCTCAAGCCATTGTTAACGCCAGAAGAAAGAGCTCAATATGCGATTACAGCGGCGACGCGCCAGTATACTCGACTAAGGTGGGAATACTTGTTAGGAAAGATCTATTATGCGAGCTCACACTATGCTAGCCTTATTCGGGCAACTATTCCTATTACAAATGACAACAGCAGACTTTCTTATGTATTATTATTATCATTTGATGTTGGTACTGAAAACTTTCACGAAATTATAATGAAAAGGATTATGCCCTTAGTTACAAAGAACACAACTAGACTATTAAAGGAAGTAGAAGTTTAAGAAAAACTGGACTTATCAACGAGCCTACCGAATGCATAGGTTGGTATACACGATAATGCCTCTTTTTCCTATCCAATATCTTATTTTACTGTTTTGCAGATATTCCTCCATCTACAGTTAGAACCGCACCTGTTATCCATTTCGCATCATCCGAGCAAAAATAAACAACTGCACTAGAAATATCATCAGGTTCTCCTATTCTCCGTAGCGGAAATGATGATTCAAGGAGTTGTTTTGCATTTTCATCTTGCAAATATGGTTCAATCATAGGACTGCGAATTGTCGATGGAGCCACACAGTTACAGCGGATCCCATATGGTCCATATTCTACAGCAATACTTTTAGTAAACATAATCACTCCTGCCTTTGTAACACCGTACACAGAGAAGGGTACATTAGGTATCGATCTCATTCCCAGTAAAGAAGAAATATTCACAATGCAGCCATCTTTCCTATCAATCATGATCGGCAGGATTGCCTTTGTGGTCCTAAATGTTCCAAGGAGATTCGTGTTGATTAGTCCGGTCCATTGGTCATCGGTCATTAAATGGAATGGCGTAGGATCATAGATTATACCTGCATTATTGATTAAAATATCAATCCTATCAAACGATGAAAGAGCTTGTTCTATAGCATTTAATACTTCGGCTTCTTTTGTAATATCTGCAGTGACTGGTAAAAGATTCCTGTTGTCGCCAACTTCTGCAATAGTTCGCAGTAGTTTGGACCGATCTCTTCCTATAAGTACTACCTTGGTTCCTTCAGAAATCAGGCTTCGCGTTATAGACTTTCCTACGCCTCCTCCTGCACCCGTGACAATCGCAACCTTGCCTTTTAGTTTCATCACTTGAAGAACCTCACACATTCTTTTTAAAGTACTTTTCGGATAGAATAGTATGGAAAGATAGTGAAATTTTCTTAAGTCAAGGGTATACTTTTAATTTCGCTTTTTAAAAACAGGATCAAAGGGTTTATGATTTACAAAAGTCGAGACAGTATGGAAATACAAAATCCAATTTCTATAGGTATAGTTGGAGGAGGACAGCTTGGAAAAATGATTGCTCAAGAGGCAAAACGAATGTCTTTTAGAATAATTGTATTGGATCCTAGTCCTGACTCACCTGCATCCTCGCTATCAGATGAATACATTATTGCCAATTTTAAAGACGGAAATGCTATTACAACACTCGCAAGTAAATGCGACGTTTTAACTTATGAGATAGAGCTTGCCAATTCTGAGATACTTGAAAAATTAGAATCTAAGAATTTTATTATTCATCCTTCCCCACAAACACTCAAAATAATACAAAACAAATTTAGACAAAAGTCATTTTTAAAAGACCACGGTATACCGGTTGCAGAGTTCGGACTTATAAAATCAGAAACAGATTTAACTAATCTATGTGATAAATTTGGTTATCCTTGCATATTAAAAGTATGTGAAAATTCATATGATGGGCGAGGAAACTATATAATTAGCTCAGAAAATAATATTCCTGAATATTCGGATTTCCTCTCTGAAAGACAATGCATGGTGGAGAAATTGATTCCTTTTGAGAAAGAGATCTCTGTGATGGTAGCAAGAAATGGCAGTGGTCAAATATCTTCTTTTCCAATTGTAGAAAATATTCATCATAATAACATTCTAGACACTACCATTGTTCCAGCGAGAATTTCACATACTACAATTGCAAAAGCTAAAGAATTAGCAGAGAAAACCATGAACGCATTGAAGGGGTCTGGAATTTTTGGAATAGAAATGTTTGTCACCCCAGATGAAGGCGTACTCGTAAATGAAATAGCACCTCGGCCCCATAATTCCGGCCATTATTCTATAGAAGCATGTTCAATCTCACAATTTGAACAACACCTTCGAGCTATCCTTGATTTACCATTAGCCAAGCCAGAACTATTGTCACCTGCTGTAATGGTCAATATATTGGGGCCTGATAATTGCAATGGTGCATATTTGATTAAAGGATTGAAAGGGCTCTTATCAATAGAAGGAGTAACACTTCATATTTATGGCAAAAGGATATCTAGCCCTAGAAGGAAACTTGGACATATCACTGTGACAGCAAATTCACTCGAGACAGCAATAGCTAGGGCGTATAAGGCCAGAAATATTATAAAAATAGAAGAAGTAAACAAGGTGATTAAAAATAGATAGATGTCTTGTTGGCATAATTATGGGAAGCGATTCAGATCTTTTCGTTATGAAAGAAGCAGCCGAAATATTAAATATATTTAGAATTTCTAATGAAATTAAAGTCATCTCAGCCCACAGAACTACCGATAGAATGATAAACTATGCTAATGAAGCCAAAAGAAGAGGAGTTATGGTTATCATTGCTGGCGCAGGAGGCGCGGCACATCTTCCAGGAATGGTGGCGGCAATCACATCTATCCCTGTAATAGGTGTTCCCATTAAAACAACCACTCTCCATGGTATAGACTCTTTAATGTCAATAGTACAAATGCCTGCAGGAATCCCAGTTGCCACAGTTGCAATCAATGGAGCAAAGAACGCAGGCATACTTGCTAGCCAAATATTGGGCCTAAAATTTTCAAAGATAGCTACGAAGGTTGAAAAATATAAGAGAGAATTGAAATATAATGTAATTCATCAAGCAGAGAAGCTTGAGAGGATGGGATTTGAGAAATATCTAGCAGAGAGATTACAGGGCGACACGAAAAAATAGTATGTCCTAAAATGTAAGATTATGATAAAAATCATGAGCCAATCATGCCAGGAAGCTTAATAGGTTTTCTATATTCTTTAGCCACCTTGATGCCTTCCTTAGCAGTAACCTCTACAATGTCTAAGCGGCTGCCTTCAGGTGGAGAGAGATAGATTTTTTCTCCAGGATTTATAATTTTGATGGAGTCATTTCGGTTGCCGTAATAGACCACAACATCAGTTAATGGTTGTCTTCCTGTATTCGTTAGAGTAATTCTTGCATTTACAAACAAAGATTGTTCATCCTTGATTGCATCCACATCGATAGAATAGTCTTTAGTAGGAATTAGAGAAATAAGCAGAATGGTTACGAGTGTCACAGCAAAGATAATAGTAACGGCTAGCATTATTATCATAATGCGCATAAATATAGACTCATAAATCAATATTATTAAGTTAGCCCTTGTTTAATACATTAGAACTACTAAGATCAATCTCTTACATTAGCTGTCACTTTTTTAAAATCGAGTCCTCTGTATGAAAAAAACAGAAAGAAAATTAATGAGGCGTTTCGATGTCGTAATCACCTATAATTTTATTATTCATCACCCTTCATCTCTTCTCTTGTCTTGAAAATCGGTTTTATTCCAAGAGAGGAATAATCACCTGTTGTACAGGTAAAACAGAGCTCTTCTTCCGGCAATCCAATTGCATCTGCTAAGTTAGAAGTATTATTATAGGCTAAAAAATCTGCATCAATGACTCTTGCAACTTTGGCCTCAAGATCGATCTTAGAAATTTCACCTTTTGCCTGTTGATAAGCTAAAAGCTCACTTTGTGAAGGAAAATCAATGCCTGCGTAACACGGAAACCGTATAGGAGGGTAAGTGATAATCATATTTATTTGGTTGGCTCTAGCAGAACGTAATGTCTTTATAATAGAAGCAGAGCTTGTTCCTCTGACAATACTATCGTCAACAATAACCACGTTTTTCCCTTCAATTACATCACGGATGGGTATGATGCCCTTGTTGATTTCCAATCTATCTTCCTGATATGGCTCTATGAAACTTCTCATTAATCCCTTTTTTCTGTACATATCTTTGAGTAAACCTTCCTCAAAAGGTATACCTAATTGCTGAGCGTATCCCAAAGCTGCTGGCCGTGCAGAATCAGGTACTGGTATGACCACTTCTGCATCTCTTACTGGAAATTTTTTTGCTAAAATGTGTCCTATTCTCTTTCTTGCCGCATAAACATTTATTCCCTCCATTATACTGCTTGGATGTGCAAAATAAGTGTACTCAAATGCACAGTGAGCATGTGGCCAATCATTAGAAAACCGGCGTATCTGCATCCCATCTTTATCCATTTTTACAAGTTCTCCTGGTTGCACGTCACGTATTAGTCGAGCTCCTATCGCAGATAAAGCACATGATTCAGATGCAACTATGTAGGTGTTGCTTTCCTTATGAAAACCCAAAACAAGAGGCCGGAATCCTTTATTATCGCGCGCGGCATAAACCGAACCACTGTCGGTTAAAAATGTAAAGCAGAAAGAGCCCACCATTTCACCCCTCAAAATGTTTACAGCTTCTGTCATGTCACGTGTATCCGCTAAATGCATAACAAGTCGCTTTGCAACAACTAGGGTATCGCTCATAGTTTGCGGTGTAAAACTGCATCCACCAACCATTCCTGATAACTCCTCTACATTCGCAATGGTACCATTATGTGCTATGCATAGATCCTTAATCTTCAGTGGTTGAGCGTTTTCCAATGTACTCTTACCGAAGGTAGAATAACGAACATGTCCTATTGCAGCATACGAATTATACCTTCTAATAACAGTTGGAAATTCGGGTGCTGCCATTGAAACCAGGCCGAGCCGCTTAAATGGAGGTTTACCAGGGACCGCCACTCCCCATGCTTCCTGTCCTCTATGTTGAAGCGCACGAAGTGAATCAATTACAAATGGTATAACGTTCTTATCATTTAAAGAAAATGCGGCCACTAGCCCGCAATTTTCATGGACCATTTCAATTATCCTATTCTCCTATATCCTCTCAAAATGTGAATTACGTTTAAATAAAATGAGCATAACTGTTGATGTTCATGCTGATTATATTCCAAGAGTGACAGTGAAGTCAATGAAATCACTAAAAAACATTCTTATTTCCATGTGTATGTGCTGCTCTATTCATTATTCGTTCCAATTCGCGATAACTTTCAGTCAAATTTTTTATAGATAATTTTACAATTTCCTTGTCTTTTTTTATTATAAATCTAACCCGGTTATCATCACCTGTCACATAGCCAATCTGAGTAAAGTCAATTCCCTTGATGTTAGCCAGATATTTTTCAACATCAGTTGGTTTACTTGTGCCTATAATGTATCGAGAGTGGGATTCTGAAAATAATAGATTGTCTATTCTCGAACACGAATTCAATATAGAATCTAAATTTATGACAATTCCAGTCTGTCCCTGTATTGCCATTTCAGCTAATGCTACTGCTAATCCTCCTTTAGAGCAATCATGAACACAATCAACTAAATTCTTCCTAATAAGTTTAAGAACAACCTGGCCGTTAAGTTTATCTCTTCGAAGGCATAAGGTAGGAACATTTCCCCCAACTATATTATGATAGTATTCATAGTATTCAGATCCACCCATTTCATCTAAAGTAGAACCAATTATGAAAATAGAATTCTCAGGCTTTAAACCACATTGCATAATCAATGATTCTTTCTCTATCAATCCAATCATACCTATGACTGGAGACGGTTTAATCGCTCCTCTAGTAGTTTCATTGTAAAAACTTACCTTTCCACCAACCACTGGTGTTTTCATGTATCTGCAAAAACTAGATATTGCATTTATTGCCTGAATAAAAGTCCAAAATATCTCTGGATCTTCAGGACTTCCAAATTGCAGGTGATCAATTACGCCTGTAGGCTCAGCACCGGTAGAGATTATATTTCTTCTAACTTCCGACAAACATCCCAAAGTTCCTTGATACGGATCCAAAAAACAGTGTTTCGAATTGCCGTCAAGTTTGACGGAAATAAATTTACCACTAGTTATTTTCAAAACACTAGCATCGCCTAATCCTGGTTTCAATACAGTCCGAACCCCGACTTCATGATCAAATTGGCGATACACCCAAGATTTTTCAGCTATCGAAGGATTCGACATCATCGAAAGAAGAACTTTATTCAGATCGTTGGGAATATTTAATCTAATAATTTTCTTGCGCAATTCTTTTAGATAATCTGGTGATTTTGATTTTCTTAGGACAAGAGGTGGATTTGCTATGAGATTTGATGGCATGTGAGCCACCAATTTACCATTATTTCTTATAACGAGGTTCTGATGCTTTCTCACTCTACCTATTACTGCGTAGTTAAGATCATATTTGTCAAATATTGCTTTCAGTGTATCAATTTTGCTCTCATTTGTAATATACATCATCCTTTCCTGAGATTCTGATATAATCAATTCGATTGGTAGCATGTTCTTGTGTTTAGTGTGAATCGACGCTAATTCGATATCAAAGCCTCTTTTCAAATCGTCTGATGTTTCTGACAGACAACACGCAAGACCGCCTCCGCCTAAATCTTTTATAGCCTTTATACAACCTTGCTCTGACGCTTCAATTGTTGCCTCCAGTAGCAACTTTTCTAAAAATGGGTCGGGGATTTGGATTGCAGATCTGTTTTCCTCTTTTAAAGTCTTAGAAGCAAAAGACGCCCCGTGGATACCATCTCTACCCGTGGAGCCTCCTGCAAGAACGACTAAATCATTAATTTTAGCACTATTCGTAATAATTCGATCTTTTCTTCCAATTCCTATCGACGCCACATCTACTAGACAGTAGTCTTCAAAGGAGGAATCAAATTCGACCTCACCTCCTATGGTTGGCACTCCAATACAGTTACCATAATCAGCGATACCCCGTACAACATTCCTGAATAACCATTTAGACTTAGAATATTTATTATTTGTTTTTGTAAGTGGAGAAAATCGCAGTGCATTTAACAGAGCTATTGGACGTGTCCCCATAGATATAATGTCCCTTAGTACTCCTCCTACACCCGTTGCAGCGCCTCCATAGGGTTCAATTGCAGAGGGGTGATTATGACTTTCTATGTGAACCGTAATTATAAAACCGTCTCCAATATCAAGTATTCCAGCATCATAGCCTGGACCTACTAGAACTCTTCTTCCCTTTGTCGGTAGCAATTTGAGATATTTTTTCGAAGATTTGTATGAACAATGCTCAGACCACTCTGCACTTACAATATTTAGCTCCGCTTCATTCGGATATCGTCCTAATTTATTTTTTAGATAATCTACTTCTTTACTAGTTAGGCTACTCATTCTTTTTCACAATTATTCTATTTACTTACTTAGGAAGATCCTGTTTGATATTCAAGTAAGATAATAATGATGTAAATATGGCGTTTGCTTCATTAGAAATTCTGTCAGGCACTAGAATATTTTCAACAGCCCTTTCAGGGTGAGGCATCATTCCCATTACATTAAGATCATCATTGCACACTCCAGCAATCAACTCGGTAGATCCATTTGGATCGTCCTTAGTATATTTTAAGACAATTCTATTTTCCTTTTTTAAAGTTATTAATTCTTTATTGTCTGCTATATACCTTCCTTCGCCATGAGCAATAGGAATTATAAATTCTTTATTCCTTTCAAATTTACTGGTAAATGGTGTTCTATTATTAAGTATTTTGACTCTTGTCCATCTGCAGATAAATTGGAGGGTATTGTTCATTGTCAAAGCTCCCGGGAGTAGGCCTGATTCAACGAGTATTTGAAAGCCATTGCAGATACCAAGGATCGGGATACCATCTTTTGCAAGTACTTTTACTGCACGCATTATCGGGCTTCGAGCGGCGATGGCACCTGCACGTAACCTATCACCATAAGCAAATCCCCCAGGAATGATTATCGCCTCATACTTTGTGAGATCATCTTTTGTATGCCAAAGCAGATCTGTCTGAATCCCAAAGGAGTTTTGTAATACATAATTGACATCTCGATCGCAATTGCTTCCGGGGAAAACCACAATTCCAATCTTTGCCATCCTTGTATAGTGACTTGACTTTACGATGCTCGTATTAAAATCTTCGGAAAAAACTAGCCAGCTTATTATTTTTCATATTTGTTAATATCTGATAATTTTCATTTTAAGGAGATTTTACCCATATGATTTTTGAAAGTAATTGAATTATTGAAAATAGATAAGTTCAAAGTATTTATTCTCAACAGAAAGGAAATACTATAATGCCCAAGGTTGTTCGAGATATAATGACAAAAAACGTGGTTACTATTGAAGCAAATAGAACAGCGTTGGAAGCAGCCAAAATAATGGCCGAGAAGGGTATTAGTTCATTAATTGTCCTAAAGGATCAAGATCCAGTAGGTATTATAACAGAACGTGATTTCGTTAAGAAGATTTGCATCAAAGAACTAAACGTATCACGTGTAAAAGTCAACGAAGTTATGTCAAAGCTTCGCACTTTTGCCGATCCAGAGATACCGATCGAAGTGGCCGTGCAGAGAATGGTAAATCACAAGATCCGTAGATTACCAATTATGGAAGATGGTAAAGTTGTAGGAATTATTACAGTTACAGACTTAGCAAAATATTTACGCACAATATTGCTGATTGAGGGAGCACTTTCTGAGCAGAGCAATTCTTAAAAACAATTATGGCTTAAATTTTAATAAAGACGCAATTAATACTTCAATACTTGCCATATAACCGCGCGCTTTCACAGTAACTGTCATTACACCTATTAATTTCTCTTAAGGAGTAATAGATAAGCGTATTCGTTCTAGAATATTATAACGTTTTCCTGACTCACCATTAACTAGCCGATTCATAAACATCAATATAGATTATTCTACTTTACCTATTGATCTAACTATGCAATCACTTATGACAGGATTATAAATACGCAGTTCTCTACAAAGATTGTTAACGATTTTTTCTGCAGTTTTTTCAGACCTCGCAGTTACTATGATTTTCAACGTCTTAGAGGCCCTTACTGACTCAATATTTGAATATCCTCCTTTAACTATAAGGTCATGATGGATGGTTTCACCCTCTGGATCATCGACAAATTGTTTATTTTCTATTGTAACCAAAACAATAAATTTACGATATTTTGACTCTTGAGTCATGGCCATCTCTATTAATTATTTATGCTAAACATTTAAACTCACCTAAGAAGATTAATTTGTGGATATGCCGAAGGTATTAATTACGCTCGTCAAATCTTTTCTCATAATTTCTTAACGTTTGGTCATGTAGCTCAGCCTGGTAAGAGCGAAGGTTTTGTAAACCTTAGGTCGTGGGTTCGAATCCCACCATGACCTTCAATCGAGGTTTGAAAGGAAGTCATTATTATGATGAAGGACATTTGAAAGATATTCACGAGACAAATTTGCACGATAGAAAAATATAATTTCAACGATGAGATTTTATTTTACCTTCGGCTAGGAAAATTTAAATGAAAATGCTTCGTCAAGGCAAGGTAAAAGATTTGTACGAATTAGATAATGGCAATATTATGTTTTATTTTTCTGATCGTGTATCTGCATTCGATATCAAGATGCCTACTCCTATCTCTAGAAAAGGTGAAGTACTTTGTAAATTTGCAAAATTCTGGTTTGAATGTCTTGGCACAAAACATCATATGGTCAGCATTCAAGATAACGACAAAATGGAGGTTAAGAGAATGGAGATGATCCCTATAGAGTGTGTCGTCAGAGGTTACTTTTACGGGACTCTAGAAGAACGCTATAACAAGGGCAATAGGCATGATTTGCTCTCTAGTTCTTTCGTTCCAGTTAAGGCTTCAAAATTATTTGAGCCTATTTTTGATCCAACTACGAAATCTGAAGAACATGATCTCCCGACGACTAAGGAGGAAATTATGTCTTCTTGTCTGTTGTCCTCAAAAGATTATGATTATGTAAAAGAAACCTCTCTCATGCTGTATAATAAAATGAGCTCAATCGTCGAAAGTGCTGGATTTATTATCGCGGATGTTAAATTTGAATTCGGCCGAGATGTAAGAACTGGCGAAATTTTGTTAGGTGATTCTCTTGGACCAGATGAATTTCGACTTTGGTTAAAGGGTGATTATACACCTGGAAAAATCCAAGAAAGTTACGACAAGCAATTGTTAAGGGATTGGCTTGTTAAAATTGGTTTCAAAGAAAAGGTAGATGAATATTCAAAGAAAGGAGAAAAGCCGCCGCCTCCTTTAATCCCGACAGAAATTGCAACAGAATTAAGTAAAAGATATATTTTTGCATATGAAAAAATCAGCGGGAAAAAATTGTAGTGGTTTAGAAAGAACGAACAAATATTTGTGAGTATCGCAGCGAGTTTAAACTGGTGTATGCATCGAAACGTTAGTTTCTAGGGATATTAGCCAGACCTCGAGTATGCAATCAGCTCGATTTATACATCAAACGACTCCTGCGGTTAATTGTCAAAATATTGATATCCTAAGATGTATTGATCACTCCGTTATTCTATATATATACTTAGAACTGCTCTCCTTTCAGGATCCTGCAAGGATCGAATTATATCTCTAGGTATGTCCGAAGAAGCCTTATCAGAATTCACGCAGAGTGTTCGAGAACATACGAAATTCGTTTTTCTAATCACTATATCTTGAGCATCTAATAGCATGATTCTACTGTTTCCAAAACCGTTAAATCTATAAAATAGATTGCCAGTAATTATCGATAGCCTTACAACCGAGTCTTGCTTCTTTAATAGCCTTTGCAATAATGGATCTAAATCCTTACAGGCTTTATTTGCCCTTACGCCAATTATACAGTCTCCTCTTAACGTAAGATTTGGATTCTTTGTTACTTCTATCGCCCGAAGATGAAGAGATTGGACATTCGGGTGCCCATAAAAAATAACTTCGTCCTCGACCACAGCATTTGGCTATCTGCTGGTTGCCAAAATTAAACTTAGCGGAGAAAAATGATAAGGTAAATTTAAATTAAACTTTACAAAGTAGTTAAAACTGAATTGTTACCAGCAGCAGCAGGATATGACCGAGCTATTACTGTTTTCTCGCCTGACGGAAGATTGTATCAGGTAGAATATGCCATTGAGACCGTTAGAAGAGGGACATTAGCTATTGGAATAAAAAGCGAAGATGGTGTTATTCTAGCAGTTGAAGAAAAAGCTAGAAAATTGCAGATATCAAATGTTACACAAAAGATCTTCCAAGTCGATGATCATATTGGAGTCGCCGCAGCAGGATACATTCCTGATGCCAGAACTCAAGTTGATCATGCAAGATTTTTCGCGCAGAGTAATCGACTTATCTATGACGAACCAGTAGATGTCGAGGGAGTAGCAAAAAATATTGCAGATATGGCTCAGCAATTTACTCAATATGCGGGTGTTCGACCATTTGGCGTTGCCTTGATTCTTGCAGGTGTTGATAAAAATGGAGCCTCACTTTATCTAACTGATCCAAGTGGTACCTACATTGGATATGACGCCGTGGCAATAGGAGCAGGAAGTGATCAAGTGACTGAATTCTTAGAAAAAAGTTATAAAAATAATGTATCTATGGAAGAGGCTGGTGCACTAGCAATTGAGTCAATATACCTTGTAAGTGAAGATAAAACTGGCACAAGACATGTGAAAATGGCAATTATTGATAACAATACGAAAACAATGCGAAAGGTAGAAGAAGAGGAAATAGACAGGTACGCGTCAAAAGTAAAAGAAGGAGCAGATAAGAGGACATCATAGTAAATGTTCTCTCAAATTTCAAGAATATTTTGTGTAGCATTAGTTTAAATAATGTTAAGCCATTTTTTTATCTATGGTTGTGAGTATTGGCGATAAAGCACCAAATTTAAAGGTAGCTGAATGGATACAGGGTAAGCCAACCAATATTGATAACGAGATTGGTAATGTAATTCTCATTGAGGTATTCCAGGTAAATTGTCCTGGTTGTTTTATATATGGAATACCTGGTGCGATCAAGATTTATAGAAACTATAACAATAAGGGTGTCACTGTACTAGGTATTGCAACCGCATTCGAAGATTTTGATAAAAATACATTAGACAACCTAAAGCTGTTGCTTTTCACAGGAGAGGTGATTGGAGAAACACGAAAGGCACTCGGCCAATACGGCCAGCTTGTAGAAGAGAACAAATTACCTTATAAGATACCTTTTCCTGTAGCAATGGATTCTTTGCATAAAGAATCGAATGTCTTATCTGAGAACAGGATCATGGATTTTGTTGAGAGCAATGTTCCTGATTTTAGATCTTATTCAGATGCAAACAGATTGATACTTATTGAAAGAGTGAAAAATTATTTGCAAACAAAAGAAATTTCAGCCCAAACATTTGAAGAATATGGCTTAAGAGGCACTCCATCGTGCATATTGATAGACAGGAAAGGAATAGTAAGACACATTAGCTTCGGTGCAGACGGACTCATGGACAAGATGGTACAAGACTTGGTAATAGAACAAGAATAATGAAAAGGTCTTGTGATCTTTACGTTGCTATTCCTGATTCTTCTCTCTTAGATGAACAGACAAAACGTGACAAAAGCATCAAGATCTCCCAAATTGCGAGAGCTTGTTCAATATTCAGAGTCAAAACTATATACATTTATCATGATATGTCATTCAGATATGTAAATGATGATCTTAATTTATTAACGACAATTTTACGTTATCTCGATACGCCACAATACCTAAGGAAAGTTTTGTATCCTCGCATGAGAATGTTGGAATACGCTGGAATTCTTCATCCAATAAGGTCGCCTCATCATAAAGACCGAGAGGATATCAAGGATGTTAAAATCGGCGATGTTAGGGTTGGAGTGATAGCAAACGACAAGGGAAACTTGTATGTTGATGTAGGTTTAAGTTCACTTGTCCCTTTCGAAGGAGTGGGTTTCAAAGGAAAAAAAGTCAATGTCTTGTTCACATCACCATATCCAAACTTACGGGCAAGAGAAGCAATCGAGGAACACTTAGGCAAAACTTATTGGGGATATGATGTGAAGGTTGTTTCAAATCTTGCAAAGCTCTTAGATACTGCTAACAACGCAGAAATCCTCATTACTTATAGAGAAGGTCCATTTTTCAAAATGAAGGAAGACAAGCTTCTGAAGCGAATGAAGGCCGGTAGAAATCTATTGGTGGTATTTGGCTCTCCTAAAAAAGGAGTGGAAGAAATATTGGCTAAGGAGGGCTCAAATATAAGGTTTTACGATTTCGTGGCAAATATGTTTCCTTTTCAAGGAACAGCAACAATCAGATTGGAAGAGGCACTATTCGGAACTTTAGCTATATTAAATCATTTTCTGACAAGATGACTAAACCTTTTCCTTACTTTCACACATTTGTTGAATAGAAATGTCATCATCCTTATACGCACTGTGAGGTAGAAGTTTTGCTCATATAATGAAGTCCGGATTAATGGTATAGGTTCTTCCTAAAGATAGATAGCCGCTATTTGAGAGAATTTTTTTCAGTAGAGAGATATTTTCTATTAACAGATTTGTTTAATAATATTATGGGTAACAGCAATCAACTATTTCTAAAATAAGAAACGTTGTCATAAAAACAATGTTAATTAATTTAAAGACTCCAAACCATCGTAGGTCGTGATACTTCAAGTGGGTCTTTTGACGATCTTCTCTTTGATGTTAAGCAGTTTTGCTAGATGTACAAGTAATAGTAATGGAGTAGGAGCCTATTGACATAAGTTATCTCTGAAATAAAATAATTAATTTCTTTATTATGACACTATATAATTCAAGGATATTCTAGTCTTCATTTTATTTCTGTCTTTGTGAACGGGTTCATTAATAGAATGGAATATTAGCTAATTGAAATTTGGTTATAAATTTATTAAAGGGATTTTGATGTGTTAATTTACCTATGGGTCATCGAAAGTATAGCGCGCCGCGACGAGGTAGTATTGCATTTAGGCCACGCGCTAGAGCCAAGAGTATAGAGGCTCGAGTAAGAACGTGGCCAGAGTCTTCATTGGAGAAGACGTCTTTACTAGGTTTTGCAGGGTTTAAAGCAGGTGGATTACACATACTAACTATAGATGATCGTGAGAAAACTCCCAATTTTGGAAAGCAACTTATTAACGTGTCAACAGTTATAGTTACGCCACCAATAAAGGTAATCGGTATTCGAGGTTATAATCAAAATTCATATGGAAAGCATGCAGTATTTGATGTTTATGCAAAAGATCTACCAAAGGGGCTTTCTCGCAAATTCGATGCCACTTATAATGAAGAGGCACTCACAAAGTCTGGGTCTTTACTTGATAAGATAGGTTCTATAATGGCAATAGTTGCAGTCAACCCGCGAGATATTAATATGTCACAGAAGAAACCATATGTATTTGAAATAGCTGTTTCAGGCAATAATAATGTCAGAGCCCAATATGACTATGTAAAGAATCTTTTAGGAAAGGAAGTTCATGCTAGAGATATTTTCCAGGTTGGGCAATATATAGATGTCTTTGGAATTACGAGAGGAAAAGGCGTAGAAGGTCCGGTTACAAGGTTTGGTATCAAGCGAAAGCAGCATAAATCTAGAAAGAGTGTTCGGGCCGTAGGAACACTAGGACCTATCTCACCTGCAGTGGTAATGTATACAGTTCCACGACAGGGACAGAGAGGCTTTCATCAAAGGACAGAATATAACAAACGAATCTTGCTATTATCCAGCACTGATAAAGGAGATAATTCAATAAACCCACCAGGTGGTTTCAAGCATTTTGGATTGGTTAAAGGCGAATATTTGGTAGTAAGAGGATCCATTCCGGGCGTTCCCAAGAGGCTAATTAAAATGCGGCATCCGCTGCGTAATCCTCAGAAAAAAGTAGTAGAGCCAAAGATTGTAGAGGTAGTTGCACACTGAAATCAAAGACGATTCTAGGAATAGACGGCGGTGAATCTAATACTATAGAGCTACCTGAAATATTTGAAACGCCCTATAGACCAGAAGTAATGCATAAAGTATACATAAATTTGCTATCTCATAAATATCAAAGGCAAGGACGTTATCCTGCTGCAGGGGAGATAGTAAGTGCAGAATCACGCAATACAGGGCTTGGCATTGCAAGACTTGCAAGAGCCCGCGGTGAAGGTTTTCAGAGAGCAGGACAGGCTGCTGGCGTTTCCGGCGTCCGGCATGGTAGAGTTGCACATCCTCCTGAATCGTGGAAAAATATTTACAAGAAAATTAATAAAAAGGAGAAGCAGTTAGGTATATGTTCAGCTATTGCGGCTACCAGTCGAAAGGATCTAATTATCAAGCGCGGCCACAAGATTGGTGGACTTTTAGACTTTCCCATTGTTGTTTCTAATGAAATCGAATCCATTTCAAAGACAAAAGATCTGCAAACGACCCTTATAGCTTTGGGATTAAAAGAGGATTTGATTAGAGCAGGATTATCTCATAAACCAAGAACTGGTACTTCAAGAAGAAGAGGAAGACGGGCACATTCAGGGGTTAGTGCCTTGATTGTTGTTGAAAAAGATGAAATTTTAGGAAGGCTCTCTGGGTCAATTCCAGGAGTTGAAGTGAAATCAGGTACAAAGACTTAATGTCATAGATCTTATGCCTGGCTCAAAACCAATAAGATTAACAATATTCTCGCAGAATGCTGTCGAAAAGTTAAAGGATGTTCAAGCACCTGTTCTTAGAATTATGGAGATGATGCAAAGTAAATGAATGCCACTCAACAGAATAGATCTATGAGCGTAGAGACAGCAAGCTCAATTATCATCAAACCTTATATTACTGAAAAAACATTCAACTTGATTGAAAAGGAAAATAAATTGACTTTCATAGTAGCAGAAAAAGCTACTAAAGATCAAATAGTAAAAGCATTACAAATTCTGTATGAATCGCAAGCAAGTGAAGTAAATACTGCAAGAACAATACAAGGTAAAAAGGCATTTATAAAAATTAAGGCTCCTGAAGGTGCTCGGGAACTTGCCACAAAGATGGGACTAGTATAGAAATGCTGTTTATTATCTCGCTAGATTTAAAAGTAGTCTAGTACGATGGTGTCATTGATATAATTGGTTCGTGAATTTAAGTTCAAAGGTTATTCGCCTGAACAATTACAATCATTATCTGTAGAATCACTTTTGCCATTATTAAATTCTAGGCAGCGTAGGTCACTGGACAAAAGAGTAGGTATGTATATGAATGATCAAAAGCGTAAGTTACGTGAAGAAATAAAACTTCTTCGAGAAGGTAAGCTCAAAGGTCAGTTAAAAACTCACGTTAGAGATATGATAATTCTTCCGGATATGATTGGTCTTTCTATGAGCGTACATAACGGTAAGGAATTTTCTCCAATCCATATAAGGGCTGAGATGGTAGGACACTATGTGGGTGAATATGCCATCACAAATAAAAGAGTTCAGCATGGAAGTCCTGGCGTAGGATCATCGAGATCCAGTTTGTATGTGCCATTGAAGTGATATATTTATGCCAAATTACTCCTATGCATTTCAAAACTTCGATAAAACAAAACATGTGAGAGCTGCAATCAGAGAAAAAGATGTTTCTCACAAGCATAGTCGTGAAGTAGCTGTTGCAGTAAAGGGAATGTCAATAGAAAAAGCAAGAGATTTTTTGAATAATGTTATTGCAAAAAAAATTGCAGTTCCTTATAGAAGATATAACAATGAAGTTGCACACCGTTCCAATGTTCGTGATGGTTTTTTTGCAGGAAGGTTCCCACAAAAATCAGCTAAAGAATTTTTGAAACTTCTTGATAATTTAGAAACAAATGCTGAGTATAAAGGTATGGACCTGGATCGATTAAGGATTATTAGCGCAGTTGTTCATAAAGGAACAAAACTTGAACGATTTACACCTCGTGCCATGGGAAAAGCAAGTCCAAAGTTCGACACCCTGATTCACATAGAATTAGTCGCACAGGAGAGTAGATCGGTGTAATGAGCGCTGTAAAAAATGTAATGAAGAATAATTATCGAAATATGGAACTAAACGAATATCTTGCGGCAAGTTTAAAAGATGCAGGATATGGCGGCGTCGACGTACAAAAGACTCCAATCGGAACAAAGATAACACTTTCTGTTACAAGACCAGGACTGGTAATTGGTAGAAAAGGTATCGGTATTAAAGATCTAACCTCTAGACTTGAACACAATTTTGGCTTGACAAATCCTCAGATTTCTGTTTTAGAGGTACCTGTTCCTGAACTGAATCCAAAAATAATGAGCAATAGAATAGGACAACTAATTGAAAGAGGTACAGCTTTTAGACGAGCTTCGCTTTGGACAATTAATACGATTATGAATGCTGGTGCTTTGGGAGTAGAGGTATCTGTGGCAGGTAAACTAAGGAGCGAGCGATCTCATTTTGAAAAACACTCTGCAGGAATAGTTCCAAAAAGTGGAGATATTGCTGAGAGGGTGGTGAAGGTAGGAGTTACTCACGTCTTAACAAAAATGGGATTAATGGGAATACAGCTGAGAATTGCATTGAAAGATGAAGTCCCTCCAGAATTTGAACTATCTAATATGTCAACAAATACTAAACAACAAGGCGTAGATTCTCAGGAGCCTATGACTGATAACTCAGCACTATCAAAACATAAAACTAATGCTCCAACGACAATTTCTTCGACAGAACAACAGGGAGCTATAGTCAACGGGGGAAATACGAATGGGTAGAATTAAATTAAAAACACTCCAGGAGATGAATGATATTGACTTGACGGATAAGTTATCCGACCTAAAGGCTGATCTTGCTAAACTCAGATCTGAAGGTGCCAAGGGCACTCTCAAAAAGCGGACTGGAGATATCCGGTGGGTACGTAGAGATATCGCTCGAATAATGACATTACTGAATGAGAGAAAGGAGAATACAAAATGATTAATGCAGATAACATTGTAGCTCATGAATTGATTGGACTTGACGTCGAAATAACTAAGAAAGATAATCTTGTCGATTCAAAGTTGTACGGCAAAATCGTATTTGAAACAAAGAATATGATTTTGCTTAAAACATCATTTGGAATCAGAAGAGTGCCAAAGGCAATAGTAAAAAGAGCAAGGTTTTTTCTATCGCAGGGCGGTTGCTTTATAAGTGGTATATCTTTGATAGGAAGACCGGAGGATCGTGTATCACGAATCTTTGAGTTGAAAAAGAATGGTTAGAAACATTGGGATCTCAGTCAATCCTCCTAGAAAGTCATGTAACGACAAATTATGTCCCTTTCATGGAACTTTATCGGTAAGAGGAAAATTATTTAGAGGAACAATCATTAGCTCTAAAGCAAGTAAGATGGCAGTGGTTGGTAGAGAATATCCTCGTCCCGTTTCAAAATACAAGAGATATGAAAGAAGTATGTCAAAAATGCACGCATATCTGCCAGATTGTATTGGTGTTCAAGAAGGTGAAGAAGTATTAATTGCTGAATGCAGGCCTCTATCTAAAACCGTCTCCTTTGTTGTAATCGAGGTGAGCAATAAGAATGTCAGCTAAAACAAGGGCCGTTTCAGCAAAAGGAGTATCAGAGTTTCGTCCTTATATTACCAGAGCGCTGCCAGTAACCGCTGAATTAAATTGTGTCGATAATACCGGTGCCAAGATACTTCGGATTGCACAAGTCACCCGATATAAAGGAAGGCATTCTAGACTACCAGCAGCTGCTGTTGGGGACTTTGTTACAGTGACTGTGAAGAAGGGACCATCTGAACTTAGAAAGCAAATTTTTGGAGCAGTCATTGTAAGGCAAAAATATCCGATCAGACGATTAAATGGGGTACGAGTAACTTTCGAAGACAATGCGGCAGTTCTTGTCACCCCTGAGGGTGAGATTAAAGGAACCGATATAAAGGGACCCGTTGCTGCTGAAGCAGCAGAGAAATGGCCAAGAATTGCCAATCTTGCATCGTTAATAATTTAAGAGGTAGATAAGAAAAATTGGTGAGTATAAATCCGAAAATGTTACACATTCCAAAACATGTAAGGGATGGTATGATTTGTTCTTCTCTTGCCGATAATCTACGCGAGCAATATGGCAGGAGAAGTGTACGTGTAATAAAGGGCGACAATATTAGAGTTATGAGAGGTGAATATACTGGAATCGAAGGTAAAATAGAAAAAGTCAATACTCGTAGAGGAACATTGGCAATTGAGGGAGTACAACGAGAAAAGGTTCGCGGTGGTAATGTAAAAGTCCAGATAGATGCGTCTAATGTTCAGGTAATAGGATTAAAGTTAGAAGATAAGTTGAGAGACAACAGACTCCATGGTAACAAAAAAAATCCAGAAAAAGTAAAATTGAACACTAAAAAGTCGAGGAAAATATTATCAAGAACCAAAAAAAGCGACAAAGATGGAGAGTTGAAAAATGGCTAAGAAAGGAGGAGATACCCGAGTGAAAAGACAGATGGCTCCAGTATTTTGGGACATCAGAAGAAAAGAAAGTCAATTCGTATTAGGTGTGAAATCCGGCTCTCATTCAAAGGACAGAGCATATCCAGTAGGGATCGTTCTTAGAGATGTATTAAAACTGGCAGGTACAATGCACGAAGCAGAACGAATTGTTAATACCAGAAATGTTAAAATTGACGGAATTACTGTAAAAGATATCAATTTTGCAGTAGGTCTAATGGATGTGATAGAACTTGTTTCAACAGGTCAATCATACCGTTTTGTTCCAAAGAATTCTGAATTATTAGTGCCTCTCAGTATTAGTGATGAGGAAAAGACTCAAAAATTAGTAAAAGTTACAAACAAGGTAACGAAAACAGGAAACAAACTTCAGTACAGTTTTCATGATGGAAAAACTTTGATTAGTGATCAAAAATTAATGGTTGGTGACAGTTGCCTTCTACAAATTCCTAATAATAAAATTAATAAACATATAAAATTCGCAAAAGGTTGCATGGTACTAGTGACAAGAGGAGAGAACGCAGGAAGCATTGGAAAAGTTGATGATATCAGAGATGGGATATTTTCTCTGCCTAAAAGGGCATTGATATCATTCTCTGATAGATCCATTGAACTACCAGTCGAGCTAGTCATGGCAATTGGCGATGAAAATCCAATAATTAAGGTGAGCTGATTGATGAGTCAACAACAAATAAAAGATCCCAACTCAATGAGAAAAATCAGTATAAGTAAAGTAGTAATAAATATTGGTGTTGGAAAATCTGGTGAACCAATAGAAAAAGCTAAGCGCGCTTTGCAGGAATTGACCGGTCAGCGGCCTAGTGTGCGTGGAGCTAGAGAATCTGTGAGGGATTTTGGCATACATAAAGGCGAACCGATAGGCGCAATGGTGACACTTCGTAGACAACAAGCTCTTGATTTTCTAAAGCGCGTAATCGCCGCCAAGAATAATGTTTTAAAATTCTCATCCTTTGACAACTATGGAAATATTTCTGTAGGGATCCATGAACATATAGATATCCCAGGGACCAAATACAATCCGGAAATCGGGATTTTTGGCATGGATGTTAGTTTATCTTTAACGCGGCCGGGTTACAGAATAGCAAAAAAAAGATATAGCCGGAAAATAGGTAAAGCACACAGAATTACTAAAGACGAAGCAATAAAATACTTCCAACAGCAATTCGGAGTTGAAATAGCATAATGCCGAAACCGCGAGAATATGCACAAACTGGGAGAAAACAGCTCTCTCATGGCAAAGGAACTCGTTGGTGTAAGAGGTGCGGCAGTTACACTGGCCTTATTCAAAAGTATAATCTAATGTTGTGTAGACAATGCTTTAGAGATGTTGCTGCAAGTTTGGGTTTTATTAAATATGAGTAAAGGAGTATATTATAGAAAATGCCAGCATTAAATGTCTTATCAAATCTCTTTACAACTCTCTATAATAATGAGAGCCGGAGAAAAAAAGAATGTATTGTAATCCCAGCATCAAAATTTGCAAGCGAAATTCTACGCACTATGCAAAAACACCGATATATCGGAGAATTTGAACAGATCGACGATGATAGGTCGGGTAAATTCAGAATCCAACTATTAGCCAAGATCAATAAATGCGGAATAATAACACCACGATTTAGTGTAAAAAACAATGAATATTTGAATTGGGAGAGACAATATCTTCCAGCATATAGTATGGGCATTTTACTTGTATCGACAAGTAATGGAATAATGTCTCATCATGAGGCACAAAATCAAGCTTTAGGAGGAGTTCTCGTTGGCTACGTTTACTGATGAAGGAATTGCTGGCGATATAGAAGTACCAGAGAAAGTTAATGCGAGTAAGGAAAAAAACGTCGTAGTAATAAAAGGTAGACATGGCATAGTCAAAAAGGATTTTACAAAGTTACCAGCATATATTGATATAGAAGGAAACAAAATCCGTATAAAACCCTACGGAAGAAGAAAGAAAGACTTAGCTATTACAAACACGGCCAGAAGTATCATCAACAATATGATTAAGGGAGTAGAAAATGGATTTACATATAGGTTAAAGATAGTATTCGCTCATTTTCCGATATCTGTAAAGGTTAAGGGAAAAGAGATTCATGTAGAAAACTTTTTTGGAGAAAGATCTGCTAGAGTTTCTAAAATTATCGGCGAAGATACAAAAGTGAATGTTTTAGCAGAGGACGTTTTGGTTCAAGGACCTAGTCTAGAACATGTTTCTCAGACAGCTGCAAATATCGAATCGTCTACAAAGATAAAAAATAAAGATCAAAGAGTATTTCTTGATGGTTTATATATCTATGCACGTGAAGAAGGATTAAAGTAAACGATATTTAAACAAATCTTTAGTTTGGTATTATTTTCTATTCTTTTCTGCCATCTAAAATTACATAAATTATAAAGCATGAAAGAGGTACATACGTAACTATCAAAAAAAATTTGAAGTAAACATTTATTTTGTGCTTGATTTTGCTCTATAGTGCGCCGCTGTAGCTCAGCATGGTAGAGCAAATCTGTAGCACGATATTTTGCTACGGAGCTTAGCTGGCTGTTAACCAGTGGGTAATCAGTTCGAGTCTGATCAGCGGCGCTCTTTCTTTTTTAATGCAATAACAGCCATACGTTCTATGAAACAATAATAGATAGTTTATTTCAGACTAATAAAATTAATTTGTAATTTTATGTGATGCGATTGAATCGAAATTAGAAGATCAATCTCAAAGCTGTTGATAATAAATTGACAAAGGTATATCTAAATTATTGATTAGAACGTGATTATATCTAATGAAATTGCATCAGCGAGCAAATCAAGATGTTTATTTGCGACTACATAACCGTTCTTTATTTCGTTTGGAAAAATCCATCTATTTGAAGATGTAAACAGTCTTTCTTTTCGCATACGTGATTCAAGTTCTTCTACATCTAGCTCCTTCTCTTCAAATTGTTCTGTTTCTGTATATTTTATTGAGAGCAAAATCTTCTTAATTAGTACTCTTCGACCATATCTCTGCGAATAATCCCTCGTGTTCTCATCTATTTCAATTAGCTTTATCTTTATCTGAACCTTGTTTAAGGCATCCCTGCTAGTAAGGAGCCGATCATCGACAAACCTGTCATAGCCATACACATATTAAAGTCAACTAGTGAAGTATATTAATTAAGCCGTTCGTTCATTAATTCTTGTATCCGACGTCGGTACAAAATGATAATATGCTGAACCATCTTGAGTAATCCCACATCTAGTCATTCTTACCTGCATTCCTTCATATAACAATTCGCCTAAAATTGAGCCAATGATTCTAATGCCATCTAAATCAACAACACCAAATGTACCTGTATTATTTTTGACATGCGAAGTAGTGAATTCAAGTACAGTGCCCCATGCCTCAAACTTCTTTAACTCCGTTCTTGCGAAGCAATTGGAACAAAAATAAGCAGCGGGCCAGATTTTTTTATTACATGAATTGCAGAAAGATATGCTGAATTCACCTTTGATAAGATTATCTAAGAATTCTTTTAATTTGATCAGACACCTAATACCATTACGGTTGAAGATGTTCCCGCCGCGGCTAGATTATGAACCAGACCTATATCACATCTATCTACTTGTCTTTTTTCTGCTTTTCCTGAAAGTTGTGCAGCTATTTCAGCAGTCTGGGCTACACCCGTTGCACCAACTGGATGACCACAGCCAAGTATTCCACCCCGAGGATTAATAGCAATTTCTTTCTGGTTGACAAATTTTCCACCTTCTCCTTTGGCAACAAAACCCAGATCTTCGTAAGCTAATATTTCTAGAATACTAAAAGCATCATGTAATTCTACAACGTCAACTTGACTTGGAGTGACTTTAGCCATCTTGTATGCCGCTCTCGCTGCGATTTTTGCACTTTCTATTCCACACAGATCATCTGTCATTTTGCTAAAACTAACAGAATTTGTTTGCTGTCCTATTCCTTTTATCCAAACTGGAGTTTCTGTCAGTTTTTTGGCCTTATCTTCTGCTAAAAGCAATACGGCTGAAGATCCCTCGCATGAAAGTGAACAATCCAATAACTTCAGAGGGCTTACAATATATCTAGAGTGCATGACATCCTCTAAAGTCACCGCTTTGTCAAATAATGCATTTGGATTTTTTACGGCATTCATGTGATTTTTCACAGATATCATCGCCATCTGTTCTTCTGTGGTACCATAGTGACGCATATGGGCTTTGGCAAAAAGTGCAGCCCAATGTACTGGAGAGTTGAATGATCCCCGCGATAAATCCCAAGTTAGTCTGTTTCCTGGACTATTGGCTTTTTCAGCACCGACGACCAGAACGGAATCACAGAGACCTGATGATATATAACAAAACGCTGAAATCACTGCGTTTGTTCCAGAATTGCAAAGGTTGTCTATATGGTAAGAAATTTTTGGCTGGATACCAAGGTACTCGCAGAGTATGCTCGAACTGTACTGGTCTGCAGAGCAACTTGAAAAAACTACTGCATCTATATTATTCTTATATAATTTACTGGCTTTCAGAATGTCAATACAAGGCTGGCATGCTAATTCAAATAGAGATAAGTTGGAATCCTTTGCAAATTTTCCAGTCTCAGAAGAGATTATGGCCACTTTGCGCACATCAGAATGTCGAGAGCATTGTCCTAATTGAACTTTCTGCGTCACCTACAGGATTAATTTGAATAATTGGCAATGTGATACCACATGATAAAAATCGTTGTAACGATTTAATACAATCCTCACCTGTTCCCGAGATGGTTAGAGAATCTAGCATCTTGTCTGATACAATCTTAGCTGCTGCGTCTAATCCGTCCGATCTATACTTTGCAGTAATATAATTTACCTCATCATTAAATCCAGTTTGTGATAAGAATTTGTTATAATATCTTCCTACACATATATAAAATGCGAGTGTTTTCGCAGCCCGTTCTCGCGCCATTTGTGGATTCTTATTGGAAATCGCGCCTATAAAAACACAAGCAATTTCAAATTCTTTGTTATGGCTATATGCACTCGATTTTATAAATGAAACTATTTCTCTTAACTCATCTATTGGTCGAAGATAAAGCAAGATTCCATCTGCTAATTCTGCTGCCAGGGATATCATTTTCTTATTAACTGCTGCCACGAAAATGGGTATGTTTTGTCTTTGTGGTTTGTAAAGTAACTTGAAATTCTTTACATTGAAAAATTTGCCTTTGTAATTTACTTCCTGTGCTCTTATCATAAGTTTTAAACATTCCAAGTATTCTCGCATTCTCGCAAGAGGCTGTTGGAATTTCAGGCCATGCCAATTTTCAACTATAGCAGATGTACTAGCACCAAGACCTATGATGGACCTATTGTTTGAAAGAAAATCTAATGTTGTTGCAGCCATTGCTACTGTTGCAGGTGTTCTCGCGTATATACTAATAATTGAGGTTCCCAATTTTACCTGCTCAGTATTTTGAGACAACGCACCTAATGACGTAAAGGCTTCACGTCCCCATGATTCAGGAATCCAAAGGGAATCTACATTGCATTTTTTGTCTGCTAATTTAGAGCATAAAAGAACATCATTCATAGATAGTAATGTACCCAGGTTATAGGCTATCCTATGACCTACCATCTTTCCATGCCAGCTACCTGGAGCTCTTTTTTAGCCTCCTCAATATCTTTATGTGAATCGATTGATCGCCAGAAGGAATTCTCGTATAATATCGCTTTTAATTTCTTTTCTTTCGCCATAAGGGGCAAAGCGGTAACTTCAATGTTGCCATTTTCAGGTAAATATTTGAATACTTCCTTTGTGAAGTAATAAATACCTGCATTTATCCATCTGTCCTTGATTTGCGGTTTTTCCACAAATCCCAAAACATCTGAATTCTTGTCTAACTCTACTACTCCAAATGGGCTCCTCAAAGGAACTACTGCTAAGGCTGCAGATCGGTCATTATGTAATCTAGTTGGATCTAGATTTGTTAGTATATCGCCATTTATCAAAAAAAATCCATTTTCCATAGAGTTATCCAAAAGACTTTCTGAATTTTTTAATGCACCGCCTGTCCCCAGCGGTTCCTCTTCAACAGCATAACCGACTTTAACTCCAAATTTACGGCCGCTGCCGATATAATTCATAATAAGTTCCTTAAGATAGCCGACGCAGATTATAATTTCATCGATCCCATATTTCTTGAACCATTTTATTTGCCATTCTATGATAGGGACATTTAGAACTTCGATCATTGGCTTTGGTCTTTCGTCTGTTAAAGGCCTTAGACGCTTTCCTAAACCACCAGCCAAAATAACAGCCTTCATTACTTTGCCAATCGCTTGATTTCTATAAAAAGTAACCTATGTTTCTATAAGCATTAGTTTTTAAAGACTATTATATATAGCAGGATATTTTTGACTAGGTATTAGAACTGAATTGGCATATTACTAATAGGTTTAGCGTTCAAAGAATAAGGATATGGTCCTATATCCTATTGGAGAAAAGAGGGAATAATTTCTATGGGCTCTATTCAACATTTATATAAGAATTCAACTTTGTGCTATGGAATAAGATTTTAGCAGATCGAGATCCCGTTAGATAAATATTTCTTTTTAAAAGATACTAGAGAGAAGTTTTTGTTTTCTATCCTCTTATAATTATATCCAGGTTCATCCTTTTTTTTATAAATGAACCTAAGGTTTGATAAGTCAAATTCTTAATTCTAGGAATTACACACAAAACTTCTACATCGGTCAATTCCTCGATCATCGGGACTAAGTTCTTCTGAACGATCCCACGCTTCTCTGACATCCCATTGATAATGATTCCTTGCACATTCAATCCATAGAATCTGCAAATTTTCATCGTAAGAATTATGTGATTAAGAGTACCTAGTTTCGATCTTGCAACAATAATCGTTGATAATTTTAGAGCTCTTGCGAGGTCAGCAATATAAACTTCTTTTGTCAATGGGACCATAATTCCTCCTATTCCCTCGACAATCATAAAGTCATGTTTTAGTGCAAGTTTATTAAATGCCTTTACAGCAGCCGAAATGCTAGGAGTGCTTTGATTAACTATTCGAGCAGCCATAATAGGAGCTGCTGGGACCTGATAAAAAAATGGATTTATTTCTTCATCTGCATCACTTACTTGAGCAGCCTTGGCAAGGATTGCGGCATCGACTGATTTATATCTCTGTGAAAAAATTTTTTGTGCGGCTGCAAAGGGCTTCATCACACCTACATCTACTCCCATCCTTCGTATTAGCCATGCCAATGCTGCTGCAATCATTGTTTTTCCTACATTAGTGTCAGTTCCCGTTATGAATATACCAGTCATAGAAATATTATTACAATATGCGCAACAGCATTTAATTGAATTGAAATTAGATTATGCAGATAAGAAATTTGTCTGGCATCCTTATACACAAATGAATGATTGGAAAAAGTTTGATAATAGAGTAATTGTCAGTGGAAGAGGATTTTATCTTATGGATGACAATGGAAAGAAGTATTTAGATGGAATAGCAAGTATGTGGTGTAACGTATGGGGACACGGAAAAAATGAAGTCGTAGACAGAATGACATGGCAGCTCCAAAGTCTTCAACACTCTACACTTTTTGGGTTGGCGAATGGTCCTTCAATTGAATTGGCAAAAGAAATTTTGAAAATGGCACAGGGAATGGATAAAGTTTTTTATTCAGACAATGGTTCTACTGCTATTGAGGTCGCCATGAAAATGGCTCTTCAATATTGGAGTAATAAAGGTAACTACAAAAAAAAAAATTTTATCTCATTGAAGCATGCATATCATGGGGATACAGTTGGATGTATGTCCGTAGGATATATTGCAAAATATTTTGCAGCATACAAACCGCTTTTATTCAATACCTATACAGTTCCTAGTCCATTTTTCTATGAAAGCAAATATAAGAATCGTTCGGGTTTTGAAAAAGATTGTCTTGAAAAGACAGAAAATATTATTAAAAGACACGCATCAAAATGCGCCGCTCTTGTAATGGAGAGCGGTGCCCAGATAGCAGGAGGAGTAATTATTTTTCCCAATGGTTATCAGAAAAAGATTTCTGAACTTTGTAAGAAATATGATATTCTATTAATTCTAGATGAAATTGCAACAGGCTTCGGTAGATTAGGTAATATGGTAGAATATATCTCTCAAAAATCGCTTCCAGATATTGTCTGTTTTGGAAAAGCTTTAACTGCAGGTTATTTTCCGCTTGCTGTTACTTTAACATCTAAAAGAATCTTTGATCAATTTCTTGGGGAATATTTTGAAGATAAACAGTTCTTTCATGGACATACTTTTACTGGACATCCCGTGGGCTGCATTGCTGCATTGGCAAATATTAACCTATATAGAACGCGACATTTAATTCAACATATTAATGCAAATGCCCGATATTTAAAAAAACGACTGGATGAACTCCAAAAATTATCTATAGTAGCAGATATTCGCCATAAAGGCCTCTTAGCAGGTATCGAGCTAGCAAAAAATAGGAAGCCCATTCAAATCCTTAAAGATAAAACTAAAGTTAACTATTTTGTCATGAACGAATCATTAAAGATGGGTGTATTTCTCAGAGCTTTAGGAAATATTATGATCATCATTCCACCTTTAGCGATAGACAGGAATGCTCTCGAAATACTGCTAGATACACACTTTAAGTTATTACAGAAAATAGAAAAAAAAGTTTGATCAAGTTTTGAAAGATAGTTGACGAAGTTCTTTATAGAGAGTTGCCTTTGAAATACCAAGACTCTTTGCAATTTTTGTTCGAGGTTGGTTTTCTACAAGTAATTTGAGTAAATTATCCTTATCCAATTTTTTTCGCGGCCTTCCGATCCCTTTACCTCCCTCTTTTGCTCGCGCCATGCCGTCTTTTGTTCTCTGTACTAGCATCTCACGTTCCCTCTCAGCAACCCATGTAAGTATACCAATCATTAATTTTCGTATACTCGGCTCAGTAGTTTGAAGAAAAGATTCTCTGGGAGAGCATGAAATAAAGGGAGCGTGCTGTTCTATTGTTTTTATAGCATCAAGTGTATCCCAAAATGTCCTACCTACACGTGAAAGCTCATAAACTAGGACTGCATCAACTGGCGCTGTTTTTACTAGGTCAAGTAGCTCTCGGAACCCACAGCGATTAATTGCTGGAACCTTGCCGCTAACTGCTGAATCTTCAAAAAAGTCAAGAATTTGAAAATCACGTTCCTTTGCCCATTTTTGCAAAGCTATTTTCTGATTGAGGATTGTTTGCTCATCCGTGCTTACCCGTAAGTATGCTAAAGCGTATTTCACATCGTAATTATATGATATTGTTTAACTACGATATTGTCAAAAATATACGATAAAGTGTTCAAAAAGGGTGTTGGCATTCAAGAACTAATAAAAGATCAACACTAAAACATAGGTAAAAAAAAGGTAGTAGTTTTCAGACTCACTAGAAATGGGTCGTTTTCTAAACTCTCGATCAGAAGTAATGGTACTGCGAATATCGTCATTAATGAATCAATGTCAGAGAATAATGCAAAAAGTGGCCACATCATACTACAATAACTTTTTTGCTATCGATAATTCAACTTTTTGTAGGGTAGTAGGCCCCCCCTTGATATGGTATTTCTGATAGTTATCGATAGAACGCTTTATGCAAGAAAATTTCTAAATTCGAATTTTGAAATAATTCATTTATTGAAATGGATAAGGCTAAAAGGTTAATTACCAGTCTATAACATCCACCTTTCAATGTCTGATTCTGACTTCTTAGCGGATGTTGCAGGAAGAATATTAAACAGAGGAGAAAATATTACATTTGATGAAGCCAGGCGGCTTCTTTCTACAGATGATATATTCTCCCTTGCATCTCACGCAAATAATATCACTAAGAAGTATAATGGAAACGCGATTGATGTGGAATCTTTAATAAATGCTAAGTCCGGAAGCTGTCCAGAAGATTGCTCTTTTTGTGCTCAGTCATCCTTCTACGAAAGTAGTATTACTAAATATCCTCTCTTACCAAAAGAGAGAGTATTAGAAAAGGCAAAGCTAGCAAAAGAAAACGGAGCATCAAGTTTTTGTCTTGTATGCGCATATAGATCTCCACCGGAAAAGGATTTTCATCAGATTTGTGAAACTATTCACGCAATCAAGAGTAATGTAAACATTGAAGTAAATGTATCGCTTGGATTTATGACCCCTCAAAGGGCCCGCAAGCTAAAGTCACTAGGTGTTAAACGTTACAATCATAATTTAGAGACGTCAGAAAGTTATTTTTCTCAAATTTGTCGAACCCACGATTTTTATGATAGGATAAATACGGCAAGAATTGTGAAGGCAGAGGGTCTTGAACTGTGTTGTGGAGGCATAATAGGAATGGGTGAAACTGCGATACAAAGAATAGAACTAGCATTTTCTATTGCTTCTCTTCGACCAGAAGAAGTTCCATTGAATATTTTAATACCAAAACGAGGGACGCCTATTCAGAATTTACCATCGCTTCATCCTATAGAGATCATAAAAATGATTGCTATCTGGCGTTTTATTATTCCTAAAACAATTCTAAAGATCGCTGGAGGAAGAGAGGTTCACCTAAGAGATAATGAAGAATTCGCTTTAAAGGCAGGCGCAAACGGTATCATCACGGGCGGATATCTAACAACAACTGGAAACTATCCTGAAAAAGATATTTCGATGATAAGAAAGATTGGTCTCGACGTATAACTATTTAGAAAGAGAGCTAATAAAGCTTAAAAGTCAAAATTTTTATCGTACAATAAAGGCAGTTAAGGTTGACGGTTCCACAGCTATCGTCAATGGTAAAGAGGCAATTCATTTTTGTTCTAATGATTATCTTGGATTGTCACGAAATAAAGAAGTGTTAAAAAAAGCAGTAAAAGGACTCAGACAGATATCCCAATGTAGTTCACGGCTGATCGCAGGAAATGATCCCAAATTCATCGAACTAGAAGAGCAATTTTCCAAACACCGTGGAACTGAATCTTCATTAGTTTTTCCCACAGGATATATGGCAAATCTTGGAGCGATTACGGCTCTTGCTGACAAGAATTCAACAATATTTAGCGATGAACTAAATCATGCAAGCATAATCGATGCCTGTAGATTAAGTTGTGCAAAGATTAAGGTGTTTGGACATAATGATAGTGAATGTCTTCGGAGGTTGATGCAACATTGTGATGGAAAAAAAATTGTTATAACCGAAGGAATATTTAGTGTAAATGGAGATATATCACAGCTACAGGAAATATGCAATGTTGCTAAAAGTAATAATGCTATAACAGTAGTTGATGATGCGCATGGGGACTTTATCCTCGGTTCATCGCATTCATTCTCTGGAACAACCTGGCATCTTGGTGTAAATAACATGATCGATATCCATATCAGCAGTTTGAGTAAAGCTTTGGGCTGCTTTGGTGGATATGTTGCTACGTCCAGAACAATTAGAGAGATATTGATTAACAAATCCCGCCAGTTTATTTATACCTCTGCTTTACCGGAACATCTATGTGTATCGGCACTATCATCAATTCCTCTGGCTAAGAAGGGTAATTTGCAAAAGCGGCTAGTTGATAATATCGAGGTCTTTTCTCAAGGACTAAAAAAAATTGGTTTTTTAATAGGAAATTCGACTACTCAAATATTTCCAATTGTAATTGGAAATGAGAAATTAGCCATGGAATTCTCTGATGAATTACTCAAAGAGAATGTTTTTGCTCAACCTATTAGATACCCTACAGTTAAAAAAGGATCAGCATGTATTAGAATTTCTCTTACTTCATTGCATAAGAAAAATCAACTTGTCCATTCATTAAATATTTTGGAGAAAATTGGGAAGAAATACAATGTTATTTAAATTACTATTTGAAAGATGAATAATTCCTTCCATGTTCCCAAGATAAGATCATAAAGATATCGATGTTTTTTCCTCTTTCTATTCTTGACGTTAATAAATAACAAGTTCAAGATCTACTCTAAAGAGAGTTTTTGCAACGAATTTGGCCTATATCTAAATTTCAATAATTCGAAAGCTAATACAATCAGCAATTAGGAGAAGTTTAGGTCGTCCTGATAAATATTATAACATTCTTGTTGCGATATAGTTTCACAAAGAGCGAGATACAAGATTCTTGTAGTTTTAATATCTAATATTGTTGTTTATTGCTTCTTATTTTATAATAATAATGCTTGCTTTAGCTAACGGTCGTCTGAACTAGACTTATAAGGCTGTAAAGGAAAAATTCTCTGAGTAGTTATTTTGCAGGATTATGTTCTTTTATATTTCAAAACTCGAATTTAGAAATACATTGAATAATGACTACAAGAATATATTTAGTGTGAAAGTAAACGAATTTATCTTTAGAGTAAAATTAACAAGCGAGCAGAGCAAAGAAATGCATTCATATCTTGAATATCTAACGCCTGAAATGATCCTATTTGGATTAAGGTTCGCATATAGTCGAAATATCGCAATAGCAGGTGGATATCTAATGCCCGGGAGAAAGAGCATAGTAAAACTAGAAACACATATGTTAAGTTATGACCAAGCAAGATGGAGATTAAAGAATTGGAAATCTATGATTAGAAATTACAAACAGAAGGGATATAGTTATCCTACAATTTCGAGGATAAAAAAAGAAGTTAGAAAAATCATTGCATCAAGAGAGATATAGGATAGATGGATTATTTAATTATTCTTAATATAGTGATGCCTCATTCTTTCGGGATTCGACAGTGCTAGTTGGAAGGTCAGGAAACTTGTCTTTCATATTTTGCTCAACTATTGCGCTTGCCTCTTCTATGATCTTCATCGAATCTTCATTCAATGCAGTAGATCCTGTTATTTCAGCTGTTGGGATCTGACCTGAATCTGCCATAATGCTTCCAAGTAAATCAGAAATCTGTCCAAATGACTGGTCTGCTTCTGGCATCATTGATGAAAGTCCTCCTTGTATTCCCTTTATTACTGACATGGCCGGACTAAGCGTTATTACAACATCACCTAGTTCTGTGATTGTGTTCAATCGTAATTGTATTTGTTCCAAAGCCAATTTAGCTGAGCTTATCATTTTATTCATCTTTCGAATCTGAGATAGCTCGTTAGACAAAATTTTGGCATATTGACTATCATGATTTTGCATCGCATGAACTACCCGTTTAAAAATTAGGTGATCTTTTTCATCCATCTTAGAAGATATCGAATCCAATTTTGAAATTTGCATCTGTAACTTTTTCTGTGCTTCTTCTATCCTTGGTTTTAAGGGAGCTTGTGGTTTAATTCCTTCTAATAATTTATTACTAACACTTTCAGTTTGTGGCTTTATCCACTTACTACCAAATGACATTTGATTACATGCCTCCAATGTAAACAATTGTTAATGGAATAAAAGTCGCACTGTACCATTCAGTTATGTAACGAGGGTAACAGCAGATGACGGTTACAGACTAGCACCTAGCACATATCGAAAATAACGCAATGCCGCTTCAGTGAGGTGTAACAGGAAAAGATCCACAGGTCCTACAAAACCTACCTTTCCATTTAAAACAGCAACTACATTTAGGACATCGAGCTAATGAACATTCTTCATTTTTAGGAGGAGAAAAATAGGTCCTAAAAATTTTGTAATAATAAAGTTGTTCTTTGTCATTTATAATTACTCCTTCAGATAATGCTTTTGTTATATCCTCTTTATATGATAAATCATCTAATTTCTTCACAAGAAGGTTTCGAATATTTATGATGCCAGCTCCTTCCTCCTGGGCTAGTTTAGTTCTCCATACTATCTTAGCGCCTAGCTCCTCTTCAAAACACTTCCTCAAAACAAATTTGCCCCATAAATTATTTTCATGCTTTCCTACCATTTTATCAATATCAATAGATTTGCAGTAATACATGAATTTCTTATCTAGGAAGGGTGTCTTAACATCTATGCCGACTTCACTTCCAATTAGGCTTGATGAAAAATGCATCGTTTCCCAAAGTCTTTGCAACTGCGCTTTTAGTGCTTGCATATTATGGAAATATCGCTTGAGATAATTGTAGCCAGCAAATAGTTCATCACCTCCGTCGCCCGTCATTATTCTTGAAATTCCTTCTTCTCTTACCTTAATTAATCCAGCATACATAACACTGGAATTTCTAATCTCAATGGGATCGAATGTCTTGAAGAGATAAATTATTTTATTAATAATACTGAGTAATTCGTAATCTGTTAAAATTATTTCTGTATGTTTTTTGCTATATTTTGTTGCCACTAGCCTAGCGAAGCTTAGATCCGGTGAATCTCTTCCGAAACCGATCGTCCAACTGTATGTTGGATTCACCATGCTTGCCAGAATACTGCTATCTAATCCTCCTGATAGCAATAAGCCATCAGCGTTGTTTCTCTTAATGCTCTCACATAATTCTGACATTAGCCTATTGCAATCATTTTCGACCAATTATTTTATGATAGTATAATACGTATTTTTGCTTTTTTCATTTAGGTAATATGAATGCACTCTACAATGAACAGATTATTCAACAAGAATTCTCGTAGAAGCAAGAACAAACAGATTATATATTTATTCATTTTAGTGGTACCATTAATAATCGACTGATATCAAATTAACGATATATGGAATTCAAACTACTGCAGTAACCGAGATAAATATCAAATGTATATAGTTAAAAATCAGCACGTTTAGAGAGTTGACACAATTATAACACATGAGTTCAATGTGCTTTTTTATAGTTCATTTTTTAGAGTGTCTTTTTATCTTTGAGAAAATTATTTAATGGCTGTTCTTTCAAGCAATTTTAAGGTCCTGATCGTCAGGACATATAGCTGATGTCATTGATTCTTTTACCCAAAGCCAAATCCTATTATCTATTCAATATTCATAAAATAGTTTGCAGTTTTTTATCTTATGCTTTAGATTGTAGAGTCAGCGATCGCTATTTTAAAATGAGTTTTCCATTTAAATAGCAACTATTTATTTCAGATTTCGAGTTTAGAAAGATCGCATATTCTGATCTAATTATACATAGTTTCAAATTCGGAAGATACGTGATAATTATCGTCAAAATAAGTCCCATTAACTTGGGTTGATACGAACTATTACTTTATAACAAATGACGTTCTTTGGGAAGTTTTTTAAACATCTCATACGACTAGAAATCTGAATGATAAAAGAGAAGATCAAAGTTAACAGTCACACTTATAATGTGACTCTAAATGAGCAGACTCAGATGTATGCCATGCGGCTAAGAACATTATACCAACAGAGCTATAGCGACGTTGACAGTTTTGATGAAGTTAGTACCGAAATATCGACAACAGTAAACAATCTATTAAAACATGCTTTATCTCCTGAAGTTAAAGAGGATGATATGGATGGAGTAGTACAAAAAGTACTAAAGATGCTTGAGAAACCCTCACAAAGAAAGTAATTTTTATATGTGATGTCGCAATGTATAGAAAAAACATCCTCAGTGAATAGTATTACTGTTTAAGGGCTTCCAATACTAGCACTAAAGAATACAGCAGCTCACTAAAAAATTGGACAATATACCATGGCTAGTTGCATATTGATTCATAATACTCTCGCAGCGACCTATAAAAAGGTCTAAATAACAATTTAGAGGAATTTTATATATGCCTTCACAGGTTTTCAAAAAATGTATGAATTTAACATGCGGTTTGGTTTATGAGGTCAATAATGATACATATAGATGTACCTGTGGATCTCTTCTTGATATAAAATATCTTAAACGTCCATCGAAGAATCTTATCGATGTCTTTTACGAACGAAGAAATCATGGAGGAAATATATATAATGAAAGTGGCGTTTGGCGTTTTCGTGACTTGATAAATTTTTCTGCTATTGATACAGAGGATTTAGATCAATGTGCAAGGGTGCTTGTTTCCTTGGATGGTGCAGAAGGAAGGTTATCAAGACCATATCAAATGAGTAAGGTCGCTGATTATGTAAATATGAAACACAATTCTTTTCTGTTGCAACCAGAGGGATATAATCCTAGCGGGTCTTTCAAAGACAATGGCATGTCCACAGCTATTACTCATGCCAAAATGCTCAAAGTCGAGAAATTGATTTGTGCTTCTACAGGAAATACATCTGCTTCTGCGGCGATGTATGCAGCAAATGAGGGTATGGATTGTGATGTTTACATTCCAAAGGGAGAAGTCGCTCCAGGAAAATTGGGTCAAGCATTTCAATTCGGAGCTCAAGTAATACAGGTTGATGGTAATTTTGACGATGCACTATCTGTCTCTTTAAAAAATGCAAAGGATTTCTCAGGATACACAGTCAATTCTGTAAATCCATTCCGTCTGGAAGGACAAAAGACAATTGTTTATAGAGTAATGGAATATTTGAATTGGAATCCTCCAGATTGGATTGTTTATCCTGGTGGAGCGCTGGGCAATACATCCAGTTGTGGTAACGCTCTTATGGAATTGTATGACTGGGGTTGGATTAAAAAAATCCCTCGTATAGCAATAGTAAATTCTGAAGGTGCAAATGTGTTCTATGAGCTGATAAATGGTATCTTTGATAACAAGAAGCTTAATTGGAATAATGGAAGGCCTGATTTGGAGTTGATTGAACGGTATTATGCTTTAAAATATAGACAAGGCGGTTTTCCAAAAACTCAGGCTACTGCAATTCAGATTGGAAAGCCTGCCAATATTGTGAAGGCTTTACGAGCCATTCACTTCACTAATGGTGTGGTTATACAAGTTAATGATAAAGAGATGAGTGACGGAATGTCAGTTGTTGGATTGAATGGTTTTGACTGTGAGATGGCATCCGGTGCTGTTCCAGCAGGCGTCCGCAAGCTTCGACATGAAGGTATAATTAATAACGATGATATTGTTGTTGGAATACTTACGGGACGACAAAAAGATCCTCAGTTAGTAGTAACTTATCATACAAATTCAACCAATATATTTGCAAGGCCTCCAAAGAACAACTGAGAGAAGGAAATTTGCTTCAAATCGACTATTCTGACTATTTAGATGATAAAAATATTATTAATAGTGTGGTTGACAATAACTATCAATTCTCTAAACACAGATAAGTTTTAAGGCACAAATAAAATTGAAGATTTTGTTAACAGGATTTAGAAATAGAAAACTCTTATTTAATCATTAAAAAAATTGTACAATATTGCCATCAGATTTGTATAATTAATTGCAAGCAGAGTGCATCGGAGTGATGAGGAAGCACGTATAAAAATGCGGATAATATTATTTATCATAAATAAACTAATATTTATTATACATTATGAAGTGATCTGGTTGTTTTATTTAATGTTTGGGAAATTATGCAGAAGTAGAGGATAAAGTTGTTTTTATGTGATAGACTAATTGGATCACATCCATTGAGTGCTATGAAATTCTGTAGTCATCTATCAATTACGTCGATTCATTAGGCAAATAATAGCAATGTCATTTACGTTAGTCCCTGTGTTTCCAGTAAGTAACAATGAATCTATCTTTTTCAAAGCATTGTAGCTATTGTGCTCATTAAGGTATTTTTTTATATTTATGCCCTTTTTTCGAATTAAATAAATTGTTTTTGGAGTCAGAAATGCCCCCGCTGCTTTTGAATTACCATCTATTCCATCTGTTCCCATAGAGAGTATTGTAATATCATCTCTTTGCTGAAACCTGCACTTTGCTGCAGCTGACAAAATTGCTTCTTGATTTCTTCCTCCTGTGCCGTTCTTTCTGTTCTTATTTAATTTCACGGTTGTTTCACCTCCAAGTACTAATGCAATTGGAAGCGACGAAATAGCAAAGTCATTCGCCAATTTCTCCAGCATCCTTCCGAAATAGATCGCTTGACCTCCGAAAGAGGAGCCAAGATAAATTGCTTGGATCTTATTTTTTCTTAGGGATTGAACGGCTTTATTGCAAGCAATAGTATTATTACCTATCAAGAAATTATATACTTTATCGAAGAGAGAATTTCCAGGTTTTGGAGTTTCAGCGATATATCCTTCACTACCATTCTTTATTATTGAACGAAGCGATGATTTTTCTAGTGTTTTATTTTCAAAGATATGATATTTTTGTAATATGAATGCCGCATCCTTAAAGGTGGAAACGTCAGGCACTGTTGGACCGGAGGCAACACTCTCTATGTTGTCTCCTATGACGTCCGATAATATTAAGGAAATTATAGTACAACCTCTTTTGACGAATCTTACAAGTTGTCCCCCCTTGATTAATGACAGATGTTTACGAACTACATTAATTTCCTCAATAGCAGCTCCTGCAGACAACATTTCACATGTAATTTTTTTCTTTTCCTCAAGTTTGAGACTGCCAAGAGGAAATGGCAAAAGTGCAGATCCTCCACCTGAAATTAGCACAAAGACTAAATCAGATTCCTGGGTATTTTTTAGGATATCAATAATTTTTTTTGTACCTTCAACACCGGCTTCGTTAGGTATAGGGTGGTTAGCTTCAGTTATGGATATGGACTCAAGGCGAATTTTGTTACCATAAGGAACGTTTATTGCTCCATTAGTAATTTTTCCTTTTAAAATGTGAGAAACGGCTTTTGCCATTTTGGCCGTTCCCTTACCTGCTCCGACTACAAAAATGGATTTAAAACAGTCTAAATCAAATTCCTGTTTATTACCGCGAATATCAGTTAATAATAGCTCTGAACAATTTCTTCTCACTGCTCTTCTTATAAGCAAATCAGGCTGCACTGAGCTGATTGCTGATTCTAAGGCAGAGAGTGCATACTTCAGAGAATTATAATCCTGATGCTTATTTTCTAATGACGGTCTATTGGTAATAATTGCCAATATAAACTATTATTAAAAATTATAATTAATCCTTATCTAGACTATTTTTTAGGTTTTATAAGTCATACTACAATTTCTATCTAGTGATTTCTAACAGAAGATAGCCTTATCATGTAATGTCATCGAATGATTGTTTCAGAACAGGCATTCGGAAGACTGATTTATTTATTATATTATTATCAAATTCTTCTATATCTTAATTTAAAATACGGTCTTTTTTAGATTATCTAAAAATATAATGTTATCTACATGAATCGAAGATGGTCGATTGAATGGTTGAAATAGTGAGGTGTTAATATTGCACAAATGAAAAAATTTTTGTTTTGATGCTATTACAAAATCGACTTGCTATTAATATTTAAAATAATTGTGTGCCTTATATTTTGTTTATTGATCAAGTGAAGTGAATGAAATTTTTTAAAGAAAAGTTTGGTAAGTATATTGACTTTTAACTAATTTGTTGCACTGGTATTAAGAGACAAAAGAAAATTTTTACTTCCTAGCAATATATAGTAATAATTTTAAATTTTATTCATAATATACAATTTCTTCTATCAGAAGAACATAAATGTCACTAATATTTTTATGACAATCTTAATCTTATGAGATAGAAGTTATAGTGTTGTTACTTGTGGTATAAATGGTCGCAGATTTGAGACTCAAGGGCATGGTAGGAAAAAGAGGATTAATGTTCGTATCCTATTATGGGAAATCTCGGGCATTTATAGCAAATTACAGCTCATGGCACGTATATCATAATGAGGGTAGAATCGCAGAAATTGCCTCTTCATTAATTAGTCATGAAGCATTGCATCTGGTAATAAATAAATTCTCTTTAACAGCTTCTGCGAAATTAGATAATCTATTCGGCAAGTCAAACACATGGGAGAACTATCCACATGGATTAGGCGACCTTGATAGAGTTAATGCTACCGTTCCACCCCTTTGTAAAAGTGGGCAGAAAATCCAGCAGCACATAAAAAGAAGACGTATAAAACATTAATTCTCTCTTGATGCAATATATAAATTATATATAAGATAAATCCAGTCTATGTTTAAATTATTTACACCTCGAGATGCAAACAAGGTTCTGCCTGACATCAAACGCCGTTTCAATACTATTTTAATCCAAAAAAATCAAATTGCTAAATTACAACAGGAATTGCAGAGATTAATTGAATCAGATTCGTCATATGAGCCTTTCATTAAAAAGAAACAAACTCTAAATGTTGCTCTTTCTAATCTTTACAAAGCAATCGAACAATTGGAAAATACAGGAGTGATAATAAAGAGCCTTGATGAAGGATTATTAGATTTTCCCTCAATGAGATTTGATGATGAAGTATGGCTATGCTGGAGAGATGGAGAGCCAGAAATCAAGTTCTGGCATTCAAAGCAAGAAGGGTTCATGGGAAGAAAACCTTTAGCGCCCACAGGGGTTCATAGTGAAGAAAATGATCTGGCTGATATGAGATAGCTTTCATAATCAGATCTTGACACCGTTACTTTTTCTCCATAGGCCAAGGTAAAGATAGGTTAATTCAGAGCACTAGCAACCTTTGTTAGAATTAACTAGAAAATATTTAAGATTTCTTATTTTATAGGTTAATGAAGATCTTGACGATCATATAAAAATAAGATCCGAGCTGATCTTTAGCAATTGTTTATTACACAAGAAAAAACACTCCTTTAATCCATCTCGTTTCGCTAACTTAAGCAGGAGCATTTGTATTAGGAAAATAGACTTCAATAGAGCTTCTATCAGACTGAGACACCTAAGATCTATATATAGCGACGAATAATTAATTCGATTAAGTCTTTCGAATAAAAGCCTAGCATTCTTTTTGTCATAGCCAAAGTTGTCTAATATTACTATATTATCTCCTGGTTTGATACCAAATATTGGAGAATGACAAAATTCTTCAATTGAATACGCATAGGATTTGGAACCAAAAATCTCATTGACTTTTAATGCACCATACATTGCGATGGGAAATAGGATGCCTTCGCCAAGAAATATAAAAGAAGATGTATCTATGGAATGCTTCTTTATCAAGTTCTCAGCCTCTATATTTGCTTGCCGATAAAGGGTAACTATGTTATCAAGGTCTGGCATATCAGTTATTAATGAAAGACAGCTCAACATGGTTGAAGTAAAACCTATAGTTCCTGACGTTAGAGAGCCTGTAGACTTGTAACCAAGTTTGATACAGTTATTACAATATTTTGCAAGAGTGCTGTCTGATTTAGTGGTTATAGCTGTTGTTGTTATTTTATGCTTTCGGGCGACTACCGCAGACAATACGTTTGCATTTGTTCGTCCAGAAACCGATATGATGTACATGTGCCGCTTATCTGCAATGCAGGGATTTAAGAGAAATTCTACTGGATTACAACTTATTGCTCTTCGCTTAGAAGCATATTGAGCCACCAACCCAGCAATAAAAGAATCACCTGATCCAATGAACAAGCAACAATCAGGATTAATTTTATTTGGTTGAATCAATTTTGGCAGTGCTTGTACTTGATAGGCGATTTCTAGTTCCATTGCGTCAATAGAATTCATTAGTTAGTTCATTCTATGTTTTTATTTGTTATAACTTTAATTATAAAGGTAGATTTAAAAATAAATGTTTACATGATTACTTAATAAGAAAAGTGTCCTCCACATATTATGATATATTGGGAATAAAGAAAACCGCTACCCAAGCAGAAATTAAACAATCTTTTCGTAAGTTAGCATTAAAATACCATCCTGACAAAAATAAGAATTCCGAAGAATCCAAAAAAAAATTCATGCAGATTGTTGAGGCATATGAGATCCTTTCTGACGAGATATCAAGGCAAACATACGACGACAATTCCTACTATAAATCATATGGGAGTGTCCAAAAAAGCCAATGGACACCCTCTGCGGATTTTGATCACGTCTATAGCTATGATGAAATTAAGCGAAAAAATACCCATGGTAACTTCTGCGGTGGTATGTGGGACATCAGTGAAAATGCAAGTGCTGGAATGTGGAAGGCTACAATAATATTGCTTACTTTCTTAGGAGTATTTGCTTTATTTATACTACTTCTAGGTTAGCGCTCTTTATGTTCGTTATATTCTCTTTGTAATCAAACATCATTATTATTTTTCCTAAATCTATGACTAAAAATCTCTCAAGTTCAAATTGGGAAGAGATTAATACGGCAGTTGAAAATAATTTGACAAATATAAAAAAACTCACATAATTCCTTTGAACATAGCTGCAACCGAAAAAATTCACCTGTATTTCTAATAAGCCGTCAATCTTATTTCATGATACTTAAAATAATAACAAAGCGTTCAGCATTTATAATTAATAATTAAGGAAAAGAATTTAAACACCCAGAATCTGCTTTAACAATGCTCTATAATCTACCTTCTCTTTCGTACCGCCAGAAGAAGGAAGTTCAAAAATCAAAGGAATAGGTTTTTTTGCCCTTATGTCTGTAAGTTGACTCCTTATCTCTTTTCCTAGATTATCGCTTAATAATATTAGACCAACATCATTGTTGCTACCTATTTTGTTAATTAATGTTAGTGCATCTGATGAAGAATCAGCTTTAATGCCTTGTACTCCTGCAAGCTGAAAACTAGTAATAAATACTCTACTTCCTATTGCAACTATTCGCATCGTTCTCTATCTAATTTATTTTGTGATCCTTTTAATCTTTATGAGAAAAGTAGTGCTAATATCTGGACCTTTAAGATAAGTTGAAAAAGTGCTGATTTATAGCTTAGTCCCACATAATTTTATAATTTATAATAATATTGATAAATCAACAAATAAGAAATTAAGTTTTAAACAAAAAGTGGCTGATACAAGTTATTTCCATCTAATGTGCAAATTCAATCTCCTACCTTTATCACATATTTTTCATATTGACCTTTTCCTGGAAACTTTCGATTTCTTTTGATCGAAGGTCATAGGTAATCAAAATGACTTCAACAGAGCATATAAATATTTACTCATCTGTTATTATATATTATTCACTCTACTCGTTAGCAGACAAAAATGGAACAAAAATATGTGATCTATGACAAGATAATTGTCCTATATGTATATCTTATACTAGCAATCGATTTTATTCATTTACATACGAATCATTTTATTATACATATCTGCAAACAAATTCAACCACTCAATTACATTTTCTAATTTACAATTATTTTCCCTGCAGGAAAAATAATCATCAAAACATTCGGTTCTATCTTTCAAATATTTGATAGTCCTTTCAATAATGCTTTTCTCATGATATGAGTGAATGTGTTGATGTCTTATATTGAAGAATTTATTACAGGCTTGCGGATACCAAGTTCCTCTATCATCAGTTGATATAATGCTTTCCGTATTTATTTATCAATTCTTTCAAAGAAAACTGTTATGCTACAAGCATAGTTCTTTTAAAAGAAATATGAGTATCAAGAATAAGGTTGTCTATTGGCTCAATTGCAGCCCAAAGCCACACATACATAATCATTCCTGGCTGGCTTTAATCAGTCTTTCATCTATCTGTTATGAAATTCCTGTATTTTATTTCGTCTCTGCAATATCTTCTTCTTTGGCTTGTATTTTTGAATACTATTCCAAACAGATACATGATTTCTTTTTATAATTAGAGATAAGTGTTGCGACTTCTTTCGAAGCGAAAGGCCTGATGAATAAAATTGTAAAGCATAATAGACATACTTTATTTTATAGATGTTGTTCCATTCGCAAATACAATTATTACTTAAGCTATATCCTTACCTTCAAATGAACAGAGCCTAGCAAATCTACTAAGACTGTAAATATAATGATATTTGATCTCTGTTTTATATGGATTTTAAATAACATCTGATGATTATCAATTAAAAAACCTCGACAAATTAATTTGTAT
>CAWIMJ010000048.1:0-38743 GCA_963837175.1 uncultured Nitrososphaeraceae archaeon
AGAGTGATTACCCGAGATGGCTCTGTTAACTTAGCGATAAATCTATAGCTGGATGAATCCTACTTCTTTTATGCACATATTTATTTAAAAGAAACAGAATGTCTGCAAAGTACGTTTGTTATGGGTTATACTTATATTATTTTTTAGGATTATCTTTTAGAGATACGTCCACAAAAGCTTTATCTCCATTTGTTGAAAGAAGTCATGTTTCAATTTAAAAGTGGTTACAGCAGCATCATTATAATCCCCAAAAAATATACTGTGTAAAAGAAAAAGGATTTCTGAATTTATCATTGTTAATGAAACCCTAATTCATTCAAATAGGCAAGGACTATTTCTGGTTATGTTATGGGTTGCTATTATAGAACCATCCAATAAATAAGGTAAGTTTTAGAAATTCATCTTTCATTGGAAAGAAGAAATATGATTGTAGTAGCAGCAGAATAGTTTCTGAAGCATTTAGTAATAAAATAGGCAAAACATAAAGTAAAGTATCTTCAGATGGCAGGTACATGGTATCATCCACCACCACAAGCCTGCAAATTTCTGAAATTAAAACATCATCATCATCTACATATTCTTCATTTGAAAAAAAAGTATCATCATATATAGAAATAAAGAACAGTACAATATTTTAAGGACAGGACTGAAAGTTTTGATGATGATTATTATTTTCCTTGTACTAAGAAGAAGAAGAAAAGATGCAAATTGTATCACGTTATAAATTGGTTGAGTATGTTTGCGGATATTCATAATAAACTTATTCAAAATGAGATGATGATGTTCTTAAGTTAACAGAGCCATATTGGCATTGCATCTAATAGTATACGATATCATCATTAAACAGATCATTCAAAAAATATGCTGAAACTGTCGAAACTATTTACAACAGACGTGAAGGATGTAGGTAGCTGCTGCCAGAATGCAAGATTTGGTAAAAGACATTCCTCCTAACTCTTCTATATAATTAGCTTCATACACTAAATATGTCATCATGCGAATATATACGTTGAATATGTATAATTTGTAAACCTAATGGTTTATCAGATGATTTGCTATTTAATTCATAATTGGTGAATCACCTATCACAATTCCTATATTTAACTACTATCGGACGGAAATCAGGAAAACAGCATAAAATAGAGATTTGGTTTGTAGAGCATAATGATAGATACTATATAATGTCAGAACTTCATAAGCATACACATTGGGTCCAGAATATATTACACAATCCACGAGTTTCATTTACTGTAAACGGTACAACACGTACAGGCACTGCACGAATGGTTGAAAAAGACAAGGCGCCTAAATTAGCTGCTGAAGTTTCAAAGTTGATGAGTACAAAATATGGCTGGAATAAGGGGTTAATTGTTGAACTGGTATATCATTAAAATCTTATTCCAATGATTCAGAGCATTGTAGAGGACTCTTGGTTAATTCGTTTATCATTTATTTATAATGAAGTAACTGGTTGTATGAACTGATGGATCTTAAAAATGACTGCTGAAAAGAAGACAGTTGTTTAGGTTATGAGAGTAAGAGGCCTAGAATTTGAGACTTCTAGTCAGCTGCTATGGTCAACACTATTGGCAGTTTACTACCATCTGATTCCTCTATTACAACTTTTACTTACGGATCCAATTCTCACTTTCTGAAGCTGCTTGGTAATTTTTTACATATAGCTAGGTCATAAGCACTCTGACCGGTATATACAATAGTATCTATCCAAGTAGCACTTTTATTTCAGAATTATATTCTTCTTCTACCAACTTTTTTTCTACCTACTCTTGTTATTGTGGTATCAATTACCGAATTCATATATGCAAAAAATAACATATCTATAACACAGATTATGAATATGATCAGGAATGTTAATGGAGGAGGATATGACAAGCCGCTCCTCTGATGCCGCTGCCAGACAGGCCTCCAATCCTCAGCTCCGCAGAGATCGACGAGCTTCTTTCGATGACACTAATCGCAAACCTAGCAACACTCGACCAGGACGGCGGTATCCACCTCTTGCCAATGTGGTTCTTGAGAATTGGTAATGACATCTGCATTCCGACGTCTAGCCATACACACAAGTACCGGAACCTCCGAGCGAGACCAAGTGCGTCCGTGATGATCGACTTGTCGCGGGCGGGCCTGGATCTCAAAGGAATGCTGATCAGGGGTCGAGTGGAACTCGTCTATGGAGAGGAGGCGCGGCAGATAAATCGCTCGATCCATTTGAAGTATGTGACGCCGGAAGGACTGAGCGACGCCAGCGTTGCCTCCTACCTCTCCAAAGGCGACGACGTAACCGTGAAGGTCCACATGGATAACTTGATCAGCTGGGACCTGGCCAGCTCGAAGGCAGGTAAGGCACTGGGTGTCAGCGGCGGATTCCGTCCACTCGACGCATAGAAGAGAAGAAACAGAAGCTTGTCCGAAGGGTCAAAGGTAGGCCAAAACTAGAAGACTTTGAGAACAAACTAAGTCAAGTTAAACAGATTAGAAATAGAAATAGCAGCAACGACGTTAAAGTTTAAGAAATAATATTTCATTCAAATCTCTAATGGCTTTAGAGGAAAATGGTCTGAATTTTATTCTTAATCATTTCGAAGAGCCATTATTCCCCAGGACTATTTCTACTTACAGATCAGAAGGAAGACAGTTTGAAGTCTTTAGTAAAGAAGAAGTGATCAAAGCTTTTGAACAATCTGATTTTCTAGACTGTAGAGTCAATGCTTATCGTTCATATACGGAATACAAAGGAATTAACAGACAGGCTCCTAACTTTATATTCATAGATCTAGACAAGTCTACCTTCAATACAGAAAGGGCTCATAAACTAGCGTTATCTAACACTTTAAGAAATATCAAAGAAAAGCTGGCAGAAGGGTATCCTACTATAGTATGGTCTGGAAATGGATATCATATTTATCAGCCAAATGAAGCCTTCGTATTAGAAGAGGAAGAAGCGTTCAGTGACTTTGATCAACCTTCTAAGGCATTCTTAAGATTTGCAGAACGATGTCTATCTAACAACAAATCAGATCCATCTCATAATCCATCATTTAAGTCATGTATGATAAGGATACCAGGTTCCTTTAATTCCAAATGTATATTGGAAGGTAAGGATCCAGAAGTTAGAATTATACAAACTTGGGATGGATACAGACCAAAGATTAACTTACTGTTGGGTAAATTTCACGCTTATCTTGTAGATCAGACTATAAAAGAATTACAAAGACAGAAAGAATTAAAAGCAAAACATCAGACAAAGAAGAATGATAACGATGCTTCCAGAACTGCAATTCCGTGGATCGATCTATTACTAGAGACTCCAATAGAAGATTATAGAAAGAATGCAATCAGCCTTATACTTGCACCTTATTTGATAAGTATAAAGAAATTATATTATGATGATGCTTTCAATATAATAAAAGACTGGTTGAATAGGTGTGATTCAATTAAGAGATTAGATTCAAACTTTAACTATCGTATCAAATATGCTCTGGAAAATTCGATAAAGAAAGGTTATCTACCGATGAAGTTTGAAACCTTGAAAGAAAAGAATAGACCATTATATGATAAACTGAATATAGATAAACAATAAACGGATGTATTGCCTTACACTCTAACTGTTACCAAAACAAATTAGTATAAAATTGGATATTCAAGTAGGGCCTATTATTTTGAATTAAATCTCTTTAATGGGATTTGTATACATCAAATTTGTTATTATATGTTAATCAATTATATGGACAACCTATTTTGATTCTAGAACCTCTGTCAAATCATATGACTCAGCGTTTCCACACACTTTTCCCCACAATATGACATACAACTAGAGGATTTTCCACATATTTTGACATACATCGAGTAGACCGTGGAAAGCTGTATACCTAAATCTACCTGGTATACCTAGGAGTTTATAGCTTTGAATATATCATTTACTTATAGTAGGATATGGATGCTGTAAATCGTCAGTATCAAATGAATAACAATAAACTATCAATGGTACTCTCAACAAAACTATCGATAGAAGATTATAATGCGTTGTAATTCTAACCAAAATTGAATATGAAGCGAGATTGATTAAAGAAGAAAGTACATCAGAACTATTACGATTTACAATAAGACATATACTAAAGCAAGTTCATAATTAACCTGAATATCTTATATTCAAACAAGAAAACAACAGAAAGCTCAAAACAGTCAGCAACAAGAGTTTCATAATCAATTTACTTTACAGCCTACTCATACTGTTGGTCATTAGCATCAAGTTCTCAACATATCCCGCAGAAACAATTCCGTCGGTCAGAAAATGACACGATGGAAATCATCGTTAATATCAACGCAAACAAATCACCATATATTATAGCGATTACAGTGTATCGAATGACCTACAAAACATAAGAGGCAGCATAGCGTTTCTTTGATAGCACTGCATTATTGTTTACAATACGATATTACTTATTAATTACTGATAAAAGGTAATTGTTATATATACTATAGAATAAGGATATAAAATAGTACAATACTCCTTATCAATTGTATCTTTCGGTATACGCTAATGTCTACAAAATCAAAGTTGATGGACTTTACTATTGTCGCGGCATTAGCACTTATAACAACAATGACAGTAGCTGGTAGCCTAGTTAACACTCAGCCAGCACTAGCCAAAATATCTAGTTCAGAAGAGGATATTCCATACCAAGAAGAGGAAACAGTAGCAACAAGCCAGATAGATGAAATTTCTTCTATGCTAAAGGTAGTTGGTGACAAAGAGGAAGAAGAATCGGATGAAGATGCTAAGGAGATTCATGACGACTATTCCGATAAAGCATCATCTACGAACTATGAAGATGAACAAGACCATCAATGCAGAAAAGGAAATGTACTTAAGGGCGTATACGATCCTGGGAGATTGAATGTACTATCTTCATGCGAAGAAGCAGTTGGTATAGTACATGATTCTGAACGTGTAAATGATGGAGACTTCAAGTTCTATTTGGATGTTGAAGATGAGTATAAGAAACTGCTAAATGAAGCAAACGACAAAAGGGCAAATGGACTGCTCGTAGTAGAAATTATTCCAAAAGACCAAGGTTCTAGCATGATTGAAATTCCGGAAGATGGTGACAGAGTTAGAGTTGTTGGAGCATGGGTAAGTGATGAAGGAGCTGGAGGTTGGAATGAGATACATCCAACATGGAAGGTAGAGGTTTTAGGATAGAAGAATTAACTTTAGAAATGTGTTATATCTGATAACATTTTCTTCTATTGAATATAGGGAGAAAGACGCCTGTATGTGAAACAGAGAAATTGAGTGTCGCTTCTATTCTTATTCTTAACTCTGATTATTGCAATAATATTGTATAGATTTATAGTGTAAAGCATGAAAAGGCCTACCAGATCATGTTAAGAAAAGAACTTGAACTACTGTTGTTTACTTTTGGAATAATAATCCTTGTTTATTTTGCTCTTCCAGATTATTTATTATTATCGTACTTTATATGTGCAAGCGCAACTGCAACAACAACAGCCGTTACCGACAATAAGTCTCAAGATTACATCCCCTGTTACCAATCAAGTTCCAGTTGGCCGGCTTACAATATCAGGGACATCCACAGATAATACAACTTCTGATTGTACTGTATATACTGATTGGAATAATACAAAACCATTCCAGAAAGCTGTTGCAACCGGTAAGGGTGAAGTAAATGATTATTCTAACTGGACTTTTACGTATTCTGATAAATACCATCTTATTACAAACGGAACAAACAATCTAACTTTTAAATTCTCTTGTCTTAATAATAATAATGGTGAAGGTACTGTCAATTTAACAACATAGTATAGTTTAGATATTACTGGAATAATGGAATCTTCTCAAGGACCGGTATCATCAGTAGCAGTAGAAGAACAACAGAATAATCTTAATAGTGGTAGTATTTCTTTTTCTTTGTCTCCTGTAAAGGAAGATAATAATAATACTAAGACGGCAGCCAGAACAACAACAACCACTGTTCCAGAATCAACTCCTTCTGTTCCAATAACGCCATCTCCTGAGCCTAAAGACACTGAAACCACAACTATCTATTGGGATATTCAATAGGACAGAGTAGCTTTTCGACCTTAAAGTAAGTATATTCGATTTAGGATGAGTTCTGACTAGGTAATAATTATTATTAATTCTCTGGCTAAGATGGAAATTGTATGATGACAAGGGTTGGGCGCTCTGTAATCTCTATTAGATCAATCATAATTATCAATAATCTTATAAATTACCCTTTGAGTAAAATATCGATGCATAATCATCAGCATAATCTTAAAACACATAATATGTCAAAATTATTGGTTATTGGATTATCTATTATATTACTAACCGGAATATCTCTCGTTCCCACATTACAAATTAAAGTACAAGGCCAAGTCCGACAGTCACCAGCACCGCCAACACCAGGAACCACTGCACCACCAGCAGCATCACCAGCACCGCCAACACCAGGAGGTAGTCCATCATCAGGAACTTCACCACACACATCAAATCCAGTCACCAGGAGGTAGTCCATCATCAGGAACTCCACCACCACCTTTGGATACAGCAGATGGCGGCGAAGCAGCTAATCAGACAGGTGGGGAAGGTGGTGGTGCAGTCAACCAAAGTGCTATGGTAATGATTCCTCAAAGCACCATGCAAATGATTATGAACCAGTTACAAGATGCCATGACCGCAATAGATAGTGGCAATAAAGATAATGCTACAAAGGCAATGAATAGTGTGGATCAGGAATTAAAAAGTGCAGCAAATGAATCGGGTATATCTATAGAACCCACCACAACAGGTTGAGTAGGTAGAGGAGATGCAGCAGAAGAAGATAACATTAATTCTGTGACCGCATAATTAGAAAAAAGAGCATATTATCAACAATCAACAATTGAAGTTAAGAAACCAATATCTACACCAAAGAAAGTATTGTTCATTGGGTTAGAACTGAAACAAGAATTAGAATCGGATCATATCCTTAATTAATAATAATATGAATCTGAATTTGCCTGTCATTCCAATGAAAGGAACTACTACAATTGGTGTAGTACACTACATTAAATCATACTAATGCAGGGCGCTTAAGGAAATGGTATTGTATTATCAAAGGGTAATTTGAAAGGTACATCATCGTCATCATCATCTTCCGATGGATTAATATTATCACCACCATCACCATCATCATCTATCATAACGTTATCTTCTGATTCGCTGGTATCATCATTGCTTTCTTGTTCCTCTGCTGCCTTCTTCTTCTTCTTGTTTCCCTCTATTATCATCATTAGGATTTGTCTCACTTGTCACTAATTCCTGCTTAATGGCTTTATCTTCATCATCTTCTTTATCCATCAGCTCAGCAGAAGCAGCTGCTGTAGACACTTGACTGAAGAGTATTAAACTAACTATCATTACTCCTACGGGAAGATAGATGGCAAACAGTTTTAGTTGCATCGTGGTTGTGCCTCTATATTGTTATCAGTATATTTGGATTGGATATCATAATGACGTACTTTTATTTCAGGACATTGTACTAGAGAGAAGTACGTGTAGAGAGAAAGAAAAAAATCATGAATATAACAAACAGAAAAGTTCGGTCATATCCTTGACTAAATAATGCTATTCAATGAAACTAGATTGTGCTACTAACGCTATAACATAGTAGAAGATGATGATGCTCTGTTGTTGGTTTGTGGAAGAAAGAATCATTATCAAAATAGAAGATAGATTTATGCATTCTCTAATATTAAAGAATAAAGAACTTGGATATAAGATTAATTATACCTTAATAAGGCTTTATTATTAGTTATCCCTGAAAGGAGAAAATCATACAAGTTCCCTCTTTTTAAAGAGTATATATAATGCCAATAGTTTCAGGCAGAAATCCTGTTATGAGAAGAATTGGCAGAATATGTCTTTACAAACATCTCGGAATAGTTAACTACTATTGCAATTATTATGACTACTGTTACCATTTACATACTTTTGGATGCTCTTGTGACTATAACATAATTCTCTTAGGAGACGCGATATAAATGGAAAATAAAGAAGGATTACCACCATTATTGATCAATATTCAACCTATATCAAAAGAAGACAAAATTGAATTAGAAGAGCTGGCGAGAAAATACGGAAATTTACATGATGAATTGAATGAACCACATGCAAGAGAAAAAGTGAATTTAGTTACGAAAGGGAAAGATGCTCAAGACGGCTCCAAGTCAGGTGGCGAAGTAGTAGGATCTCTTCTGGCAACTTTAGCTAATATCAGCAGGAGGCACTCTTATTCTAAGTCTTGCAAATGCTCTACAGTCATGGCTTACACATCATAAGAAGAGAAAAATTATTTTGGAGATAGGTGGAAATAAGCTAGAAGTAACAGGTATACCAGAGCTGAATAATTCTACCATAGCTATGAGAATACTCAACAACATATTTATCTGATTATAATACCAGTCGTTACCTAAAGTATTATTAGTCTCAGATTGCTACATCCAGAATTAACAATAGAATGATGCTGCAAATAGTAGTATAATGATTACTTTAGTCTTAAATAATATTGAAAAAACAGTAAACTATCACAATATAATACTAATTCTGCAATTGAAAATAATATTGAAGCACGGTTATCTTCTGTAGAGCCATCACTGCCTTCACTTTCTGTAAGTTTTGTTTTGATAGATAAACTAACTCATTGTCGTCTTTAAAGATATGTATTTGTAATGATATATGTCAATCTGTTTTCACTCTATGGCTATACCATCAAGATTATTAAGATAGGAAAAGACTTTGAAAATCTTGAGTTTCACAGTAGTTGTTGTTTTCGTACGATTATGTGTTTCTCTCCTCCATCATGGTTTTTTTCAAATTCTATTTTGAAATTATACAAGTTAAGAAATTCAACTATTGGTCTATAAAGGTTAGTACCATCGCTAAGATTATGAACTTCAATAAGAAGTGCAATATCTTTAGACTTAGAAAGTATATTAGTAGCTCCTTTTAGCACTTCAAATTCAGCTCCCTCTACATCTATTTTAATCCAGTTGACTTCTTCTTGGTTTATTCCTTTTGACTGCAATAGGTAATCAAGAGTATTAGCATTTACTTCTACAAACTTATCCTCGTTTTGTGCTCTATCCAATATTACAGTATTGTAAATAGTATGACCTGATTCTTCACCTGGCGTATACAGTTTTAGTTTTGTTTCTTTAGAATAGACAGCGTGGTTTAGACTTACAATGTTAGCCAATTGATTCAGTCTGATATTACGATTTAACAGTTCAAAATTGCCAGGATTAGCTTCAATAGAAATTACTTTTCCATTTATACCAACTCGCTTTGAGCTTATTATTGTATACCGGCCTATATTCGCACCAATATCTACAACTATATCTCCTTGTTTGGGAGTAAAATGTTCTATTATTTCATCTTCACGGATTGTCATATTTATAAACTCATTTCTGTTAATTGGACAATAGGCCTTGTAACCACCATATTTTGGTACATTAAGTTTTAATAGAAAGGGATTAGCAAGCCTTAGAAATTTGATAATAGAATATAAGAATTTAACCATGTAAAATGATATGGTAGCATCAAATTCGTAATTAAAAACAAGAGCCTTTCTAGCAAATACTCTATCTCTTCTTTTCTTCCCTAATGCTATTCTAAGTGAAATTCTTAAAGTCACATAAGAAATCAAATAAATAATTTTAACTAATAATACAATTACTCTATCTAAGATAGGAACCACTCTTATTAGTTCTTGTTTTGTCAACCAAAGAGTAAGTTTGCCCGCCATCATGTATGATTTACTTTCAATAGTGTCATATACAAACTTTAAATAGTTTTTACATATGCCTTGCCTCATTATCTATTGAAATTATATAGAAGACCAAATTTTAACTACTAAACCACAAAGTATTATCTGCTGTTATAAACAGATATTGTTTGTAAATAAATATCTAATTGCTAAGAATGGTTTTATTATTATAAGATTGTTCTATAACTCTCCAGAAGTAATATTTTGCAACTTTGATCTATGTGTATTTCATCAATTATAAATTCAGAAATCATTATCCTCCTATCATCCATTCATAAATCCAAGAGTAAATCCGGCTGACATACTATCTGTGAGGGGAATACCAAAATTTGTCATTGCTAATGAGGCTGATGCAACAGGATGGTCATAGCCACTGCCGCTGCTAATAGCTGGAATCTGCATAGCTGCATTTGAAAATGTTGTAATAGCACCTTCTAATATCTGCTGAAGTTTATTCCAGTTTATGTTAGCTATTTGATGATATTGTAAATAAGCTAATCCAGCTAGAAATAATCCGAATATTACAGCTACTAATTTGATTACTTTCTTCAAAGCATAACCAATTAAGACACCTACAAAGAAGCCACCTCTAATAGTAGATGCAGTAGAACTGAAATTATCGTAACTCAATTTATAGAACTACTACTTGTATTTGCTTCTGAACTGATCATGTAAATATCTATTAGATATTGATAGGATATCCAGATATGTAAATATATCTAAAAGATATCCCATAGATATGGAAATTAGATTAAAACTACGCAAGATTGGCAGGCAGCTATATGATTGCAATACCTTCTCAGGTTGTAAAGGATTTAAAATTAAAGGTTGGTGATTATATGTTATTAGACATTAAAGACTCTACTATTATAGTTAGGAAAGAAGGCTAATAGTGGATGAATCAGCTATAATAAGAGGTCAAAGAATATCAGATCCAATATAACAAAATGTTCGAGCTGATTCTTTTGATAGAATGTAATCCATGGCATAGCAGAATATTTGTATTTGTATGATATTAGGAAATATACAAAACCTGGGGTAGAGAAAGGATGTAATCAATAAATTGTTTGCTGCAATACTATAATCACTGATAGTATATGAGCAGAAGTATTATCATATCATGGGATGAAGCAGTTGACAAGAAAGTGAAATCAAGTGATGATAAAGATTTAGGAAAAGTTCAGAGTGTAACTAAAGATTATGTTCAAACAAAGGAAGGTACCATATCAAAGAAAAGTTACTTTATTCCAAAATATTATGTTCAAGGATATGATGGTGATAATATTTGGGTATCACTTAGAAAAGATGACGTAAAAGAAAGATTTGAAAAGGAAAGCCCACCTAAAGATGTATCCGAGTTTGAAACTCCAGATTATACACAAAGAAGAGAATCCATCAAAAAACAATATCCAGAGTTTGATAATAATATTCCAAGATATACTCCAATACCAGGAGTATCATTAGCAAGTGGTGCTACTACTTCTGTCGCTACTCCCTCTACAACTATGGTAAACGTACCATGGGAGAAGGTCAAAGGTAAGAAAGCAAAGTCAAATGATAACAAAGATTTGGGTAAGGTAGAAGATATAGCTCCCCATTATATTGAAGCCAAAGAAGGTCTAATAGGAAAAAAGAGTTACTTTATTCCAAAATATTATGTTGATTACTTTGATGGAGATAATTTGCATATTTCGCTTACAAAAGACGAGATTAAAAGTAAATGTGAAAGAGATAGTCCACCATCTGAGGTAGAGATCCAAACTCAAGAATATTTAGAGCAAAAGAACAAAATAGAATCTGGACAAGCACAATCTTTACATGGAGTACCCTTTATGGCAAGAGAATCAGGAGTTACTGGTCAAAGCGATATTACAGGCAGCGAACTCAAGATTGAGTGGGCAGAAGTAATTCATAAACATGTAAGAGCAGCTGATGATGTAGATATTGGAGATGTGGAAAGAGTAGGAAATGATTTTATTGTAGCCAGACAAGGTGTTGCAAAAGTGCATCTATATTATATTCCTAAAGTTTGCATTAGCAACTATGATGGCAGTTACTTATATCTTAATGTACCAAGTGATTTAGTACGATCAAGGTTTGAAAGAGAAACAGAGCCAACAACAGAGGAGATACTAGCACTTGCTAAAGAAGCTGGACAACAAAAAGAAATAGGTACTTCTAAAGAAGAAGATAAACCAATGAGTCGTAATTCCGAAGATACAAGTAAATATGAGGAAGGCAGAGCTGGAACAGAGGTTGGAAGAAAAGAAGACCCATTAACGTCATACAGGGAGAAAGAACCGATGACGCCTGCAAAAATAAAAGAACATGAACCTACAGCAGTAAAAAGAGAAATGACCGAGAAAATTATAGAAAAAGGACAGCAAGATGGAACAAATTCTGATGAAGCAAGAGAAAAAGCAAGAAAAAGCGGCATGACTAAAGGTACTGCAGGTGCTGATGAGACTGGCAGTAAATCCCAACAAGGTGCTGCTGGAACTAATAATAATAACAACCAATAATGTTATAGTCTATAATAAAACCAGAAGGATAACTGTTCAAAGATTCAAGGCATTTGCTATGAGAATCTGATGTGTATTTGCGTCACTCTTCATTAATGTGATGAATAGATGGATCTATAGCTTCTTTTCACCACTTTTTGAATTGCAGATTTCAAAAGGAACGCTCTTTTCCTCTGGGAAATCCGCTTTTCTTATCCTCGACCAACTTTACTTAATATCTAGCTAACGTTCACAAATATGAATATCCTGTCTAATTAATAATAACTTCTGATAGCATATTTCGTGTATATTGGATATTCTATATCTATTTGCCTACCTAACGCTTTGACAATTTGTGTTTGTAGCATGTAATAATCTATTTCTTGTCTACAAAAGACATATCTTTTGGGGTAGACTTTTCTATCTAATATTAAATAGCAACTATTCTTCACTTTCTAATTCTAATCTTAATTACTCCTCTTCATACCAATCAATTATCATTTTTTTGAGCAGAGGTGGAGGTCCTGTAAAATCTATGCTATATGCTTTCTTTGCGTATTCACGAAACTTAAGTCCATAATTACCTCTACAATGAATAAAGAAGGCCATCAGTAAGATATACAAAAATACTTCCATGGGAGCAGTAAATAAGACTAAATTAATAGTACGTGAGCAAGATCACTTATTATTGCGCTGGCTTGATGAAATCTTGAAAATGCATAAAGCTAATAATAAGTTCTCTAATGATATAAACCAAGCAAAAAAGTAAAGCATTTGCTATACAAAATCATATTTTCAAAATTCAAAACTTAGATGGTCTTGTTTGTCATTCATACTACAAGGGAGCGAAAAATTGTTAGGGTGTATATGAATAGTTATTTGTTAAAAGTCATAATGTAGGGTCTCACAATATGCCAATTTTTCCATGGTCTTTCTTTCACCTTGTGATATTAGCTCTTTAATTGTTTTAGGAGAAAAATCTGCATTTTGGAGAATAGTAGGTGATTCTATATCACTTCTAATTATTCTTGTAACAGACTTTATCTCTGCACCATAATTCTCTATAAGTGTATTGTATTCACTCTTTATCATTTTTATTTCTTCAGGATCAAGCTTTGACTGATCAACTAATTTCTCAAAAACTTCATAAAGTCTTTCTATAAGCTGGATATGCCTTGTAATCAACCTTGACATTTTGATATTATCCATATTCTTATCACAAAATATTATATCTTTAGCTCTGCTTTCGACTTCTGCCATATTGGAAGGAAGAGTATGTGTATTTCGAGTATAGTTCTCTACAATAAAGATATTTTTGTCATCTCGTGGCGATACAGAAAGTACTTCTCTTACAGGAGTATTACTAAGCAGACTACCGTCCCATGCATACACAGAATCTTCAACTTCAACCCATGGGAATCCATAGATAGGATAACCAGAACTTGCTAGAATATGTTTTGATTTAATTTCCATCTTTGTATTATCAAATACCAATGGTTTTGAAGTCATGACATCTACAGCAGTTATTATAAGGCGAAGAACTTCTGGTAATTCTTCTTGTCTTGCAGCAAGGTTAAGCTTTTTGTAATCTATATATTTATCAAGTGTCTTTGCAAGTGGAGAATGGTCATATAGGTAAGTCCAGCTTCCTGGATCAAAGAGATATTGTGGTTGTTGTTGCATTATTCCTTGTTCAGCTTCATCTTTTGATAACATATTCTTATTCCAATTCCACGATTTCCATCTTGGAACAAACATTTTGGGAACACCAAATATTGCAGCGTTAGCTGAAGCAGAAGATATTTTCTTAACTATATATCTTCTAGGCAGCAGTATCATATTCAAACATGAAAGTATCAGGTATAATCATAGGGCTACTTTCTGCAATTTCTATCCAAAACTCTTCAAGATCTTTCTCAGGATGATCACTTTTACTTCCAACGATTATGGCTGCATTTACAGCTCCAATAGACGTACCAGCAGCTATATCTATTCTTATGTTCTTTTTTACTAATGCTTTAAATACACCACATGCAAATGCTCCAAGAGAACCTCCTCCTTGTAATACAAGAACATTCTCCGTTTTCCTTGATTCTTTATGCCTCGGCTGACTTTCTTTAGCTCTATAACTCATGAACGTTTAATATGCTACTCTAAATTTACACGTTTCATATTGGTTAGAAAAGAGCGGGGTTGTGGTTGACTAATTCACTGGTAACATACGTTTGTTATCTATAGCATTTTACCAATCCATCTCCTTATGGTAAGCAAATTAGTTTCTATGGATAATATTATTTTATTTAATGGAAAACTATAAAGCTTAGCCTGTCTCTGCTATATTAGAAACTTACTTTTAGCACCGATATCGACATGGATTCCACCGAACCTGTTTCACTAGTGTATCGTTTTATAGAGACTATAGGATACTGTAACGGTATATTCTAACCAGCAATTCTTATAGCTATACCATTATTATTTTGGTACCATGTCAGGAAGCAAGTCATCATGGCATGATTAAAACGAATCATTAGTTGAACGTAATAGTGTTCTGATTGACATAAATTTTCTTAAATCATTAAATAACAAAATCAAAAATATGAATGAATGTAAAGTGGGAGCACCATTTTAGTATAGTGATAGTTACATCCAGTTCCTTGTATTCTTGACAATGCTTTAGACCTTATAGAAAAATGTATGACTAAGTGTTGCTTACTTATTTCCTATGGTTGAAAGAGAAGGACAATTACACGAAGAAGAAAATATTTCAGCATCCGGTTTGAGTCCTTTTAAATCTAGTCTGTATAGGACGTTGTGGATTGCTGCCCTCTTTTCATATATTGGTGCAGCTATGTATGATGTCGGGGCGTCGTGGTTAATGACTTCACTTGCTCCAAATCCTTTATTCGTTTCTCTTATCACAACAGCGACTACTCTACCAATTTTTCTCTTTGCATTACCATCTGGGACATTATCTGATATTTTTGACCGGCGTAGTATACTCCTTATTACTTGTGCATACATGTTTACGATATCTACGATACTGGGAATGCTCACTCTTGTTGGTGTGACTACCCCAACGGTATTGTTGATACTTACTTTTGCGCTAGGAGCAGGAACGACTATGATTAGGACTCCCATTATTCCTACCATGAGTGGACTAGTATCAAGATCAGAACTACCTGCTGCTCTCACCCTTAGTGCTGTTGCTGGTAACATAGGTCGTGTCGTTGGCCTCGCCGCTGGTGGTTTTATTGTAGCAGCAATTGCACCTTGGGCTGTATTTTTTCTTAATTCAGCTTCATTTATTGGTATGATTGTAGTCCTAAGTAAATTACCAAGAAAGTCTCATGTCCACCAACAAAGCTCTCTGCCCCCGGAGAATATAATTCGAGCTATTCGAGCTCAGATACGTTATGTACGCTATTCTCAAGCAGCACATGTATTAATTATCCGTGCAGGTTTGTTCACATTATGTAGTAGTGCATTATTATCTCTCTTGCCACTCTTAGCTAAACATGAATTAAGACTTGATTCCACAGGTTTTGGACTGCTATTAGGATCTTTTGGTACGGGTGCAATAATTGGTGGAATTGTAATTTTGCCAAAATTGCGACCTAAGATTTCAGTAGAATCTCTTATTACAGGTTCCATAGGTTTACTTGCAACGGTAATATTCACAATGGGATATCTACGAGATTTTGCTATTCTTTGTATAGTCATGGGGCTAGGAGGAGTAGCTTACATCACGATATTATCAAAATTTTATACCATTGGAATGAAATCTGCGCCAAAGTGGATTGGAGCCAGAGTATTAGCAGTTTATCTGCTTATACTAAATGGTGGCTTGGCAGTTGGAAGTGTAATATGGGGTACAATAGCTAACACATTTGGCATCCCAATCACGCTGTCAGTAGCTTCGTTATCCTTAGGTGCAACTATTATTGCTAGGAAGCGTTACAGCACTACTTTGTTGGATGACCTCGATTTTACACCAGCAAGTGACCACTGGTCGCTTCCTCCTGAGCTCTCAGTTAATCCTCCACAAAGTGACAGTCAAGCCCTAATAACAATCGACTATAAGATTGATCCTAAATTATCTGATGAGTTCGAGCAGAGTGTCCGTGAGTTAGGACGTATTCTTAAGAGCGAGGGAATGGCCTATTGGGAATTATTCCAAGACACAGCAGATATTGGTCACTATATCGAAATTAGAATTGCTGATACCTGGACTGACCACATGCGTCAGCATGAACGCGTTACCAAGAACGTTCAGGTTATGGAAGATAGAATCCGAGTACTTCTCAAAGATGGTCCGCAACCAATAGTCTCGCATTATATAGGAAAATCTGCTCCCAAATAGTTCACCAGCCTATATAGTCCCCTTTTTCTTTTATTGCAATTATTTGAGTCCTGTATTATTTTCAGACCTACCATAATTTCATTGTCCGTAATTACAGCTGTGACACTCATATTGCTCTATTTTGCTTATATAAGTCATAGTTGATAATCCTGGTGACGTTAAAGATAACTCAAATACAGATATTAAATAATTAATAACATAATGTGGTAATATCATGTATATTACAATGTGATAGTGTCTCAATTCAGTAAACGATCTTCTTTAGATCCAAAGTCACCATGCGTATACGTTTCGGATCGGCTCTAAATTGATCTAAGCATTGAGATGAATATTCTTCAGGAGCACCCTCTCTAACGGTTACTATCTGAAAACCGATAGATTGAAAGGTATACATGAGCCATTCAACCCACCTATTATATACTTGATCTGATACCTCTTGCAAAAGATCATCCGTTATTTCAGTAACTAGTTCCAACACACCATAATTTTTCAATTTTTTATATACAATTTCGTATAGGAATTTCCAGTCGTATTGTTTGAGCTGATCAATATATTTAGGATCTGGCAATACAGAAATAACACGATAAAGCGAGTTATCTGGAAAAGTAGGAAGAATATTCTCGAATGAACCATTTAATAATTTAACATTGGCGTGTTTAATTTGTGACATGGCTTTTTCATATCGACATTTATCTAATTCGATCCCTATATAGAAAGAATTCTTATCGCGATCATTCTCAGACATAGTCTTCAAAAGGAGTCCATCACCCATACCCAATTCAACAATAACTTTTGAAGAATTTACCATATCTTGATGCAATTTGATAAAAACTGGGAAAAATAAAAGGATATCAGGCTTTTAGTAAGTCTGCTTCAAGAAGCTGTTGAACTAGCTGTACAACCTCTTGTTCAACTTGTTGTCTTGGCATATTAAGCTTGGTAGAAAAATGGTCCGTTAGTTGGTTAATTGTTCTTGTACCATCGCATGAATCCCAGAAGCTAACAATCGAGTCATTTACCATAAACCCCTGACCTTTGCTATTTGTAAGAATTAATGAGCCATCTTCCTGCTTAATAAACTTACCTTCTCTTAGGGGTTGAGATTTTTCATAATCTATTTGGAATCGAAGCTTTGGTTTACTAAATCCCAATTTTTCCCGTGCAACAGGATCCATCTTTTCGATACTCCACGGAGGATCCCAGACAATCTCTACATTGATATTGCCAATTCCATTAATCTTGCTAACATATCTCTTTACATCGCTTACAAGAGTATCATGAAGTGGACAACCGCGCGTTGTCATCGTCATTTTAATATCAACATTATTTTTGGGGTTAACGTATACACCATACACAAGTCCAAGATCTACTACATTTACAGGAATCTCTGGATCCATACATTTCCTTAGTGCCGAATATACCTGATCTTCAGTCACCGCTTGCGCAGACATACATTTAACTAAATATATTGACTTGATAAATACTTTATCAGCAGCTTTTTATTACTATGCCAAATAGAAATATGTGTCATGATAGTATAAAAATACAATATATACATACATTGATTAATTTTCTTTTTCATATCTTTCTACTTCAAGTTCTATAAAATCGATAAACTCAAAACATATTTTTGTTGGATATTAAATTTGTCATGGGATATATGCCCACAGTATTTTTATATTTTTTATTTTGAGTTGATTATATATGTGTATTACTTTGCTTTACAATATTACGGACGGCTTTTCCAGTTGTATAGTAGATGAAAAAATCGTGCTAACATTATACTATAATGAGTAAAATAATAATAATAATAATAATAGTTATCGTGGTAATAATGCTCTATTCTCTATCCTAGTCTCCTATTTTTACTCATATCTATAATTTTTGAATAAAGCTATGTAAGAATAGAGGCAGTTCTGATATCTTAATTCTTTCCTGCTGCATTGTATCTCTGTATCTAACCGTAACTGTATCATCTTCCATTGTTATTTTATCAACTGTTATTGCAAATGGAGTTCCAATCTCCTCTAATCGTCTATACCTTCTACCTATCGACCCCGATTCATCATAAAATGCATCAAATTCTCTTTTAAGTTCAGAATAGATTTTCTGAGCTTTCTCACGTAGTCCATCCTTTGTCATCAGAGGAAGTATTCCTAACAATACAGGTGCAAGATAAGGTTTGAGTTTTAGTATAATTCTGTCATCGTGCTCCTTGTCTTCAATGTAAGAGTGTTCTAATATTGTGAAAATACTTCTATCTATTCCCATTGAAAGCTCAAATACATGGGGTAAGACCTTTTTCTGATCTGACGGATCAATTACTTCAAGATTCTGTTTGCTTGTAGAAGCATGACCTTTAAGATCATAGTCAGAACGATAGTTGCATGCAACAAGTTCCAGCCAACCGGTGCTCGTCTCAACTTCATAATCAAAGGCTATTGTTGAATAGAATGCCTTCTCAGTATTACTCAGTCGCCTCAAACGAGTGCGTTTCATATCTATTCCGGTTTTTGCATAGAATTCATTCAAGAGAGCAAGATAATATGCTACTAATTTGTTTGGCAAAAGTCCCTTTATAACACCTTCGTCTGCGGTCACTTCGACAGAGGATGTTCCATCATAAAGTCTCAAAGTTGTGTTTTTAACTTCTTCGAATCTTGGTAAATCATTTAATTTCTGTGGATTGCAAAACACTTCAATCTCTGCTTGATAGAATTCTCTCAGTCTTAGCAAGCTTTGTCTTGGAGCTATTTCATTTCTGAAACTTTTACCTATTTGAGCAATTCCTAGTGGTAACTTTCCTCGCATAGTTTTGAAAATTCGAGCAAAATCCACGAAAATTGTCTGACAGGTTTCTGGTCTTAGATATGCTTCCTCCTGAGTTGGACCTATGTCAACCTTAAACATCATGTTAAAACGTTTAACAGTGTCTAAGTCTCCATTACAGTTTGCACATTTCAAGTCATGTTTTTTTATAATTACATCCATCTCTTCATTGGCCATTCTTTCGGGAATGTCCTTACCAGTTTTTTCTGTGATATATCTATCTGCCCTAAAAATGGATTTGCATTTTGAACATTTGACAATAGGATCCGTAAAATTGTTAATGTGTCCTGACGCAATAAAAACACTCTTACTCATGATTTGAGAACCATCTATTTCCATCATTCCATCGCGTCTGACAAGTTCTCTTCTCCATAGATCGATAAACTTATTCTTCATATTGACTCCTTGTGGACCATATTCCCAGAAGCCAGCCGGAGCATCGGCATATATTTCACAACTTGGAAAGTAAAATCCTCTTTCAAGTGCCAATGTCATTATTTCTTCGTAATAACTCATCTTCTCTAGAACTCCTCCAATCACATGTTTTAAATTTACTGTAATGGCATCTACAAACAGTTCATTTGATTATCTAAATTAATTAATTAATTAAATAGCATATGTGTATATTTGGATATTTATTTCGAATCAATTATTGTACTATATCAAGATTTTATTACTAAAAGCAATAAATTTTGTAATTATGCCAAAACTGTTGTGATCACCAATTTAATATATCATAACACACGAATCTAATGTTTCATAAGATAGTATGCTTATTAGAGTCACACTAAATTTATGTCACAATTAAGTCAGCACACTTCTACTTTAGACACCTTTGATTATACTATATGTTGATTATCCAACAATAATAACAGATTCTGCTTATATGTAAGTCGTAACTATTAAAAAGCGTTCATTTATAAAAATGAATAGATTTCACGTATATATGTATATACAAATGTAACTGAAAGATATGATGAATAACAGATATACAGTAAGTGAATTTCAGCATATTTGCGGATAGAATATTTTCTTAAAGATCCCTACAAATTCTTATGCAATAAGTTAGCCTACCAAGTTTCTGCTTGGGATTACTGATGAATATTTGAAATGGTATTGCAGCCAATTTTGTTTGCTTATCAAACGAATTCCAATTGAATTGGTGAGGGCGTGATATGCAAACCTATTTAAAACAAATGATATGTCTAAGAAGGAACAATTAAATGCTCTAATGTTACGTGGCATTTTTATTCTAGTATGAAGAGAAACTTGCAATAGACATTGTCTATAAAACTTGGAACAAGCGATCTAGCAAAGTATCCATTTCTAAACGAGGCCTCAGATTACATCCGGGAAACCCATTTCGATTTTGAAGAATTTAATAGGCCTGAAATGAAGCATGTTATTGACAGAGCAGCAGAAAGAATAGAAACAGAAATAACCAAGGGATCAGTTTACGAGAGATTAGATAAATATGAGATAGAAATACTTACATTTCTTGTCACACTTATGATTGCAAAATCTATAGGCATTGAGTCTATACTCAAAAAGTATTCATTGTTCGAAGCAATGAGGACCGAGAAGTATTTGACTGAAGATTTAAGAAGAGAAAGAAATAATGAAAGAAAACGTCTTCTGTTGTTCAAGATTTTTGAAGATTTATTTAAAATGAATGTTGATCTGGATTCTAAAGACAGCAATTTATTCAAAGTTAAAGTAACTGATTATCTTACACGAGCCCCAAATTTTCATGAAGAAGAATGGAAATTAATTAATAGATTAGTCCATAACGGATATGTCTATCTTGATGCTGATGAAACTGTAAGACTCATCCGAAGCGAGCTAACTTCACTAATTTATTCGCGGGTCAAGACCATGACGTTATCAAACTTACCAGATTCTATCAAAGCAAAGGTAGATGATTTGAGAATAAAACTTCAGCCACATTATGAGTATCGAAGATATCAACCCACACATTATCCACCGTGCATAAAAAAGGCATTAGATGTGATGAATAGAGGGGAAAATCTTCCACATTCAGCAAGACTGATGCTTGCAACATATATGCTGGCAATAGGGAAAAGTGTAGAGGATATCATAATACTTTTTCATAATGCACCTGATTATAATGAGAATATTACAAAATATCAAGTAGAGCATCTGGCTGGTAACCGTGGTAGTCATACAAAATATTCTGTTCCTTCTTGCGAAAAACTTCGAAATGAAAATCTTTGTTTTGCGACTGAAGAATGTGACGGAATAACGAATCCAATTCAATTTATGTCGAAACTGTTCAAAAAATGACATGATTACGAGTAAAGATAGTGATAAAAGTATAGCCCTTGTTAGGAGTGCATTTAGACAATATTATTTTAAGCACAGTAAGAATATTGGAATCCCAACACGTATGAAAGAACGTGAATTTGGATATAAGCAATTTAGTTCAGGGATTGTACGACATCTTTCGTTTAGAAATATTGGAGAACTTTTGGCCATTTTGATCAGAGAGGCCCCCTCAGATATCTATTGCTCAAATGGATTCTATAGATTTCCAACCTATCCTATGCAGGAAAAACAATGGGGCGGAGCTGATTTAATTTTTGATATTGATGCAAAAGATTTGCAGTTACCATGCGAGCAGACACATTCCTACCTTCTCTGTATGAATTGTGGGGTAGTATCAGAGAAGAAAATTGATTCATGTCCTAAATGTGATTTCTCCAAGTTAAATCACATATCAGTTCCTTGTAACAAATGTGTGTTTTCTCTAAAAAAAGAAGTGATGAAGTTAATTAATTTATTAATAACCGATCTAGGGATAAAAAAAAATTGTATAGAAGTCTATTTTTCTGGTAACAACGGATTTCATCTGCATATTTTAGACAATAGATTTGATACACTTGATTCCCGAGCTAGAGCAGATCTTGTAGGTTATTTAATGGGTATTGGCATGATGGTTGAAAGTATAGGAGTACGGAAAAGATCAGAAGGTTTTCTAATTAAATTTCCAAAGAGTGGCCTTTCTTATGGTTGGCGTAAAAGAATAGCAAATAAACTAGGAATTGATCAGCTGTCAATTGTCAAATTGAATAATATAGTACAGCAGAAAGGGGGTTATGATGGGTTTAGAGAAGAACTATCACGATTGACTCGTGAGAGCGGCGTACGTATCGATCCTCATGTAACAACTGATATTCATAGAGTATTTAGAATGCCAGGTACCTTGAATAGCAAAAGTGGACTGACTAAGATGAGATGTGACGATCTTGAATTATTTGATCCCTTTATCAATGCATGTCTTTTAGGAGAAAATGAAGTTAATGTAGAGGCTAAAGCACATGTAAACCTAAAACTAAAAGGTCAGTCATTCAAAATAAAGAAACAAACTCAACGATTACCGTTATATGTAGCAGTTTATTTAATCTGCAAAGGGATTGCAGAGCTAAGTTAAATCAAAAATTAGGTCTGTTTTGAATTGGCGTGCTTTAAACTTGTATTCTTTCTAAGAATAAATAGGACAATAATATTTAAAACAAATTTATAAAATAAAAGCATGATGCTTCTAGATTATACTCAGAAATAATTAATAATATTTATTATTCGTAAAAAGACATTAAAATGACCTCATTCTGTATATAATATAAAATGTTTTGTAGGATACCTACAACGAGGATAAGGCTTCGAGATTTGGTATTAGCAGAATTACGTCTTATCTTATTTGCCACAATAGGCGTAACTATTATGTTTATAGTAAGAAATCACTCTGTAAATCCTTTTATGAATGTAGTAGAATTTGGTGATCATTATACTGTTCTACAATTTTAGGTATAATATTAGTCTCAATTGCATCTCTACGATTCTGTTTGCACCACAGAAACTCAATGACGTGGTATGGTTTTCGAATGATAATTAAGTTTCTTCATCGCAATGATTACTAATCGCGTATTTCTACAAATGCGTTATCATGATTTAAAGATGGAGAAGTTTTATCATATGGCAGATCACAAAAGTCGTATTATTTGCTCCATTGTTTAGCAACTTGATTTCCGGAATGGCCATAATATATCTCTTTGAAGGCAACGATCTTAATTTAATATCTATCCCAAAAATATTCATATTGCTTTTTGTCAATATTTCACCAATTGGAGATTTTGCTATACTTGATGTATCTGACAGGCTTGGCAAACTTCGACAGATCTTCTCAAATGTAGGTTTATCGTTGGTAAAATCGACATTGGTTTTAGCTCCATTGACATTCAAGGAAGCAGACACACGCTATCTGTTTGATTCTGACTTTGCCGATGCCCAGAAGACAATCTAAGTTTCTCAAAGGTTTTGGTTCATGGGGAGATGCGCGTATATTTGAGTGAGAGACTGACAACAAAGTTAATTAATGTGTGATAAAAGAGGTAAATAGAATAATAAAAAGCATTATGTTTCTATAGAGGTAGGATGATTATAGTAATTGACTACACTTGTGGTGGACAATCTTTCACCATTTACACATGACATACTTGATTGTATGATAGAATTAGATGAAAAATATATCTACAAAAAGTATTCTGAAGTAGGCAATATTTATGAGAATAGTATTTTATATGATAAAGTAATCTTATCTGGAAGAAGAAAGAATAGTAATGAGATCAACATTGTAAATTCAAAAATAATACGATATTGTTTTCAAACTGATAGGCCAATATTAGGAATTTGTTATGGTGCAGAAATAATGGCACTAACACTTGGAGGATCCATTTATAGAATGGCGGATCATTTTCAGGGCACAATTACAGTATATATTTTAAGACCAAATTCTTTGATACCTGATAGAACTTCAGTCAATGTTTATGAAAATCATAGATATGGTGTAGCAAAATTACCTGAAGACTTTATTTCACTTGGATGTTCTAATGTATGTAAATATGAAGTTTTCTGCCATATAAAAAAGAGAATTTTCGGTACTCAATTTCATCCTGAAAAAAGTGATGGAGATGGTTTTGCACTATTATCAAAATTCTTGCAACTTTGACATCATCGGTAAGAAGAAGGATTTTATTTCCTTTAAACTATAATTGAATGAACCAACTTGCAATCACAGCCAGATAATTATATTACTTTGCCTTTGATAAGGGAAGAGCAAGAAAATATATGTTTTCCTTTAGTAATTAATGTTGTTTCACAGGTACTGGGGTGAAGAGATACCACTAACGGAGGCAATAGAGATGGCAAAGAAATATCCTAGAATTAGAGGATCTATAATGATGGAAGGAATAGAGCTTGCAGAAAGACATGGTTTTATGACATATATCTATAAAGGTTCAACGAAGGATCTAAAAAAGAGAATAGCCCAAGGAATTCCACCGATTGTTATTCTACCAGGTATTCGTGAAACTGTACAACATGCAACTATAATATCTGGTTATAATTCTGAAGAGCACAGGATTCTAACCTATATACCGGAACCTGACACGATGGGAGCCATTCCCGAGAGAAAATTTGAACAAGATTGGGATCAAGAGGACATGATTACTTTGATACTCATTCCTAAAGACATGAAAGATATTTTCAAGAATGAGAATCTCAAATTTAATGACTCAAACAGACTATGTTTTGAAGCAGAAAAATTACGAATTCAAGATAAGACGAATAATGCTATTGAAAAATTACGCAATGCTATTACATTGGACGATGACAATCCCCAAGCATGGTGCTTGCTTGGCGGTATATATAATGAACTCAATTCAGATGAAGCCGTAAATTGCTATCAAAAAACAATTAGACTTAACCCAAACTATTATCTTGCATATCGGGGTCTGGGTAACTATTATCTAAAGAAGAAGCAGTATTCTTTTGCAGACACTTACTATACAAAAGCAATTGATATCAATGCATACAGATTTGCTCCAATATATAAAAATCGTGCAATAGCAAGATTACAGCTCAACAACAATTCAGGTGCTAGAGAAGATCTATTAAAGTATATTGAACAGGTTCCAAACGCACCAGATAAAAAGAATATTGATGATGCTATAAGACAGATTTAAAAGCAATAGTAACATATAAAGAGATGAACGATCCATTAATCCTTTTTAAAAGCGTCAGATATAATTATCCGAAATTTGAATAAAAATCATCATTTGGATCATGTTCTGCTAGTCTTCCCATCCGTTTTTTCGGCTAATAGCAAAAATATGATAATGTCAAGTATAATAAAAAAGCTTGAATCAGAAAATATGATGATCACAAAAACAATCTGCGAAGAATCATGCTTTGTCTTTAAGGTTAATGACATAGTTGAGGCCGCATGCAGTATAAAAGAATTGTTTGGAATAGATAGAGTAGCTATTGCTAAGCAAGTACCAAATATTTTTTCGGACGTTGTTTCAGCAATTGTAGCAACAGGAAAACAGATTATACTACCTAAACAAAAATATTTTATAAAAATTCAGATAAGTAGGGAGGCTAAAGTAAATTATGTCGGAAGAGACATATCTTTTGTTTCTTCTGGTGATCTTATAGAACAATTAGCATCTACGGGGGCACATCCTGCGAGGAATGAACGTGAAGCTGATAAAATAATATTTTCTTATATTGGCAAAGATTACGGATACATCTGCTTTCAAATTGACAAGGCTTATGGCGGCATGCCATTTGGATATCAAAATATGAAAGTAGCATGGAGCATACATAATGTTCTATCTGCAATATCTTCTTTAATGGCTATAAAATCTGGTTTTGTACCCGATCTTCTCATACTATATACAAGTTATGATGAGCTTACTGAGAATGTGAAGCTATTTGGACATATAGTCAATAGAATGCCTCTCAAGAGGCATACTCTTAGGATTGCACAAATTGATCTTTCCAATGAGGTGGATCAAGATATAAAATTCATATTAAAAGAAAGTATTTCTACTAAAATCCTAGTTCAGCTACCTGAAAAAGGAGTTGTGTTGCCATTGAGTGCAATAATTTGTCCTTCGTGGTTTATAGAATTAATGATGTATAAAATTACACTTGCAAAAAAGACACCTTGGATGCCATTAATGCTTTTGACAGATGAAATACAGCAGGCTGCAAAAGTATTTGGGTTGGAAGAAAAATTGCTGTCTATTGATAATTTGATCGTTAGTACGGTATTTAAAAAGAAAGACTATTATCGAAAACACTTAACAAAAGTGGATGTCTTATCTAAAAAAGCGATGAAAAATATGAAAACAATTTCATTAAAAGTAGGACCTAACTATCTTCACGATATTCTCGATGCCATCTAATCTTTCAGTTAGTCTCATCAATTCTTTAGCCTTTTGTTGAAATCTATTATCATCTAATATTTGATGAATTGCATATGCAACGTTGTTTGCTTTTAACTCCTTTGCTTCTAGCCTAATACCTATGCCAATTTTGGCAACTTTATTTGAATTACCTAACTGCTCACTATGATTTTCTATAGGTATTGTTATCAAGGGCTTGCCAAATTGTATAGCTTGGGAGATGGCCGTGTGTCCTCCTCGTAACACTAAGACATCACTCATTGCAAAGAGTTCATCACGAATGGGACACCATTCATAATACCATCCTAATCTTGCAATTTTCCTAGGTTTTATGTCGCCATCAGGTCTTCCTTCAGAGATGACATATTGTATCTCCGGACGAAGTGATGTACATGCCTCTATAGAAGTCCTAATAATAGGAATACGTGTCTTCAATGGCCCACTAACATGAATAAACACAATCGGTTTTGATCTATCTATGCCTAAATATGCAGCTGCTTTCTTGAGTTGTTCTTCTGTGATATATGATTTTGGAGCTGTAAAGCCGACATATTCTATTTTTTTAATTACCGAACTAGTCCCCCAGATATTGTCTTCTGCTATGGTGTAAGGCGGAGGTAGATCAAGTACCAGAATTCTGTCTGCTAACCTCCAGAGAAGACCAAGGAATTCTCCATTCATTTTTTCCCAGCTTCTAGAAATTTTAAATTCACGAAGTCTAGGTGACAGCAAAAGTTTTACTTGATTCAGAATTACTACTGATGGTATATTCAGAATTTTAGAAGCAACAAGCGAAGATAACCTTGTATCTGAAACTACAATATCGGGATCATATTTTATCATATTATTAATTTCATCTCTTAGTTGCCTTGGAAAATTAGTAAACCATAATGGGATGTTTGAAATACTGTATTTGACTGAAAATCCTCCTTCTACACTCCAGGCAAATTCAACAGGAGGAACGGTCATACAATCATATCCTTGCATCGAAATGTAACGTGCTCCTTCACCAAATGACGAAAATCTAATATTGACATCTGAATCTCTCAGTCGTTCTGCCAGCATCATCATACGGCTCGCATGGCCAAGACCAACTCCATAAGGTGTAAAATAGGCTTTCGCCAAATTAAGGAATTTAAAAAGGATTGATTATATATTGCTTAAAAGTGCCAAAAATATTTCCTATTGACACACAATCTAGAAGATTTTCATCTAGGAATAAAACTCTGCTATATCCCTTCTTTCCTTTAATGATAAGAATTGCAATAATACTAATAATACTTCATAGTTTTGTTATGATGTCAAATTATACTGTTGACTTAAAGCACATAAATTTTTTCAACCTTCTGATGTTCTTCTTGAATATAATATTCTTTACTATGAACATACAAAATAAGTAAGTCACCAGATTCTTAATTGAATTCAATTTTCTAACGGGTGTTTCCGACATTGGAAACAAAATATTTTATTTAAAAAACCAGTTTATAATTTAGTGAAAAAAGACTGAGTTATAACATTCAATCAGATATCTAAGAATAAACACAAGGTTTGTCTGCATCAAGCTATGAAAATAATTAAGAATAATATGATGTACTTCATGAGCTATAATAATATACCTCCACCTTTAACAAGATAAAAGGAAATTTGTAAAACTTTGTCAATATTATCGTAAATATCAAATTCATAGTTAGCATATAGAATAATCATATATGATTCTTATTTATTACTATATCTTTTTAAAAATCATAATGAGTCTTTAAGAGTACTAAAATACCAACTTGAATAGATCAATTTTGTATATACAATGAAGAAAAAGATCTTAATTGTTGATGATGAGCCAGATATTAGCTCATTGTTTAAGATCATATTGGAACAAAATAGTGAGTATATAGTGCATTCATTTACTGATCCTCTATTGGCATTAGAAAATTTTAAACCTGATTTGTACGACTTAATACTTGTAGATATTAAAATGCCAGAAATGGATGGTCTTGAATTTTATCGAGAAATGAGAAAGATAGATAAAAAGGTTAAGTTATGTTTTATCACTGCTAGCGAAAAGTACTATGAACCATTTAGAAAAGAAATATATGATATAGTAGGTGAAAATTGCTTTATTCAAAAACCTATAGGAAATGAAGATCTATTGAAAATGGTAAATATCATGATAAACAGATAAAGGGCAAACCATTCTTCTGGCAAACCATTCTTCTGGATATATATCAAAAACGCATGTATACTATGTATTTTTATTTAATTGTCTCTTTTCCTTTTTCTGCTAGTATGTCATTCAACAGTTTCAAGTCATATATTCCTGATAAATCAGGTCGTGTTTTTCCTAAAAATCCAATATCAAATGCGCTGTTAGCTGACTGAAAGAGTGATTCTTTTATAGGATTAGATGTTAGCTCCATTCTTGATAATGCTGAATGTAGTTCATCCTCTGGTATAGTCTTGCCTGTAATCTTTGCAAGTTGAGTATTGAATGCTTTTATTGCTTCTTCTTTATGGCTGTTGATCCATTCTGTTTCATCTACATGTGCTGCCAACAATTTCTTTATCACATCGGGATTGTTTTGAAGATAATCTGTCCTAGCAACTATGTTTGATGTTACAAACTGTCCGTTTGGTGGCCAAAGATCTCTTTCATCTAAAAATAGTCTCGCATTTGCTTCTTTTATTAACCGTGCACCCCAAGGCTCTGGTACCCATGCACCATCAATCTCTTTCTTTAACATCAGAGTCAGTATATCAGCAGGTTTTGCAGGTACTACTTCTACATTTCCTCCGTTCTCTTTTGTTTTGTATCCATTATTTAGTAAGTATTTTCTAAGAGCTACATCCTGAGTATTACCAAGCTGTGGAGAAGCAAATTTTTTATTTGCAAAATCTTTGGTTGATTGTATTCCTGAATCATTTCTAACTACGAAAACTGCTCCTCCACTTGATGCACCAGAAATTATTCTAAGATCTTTTCCTTGTGAAACAACATATGCATTGATTGCAGGATTGGGACCAACATATGTTACGTCAATTTGCTTTGCGAATAATGCCTCCATTGCTGATGGACCTGCGTTGAAAACAAATGTCTTGACCTCAACATTGTCGCCTAAATCTTTCTGAAATGTACCATTCCCCAAACCTATTACTGCCTGTGCGTGATTGATATTTGGAAAATAGCCAATTCTAAGAATTTGTGAAGAGCTGCTATTTTGAGTACTTTCATTAACACTTTCTACAAATAGCGAGGATGAATCAGAATAAAATATAGATGATAATATAACTGCAACAATTATTCCAGATGATATTACTAACTTTCCTTTTGCATTCATCTATCATAAAAAAAGTAGGCCATACATATTACCGCTTACAAATATGCAGATTAGAAATATTATACGCAATATTATCATATATAGCCTCATACTTATGTATTTATTGTCAGGCTACAAATACCCAGAATAAGGTTAACAGCATTGTAAAGAACCCATTTGGTCATTTAGTGTAAAGTATCAGTGGTTGTTTTGAAGTCAAGATTTTAACTTGATAATATTGCTGATCGTATAGAAAATAGATGAAATTTATGGACTTTCAGTTTTAGTTAAGTGATCATCACAACTTTCCTGCAGTATATGAATGCAATCACCTCCTCTCCACAGGTTCTATACATAGCATTATTTGTATATCGTCATATTGCTTTTAAGATATAAGTATCATAATAATATCCTTGAGTAGCATTTCTGAGTATTTTATAGATGGAAAATACATCCTATATACACACACATGTATCATGCTAGAAGTATTTGACATCTATTCATTCTTGACAGCATAAACCATAAATAAGAAATTACACTCTGAAGGTTCATCATAGAGGATGATGCCTGTTTATGAATCAAGACTCAGACTGCTACAGGAACGGTAGTTTCCTTATGGCGATATCCCGTGAAATCAATGCTAGGAGAGGAGCTCAATTCTTCGTACGTAACTGAACGCGGACTCGTAGGAGATTGTGCGTACTCACTAATCGATCAGAAAACTGGCAAGATAGCTAGTGCCAAGAACCCTCGGAAATGGGGAAAGCTCTTTGACTTTCGTGCTGCATTTATAGACACACCATAAGTAGTCGAGAACATTCCACCCGTCCGTATTACATTTCCGGATGGCACCCAGATTTTCTCCTCTGATCAGGATGATATTGATTACACCTTTGTCAAAGGTTCTTGGTCGAGAGGTTAGGCTAATGAGGGCTATTAGTTTGGAGAAGCCAAGCTATGAGGAGTACTGGCCGGATATGGAGGGCCTAGCACAAAGAGAGAAGGTCACAGATGTAGCTATGCCTTCCCAGACTTTTTTTGATATTGCTGTAATCCATATCTTGACTACTTCTACAATCAACCGTCTGCGAGAACTCTATCCAGAAGGACGTTTTGAGGTCCGACGTTTTAGACCAAACATAGTGATAGAGTCAGCATCATCATCTTCTGGAGGAGAAGAGAAGGACTTTATTGAGAATTTATGGATAGGCAAGAAGCTAACGATAGGAGAAGATATTGTGCTGAGGGTCACTGGACCTTGCATGAGATGTATGATGACGACTCTACCACAAGGATACCTTCCCAAAGATTTAGGTATCTTGCGCACGACCGCAACGTACAACCATGTGAATGCTGGAGTCTATGCATCGGTATTGGATGGTGGGGACAGCGGAACAATTCGTCGCGGAGACCTAATCCGACTCGCAGTGTAGATGTAATCATATAGGCTCTTTTGTACAATTCTGTTTGACGTCTCTCTCCTTGGCATCTGACCAAAGTGGTTGACTTCAGTGTCTTTTGGATGTACTGCTGACTGAAATCCCAAATCAGAACCTATCCAGGAGGAAACAAAATGCAGATCAATCAGATAACAGGGATAGTGTTAAACTGAATTAACCAACAACCCTCCAAGTTGTGATATACTTAAATATAATATCATTAAGCAATCTTCGATGAGTAGTAGGACAAACTCCATAGTACATTCATCACGCTCTACAGAAATCGTCGTTTTCATTGTTATTGCATCTAGCATATCTCTAATTGAAATTGGTTCAAATCAGTCTCAGATTGCAATGGCACAACAACAGCAGCAACAATCACAAGTTAACCAAACATCTTTTGTTCTAAAACAACAGCAGCCTAATTTGCTAGGTGCATCTTTTGACATCGATAACATGACTTTTTCCCATCATATGGCTTCTGTTAATGGAATTCAATTGCATTATGTAATAGGCGGTCAAGGAGATCCTTTAGTACTATTACATGGATTTCCACAATCATGGTATGAATGGAGACTTATTATGCCGAAATTGGCCAAGAATTACACTGTAATCGCACCTGATCTTCGAGGATTTGGTGATTCTTCAAAGCCAATTACAGGTTACGACGGTAAGACTACTGCAGAAGATATCTATCAACTGACATCTCAATTAGGTTTTAATCAAATTTTGTTGGTAGCACATGACGTAGGCTCACAGACAGCTTATTCATATGCTGCAGCTCATCCTGACAATGTAAGTAAATTAGTGATCATGGATTTTCCATTCCCAGGATTTTTACCTCCAGAATTTGGCGAGAATGGACCTTGGTGGTTTGCTTTTCATCAAGTGCCTAACTTACCAGAATTTCTTGTAGAAGGTAAGGAGCGGGAATATATATCATGGTTCTTCAAAGGATTGGCTTATAATCCATCTGCAATTACAGAAGAAGATATAGATGTATTTGCAAGTCATGTTTCAGCTCCTGGTGGAATGCGTGCAGCATTTGAACATTTTAGAGCTTTCCCAATAGATGCAGAGCAAAATAAAGAATCAGCTAAGGCTAAGATAACAATGCCTGTATTAGCATTAGGTGGTGATATTTATCCAGCATTAGGTGGTGATCTTCCTGGAAACTTTGCGTTAAGCTCGTTACAATCATTAGCTACAAATGTAAAGGGAGTCACGGTTCCTCTTTCAGGACATTGGATTCCAGAAGAGCAGCCAGATTTTGTCATTGAGCAGCTCGCAGCGTTCTTTAGCGAAAGATAATAGCAGTAGTAAGAAAACACTATCTTTGAAATCATCCAAGAATAACTCAACCCAATCTAAATGTGCGCACCGATCCGACGATCCTAGTAAAGGTATTTCTGGAGACTGTTTGATTCATATGATACTGAACTTCCGCTAAAGATAAAGACGTAGTCAATTAAAAAACCTAAATCTAAAATCATGCTATTCTCTAAATCCACACATGGTAATACCTTCTGAATACTTTCAGATTATTACCGCTGGAATATACGCAATAGCATTATTTTATACTATCGTAACATTTCGGCGTACGAAAAGACTAGATCAGATTACATTGTCAAATAATATTTTCAATGATCTAGAGATTTGGATCGCGAGCTCGCTAAATTACCTTTAGGATCTCAATATGACTATGCTAGGAGTCAATGGTATTCTCGCACATTTAATAGTGTGAACTGGCTTTCATTTATAGTCAATGAAAAAGTGATTAGTGATACGAAGATGATAGAACACATCTAACCTACTATAGTCAGATATTACGAAGACACATTCCTGAAAATTGCATAAGTAGATGAAAGAGATTCCAAGTCTTATCAAGAATTTAAAAAACTTTATCGAACAATCAAGAAGAAAAAACAAAAGAAAAAATTGTATAGGTTTAGACTTCAGCTGAATAAATATCAATGAATACGATTAATAAAATCTTGTAAAATAGTATCTGTCACTATGGGTTTGAGTATTTTTTAGTAGCCACAGGTGCTAATTCCCTATTAATGAATTCCTCAAAGGCAGCATCAAATCATTTCTCTGCATCTATAGTTTTCCAAATTTCTGCTATCATGCCTTATTTAAAGGGGCTTTTAATCCGCCGTAACCATCCATTCAATTCATTAATACCTACAACCCCTCTTTGACGCATATGGAAAACATGTGCAAATGTGTATAGGATATGATAAGCAAATGATATATCTGGTGAAGAATAGTTTGCTGGAATATTGCTTATTACTTTAATTAATTAGTTCTGGTCGCTCAATCATAGTCTGGGTAAGTCAATGTATTCTTTCATCCAACTTATTGAGAATCTTTGTTTGTATATCTATGGATAGGGTCTGCATTTGTTTCCTCCATTCCTACACCAGATGGTCGGCTCTTGTATGTGGTGATGATAATGATTTTCTCGGTAGGAGACCGACTAATAGTGACGGTGAGTATGATTTTATCTTGCATGATAATAAATACAAAGAAAAGTTATGGTAGTCCACGTTTGGGAACTTTTTGTGCTATGCATGAATGAATTAACAAGTAGTTAAAAAAGTAGCAAAAGCTATGACGCCAAGACCTAAATTCCAAATCTTGAATTCTGGATATTTATTCAGGACATTTACAACGTTCAGTGTGTGTTAAAGAAATGTCTGATCCACAAAACACCATCTCCAATTTTCATTAGGTTCAAAAGATTGTACAATCGGGTGTTTTGTTGAATGGAAATGTTTAGTCGCATGTTTATTCTTTGACGAGTCACAACATCCTACATGGCCACAAATAAGACAAAGACGCAAATGAACCCAAGAATCACCAATTTTAAGACAATCCTCACAACCATCTGCACTAGGCTTTACGTGTTCTTGAATTAATTTAAGATGTTTACATCCTGAATCTGACATCATACTATTTTATGAGTGTGTCTCTAATAAGCTAGTACTCTAAAACCTAATACCTATACTTCATGACATTACACGTATCTATTGTGGTGTCATAAATTAATGCAATTAAATCCAGTCTGATTGAATAGGATAATAAATTCTCCTCCTAGCATCTTCGAGACTGCTTTTTTCTGTTATCAATCCTTGTTCTTTAAGTTCGTCTACAGCACTTTGAACAGTTCGTCTAGGCAGACGAGTTAGCCGCATCAACTCTGCTTGTTCTATAGGATGTTTTGTCTTTATTATATAATAAATGAATTTTGAAGCAGGTCCACCTTCTGGTTCCTTGTGAAGGATCGATACACCAAAGGAAGCTTTAGATAAAAATCCTCTTCGCTGGGATTCCACAGATGCAACAATATCATGACGAACCTCAGCTAAATTCACCCGCTGACCAAATTCTGCTATTAAAGCAGATTGCTGAGTCTCCAGAGGTGCTTCAAAAATAAATCTATTTGGTGGATATTTTGAAGTAAGCGCTGCTACAAAATTCCATTTTATTAATCCTTTTTCATCATAAATACCGACATTGATTCCTTCATTAGCTTCAAGTATTACCTTGTCAGTACCTATGGTTAGTGCTTCTTCAACTTTTGACAGTGTTTTATCTATTCCAATCTGATGACGAGGATCCTTTTTGCCTATTTTCCAATGAGAATCAAGATTTGTAGATAGTATAGTATCAGTAATCTTTTTCTTTTGTTCTATATTTAGATCAATATTATTTTCGCCAATTTCTATTATATCAAATCCAACTTTAGCAGCTTCTCTAACAAATTTCTCAAGAGTGCTTTCCGTAATAGCGTATTCTGTAATAGTACTTCCAGTCGATACCAAAATATTAAAATCATGATAAAATTTTATTCTCCTCTCTAGCTGAGATTCAGACATTAATAATGGATACGCACCATAAATCTTTACCACGTCTATCAACGGTGCTAATATTTCGAGATTTTCTCTATCTAGCCCTTGCATTTTATCTACTATAAAGGTTAAACCTTCTTTTCGAGGTTTTTTTTTATCTATTCTATTTATGGCTAGGTCGTCAAGCAATTGATAATATGTGTTAAAATGACATATATTGAACTTGCGATACTAGCAAAGCGTGCTAAATATATATTATTTATGATAGTTTTTTGCGCATATTGTTCAGGGTTTGCATATTTGAAAGCAGTCATATACACTGATATTAAATTATTATCGTCATATGCATATAAAAACAATATCTGCTATAACTGCTGCCGCAATTATTCTTGTAGCAGCAATTGTTATACCTACTACTACACCAGCATTTTCGCAAACTAATAACTCTAGTATTAGTGGAGAAAAAGGCAGTGTAGTAAAGAAAACTTTGAAGATTGGCTATTTTCCAAATATCAATCACGCACAGGCAGTAATAGGTTTGGGGAATGGTACATTTCAGAAAGATTTAGGCGACAATGTTGAGGTCAAGACATTTGTTTTCAACGCAGGTCCATCAGCAATGGAGGCATTATTCGCAAAGCAAATTGACGTAACATATGTTGGTCCCAATCCTGCAATCAATGCATATGTTGTTTCACAAGGAAAAGATCTTAGAATAATTTCTGGTGCATCAAGTGGAGGAGCAGTTTTCGTAGTTAGAAATGATTCAGGAATACAATCAACCAAAGATTTTGCAAATAAAAAATTTGCTTCTCCACAGCTTGGTAATACTCAGGATATAGCTCTTAGAAAATACTTACTAAATAATGGATACAAAACAAAAGAGAACGGAGGAAATGTAGAAGTAGTACCTGCAAAACCTGCTGATATACTGACTCTGATGTTAAAGAAAGAGATTGATGGTGCATGGGTACCAGAGCCTTGGGGTGCACGGTTAATAAAAGAAGCAAATGCGAGACTATTTTTAGATGAAAGAGATCTTTGGCCACCAAACGGACAGTTTGTAACATCAAACATAGTTGCTAGGACAGATTATCTTCAAAACAATCCCGATGTGATAAAGAAATTGTTGGCAGCACATGTAGATGAAACAGAATGGATCAACAGCCATAAAGAAGAAGCAATAAAAGCATTCAATGTCGAGCTCAAAAAACTTACCGGTCAGGCAATTCCTGAGGATCAGTTAAGAGAATCTTTAGCAAGATTAGAATTAACATATGACCCTATTAAATTATCACTCTTTCAGTCAGCTAACAGCGCATTTGATATTGGATTTTTAGGAAAAATACGACCTGATTTATCAGGAATATATGACTTGAAACTATTAGACGAAGTATTATCCGAAAAAGGATTACCTACAATTGGTGGAGGAGGACAAGAACAAACAGGTATTGATAGTGTTCTTTAACAATTAATGACGATTGGGAACATAATAGAGGATGCAGCATAGAAAAACATGAATATACTAATTCAGTGTTTAGAGCAACTCTGTTTACCATCCCAGACCATTTATTTATGTTCACTTATTAGCTGCGTAAATCAATTTTATAATCACCAAACAAGAAATTACATGGTTTTCCCTTATTTGCATCTTTTGACTTAGCTTATATTGTAAATCCGATATACATATCAATATGTCTGAGTTTAAGCATAATCAAGTAGAAAGGTTACATCTGACTATGCAAAGTTTGGTAGATTAATAGGGTAGGCAGAGAATCACATAAAAGATTATAAGGTAAGAGGTAATGATCCAGAAGCGTTTTATTTGAGTAGTAAAAAGAAATTAATGAACTGCTTAACATGATTGTGCTGAGTAGATAAATATATGAGGAATTATTGGAGTTCAGATGCCAGCAATGGTGCAATGTTAATAGTCTAGAGATTTCAACAATTAGTTTGCAGCATTACATTCTGGGTATTCAAGTATTATATCTATAAGAATTAAAGATTGACGAACGAAGGAAGAAACAAATGGCTGGAAGAAGTTTGGCCAATTATCAAAGACCTTCCAACTTATTCCAAAGGAATTTCAAGGCCGCAGAACCAATAATAATATCAGATGGGTCTTTCTCGAATAGGTAAAGAAATCCTTAGCAACAAAGATTATTGGTCGATGTTAGAAGCCAAAAAGAATTTACCGGAGAAATCTTTACTTCACCGGAATATGCGACATAATATTCTCATATTGGATGACATATTCAAGAGCAGAAAAAGCATAATTTGAGGACAAGCCATCATCTTTGATGGGCACATTAAACCAAAGAGGAGATGGAAGATCAATCTAGACCAACAACTCATAGAAATGAAGTCATCGCATACTGCAGAATAAATAAAGTCTTCACGTACCTAGTTTATTCTAAAATATTTATTTGAAACACACACATAAAGAATTATGGCGGCTCTTGGTCAAAATATGGAAAAATAGTTGCTAATACTATAGAAAAATAAAATAAAATATATCTTTAAATTTGTTTGATCAGACTCCTTTGTCTTTGATACAACTAATATTATTAATCATCATCTACTCTCTTTATCTTTTATCTTTATCTTTTGAGGAATTGTAGCATCACTCCATAATTCTGATCGTGATCAAATTTGTAACGTTCATTATTTGCAATTGGTAATGATTCTATTTTACCATTTTTGCAAATTAGACATTTAATTAAGTCGACTGTCTTTACGTTGCTTGATAAACCAATATAAGATGCACACCAAAAACAAGACTGACATAATAAGAATTGTATTTGTGTTATAACATTTTGAACGTTTAGTCTTGTTGTAGCATCACTCCTTCTTCTTTCATTCTGTTCTTCTACAGTCATTATCGTTTTTCTTATTTGTTCTTTGTCTTCTACTGATGGTGGTAGTGCTTCTATGACAGACATTAATCATATGTATAATGCTGCCAGGATATAAGTGGATTCAAATATGCAATGTAAACATATTACATGCCTTTTTTGCAGTAAATGATAAATAAACTATAATTAGGATATTCATAACCTGAACTATTCTTTAAAACATGTCATTAAGTGATTTGTAATTAAATATTCATCAGAAATATTCTAAAAGAAGCAAGATGAAACCAGTCCAATGCGATGGGATGTAGATATAATAATAATAATCGATTGCTTTCAAATATGATTTTTGATGGATCAAGACGTTGGAATTGATAGATCAAAAAACACAATATCTGGAGTTTATCTACATTATTTAATCGGATCTTATAAAGCATAACACAAATTAAAAAGAAAAGAATTAGCG
>CAWIMJ010000049.1:0-38159 GCA_963837175.1 uncultured Nitrososphaeraceae archaeon
AAAAATCGCTTTTTATTATATGACATATTATGTCCTTTCCACTTATTCGTCCTATGACTTTTCGTCTGTCTATCATCGCACCTCCTCCCACTTTTTGTTGATTTTCACCTTCTTTTTGCTGCTGAAAAACCAACATTCCATCTGCATAAATCTGTGGTCCTATCGCAAGATAAGTGGATAATTCAATCAGTTTTGTATTAGAATAAACAAATAAAAATGGACGCTCAAATATTTCAGGAAATACATCGATAACGGAATCATCCAAACTATATGGCACCCAAGTCTGTGCAAGATCCAATTTTTATCATCGTTATTACAATCAGATCGCTTTTAACAGCTGAGAACACAGTGCATTGCAAAGCATGATAAATTCTATTGTAAATGATCCAAACAGTCCTTCCAATGCGTGCTAGAACAGTAAAAATTATAGAAATCAAGTTCGCAGAGCTATTTCAAATTGAATCAGAAATACGTAATAATAAACTACTAACCTATAATATGATTACTAATTTTTGCAAGAATATATGACAATAACTAAAATATTACTGCACGTAATGGACAGGGATCTGCGATAGAGTACTTGAGAGTACTAAAGAATTTGCAAGAGCATTTAATGCTGAGATATTATTACTGTATGTTATAGATGATATTTCCTATTCAAAGTGCTCCACTTCTAGACATTGACAAAACATGGATTGCACAGACAAAAAGTATTGCAAAAAGATTAGAAGAAGATGGATGGAAATGACACAAGAGAGAATTGTCAGGGAACTAGCCTAATGAGAAGATAAAAGCTACTACAAAGGTGTTTATAGTTAGTGAATCTTTCCTGCTACAGATTTGACTATATTGGTTAGCCAGAGTTGGAATGTATCTCATCAAAAATGAGCACTTAAGTGTAGCAAGAAGAGTTTCTGAAATTGCAAAATATCCTGTGATGATAGTTCACTAATTATGATAATATCCAAAATATTAGGAAAGACATAAGAATCTATTAAAGATAATGAACAAAATGCTTTTTGATAGAGTAGTTTGTACCTTCTTCATAATCATACCAGCTCATTCCAGACATGAGCACAGTGATAGTTCAGACAGATATGTCTTATCACAGTATGAAAGATATCTTTTTTATCATACATTATGACTCTGAATTCATAGCGCCACATTTGTGACATGTTGGTTTTTTAGTATCATCATGTCTCCATACATTTGAACATATAATATTTGCACACTTGTATAAGCTCTTCTTTTTGGTATCTGTTGTTATTATTATTGTTTCAAACTTTAAGGAGGCACAGCGCGGGCAGGTTATTGTTTTCGTTCTATTGTATCTTTTTTTCATATTCTATTCTTTACTTATGGTCTTCATTTTTGTTTTGCAGGTATTGTACTACACAACTAAATATTCAAACTTTGCCATTCTTTATTTTTTCATCTGCTACTTTGCTAGCACCTTGAATCGTCACGTGAAGATGATACTGGTTGTTGCATATATTCAGGTATATAGATAATATAGCAAAGAGTGTAGTATCATATTATCAATGAATAGTAATCGAATGATTTTCGCACCCTTTTCTGATGTTCTAATAATTATATTATTATTAACTCCAATTGCCATTGCTTTTGAGTCCTCAGTTGGTTTACTTCATCTTCAAGATGGCCTGTTTGCAGAAGTTCCTTGGAAAATAAATTAGCATTACCAAAATCTTCTCATGGATTTCTATAAATGGAATTTGTATATCTTAATATTCACTTAACTGTTTTCTATTTCTCATGAATTACAATAATGGAGAAACTTTAACCACAAGTAAAAACATCATTTTTGTTGTAGTACTTCTTCTTACAATAGCAGTGACAGTTGCGTTATTGCTCCTGCAATATACTAATCAGTTAGCAACAGCACAACAAATGAGTCACGCAAACAATGTTACAGCGAATAGTATAACAAATACCACTAATATGACATATGCAGCCAGGTCAACAGCAAAAGCTCAAAATGTTTCAATTGTGCCTGACGCTTCTGCTCTTGATGATAAATCATATCAGCCAAATCCAGTTAATATCAACATTGGAGATACCATCATATGGAAAAATGATGATAACATTCCCATTACTCATACTGTTACATCAGGGTACTGTGGATGCTGACAACGCGGGAATGGAATTTGACTCAGGATCTATGGATGCAAATGAAAGCTTTGAACACAAGTTTACTTCTAAAGGAGAATTTCCCTACTTCTGCCAAATTCATCCTAACATGATAGCAAAAGTCATTGTACATTGACTGGTGAAGATAATTTTAAACAGACAATAAAGAATGGATGGAGGATGATGATGCAATAATAGCATGTGCCTATACTATAGATTAGAGAACCATGTAAGAGATTAGAATTAGAATATACTTCTATGAGAAGATATAGGATATTATTTAGCACAAGATGTTAATTCAATATCAGGAAAATATGGAAAGAATATGTTAGAGATAAGATTCTCTTGCGTAATTAGATGACATCAATATCGTATCCTGTCCATCCTACACATGCGATTAATCTCTAAACGCTGATTCCATTGGATAGCATTATCCTGAAGTTAATTAGACCTGAGACTATGTTTGATATGACGTCGTAACGTCGTAGCCTGTTTCTAAATTTGGAACCTATTATCCCAAATTTCTTGATTCTGCATATTGTATGTTCAACTACAATCCTGAGTTTGGCATGTTTTTTATTATATCTTCTTTCCTCCATGGACAGTTCACTCTTCCTTTTCTTTCTGTATGGCAGAACAGACTTTACAGTAGGAAAGTCTTTTTGAATTCCAAGATAGCCTAAATGAACAACAACACTTTCAACTTGTGATGGATAACAGGATGACTATGTTTGTAAACACCATAATCATGTTTCTTTCCTTTTTCATGTCTTGTTTTATGTAATATCAAACCCTGATTGTTTACCATATATTGATTCTTGACTGTGTGTTTCTTCTTTTTACCTGAGTAGTAGTTCTTTCTTTTCTTTTTGTTCTTTGGTCTTGGTATCTCCTGCTCTGTTGAATCCACAAAGGCTTTAAAACCTGGAAAATATTCTTCTACTTCTCCGATGGTTCTAAGCCTCCTAGTCCGTCTGTATAGTTTCTTTGGCAATGGAATACACCTTTCGATAAGTGGTTCTAAAATCGATATATCTCTGCAGACATTGCTCTGGTCTAAATTAAAAAGAAATCCTGAAAGTGTGTATGTTATGTACAGCTTGTAGTAAACTAGGAGCATGACGAATCTGTCTCTTACCTTCAAGTCGAATGGTCTACCTGCACCTATGTTTCTGATCTTCTTTTTTTTGATAGACGCTTTTTCTCATATTCTTGATACCTTAATTCTATTTCCCTACAAATCGTATCAAATTCGAATATCTCCAATCCAGTAAACGATCTAAATAATCGGGGTTTCTTTGACAGTCTGGTATAAGACATCAACAAAGCATCAAATGGATGCAGAGGAATGGAGAATATAGTCCTAAGACTTTCAATTATGCAAGAGGTTTATAATCTTACTCTATAGAATCATTCTTTATCAAAGGTTCCTATTTTGTTAAAAATTATAAGTGAAAAACCACCTCTCATAATTATTCCTGAATCAAATTCTCCACTAGGCCCGCGTATCGGTATTTCCAGAGGTTAACTCCTTTCAATAGATTTTCTAACAACTAAAAAGAAGAGAAAAATGGATAAGTATTCCTTCTAATGGTCAGGTGCAACAATAATCTTTCCTACCATTGTAGGATGCACCCTACAAAAATATGCAAACTCACCTGTATTTGTAAATTTATGTGAAAATGTTTTAGCTGGAGTTATAAGTGCTGTTAATCCTGAATCAAATGCTTCTCCTACGTTTGCGGTATTAGGTGTACCTGATGTAACAGTATGCAAATTATTGTCATTGTTAGTCCATACAACAGTACTTCCAACTTCAATCCTGACTAGATTTGGCAAATACGCTTTATCGCCAAGAGTAGTTGCTCCCTTTACTATTGAGACTTTGTTTGTGTCAGAAGAAGAGGGTTCTTGTTGTAGGTGTTCTACCATTTCATTCATTCCATTATTATGTGGAGCTGCCAGTAATATTTGTTGTAGTCACATTTCCATTTGGATTTTCTTTCTGTAGAGCCTTTGTCAAATTGGTTTGCCAGTCTACCATACTTATAGATTTTGTAATGGCTACATCCTTTCCGTCTATCGCATCTACAGCAGGGTTTGTCACATTAAAGTATCCCATTGCTCCTCTTTCTTCAGGTATCCCATGGAAATGGAATGTGAATTTACCTGGCCAAGGCCATTTCGCCTCCAATATAGCAGCATTACCTGATCCTACTTCCCATGACTGTACCATAAATGGAGAATTCGCCCATATGCCTGAAGTATATGCTTTAAACAATGTTCCATGAATATGCATACCATATGCTGGAGAAAGACCTAAATTTATGAGGTAAATTCTAACGGTCTCATTGGTTCTTGCAGGAAGAGGATGCATAAAGTATTGTTCTGTATAACCATTGAACATGTAATATTCCGGTAATGGATTTAGTTGGTTTTGTGTATCGTATTCTCCATCAACAAGAACATATTCTCTTGCTGGAGGCAAAGGTTCTTTAGGATATACTATAAATGCGCCATACAAGCCCATTCTTACATGCTGCATTACTGGAGAGACGTGACAATGGTACATTATTGCACCAGCTGGCTTTGCAATGATATCATAAGTATATGTTCCATTTGCCGCCACTTGTTCAAATACACCGTCTTGTTCGCTAGGATGGTCTCCATGTAAATGAACTGTATGTGGAAGGGGTGTTTTGTTAATGAAATGTACTATAACTCTATCACCTTCTGTTGCTGTTAAAGTAGGACCAGGAATAGTACCATTATAAGTCCAGGCATCGACACGCACTCCTGGAGCAATTTGCAATGTTGTATCTCGTGCTATTAGGGTATATTCATGGGTTTTTGGTTGTGTTTGAGACTGTTGTTTTTGTATGTTATCATTATTATTGTTGCTATCCGCACCAAAAGTAGTATTACTACTACCGATTGATGTTGCTGCCAATGCAACAGTACTGGGCATTAATAAATTGGACATTATGAAAAGAGCTAATGATATTGGTATAGCTTTTCGTATTAGTTTTCTTGCGGAAAAGAAATAAATATTATTATTAATTTCTTCTTCCTTTAAAATCATAATGAAAGTAAACTACAATGCACATTAAAATATATTAAGCATACACTGCCTTTAAATTGTCATGAATAATTTCATTAACGTACTACCTATTCTGTAGCTTAATTCTATGTGAGAAGCTTTGACACTTCGTTTTGTCTTTATTTATCTGTTAGTTATAAGTTGATGAATTTGTTGTAAAGCACTACTTTCAATCCTGATTCTACTTTTTGTGCATCAAATTTGATTGAAAGAAATCTTCTCCCTACTACTCTTTTGATTGAAGAAAATACAATTTCCGCAATCCCCCCCTTTCCTGCATCTTTTAGATATTTCCATCCTTCATAACCACATTTTTTAATAATCATTAGCTCTTGTCTCCTTAATGGAGACCCTCTTGCGATTGTAATTGCATTCTTCCTAATCCTGTCGCTAAATCAATATTCAACTCATCTAACAGGTTGAAGTTCCTTCTATCATTGTATGCGAGCAAAAAGGATGTAGATGAATTCAATGACACAGAAAAATTTAGATTGACTGTGGTACAATTAATTTTTTATATAGACAGAGACAGTATATAGTTATGACAATTCAGGCTTATGCAGCTCATAACTCAGACGGAAATCTTGAACTGTTTGAATATGAATTAGGTTCTTTGAAACCAGATGAAGTAGAGATCGATGTCGAGTATTGTGGTATATGTCACAGTGATTTACATATGCTCAAAAATGAATGGGGCTTCACACGGTATCCAATAGTACCTGGACATGAAATTGTTGGCAAGATATCTGCAATTGGAGATAATGTAAGCCATCTTGAAGTCGGACGATATGTGGGGGTGGGTTGGCGAGCTCGCTCTTGCTTAATATGTGACCAATGTTTGAGTGGTCATCATAATCGCTGCTTGAAAGGAGAAGACGTGATTATTGGTAGATATGGTGGTTTTGCAGATAAAGTACGTTGCCAAGCGGTGTGGGCGTTTCCATTACCTAAAAATATTAACATTAAAACTGCTGGTCCGTTATTTTGTGGGGGGATCACTGTTTTCAATCCCATAATTCAAAATAATATCAAATCAACAGATCATGTGGCTGTTGTTGGAATCGGTGGATTAGGACACCTTGCTCTTAAATTTCTTAATTCTTGGGGATGCGAGGTTACTGCCTTCTCTACCAATTCTGAAAAAGAGAAAGAAGCACGACAGTTTGGAGCCCATAATTTCTTAAATTCACGAAATCCTAATGCTTTAAAGTCTTCAGCAAATAGCTTTGATATGGTATTAGTTACTACAAACGTTGGCCTAGATTGGGATCTCTATATTCAGTACACTTCGTCCTGGAGGTAAGTTACACATTGTTGGAGCAGTTCCACAAATAATTGCTACTGTATCTCCTTTGATTTCTGGCGAGAGATCTATTGGTGGTTCACCTATAGGAGACCCTGCAACGATTGCAATGATGCTAGATTTTGCCAATCGTCATGCCATTGAGCCGATTGTAGAAGAGTTTCCATTTTCGCGTGTTAATGATGCAATATCACACCTTGAATCAGGCAAAGCACGTTATCGCATAGTTTTACGAAATGATTTCAAGTAGTCTTTACTCTACTCACGTTATTAGTTATTGTATTTACAAAGATGGGTTACACTTCTCTGTCTATCTCTAGGAGATGTCCTGGATCTAATTAATCTTTGTAGAAACATTTCTGACGGAGTAAGGCCATTAATTTCTCCATGTTCTCTGGTTTCAGTATATGACTTCACAAATACATAATACCTTAATTTTCAATCATCTATGTTTAGAATATCTTCAACTGCCACAAACTCATTCTTTATTATCTTTTTATACGCTTCGATCTTTCCTTGTAACTGTGGATAAGAGTTAGAAATTGGTTTATCTTTATCTTCTTACAAGAAAGTGTTTGAATACTTTGGAGGCAAACTGTTTTCCATTATCATGCATGACCTTCTTAGGTTTACCATTAGTAATTATCCACTCTTCCAATGCATCTAATATAGATGTGCTTCTTTTTCTTTCAAATCAGTTACTTGATACCTTTCTTGAACAGTCCTCTATACAACTTATGATGTATACTGACTAACATAATTTCGCTAATCTATTGTTCTCAACAGATATTTCACAATATCTAGATTGAATCTTGTAGTTCTGTAATAATACGAAATTGTATCTTCTAGAAAATCAAACAATGGATAATAAGTAGAAAGTATATGATACTTTCCTTGTCTCCAGCATTCTTCTACTGCATTAAATTCAGGAGATCCAACAGGAAAATATTCTAATCTGATAGTATCTTTATTCACATCAAGAAATTCTCTTGTAATCTTTGAACAGTGAGGTGTAGCTCTATCAACAAAAATTATTATTTTACCAACAAATCTTTTCTGTACCTGTTTTAGATAATCAACAAACGTCTTGCTGTTAAATTTATCATATTGTTTGAATAGTTGTTTACCTTCAAGAGATAGACAGCCAAATACAATTGTTCTTTTTCTGGAACCTGTTACAGTTATTATGGGACGTTTGTATTTAGAAATCCATTTCTTTCTTCTGATTACATAATCATATACAAATATGGATTCATCTTGTACAAGAATGGTCCAATCTGATGATTTTAGATTGGTCAGAATATGATTTACTCTTTTTTGAATCTCTTCTTTTCTTTAGTAGAAGCAGTATTGACGAACTTTTTCTGTGGTACTTTAGATTTGAAGCCCCATTTATGTAATAGACGGTAGATATGTACCTCATGATATCTTACTCCCGTTTTCGTGTAAATAAGATCCATTACCTGTCTGAAATCCCATCCGGAATTACTATCTTCTAATTCCTGTCTTATATTTATCATTGTATCCTTTGGTACATCTGGAGGTCTACCACTTCTTTCCTTATCTTTTAATCCATTTAATCCTTCTTTATCAAATCTATGTAACCATTTGTAAGCCCACCATCTTGATCTGTTTAATTCATGTTCTGCTACAGATGCCGCTTCTTGTTTGTCTATCTTGACACGTTTTACAAGTAGTATTCTTTCCTTTACATTACTGTCTTTTTCTTTCTTGTATGCATTATTTAGAACAGCGTTAATCGATACGAGCAATTAGTAAAACTGACTATATATTAGCAAGCTAAATTGGTTATGGTAAAAATAATTAGATAATAGTATGAATTTATGTTAGTTAGTATAGTTACATGTGTTAGAGTTCTGTATATAGGATGGGACAAGGATATCCATTTGTACCATATCGTTTGGATGCTTCTTTGTAAAATGTCTATACTTCCTTATGTTTGACTTACACTTGAGAACATTAAGGTTATGTCTTTTCAATGTTTGTATATACTTCTACTGCTTAACGATATTCCAACTCTATTTAGCCTGAACTTAATTTTGTTACAACCAAATCTATTTCTAAGTCTGTACATCTAGGATTGTTTCTTCTATCTCCTTTGTTATCTTCTTATATTTGACCGTATAAGGTTTCCTTCATAGGTTGTTAAGACCTTTCTATTCCTTGATTCTATCTTTCTTACGTACCAAGATATTCTAGTATGTCCTGTTTTGTTATTTGTTCAAAAGGTTTGAAATCTAAATGTTTGTTAAACAAGTAAATAATTTTAATTTTTGTTAAACTGGAACTAAGAGCCTATCCCAAAAATAGATAGGAATATAGCTCGTTTGTTTTTATTAGATTATCTGTTAAATATTTGACTAAAAGTAAAAAATATGTCAGAACAATCACATGTATTCCAGATCACTTATGGAATAAAATTAAAAATATTTTACCAGATGAAAAACCAGAGAATACTATAGGTAGACCAGTTGTTTCATATAGAAAAGTACTTGATGGCATACTATTTGTTTTAAGAACTGGCTGCCAGTGGAAAATGTTACCCAAAGACTATGGATCTGGTTCTACTACATGCCATAGAAGATTTCAGCAATGGATACAATTAGGTATTTTCGATACACTATGGTCTAGATTGCTAAAAATATATGATAACAAAAGAGGAATCAAATGGAACTGGCAATCACTTGACAGTATCTCAATAAAATCGCCTTTAGGGGGGCGATGACTGGACATAATCCTACTGACAGAAGCAAATTAGGCAGTAAAAGACATATTTTAGTGGATAAAGAAGGTATTCCCTATCTACTTTTATAACATCTGCAAATACTCATGATGCTACTGTTGCAATTGATACTGTTGATAGCATGGTTATCAAAAGAAGACAGTCATACAAACTAATTGATAGAAATAAGAGGAAGAAGCAAAATCTATGTCTTGATAAAGCATATCATTCCAAAGAAGTAGAACAAGAAATCATCAAAAGAGGATACATACCACATATACGACACAGAAGAGAAGAAGAAAAACAATTCAAAAAGGAACATCCTGCAAGAAGATGGGTAGTAGAGAGAACAAATTCTTGGCATAACAGATTCAGGAAGTTATTTACTAGATATGAAAAGAAGGAGGAGAACTATCTTGGTCTTGTACAACTAGCAAGTAGCCTTATTGTTTATAGGAGGTTAATTTTGGGATAGGCTCTAAGTTTAATGTTGCACTCATTGTACTCAGTTGTTAGGAATTCAGACTACCTTTGCATTCTCTGGATTAGCACGAGTCATCTGTTTAAAGATGGACCTAAAGTAAGGCAGCGCACCATCAGTTAGAGAATCAATCAATCTATCTTCATTTCCAAATCTTCTACTCTGTTGTTCTTTGCTGCTGTTGCAGTAATAGTAATGGAAGTCTTAGCTTTGAGTGGACATTCAAAGGGGTCCTGTTTAGGAGTAGCTTTGTCTCTTTAAAAAAAATATGTATAGATCCATGACTAGAATGGAGGGAATGGGATTCGAACCCATGACCACCTGCGTGTAAGGCAGGTATCATAACCAAGCTAGACCACCCCTCCTCTGTTAGGAATTTACGTCTGCTTGACCGTATCGATATTAATAGGTTGTTTGAACTAGCCTCATAAATTTCGTAGAAGTATTCTTTTCTATATAAGAGTCACCGATAAAAAAGTAGTAATAGCAATAGAATTATCTGTGAATTGGCATTCAAACTTTTATTAAAGCCGCAATCTATATCTTTAACAATAATAATGTATTCTGGCGCAGTAGATGTTCTAGGAGCACTGACTGAGAAATTGAAACAGCAGATAAATGATACTCAAGATAAGTATGAGTCGTTTATCGATGCGACCCAGCTCTATAAGCAGGGAAAAACGAATGAAAAAGAATACTTTGCTAATATTGGCGATTATCTGATTTCAACATCTGCGTTGGATTTTCTTGCGATTCGAGTAATTTTGGAAATGAAGTCAGAAATCGACAAGGGCACATTAATGAAAAAAGCTACTGGTGGGATGGCTTCTTCTTCTCCTCCTCCTTCTCCTCAGGCTGGTTTTGGAATAGGGGGCTTTGTAGGTACTGGTGGAGCTGTTGGTGGAGGAGGAGAAGAATATGTTATGCCTGTACCGGAGCAGCAAGAACCCACATTCAAGCCAGTAAATATTGAGCTGGAACGACCTTCTAGGGATAGTAGTAGTGGAAAAGAAACAACGACAACAATAACTAAAAATTGTATTGTCTGTGGATCAGCAATTCCTAAACAAGCAAAATTCTGCAGTAAATGTGGTAATTCACAATAATTAATAGCCAGATAGCAATACCCTATATTGATGAACATCTTCAATGGCAGAGCTGCAACTGAGGAATACATGTCTACTCATACACTTACCTTTTCTACTCCAGAGATGACTTTAAAGAAATTTGCTCTGTGGTTAGGAGAACAGGTTAACCAACCTGGAGGAAAAGAAAATGTTCCGCGACTGATTCTTTACCTCCAAGACAAGGAAAGAGGAGAAAAAAAAGACTCTGATTTTCTTCCTGATGTTGATGATACATTCAAACCTAGTGGGGCAGTAACAGAAATGTATGGTGGAAAGCTGTCTGCTGGAGATCGTGACATGACACAGCAAAATATGACAAAGTTAAACGAAACGCTACAATCAAGAGATAAATTCTGTATTGAATGCGGATTTAAGCTCAAGACAAATTCAAGATTCTGTACACGATGTGGCACAAAGCAAGAATAACAAAAAGAAACAAATGTAAGATAAATACTTGATAACAAATGGATTGAATTGAATACTACACATATACTGATCAAAAGTGGATCTTTTACAACGAATTATGACGATGCTTTTGAAGAGTATTGAATAAATTACAGAAAACATTCAGGGTTAACTTGGGATTTTGAACCCAGCAAGTAGATCATGAATGCAAATCCGTTTGAAACTAATCATCAAATCAATGCTTATAATGCTATGCAATTAGTAAAACTTCATGGATCAGTTAACTGGATAAAGAATCAAAAGGGAGAGAAATAAAAGAACATGAATATAGTTCGAGCTTTAACTTCGTACATTCTCATAGCAGTAGTGGCGATGTGATGATGGATGAAATTATGATCTATTCTCACAGCCAAAAACAGCTATACTTTACACCATGCCTAAAGTAATCTTGGGGAGTATCCTGCTGATGATCTGAAAATAGTTTCAAATTTTACTATCTCCATTCATTTTTTTGTCTTTTTATCTATTAATCTACCAGACATTTTTTACTCCACATGATGATCATAGGTCAATTGGTCATAGAATCTAACTGATTTGATATTCACAAATTCTAACATTCCATACTTAGATTATTCTCTACCAAACCCGCTATTCTTTATTCCACCAAATAGACTCTAGGATCTGAAACTACCATACCATTAACAATAACACGCCTGATTCTACCTTAGCTGAGAATCTTTCTGCCTTCTCTAAATTCGAGTCCATATGCTTGCACCAAGATCAAATTTGGAATCATTTGCAATTCTTATGGCTTCCTTTTCATCATTAGCCATGATTATTGGTGCGACAGGGCCAAACACGTTTTGTGTTACTTTCATCTCAGGCAGCACATTCTTAAGAATAGTTGGACGGTAGAAATAACCTCTGTTTTTGACTCTCCCCACCTGCAATGAGTTCAGCTCCTTCTTCAATGATCTTCTTAATTTCAATTCCGCATTGCATTGTAGCACTTGCTGGTTTCAATACAATAGTGTTTCCAATCATTAATGAAGGATCAGAAATCTGTCCTGCCAGTAAGGAAAATTCCATGGCATTATACTAGCGATTACCAAGAGGTTCAAACGTTATGATACTTTTGCTTGTGTCCATATTAATAACTTCACCAGTAACAAAAATTTTTCCATGATCTGCGTAATATTCTATCGTCCATGCACATTTGTCTACCTCTTACCTAGCTTCTTTTATCGCTTTTCCAATCCCCTGTATAGCAGTTTTGGCAAGATTTTCCTTATTTAAGTTCTTTGTCAAAGACATAAGGAAATTTTGAGCGCTTATTAATATCTTTTTTCCATTCTAAGAAAACATTTTTTGCTTGCTTGATTGTGTCATCTACTTGTTCTTTACTAACTATTTCGTACTCATTTAGAATTTCTTCTGTTGATCAGGGTTTACTGTTTTAATCATCTTATTATCCTATATTTTGATTTCTTGTATTGTATTTCCTTCTATTCATAGTTTTGATTGATGATGTGATATGTTTGGATTATTTATTATCTCCCAAATTTAAAATATTACGTCAGAAATACCTGTCATGATTCATTGAAAATCAAAGGGAGCTTGTTTTTCCAAGTAATCATACATAAGCTTGCCTTGCTCTCTGTCTTAAAGAAATATCAAGTGAAATAAGAGATTGTGATACATTAAGAACACTTGGAATTTTTGGTTAAGAATATCCAATTGATCTTAATCTAAAAACCTGATCTCTTCTATACACTGCAAGTTTTTTTTCGAATTTATATTAGAATGATTAACTCTACCAATTAATATTATCTTTGCAAGAGCATAGATTGTATTCCTATTTTAGTGATAAAAAATGCAATATCATTAGGTTATCAAATCATTCAAAGGTAGAATTGTAAACTTAGTATTATATGCTATCGACGTGGAGGTTAAATCACCTGAAAGCAGATGGAGTTTTATCGTAACTTTCGTCTGGTACTCCAATAAGTTTGATGAGAAATCTAGTCAGAATAGCATATTGGATTCTATTCCGTAGTGCTAACCAACTAATGATAATATTAATAATACTTTCTGTATATTTAGAGAAATATGCAGCAGGTAGTTAGTTAAATTTAATATAGTCAAAAAAAGAATTTCCATTAACAATGACTCACGATAGCAATGGCAAGAGTCTTGATCTTTTATTTACCGTTGCCTGGAAAGATGGCTTTGTCATAATGATCGACCAAACTAAATTGCCAAATAAACTCGTATACTTTAAATGCAATGATTTTAACGACGTTGCCTATGCAATAAAAAACCTAGTGATAAGGGGTGCTCCTGCAATTGGTGTCGCAGCTGCTTTGGGACTTGCGTTAGCCGCTACTCATAGCAAAGCAAAAACTGTTAGTGAATTAATGTCGGATCTCGACGTAGCTTTCAAGGTGCTTCGAGCAACACGTCCTACAGCAATTAATCTCTTCTGGGGATTAGAGCGTGTGATAGAAAAGGCAAAAGCAGGAAATACGGTTGAGAGTATTAGAAAAGTAATTCTGGATGAGGCTCTTAAGATAGCAAAGGAAGACATCCAAAACAATAAGCAATTGGGAATTAATGGTGCTAAATTAGTTGAAGATGGGGATATTATTATGACCCACTGCAATGCCGGCTCATTAGCAACTGTTGCGTACGGAACGGCATTGGGAGTAATACGCGCAGCAATAGAGGCGGGTAAGCGTATAAGTGTTATTGCAACTGAAACCCGTCCAGTAATGCAGGGTTCAAGATTGACTGCCTTTGAACTTCGGCATGATGATATAGACGTAAGTCTGATTCCTGACACTGCTGTGGGACATATAATGTCTCATGGCAGAATAAAGCGCGTAATAGTGGGTGCAGATCGAGTTTTACGTACAGGTCATGTTTTTAATAAAATAGGAACTTATCAGGTGGCATTACTGGCTAATATGCATAAAATACCATTCTACGTAGCAGCTCCAATTTCTACATTTGATTTCGAAAGCGATCCAGACAACGTTATTATTGAAGAACGCCCCGTGGAGGAAGTCATAAAGTTAGGGAAAAAGAGAATTGCACCGAAGGGAATCAGAATATTCAATCCTGCATTTGATATGACTCCGCCCGAATTAATTGCTGGCATCATCACTGAAAAAGGGGTTTTGAAACCACCATTCGACAAGAATCTTAAAGAATTATTTGATTAACTGCTTTTTTAATAATATGTTTTATCAATAATACTCAGCCTCTAAATTGTCAATTGGAATATTTTCAACTACAGCGTTAACAAATAACAATAATTCGTATGCACCATAGAAAGTCAAGATATCCGCAAAGGAGGTGAGATTTGAACCCGTATTTTGAAGAGATTATCTGGAATGAGTAATATTTTCCTTTTAATGTTCTATATCAACATTTTAACATTTTTCTAGATCTATAGTAAATTCTTCATTGTTTTATGCAAAGCACTGTCTATAACAATGAGAAACTTTAAATTTTCTTATATAATCTATTTCAGTCATTTGAGTGAAAATCGAAAACAAAGAAAAATTCAAGAAAAAAGATCTACCGTAAATGAAGACGAAATTCTACTATCAGAAAAATGGCTTGTGGCTTTCATTGATCCTAATTCGAAGAAAAGTATACAACCTTTTGTATTTGTTAGACAATTTTACGCACCGGGATATTATGAAGCATATGATACTGTTATGACATATGCAGAGAAATCAAAAATTAGCATTTTGTGGTTCAAGCAAAAAGGTAACTGTGGATATCCATACTTAAATCGCAATTATCCAATGCTAGAATCCTTTTGTATTTATTGTAATAAGAAATTCAATCATATCGATCCAATACCATGTACAAATGAGGATTGCCATGCAGAATTTTGTTCGAAGGTATGCATGGCAGATCATTATAAAATACGGCATAAAGAAAAGACATTTCAATGTGATAATGTGGTTTAGAATACTATCTTATTAGTCTCTTTTCATAACAAAGAAAATAGAATTGATGATGGGATAATAATAATAATAATGTCATAGCTGCAAATGCTTTAATTTTTACAACAATATTACTTCAACGATTATCTAATATTTATAAACTATATTAAAACCTGCAACTGTATGTATTTATTAATGTAAATCTTTGGTTTTCTTTGTACCTTTTTATGTCTCTTAAAGATCTTCTAAGATATAAGATTATTTATTAATCACCAAGCAAAGTCCCCTTGCTTCCTGATAGGCTAGTGCCGACTTACTGAGAGGAAGTCAACGATAAGTAATATGGCAATAATAGAAGTAAGTGCTAAAAACCAGAGGAAAAACTTCGAAGGAATATATCGCTGGGCTGAAGGGATAAAGGAAACTATCAAGCCAGAATGAGAATGACTCAGCCAACTAAGAGTTCTACAATTCAATTCAAAGAAGGTAGAACAGACTGAGCAGAATTTAATGGAAGAAACACGCAGAGATACTGATACACAGTAACAGAACCTAATAATTATCATACAGGGAAATGTCGTAACCTGTAGCAAGGTATATTATAGCAGAATTCGGATTCACAGCTATGTATTTTCAATGTATACTCGTAAAAGATGAGATAAGACGTATGTAAGTATAATCAATAGTGAATTAAGATTTACATAAGTTACTTCAATCCCAATCAAATTCAGGACAAGTTAGATAATTCGAAAGACTAAAAACAAACCATTTTGGATATGTAACTAAGAAAATATCAACACTAAAGAATATTGGTAGAGTATTTAATTAAGGACCGCTCCAGTCAAATGGAATGTGCTTGCTAGACTTACCATTTATTTTCCATTTAAAACCCATTGCATCCACTTCATCTTCTACAGCTGTTCCCCATGTTGCAACTGTACCTGGTCCTACTTCACTTCCAGGTGGGTTAAGTGTTTGGACTCGCTTGCCTGGAGGAGTCATAGGTCCAGTTAGAGCCTCACCTCTTGCAATGACTTTTCCGGGTATTTCAGCACTCCAGTAAGCTAGGTCGTCAGAAACTTCAAACTTGATAGGAGCAAAATCGATACCACGGACCTCTCCTATGAGCTTGGCAAATTCAGCCATGAATCCTCCAGCCTTTCCGCTGAAAATCATCTGCAGAGCTTCTCTTTGTTTTTCATCAGCATGCTCGTCAAAAAACAATCCAAGATTTACCTTTGTTTCTCCTGCCCAGATATTACCCTTGAATCTTCCAAGGGCTAACGCATTCAAGCCATCAAGTGATGTATTACCGTAATTACCTTGTCGGATATGGTATGCAAGTACGCCGTCACAATCACCATAAGTTGGAGCTTGAGCGAACTCACATGGACATGGTATGTTACACTTGCAAACATCAAACCCGTCTCCTGAAACATTCCACTTTGGGATATTATTAGTGGTCATATTATTTAGTATCAAACAAAGCGTGCTATTTTAGTATTAGAGAATAACAACCAACAACAATTCCTACAGAATAGATAGAAGAAAATCGAAAGTTTCTACTGCACCCGATAGAATATATTTAGTCATTAAGAAAAATAATGAGAAATAGTTACAAAAAGATTAAGCTAAGCTATCAGTAGCATTTCTGACAAATCAAAAATTAATTTGATTAGAATAATTATACATCCTTACACAAGGAAGGGATATGAAAGAATTAGGAAATAACAAAAGACAAAATAGTTCAATTCTAATAAGTGGTACTAACTCGAGCAAGCATAGCTGTGATGTTATACTGCCTACCATAATTTCGTATATCTTTTAAAACCAAGTAAAAGGATTTTTTAAGCATAGTAAACCTTACATATTAAGAAAAAATCTGTAAACGAACTTTTGTTAGTTAGTATAGTTTTTGAATATCAGCAAAACAATTTTTCTTGACAAGATTGGAGATACTGTTTGTATTCCCCCAAACGTATTACATTGTCATGGCTCTAAAATAAAGAACAAGATTTCTCACATATTGCAATTAGGAGATCTAGTTAGATAATGAACAACAAGCCAAATCTCTATAGGCGTATCATACTGAACCAATGAAAAAGGTTAGGGTATTGAGAAGCACAACAAAGTATTGTCTAAACTTAATGATCTACATGATAAAATCAGAATGACTATTTCAGAATAATTAGTGAATAACTCAAACTAGTCGTTGAAATTCCTACAGAACAGATTTATATTATGACAATCTAATTCTCATGTAACAATCTCTGGAGGTACGGAAATATTAGAGGTAATTTGGTTACTGTAAAGGGTAAATGAGTGAATGATTATAAAATTCTCAAATTCATAACCAAAAGAATCAAGCGTAAGTATATTGATCAATGTAAATACATTATTTCCTTTTCCCTATGTCTTCTACTGATGAAAGGATTATGGCTGCTTTAGAAATGATTCTCTGTCTTTAACAAATCTGCCATCATCAATTACTGCATAAATGTTCCTTGTATTACTAATATTATCTAAAGGATTTGCTGCTAGAATGATAATATCTGCCTGTTTTCCATCTTGTATTGTACCTACCTTATCTGATATACCAAGTGCTGAAGCTCCGTTGTTAGTGGCAATCTTTATGACATTTAATGGATTAATACCTGCCTTGACTAAGAGCTCAAGCTCATGGTGTAAACTTATGCCTGGAATAAGTCCAAAGTTTGGTATATCTGTACCTGACATGATTGTAACTCCATGATCATACAATATTTTAGTCAGCTGTAAGACTTTGGACCAAAGATGTTGATTTTGAGGATCATCTTTTAACATGGCTTCATATATACTCAAAGTAGGATCAACAGGAACTTTATTTTTTACTAATGCATTTATCATTTCATTAATTTTTGTACTATTGAGGTCTACCAAATTAAGCCATAAAAAGTGGTCAAAAGGCCCACGACCATTTTCAATAAAAATCTCTTGATTATCTTTTGATAACAACAATGGGCTTACTGGAACTCCATGTGTAAGAGCATCAATTCCTAGGTTTGCAGCATCAGTCCAACTAGTCAGATACAAATGTCCTATGACTTTTATTCCTTGGTTATGAGCTTCATCTATAGCAGTTTTTACCAAGTTAGGATAAAGTCCAACGTACAACTTGACATAATCCACACCAGCATCTGCCTGACGCTTTACCTCTTCTCTAATCTCTGCCTCAGTGTTTACTATAGTCTCAACAAATTTAGTGGGAAATTGCGGACCATTAATCAATCTCCCTGCAGTAAAGATCTGAGGACCTTTGATTTGGCCTGTAGCTACAGCATCACGGAGTGCAACTGACTCCTTGGTAGGGCCACCTGGATTACGAATAGTTGTGATTCCATTATCTAATAATGAGTTTAGTGTATTCTCAGAGACAGTCTGGTTATATGACGAACTCCATACACCTGCAACATGTGCATGCATATCAAATAAGCCTGGTATAACATATTTGCCTGTAAGGTTTATCACTTTTACACTGTTTGCATGATTAATATAATAGTTATTATTATTATCATATCGATTATGATATTCGCTTTCATTGGTTACTTCAAGTATTCTATTATCATTAATAATTATGACTGCATTAGGTTTTGGTGTAGTACCAGTTCCATCAATTAAGGTAGCTCCTTCTAATACCAATATTTTTTCATCTGTAGTATTTGATAATAGTAAAGATGATTTGTTGTATACAGTTGCTGAAAGTTTACTTGTTAAGTTGTTGTAATAAGAAGTAGAAGAAGATGATGATAGCGATGATGCCATTCCTTTATTGATCGGTATTACAAAGTTAGAATCTGAAAATAATAATAACAATAACAATAGCATTGATAATGATACAACAAATAATGAAACTAATGTAGTAATAGAAATCCTGGTATTTGTGTGACTTTTATAGGGACATATGCTAATTCCATTATACATTTATAGTATACTCTATATTATCAAAAACTATTTGAATATACCACAGTATACTGCATTATAGCTATGATCTGGACAATTACTATTACAAATAAATGATTGCTTGCCTGATATATATACAATAAAATTATTGTTGATGACTTAGGTAATTTCATTTTGTAGTGTTGTAAGGGATAATTGATTTTGAATATGCTATCGACCCTAATGATAAGGAACTAGCCTCCGTGCCTCCAATCGTAATTTAGAATTATCAGCGTAAATGATTAAAATGGTATGGGTACTGGAGATTCGGATGTAGTAGAGGTAACTTCGGTAATGTATAAGTGCAAACAATGAGAAAAATAAGAAGATTTTCAATGTAAATGATAAAACTCAGTAGCCGATATTATATTTTTACCAATAATAATCCTAAAAGAGAATAGATATAGTTACTTCTTTAATCAGACATTAAGTAGATGCCTTTAATTGCGCCAGTTATCATAACATGCAAATGGTTTGTACATGAAGATAACATAGTTTATCTATTGCCTGTTAACGGATCTGATACTGAATGGTACAAAAATGTACTACATAATCCAAGCATGAAAATATCTGTGAATAAAAAAGAGTTCCTCGGAAGTGGCAACCCAATTACAGATGAAAATAAGGTTAGGAAAGTTGCTGATAGATTTAGATCTAAATATACTGCTGAGAATATTGCACGATATTATTCCAAATTAGACGCAGTAGTAGAATTCTCTTTAAAATAAGAAAAGGTTTTCTATTGTTATAGCTAATCTTGCAACTTATACTTAGCACACTATATTGGCGGCTCTGTTAACTTAATGGTTCCAATTTTCAGGATTATTTCATTTATCAACTACGGCAGATCCTCTGATTACCTACACTTAATTATTAAAGTCCTAATGTTTCAAGATATGATCCAATTTCTTTAAATGAAGCCCGATGATAATCATTCATATGCTCAAGGACACGATAAAGATGATACCCATTATCAAGCATATTACATCTATTGCATTTAATTCTATAATATGGATCAATTCCTAACTTTCTATATGCCCTCAAAATATCATCTTCATCAGCTACATAATCGTATATCGATAAGGTCGTCGATGATGATTCATCTCCAATTCCAGCCTTTGACATTAGCAAGCCATTAACGCATACTTTGACCATAGATTTTGTTGTTGATGATGATGTGATTTGATGATGATGTTCGCCCAGATCCGTAATTTCGGAAACTTTCATTAAATATCCAAAACATTGTTCTTCAGTGGCAATTTTCAGTATATGTGAAAGCTTTATTTTCTGTTTGAGCTTCTGTTCTTGAGCCTGGACTACCACTAGCATTGTTCTTTCTTATATTATGTTGGTTTATAAAGAGATTGATTGTAAAATTTTGGTATTCATTAGGGGCTTTATTAAATCTGCTGTTTATTTGGTTGCTCTTGGTCATTGTTATAAGTTTCTGGTTGATCATAATTATATCTGAGTTCTTATGGTTCATCGTATGTATTATCATTTTTATGTGTTAACTTCTGCTTGTTACTTATCGATGGTTACATAACGATGATGCAGTCATCGCTGCAGCTGCTGTTATAACTCTTTTTATCAATTCTGTGGTTAACTTATTGTAAAGATTTTCAGTCTCTTCTATTATCAGGGTAGTATAGGTATCATTAAGACAACTAAATGATTTTTGCTGCTGTTGTTGTGACAACATTAACGAAAGATAGTTAGATCCATAAGAAGTTGTATCCGTATCATTATTATTTGAAATATCATTTAGTACAAAATTATATAATTCGTGGTTTCTTCTTAATGATTCAATTACTGACACAATAGCAAATTTCAAGAGTATCTTACCGTTTGTTAAAACACTTTTTACTTTATCTTCTGCAACCTGTTTTATCTTAAGATATTCTTCATTATTGCTCTTGAATTTTGTTACAACTGATTCAAGTCTTGCCTTTTCATTGTAGATATCTTCTATCTCTCTTCTTTCTCTTTCACAAGATATACGAAAAGAATTCAAGAGTCTGCTTGTTGATGGTATTTGATTGTTCAATTGGTATAAACTTCTCTTGCATGAATGTTTTTGGGATTGCAGCATAGTTACATCATTTCTTAGTCTTTTAAATCGCTCTTCGATAGCTGGTAAATCATTATTAGCAATTGCAAGAACATTAACAACTTGCTGTACACCCATACCTTTGGCCTTAGCTAATTTGTATAATCTTAGATAATCTCCTATACCTTCATCTCCTAGCTCTTCATAAACCATATTCAGATTGTGTAATTGTTTTAGCTTCCAATACTCGTTACAGAATTTAGTTGCCTCTGATTCTTTTACATTTAAAGCAATAGCTACTTCTAATGGAGTCTTACTTTCTGAAAAGAGTTTGTAGGCTTGTGTGGAAAGCGATTGATGTTCTTGGTTTTTGTCGGAATCATCGTTACCTTGTTCTTCTTCTCTGTCCTTCACTTTAATTACCTTATTCAAAATAACTCCTATATCACGTGGAGATATTCTTACCTCCTTAGATATTTCACGATAAGTCTTGCCCTGATTGTAAAGCTCTAGTACAAGTCGTTCTTTTTCCTGCCTTGTTAATATCGTCAAATTTGTATCTTCAAGACGTATATTGTGATCGAGGCTTAAAGCTGTTTTCTCTTGTTATCATTTGATACCGGTTTTGTTATCTCTGTTATCATCTGTTTCCAACTGTTACCATTGCACAGTATTTGAATTCAGTGTATCTGTAATAATCCTGACATATGTATACTAAATATTATTACAATTTCTTTTGAAATTAGATCTCGACATAATATAGACATTATTTGTTTCATCAGGTCACTGTTTTATACTGACGAATTACATTATTCAATCATTCCACTAATAGAACTTTTTATATAATCATTTAACAAAAACTAGGTAAAACATACAAAATGATGGATACTATAACAAAGCAATTGTGATAATACTATATTATTAATTTCCTTTTAATAAGGTATGAATTACGTTTTTAAACTCTTCATCATTCAATGGTGGAATATTTGCAAGCTTCAGGTTTTGTTCAATGTGTTGTGGCTTCTTGTAACCTATAAGCGACGCAATAACTGAAGGACTAGAGCGTATTACCTGAACCAGTTTCGTTACTTGATCAGTTAAGCCCATATAATCAGGAATCTGGGCTTTAAGCAATCTGCTCTGAAATAATGGAATACTAGTAAATACTTTTATATTCAATTTCTCAGCAGCTTCTAATATTGTCAAATTTTTTTCTGTACCTACATTTTGACCTTTGAGTAATAATGCTTCGCTATAAGCTAGATTATATGGTAGTTGAATAAACCTAAATCCATGTTGCTTGCCTCCTACTTTTTCAGCTAGACTAACTACTTCTTCTAAAGATAAATATTCTTTATTATCAAAAGGTACTCTAAAACAGGTCCATGTAGCCATTCCATAATAGCGGATCTTGTTAATTGATCTGTATCTTTCATATACTTCAAATACTCTGCTAAGCATTTGCATAAATTCCTCTCTCTTAATGTCCTCATGCCAGCTTTCAAATGCATTGTGAATGTATACTAAGTCAATAGCACTCAGATGCATATTAGTTAATGATTTCTCGATACATCTTTCAATATAGTTAGGATTGAGAACATTATAGCCAGAGCTTATTTCATCAGGCTTTATTATCCCAGTGGAGATGAACATTCTTTGCATGTATTCCATTACATCTATGCTTGGATAGTCGCCATCGTTTGTAATGTATCCATTCTTAGTACAAATAAAAACTTGATCTCTTGATATAACGCCTTCTTTTCTCAAACGTAACAATGCTCTACCTATGCATCTCTCGGACTTCATAGCACGATAATTAATAGCTGTATCTATAACATTTATAGCACCAGATTTTATTGACTCATAGACTGCATTTTCCATAGCATTATCATCTACTGTGCTGAGGTCACCCAGATATGTGCCCATGCCAATACTTGATAAATATAACCCATCAAAAAGACGAAAGTGATTAGAAGGCTTTCCTCTTTGAATTGCATATTCCATATATCTTTTCGTTCCACTATCAGTTGCATATCCGTTTAGTACTTCATATGTGCCAGACAATTATTCCAAGTCACTTTATAGAATCTCTGAAATTAATATTTTGATAATATTTACATCGTATAAAAGTTACGTTGGGTTATTTGACCTTTATATTTTAGATATTTTTAATATATTAGTAAATAACCTCCAATGCGTACGAGGAAATGATAGCATACATTTCATGTTTGGAGATGAAAATTCTTAATAATTAGATTATATCCTATTCACATCAGGTTATTCAATTTGTCCGAAAACTACGAAAATTTTAAAAAAAAATTTCGAGGAGAGACTTTATGAAACTAATGGGAGCCGGTTCATTATTCATGGGGTTAGGTGCATTAGGTGCATTAGGAATTCCGAACTTTCTCAAAACTTTCGAAGCATCGGCGGGTAAAACGGGTTCGCAAGTAGTTAGTGGGATAAATTCTTCTAATTCTACTAATACGACTACGTCCCTTCCAGCGGGAGGATCTGAATCCCAAAGTACGAATATTCGTCCTTTTCAGGTGAATGTTCCTGAAGAGGAACTTACCGAATTGCGCAGGCGCATTAAGGCGACAAGGTTCCCTGAACGGGAAACGGTCACGGATGCATCGCAAGGTGTTCAGCTCGCGACGCTTCAGAAACTCGCGCAGTATTGGGGTACAGATTACGATTGGCGCAAGGTCGAATCGAGACTCAAGGCACTGCCGCAGTTCATAACAAACATTGATGGCCTAGACATTCATTTCATCCACGTTCGTTCGAAACATGAAAATGCGTTGCCGCTCATTGTCACGCACGGATGGCCCGGCTCCGTAATAGAGCAATTGAAGATTATCGATCCCCTGACCAATCCCACGGCACATGGCGCAAGCGCATCTGACGCCTTCGATATCGTGATTCCATCGATGCCGGGCTACGGGTTCTCAGGGAAGCCCACCACGACTGGCTGGGGCCCCGACCGCATTGCACGCGCGTGGACAGAACTCATGAAACGCCTTGGATACACGAAGTTTGTGGCTGCAGGCGGCGATTGGGGTGGGGTTATTACTGACCTGATGGGTGCTCAAGCACCTCCGGAATTGATTGGGATTCACACTAACTTTCCTGGCATTTTTCCGCCCGAGATTGACAAGGCGCTCCGGATCGGCGGCCCGCTGCCGCCTAATCTCTCAGCCGAGGAAAAAGCCGCGGCCGACAGGTTAGCCGACACATACAAACATGTAGGCTACGCAATCTGGCTGGGTTCGACCCCGCAAGATGCGATAGGATTGGTCGATTCACCAGTGGCCTTAGCAGCCTTCCTAATTGACCATGACCCGCGCAGCTATGCTCTGATAGCACGTTCATTTGACGGAGTCCCTGAAGGTCTTACACCAGACGATATACTAGACAACATTACGCACTATTGGCTGACGAACACGGGGGTTTCTTCGGGACGTCTCTATTGGGAATACAAGGGCAGCTACTTCGACGTCAAAAATGTCTCGATCCCTGTCGCTGTCAGCTTCTTCCCTGACGAGATTTATACTATGCCACGAAGCTGGGCGGAGCAAGCGTATCCCAAACTTATCTACTATAACAAGGTCCCCAAGGGAGGACACTTTGCGGCATGGGAACAGCCGCAACTCTATTCCGAAGAGGTTCGCGCGGGCTTGAGACCTCTGCGCCAATAGCAGAGCAGAGAATTTCCTGATTCCTTCAAGTTTGACCGCATTCCGCGATCTTTTTGATTAAACCTGCCGTTGCTTCAAAATCAACGACGGAAATTGATGCTCTACCGTTAAAATCATGATCAAAACTACTTTTCTAATAATTGGTATTGCGATAATCTCTATTGGCTTTATACCGTTATTTGAATATGGGTCAGAACGCCCTAAACGATGGATAGAAGGAAGAGAAGTATGTACAATATCCCCCAGTATAATCGGAATCCCCGGATTTACAATTTTGAGCATTATTTTGACTGTTTGCTGCCAGGGATATGTCAGGCGATATTGAATCAATATCCCAGGTGATATCACCGGGATTTTCAAGCTGAAATTATGCTTGATTTGGATCTTCCGGGGATACCTAGTATTCCGGCGATATTTTCCTTATCTCTATTTTCCTTGTGTTAGTTGTTGTATCAACTGGTCTTTCTATTATAATTCCTATTTCCCTTAGGTTAGTCTTTACTTCATTTAATCTACGGCTTAAACTGTTTGGAGCAGTACGCCACAATCCGTTGCTTTTTGTCTTTATCTTTAGAGAATCTGCAACTGGCTGCAGTTCATTGAGCAATTTAGTAATAGTCCCATTCCATCCATTGCTGTTGTCTCCTTCTCCTACTAAAACAAGTCACATGTATAATAATCAGATATTCTCAAGCTATATGTTTATCTATTTTTGGATAGGCTCTTATTCCATTTAACTCAATTGCTTCTTTAAACCACTCAGGCAAAATATTTCTATTCTTTTTTACAAAGTAAATGCTGAATTTAAAATGTATGTCTTTGCCCAGTCTTCCTTTGACCTTACGGATCTACCATATGTCTGTACTAGTTTCAATGCTGTTTGCCAGTCGTACCAATCTTTACCTAACTTACTTTTTGCATTGATCCACCTATCACCTAAATTAGCGTATGGAACTTTGGTTATAATTTGAAATCTGGAAAGATCATCTTTTAAGTCAAGTCCCGTGTTAAAAGATGGAGAGATAAGGACTGTAGGTTTTGTGGTGCTGTTGATATGTTCTGCTATAACTTCGTCTCTTTGTATATCAGGATCAGTTACTAGCAGACGCCCTGTATTTTCCTGCGATATATTTTCTCTTATGAAGTTTAGTTGCTCATAAGATGTAGTATGGGAACTTAATTCCTCTGAACCTGCTAATCACACACTTTGTAAACAAACTTTCTCCTAGAGATGTATTAAAAATTATTCCGATATCACTAGAAATATCGTATCATAATATTAATAAAAAGACAGATAACTTTACTAATGATTGGAACGCTTTCACTACTCATCTGTCTAAAATGATTCAAAAGCTAAAAAGTCTTTTGAACATAATTTTGGATCTATTATCACATCTTGAATAGCCATTATTGATCTAATTTGTATCTATAATATTAGAAAGTAAAAATTGGATAATTATCATCATTAATAGCCTATAAATACTTACAGTAGGATGTATCAATGATATTCAAACATTCGTTCATAGTATTGGTGGGAGTATTATTATTAATAATAATAATAATATCAATTCCACTTGACATTACTTCAAGAATCCATCTTCAGCCAGCAGGCGCAACAAAGGATGCTATTTTTGGTGACATCTTAAACAATACTAACAAACATACTACTACAACAACAATCACAAGTCCAACCAATAATACCAATAGAACAGCAAAAGGTCCTACAACATATGAGATGACACATATTTTTGAAAAATCTTTTGCAAAACTTGTTAATGATACTAGATCTTTATCTCTTTCTTATCAGGATGAAATAGGCAAATGGCAATTAAATCAACATGATAACGGATCTATGATAACAATTACTAATGACTATTTGCTAAAATTTCAACAGATAGCGGAGAGAGTCCAAGGATTAATACCTCCTTCTGAAGGATACAGGAGGGCACTTGATCTTTTTGCCGAATCCATTCAATCGGAAATGGCAAGCCACAGGCACTTTCGAAATTTTTTAGCTACTGGTGATCCAAAAGAAGATGAAAGGTCAATTCAACTTTTCTCAGATGCTTTTAAGTATGAAAAGGAAGCATTTGATGCTTTCAAGACAGCTACTAACTAATATATTTTTTACATAGGTATTGAAAGGCTTAAGGTCTATTATAAGTTAAATCAGATCAAGCTTATATTTTCGCTAAAATTTTTGATTATTTTTGTCGAGTTGTTAGTATCCTATTGTAAAGCAATGTATATTGAATGAATGGATATCGACTCGCAGATAGGTTAACATTCTAAACTGTCAATCACGTTATCAAGAATTGAGATAAGTACAATCGGAGACGCTTGACATCTTCCTATTGTCCAAAAACCATCTTTGCTCTGAAATATTGACAAATTACTAGTTTATAATCGATTGTTGTTTGTTACCACTCCATGTCCATATAGATGATATTAATAAAGGAATATTTAAAGCTCCATGTTCTATAATTGAAAAAAATACTTAAGTTTCATTTGACAAAGATATAATTTAAAATGGCTTAATCAATGACTGGCTTAAAGTTAATTAAACTTTAGAAGATAAATAATCAAAACTCTCTATAACTTCTCAGATACTTTTCTAGGATATAAAAATACTATTAGCATAGAAATATCAAGGCTATCATATAATAAAAATGATGTTCATTAAATTTAAAAGAGCGAATAAGCTTATATAATATTACTATCATGCGCCCTTCATCTATATTCCTACGACCTTTACTTATTTATGACGACAAATGTTCTTCATGTGGAAAATTTGCACAGATTGCAAGTATTTTATCACGAGGATGGATACGCACAGCAGGACATTATTATTCAGAGGAAGCAAAAAATGCTAAGAAGTTAATATTTCCACCAAATTACGATCCAACAAAGATGTTTTGGTTGATTAATGAAAATGGTGCATTTGGGGCAAGGTCTGGTTTATTACCAGTTATGAAAGAGATAATCAAAGGGATCTTTAAGGGTGGAAAGAATCTTGACAATTATAATATAGTATGCGGTTATACTAAAGAGATGTCCTGTATCTCTACAAAAAATACAATAAAAAGAATTGCCAACATGATGAGAACTAGTGATAAGTTTGCTTTTCAAAATTATTAGTTAGAGTTATAGCATTTGTGCTGATAAAAATTTCAATCTATGACGCTTATAAAGCACTTGGAGTATTGGTTATCTCATGATTATCCATGAATAAATCTTTAGTGAGTATGTTTGCTTTATATTTTCACTTTAGAGATGATGCATCATCATTTATTACAAAATGCTGAATTGTTATTCTTATTAAAAAAAGCAGAGTTCAGATTCATATTCATCATATCCCATTCTCTTCCATAAAGTTCTGCTACACTCTTGCCAAGGCTATAATCCCATATGTTATTAACCAGTATCTTAATATTAGTATATCGTTCAATGATGATAGAAATTGGTTATTACTTGGTCTTCTTATGTTTTATCTGCTCTAATAAGTTCTGCATCTATGACTTGTTAAAGTTCCCTATTCTTCGTTAGTAATATAAAATTCTATTGTTGTTGCATTTGATCTAACAAAAACTTTTGTTAACTCTCTATCTAAAGCCCTGTTCCACAGTTATTAACACGACTCTAAAATCATTTTATATCATCATCATAATTTGTCATATGATATCCGCAGCATTTATGTTTAAATCAACTAAAAAATTAGTCATAGAATACTAGTTTTGGATCAAACATCAATCAATCTAAAAAATTAAAAGGTCCCACATTATTTTGGATATTATTATAATTAAGATGTTTTAGAAGCCTATATGGAACAACACTCAAGCCAGACGACATAATAAAATCAGGATTTATTTTCTTTTTGTATAACTCTAGTAGGAAAGAAAATATCCGCAGCATAATGTATATTACGTTATTAAACGCCGGTGGGTGCACGGTGTTTATCTGTTCTATGTTCTTGTAATTTGTCCGGTTGACTGAATTTTTCCATACACATATCGCAGATATACTCTGATTCGTCAGGTAGTTTATCAGTATGATTTATCTTTTCGTTAGGTGATGACAACAGAATATACTTTTGTCCTGCGTCTATAAACATTTTGCTCAGTCATTGAACAAGTATTCAATCCAAAATAGTTTTGACATCAACCAATAAATCTTGGATTATTTTCGTTTATAGAAATATACATACTTACCAATAGTACTATGATTTAGTTTTGTTAGGATTGTTCAATATTATAAATATAGTATTAGGAGTGATAAGACATGCTTATGGCTGGGTACGATTACAGACAGATGAGAGGATAGATAGAAAAAAAGATATATATTTTGAGCAAGTGAATTTATTGATACTGCAGTAAATTTTATAGAACACTATACACAAATAAATTATCTCTGCTTATAATATGATATTTCTTAAAATATGGTATGGCTATTAAGAGTAGAATATTGACAGGTAATGCATATTAATGAAATAGTATATATGCTTACTTCCAACCACTGAAAGTTTAGCAACTAAAAGATGATGACGACAATTATAAAGAATAATAATAATAGCAGTACAACGGAAACAAAAAAACAACAGATGATAACCATTATTACAATAATGAAAAAGTAATAATAGAAAAAACAAAGAGAAGAAGAGGAATTAAAATTAGAGAGAAAGATACTCATTGTAACAGATGGACTTAGAGATAATGTGGTTAAAAGATTAAGGAATCTTGAATTAAATAAAAATACAAATAAAAAAATATCATCATTATCATCGTCACTATCATCATCTTTATCATCATCAAAAATAGGAAGACAGAACATTGAAACAATCTGTGATTACACAATCGCAATGATTGCAGAGATAAACCCCGGCTGTTATGCATAGAAAAAACCAGTTAGAGGTGTTATGCTATCTGTCTGAATTTTACAATAACCAGAAGCTATTCTCTGATAGAAACCGCAATGATTTCGCTCGTAGCTAGACAGTCTGCATAAACTTGAAGCATCAGATTCAGAACACAAATAGTTTATCGGAATCACTGGAATCAGTTATCAAATACCTCCAAAAGGTCGATATTCAAACTATAAGAACAGCAATTGAAGCATACCGCTGTTTTTAGCCTTATGGAAAAAGTGTAGAAGATTATGCAAGAGATGCAGCATTTGTACCTGAATCTTGTGAAGATGAGGTTATATATTAATAGATTTACGCAGTAAAGCTAGCCAATATAGCAGTGATGAGATAGGATCCAGAGAATCATATTTTAATGCAGAACAAAAGTATTGTTGCAAAAAATGCCGAATTATACTACAGAAAATGATGCAAGGTGGCACTGCCACATGGAATATACGTGATACTCATATGATGGATACCCTTAGACGCCTAATGGAGTTTCATGGTAAAGATAATAATGATGATGATGAAAAGTCGATTGTCTGGGCTCATAATACACACATAGATGACGCTAGGCAAACAGACACGGCAGATTTTAAAATGATAAATATCGGACAGCTTGTACGCGAACATGCAACTGAGAAAAATATTGTCTTAGTTGGACTTTGGAACATATAAAGGAACTGTTATTGCTGCAAAAGGATGGGGAGAACAGATGCAAATGATGTATGTGCCTCCTGCAGTAGATGGAAGTTGGGATAATCTTATACATAGGCAAAGTAATGGAGCAATAGCCTTCTTATGTTTAGAGTTGACAATTCCAAAACTGAGAATATTGAAAGACTGCTTAATGAAGAAATGAGAAGTAAAAGAAAAAGCGGTCAAAGAGCAATTGGTGTAGTGTATAACCCAGCATATGAGAGATATAAAAATTATGTACCTACTATTATTACAAAAAGATACGATGCATTTCTACATATTGATAACACATCTGCTTTACATCCACTATATGCCAGAAATAAAAGAAGATGATAATCTTCCAGAGACTTTTCCTACTGGATCATAGCCATAATTTTTTTCAGAAATACCGTATTGCGAATCTACAAGAAAGAGATATAGTCAAGGACATTCTTCAGTTTTAAATGGTAAATGAGTATAACAGCAATGTTTCTATCATATTTTAGAACGGTTAAATTTGATGCGGTTTAATAGTTAACTGTACATAATAATGAATTTAGATAATAATGCTAAATGGACACAATTTAGCGATAGTGTATGTACTTGCAAGTCGTGTAACCACAAGATTGCAAGGGACTGTATGAAAGCCAATTGCAATTGCTGTACAGATGCAAATCATTCTATGGTTTTAGATGGAATAGAGGGATTTACTCCATCCCCACCTCGATAAAAATTATCACATCATGCAAATTAAAATTCGCTATGAATAATAAAAATAATAATAATAATAATAATAATAATAATAAAGAAGAATCAGTTAGTTCTGGTTTCAGAAGATGGATGGGTAATGCAGGATTGCGGCAATCTAAACATCCCTAAAAACTCAAAAGGAAGTTTTTGTAGCGTAAGTGATAATATCGGATACAGCTCAAGAAGTAAATATGTCGCATAAATCTCAAGGAAGCATATGTATGTATTGCTATGCTACTTATAGATCTTACAAAAGAGTTTTATTATGAGACCCTATATCCATATTTTTTCATTATCTCTTTTACTTCATAATCACTAACCTGAGAAAAATCCTGATAGAATTGTCCAACGGCTTCAAATGATAATGGAGAGTATAGAACTATCACTTCATCTGCTACTTGATTTAGATCATCTAAAATTGTGCGTGGTGCCACAGGTACAGCTATAACTGATTTTTTACAATGTTGCTTATTCTTTATCCAATGTCCTGATGCGTGCATTGTCGCTCCTGTCGCAATACCGTCATCAACTAATACAACTATTTTATCGTCAAATTCATTGTCATATTTCTTGCTTCCTCTATAACTCATTAATCGACGATCTATTTCTTTTACCTGTTCATGAGCTTGTATCTGTATATATTCTTCTGGTATATTTAGCATATTTACGATTTCTTGATTTATAAAATAACTACCATCAGGCATTGCAGCACCAATTGCAAGCTCTGGATTATTAGGAGCACCAATCTTTCGTGAAACAACTACATCGAGTTTAGCATCAAATTCAGAGGCAATAACATCTCCAATAATTACTGCGTCACGAGGAATGGCTAAGATGACGGTACTTTGTTGCCTCCTTTCCTCTTTTAATCGATCTTGTTTAAGCCAAGATAATTTTTTTGCAAGTTTCTCGCCAGCGTCTATTCTGTTCTTAAATATTACTGAGTGCATTTTTTATCCCATAAAAAGTAAAAATGTGTTATTTACCTTGTATTTTTTGTTCTTTTCCTTCCTACTTTAATCTTCCAACTTCATGTTCTACATCTACCATATTAGTATATTCTCTAGATGGAAGATCATCCAATATATCCAACACTGCTTTCGCATCTTCAACTTGAGCTTTAGATATATGGTTCCTAGCATATTGTTTTAAGCTATCTTTTGATTTTGGAAAGTCTATTCCTGACAAGAGTTTAGCAATTGTAGCTGCTGATATTGATGAGGATTTAACAGGAGCAGTCCTTCCTCCTCTCTTACTTGGCTGTTCTGATGCTTCAACTTCCTTTGCACTTCTAACTTCTCTCCCACTCTTTAATTCACCTAATGCTATAGCAATTTCAGCAGAGTCTCTATATATTCTGTCTGGAAGAGATTTTATTATTTTTAATAATTCTTCATTTGAGGCTTTCTGAGAAGCATACTCTACCAATTCTTCCTTTGTTTTAGGATAGTGTATCCCAGCTAACGCTTTTTCTATATCTGCTGCTGAAGGTGCTTGTGGTGGATGAGCTGTAGCCATATGTCGTTCTAGACGAGATTTTTGTTCAAAGCTATCTCCGCATATATTACAAGTAAATTGAGAGTTTGATGAAGAAGATGAAGGTACCATGGCTTATCACTATACCTGTTTTATCTAATTTCTCCTAATGCTTTTTCAATATCTGTCATATTATGATATTTTCCATCTGGTAGTTCCTTGATTACTTCAATTACATCATCTGAACTTTCGACTTTTGCTTTGTTTTCATTTGCATAATCTACTAACTCATTTTTATCCTTTGGAAATTCTATTCCAGAAAATATCTTTGCAATAGATGCAGCTGAAGTTGATACAGTAGCGGCAATCTTTCCTCCAATTTTTCCACCTTTGCCACCGGGATATTCTTCTTTTGATAAATGCTTTACTTCTTGAGCCATAGGGATTTCTTCTTTATTTGGAAACTTTCCTTTCAACAAAGACTTTAATGGTACCTGTTCCTTTCTTAGCTTTAGTTCCTTGAATATATCTGCAGTGTTTTCTGTTTCCTTCTCTTCGTCGATATCTATACCAAGCTCTTCTTCAACGTCTTTTTTTCTTGCGCCAATTAATAATATCTGTGTATTTTCATAATTAAGAAGGTCGGGATCTTCAATACTTATCCATCGTCTATCTCCAAACTTTTCTATAAGATGTTTGGGATATTCTGGTTTCTTTTCAGAGGCTGTAAAACCAGGTACCTTAACATTAGGATTCTTTACAGATATAATATAGCTAGCTTCCTTTTTTATTTCAAATTCTTTTTGGATAGGACCAGGCATTTTCGGAAGCTCCAAAATATATATTAACTCTGTATGGTTATCATGTTTAACTATTGTATACTTTCCTTCTCCAGCTGGTATAGCGGCTGCAAGTCTTCTCTTACCTTTAGTTTCTGTAGTGTATTCAGCTGGTAAAAGTTCCATATGTATTTCATCTGGATTAGAAGTTGTAAGTATATTTAGTGCCCAATTTTTTTCTTCAGAGGTGGATTTACCTTCAACAATTTCTGGTAATTGTTTTTGGCCTATTAAAAATAATCTGTAAATCTCATCTTTCTTTTTTTTCTTGTTGTTATTCCTATTCTCCTTTTTTTCTTCTGCATGAGTAACCATGTAGAATCTCTGGACATCTTCTATGGCTTTAACTTCTTCAGTATCAACTTTGGGTCTATAAAAGAAGAATATATCTCCCTGTTCAATTATCTTGGTATTCTTTTCTTCTTTGACCATAATGCCCCCTGATCATAAGATGAAAAATATAACTTATAGATATATGTGATATAATATATAATACTATACTTCATGAGACCTACTTTTCATAACTGAGAATTAGTAAAAATATTACAGATAATACAAGTGAAAGACTCATATCGTTGCTTTACTTGTAATATGGAATTTATCGATAAAGAAATGGGTTAAGAGCATAAAAACATTTCAGTAATCACCAATTCACTCAAAGAATAAGAGTTGAGTAAAACTAACAAATCTATAAAAGATTATCCAAATTTCTGGTTGTATATTATATACATCTCATTTACTATTAGCAGAACAAATCTCAAAAGGAATCAAATATAATTGAAAGTCATAAAATATTCTTATACAACTTTATCCTGTTATTATAATCCTTTCTATCCTTGCCTATAATAGGATATACAGGATATCCGTTGTCAGGATTATTATTATTATCAATTGAATATTCATCTAATTTAGCAAAACCTATAACTAATGCTGTCTACTTAAAATGAGTGGCATTCAAAGACTTTAGAGACTCGCTCAAACCCAAGCCAATGTGGAACAGAATCAATTGCTTGTCAGAATGGTAAACCATTCTGGATAGGGGAACAGAAACGGCATAAACAAGAAGGTATAACTACAAAGGAGATTGCTGTTTAATCATATCATTGACTTACATAGGAAGAATGGAGAAACTATTTTAATATTCTGAAAAATTATTTTTGATTCCTTACAACATGATAATGACAATTTATTACTATTGATATATTTTTTGGTGTAATAATTCATTTTTAATTAAGTTTTACTTTCGTCGTTCTTGCCTCTCGAACAAACATTCTTACTTGATAATTGCTTTAAAATTAGTTATTGAGTCATAAAAAAGAAATTAAAGAACCAAATTTAGATACTGAAAAAGCAAAGGCTCTTGAATTAGATGAGCAACCAAAGCCAACTAGGAAGATTAGTCATCCTACTACTCCCATAGGAGAAAATGAAGAACCAAATACCATTGATAAGAGAAAGGGTAGAAGGACAATTAGGTAAACGTAGTGAAGTCAAAAACCCCTTTTTAAAGATGTCATTCAATGGCATACCGACTACAATTGGTACAAATAAGAAAATGATAGTATCTTATATAACAAATATATTGAAAGCGTAAATAAAATGTTGAGAACTTATTCTCATCATGGGACAAAGAGGTAAAGTAACTGACATATCAGAACAAGCTACCTGTGAAGTATGTGGACTAACAGCTGGTACTAAAGACGAACTTAAAGTTCATATTCATCATGCACATGAGGCTGCTAATTCAAACAAAGTTTCATCAGATCAAAAAATTGATCCCTTTCCTTGAGATATACTTGTTATATGTTATTGGATGGCTCTCTTAACTTATCGTCTCTTTATGTGTATAATCAATAAAATATATTGAACTAATTGCTAACATGTCCACTCTATTTTTAATTCATTGCAAAGAAAATAACCGCATATAACTGAATAGTTATCTAGTGCAGACTCTTGTCCTCTCATTGATTCCCCAAAAGTCCTTGTTGTACTTCAAGTAATATATCTAATACATGAATTTATCCACTTTTTGTCTATAATAAAATGGATAATGAACAACCACCAGCAATAGGCATTGCTAACAGATATCACAAGCAGCGAAACCCAATAGATACTTCTTCTCAGTTTTTTCTACTAACACTAAGATCGATCTATATCTCGACACATAATCTACGTTAGAAATACGTTGATTGCACAACAGAGAAGATATAACATTATCATATTGCGATATATAGATAGAGCTCTCATACCAGAAAAGGAATAAGAAGAACAAGCACAAGGAACAATAAGAAAACACCTCAGAAATTTTTCTTGTTCTTATTCAAATCATTAGTCATATGTGTGGAATTAAGTCTGTCTCTGTTGCTGGACTTTTGTATTCTTCTTCTAAAAGTTAGTATTTGCGCCAATATCTACAGGATTGCTTCTATCTGTGCCCATAGGCTGTATGTGTAGGCTCTGCTATGGGATCTGTGCATTTCTTACTTCTTTTGGATCATTCTATTGTGAAGCGTATCTTTTAATTAAAAGACCTACAAAAAAAGAGGATAAGATCTCTCACTTTTCTATCTTTTTTATATTCCATGTTCGACAGTTGCAGTAGTTGGATTATATGTTCTTTGATGACTACCTGATATAGCATATGCAACACTTTGTATTCCTATTATTAGGAGATTAATACCTAATATGAGTGTCAAAAGAAGTACTCCTAATGCTGGAGATGCAAAGACCATAAAAGATACTGCCAAAGACAATATACCTACACCTACAAGAAAGCCCTTTGACCATTTTGAAATATTCTTATCTGAGATGCCATGAATGATTCTCGCAATTCCTGTGAAAAGCAAACCAAGAGCTAGTAAAGTAACTAACACACCTGTTGTAAATACAGGAAATGCCAGAACTGCAATTCCTAATATAGCAGCTAACGCACCTAGAGCAATATTTCCAAATCGAGACGACTTTGAATGTTTTGATAGTGTAGTAATACCTGTAACTAACCTCTCAATTCCTACAACTACTAATGTAATAGAGAGTAGGAAAGTTAGAGTTGCAATACCAACTCCAGGGTTTACGATAACTGCAAGTGACAGTGCTATGGCAATACCTCCAAGTACAATTTGTGAGATTCGAATGCCTTTAGAAGATTTCATCGTCGTTTCAGTTTTCAAAGTTATTCATTTGCAAAAAATTAGTGCAACTCCTTGATTATTAATATCATATATAATTATATACATAATTATTGTCATATAAACCCTTGTAATATTTCAGATCAGATTTCTTTAACCTAATGTCATTTTCTAGCTCACTTTTTTTACAATGTTAGCCATATCTTCTTTATCAAAAATGCTAGAGGTGATGTTGGCATAATAGAAATACAAAGAAGAAGAAAATAGAGTTGCAGAAGACGCTGCAGAATAAAGCGGACACAACCAGACAGAGTATGGACAGACGAATATAGATTGAAACATTGCAGGTGATATTATCGTAGAGTCTTAGTATCAGCAGACGACTAGTGGGAGACCATTAGGGGAAGCGATACTACTACTAGGAAGGATGACAGACAAATAAAGTCCCTTATTTAATAATATTAAATAATCTAAATCCAGTATACTTCCTACAGCCTACTACATTGACAGGCATTATGATGATGGCTGCTAGCATGGTTATATCGAAGATATTGAAAAAGAGCAGGTCAGATAATAGAAAAGCAAATAAATAATAAATACCTACTGCAAATATTGGTATCTGTTAATTATAACGAATATACATTGTAAAGATAAAAACAGATGAAAAAGTTAAGTATAAAAGAAGTTAGAATAACGACTTAATTTTATAGATACTTCAATTACTGTTAAACTTGAATATTAAAGTATTTAACTGCAAAAGCAGAAACAATATGTATAATTATGCAATAAGTCTTGGGAACAGAATAAGAAAGATAAACAAAATACAAAACAATAATTTAAGAAATAAATGATGCTCTAGATCTTATTTTTTCGTATACTTATTTCTAAACAATTTGTGGATATTTCAACACTCCCTCTTCTTATAGTATTACGGATCTTATTAGAACGAAACGATACTTCTATAATGAACTCATATTATGGATTTATGGTATAGCAAAAAAGCACCAGAATTCGAGACAAAGCATAGCAAATCTTTGCTTCATCCCTTCATGGTAAAAGAACATGAAGGTCTTACTGTTAATCCTTACCAAGGATGCCATCATAGATGCGGGTATTGCTATGCGACTTATGAATGGTCACCAAAATTTTATGACAAAATATATGCCAAAAACAATGCATCCCAAATACTTGAAAATCAATTAAAATCATGGAAATCGAAAACTATAGATCCTGTGATGATATCTTCTGCTACCGATCCATACCAACCAGCAGAACTAAAATATGGTATTACAAGGAAATGTATACAAATTTTACAGAAATATAATGTCCCTTATTATATATTTACAAAATCCTCTATAATAAAAAGAGATTTAGAACTTCATAAACGATATAA
>CAWIMJ010000050.1:0-398132 GCA_963837175.1 uncultured Nitrososphaeraceae archaeon
CAGAAATATCATTATATTTAGTAGATTTAAGAAACATGATAGCATTGAATTAATATATGCAAAACCCGCATAATATTGTTCCGTGGATGTGATCGCTTCTGCAATTTGCAATGTAACCACTGTTATTGATGGCTTAATAGAAAAGATAATGAACAAGAAAACCTAACTCCAAAAGGTTGGAGAGAAATAATCAGAAAAACTTTCAAGAAGCAACATGTTTTTATTGTAACTCCTCTAGTAAGAGCGGAACCTACAATGAGGCCAGATATGGTGGAAGTATTCTGTCAAGAAATGCCTAATAGAGTATGTATTGTTTCAAATGGGACTTATCCTTTAAAGAGATTTGATAAGCTTTATTTTTACTAGATTTCTTTGGATGGCAGAGAGAGGATTCATGACGAAATTAGAGGAAGATGTTCCTATTCAAAGACTCGACAAAATAGCTTAGAATACATCTTAGGGTATTGTATTAGTTCCTACTGTTTTCTTGTAAGAATCAGTGATGTATTGTTATTTGTTATTGTTCTTTGTGCAATACTAATTGCAAGGTCTTATTATAGCTTGCCAGGGATTTTACTATAATTAGTGGTTGTATTTATAGCAGAACAGTAATAGCCAACGTGTATAAGCAGGGATAAGAAGGGTATATAATAGTCATGGTTAGTAAAGATGATAACAATCTTTCCATAAAGATACTTGAGGCATACACTAGAGATGTAGGTCGTGGAACTATCAGAATTGACTATGATTCTATGGATTCTTTGAGTGCATCTACAGGTGATGTTATCGAGATTAGAGGCAAACGTAGAACCGTTGCTAAGTGTTTACCACTTTATCCTTCAGATGAAGGTAAGGGGATAATAAGGATTGACGGACTTGTTAGAAACAATGCAGGTGTTGCTATTGGCGATACAGTCGTTGTAAGAAAGATTAAGGCAGTTCCAGCTGAAAAGGTTATAGTTGCTCCTTTAGAGGCTATACCTCCTATAGATGAGCGATACCTTGCCGATGCTCTTGAAAGTGTTCCTCTAATAAAAGGTGATAATGTAATGGTACCTTATTTTGGAGGTAGACTTACATTCCAGGTTATAGGTGTGACTTCACCATCTGGTGCTACATCTGCTGACGCTGTTCTTGCGACTCAGAAAACAATATTTCATATAATAGATAGAGACGAAGCATTAGGAAAAGGAATTCCACAGGTTGCATATGAAGACATTGGTGGTTTAAAAGAAGAAATCCAAAAGGTCCGTGAGATGATTGAGCTTCCATTAAGACATCCTGAAATTTTTGAAAAACTAGGTATTGAAGCGCCCAAAGGTGTACTTCTTTATGGTCCTCCTGGCGCAGGTAAAACCTTACTGGCAAAGGCAGTTGCTAACGAAAGCGACGCTCATTTTATTAATATTTCAGGACCGGAGATAATGAGCAAGTTCTATGGTGAATCAGAAGCACGAATAAGAGAAATCTTTAAAGAAACGAAAGAAAACGAGCCATCAATTATATTTATTGATGAAATTGATTCTATTGCTCCAAAACGAGAAGATGTAATGGGAGAAATGGAGAGAAGAGTAGTCTCACAATTATTATCTTCGATGGACGGTCTTGAAGCAAGAGGTAAAGTCATTGTGATTGCAGCAACAAACAGACCAAATGCAATTGATCCAGCATTAAGGCGTCCTGGAAGATTTGACAGAGAAATAGAGATTAAGGTACCTGATAAACGTGGCAGATTAGAGATATTGCAGATCCATACTAGGAACATGCCTCTAGATACAGATGTAGATCAGGATAGAGTTGCAGCAGTCACTCATGGTTTTGTAGGTGCTGATCTTGAATATTTGTGCAAAGAGGCAGCCATGAAGTGTTTAAGAAGATTGCTGCCTGAACTTAACTTGGAAGAGGAAAAGATTGCACTTGAAATATTAGAAAAATTAGTTATAATTATGAATGACTTTGAAAATGCACTAAAAGATGTAATGCCATCTGCTATGAGAGAAGTCTATTTAGAGACACCTGATATTCACTGGAAAGATATAGGTGGATTAGAAGAAGTTAAGCGTGAGTTACAGGAAGCAGTAGAGTGGCCATTGCGGTACTCAGAGTTGTACAAGAAATTAGGACATAGTATCCCAAAAGGAATTCTGCTGCATGGACCTTCTGGTACAGGAAAGACAATGCTCGCAAAAGCTGTAGCCACTGGATCTGATGCCAATTTTATCAGCATAAAAGGGCCGGAGTTGCTTTCAAAATGGGTAGGTGAATCAGAGAAAGGAGTTAGAGAAGTATTTAGAAAAGCAAGACAAGCATCTCCTTGTGTAATATTCTTTGACGAAATAGATTCTATTGCTCCTACGAGAGGAGGAGGGGGAGAAGAGGGAATGGATGGAGAAAGAATATCAATAAATACTGGTACAGAAAGGATCATATCTCAGCTTCTCACAGAACTAGACGGCATACAAGAGCTGCAAGGAGTAATTGTGCTCGCCGCAACTAACAGAGTTGACATGATTGACAGGGCATTATTAAGACTAGGAAGATTTGACAAAATTGTATTTGTGCCCAAGCCTGATAAAATGACAAGAGAGCTGATTCTTGAATTAGATGTAAAACATAAATCTATATGTTATGACGTCAACCTGAAAATGATAGCCGAGGCAACAGAAGGATTCAGTGCTGCGGATGTATCGGCAATTACCAATACTGCAATTTCTCTGTTATTACACGAGTACCTAAAGAAGTATCCTATACCAGAAGAAGCAGCAAAATGTGCTTCTGAGGCAATTGTTTCAATGCGCCACTTTCAAGAGGCAATCAAGAAGCTAAGAATACAGCGAGAAATGAAACGAGAAGAAAAATCAAATCTATCACAATACAGGTAATGAAATAATACTAATAGCAACATCAATGTTGATAGGCGAAAAAATAAATATAATACTTGCAATACTTTAGTTGATTTTCGGGCTTTGCAGAAGATTCTATCCTAACACTGATTCTATCACGAGACTATATGGCTTGACGTGTAAACAAAAGATCATAATCAAGTATGACCTATCGATACGATAGGATAAAAGGCAATATGATAAGTGAGGAAACTAGAAAAGATATCGAACCTCCTAATCTCCTGTGAGTAAGTGTTTTATCAGTGGACTTACACTTAATAGTGTCTTTGATGTAGTAATAATGTTTATTTTGGCTGAAGTTAAACAATTAAACGCTGAGGAGCGATATAAGATAGAATCGCGTCTTGCTAACTATAATATACCGTCCCAAATTTTAGAAATAGTTGCAGAAAGTTGTGGTTGTAAAATGGAATATGGTTCTGTTAGAATGGGAACTAAGTTAGCAGCTCGACTTTCTAGGTTGAACGGTCAATCAATTAGGCTCCTTCAACAGATATTCCTTGACTGTGAAGATTGTTTTTCGACTTTTAGACTTGCAACTTTTTTTTCTTCCCTCTACAATCCAAAATCTTACATTCTTGTCATGGAAAAAGATCTATGCGGTAAATCAGGTACCAAATACACTTTTGATGTTTGTATTTATCAAAGAAACACGGAAGATTTAATTGCTGTCGGAGTGCAAAACAAGAATGTAGAAAAAGCTGCAGATTCGAAGTCTTTACAAACATTTTTGACATCTATTAAGGATATTTGTGCCGTTGAAAAGTATATGCAAAGAATGTACTATGTATCTTCAGCAGGCTATGAGAATAATGATTATGTACAATTAATAAAAGATCAGCGCATAGACGACAGAGAAATCAAATTTCTAGAATATAAAGATAAAATATACTTTGAGCCCAAATTTCTAAGGTGAATTGTAAATTGGTAATAATTATCACATCACAGGAATATTTCGTCCTAAATTCTAGCTCAAATTTTTCTCTCTATCTTTACAGTTTAGCCTCCCTAGGATTACTGAAGATATGTACCTCCCATATGGTAATATGACCAAAGACGATATACTATATGCACAAATCCACAAACTCGAGCGCAGGCAGCGAGTAAAATTACTTCATTACTGAGCATTTAATCTGTATTTGAGATGAGGTTCAGCGCAAGCGGCTACCCCATTCTTTTCACATGATATCTAAAATTTATCCATAGTCTAGATTAAAATGAAGAAAGAATTCTGTCAGAAGTTTTGAAAAATTGTTAATGTTGTACAGAAAAACAATGCAATGCATTTCAAGCTTTTGCAAGCTCAGTATTAAATTCTGTCGCCGGCTCAATTGTTCTATCATATATTTTCAAGATTTCTCTTGTTGCATCGATTAAGTTGATTGTCAATCGCTTGTTGATAACTGCTCTTGTGACTATACTATTAGTTATTTCATTTGATCGCCTGGCAAATCGTTCTATGTGTGATATTGTTATGTGATTGTTTGTTATAAATTGTTTTATGAAGAATTGTACTCTAGATTATATTCGTGTTTGAATGCAATGTATCTGTAGGTTCAAGAATACTTACCGGTATTGGTGGTTCAACCTTTGCAAATTCATTTAATGCTCGTGTAAAGGCCTCGCCTAGTGTGTCATTAAAGCCATGGTTGTTAGTTGTAGCTGTTGTTCTTTGTTCATATCATTCGATTTATTGTCTATTATTTTAATGATGTTTGGAATAGCAGAAAGACATGGTATTTTAGTTGATAATTGTATTAATAATATTTATGACAACTAGTTCCTCTCAAAACAGAGCCATCAAAAGATAAGCATCTGTCAGTATAAACAAATATAAGTTATTGATCTGTGCCTCTCAAAATTTATAAAGGTAAATAATTTATTAGATTTTTATCAATCATTGGTGATAATATCATTATAGAAATATGCATCTTAAACAATTCACCCTTTTCTCTATAGATTTTGGCAAAAAATCTTTGCGTACCTTTATGTCCAACACGTGGTAGATTTGTTTTTAGAATTTCAATGCACTTATTAATTTTGGAACTCTGATATAACTTGAAAAAGATTAGCTATTTTTGGAAGCTAATTTGACTGTATGCTTGTAAGAAATGCAAACCTTTGTCGGTTGTTCTATAAGTTCGCTCTTCTTCTCGAAAGTCTATTAAGTTTTTTTCCAGTAGAAAAGACAGATATTGTTTCAATTGAGGGTAAGAAAGAAATGCGTTGTACATTATTTTTGTCTTATTAACTCCATCATTATTATTAGCAATTCCTAAAATTAAGGCAATTATTTCAGTTCTGCTTCTATTTTTCATTTGTCATCACTATATATTATTGCTAGAGTATTAAATTAGATGAACAAAATTACAAGTATTATTGTATTTCTAATTCTGTTTTATATGATAAATCGAGTCGGACAACATTTCTCCAATATGGAACATAAACTTTTCGATAGTAACAATTTCTAAGGTATCTACATGGATCTTCTGGTTGTTTCTTTTTGATTAATTCTTAAAAAATTGATCCGTTGCTATGGTTAGATAAATATTAGATAAATAGATATTATACGGCTCTGTTCAGTTAACTACAATCTTTTTTCAATCTCCTTGTTATGCATATTAACAAACATATTAAACCAATTCATTATATGCTTTAATTTACATTTCTCTTTAGTACATGGAAAATAATCATCAAAACTTTCAGTTCTATCCTTTATTATGTATTGAATTGTTCTTTCGATGATGCTTTTCTCATATGAGGAATGAAGATGATGTTTTATCTTAAGGAATTTGCAGGCTTGAGGATACCAAGTACCACCGTCTGTTGATATTCTATGTTTTCCATATTTTCTAATTAAATTCTGAAGGAATTGTTCTGCAATAAGCATGTTTCTTTCTATAGAAATACGAATACCAAAGATTCTCCTATCTAATGGTTCAATTGCAATCCATAGCCATACGTATTCATTACCTGCTTTAACTAGAGTTTCATCTATAATGAATTCAGATACTCTAATTCTCTTCTTTTGAAATATTTTTTCTGGTCTGTACTGCTGAATCCAATTCCATATGAAAACATGATTTCTTTTAATAAATGGAGATAAGAGTTGTGATGCTTTCCTTAGTGAAAGACCTGAAAAGTATAAGTGTAATGCGTAATAAACATATTTTGAAGGTGTTCTGCTTCTTTTGAATATGACCATATAATAAAGAAGTGGAACATCTTTAGCTATAGGTTTAGTGTTAAGTGAACAGAGCGTATTATACATTTGTAAAGAATTTAAATCAAATCAGTGCAATACAGTTTCCTGTAAAGTTTTTTGGTATGTCATTTGAGGTTCTTTGTGCTGCACTAGTATTATCAAGGGGCATGCGTCTTTTTATCTATATAATTGGAAATTAAAAAATATTGTATATTGATTGTCTATTTCGGAGGAAAAATTTAGATTATTTCTGTCTTTTGTTAAATATATAAGATGAGCCAGCAATAAGCTATCAAACAGTTGTAGAAGGTCTTATTCATGAGGACTAACTTCTCTAAGTCTTTGAATGACATAATAATATAACCAACTACAATAGCTTTAAGCTTACTCTCAACAATAGAAATGGATTCAGATGAGTTTTGGTCATGTAAATAAATGAAAATCAACTGTTATACGAAATCATTGCATCCACAGATTCTTCATCGTATTCTTCTCTGCTTTAATCATCTCTTTTCTTTCTTAAGTAATTGTTGGATAATTGATTATCTTTTTAAGATATGCTCTTAGTAATCGGAAGATGGAAGGAGATAATAATATTACGATAATCCTACTGGATAAAAGAAAAAACTTAATTTATGACAATAACGAATGTTGCATTGTCAAATTGACGAACTAGCGAAACGATACAACTAATATCCTGATTTCTAGATAAATCTTAGATGGAATTACTTTCAAGATCAGCTAAGTAATATGACTACATCCAGAACCAGCACAAGCCTTATTTCAAACAGCTTTTGATAAGTATTGATAATGCTATCTTAAAAAGATAACTGACAATATCGATAACTAATATAAATGTTCGATCATCTGTTTTTGCTATATATAATATTGGTCAGCGCTTACGATTTACAACAGGTATGAAATTCACTACCAATGTTGAGTTTGGTGCTGTCTTCCTACCCTCTGTCCAGTATTAACGGTTGTCTCTCTTGGTGGAGTGGGGCTATCATTTTCGTGTCCGGGATGTGATCTGATGTGGAACCAGTATTGCGAATTTGTGATTGTATTTTTACAAATAGGACAGTTTGCATATCCACATTTATGATAGCCTATAAAGTTAGGATGAATTGTTAAGCCACATTTATCACATTTATTAGTCAAAATATATTCAGTTTTGTTTAACATTAAGTACCATAAGGATGTATTGGCTAGACCAAGTCTGTTTTGTGAACATTTCTTCACAGCGGTAGCCCTAGATTATTGTTTCTCTGTTTTCTCTGCAGGGGTAAAGAAGGTTTGGGTAACTCTACCAATTTATGTTCTAAACAGCTATAATAATAGCAAGAAGGTTTAATAAAGTATAAGGAGTAGAAAACAAAAAATAAAATGCCATTGATTATGCTAAATTGTAAACTTGAAATGTGTTCCTTGATTACAGACAAAGGTATCCTGGCGTGCTCACTAGTAACAGTATCTTCACCTGGATCCCTAATTGAATAATCAACACCTTCAAAACCAGCAATTCTATCAGTTCTTCTTATTCTATTGATTTCATCATTTCAGAGTAAAACCTGCCAGGACATCATTTTGAGCTGAATCTTTTAGATTATACTCAGTTGCATTTGCAGGCAGCAAGTAACTGCCATTTATCGTGTATTTGTGGATTATTGAGCTATAATTTATGTACCATCTTTCATAATCTATAATAATATGAAAAGAAATATCAGATTGGATCAGTGTATTGCTATACTCAGAATAGTTTTACTTTCAATTCTGGTTTTAACTTCTATATCTAGCGGTTATTATTCTTCCTTATTACTACCTTCTGCTAGTGCATCAACATACGTGCCGACACTGAGTTATAATACTGATGAGGGTACACCATCAATCATTAGCGATCTCACCTTAAAAGTAGAAGAAGTCGTAACAGGATTGGATCTACCTACTACTATGGCATTCTTAGGTCCTAATGACATATTAGTTTTGGAGAAGAATAAGGGTACTGTTCAGAGAATCATTAATGGTACAATGCTTCCAGAACCACTGCTCGATGTTAATGTCGCGACTTCTGTTGAGAGATGTATGTGTGGAATTGCTACTGTATCGAAGAATAGTAGTAACATTGGGTCAACATATGTATTCTTATATTTTACTGAAGCGCAAGTAACAGATAGTGAGGATGTCATTCAAGGAAAAGATCCATTAGGTAACCGCCTTTATAGATATGATCTAGATAATAATAATAATAAACTGATAAATCCTGTACTTCTTCTTGACCTCCCTGGTACACCTGGTCCACGTCATAATGGTGGTGCTATCATGGTTGGACCTGATAATAACATCTATGTTCCTATCGGAGATGTAGATGGATCTGGTATGGGAGAGGCTTCGCAAACTAAAGCTCAGAATTATGTTAATGGAATAGAACCAGATGGCAGGAGCGGTATCCTTCGAATTACACAGGATGGTAGACCTGTAGGAACTAGTGGTGCTGCTGGTGGTGTGGGTAGTAGCAGTAGTGGCGGTGGCATTATTGGTGATTCTTATCCTCTAAATCTATACTATGCATATGGAATACGAAACAGCTTTGGATTTGATTTTGATCCTGTAACAGGAAAGCTATGGGATACAGAGAATGGTCCGGGTGATGGTCCAGGCGAAGGAGATGAGATTAATTTGGTAGAACCTGGATTTAACAGTGGATGGCAAGAAGTGCATGGTATGGCTTCTATTGCTATTGCTGCGGATAACAATAATAATGATATTAACCCTAATGATTATTTAGTCGATTTTGAAGGAAAAGGAAAGTATAGTGATCCTGAATTTGCATGGATAGAGACTGTCGGCCCTACTGCATTAAAGTTTCTTAATTCAGATAATAAATTAGGAACACAATATGAAAATGATATGTTTGTAGGAGATGTTCATAATGGAAACATATACCATTTTGACTTGAATGAAGCTAGAACAGATCTAATTCTTGGTGGTGGATTGCTAGCTGATAAAGTGGCAGACTCAGATTCTGAACTAGAAGAAGCTGGTGGCGGTGCTGGTATAATATTTGGCAAAGGTTTTGGAGGAATCACCGATCTTGAAGTCGGACCAGATGGATATTTCTATGTTGTTTCGATTGGCAAAGGTGCAATATACAGAATAGTACCTGGAGTCAATGATGTTGATAGATCTATAATAGATAAAGACGATGAGCAAGGTAATAATGATTATGATATTGGATCAGAAGATGATGACGAGTAGTAACGCTGATGGTGGAGATAGTGATTTTGTATGGAATTGTTAGAATATTCTGTAATGACAAGAAATTCTAATATTAATACGGTTGTTTATTGAATTAAGAACTTGAAGCGATGATTTAAAACAGTGTTTACGATTAGAAAAAGTCTTCTGATAGAACTCAAACATTCCTATGAATAGAGGAGAACTGGAAACGAAGAGACGTGTTCTTACAGACAGGAATAATAATCCATTATCTGTTGTTACCACGACATATGAAAATACATATGAAAATACACTTGAAATGAAGACTCAACTATAAAGAACATTAGACTCATTTATTGAAATTACTCCTTCCATATAAAAACAAAATCTGTCTCTGCAAAGAATAGAATTATTCAAAGAGTGTAAATATATTAAATTAAAAGACGACATGATACGTATAACAAGACCTTAAAAACAGAATAAATAATTCAGACCAACTGAGGAAAAACTGCCAGAGAATGGATATCATACAGCAACAAAATGGAATCTATAGAAAGAGGAGCCTTATGATTCAACAAGTATCAAGAAATTGATGTAAATATCAAAATAAAACACAAGAGAACGCTATCTCTGTTTAGTGCACATATTTGCTTGTGCTTTATCTCTTTTGCAAATGATACTGCTGTAGAAAAAATTATAATAATATGTATAAAAATATATTATAATATTTTAGATAGATATAATTTTAATATAAATTCTTTAATTTCTCCAATGCTTAGTTTTATTGAATATTAGAATCTTTTTTTCCATTTTTACTTTCCATGTTCTTTTCGATTATGCTCTTGAAGCTCGTCTAAGGAATTAAAAGTCATGTTGCCGCCGCATTCTTCACAGCGATATTGACTACCGGTAGATGATGACATGAATATACATACACTATCGTATGATTTAAAGACTGCGGATCGCACAAATCATTTAGATCAACAATATGAAATTTAATCCAGATCGTATGGATAACCTTTGTTGACAACACGATCCATACTATTTGAGAATAAGTTGTGTTGTTGCTAGTAAACTTCATATTATTAATTCCAAATTGCCTTATATCATTAATAAATGTCCATTCCTTTTTGACATCAATAACAGTACCAATTTTCTGAGGATCTTTATTCTTCCACAAATAGCCTACCTATCCTGCACTTGCATCTAGAGGGTTTCTTTTTAGGTTTGACAACATTTTCTATTATTGATGGATACATGTGTTCTACTTACAATTACAAAAGAAGTTAATTCTTCTGATAATCAAATTCTAAAGATAAAAAAGTATAAAGTTTGAAGATAGTCTGCTAAGGTACAATTAACATAGGCATAGGTTGATAATCACGGGAATCACTGGTTTAAAAGATAACACAAAATGAAAGTGGTCGAATCAAATTAAAACATAAGGAAGTAATTCCATGTATGTTAGATAATAGTCATTTAAGATTTAGGAAATAATTCTTAATCCTCTTTGTCATCCCGTTTAATTTATCAATAACAAAAAAAGAAGGAAAACAGAGTCTAATTTAAGTCAAATTGTCTTTTTAGATCCTTGAATCTATTTCTGACAGTCACTTCTGTTACACCCGCTGCGTTTGCAATATCTATCTGGCTTCTATTTTCACCAGTCTTAAGACATGATAAATAAAGTACTGTTGCTGCAATTCCCATAGGGTCTTTTCCAGCAGATATTTCTTTTTTAGTAACATCGTTCATAATATTTATCGCTTGGCGTTTTGTCTTTTCGCTTAGGTTGATCTTATTTGATATTTTAGCAATACATTTCAGAGGATCAACTATTGGAATTTTAACATCAAGTTCAAAGAACATTAACCTGTACATTCTTGCTAGTTCTTTTCGTTTGATATTGCTAATTGTAGCAATATCCTTTAACGTTCTTGAAATTCCCATCTCTCTGCATGTAATGTAGAGAGAGGCAGCTAATACTGAGTTAATTGTTCTTCCACGCACCATTCCACTTACTTGAGCCTTCCTATAGATGTAAGCAGTCTTTTCTATTATGGCATCAGATAATCCGAGCTTATCCTTTAACTTATCAAGGTGCTCAAAAGCTTGTCTGAGATTTCTATCAGTAGAGGTATGAGCTTGTGTTCTATAATCCCATGTCCTTAATCTCTCCATAGTAGTACGCATTGCTGCATCTAAAGCCTGTCCGCTAGCATCCTTATTTGTTCTTCCAATTATTGTTGCAAGTCCTTTATCATGTCTAGCTAGTGAGGTAGGCATTCCTGTTCTGCTTCTATCGTTTACTTCATCAGCAGTAAAGGCTCGCCACTCTGCTTGTGTTTCTAGAGCCTTCTCTGATATCACCTGACCACAGTGACTACAAATTATCTCGCCTGATTCAGGATCTGTGACCATCTGATCTTGGCTACTGCATAGAGAACATATGATTGAAGTTTGCATTTTTGTCTTTTTGAAGAAAGAGATATTATGTTTGCATTTCACATATTTAAATAAACTGGATTATAATCACGATAAAGCACTAAAAAATGATGAAACACCGAAAACCAGATTTAACAATGGCATTTTAGAAATTGTATTTACTAAAAGGGCGGATAAAGATGAAAGGCAAGCAAATAAACAGTATGAACAATTTTTATTTATACGGGTTCTAGAATAAAAGATGAGCTTTCGTACGTTCATGGCATTCTACTACAAGATTGACTTCTGCGTTATGTGGTAAGCGATCGGCTTGTTCAAGCAACTGATATACCACAATCTGTCTGTGACGTCATGTAAAAATACCTCTCAGGTTGAGCCGAATGAAATTCATAGAATAAAATAACATTTAGGACGCGGTTACCTACCTATCTTTACTGATTCAAACCCTAAACCCATGCTGATAAGGAACCTGCATCCATCCTAAGGACAATATCCGGCCAGTCAAAATTGATCTGTACGTTAGGAATTATAATAATGAGATCTAATTCTTGCCTTCCATGAATGATAGATATTCTTTCTGATTTCTGCTTAGATTAAATTTTCTTATGCCATATGCTTTATTTTGAGTACATACTGATAGTTTCATAAATTTTTATATACTTATCAAATCTTTTAAGAAGAACCAATGGACTTGAATTACCATATTATTATCGCTTCAGTGTTTTGTTGATCTATAAGAAGGATAAGAAGACATTATATTACTTTTCTATTGCTGTATGATCATCTGATCAGGATTTAAAGCTTTTATTACTAAGGAATAAAATTGTAGATTTACAGTCACATCATCATAAATAAATAATATACACAAGAGAAAGTCATTATGCTAAGATATGAATAAAGAAACATGATGGAGGTCAAGTTAGTAATTTTGATTTTATGCCAGATTATAACCTTTTATATCAAATTTGGTATAACAAACAAACAATGAATGCATTCGATAAGCATAGAAAAAACTTCACCGCCTGGTGTGAGGATTGTAATGAAGTATTTGATGTATTATGGACTGCCAATATCCATCGCGATCAAATGGGACACAAAATAAAAGTAACAGAATTCTGGATTACAGGCAGGTGAAGAATGTACTATGGCTGTTTCCAAAAGTAAAATTGCTTAAATGCTAGCCTTTCCTTACTCCGGTAAAGGACGCATTAAGTATAATCTTTCGTGTGATTTTAATTACTTCATAGATAGCAGTTCTAAGATCACCTGCCACACTACCAAGCATTCTTACTAACACGCCAGAACTATAAGGAAGGATTGTCGCTCCTCCTGAAATCTTAAACTTATGGATACTTGAATTTATTGCTTCATTTAATTCTGCCACATATTTTGACATCGTAAGTATATACATGCTTCCAACAACACTGAAAGTGCCAAGTATTCCAAGTGTATTCAAGTTGCGTTTCTTGGGTTCTAATATTGCAATATCTATACACCTTATTATCTCTTTTTGATTCTTTGCCAAAGCTTTCATATAGCATATATCATATTCAAATGATTCTCCTCTGGCAACCCTGCCTGGTACTATGATTTCAGAATAGACCATGGTTGCATTATCATGAACATTCAGGTTAACTGTCTGGTAAAAACGAGAGTTCCTATAAGGGATTATTTGGTCTGGAATAAATTCAAAATAGCAGCCGTCGTCTACATCAACATTAACTATCTGTGTGGCATAATTATTTTCCATTCTATAAACTCTTGTTGCACCTTGTGTTGTTATATGGGCATATGCGTTATTCTTCAATTTTATATCCATCCTGTATCTATCCCCCTGAAGAATGCCTCCAGAAGGGGATATTATGTAAATGTATGCCATAGATGGTATGGACTCTTCTAGGTATAGGGCTCTCTGTGTGAACAAGGGAACCTTCGAATATTGTTCTTTGACAACGGTTTTTCCTCTCCCTATATCTTTCTCTAATCCCAATATCAGGGCGCCTAGTTTTCCTGCTTTTCCTACTTCAAGTTGCTTCAATTTTGAGTCGTATGCTAATATTTCCGGGGGTGTATCTACCGGAATGTAAAATTCTATGTTGTTCATTAATGTATTATGACGACGACCCAGTCATTTTGCAATAGCCTTTGGAGGAGACTCAAAGAGAACCTCTTTTATAATATGCTCTGTTACTTCTTTGACTCCTTGACCTGTCTTGCAGTTCACAAAGACATAGGGTTTGATTCCTCTTACAGCCTTAGCATCTCTTTCCATAATCCCAAGATCTGCTCCAACATGAGGTGCAATATCAATCTTATTTATTACCAAGAGATCACAGCTTTCTATGCCCAGACCTCTTTTTCTTGGATATTTATCGCCGCCAGAAACATCTATGATATAGATAAAATAATCAGCCAGTGCAGGGCTAAACGTGGTAGTAATATTGTCTCCTCCACTTTCAATTATAATCAAATCGAGATCATTATGTTTTTCTTCCATCTCCTCTACTACCGATATATTCATTGACGGGTCTTCACGTATAGCTGTATGAGGACATCCTCCCGTTGCTAATCCAATTACTAAATCTTCTGCCATCAACCCCTTTTGTGTTGCTAAGTTTTGTCTCATTCTATCTGCATCCTCTCGAGAGACTACATCATTTGAAATTATACCTGCCCTATAACCTCTAGATGATAGTATAGGAACGACTTGCTCTATAAGCATGGTCTTTCCTGAACCAACAGGACCACCAATTCCTACTCTAGGAATTCGTTTAGCACTCATGCAAAAAGTACGGTGCGATCAAGTAATAAACATTTTTGAATCCAATTTTTCATGTGAAATCTGAATAATATCTATTTCTGGAGCAAACTGCCACATACTTATTAACGGTCTATCAATGTTGTTTATCATCGTATCCAAAATAGTGGGTTTCAATTCATGAATGATTCTCTGGCCTTCAAAATGCTGTAACATTCCTAATCTTAAGGCTGCTCCAACTATGCTTACTGAAAAAGTATAAAGCATCATAATAGCAGCTTTTTGCTTCGGTATCTTTAGAGCGTTACTTGCAACAGCCATTACAGTAGAATATACTCCTGCAGCTTGTCCTTGTTTTATTGCTTGTTGATACTGATTCATTAATTCATTATCCGTTATGAATGAGGTTAAGCATCTTAATAGCTGGGTACCTGATCTAGTAGATGCGTCTCTTATTTCCTTAACAAGTTTCATTGCATATATTATTTGATCTACTTTTAACAATTTGGATAAATCAGATTTATAAGCACATTCATAGGCGTTTCCTAGTGCAGTACAATCTGCCGGACCAATTTGGTGTTCTATATACACCTTAATCAGATCACGCAATTCATTTGCATCATTTATCTTCTTGCTATAAAATAACGTTTCAAGGCCATTTGAGGTAGTATACATACCAGTTGGAAAAAAAGAATCAGAAATCTGTAGTATACTTATTTCTTGCGTGTCCATCTTGTCAATGCTCATGTATTTCTGTGCCTTCTTCAGGTTCAAAGACCATCTTTGTGTTATTAATTTCAAGGTGTCCAGCTATAGGTGCAAAAAGTTTCCTAAATATCTCCAGTTCACTATCAGCTTGAATTGGAAAGTAAATTTTATTTCCTTCTAACTTTAGAGGACGATGTAGGTTTCCTATTGTATGACCAACTCTTACTGGTATTTCAATGATATCGTGGTCGTGGATGTTATCTTTAATTTCGATTACCGCCACATTCTCTGGTTCCATTTCCACTATTACCATCTTCTGTTCTGTTACCATAATAACATCGCCATGTCTTAGGCGTGTTCCTTGTGGAAGGATCAGGGCAATATCAGTGCCTTTATTAGATGTCTTTCTCATCCTGACTCTCTGTGACTCTAATCTGCTGATTTTAACTACTTCACAAATTTTCTTATAAGACATCTCTTTGTATTTTTCGTTAAGAGTGATATTCTTGTTTATATTTCCAATTATTGAATCAATTGTGATCAATTTCTATCCCTTTTTCCTACTCCTTTTAATTGTCGATCTCGATCGACGAATCTTTTTTACTCCCTTAATCATTTCTAATAATCTTTGAGTATAGTCAACGAAGCCAAGATGATCAAAAGACGATCTATCAACAAATGCAAAAATAAGCCCTCGATCTCCTAATCTAACCTTGGCGCCATTTTCAAATTTTTCAACAATGATGCAATTTGTAATCTTATGATCTGGGTAATCAAGATTAAGGTGTGACGCAGGATCAATGAGCCCCGACATAGATTGAAGTTTACCTCCTGCAATGACTCCATGTCTTATTTTCGCTGGATCGATTACGATCAAGTTCTCATCGACGTTAGACTCCTCGACACAATGACGAATCAACATTATTGTATATAATCACCTTTTTATCTCTGATACTGCCTGATGGCTCAGATCTTCTGCTGCTAGATTTCTATCTATTCTTAAAACAGATTTAGCTATCTCTCCTGCAGCCTGAAGAGCCATCGTCTTAACCAATAAAGGATCAAGCACACCCTTTTTCCACATATCTACTACTTTGCCTGAATCAATATCAATACCAAAACCACTAGGCGATGCTTTTGCTGCCATAACCTTTTCTAATCCATTATATCCCGCATTTGTTAGTATTTGGCGCATAATGCTTTCTAAAGCTGAAGTGACAACCTCTAATCCAACCTGTTCAAGACCCTTCAATCTCAAATTATTTACTTTCTCTATGACATGCAATTCTGCAGAACCTCCACCAGCAACAACGCCTTTATTCAAAGCAGCTTCGGCAGCATTTACACCATCTATAGCAGCCCTCCATCGCTCAAGAGATGTCTCTTTAGTTGTACCAGATACAATCAGTGTAACCATATTTCTACCCAAGCCATTCTCTATGTATATTACTCCATTATCTTCATCTTCATATATATGACCTGCTCTGCCTAAAATATCTGTTTTTTTTAGATCTTCGATTGTTCTTACAGTCTTAGCTCCAGTATATCGTGACAAATATTCAATTTCTTCTGTTGATATACGGACGGCAAATATCTTTCTTGCCACAAGAAGATCCTCTATAACCTGATCCACTTCAGGTGATGCTATCAGGATGGTATTTGCATCAGTTGCTATCATGGCATCTACTATTTCTTTTGATTTGATAACCCTATCATTTTCCATGCTAAGTATTTCTTCATACTTACTGTTGTCCTTAAGCCAAGATTCTTTAATAGGTTTTAAATCTAATTTGGCAATCATGATCCTCGGTTCTTTTATTTCTAAAGGCATCTCGGGATCCATTCTTTTTCTTTCTAGGACTATGCCATTGATGGTCCTATCCTCCATATTGGTTCTTCTAATAACCATGATTGCCTTATCAAAGTTGTAGGAGCCATTATAAATCGCATTTTTTCCTACGGACCTCAGCGCTGCAATTACTAATGAGGAGAGTTTTTCTCCGTCGAGCTTTGATGATAGAGATGTCTTGATTATCTGTTCTAATTCAATATCATTTAGAGTAATCTTATTGGCTTCTTTTTCCAGAAGCTGACATGCATGATTGACTCCGCTCTCTATACCTTCTACAACTTTTGTTGGATGAACACCTAGTTCCTTGATGAGCCTTTTGCCTTCCTTTATCATTTCAGCTGCCATTACTACCGCAGTTGTTGTCCCATCACCAACTAATTGCTCCTGTCTTTCCGCTATCTCTACAATCATTCTTGCAACTGGATGTATCGCCCTTAGAGAGAGCAAAATTGTTACACCATCATTTGAAACATGTCTATTCATAGCTTGATCTATTAGTAGCTTATCTAATCCCTTAGGCCCCAGCGTAGTTCTTACCGTATCAGCCACAGTCATCACCGCATTGGAATTGGACTCTAATGCATTGAACTCAATGTTCTCGGCCATGGGCCTCCATACACCGTAATTAGGATTTGACATCAGACATTACTCTCTAATACAGATCAAAATAAAGATATACCAAAAAAGATAGAAATTTTCCAGCCATAGTTGTTGCTGTGGCCGTTGTTGTTGTTATTACTGCTCTTGTTGTTAAACGGCTATGCCATGAAGTACCTTTGTGCTGAAGAGAGTTCCTTTGCAGGATCTACAGTTGCGATTTGACCGTCTAATTTTACTTCGTATGTCTCTGGGTCTATTGTTATCTCAGGAGTCTTGTCGTTCCACATCATATCCTGTTTGCTAATACTTCTGCAATTCTTAACGGGTAGAATCACTTTTTCCAATCCTAATTTCTCGGGGACTCCTAGCTCTATGGCTTTCTTTGACATAAAAGTAAACGACGTGCTCTTTACTGCCTTTCCTAATGCTCCAAACATTGGTCTATAGTACACTGGCTCTGGAGTTGGAAGAGATGCATTTGGATCTCCCATAATTGACCATGCTATGAATCCTCCCTTAAATACCATCTTAGGCTTTGCAGGGAAGAATGCCATTGGATACATAACTATATCTGCATATTTTCCTACTTCAAGTGATCCTAGATAGTCTGAAACACCGTGTGTTATCGCAGGATTAATTGTTGTCTTTGCAATGTATCTTTTTGCTCTGAAATTGTCATTATCGCCTGTCTCCTCTCCATATCTGCCCTTCATCTTCTTCATTTTGTCTGCAGTCTGCCATGTGCGTATTACTACCTCGCCTATTCTCCCCATTGCTTGACTGTCCGACGAATACATACTCAATACTCCTTCATCATGTAAAACATCTTCTCCAGCAATAGTTTCAGCTCTTATCCTTGACTCTGCAAATGCGACATCCTCCGGAACTGCAGGGTTAAGATGGTGACAGAACATCAACATGTCAAGATGCTCATCTACGGTATTTACAGTGTATGGTCTTGTTGGATTGGTTGAGGATGGCAGAGCGAATTGTTCTTCAGCAATCTTCATAATATCTGGAGCATGACCGCCGCCTGCGCCTTCTGTGTGATATGTATGCACTGTTCTACCATCAATAGCATTTATAGTATCTTCTACGTAGGCGCATTCATTTATTGAATCTGTGTGAATGGCTAGCTGTGTATCAGTAGCGTCTACCGCTTTTAGAGAAGCGTCTAATACTGCTGCAGTTGTTCCCCAGTCTTCATGATCTTTGAGTCCGCATGCACCTGCTTCTATCTGCTCCATTTGGGTTGCCAACGATGGATGAGAGTCATTCCCCTTTCCTAAAAATCCCCAGTTCATAGGTGTATCTTCTATTGCCTCTAACATTCTACTCATGTTAAAGACTCCTGGTGTACAGGTTGTTGCACACGTTCCATCTGCTGGTCCAGTTCCCCCTCCTATCATATTGCAAATGCCATTACTGATGGCATCTACGTACTGTTGTGGGCATATATTGTGAACGTGTGTATCAAAGTGTCCTGCAGTACAAATAGTGTGTTCGCCAGCTGTAGCTTCAGTGCATGCTGAAACAATCATCTTTGTATTTACTTTATCCATTACATATGGGTTGCCTGATTTTCCAACTCCAGCTATTTTGCCATCCTTTATTCCGATGTCAGCTTTAACTATTCCTAGCACCGGATCTACAATAACTGCATTTGTAATTACATAATCAAGAGCGCCATCTGCATTTGTGACGCCAGAAGCTTGCGCCAAACCATCTCTTATTGTCTTTCCCCCACCGAACACAACTTCGTCTCCTGGTGTTATAAGATCTTTTTCTACTTCTATCATTAATTCCGAATCTCCAAGTCTGATTTTGTCTCCAGCAGACGGTCCATATAGATCTGTGTACTGCTTACGAGTTAACTTTAGAACCATTTCTTTATTCTCTCCTCCTATGCTCCCCTAAATCCAATGGTTCTGGCCTTCTCAAGTGAACTATTCTTTACTATTGATGATTTCAGGCTACCCATCGTTAGACCATTGAACCCATATACAATACGTTTGCCTCCTAATTCACATAATTCTACCTCCTTTGAATCTCCAGGTTCAAATCTTACTGAAGTACCTGATGGAATATTCAATCGGAATCCATATGCTTTTTCACGTGGAAAATCAAGTGCTCTATTTACTTCAAAGAAGTGTGTATGTGAACCAACCTGACAAGGTCTATCGCCAGTATTCTTTACAGTAATGTTGACAGTTTTTTTATTTCCATTACAAGTAATGGGATTTGCTGATAATGTATATTCGCCTGGTGTCATTGTTCTATGAACAACCTCCTTCTTCCCAATTTTTTTTTAATTCGAGATTTTGATTTTTTAATTACCATTTTTGTCACCTATTGAACAGGATCGTGCACTGTTACTAATTTGGTGCCATCAGGAAATGTGGCCTCTACTTGAACTGTATGTATCATTTCTGATATCCCATCCATAACATCGCCTCTCTTCACTACTGTTCTTGCCGAGCTCATGAGGTCAGCTACCGTCTTTCCCTCTCTAGCTCCTTCTACAACATAATTTGCTATATAAGCAACTGTCTCAGGGTAATTCAGTTTTACACCTTTTTTCTTTCTTCCTTCGGCTATTTGTGCAGCAGTCCATATCATCATTTTATCAATTTCTCTTGGTGCTAACATCAATTTTCTAATATACCTCTGAGAGTACAGTAAACCTGAATTATTTTAAAGTTCAAAATATTAACTTATATATAAAATAATATTTGCTTCGAAACGACTTAATAATACTGACAATCTTATGGAGCTGACTATTTTTTAGTCGACATCGACTAATTTTATTCCAACTTACTCACATTGAATGGGAGGACAACGCTCAGCCAAAAATGCATTTGTTCAAATTTTCCATTTTTATTCACTGGCAACGTAAAATCATATATCTTATTCACTGTCTTAATTGTAAGAAAATTTTTCATTATCATTGTACCAACCATATTTGTTACCGTAGTTTCTATTCCCTTTCTAATAATAAATTCGTGTATATCTGAATACCAGATATAGTAGTTGGATCTATCTCTTTTTATTATGTCTGCTGGAGGATTCCGATACTGTTTCATCACATCGGATGGCTTTATTTTTTTTGATAATACCATATATGGAAATGGCGCTATTCCCGCAACATAACCCATGTCTACAAACTTTTTTAGAAAATTCTTTTTGCTAACTATTATTCTAGTGGTTGTAAAGTCAAGAGAAAAATTCCTGCTCCATCCTCCTTTTTCCTCAGAGCTTAACCTTAGAATATTTTCTTCGAAATTTTTCTTTTTACACCACAAAATAAAGTCTTTAATTTTTTCTGAATCAGACTTGGAAGATAATTTGTTGTCCTCTGCTAATTTTAAAAACTGCTCAAATTCAAATGGTTTCATTAGCTTAGTGACATTATAAATAATTTGTATGTAAAGGTATATTTTTATAATCTATTTAATAAAAAAAGAAGATGGAAACATAATTCCTCGCTTTTCTTCTCCTAGGGTGCCCGTGACCATCCAATTCCTGCCGGAATGTTTGTAAAACCAGATACTCCTAGTAAGAATATCCATGCAGTAAATACAAAAGGTCCCGTCAGAGCTGGTAAACCCCACATTCCAAAAAATCTTTGTAGAGCTGGCATTACAATTACACTACATGCCACTGTAGCAAATACAGCTAGCAGAAATGATTGGAGAGTGAGGGGAATGAAACTGGTTAGAGCTATCATGACAAGTACCTGATTAAATCCATGTAATCCCAATCTTATTTCTGCTGTTGGCAGTTTTGTAAGGATTGCAAGGGCTACTCCTATACCTGAGCCTAGAAGTGCCATAAGGCCAGCCAAATACAGCGATGAGAATTCATTCCATTGTGCTGTGTAAGCGTTTGTATACCATGGTCTAGCCTGTCCTGTAATGATTGGTGCAATTTCAAATGCAAGTGTAAGACCAACTACCCAGAAAATTCCTGTTTTCCAATTCTCAACAAATGTAACTTGTGATACCCCTTTCAAAGTAGCTATCATAAATTCTTTTGCAGTCCATTTGAAATTTTCAACTTGAGTTTGAATTGGATTGCTACTTTCCTTAATCAATTCTTCCTCAGGTGGAGATGTAGGTAGTGCTGGCCATATATCGTGTCCAAATCTCTTGCTAGCATACATTAAAGCCCAAGTAGTAAATATAAAGGAAGATGTAAAGCCCGGTATAGCCCATTTTGCTCCCTGAAAGAAGGTATCTCCCATAAGATGCGCCATCGCCATCCAAGTCACCGCAGTAGCTGCAGCACCAAAAACCGATAAGAAGAAGGTAGCTTTATTTGGTTTTACAAAAGGACCAGACCAAAGTGCCATGCCAGTCAAAATAGAGTTGTAACCAAATAATCCAAAAGCTACAAGTCCATACGGGGCACCTAAAAGGATGGCCGTTCCAGCGCCTATTAGACCCGATAACACCATCATTGCGCCTGCCTTTCTTGATGCAAGAAATACTCCTGCTAGTATCAATATTCCAGTTATTGGAGAACTGAATAAGGGCACTTCCGCAATTCCGTTGAATAGAGTAAAAAAGAAGTCCAATATGGGCTCTCCGGTAGCATAATTTGCGACTGTCATGAAATTTCCTTCTGATGAAGTATTCTTTAATGATTTGTAAATTATATTCATTTATTAACCGATTATATTTCCTTCTTTCAACTGCTCATTAAAATATGAGACAAAAAGGAGAAGATTTGCAAAATGAGTTTGCGTGACGTCGTACATGTCCCTTTTCCTTTTAAATTGAGATAACTTTTTATTGTATTATAAGATGATCGCATGAAAGGTTTTTGTTGCTATAGTAATAACTATCTCAACATTTATTCGTTAATTCTATTGGTGATGTATTAGTTTTGGTATGCACCCCCAAATCAAAAAGATGATATTAATAAAAATCGTATTTTTATATTAAGATCATTTCGAGATGTTCTATTGACCCACTTATTGGTGATGAGTTAGATAATAATTTTATTGTTAATAGACTTATTCTTTAATCTTACAGTCGGAATTTATTAGTCGACATCGACTAAAATACTTAATCTTTTTTATCCATCACGTTATACAATACTTATTATTATTATTATTATTATTATTATTATTATTAAATCAACAAGAAGAAGCAATTTTTCCTCTAATTTAATAAATATCAGTTATATTATCCTTCATATTAAAAGATAGTGATAATAAATGACGTCTGGCAAATATTTTAACAAAGGCGTAAAGGCATTAGATTCCCCACATATAGGCCATGTTGTAAGAGAAACTGACGAAAAAATAGTAGTATTTGGCGGTGGAGATGACAGATATGACATACCAAAGTCTGAAATTCAGCAGGTTGGTGGCAATGTCCTTATTGATCTTCCTCTACATGAAATAGTAAAGAAGTACAAAGTAAGTCGTCAAGAACCTTTGCCAACAGGTAAGGGAACACAAGATCCATGGACCCGGCCTGAGAACGTAGATCTCGCTAGTTATGAGAAGAAATATCCAAAGTCATTATTTAACAAGGGCGTTAGAACAAGGGATGAAGAACATATCGGACACGTAATGAAGGAAACTGATGATAAGATCGTTGTTTTTGGTCATTATGACTATAGATTTGATATTCCAAAATCCAAGATAATAGGCAGCAGGTAGGAATGTTATTCTCGACATGGATTATCCGGAAATATTCAATTATAGAGTAGATAGAAATGCACCATTACCAGGTGGAGAACCTATTGATACATTAGCAGATGAAGAACAAAGAACATCGACCGAGGTACCTAAAGAACAATAAAATGCTTAACTTCTGGAAGAAAAGCTGAAATCATTAAAGCACGGTGGAAGCAGGAAAGCATAGAAATATGTATATATGTATATATATTTTCAGCGATCACGAACCTTTACTTATGAAGCGTTGCTTCCTATCTACCTATCAAAGACAATTGTATTTGTTGCTATTAATGTGAAGAGAAATATTTATCATGCATCTGCCAATAAAGATATATCACTAGTTCTGAGAATCGAACTATGCCAGTTCCTTTTAATGCCAAATCGTCAAGTGAACTGACAGATGTGAGGCAGCGTCGATGACATTCTACGTAGAATAGCTTTATACAAGCAAAAGATATTTTATAACTAATATTTTATGAAATGAATTCATGTTGTGAGCGATCTGGCTTTATATTGTTCTTCTTAGATGATGTACTACTGTAGACGATTCGAATATGCATCTACCTGCGTTCATGGATAGATTATTTATAGCCTATAATCTTTTACTTGCCATCAACTTTCTCCTAGAGAAGACATTAAAAGTTTTCCTGATATTCAAGCAATTCTTTTACACTTCCCTAGGAGCAATATTGCTACAGAAATGGTTCGTACTGTTGGACCAGTATCAGTATCTTATCTATAAGAATAAATGTAATCAAAAGACCAAGATAATAAAACTATTCTAAAATAGATATGAATACAATTTCAATTTCAATACATTACCAAACTGTGAAACATAAAGATAAAGAAAAATATGAAAAATATACGATACAAATGTGAGCCTCTTTAGATTATAATAAAACTTTTCTGTTATCATATAACAAACAATAGAAAATAAATATGTATAACCTAATTTGCTATGTGTGTACCGATGGTCGACAACGTCGACGAATTAATATTATCTACACTAAGTAAGAATTCAAAACAACATACAAAAGAGATCTGGGAATTCCTAAGAGATCATGGATGCTATATAAGTGAGAAAGAAATAGAGTCGAGAATTAGCAAACTAGAAGATAATGGAGTAATAACAGGATACACTATATCTGTCGACACAAAGAAGGTTAAACGTCGTGTAATACGTATTGCACTTATTACGTTCAAAACATCCCAGCATCTTAGGAGTAGAATAGAAGGGTTAAAAAAATATCTTGCTGATGCACCTTTTGTAATCTTCTCCGGGAGGACCAGAGGTGGATATGATTGGATAATTGTCCAAGCTTTTCTAACAGAAGAAATTGCTGATGAAGAAAGTGACATATATCGAAATCTTTTTGGAGATATTATTCAGTCATACGGGGTTTATGACTTTGTTTCAATAAAAGAGCCGTCTTTCCATGCTCTTATGCATACCGACAAGGAATATAAGAAATTTCTCAATGAATGGATCCCGACATTCTGAGAGGGTAGGTAATGTATTATATAGTTTTTTTATTGATTCTTGATGAATTTTCGGCTTGAATTTTTGAAACGTATGGTATCGTCAATCATGGCATGCACCTTTAATCTTAATCCCATCAAAAAATTGGTCATTTCTGTTCTTTTATCGGGTTCAATAGTGGTATTAACTTCTTCAATTAGGTTATCCATTCGCGCAAGAGTGATCTTGAGGGCTAAAGATGTCTTTTTAGTAATACTAAGTGATTTAGATAGAACCTTAGGCCGGAAGGAATCACATTCAGCTATATTAACCTCTTTCAGGAGTGATTTTACCTCCCTTATCTGTCTAACAGTCAAATTATTATTTACCACGTGATTCATTATTTCTATTCGAGAATCAAAAGGTAAATTGGTAAGTTCTAATGCTTGGCTAACATTCAGACGGTTGTTAAAAATTTGTTCTTTGATATTCATCAGGCAGCTTTAAGAGTTGAATTCGATGCGATACATATACTTCGCTCATACCTATCTTCTTAGCCAACTCGCTTACACCTCCCCATCCAAAGTCTATGACATATTTTCTGAACGCCTCTGCTTCCTCAATGGGCTCCATGGTCTTGCGTTGGATATTCTCAGTAAGTTGTATTTCATACGCTTGTTTGTCTGACATTTCACGAATTTTACATGGAATAAAGCGCCATCTCAGGGACTTGCAAGCATGAAATCGCCTGTGACCAGCCACGATTTCAAAACCATGGGCAACTGGGCGTATTAAGATAGGCTGGAGTAAACCGTGTTCTTTGATACTACTAACTAATGCGTCATCATCATCATTAGAGGACAATGCGTGGAATTTTTCTCGTATAGCAAATTGAGATTTACGTATCATCTTCATTTCTATAGGTTCCACTATACTTGTATCCACAAATTCCATGAATAGGGGGAGGATTGTTAAGTACTTATGTGTTATTATGATTTGAGGTATTTTTTCATTCTTTTAGCACAAAATACAAATATCACTATAGATATTGCAATATAACTAAATATTAGCTAAATATTCATTTCATGCAATTTTTTATGTTATTACACAAACTACAATTCTTTTGCAATTAGAGCCAGTTGTTTTTTCAAAACGACCATAATTTTCAAATCTGTTATTTGCCAAATAATATATCTTGCTACTTAAATTTATTTCCTTTCAAAAGAAAACGGACTACGTGTATCTGCTTTATATCATAACAGTTATTGAAAGCCAAAGAGCATTCGATTGTATAGGATTTTCATACTTTTAATGTCCTCAGTATCTTTTATCAGATATTGTATTAGTCTTCAAGTAATAATAATCATGAAATTTCTGCGTCTATCGACAATGTATTATCTAGTCAGTCAGAACATTGTGGCTTAGCTATTCTTGGTGAATCAGTTTTGAAAAATTATTATAAACCACCTTACACTTACTGAATAAATCTTCATCATCTATTTTATCAGATGCAATGTCACACGTTTGGATATTTTCGTCTTTCATCTCCTTCGCATATTCTTTCATCCATCTTTCTATCATTTCACGATTCACTTCGAGATGAAATTGGATACCGATAGCACTACCAATTCTAAATGCTTGGGGGTATAGTTTTGAGGTTGCCATAATAATTGAGGTTCTGGGAAGATCATAGGTATCTCCATGCCACTGAAAAGCTCGTATAGTACTATCTTTGATACCATCAAACATATCTTTCTGTCCAATAGGAGTTATATTAACGTCATACCAGCCAATCTCCTTTCTCATACCCTTGTAGACTCTTCCCCCAGCCGCCTGAGCTATAAGCTGGGATCCAAGACAAATACCCAAAAGAGGGATTTTCTTTTTTATGGAATCTCTGATTAGGACTTCTTCCTCCCTAAGATATTTTTTTTCCTCATAAACTGCCATTGGTCCTCCGAGAACGACAATTGCCTTATAACTTTCTGCGTTGTCTGGAATAATATCTGTCTGTGCGTTAATAGTTTCGATTTTATACCCATCAGATTGAAATAATTCTTTTAATGCACCTAATGTTTCACATTCAATATTTTGAATTGTTAGAATTTTCTTCATTACTGAATATACAATGAAATATAAGAAAATAATATTTTTTATATTTTATTTTCAGTAAGATCATAAAGTTATTATCGCTACTAGATTCGATAAAGAATGGTTATTTGTATCGATGCTCTATGAAATGTTATTAAGCTATATCAAACAACATTCTATAAAATTTATAAATGCAAGTAAAATTTTATTAAAGAATCGTGGATAAAAAGCACACTTTTACTGGCAAGAAAATAGAGCCTCCAAATATTCATTCAGAAATGACAGTTTCAGAATTGATTGATTTTTTTGCTTCCACAGGATATAATGCTCGCCGACTTGCTGAAGCAGCAGAAATTATGAAGGACATGATTGACACAAATTCTACTATATGCTTGACTCTAGCCGGTGCGATGACTCCAATAGGATTAGGAAAATCTATAGGCACTCTGATTGCAAATGGTTTTATTGACTGGATTGTCACGACTGGTGCCAATGTGTATCATGATCTGCATTTTGCATACGATTTACCTGTACGTCAAGGTCACTTTGAAGTAGATGATGATATATTGTATTCAAAGCAAATTGTAAGAATTTATGATGTCTACATAAAGGAGATAGAAACATTACAGTCTCAGGATTATATCATTCAAAACGAATTTAAGAAAAAATCAAAAGAAATACCGAAAGTTGCATCAACTGCGGATATAGCCTATGCGTTGGGAAAGGCTGCTAATGAGAATTCAACATACCCTGAAAAATCATTTGTTGTTTCTGCATATCGTCAGAATGTTCCGATATATATACCAGCAATCAGTGATTCTTCAATTGGGCTTAATTTACTTCCATTATTATTTGAGGAAAAAGGAATACTTCCAAATGTAATTTTAGATGTCGCAGAGTCAGCCGCAATACTTTGGAAAAGCAGAAAATCTGGTGGAATCGAATTAGGCGGTGGCGTTCCAAAGAACTTTTTCCAGCAAACTGGACCAGCATTGTATCAAATATTGAAGCTAAAAGAAGGGGGACAAGATTACCTTATTCAGCTTACTGATGCAAGACCTGATACTGGAGGTCTATCTGGAGCGACTTTGCAAGAAGGGAAGAGCTGGGGTAAAATTAAAACATCCCACAGAGGAAATGTAATAGTTTATGGAGATGCTTCTGTCTATTTTCCACTCTTGTGTTCTTATGCACTTTCGAAATGCAAATCAAGAAAAATCAAGGAGCTTTATAAAAAGAAAAATCCGTGGGTTATCCAAATGAAACAATTCTACATGAACAATAAAAAATAAGCCATCAGCATAGGTAAAGTATTGATAAGGAGAAGTAATAAAAATTTAAAGATATGTGTTCCAACTTCATTGCACTATGAAAGATATGAATTGCATGACACATTAATAGTATAGGAATCATAGCAATAATTTTGAGACGGAGTATTGTGTGAGCATAATATATGAGAGAAAGTATAGTATATTATTTTATATAATGAGAATAAAACTGAAGTTTAGAAAAATTGTTGAAACGTGTATATATGCATATGAATTAGAAAAAATGAGGGATTTTTACGTTAATACTATTGGACTCCAATTGATCGCTGAACAAAAGGGGAGACATATCTTCTTGAAAGTAGGAAAAAGTATGCTATTGATCTTCAATCCAAAAAATACAATGATCAAAAGCAATAGTGTATTTCCAATTCATGGTGCATTAACCCCACCTGCAATAGTTCATTTTGCATTAGAAATCGAAAAGGAAGATTATGAGAGTTCAAAAAATATGTTGAACCAAAACAAAATAGAAATTGAGAAAGAAATAACATGGAAAAAAGGAACAAAATCTATCTATTTCAGGGATCCTGTTGGTAATCTAATCGAGTTTATTACTCGGAATAGCTGGCCAGTAGAAGATTGATTGATTGATCGATGAATTTAGATTTCTTTATAATTTTATAACTAATAATGTTAGAATATATAATTCCATTAGAATCTCTTTGATGATTGGATATATACTGGTCTTGTAAAAGGAAATTCATAATAAGTCGTAACCCCTTTTCATTTCTTATCACAACGTATAGGGAAGAATCCAATACATAAAAGACAGAACAGGATGTGCTGATGATTATTTTCCATGTATAAAAGAGAAGTGTAGACTAGAGCAAATTATCAACTGGTTCAATCTTTTTGTAGACTAACATAAAAAGAGGTGATTGTTTAAGTTAACACAGCAATTATACATGTAGTTTTTTCTATTGGAATGTAGTAGAATAGCTAGTCAAATATCCATGTTTTGCATAAATAAAGCGGTCCAAGAATGTTGTGTCAATAGCATTTGTGTAAAACTCACAATTGTCTTCACAATATCAAATGTTATGTTGGCAGAAGCTGGATTATTATATTCACAGTCTCTCTCAAAGCCCAAATATTTCTTGTCGTGGACGCTATAGTCACAATCTTGTCTACTGCAGTATTATTAGTAGCTTGTTGGTTTTATGACGACAATCATCAATAATCATTAGGAAGTTATGACAATGTGTTTATATACATTAATTAATTGGCGAATTATTGCCTCGTTGAGTATGACCTGCTAACCCTTACTCATAGAGCGGAGATATATACGTGTGTGTGTCAGACAATAATTTATATCACACGCTGATTCTAGTAATGTATTAGAGGATGCTTTTCCACTCAACGAGGCTTTATATTCTATTCTCCTGACATCGCTTTAATACTTTTTTCCAAATTTACTCCATATTAAGCTAAGAAGATTGTGCATTAAGTTCGCAATCCATTGTCTACTCTCTGTTTTCGGAGCCTCAAGACTAACAAGCGATATCAAATCAATTCAGCAGGAGTGACTTCATCTTGAAATCTTTAGGAATAAATTTTGTGGAATACTGCAAAATGCTTATTATTATTTGGTTGTCCTGCTCAACAGTTGTCGTATATTTTTTGATAATCTTCGGCTATTGTCATTTATCATATTTAATAACGGGATAGTCTAACTATTTGAAATTTAATCAGCAGATTGCTGTATGGTTTGTAAGGGTCTATTCATCTCTCTGTAATCGGTCACACAATTCGAATCTACAATATGCTACTTAAAGTTGATAGAAATATTGTCATTTCTTCAAAAAGGTTTTTTCTCATTCTATTACTTAGTTTTTATAATCATTATCTGAAAGATTGATCTCTCTCATTTTTGTTTTTGGTAGGAATTCTATATAATCTGAATATTTTTCGATATGGATACGTTAATCAGTCAGTTAATTTATCGATGCAGAATATCCCGGCGCTGTTATAATCTCCATTGTTTTATCAAATGATGTATCGTTATAAGTAAATAATATTCTCATAAGTAGTTACAGTTTCAGCACTATTCAACAGTTTCGTTTGGTTTATTCTAGTTAATAAGTAGTATTCTGTAATTAATTCTAGGTTGGTAACATCGATATCACTAATAATAGCTGAGGCAGCATTAGAAACTGTACCAAAGCAAATAGCTAGTCATCCTGCAGTTAAAAACCAAGCTCAAAAGCTTGGCAGAAATCCTAGAGAAATTTTACTTGACAAAAGTTATCACCATTCTGCAATGCTGAGATCTGGATTAGAATCATATTGGAAGCGTGGCAGACCAGATATAATCCATTTTGCCCTGATGGAGGCATTGTCTACTCCGTTGTTTCTTAAAAATAGGTTGAAGGTATATGTTCACACGGTAAAAAATAAGTTAATAGTTATTGGTGATAATTTGCGAATACCAAAATCCTACTTTCGTTTTGAAGGTATTATGATAAATTTATTCAAAGAGAAGATAATTAAAAGCGCTGATGACAAGAATATGCTTTTAGAATTACACGACAATATTACATTTGAACAATTCATAATAAATGAAGTAAGACCTGACAAGCTGATCGGCCTCTCTAGCGATGGAGTTAAAAGCAGTGCAGAAGCAATAGTGTCTAGAAACAGTATTAAAAACAATAACCACATTGCATTTGTGGTAGGGGGATTTCCAAAAGGTCATTTTTCAGAGAATACAAGCAGGGTATTTAGTTGTTCATTTTCTATTGGAGAATTAGAATTGGAGGCACACGTAGTTATTGCAAGAATACTATATGAATGTGAGAAAGTTCTTGATTTGCATAATTAATTATCAAACACGACTACTACTAAATCTATCGTTATACATCTCCTTCTTTTCTTTCGTTCTTATGCTGGATAGATGTGGTTTGAATCTCTCCTTACCAATCCCGTTGCTGTCTACTTATAATTGCTGAAATACTCGAGTAAGAATATCAGGAAATGCCTCCAATCTTGTACGGTTCTCTACTGAACACATCTATGGACGTGTTGAAAATGAATCTGTAAATAGACTCGTGACGTTGTTGCAATCATAAAAGGTTAGGGTCTATCAACGATAAACAATTATTGTTTATACCTCTCAGTTATAGGGTGGACTGTATATGTCGGCAATGATGATGGCGGGAAGATTATGAAGAATTGGATGAAGAACAAGCACCAGCAGCACTATCAATAATACTATTTATGAAATATTTCAGTAGCCTCTCATAAAGCTTGTTAGCTTCGTTTAATATGAATTTCTTATAACCCTCAATATGCAATTGTAGCGATTGTTTTGTTACTATTGTTGGTGATGATATATCAAAGACTAAAAGATCATCGTATTTGTCCGGATTTGTTCTTAATACTTCAAATACTGATGCAAGAGCGAATTGTAAGAGTACTTTACCATCTATCAGAACAACTCTAACTTCTTCTTCAATAGCCCTTTTGATTTTAAGATATTCTTCATTATTGCTCTCGAATCGGCTCACAAGGCATTCTAGCCTGGATATTTCATTATTGAGAATTTCTGACTCTTGTCTTTTGCGTTCACATAATATATGGTAGGAGTTCAGCAGCTGCTTGAAGCTTACTGTTTGGTCGTCCACGTTATTCAAGAGCTCCTTGGATCTTTCTATTTGGAGGTTCAACTCATATATCTTATCTCTGCGCCATTTACGCCCTTTTTCAAAGGATGATAATCCAGTATAATTATACTCATCAGCTAATTGGAGAAGATTAATAACGTGCTTTACACTTACACCTTCTTTCTTTGCTAATCTGATTAACTTTAGAAAATATCCTGTGCCCTCATCTCCTAACTCTTCATAAGCCAAAAAGAATTTATGCAGTCGCTTTAGCTTGCAATATTCTATATACAGCTTATTTACTTCTGGCTCTCTTAAATATAGTGTGACGGCCACTTCCACGGGTGTCCTACCTTTAGAAAATAGTTCGTAGGCTTTGGAAGATATCTCTCCTTGCTGTTGATGATTTTGATATTGTAGTCTTCTGGCTTCTTCTTCCTTTATAATAGCGTTTATATCACTGGGTGATATTCTTTCTGTTTCTGCAATTTCAGCATAAGTATTGTGCTGGTTAAAATACAGAGCTATTATCCGCTTTTTTCTGTCAACACTTAATTGTATTATTCTCATATAATAAAGACCAATTACTTATAAAGGGAACGTTTTTTGTAATACTATTTGCTTTCATTTATATATCCACATATTTCCTTATTACCATCTACTTTCTTCTTTATAGTAACGCTTAATAATGTACTATAGTTTGAGCATCTTTAAAAATTTATAATTATAGTATTCAAACCTAGGAGGAAGAAAGGAGTAAAAGTAACAATCCTCCTATACAAAAGACAAACCTTGGAGTTTGCAAAGATCGAATACCAACTGAAGAAAATAAGATCAGATCAAACAACTTCTGACCGATGTTGAAGACACAGGCTGATTCACAGATTCTATCACTAACAAATTCTCCTCCAAAGCAACCAGAGGAAGTGCTTTGACCTCGGCCTCGATGTATCCATATGACAACGATGCCATGGGCGATTTTTCACATAAGCCAGCAGAAGTGTATGTTGAAAAGCCGCCTGCGTGATACTGGAACGCGACAAGCGAGGAGATCAAGCTCATTCTGAGGGATTTATATAACATGAATAACTAGCCCATGACCACCAGAAAGATTCGCGAGATGGCGTACAGCCATCTCATCAACGCCGGCTTTCGGGGCTATAATGACTAAACCAACTTATTATCATGTTTGTTAAGATACAAACGTAAGCGAGTACACTAATAGCAGTAACAAGAATTAAAAAAGAAGATTGATTTGATTATTATTATACTAAAGACATTTTCTTCTTTTTATAGGAAGGTATCTTCCAACAAATGGACTTTTATATCTCATTGTTTTAGAAAAAAATTGAAGGACAGCTGTCATCAACAGAAGCACAATTTTCTGATTTCAAGGCAGATATAAACCCACGATCTTGGCTCTTACAATATCGCCGTAATTCAATTGGTTACATTATAAAAATGCTTTTGTTCTATCATGGAATTGGCTTTATTCTTATGCTAATAGGAACATCTGTCGTCGAAAAAGTATTTTTGGATTATGAAGAACCTACACGTCCCCTATATCTTAGTTTAGTGTTATCCGCTGGACCCATTGAGGAAACTATTTTTTTTGGTATTCCTTTTTATGTCTTTGCCAATAATTTAGTGGTTTTGGCAGGCGGTATTATATGGGCAATGTTACATATTCTGAATACTAATACGTTTGAAATGAGTGCCCTTGCTTATGCAAACTGGTTATTCGTTATACCTTCTCTTTTTTTCAGTCTCAGAACTTGGATCAGCGGAAAAGGTTGGTTTGCAGTACTTACTCATTCTATATGGAACGGAATTTTTTTTGCTCTAAGTTGTATCTCTGGGCAAACATTTTGTATAATCAGTTGGTCTCCGGCAGATTCTCCCGGAATTATAAATAGTATATTTGTCTCTGGAGGATTGCTCTGTTTAACCTATTTGTTATATAGAAGAAAACAAAATAAAGAAAAATAATATCTTTCTCTCTCCAACTTTTTCCAATTTTTATCCTGAACCTAAAAGGGTATCAATGAAATATGAATTTTAACAGTTTGGGAACACAGATTTATCATTATATAAAATGATATTACTATTACTCTACAACATTTGATACATTTTCGAGAAATTCATGATCAACAAACATCAAACGGACGCTAATGCATGTTATTAATGCTTTATTCTTTATTCATCGAATAATTTTATATTACATACCTAATACACAAGAGATAATCTATAGTTAAAGCGTATATGCATGCTAAGTTAATTATTCGACATACAATATATTTTCTAGTAATGCATTGTCTACCCTAAAGTTATTTCAAGAGTATGTTGCCAAATACTTCGCATTTACTAATGCAAATACGTGTTAGCATTTGACTTGGACACTGACACTGACTTAAAGAATACCTTTCAAAAAGGCAGCGAAAAAAATGAATATTAATATCTTTTACAATTTAAGCAATACGTAGTATTGAATGCATAAGAGTTAGAAAAGAAAAGTGAGAGTAAATTTATAGAATATCAATACTGCACAAGACACTTTATTATTGCTTGCGTTATTGGCCATCATCTCTTGTGTACATTTCAAAGCTAACTCAGAATTGAATGAATATTCAAATTGGATTAAAACAGCAACCGTCAAAACACGAATATAATAATATTGGTCCTGATTCTTGTTATATGAGTTTCCATTAATTTTATACTTTCGTGCTATATATTTACGTTTTTGGGGAAGTTTTTCATTATCTTTGCTCTTAAGATCTTTAAATCTGGATTTTGATCGTGATCTTCCAACAGACTTAACTTTTTTATCTTATTTTTTTCTCTCAAGGTTGTAAAAATATACACCGTTTCTTCGAATACATCTTTATAACACTAGCTTAATTTTTATGGATTAATTAATAAAAAATAACGTGTATACGCCTTTTTACAGCTAGACTATATTATTAATATGGAGACAAGTGATGGTATAAAAAAATGATTATTATTTGTAAAAGGATCAACGAGAATTTAATGAAAAGAGCGCAGAGAAATAAAAATACTAGACAACTTTCGCAACCAAGTAGGAATGCTGCCATAATGTTCACTTATTATGTCATACTAAAAGAATGCGGTCATAGATCATATAATATAAAAAATGATAACATTGAGGACAAAATCATACACCATTGCTATTGTGACCAATGTCAACAAGTTAGAACAATAAAGACTTTAGGCTTCATTCTAGAGAATAACATGTCACATTAACTACCTTAAATTTATTCGTCTAAACCATTAGAATGGATTTTTGAGGAAATAACATTTCATTCAAGACAACAAAAACAAATGCAAGTTTTGTTATGTAAGGTTAAGTAATGATTGCTTATTTTTTTATATTCACAAATTCTTCAACTTTTTTGCCTTTTAATCTATATTGAATTTGTAAATGAAGTTGTGAGTACCATATATCATCGTTAAAAACGCACTATTATTACAAATATTTAAACGTCACCAAAATTTCTTAAATGCCCCTGTCTTATCGATATTTACTAAACACTAAACACTAAACAATATAAGTGTCTACCACAAGTTCTAATTCGCTGGGCTTTTCCAATACATAATATAAATAGCATCATTACTAACTTTCTATAATGCAAGAGCATGGCAATCGTGGTAAGGTTGAATCTAAGACAAACAGGCTTAAGAATGAAAGTAGCCCGTATCTATTGCAACATGCTAATAATCCTGTTGACTGGTATGCATGGGGGGAAGAGCCTTTTCAAAGAGCGAAGAAAGAAGACAAACCTATATTTCTTAGCATAGGATATAGTGCATGTCACTGGTGTCATGTGATGGCCCATGAATCCTTTGAAGACGATGAAATAGCGAAAATAATGAATGAAAATTTTATTAATATAAAAGTAGATAGAGAGGAAAGACCAGATATAGATGATATATATCAAAAAGTTAGCCAAATTGCAGTAGGAACAGGCGGCTGGCCACTATCTATATTCTTGACACCCGACCAAAAGCCTTTCTATGTGGGGACATATTTTCCAAAATATAGCAGGTATGGTATGCCTGGTTTTGATACGATATTAAATCAGCTAGCCGAAGCATATAAATCGAAAAAACAGGAAATCCATACTACAACTTCTGAATTTATGCATGCCTTATCACATAGCGCAAAAGATGTAGAGGAAAAAGAAGAAAATATCGAGCGATCAATATTAGATGAGGCAGCCATAGGTTTGTTGCAGATGGGAGACCCTATATATGGTGGGTTCGGCCAAGCACCAAAATTTCCAAATGCATCTAATCTTCTCTTTCTTCTTCATTACTATGATATTTCAGGAATAAGCCGATTCAAAGATTTTGTCATGTTTTCTGCAGATAAGATGGCCGCTGGTGGTATTCACGATCATCTTGGTGGAGGATTCGCTAGGTATTCAACTGATCAAAAGTGGCTTGTTCCTCATTTTGAAAAGATGCTTTATGATAATGCTTTATTGACGCAGCTCTATGCAGAACTCTATCAAGTCAGCGGTAATATAAAATACTTGAAAATAGTAGAAAAAATTTTGGAATATGTGATTGCAGAAATGACCTCTTCTGAAGGTGGGTTTTACTCCGCTCAAGATGCAGATTCTGAGGGCGAAGAAGGTAAATTTTATGTCTGGTCGAAAATGGAAATTGACAGCGTATTAGAAGATACGATTATTTCTGAAATCTTTTGTGAATATTATGGAATTACAGAGGCTGGTAATTTCGAAGGGAAAAACATACTCAATATTAGAACCTCGTTAGACTCTTTGGGACAAAAATATCATATGACAACTGAGGCAATAGAAGGAATCCTCAGTGATGCCTCAAAGAAACTTTTTGAAGTTAGAAGTAAAAGAGTAAGGCCAGGGCAAGATGATAAGATACTGACTTCTTGGAATGGACTTATGATATCAGCTTTTGCCAAAGGCTATAAGATTACTGGAAATAAAAGATATCTTGATGCTGCAATTAATGCAGTAAACTTCATTGAGTCTAAAATTGCAAAAAATGATGGTAGATTGCAAAGAACATTTAAGGATGGAATTTCAAAATTAAATGCATATCTTGATGATTATGCATTTTACGTCAATGCATTGTTGGATGTATTTGAGATCTATTCACAACCGAAATATCTTCAAAAAGCAATGATTTATACCGACTTTATGATCCAGCACTTTTGGGATCCCAACGAAGGCAGCTTTTTCTTTACTTCAGATGATCATGAGCAGTTGATTGTCAGAACAAAGAGCTTTTACGATCTTGCTATACCAAGCGGTAATTCTATGGCTGCGTCAAACCTCCTTAGGCTATATCATTTCAATCAAAACAGCAACTACATAGATAAGGCGGAGCATATTATGCGAGCAGGAGCAAAAACTGCAGCAGAAAATCCGTTTGGATTTGGACAGCTATTAATAGCAATGTATCTTTATATAAAGAAACCCGTTGAGGTAACTATTATAAGAAAAACTGAAAAGAGAGCGAGTTCTGAGATGGTAAATTGGTTAAATAAGCAATATATTCCAAATGGTATTATTGCTATCATTGACAACAAATCACAATTACAAGAGCTGCAAAACTATCCATTTTTCAAGGGAAGAAATTTAGAGCAGGAGAATCAAAAGGAATCTGAGTACGCGTTCGTTTGCAGAAATTTTTCCTGTTCTCTTCCTATACACTCGATACAGGAATTGGAAAGGCATATTAGAATGCCTTAATTGCATTCAAATTTGGATTATCATTTGATTTTTTTATTTTTTTATTTATTTATTTATAGGTCCAATTCCCTCAGAGTGGCTAAAGAACGATTTTGATTATGTGAATGTACCGTCGGTCTCTAATATTTTTGCATAAACAAGTATTGCTGCAACAGTCTTAGCGTCTTGAAATTCTCCATTGATGCATTTTTTGATTGCAGAAGTATATCTCATGCGCTTAACTATAATGTTTTCATCGTCATCAAGATCTTGTGGTCTTTTCTTTATCTTTTTCAAATTTGTTGCAACAAAAATATGCATTAATTCGGTGTCATATCCAGGTGCTAAGTACCATTTCATTACTGGAGATACCTTACCTGTGTACCCGATTTCTTCTCTCATTTCTCTTAAAGCTGCCTGCTCTGCTGTTTCATCCCTTTCTATCTTTCCTGCAGGTATTTCTAAAATGTTTTTTCCTACCGCATGTCGATACTGTGTTACAAAAAGTATGTCTGTGTTATTAAGAACAGGAATAACCCCTATAGAGGGTAAATGTTCTACTATTTCTTTTTCAATTATCTTTGAATTTAACTTAAACTTGTCTAACCTGAGTGATATGTTCCCTGAATAAATTTTCTGACTCTTTATTAGTTTGACTTTACTCTTCATTTATTTTTTCAAATTTTCTTCATTTTTCTGAATGCTTAAACTTATCGATAATAATAGTTTCCATATCCCAAAGTTATGAAGAGAGAACTGCGTTGTAATCTTAATTATGCTTATGACATACATTAGGTCTTGACACTTGTTATGTCATCTGGTAGTTGATTATTCATCAATCTGTTGGTTTAGGTATATCAAACATTGAGAGGTTTCTTACAAGATGTTTTGGAATTCATTTAAAAATATGAAAACGTGATATTTAATAATCAGAGAACAATACTTTTAGTTTATGAATCTTTCAACTTTACTGTGACTAAACATCAAGCCGTTTAATTTTCTATTTAGGCATTATTTTTGAAATATTATATACTTAAATTAAGTATATGAAATTTCTATAATAGTATATGCATTATTTATGTTCTAATATCGGTGAATATATATAAAACAGGCTTAAAATTACCAGGATTTATAATATGATATTGCCAAGACTATGCTATGAGGACACAACCTCTTCTTTTCTTTTACAGAAAAAAACATGTTAACGATCAGGACTTTACCTTGTTACAATATTTTTGGGCTAATACCGCTTTGGCAATATTAATTACTATGCCTATGGTGGGATTAATGTTATACTTTCATCTCAACTATAATAATTTGCTTTCTGGAACGCTCATAGGCTTTTCAATTCATATAATAGTATTAGCATTCTCAAAACGGCTTTCATCAATGTTAATAAACCTTGTTTCTATCTAACACTTTTATTTTTATTCTTGTACTAATTTCTATTTTTGGTTCTGTTGAATCATCCGTTGTTTTATTCCGTTGTTGGGATTCAGTTGGTAACTCCTTATTCTTTGGTGCAGGAACTTTCTTCGGAACTAATATTCTTTTAGAATGTAGGAATAGCTGTTGATACGCTTGATATAATTTCTTTTGCTTCATCAATATTGTGTCTGCATGGAATCCACATTCATAGCAAAGATATGCTTCTAACCTAGGATAATCTTCATTTATTACTTGATACATTCTGATATTACAGAAAGGACATCTAACTCGCACTATCAAGTTTCTTTACTACCTCTTTAAGTACTGTCAAAATATCTAGTAAGAGAGTGTTAGTCGAATCTAAACGTGAATGCAATTCTGAAATTTCCTTTTCTAGTTGTGATTGTGTAATTGTTTCCTCAATTACATCTGTTACCCTCATTCTGGCAAGTCGACTGAATATTCTACTCTCAGTTTCATCTAATTTGTCATCACGTAACTTACCTGAGACATACTGCTCTATATCAGAAAGCAGATTTGAACGTTCATTTATGGCGAATTCTCCTAAATCTGATTCTAAGTCAGGTAGTTTTATGAACTTTATTGACCCATCTATTAATCCTCTTACGAATCTTCTAACTTCCTCATGTCTGAACTCGCTCGTAAAGACATCAAGATTATCTTCCTCATTTACCATTTCTGTCACTCTTCAGCTTTCTCTCTGATTCTCTTTCTAACCATGCATCTATGGCTTGAATGATTGCATCAGTCAAAGCACCACGCCTAGCACCCATACGTCTTCCAACTTCCATACGTAGTTTCTTTTCTTTATCATCAGGTAAGATAACATCTATTCTGCCCATCTTTATCTATGTGTATTATACTCTTATGGTATTAATAAACATATACACATAATACACACAACCACAACACTTTAATATGAATGTGTATAATACACATATGTGTATAACACACAGGACAAAGGGTATTCGGAAGCTTGGATGAAGAGAGGTATGGCTATCCTCGAAAGCAGCAGGATAACTGAACAAGAGGATGGTAGCTTTGCCGTTCCCTCTCAGACGAGTACTAAGATAATCTATGAAGTTAAACTTATCGAAGTATATGGGTATGTTCATGTCCTGATTTCGAATATAGAGAGGTAGAATGTTGTAAGCATATTTACTCTGTTAGATTCTGGATTGCTACTAATACCTATTTACAGAACAACAATCCCAAACCAAAAGTATTAGCTGATGATTCTATCCCGTGTGACAGATGTGGTTCTATCAGAGTTATCAAGTTTGGCCTTGATTGTGGTAAGCAAACCTACTACTGTAAAGACTGTCAACACAAGTTTAGACAACCATCATTGCTAAAGAAAGCAACGTTTAGTCCTGAATTGATAACTCTAACATTAGACCTATACTTTTCGGGATTATCACTTGGGAAAATAGCTAGGAATATTGGAGACCACTTTAACATAGACATTAACTTCTCAACCATCTATGATTGGATCCAAAGATATATTCCAATCATATCTGAGTATGTAAACTCACTAACACCACAACTATCTGATACATGGCATGCTGACGAGATATTTGTAAAGATGCACGGTGGACTGACATACAAAGGCAAGACTAATCTAGCATTTCTATGGAATGTCATGGACAGGGATACAAGATTTCTGTTAGCATCCAAAATATCTGAAGCTAGAGATATCAACGGTGCAGTAGCAATATTCAAAGAAGCTATAAAGAATGCTCATGGTAATGAACCTGAGAAAGTGTTAACAGATTCATGGAGAGCATACAGACAGGGAATAAGCGAGACATTCAAGAACATCAAACCTGAGCATGTAGCCAAATGCGGTATTGGTAAGCCGCATGCCAATAACAATAGAGTCGAAAGACTGAATGGAACTCTAAGAGAAAGAATCAAGGTGCAGAGAGCATGGAAGAAACACACTTCACCAATAGCAGAAGGACAGAGAATTCAGTATAATTTTGTCAAGCCTCACATGGCTTTAGAAGATGAGACACCTGCTAACAAAGCTGGAGTAGAAGTTAAAGGAAAGAATAAGTGGTTAGGCCTACTAAATTTATCTACAAAAAGGAACACAAAATAGGCTAATATCCTTTATATATCGATAAAACAATAGAATAGATTGAGGATTGATATGGGATCCTCCAAAATCAAAAATAACCCAATGGAAACAAAGCTAGCGGCTTGCAGCTTTGCTCGTGCTGTGTATATTATATAATATAATAATCCCTTCAATCCTTCTCCAAATGATTGCTCGTAGGTAAAAGTCGGGGAGTAAGCGGTGAACCGTCTACTACGGTGGATGGAGTCCTAATTATTATAGAAGACGTAAGCAATTCATTTCCTTTGTGATGTTTGGATTATGAGTAATTGTAATCTCGCGATGTCTTGCAGCTTGAGATATCTTATGTGCTTCTCTAACTTCTCTACTATATTTTAGAGGCAAAAACTGAATTATAGGTTTGGTTCTATCACTGCCTAGATTAAAGACACCAAAGAGGCGCTCCATATATCTTTGAATTTCGTCAGCTCGTCTACCTTGAAAGTCTTTATCAATCTGAATGATATCATGCGCCTTCAATAAAGTATTGGATGTTTTAAAAATAGAATGGCATAGAGTTTGTCTACCCAATTCCGTGTGATATTTCTGAACTGATTTTGATAATCCTGATTTATATATACTCCAGTATGTTTTAGTTAGTTTTGTCTTCTTACAGCAACTATCCATACATCGGGGTTTCTAAGAATCTGGCCGCTGGTATCTATAGCTACTATTGCCAACCAACTATTTCGGTGAGCTGGTAGAATGTCTCACTAATTAGTGTTTAAATGCACCCCTTACCAACTGAATCCCAACAACGGAAATTCAACAACTGATTTAAACACCTGAAGAGTCAACAGAACCCTATTTATTATAGAGATAATAATATTTTATTAATAATTACACGATAATACGGATTATTTGAATAATAATTGTAATTAATCTCTACTTATAATGATAGACTTTATTCTTATTGACTCAATATGCGCTATAGCACATAGATTTTGAGATTTGCCAAATCTGGAAACTTTGCCTGCAATCAGCTTAAACACCACCAACCCACTTAGAATCCTATATGCCATTAAAGTTTATTGTGAAATATGCCGAAATATAAATACTAAAGTTGTGTTTGTATTTCCATCATGGGATACAGTCCCAACTTACAGATAAGAAAAGAACCTTAAAATCCCGCTCTAACTGGATCATCTGGCTTCATTAGTTCTCGCAATAAAGTTGTTGCATATGATCCCTTTGGAAGTTTAAAACATACTGTAAGCGATCCTCTAAATGTGAAGTCTTTAGACCACAGAGGCGCTTGTCTAAAACCTCCTTGAGCACTTAATTCTTGCATCTCTTTTATGTAAAATTCTCTTGGTGTTATGCCTTCCATACTCATTATTTTTTCTGTAATTGTGTCAAATCTTCCTTTGCCTGGTTGAAATGTATATCCTATTAGACGAATTGCTGGAACTGTTTGTGAATTTGAATCCGAACTCGAATTATATTTTCTTATTCTGCCAAAAATTGATGAATTCTCTATTTCAAAGCATAGATCGCCTTCCTTGCTCTTTAGTACATTTTCACCATTTAAAACTGCAACGCTCAAGGATCTATTAAAAATATATGCCTGATAAGCCTGAACAAATAACCTTCGGATGTTAATTGGAATGGATCGCAATGCTCGCTATCGGTCCCTTGCCCTTTTCTAATACTGACATTACTTGGTATTCTATATCCATCCGTTTAGGAAGTTCTCTAATAATTTGAGAATAGTTCTTTGGATCACGGCTTTTATTCCTTATCTCAATGCTCAGAGTGGAATCATATTCAGTGGTAAAAGTTAACAGAAGTTCTACTGCTTTTTGAAAATTGCGTTTTACAATTTCTTTTCCGACTAGATGAGTAACCATTCTTTCACTTCCGAATCTTTGCAATCCATAAAAATTTGCTATAGTTTGTATCTCTGGTAGAAATGAGGTAATGTCTGAAAGGATAGGATTGTTAATGGTAATTGTAAATGCATTTCCAGATAGAGAAGATTTTCCTATTGGGGCTTTAGTAAAGCCTTTCAAAGTTAAACGCGTATGCGCTGTTGTTGCTTCGTTTATTATATTTTTTGTCTGCTCTGAGCTAGCGTATTGTTTTGTTATTGCTTTCGCATCTTTTAGACCAATAACTTTCAGTTTAATACCAAGCTTCCTTTTAATCTCAAAGATTGCATGGTTTGAATCAATATTTCTTTTGTCCAAAATGTATAGTGGATATTTATGATGCTCATCTTGGATGGATGATATGTTGGCTAGGAAAGATGTATCTATTATCTCCGAAACTCTAAACTCCTCGTTACTACGCTTTATAGAACCACGGATCCCTTTATAGTCAGTACAGTAGCATTCAATGCCAGCAAGTTTGTCAATTTTTGGAACTTGGGTATTCATTCATTTTAACATCTCGGGTATGTTAAAGAATCCGATAAAGAGTAATCGAATTTGTGTAACATAGGTATATCATAATCATGAATAAAAACAAACAACAAAATATAAATTTAAATCATAGTAACAGACAGATCTACTATACCATATTTTGCTGATATCATTCTTGTAGTGATCGTCACCGTCGTAATCCTTGTCAACTTGGATTGTTGTATTGTTGTTCTGTAGTAACGTATAAGTTTGCTGACACTTAAATTAGAGGATTAGACAAATTCTATTATAGTAGTCTGAATACTAGAAGAAAGGATTTATATCAATTCAAACCACATGAATGTATGGGTTTAGGACAATATATGGCTAAAGAGTTTATGAAGGAATTGGGTAATAGATCCAAAGAATTCTATGAATTTATAGTGCCAGCCATAGACATGGTCGAAGATGGCAATGACCTAATGATTTTAATTGATCTGCCAGGTTTTGCTAAGAAGGATATAAAGCTTAGGATAGTAGGAAATTTGTTGTCGATTAATGCAAGAAGAGAAACAGAAGAGAACATGGGCACTGTCTATTATAGACAAAGACCTACTGTGATAGAAAAGAAAATAATATTACCAATTTCATTGAGTGATGATGATGATGGAAAGGTAATTGGTACAGCCAAATATGTAGACGGCGTTGTAACACTGAGAATGCCAATTCCAATGTCAAGTAATATTCCAATAATATAATAAGTAGGGTTTAACATAATAGATAGAAAATCGCCCTTGTTTGGATAAATGACCTAACTTCATTTTATCTCTCTGTGATCTCTCTCTTTTTCGCTCTTTGCTTTAGTTTATTAAAAATTTTGTATTCTTGTGTTTATGGCAGTGTCTTGAGTTGATAGCTAGGTATCAAAGACATTGTATTAGTTTCTGATCATTTAGTATAACAAAATATGATACTTGCGAGTTGGATGGTGGCAAAGTCTTGGATTTTTATGGACTGAATTAACAACGCATTTTAATAGGTGGATATCATATCACTTGATAAATAGTAATTGCAATGTCAAATAAAGTGTTGGCAGGTAATAATGGTGGTTCATGTTTAGAAGTACCTCCACCTAACAAAAGGCGAATCCTGGTTGTAGATGATGAACCTGATATTGCTTCAATTTTCAAAATAAGCTTAGAATATAATGGATTTGAGGTTGACGCATACAATGATCCACTGTTGGCATTATCCAGCTTCAAAGCCGATTTCTATGGGCTTCTGCTTCTCGATATTAAAATGCCAGGAATGACTGGCTTTGAGTTGTATAAGGAAGTAATGAAGATAGACAATAAAGTCAAAGTCTGTTTTTTGACAGCATACGATCTTTCTTATGATGAATTCAGACTACAATTACCTGCATTGAGCGTAAAATGTTTTCTAAGAAAACCAATCTTAATTCCTGATCTGGTAAAACGGATAGATTTAGAACTATCTCATAACAAATAAATAATAAGATACACCCATTTCCATCTTTTATTGTATGGATACTGACGTCAATACATGCTGTTATGGTATGATCGCAAGTGGTAGAGCAAAATGGGCGCCTCTACGAAAGAAAACAAAGCGCTAATGAGAGAAACTAAAACTATGCTTACAGAGAATCTTCGTACCGCTATCGACAAGTCCATCAGAAGTTGAACAACTTATAAACAATATAAATGACAACCTAGATCGAGCAAAGCAGCTATTCAATGGCACATCATGTACAAAAAAGGCTTGATATGTGTTTGTATTTAGTGGTTTTCCAGTTAATAATAATTATTGTGCGTCATTGTAATAAGGATAACAATACAAAATACTAGTTGGTTATCGAAATACAAATAAAGCCCTGTGAGTGTTTTACCCGTTATGAGCGCGAGTAAAAAACCACATTTGAACTTGGTGGTTGTCGGTCATGTCGATAATGGTAAATCAACTACGGTAGGTCATTTGATGGTCGATTTGGGTGTTATTGACCAAAGAACTATTGACTCATTTGCTAAGGAATCGGAAGCAACAGGAAAGGGAGACACCTTCAAGTATGCATGGGTTTTAGACAGTATTAAGGACGAACGTGATAGAGGCATTACTATTGATCTTGCTTTTCAAAAATTCGAAACTCCAAAATTCTTCTATACTTTGATCGATGCTCCTGGTCATAGAGATTTTATAAAAAATATGATTACGGGTGCATCTGAGGCAGATGCCGCCATTCTTGTTGTTTCAGTTAAACCAGGTGAAACAGAAGCTGCTGTAGAACCTGGTGGCCAGGCAAGAGAACATGCATTCCTTGCTAGGACTCTCGGAGTAAGTCAAATTGTAGTCGCCTTGAATAAGATGGATGATACTGGTTATTCTGAAGCACGTTATAAAGAAGTCAAAGAGACAGTTGAAAAAATGTTGAAACTTGTTGGTTACAATATAAGTAAGGTGCAAATCATTCCTATTTCAGGATGGAAAGGTGATAATCTAATAAAGAAGTCTGAAAATATGCCTTGGTATAAAGGTCCTACCCTTGCAGAAGCGTTGGACTCATTTGAACCACCAGAGAAACCAGTAGGTAAGCCACTCAGAATTCCTATCCAAGATGTCTATTCTATCACAGGTGTAGGCACAGTACCTGTAGGTAGAGTAGAAACAGGTACCATTAGTGCAAATGATAAAGTAATAGTGATGCCAGCAGGTGTAACAGGAGAGGTTAAATCCATTGAAACTCATCACACACAAATGCAATCCGCAGAAGCTGGTGATAATATTGGCTTCAATCTGAGGGGTGTTGACAAGAAATCTATAAAGCGTGGAGATGTAATTGGTCCGGTAAATAACCCGCCTACTGTTGCAAAAGAATTAGAGGCACAAATTATAGTCATCCATCATCCAACCGCTATGGCACCAGGTTATACTCCTGTATTACATGCTCATACAGCTCAGGTGGCAGCAACTTTATCAGAATTTGTGGGAAAGATCGATCCAAAAACAGGCGGTGTTGTTGAAGAAAAACCTAAATTTTTGAAGACAGGGGATGCTGCAATAGTTCGAATAAAACCAGTAAGACCTTTGGCCATCGAAACATTCAAAGAGTTTCCAGAGATCGGCAGATTTGCTTTAAGAGATATGGGAACGACGATCGCTGCAGGTGTTGTGAAGGCAATTACTGAGAAATATGATCCCTCTTCTAAAAAGTAGGGAATAGAAATGGCTCAAGAGGCAAGAATTAAGCTTACGAGTACTAATCTGTCTACACTTGAAGGTGTCTGCACCGAGATTAAGGGAATTGGAGAAAAGAACGGGATTAGACTCAAGGGTCCACATCCTCTTCCTACAAAAAAGATGAAAGTGGTTACTCGCAAATCGCCATGTGGACAGGGGACAAACACTTACGATAAATACGAACTTAGAATTCATAGAAGAGTCATCGATCTGGGAGCTGATGATAAGTCAATTAGACAGTTAATGCGATTAAAAATACCTGATGACGTATACATAGAAGTATCACTTACTCAGTGAGACCTGTATAAAATGGTGTCAAGTTTCTTTATTACTTTAATCCTTTAAGACTAGTTAATTTTCTAAATATTGTCTTTGATGGGTAATAGGACATATTATTATAGCATCGGATGTAAGATATAAAAATAAATAATAAAAAAATCAAATAATATTCTAAAGATTGTGGGAATATGTATACAGCAACAGCTTCATTATCATATTTGCCAATATATCTCCACCCATCAGTTATCGGTTCTTCAGTAGTTCTCGCAGATTCGTGCAACATAGATCTGTGGAACTTTAGATTGCCTGCTATATGTGCAGTAAAATTGGTTGCTGTGTCAATCCTGTGTATGTATGTGTATCTCTAAGGTTAGCTTAATTTCCTTTGATAGTATCTTCTTATTCCTCATCAATTATATCAAGTTTCTTAAGACGTTGATGGCAGGGTATTCTCAGCTGAAGGGAAACACAAAAGGAGCATCACCATTATTTTCTGCTGATGAGGCTTTACCATTCTTTAAAGAATTACTGTTGTATGAAGTAGTGGTATCATTTACTTTTGATGTTGGTATTGGTTGTTCTTGTTGTTGTTCTTGATTCTTGTTCATCACGCCTAAGACAATTACGCTATTCCATTTTGTTAAGTTAGCAGGACTACTGAGACAAGATAATTTAGAAGTTAGTTCATTTGTTCCATTTACAATGAGATGGTAATTGTGTGTATATGTAAAATTCCATGTTGAATAATCATTTACTCCACCACTACCAGTTGCACAGCTTTTTGAAATGGTTTTATATCATTTACATCGGCATACACTGTACAATCAGAAGTAGCATTATCTGTAGATGTACCAGAGATAGTGAGTTCTCCGACTGGAACATCTTGACCCTGTTCATGTGAAGTAATCTTTAATCCCAGTGGATTTTGTAATTGTGCATATATTGTAGTGTTAGTCAAAGTAACAGAAACAAAGATGATTATTGCTAAAGTAACGAGAGCGTAAATTGCCCTAAGAGTCTTATGAAATGAGAATGATAATAATGCCTTTTTCAAACTGTTTACATTGCTTTTTAACAATTGGCAATATATAACCATTAGATTGCGATAATTCCGACCTCGATGGTTAAAAGATTTCACTTTAGGAGTTTATTTTAGCATATACCAAAGCGTCGTTAGTCTTGTCTAATTCTTATAATAACAAATTACATATTATATTTTTCCTAAAGCTGTAAAAGCGTATCTTGTTTAATTTCACGATGATTCTTTCTGATATAGTAACTGACAATTATGTTATACACATTACTTTTTTATGCTCTGTGGTAAGAGAAAAGGACAACCAATACAGTAGCAAGAAATGAGATACGATATGATAAGTCCCGATATCGCAATTGAGCAATATGTTAAGTTACCAATATTATACAACCCTTTCAATGAATTTTGACTATACTTCCTACAAAATTAATTTAAATAATGAGATAATCTCTTATAATAATGAATTTTAGATCTGCAGTCAAAGTATCTCTAGGAAATCTTATCGTATTCATACTGACATGTGCCTTAATGGGTATATCTTTTGCTCAAAGTAATTCAGATATTGATTTGTTGTTCCACCTGATAATATAACTGTCGCGACGGGAGCTTATGTCTTACAAGGCACAAGTGATGACGGCATCTTCAAAGTACTGGTAGATTGGAAACAAAATTATCTAGACAAAGAAAATACTTTTGATCTAACATTTATAGATTCCAATTCTGGCGTACACATTGAAAATATAAGCTATGATATAATGTTATTTAAGGATGATCAGCATATAGCAGAATCACACCGACCTGCTCAGACAGCAGGACAACAAAAGTTTGTCTTTCCTGATCAAGGATCTTATACTCTAAGAATTGAGAAAATTAACAATACAGGAGCAGGCATTGACATACCACTCAAAGTATTACCTAATTCCCTTTAACATATTTGCATTAATGATAGTTATACTACTATTTTAGTAGGATAATATTTCTACAAGTCTAAATTGGCAGATTAGGAAAATAAAAAAAATAGGGAATTGAATTTTACATTTTTTAATATACACATCCAATAATAAATATTATTGGTGCCTCTATCACTATTTCTTGTGACTATTCTTTTGTAACTTCATTTTTATCTAATTAACAGCCGATATCCTTTTGACAAAATTGAACCGCTTATCTAGATACCTTTTACAGGATATTCTAGTAGCTCTTTTATTATATTATATAATAATAATCTAATATATTAATCAATTATTTTTATAACTACCTATTATACGATCGTTTTTATTATAAGATTTCCAAAGGAAACTGATAAAACTCAAAATATGGTCATGCATATTTGATGATTGGTGTATTGAAGCAGTTAGTTTATAAATGAAATAGCTCGATAAATGTATAATTCTTGTAACTTGTTGAATTTGGATTAGATAGTATGACATTGACGTCATTTATCAGTCTAATGGTTTATTATGGTGTTTAATACCATTGTTTACCAATATTTATATGTCAGTAATGTTCTACATCCATTGTGTCAACAAAAAAAGAAGAACGTAAAGAAGAGACAACAGTAACAACATCACAATCACAATCGCCATCACAGACAAGTGAACAGCAACAACAAGCTGTTAATAGGGCATTACAAGAAACCAAAGATAATATCAGAAAAACATCAGATGAGGCAAGAAATCAAATTCCACGATATACTCAAGCCGTCAATGATTATCAAGAGCAAACTATTCAAGCGACCAGAGAAATTGCAGATAACTATATAGATTCACAAAAAGAGATTATCAACTCATTCCAGTCGGCATTGATTCCTCAGCTTGAGAATGCAAACAGAGTATTATGGTCAAATTGGGTATCTCCAAGACACTTTACTGAAACATATGCAAGAATAGTAAGCAGCTTTGCTGATAACACGATTGCAGCAACCAGACTAGCAAATAATGCTATATTTGCAAATATGGAAGCGTTCAAGACATCTATGCAACATGCAAAAGAGAATGCAAAGGAATTATCAAGAATAGGTGTTAATGCTGCGAAGACATTCGAGCAGACTACAAGAGATGCTGACAGATCAGGTAATACTGTAAGTGGCTACTCTGTAGAAACAGAAGGACGACAAAGACGCTATTAGGTATCAAGAACACAGATATCTTTTTTTCTCTTTTATTTTATAATAATTTATTATCATTCTATATAAGAAAAAAGTCTACATGATATCACTACATTAAAGAGTATATTCCATACAGTTTTCCTTCTTAAATCATCGTTAACCGTGGCATACAAGAAAGAGAGTTTAGCAAAAGGCTATAACTAAAAATTTATTTATTCAATTAATTTGTTTTAGAAATTAATAATAATCCATAGTCGTCTATATCTTTGTCCAGTAAAAGGTCCCACAATATTAGAGATCAATAGCTAATGATGATACTATATACAAATTGCTACCAAATTGATACAAATTAATAATTTGAAAAAATAATATATATATGATACAAAACTGTAAGTTATCAGTAAAAATTTTACTCTTGCTTTATCTTAATTGATTACCCATAATAATTTATATTATTCATTGTTATAAATAGCAAAAAGGGAAAAAATTATGAAATATTATGTATCATTCACTCCTATCTTCGATCCTCCCGATAAATACCAATAGATATATAACTTATTATAAGTTATGATGACAACAGTGCACATTATGGATATAGAGAAGTCTGTTATTGCCAAGTCAACAGGGCAACAAGATGAGAATGACATGAAGCCTCAAGACGCAGTACTATTTACTGTCTTACTCTCAGAAAAAAAATTATCTAAAAAGGAAGCTAATTACAGGGAAAAATATAACGAAAACACGAAAAACAGTCATTCTTGCATAAAGTGTAAATTTAATTTAGCTGATGAAAAGATGTGTCATGTTGTCGAAGGTGAAGTCAATAATGATCTTGGTATTTCAAACTATTTCTCACCGAAAGGTGATGGAATGTTGCCAGGCGATATTGTATGGGAGTTCGTCAAGAAAACAGGAAGAAAACTGAAGTATGAAGAGGGACATGTTATTGAAAAAGGTGCAGAAGAATTCCAGTGCAAACACTGCAAATACTACATGTATTCCCATAGCTGTCTATTAATAAATGGTAGCTTTGAGCCGGAGATGAGTTGTGGATTCATAGTAAAGATCGGTAATGGGACGATTGTTTAAATCATGTCAAAAGCGATTACCACTTGATTGTTTCTATACTGCCTAACATAATTTCGTATATCCTTTAAAACCAAGTAAAAGGATTTTTTAAGCATAGTAAAGCTTACATATTAAGAAAAATCTGTAAACGAACTTTTGTTAGTTAGTATATAAATATAAAAATATATTATTAGTAAAATGCTAGATTTGAACAATTAGAATATAAGATGATTCAAATGATACGAAGTCTTCATTCTAATCTTAATTTGACCAACAATTGCTTCTACATTTTTAAGATATCCACAATCCAGTCGATCTGTAAAAATATCATTACACAGGAAAAGCATGATATAAATGCGCTCTTTATCTTTAAAATGAAATATTTAGAACTGACAATATACATTTGCTTTTTTGACAAAGCACAAGAGATTATCTCATTTCAAGTTATTTGGATATATTAAATGGCCATTGTATACTTTATACGCAAGAAAACATATGGAAGAAAAAGGGGGTTTTAGGAATTATCAATCAATAATACTAATGTAGTTAAAACTGACCGTTCTGATGATGACAATAATAACAATATCGTAGATGACATGAGAAACCAAAAGGGACATGAATATGATAATATTTTCGATGTGGCTATAATAGGTGCTGGATTTGCTGGGTTGTCTGCTGCATTGCTCCTTGGAAGATATCTTCTTCCCACGATAATTTTTAATGGCGGAGATACAAGAAATTCGATGAGTAAACATATTCATGGGTATCTAGGTTTTGAAAATTTACCGCCAAAACAATTTATTCAAAAAGCTTGGGCAGATGTACTGCAATATGATTCAATCAAGGTAATAAAGCAAAAAGTTGATAAGATTGAAAGGTATGATCAATTCTTTCTGCTGATTACTGAAGGAGGAAGAAAGTCGGTAAAAGCAAAGTATATAATAATTGCAACAGGCATTCAAGATGTAAAGCCCAACATAAAAAATTTCGAAGAATTTGACGGAAATGGAATATGGCATTGTCCTCACTGTGATGGGTTTCAAACTACCAACAAAAAACTATCCATAATTACATCTAAAAAGAATAATCCCTTACGCTATGCAAAAGAGTTCTTGGGTTGGACTAAAGAGATAACCTTGTTTATGCAAGATGATGATGATAAATATCACTTAGCAGATAATGAAAGAACCGAAGCCAAGACCTTGGGTATGGAGATAGTTGAAAATGACCAAGTAACAGAAATAATTGGGAGTCAAAGTGGATTTCCTGAAGGAGTTGTTTGTAAAAGTGGAAGATTCTATGCTACACAGGTAATATTTTATCATCTTGGATATTGCATTCAAAATCATCTTGCAAAACAAGTAGGTTGTGAACTTGATGAAGGGTATGTTAAGATAAATGCCATGCAGAAAACAACCGTACCTAATGTTTATGCAGCTGGAGATATAGACACAGACAGACATTATGTAGTCTTGGCTGCAGCTAGTGGTGCATTAGCTGCAATATCTATTTATGAAGAAATGTTAAAAGATGCAATTAGAATGATAAAAAGTTAACATACCAATCAGAGTGTTATTTTTGGGCATCATTTGCATTGACAAATCTGTGGATTAATTGGAGCCGTGGTAGTATAAAATAAAATTGATGATAGATGATAATACGTTTTTCTTTATTTTTTTTATCTAAAATGATGGCCAAATCATACCTACTAGAATTATACAAGAAAAGAAGACTGTCATACACTATTCTTATACTAGAGCGTAAAGAGAAAACCTTCAAAAAGACATCCGAAGATATTATTTAAGTTTCTTTTTCCATGATTCCCATTTTGATAATACATACTATTTTACATATCTCTATTCCTCAAGGATCTTTTTGCACTGTTATTTGAAGTGTTAATTATACTCTTCTAGTTCTTACTGTTCTTACTGAAGCTGATGATTTGTTTTTACTACCTTGATGAACAGAAAGAAAAGTAATTTTGAGCGTCCACGGTGTCAGAGTAAGTACATGTAATTCAAGTGACTTAAGGATATATGTATGATATTACAAATAACAAATCAACAAGTAAAGAAAATTGACAGTTCAATTTTAGATTAATTATATGCTAGTAAATGTCTGGTATTTTGAAATTTGCCTTAGGTACTATTAATGAGAGTTTGTAAATTATGAAATAATGGTTTTATCTCTGAGATAGGACCTTGTATTTCAATCCTTGTAGTACCTTGTATATAGATTCTTGCTGTTCTAAAAATCAAACCCTTTTCCGTATATTCAATTCCCTGAAGCCTGTCGAGGCGCTCACTAACAATATCATCTGATTTTAGAAGGTGTCCTCTTTGTGCATATAATATTATCCGTTTATCTGATATCAGAACTTTGTATTTTTTAGCTGCATATTGTACAAAGGTTGTGCTGTGAAATTTCACGTTTTCTAGAGGCAGCAAAAAATCCTGTAACGGCATTTGTTTTAACATTAGGAATTTTCAGAATACTATATTTAGCAAAAACAGTTGCAAGAATTTACCAAAATTGGTAACTAATCCAAACGATCATATGTTACATAATATTGTTCTATGTACCGTTTAAATATATGAACACGAACAACACCAGGATCGATTAGGATTTGCCTTCGTTGTCTATTGTGTATAACAACAGGCAAGGCGATTGCTACGACGGTGTTTTATATTGATAATTTATTAAAAAGCTTAAACTGCATTGATAGATTTAGAAACAGAATCTATACTTTCTTTTTTAAATATATTTATAACTTTATTATAGAACAAGAACTTTCGATTGTTGTCTCCCTTTCATGTCATTCATTGAACAGCTTACCTATTGTGACATAAAGCAATACACAATGTGTGTGTATCTGTGTGTGCAAATGTATGTTCTGCAACTGCTGTTGTTGTTATTAATGGGATATGTTATCTAAACACAATAGGACTTTATTTTGATATTACAAAATCTAGAATAAAGTGAGCAGTTAAATTAACACCCAATTTGCATTTAAAATAAAATTTTAGTTCTATATTTCATCCATTCATAGCAAATTGTAGCGGTCAGAGCCGGATCAAGAAGATCGACTTAATTCATGTCTTTCTATAGGCTCAGTTCCATTCTTGTAGGTAACTTTCAATAAATCACCTACTTGATATTTACAATTAGAAATGGTCCTAGGATGATCAGATGTATCTACCACACATATTGCATCATTTTTACTGACTACTTTTGCTTCTTGCGTTACATTTTGCCTAAATAGATCAGCAAGAGGAAAGCCAAATATAAATTGGATAAAAAGAATAGTACCTATTATCGCTAAACCAAAGATTATGAGTAACTTCTTACCAGAAATTCCTTTTTCATTGGAAGAATCAAATTCATATCCCATGCTATGATAAGGATATAGTATGTAAAAAAGTATATCTCATTTATGGAATATCGGCTATATATTTAAGAGTAGTAGTGTTATCTTCTCGGGACTGCGATGTTTTTGTTGAGTCTAGGGGAAAGATAGGTCAAGACCCATTTTTTTGATGGATGGTTCGAATAACCAATAGATTTGCATAGTGATAAATTATTTTGTAACATTTTATTTACTTAGAGGAGTATATGGTATGTTAATACTATTTTAAGCGATTTTTTAAAACTAACATAAAGTCAGAAAGAATTAAAAGATGAGAATAATCTCGAAAAAATAAAAATTAAAAGAAGATAGATAAATAAAAATAAGGGTAAACAAGAAGCATAATATAGCGCTTAATTTCATCTCCTTACATACTGAGTATAATTATCACGGTTTATACAATTTAAGAGGAAGAACAACAAGAGATTTAGATAGAATGTAGTATACACGCACACAATCTGAAAGGTTATTATTAGTTTACGATGTAATAGTTATATGAAGCATTTAATACATTCATATTCGAAATTAAATAAGCATTGACTCAGCAGGAATATTTTCAGTCAGATAAGAGAAAAAGAATAGGTGACTTACAAGAGCTACCAGAAAATACACCTTCACTTTTACTTTCAGCAATCTATTTAGGGGACGAACAAAAGGTATATCTTAAGTTTTATGATTCTAATTCTAGTAGGATTTACTTTTGGCGTGACAGAACTAATCACAAACCGTATTGCTATACAAAGATGCAATACAGAAATGCAGCTGAAAAAATTGCTGAAATAGAAAAAAAATATTCATTAGAACTGACAAAAAAATCTGACTTAATATCTGACAAGGAGATAGATATACTAAAAATAACTGCTCCTGACCCATTATCGATTGGAGGAACTGAAAATAGCATCAGAGAAAAAGTAACATCTTGGGAAGCAGATATAAAATATCATGAAAATTATCTATACGATACAAGACTTATTCCTGGATCATATTATATTAGGAAAGGAGAAGAAATAAAACAATTCGAATACGAAATTTCTAATAAGGTTCAAGAGGAGCTAAAAAATCTATTATGGAATAAAATAAAAGAAGACGAAGATAAAACTAAAAACAGAGAATATCGACAATACATTACTAGCTGGGCTAACCTTCTCAATCAGCCTATTCCTGATCTTAAAAGAGTTTCAATAGACATTGAAGTTGAATCAGAAGAAGGGAGAATGCCTACTCCACGAGAGCATGAGAGACGTATTATCGCAGTTGGATTTGTGGCAAATGATGGATTTAAAAAGGTACTCGTCCTAGAACCGGACAAATCTCATGATGATGGTTCTTCATTTATTCCAGAGGCTGAAATTTGCAAGTCAGAAAAAGAGTTATTAGAAAAAACGTTTCAAATCATTAATTCTTATCCGATCATCGTTACCTACAATGGTGACGATTTCGATCTTCCATACTTGTATGCTAGATCTCAAGATCCAAGAATTGATCCTATTGGCAAGGAGATAATACCAAAGGATGATATTCCAATAGTAATTAAAAGAGAGACTTTTGTAAAGCGTGGTATACAGGCAGAGCCTGTTCAAACAAAGCATGGATTGCATCTCGATTTATTTAGAACATTCCAGAATAGATCGGTACAAATCTATGCTTTTAGTCGCAAATACACAGAATATACACTTAACGCAATTTGTGAAGCTCTGTTAAATGACAGCAAAGTTGAATTCGATGGTGATATTAGCGAACTCCCCATTCAAAAGCTGGCAGAGTATTGTCTTAAGGATGCTGACCTGACTTTTAGATTGACGAGTTTTAATGATAATTTATTAATGAAACTTTTAGTGGTTATCTCCCGGATAGGTAGATTATCGATCGATGATGTTGCTCGCTTTGGTGTTAACCAATGGATAAGAGGAATGTTATATTATGAACATCGTCAGAGAAATGCGCTTATCCCACGACGAGATGAACTTCAAGCGAAAGGAAGCTCATCGACTACCGCAATTATAAAAGAAAAAAAATATCGCGGTGGTTTGGTAGTGGAACCTGCGCTAGGTATCCATTTCAATGTGGTTGTTGTGGACTTTGCAAGTCTATATCCAAGTATCATCAAAGTACATAATCTTTCGTATGAAACAGTAAATTGTCCACATCAAAGTTGCATGAATGACTCAGGCCAGCGTATACCAGGAACTACACATTGGATATGCAAAGAAAAGAGAGGTTTGACTTCTCTTTTGATCGGCTCACTACGAGATTTACGAGTGAATTATTACAAATATCTTTCTAAAGATAAGACTATACCTGTAGAAGAGCAGCAATTATACAACGTCGTAAGCCAAGCTATCAAAGTAATTCTTAATGCCAGTTATGGAGTAATGGGTGCCGAAATCTTCCCGCTCTATTGTTTGCCTGTAGCTGATGCAACTGCCGCAATCGGAAGAACAACGACAACAAAAACGATCGAAAAATGTAAAGAGATAGGAATTGATGTAATATATGGTGATACAGACTCACTTTTTTTAAAAAACCCTTCTTCAAAGAGTGTTGATGAAATATCTGTATGGGCTAGAAATAATCTTGGTATAGATCTTGAAATTGACAAGCAATATAGATATGTCGTATTTAGTGATCTAAAGAAAAATTATTTAGGGGTTCTAGCAGATGGTACAGTAGACGTCAAAGGTCTAACAGGAAAGAAATCTCACACTCCTCCATTTATACGGAATGCATTTTACAAAATATTGGACATTTTAGGAGGTGTAAATTCAACGAATGATTTTGAATTTGCTAAAGAACAGATTAAAAAGATTCTTCAAGAAAATGCTAAAAACCTGGAACGCGGAAAGATACCTCTAGCAGATTTAAGTTTTAATGTCATGGTAAATAAATCCCCAAATAAATATGGTAAAAAGACTACATCATCTGCTAATAGTAGACCATCTTCGCTCGACGGTAATAGAAATGACCACCACGAAGTTGAAACATATAAAGGGTTACCTCAGCATATCAAAGCTGCAAAATTACTGCTAGATAGTGGAAAGGAAGTAAAAGCTGGAGATATAATTTCCTATGTAAAAACAAAAACTGGAGACGGAGTTAGACCCGTTGATCTTTTAATAAGGACAGACGATATAGACACTGAAAAGTATCTTGATACAATGGAAGCAACTTTCGATCAGCTTCTCTCATCCTTAAACTTCGATTTCAAATCTATATTGGGCAAGCCACGACAATCTAATTTAGACGAGTTGTTTTGGAGTAGATAGCGTTATGGTTGTTCAAAAAGCAGGTGTGATATATATCTATCTATCTACCTATCTATCTCTCTATATTTATTTATTATATCATTATGTGTCTAAAAATACTACCATACAAGCATTCTTCAATGATTTTATTAGGATTCTATTATTTGAAGAAAAGAGTATTTGGTGATGATTCTATTAAATTCAAATAAAAAATAAATTTGTTGATCTAGATATGAGATAGAAACACACAAAAAAAGCAAATGGCAAAAGAACTAAGATTTCTTATTTAAAAGACTTTATTTATAAAATTCATCCATTCTTTCACTGTGCGAAGAGAAGAATGTATCAATGGATATTTGTGCTTTTGAATTGATAATGCCATCTGACAGATTGAATGAAAGGAAAGGGATTTGTTGATCCAACAAATCCCTTTATACTTATGGTGGGATGGGTGTATTTCTTACTCTAAAAACATTCAACCTATTATTAATTATAATTTGAAAGGTTTGATCCTATTTCCTATGTGATATGAATTTAAATCAGAAAATAGAAAAAAAGTCTATTATTATTATATTTTATCGTTAAACTGAATTATCAAGCTACAGATTTATTACTAGTGGGAGCACGTTAATAGCTTTAAAATAAAGTAAGAATTAATTTCCTTTATAATCTGAATTAGCCGAGAATTAATACATAACTTAGTGTGGATACATACTAGACAATCCAATTTTAATCGAAGAAAAGCATTTAAATCTTTTTAATTTGTGGTTATCATTGAAGACTACTTTAAATTTTCTTGAGCCTCTATTTATCATTCCTGAAAAAACAAATGCTGGATATAGTTTTGCAGATACTCCTTTCAGGATAACATTCGATGAGTCAACTGTTGTGTTGTATGGTGTGCCCTTAGATATTACAACTACTTTTGGCAAAGGAGCTGCAAGAGGGCCGGAGGCCATTAGGCTGACTTCTGCTCTTCAAATTGAAACGTTTCTTTTAGATGAAAAAGTCGATATCTATGAAAGAGCCAAAATTTTTGATCTAGGAGATTTAAGAATTCCTCTACCAAAAAATAAAAAAGTAAATGAAAGTTCTATTATTCACTCTCTCAAATACCTAGATAAGACAATTCCTGAAATTACTGACAGATTAGTCAGATCAAATAAATTACCTGTAATCATGGGTGGAGAACACACCGTGACATACTATTCTCTCAGACCATTAGCAAAGATAAAACCAATTGTTATTCACTTTGATGCACACAGGGATATGAAACCTGAATACAATGGTATGAAGATCTGTCACACTACTCCTTTTTATCATTTAATGAGAGAAGGATATATTCCAGGCTCCAATATTATCCAAATTGGAATAAGGCAAACTGATAAGCAAGAAAATAAGATAGCAGAAGAAAATGGGGTTGTGACATTTGATGCTTGGGAAATACATCGAGATATTGATAATGTATTAAATTATCTTAAATCTGCAACTTTTAACAAGAAGGTATACATATCATTCGATATAGATGTGTATGATATTCCATATGTGCCATGTACTGGTACCCCAGAACCATTTGGGTTGAATCCCTTTGAAATTTTAGAAATAATAAAAAGTTTAGATAAATCCTCAAAACTTGTAGGCATAGATATTGTCGAAGTCGGTCTAAGAAACAGCGATTATAGAGAGGGAACACTTGCGACACAAACGTTATTTAGATTACTCTCACATTCTTGTATTACCCATTAATAGATAATTTGTAACTCTAGGATCATCTTATTACATTCTAAATTTCTTTAAAATAGTCAGTCTTTCTAGTACCCACGGTAGAATATAGTATATAATATACTAAAATAATTAGGAAAAAATGAAATAGCAAATATGAGGGGTAAATGATATGAAAATCAAAAGCAACAATTATTGCCCATCGATAACTGATCTAAAGTATATATCGCCGTTTCCTGTTGTAGTATCGCTCCATACTATATATCCGTTATCTTGAGACGTTGCTATGCGCGGTAAGATAGAGTTTCCTTGATTATTACTTAAATTAACGGCTTGACTGAAATTTTTACCCTCATCATTACTAACGGTAAAAAAGATGTCAAATATTCCTGGATATGTGCGTATGTAGAGGCCACTCCATACTACATACAATTTAGTTTCTGATGCAGCAATTTGCTGATAGTCTGCCACTTCGCTAGTATTTTCACTTAAAATTTTTGTATCTGTTGTATTTGCTCCATTATATAAGATTCCTCTAAATCTCACTTCCCAATTTAAAGAAGTGCCCTCTCCTGCAGTATTATCTTCCCAAACAGCATACATATTCTCTCCAGATATGGCTGTCTGTGGATCAAATGAATCACCTGGATTTTTTGTTAAAACCTTTGTATTTGTAAAGTTAGAGCCTCCATTAGTACTCACCCTAAATAGTAGATCAAAATTCTTAGAAGAGTTACTATTTCCAGAACGGGAGTTATCTTCCCAAACGATATAAACTGTATTCCCAGAAGCAGCGAGTTGCGGAGAATTTGCGTTCACATCATTCTTTTGACTCAGCACTCTAGTAATATTAAAATTATTGCCATTATCATTACTAGCCCTAAATCTTATTCCTCCTCTATCAGCGGTTTCATCTCGCCATACTACGTATATATTATTCCCTGTAGCCTCAACCTGCGGAAAATGCGCCGATCCATTGAGATTTCTACTCAAATTTTTGAGCGAAGCAAATGAAGTACCATTATCTGCACTCGATTTAAAATATATATCGCCGTTTCCTGTTGTAGTATCGCTCCATACTATGTAAACGCTATTTCCCATGGCCGTTATTTGAGGATGCGTTGAGCTACCGTTATTATTGCTCAAGTCCTCAGTAGGATAAAATAAATTACCTTTATCAGAACTTCTCTTAAAATAAATTTGATCCCTTCCTGAACTATTGTCAGTCCATACAACATAGACGTTATCTCCTTCTGCTGCTATCTGTGGATTGTCAGATCGTCCAACGTTATTACTCAAGTTTTTGATGCTGTTAAATGAAGTACCATTATCTGCACTTGCTGAAAAGTAAATGTCATCGTTTCCTGAACTATTATCACGCCATACAACATAGACATCACTTTCAAAAGTCGTAATTTGAGGATTAAATGAAAAGCCAGTATTGTTGCTTAAATTAGTAAGATTACCCAAGAGCTGAGCATGAGCGGGTTGAAATAACAATAATAATGGTAACGTATTAGTAGAATTAACAAATACTAAAAAAATTGTTAGTGTTGCTAATATAATACCTAGAGTATAGATATTTAATTTATCTGTAAAAAATATAGGCAGGACAATAGTCTCTTTCATGATAGGATCTTCTTTGTCATAGTTAAGGGAAACGACCTTTTTAAGTTTCTTAACCGAACGAAAGTATTGAATGTAATACTTGAAACATTTAAAGCACATTTAGAGCAATAAAATTATGGTCACTTAAAATTCATTTAGATATACGTATAATGTTGTTATTGTTAGTTGCTATCGCAAATAATATAGCATACTCTTAAGTTGTTGGAATTAATTTAATTATTGTGTCTTGCTCAGTAAAAAGAGAAAGAATACAAAGATCATGTTTTATGAAATTATACCATTTTCACAATTTTCTCTACATTAAATAATCTTGTTTTGACACGATTGTTTTATCGAGACGCTATACCAATTTTTATTTTCTAATTTCTATATTGAATGATGCCTGCATCAAGTTTTATACTGTACACGTTATGTTACTATTTATTCTAATTATTAATTTTATATGTAATATTTTTTTTCTTAGACTATGATAACCCATATATAAATATTATTTCAATATATCTATTTCCGCAAAAAAATTGTTATTTTTTATCTACTAGTTTAATCAATTGGAGAAGATATAGATATTGTAAGAGCAGTGGCACTAGTAATTGCTTCTAATTTCAATTTCTTTTGCTGCTCCGGGGTTTTGCCGCATACTTGCAAAAGGATATATTTTAAAATTAAACTTAGTTTTGTCATCTGGAACAAGTATGTCTAGTGTTTGTGAATTATCATAGAGAGATTTCATTACAGTCGAGGAACGTCTTTCAGTATTTGACATGAGTTTCTTAAACTGTTGGTCGGCAATGAGAATATATCTTTCAGTTTCGAGCGGCTTTCCACTGAACATGCTTCTGTCATAAAAGGCCTTGTCAAAGCCGTGTCTGGGCATCGTAAAATAAATTGGAGATGCTACCAATGATACTGCAGTAGTACTATTAGTATCATCTTTATTTGGTAACTTTTGAACAATTACAGCCAATGCTTTATACACAGATGAATTTACATTTGTCGTAATTAACATGGTAGTAGATACCAATCCAAAAATTATAATTCCTGAAATTATAGCAAATGGCAATGTTTGCTGAAGATTATATTTCTTGATAATTTTTATTTTACTTGGTAGCTCTACAAGAAACCTAGATGCTGCAATACAGAATGCAGGAATTAGCGGCATCACGTGAAATGCCGATACATAGCCTATAAAATAAAGAAATATGAGAAATGGAACAACCCACAATAAAAGAAAGAAATCTCTTTTTACCGCTGCATAAATCAAGCCAGCCGTACCAAGCACAAGCAAAATGGGATCATTTTGAAAAAAGGTTTTTATTGTTCCACTTAATGGACTACTTGGTCGTCCCGTCGTTTGCCATAAGACACCATGTATCCATTGATCAAATTCTCCAATTATCATGGCATGAGCAGGCCAAATTAATGGAATTAAAATAACAGGGATAAACCATAGTCCAAGATTTCTTAGCTTATGGCCATTAGTATTATTAGTATAAATTAGAAAACCTACTAGCGGAATCATTGTAAAGACAGGAACTTTTGTAAAGATTGACAATCCTAAAAATGCGCCAGAAAGTAAAATCATAGAAATTGCTTTATATCTGGCAGCGTTATTGTTATTTTCTATCTTCAAGTCTTTTACATAAATTGCCAAAAGTATTGAGGTTAGAAGGAAAGGCACTTGAATTGTCTCCAAGAATATCCTTCTAAAGAGCCAGCCATAAGGTATTACAGCAAAGAGAATAGCTGCAACTAGAGCAACATTTCTGTTATGATAGCGACGCTCGGTTATCTTGTAAATAAGAAAAGTATCAGCTACTGCAAGTAATCCCATCAACACTCTTGGAACAAGATAAAGCATCTCTACTGAGTGCAGTACACCATTACCAGTATCAGAAAGGTTCAATGAATCTGGATAACCAACAATTCCTAATACACCTGCCAAGAAAATTTGTCCAAAATATGGAGCTGCATAGCGGTGTAGCGGGTCTATCCCTGTACCATCCAAAATAGACATTGCCTTTCGCATATAGTGACCTTCATCAATATGTGCAGAGGGAAATCCTAAAGGATTCCAAAGATGAGTAAATGCTGATAAAGCTAGTGGTATTGCCAGTAGCAAAATGTTTCTTTGCCGCACGTTAACTCTAATATATTGACTTAGGTACAGAGTTTATACTTACTTTATTGTCCTTTTTATATCTTACATTCTTCGACATCTTAAAAGCAAAGTATATTTTTCCCAGTATGACTTAAATCAAAACTAGCGGGGAATATTCAGATCAAAAAAATGATAAGGTGAAATGTCCCTCATCAATTTCTTTTATTTTTGCTTTCTATATGTGACACTTTCTTTACAACGAGAGCTTCTACTCGTTATTAATCTATAAGAAGAATAGCCTCTGAGAAAATAGATGATTTCACAGATTAAAATTGAAAAAGATTATTTCTCGATTTGGATTTTTATAGAATTTTCTAATGGTACAACATTCTTGGTGATTCTATTTCTTTGTAAAGAAACACAATTTTTGTAATAGCAAAACAATTCCTGAAAAATGGCTATGATAGTCTTATATTTGAAATCTGAATTCAGAATTAAGACAGCTTATTAACTTGATGCTATCTCCTATCGCAGCAGAAGAGTATAAACAAATTAATGCGGCTAAGTTTTGATATAGCTATATACAAAAGCAACCAAATAGTTGGCCATACATGATGCATAATTTCTCAGTTCAAAATGTTTGTAAACATTATTTTTAATCACATAATTGACTAATGATTAGTAATAGTCGAATATGCCATTTGTCGATTGTTATCTATCCCCTTCTGAAAGACTAAGAATAGCATAAAATTTCCTTCAGCTCTTGTGGACCATTTCTTGCAATTGACAAGGATTATCTGGCTTGTTTCTCTAATGCAGCTTCTGGTTTTAGATAATCGAGAAATATTCTGAATCGACTAGGATATTGTCTTCTTGACTTTGCTGCTGCTTTTAGAGCATACATAAATAATGTGATGGGGTCTCGCTCGTCTTCTCCAATAGACAACATAATTATTTTCATGTATTATTATGACCTGGTGCTAGTTGAAATGTCAAGATTATTTTTGGGTTGAAAACGATCAGAATCAATATGTCATGATAAATTAGACTTTGCATTTATATGTTTTATCAAACCTGAAGCTAAATACTATAGATGGAAGGAAAGTTTCGATTGTTATTATGTTTCTTAGATAGACAAAATCTACACTGGCTCTGTTGGTATCTATTCTATAGAGAAGCCGATATTTTATAAATTGATCCAGAATAGGTAAGAACATACAGATTACCATCATACGGGCTAACTTTTATATCAGTAATTACACCAAATCCTTTTCCAAATATTGTTTCCTGCATTTCATCTGGAGTATCTGCAATTTTATCTGCAAGCGGACTACCAGCAGCAAACAACAATCCTGTTCTTTCAGGATTTAATTTAAAATTATAGAGCCAGCCAAGATTAGTATCACCTATGAACATAGTATTTTGGTATTGTTTTCCTAACTTGTCGGAGTTGAGGAATTTAAGTGCAGTTACACCAAGTGGTGCAGTCCAAACAAACTCTGGATCGCTATATTGGCTATTTGCACCAAAATTAACTAAATCAGTAGCAGGATTTATTGTTGCTGTTGAATCTGTTGCTGCTGTTGTCTCTGATGAAGAATCTTCTGAATCACCTTCTGATCCTTCTGTACTTGCATCTTTTACAAACCCGTGAATCTTTGAATGTCCGCTATTAAATCCTGGTTCAACTAGGTTAATTTCATCTGCTGATGTAGGACCATTCTCTGTATCCCATAATTTTCCAGTCATAGGATCAAAGTCCATTCCAAAAGTATTACGTATACCATAGGCATAGTAGTAAGGACTCATTGGCTGTGTGGATCCTAATGGAGGATTTGGTTGTACTTGACCATCCTGTGTCACTCTAAGTATGCCGCTAGTTCCATCAAGTGGTGCTCCATCAAGAACATTCTGAGCTTGACCCTTGTGAACTACAACATTACCAATACCAACATATACATAATTATCAGTAGGGTCAATCAATACTTTACCACCATAATGGTCTCTTGAAGCAGCTTCTCTACCTGGTGGTGGATGAGCTGGAAGATCCAAAAGTAATTTTGGATTTACTAACTGATTGTCTACTAACTCATATCTATAAAGACGATTGCCTAATACATTTTCTTCTGAATCAGCGTCAACACCATCTGTTGCGCCGCTAGATTCAGTATAGTATAAGAAAACATAGGTAGGGCTTATAGTGTTGCTCGCTGCATTTGTGTTGCTATTATTGTTTACCCTTGCAGCAATTCCTAACATTCCTCTCTCCTTTAGATTAGCAACGCTCACATCAAGAAGTGCTTCTGGATTCAATTGGCCATTTATGATTCTCTTTACCATACCTGTATTTTTTTCTGTCACCAAAATGTCATTTGGACCCACAAATGCCATACCAGTAGGGTAGTCAAGTCCAGTAAAGATTTGTTCTAATTTTAGATTAGGATCATTAAGTGTAGGTCCTTCTGGGAGAGGTTTAGACTTGGTATTATGAATTGTAGTAGGGATATCATCTGTAGAACTAGTAGTGGGAGAATCAGAAGAGCTAGAAGCTTGTGCTAGATTTGCTATTGGTAGATAGCTTAGTGTTAAAAGTAAAATTAATGATAGAAGAAAACCTGTAAGAAGCTGAGCTTTTATATTCCTCGTAGAAAAATGATGGCATCTTGTATAATATAAATATATACTTTGTTACATGATTACCTAAACTGCAAGACTATGCTCTGTAATTACTCATGTAATCTTACTAATAATGTCATACAAAGCTGCTTTAGAAAGGCTGTATGTACTCTAACACATGAAGTTCTTATTTCCTTTCCTGATAGTTTTAGAATGGGAATAGATCTGCTTAGAAGCCTAAGACAATAGATTAAGTATAAACCACTTTATTCAAGTAAATGATCAAGAATGATTATTATTATTATTTTTATTATTTACATTATTTACCTATTGTGACTGTTTAGTTACACATTATCAGCTTTAAACATATTTGCTTCGCAACTATTATTATATTAAGATAGACTTTAGTCACAAAATATTTTTATTATTATAAAAATTATACCATCAGTAGCAACAAAGAGATCAGAGAACAAGAGCAGACCTTGTATATATGTGAAAAACTAATTGGCATTATTCTTTTATCATATAATTACACAACTTTGTATTAGAGTTGACCTGAAAATGATATTTAATTTATTATCATCATTGCTCTTAAATGTTCCATCAATCGTATTAATCATAATTAATGAGATAAAAATAATATAGTTAAACTTTGGATCTGTATGCAGCAAAATACAAATTTTGTGTGTTGCAAACTATTAGATGTCTACGTACTTCACATCTCTTTATTTGTGCTTGCATCTCCAATACGTCTCCTAATCTTACCTATATCACGTAAGGAATTTCCTGCACAAATTCTTGATTGCTGGAATCGTTGTAATTACTGTTAAAGAGGAAGACATAGAAGAGCTATAATAACACCAAGTAGAAGATAAGGAGAAATAAGATGATGAATAATAAATAATGGCTCCACTACTTTTATTGTACTTGACATGGAAAGCATTTCACTATCCTTATTGTTTTTTTCTCTAATTCTTTTTTATTGTTAACATTCACTCTCAATACTGTATTATCGATATAAATTAATCTTCTTACTGTATTATTGATCCCCCATCACTAATAGTGCCATTATCTATAGGAAGTAATCTGTATATTTCTCCATGGCCATACGAAACAACATACAAATAACCATCAGGTCCTACTTGTAGATCAGTAATTATACCGAAGTTGCTTCCAAATGTTACATCTTGTAATTCCTCATCAGTATCTGCCATCTTATCATCTAGCGGACTATCAAGAACTAATTCCGTTCTGTTATCGTTTAAGTTAAAGTTAAATATTCTTCCTCCCTTAACATTTCCTACAAACATATCATTTTCATATTGTGTTCCTAATTTATCTGAATCAAGGAATGTGATTGCAGTAGGAGCAACTGTATCATACCAATCAAATTTAGGATCGCTGTATTTTCCTTTTCCTCCAAAGTCCACTAGATCTCTGTTGGGATCAAATCCGGTGTCATTGGCTGCCAATCCCCTTATCTGTCTCCATCCGCCATTAGATCCTGCTTGAAAAAGATTAATTTCATCATGATGATTTGGTCCATTTTCTGTCTCCCATAGGTTTCCAGTTACAGGATCAAAACCAATTCCGAAACTATTTCGTATTCCATATGCATAATATTTGTTTAGAGGATGTTCATTTCCAAATATACCTACACCTCCTACCACTTCGCCATTCTGAGTAACCCGAAGTATCCCCCCTCTTCCGTCAGGAGCTAACCCACTCGCATTATTTTGGGCAAGTGTATACGCACTTGGTATCCTAGCAAAGTTAAGGTCACCAGCTACAACATATACATTATTATCAGGACCTATTCTGACAACACCACCATCGTGGGAAGGTCCTGGTGTCGTCGGCAAGTCTAGAAGCAGTTTAGGATTTATAAGTTTATTATTTACTAATTCATACCTGTAAAGACGATTTCCCACAAGATTGCCACCGTCTTTTTCTAAGGTTTCACTGTAAAACAAGAAAACATATGCAGGTTGATCAGTTCCACTAGTTAGATTCTTTGATATAGCTATTCCAAGCAAACCTCTTTCACTTTCATTAGCAACATTGACATCAAGTAGTGGTTCTGGCAACATCTTACCATCTATAATCCTCTGTACTGTACCCTTGTCCTTCTCTATAACTAAAATATCATTAGGACCTAAGAATGCCATGCCAGTTGGAGCTTTTAGTCCACTAACAACCACTTCTGCCTTTAGATTGGGATCCTTAATTATCGGTACTTCTTTAGATTTCTGAGTAATGGGTTCGGGAGCAGCATTTATAGAGACATTAGCATTTGCCGTAGACGGAGGGGAAGTAGAAGTAGAAGGACTTATATTTTCACAGGTGGCCGTTGCACTGTCATTGTCAGCTGTACTAGCATCTGTAACTTTATCAATTCCTTCTCCACAGTTAAAAGTATCTTTGCCAGGTCCTCCTGTAAGAGTATCATCTCCACGGCCTGCAATGAGTACGTCATTACCATCGTCACCAAATATCATATCATTTCCACTACCACCTCTAATTCTGTCATTTCCTTTGTCACCATGGATGGTATCATCTCCATTACCACCTCTGATTTGATCACCTGCATCAAGACCAGATATCATATCATCTCCTCCATATCCATATATGTAATCTTTATCCGCAGTACCAGTTAGTGTATCAGGTCCTTCCGTTCCTGTTACATTAAGTGCCCATACATTTGCTACAGGTGATGGTAGCGATAATATTACACCAAATAGTGATATTGCAGTTGTTGATAAAAATATGGTAATTATTGTTATCCCAATAATTGTCAATATTAAAACTCCTTTGACATTTAGATTATAGAAGAAAAAGGCTAGATATTATATAGCTTTGCAAAAATAAGCTATTTAATAAATAAAAATAAGAGCAGTTAGATGATTCAGAATTTGAAAGTATATGTAAAAAGAAATTCAATAGAGTAAATAGATTGAAAATAATCAATCAATCAAAGTACTTTCTTCCAATACTAAATATATCTATAAAGCTTATTGATAACCTGTTTCAATACCTAATGTCTTTTATTATCCTTTTTATGCTTTATTATATGAGAAGATTAATAGATTATGATTCTATCGATAGCTAGATATTGCCTTTAGAGTTGATTCATTATAAATATCGTATTGCATTATGTATCTTCTGAAATCGATGGCGTTTATATATATCATAATTGGAGCTTATAGAAAATTCATCCCACAGTGGAATCTATAATACAACATCTGAGATTTCAGACACCACAACAATTATTTTATCTTCACTTAAAATTAGTGTAAGAATAATACTATAAGACAATACTGAGAGGATATTAAGAATTACATTCTATATTTATCAACAGAAGTATTATCCTTGTTATTATTATTACTATCCATAGTTCTGCAATATTTATAAATTCATTTAAACTTCTATTCCATTGCTAATGAGAAATAACAAATCAGTCATAAATGTATTATCAATAGTAATTGTAGCATCTATCATGCTAGCAGCTAACTTTGTTTCACCTACCTTTGCTCAAAATAAGGCTAGTAATGATGATGGAAATAATGATGGAAGCTCTACTGATGGAAATAATGATGGAACTCTACTGATGGAAATAATGATGGAAGCGTTAGTGATGGAAGCTCTACTGATGGTAATGATCTTGGAAACTTTAAGTATGTCAAAAAGTTTGATAGCGATGGCAACTATATTGCTGGCTGGGGATCTAAAGGTACTGGGGACGGACAATTTCTTCATGCCCATGGTATAGGTATTGATCGTTCTTCTGGTGATGTCTATGTAAGCGATGCAGAAAATTATAATATACAAAAATTTGATAGCAATGGCAAATTCATTACTAGCTGGGGTTCTGAAGGTACTGGTGACGGACAATTTTCAGTACCAGAAAGTATTGCCGTGGACTCTTCTGGAAATGTCTATGTAGCTGATCAAGGAAATAGCAATATACAAAAATTTGATAGCAATGGCAAATTCATTACTAGCTGGGGATCTAAAGGTACTGGCGAAGGACAATTCCATTTACTATGGGGTGTAGGTGTTGATCCTTCTAGTAATGTGTACGCCACTGCTCAACAAGTTTTTGCAGTTCAAAAATTTGATAGCAATGGCAAATTCATTACTAGCTGGGGTTCTGAAGGTACTGGCGAAGGACAATTTGTCCATCTCCATGATGTAACAACCGATTCTCATGGTAATGTGTACGTTACTGATGGAAGAGAAAATTCACGAGTTTCAAAATTTGATAGCAATGGCAAATTCATTACTAGCTGGGGTTCTGAAGGTTCTGGTAAAGGACAATTTATTGAAGATCATGGTATTGCCGTAAGTCCTTCTGGTAATGTCTATGTAGTGGATACACGAAATAATCGTATACAGGAATTTTCTTCTGATGGGACATTTATTCGTCAATGGGGTTCTGATGGCTGCGGTCCAGATCAATTTCTGATTCCACACGATATTGCTGTTGACTCTTCAAATAATGTATATGTAACTGACAGCGGGAACGTGCATTTCAAGGCGGATGTAACGTGTTCATAAACGTAAAAAACCTCATCAAAATGCAAGGAAGATAAAGCGAATTACGATCTTACTTTTAGATCCACATTTCCCAACATTTCCCAACAACATTTCCCAACAACATTTCCCAACAACATTTCCCAACATTTCCCAACAACATTTCCCAACATTTCCCAACATTTCCCAACAACATTTCCCAACATTTCCCAACAACATTTCCATATCATAGATTATATTTCCAAAAATCCTCAATTAAAGATCAAAGTTGCACACATTGAAGAATTAACTCGCGACGATCCCTCATATAATAACACTAAGATGGATGGAAATGGATATCTAACTCATAAACCTAAGAAATATCTAAGAAATATCCTTCAACATCTAATTCTGTGGCGTTTATGGAGTCATATAACAGAAGACATACCTCCTAAATAGAAGTTTGATTGACAGCGGACTAGCCAACTGATAGCACCTGAACGGCACACAGGTCTACTTGATTTGTTGTATTATTTTTTGTGATCTGGTAGTATATATATATGCAACCTAACTATTGCAGAAAAAAAGATAAAACCGACAATTTTTGTCAGTCTACTAGTATACAGAAATTGCAAGCGCTGGGTGCAGCTTTATTTATCTGTCTTTTTTCTTCAAGATATTGTTTTACGGCAGTCCAAATGCAACTATAGATCCTCCTATTTTTTCTCCTTTTGGCAGACCTTGAATATCATCTTTCATTTTACCTTTACCAGTTGGTACAAAAAGCATTCCATCACCTATAGATGGCCCGACTTGTCCTATTGGAGCATTTACATCAAACTCCCATAGCTTATTACCTGTTCGCTTATCCAATGCCAAGATTATTCCAGATTTTGTTTTTTCCGTATAGGGGATATAAGCAGCAAATACAACGTCATCAGTAACTAATGGAGAAACTCTTGTGGGAAACTGTGTCTGGTATTGCCATTTAATTTTTCCTGTCATCAAATCTAATGCCATTATGGTTCCATTATACGATCCTAGTCCAAAAGTATTAGGGCCTGCTACTACACGACCACCTATTCCATCTGTAAGATAGTTTAAACTTCTGTTTGTAGCTGTAATATAAAGAGTGTCATTGTCTACTGCATGATAACTGAAAACACCATAAGACCATATTATCCCACTCCCATTAGGCAATGGAATTACATCCGTGCGAAATTGCTTTCCTACAGTTTTCCACCATATCTCTTTTCCTGTAGTGGCATCCATTGCCATGACATTTCCCATCTTGTCATGGCCTATCACAACTTTCTTTTGCGTACCATTATTCAATGTGACTTTAGTAATACTACTTCCCCATGAGGTATCCCAATCATGAGTGTCTGGTACTTTCACATCTAAAACGGTACCATGCGCTACGAATGGAGTAGCCCACACAATTTTTCCATTAGTGATATTTAATGCTACCATGTGATTTGAGTAAAGATTGGGTGTTTGTCTTGTAGTTGCATTGTAGTTTGGTGCTGCGCTTCCTAACGGTATATATACAATCCCTGTCTCTGGATCTAACGAACCACCAGACCAAGCCGTTGCCCCACCATTAGGTGGAGTCTTTCCTGGCTTAACCCATTCTCCCGTCGTAGTCTCAAAATTCCATATTATTTTGCCATTAGTACCATTGAGAGCTGTTACATTTCCTCTTACCATCTCAGAACCCCCACCCGAACCTGCTATTATATAATCATTCCATACTATAGGAAAAGGATCAATTTTATAACCTAATTTAGGATCACCAAGGACTTGCGATTCCCATATTGTTTTACCATCCGTAGCATTAATTGCCATAATGGTGGCCTTAGATCCTGTACTTGCAAATAATATCGCATCATCATAAGCCAAACCCATTGTTGGTCCAATTCCTGCACTAACCTTCCATATTACATGTCCAGTTCTAGTATCAAAAGCTAAAACATTACCACCATAATCTTGAACATAACCCCTATTGCCTATAATTATGGGTGGATCTTGTATCTCAACATTGTTGATCAGTCTCCATTTAACTTGGAGTTTGTCTAAATTATGCTTTCCAATTATTGTCTGATTGCTACTTCTAGTCCCGTACATATCATGATTAACCATAATCCAGTTATTCTCGTTTTTTTGTTCAACACCAATTTCCGTCTGTGTAGCAGACGTTAATTTTATCTTTTGAGAATTAAATAATTCTTGTCGAATACTATCTTTTGTATATTTCAATGAAGTTGCTTCTTTTTCCACTTCTGCTTTTGATTCTTGTTTTTTATTTTCAAGAAAAGATTGTTCTTGAAGAGAATTGGTTTTTAAAGTAATATCACTAACAATCATTGATAACTCAATTATCAACAAAATAAAAAGAAAAATAATTTCCAATCGAAAGGCTATTCTTGAATGGATAATATTACCAAGTCCTTTCAATTAAAAACAACTTATTATAGCCAGATAAAAGTCTGTCGCTATAAATAGCTCTTGTAATTTCCTCCTTAAATATATACAAATAAAAGAATTATCACAAGATTGGAAATTGTGGTGGATATTATTTCACAAACATAGTCAGAATAGAGTATCGAGACATAGTTCCAATATCTTTTCCAACTTTGGATTTGAGATATCGACTATGGTTAAAGAAGAAGCAACTAGACCAGGACTCTCGGAATTCTTCCTAAAATTTATGGTATAACCAGATCTAATATCTATGATTATCCAAGTTATATTTTTTATTGTAGATATCTATCGGTCCCATTTTTCAATATTCAATACATATAAGTCCTCGTATGCAGTCCCTTACGTATCAAGGCTTGTTGAATACAAAGTCTTTTGTTGTTGTGTAGTCGTCGGAATGATATTTATACTCGCTATGATGATGTACCATTTTGTATTTGTGGTTTAAGATCTGCAGGAACTATTCTGTATATAGTTCCATCACCAAATGAGAGGACATATAGATAACCTTCAGGACTCACTTGCAGATCAGTAATTGAGTCAAATCCCTGACCAAACAATATCGGTCTTAGTTCTTCAGCTGAAGCTTCTATTTTATCCGCCAGTGACCCATTTAAAATGAGACCTGTTCTGGTTTGGTTTAATTTAATATTATAAATATTTCCAGCATTGAAATCTCCTACGAACATATCATTTTCATATTGTTTTCCCAATTTGTCAGAATGAAGAAACGTCATTCCAGTAGGAGCACTGTTGTTAAACCATACAAAGGCGGGATCACTATATTTGCCTTTCCCACCAAAATTTTCAAGCTCAAGCATATTTGGATCGGCTCTTTTTGCAAAAGCACTAGAATTCAAAATAACTTTTCCTCCAATTGTTGTATCTTCAGTGCTCCAAAATCCCTGTATTTTTCTCCATCCACTATTAAAGCCAGGCTCGACTAGGTTAATCTCGTCTCCAAATGCTGCTCCATTCTCTGTATCCCATAATTTGCCTGTTACATGATCAAAAGCAATTCCAAAGCTATTTCTCAGCCCATACGCATAGTACTTCTTCAGAATAGGAGGGTCTGCATCACTTCCTAAAGGATTATCAGGTAGAGGTTGACCATCCTGGGTAATTCTGTATATAGCACTAGTTCCATTAAAATCAGGTTTATTAGGAAAGTTCTGAGTTTTTGATCTGTAACCTAGATCACCAATAGTAAGATATACATTATTATCAGGTCCAATCACTACCTTTCCGCCATTATGGGCTGGACCCGGAACGGCTGGAAGGTCTAAAAGCAGTACGGGGTTTACTAATTTATCTCCCACCAGTTCATACCTGTAAAGACGATTACCGTTAGGTTGTGGAGAAGCTGGATCACACTTATTTGGCTTAGGACAAATATCACTGCCTTCTACATTTGCTTCCGTATAATATAAGAAAACATAGGTAGTGCCATTTTCATGTTTTGATACAGCAATTCCTAACATTCCCCTCTCACTTTTATTCGCAACATTAACATCTAAAACAGGCTGTGGCTGGATGGTTCCATTTACAATCCTTTTTACTGTACCATTGTCTTTCTCTAGAACCAAAATATCGTTTGGAGCTAAAAATGCCATACTAGTAGGTTTTTCAAGATCTTCTGCAACTACTTCTATTTTGATATTGGTATCACGTAAGATTGGACTTCCTCCATATCCTTCTAATCTTGCATTGGCTGGCTCAAAATAATTATTATAGTTATTGCCTACATTTACAAGCAATATTGTTACCAAAAGTATAATCAAGACTGCCTTAGTGGAATATAACATAGACACTAAGACAGCATTGATTATCCTCTCTATTAATAGTTTATCGAATTATCGGATTAATTTAATATATATTATATAATATATGGCACGAGATTTTAAGATGATTTATGTCAAGCTCCAAAGGATAATTAAATACAAGATATATGCTCTTGAAATTGTGACCCACGTATATTTATAGTTGTTAGTATATTTATGAGCATCTACAAGATAAAGAAGGTTCAATATTGGTTGGCCGGTGGCGCGACTATAATGGTAATATTTGGTGTGTTATATTTACATGTATTGACACATAAGCAACTTCCATATTTTCTTGGCTCAGTTAGCTCTCGGGTTAATATGTACGATGAGACATTCGCTTCAGCGGTAAGCAATATCTCGAATTTTGTACCCAAAAATGAAACCTTAGTAATTACATCAAGCAGTGGCGTCATAAAATATTTTACTGGCCACCTTGTTAAGATTCCCTGGAAAGTAAACTCTCAGGATAAACTTGTACAATATATGATAGATAATAATTTTACATATCTCGTAGTGCCTGAAATTAGAGGAAATGGAAGTTCAGTTGAAACATTAAAACCATTATTTACAGATGAAGGATTAAGACGCTTAACTTTTGATTTTCAAAAGTTAGCAGAATTTGAGACAGAATTTAGTAGAATTCATCTATACAAAAAACTCCCCTAGATATGGCACTAGAAAATTACAATAATGCAAGAAAGAACAAAAATATTCTAGTCATTTTAAGCAATCATAAAATTGATATTATTTTTGCAATATTTTGTTTATTTCTTATTTACGGATATAACCATTATATTTCTCTTATGAAAGTGCCCATTCACGATGGTGCATATTATCTTCTTAATGCTCATGATTGGTTGACAAATAAGCCTCTGGATGAATTCTATAGGCCACCATTGCTTTCTTGGATTATTGCTGGAATTTGGTCAATAACTGGTGAAAGCTGGGTTGTTGTAAAGGGTTTACAAGCATTTTTTACTATTAGTGCAGGCATCATATTATACATTCTTTTAAGAAGACACAAAGGTGCCATGTTTGCATTTAGTGTCACAGCCCTTACTATGATAAGTGGACCCCTGTTCTTTTTTAGTACTCAAATTGGGACTGAAGGGTTATCATTATTCTTTCTTGTTCTTACCTTATATTTTCTTAAAATCCAGAAAGAAAGGTATTGGTTTTTGGCAGGTATAACTATTGGGTTGACCTTTGCTTCGCGCTATCCTATCATTCTGCAGGCTCTTGTGATTTTTATAGTAGAGAGCCTAATTATCAAAAAACCTAGGCTTATCATTCGAACAATTTCAGGCATGCTGCCTGTTATTGTAATAGTTGTACTAGTAGTATTTTTCAAAGCTGGCGCATTCCAAACAGCGCTTGCCAAAGATACTTCTTTTACAGTGTTATTCACATCCTTCTATTTAAGAAACTCAATTGATATATGGGGTTTAGCATTCCTGCTTGTTCCTATTGCTTTATTACATGAAAGAACATATAGTGATAAATTTAATTACGCATTCATTGGATGGTTTATTGTCTCTCTTCTATTTTGGAGTGCAAGTAGTTCCAACTTTCAGTTTAGGTTTACTATCCAATACACTCCTGCCGTTTATTTCTTATCTATACTTGCAATTGAAAATATCATAAAAAATGGCATAACAATTAATAATACAATTATTTTCTATAAGAAAAGCATATTTTCATATATCAAATATTTTAAACACAAGATTAAGTATAATATATTAGGACGCTGGGGAGAATAATTTATTATTCAATAATAAAGAGCAATGTACTAATTAAGAAATAAACATACCAAACGCTTTAAAAAGTAACTTCCTCCGCACGTTTACCATTATTATAATTCTCATTATTAAATAGCCTTAGATACAGCCCATTAAATCAATATGTATAAAATAATCCAACAGATGAAATATGTTAGAATTATTAGGATACCTCATTTTTTCCTGTTATCATTGAAGGTTTTAGAATCTGTTTTGTGATAACATATTTTTATGTCTATACAATGCTTTTTACTGTGTTAGGTCAGGCAGTTATATATATTGTCTCTTTGCCTTGACTAATCTCTAACTTAACTAGTTTTGTTAAATGAGTTCTGTAAATTTATTCTGCTTGTTTATCTATGTAGATATAAAATAACATCGTAAACCAATTCATTATATATTTCATCTTTATCATAATCTCCTTTCTGCAGAGAAAATGATCATCAAAACATTCTATTTTGTGATCTGTTAAAAACCCTCCATCTGGTTCTTCATTTCAATTTCATAGACACATTGCATTAACCTTAACCATTTACAAATATCACCTTGTCAAATAGTATCATCAGTGAATATGGGATTCTTTAATATTTACTCCTGAGCTGCTTAAGGAATTGATAACATACAAAAATTGGTTCTTTCTTTTGACAGATTATTCATCCAGCATAATTAGTGTTTGGCTATTGCGCTCTTTATAAGTAATAACCCCTGACCATTAGCAGTAACGTTTCAGGTCCAAGTATTTCTTTGACTAAATGTCTCTTACTTCAAAAGTCTATCTGCCGGTTTTGAATACTTCTGTACCGATTTCCATATGGATACATATGTCTCTCATTTTAATATTGTTCAAGTGACTTGGATGCAAATCCATAAGGTCTGGAACTAAAATATTGGTAGAGATCCTAAGCAATTACAGGCAAGTCTGTCCCACTGACATATTTCATTATGTCTATGTAATTATTAGGATCCATCCACATCTAGATTATATTATATATAATAAGTAAACAGAACCTTTATATTATTATTATTATAGGATAAATAATACTTATACTTATATACCCATTTCTTCTTTAAGTTCTAGGATTTAATAGAGGTATAAATTTGTGAATAGGAAGGGCTGGTTCGTAAGATTTCTTATACTTGGAGCACTGGCAACAATTCTTATAATCAAAGCGTATTTATTACTCTACGTTCTGTTCTTCGTTGGAATTTACAGCTTCCTTACAACATTCATATTGTTCAGCATCTTTGTGTTGAGTTATTTTAAATATAGAGATCCATTTAACAATGCCAAAGATGTCATATTATCTTCAATTCATGTTCCACTCGTATCAATTGTGGTAGCTGCAAAAAATGAGGAAGAAAATATCCGAAACTGTGTCCAATCTTGTATTAATAGCACCTACCAAAATAAAGAAATTATAATTGTTAATGATGGAAGTACCGATGGAACAACCGAAATTTTAGAACAAATGCAAATAGAAAATAGATCAAAAATACGCGTAATTCATCTACCTAAAAGTGTAGGAAAAAAACAAGCCATTGAACATGCATCTAACGTCGCTAAAGGAGAAATTTATGCATTTATGGATAGCGATTGTGATATGGCTAATAATTCGGTAGAAAATGCAGTGAAGATTTTTTCATTCGATGGAAATGTTGGTGCCCTTGCTACTTATGCAAGAGTAAGGGATGTAAACAAAGGTACCCTATTAGAGAAAATGCAAGATGTGTGGGCTGATGGACAATTTAGACTACTTAAAGGAATGGAAAGTTCTTATAATTCTGTAACCTGCTGTTCAGGTTCATTGTCATTTTTTAGAAGAGAGGCAATTCAAGAATTTATGCATGAATGGGCTCATGATAGATTTTTGGGTTTAGAGAATTTCAAATACGCAACAGACAGACGTTTAACTGCGAATGTTCTTGGAAACGAGGTCACCTCTAATGTGAATATCTATTTGCAAACTAATGCTTATAACAAGAATAGTGTACAAATTCTAGAGAATATAAAAACTTCTACCAAAAACAACGGGGAATTTGGGTCTTTAGGTAATTATGTAAATGGTTCTAGCAAAGTTGAAAGACGAAATTATTGGAAGGTAGTATATAGCCCTAGTGTAAGAGTGAATATGGGAGTCCCTAAAACTTTTCGTGCACTTATATTACAACAAGTTCGATGGAGAAAGAGCTTTATCAGAAGCATCTTTGCAACAGGAAAAATATATTGGAAACGTCCGTTAGTTGCAGCACTATTATATTATTTATCAATTGGAATGAAGCTCATAAGACCATTTATCGTAATATCCTCACTATTTATTATGCCATTTCTAGGAGATTATCTTACACCTGTATTTTATTTTACCGGAATATTTTTTATAGGAATGATTTATGCTGTTGACTTTAAATTGTGTAATCCCAATAACGATATGTGGATATACCGCCCATTGATGACATTACTTTCTACATTCGTATATGTTTGGTTGATATTTTATGCACTGATAACAATTAGAAAAACAACAAAATGGAGAGATTAGCGCAACTGAAAAAAGCAGTGTTAAAATAAACAATAAAGAAGTAGTAGATCAAGAATTTGATATTATTATTAAAGACCGAAATAAGACAGAACACAATATTATGATGTAGATTAATAAAGACACCATAAAAACATCAACATGACCATCTTCACAATTAGGAAGAGCCGCTAAACAAAAAGAAGAGTAGAATAAAAACATCAAAAAATGAAAAATGAAAAGCAGAACTTACATAGGTATTATTGTATACCTAAACAAAACGATATTATATCAAATGCAAAGGACGTGAACATTGGAACAAAAACAACATGTTATCTAAATATTATATGTGAAGCTGTTAGAATAAGTATATATAAGATCCTGTGTATTGCTATGTAAACATCATATAATATAGATTAGAAATAAAAAGAACATTTTTGAGAATTTTTAAGGTAGATTCAAAATGACAAAACGACAGTAATATCTTTGCTTAATGTTTTGGATAGTTGTTGCATTATTCTAATACTAATCCACTTGTGTAATATAAAATAAAATAGTTTTATTTATTTATGCTAGACCATATCATAACTATCCTTTTCAATTATGTGTTAGATTTAGAAAGAATAATAAGGAATTGTTAAAAAGTTAAAAGATATGCAGGAAGATAAATTTTTTATAAGACTCTTATGTCTTTTTAATTATCAGTTGAGGCAAACATAGTTGAAAGCTTCAGATTCTAAAGAAAACAAAATATCAAGGCGAGAATTTCTTAAGTTAGTGGGAGCAAGTATAGCTACTAGCTATTTTGCATACCAAATTGGCATTTTAAATAGTATATTAGGAAAACCTACCAGAAAAAAAGAGGCATACGCAGCGGCATTAACAACAGGGATGTTAGATGAAGACGGTATTCTTATGATGGGAACACCTATACCTGGTGGATATTCGTATAGATTCGATGTAAATAACGACCCGACATTTGATAAAAGATTGGAAATTGCAACTGGGGCATTTGAATTTATGCAGGAAGGAGGTATTAAGTTTATTAGATTTACGGGTGGCAACCCAGGCAACACAGGACAGGGAAGATATTCAGTACGTTTCCACATCTTCACTGAAGATGCAGCAGATGAAAACAAACAGAAATATAATTGGACGAATGGGGCGTCGCAATATGGTTGGTTGACGAACCCCAACGATCTCTCCAACGGAGAATGGACCTATATTTGCCGACCAAATGGAATCATGAAACCGGAAGACTCGATAGTTGCAAAACTTGGAGGCGGTAGGCACTCCGTTCAAGCTGATAAATTTCATGACGCTTCATGCTGGAATGTGCATTGGGCATACAATGCTTCAATAATAGATGCAGTATCTTTTGAGTATGACCATCCTCATTATGAACATGGTCATACTGTCAAGCAATTCAACAAATACCAACCATTGGGTGACAAATGGTTTGGATGCAAGGTTGTAAGTATAGTAAATTCTGACAAAAGTGCACGACATATTGTAACTTACTTTAACGAAGACCCTATAGATATTAACACAGGTAAACCAAAAAATGAAGGGTGGAAAAAGTATTTTGAATTTATACACACGGGTCAAGGAGATAAATATAATATCCCACATACATGGGGTGGAGCAAAGAACACTTGGCGTAATGATTGGTTAACAAGTATGGATATCGCATATATGAACCATAGAGCAATAAGCGCTTTTAGTAACCCTATCTAAAATTAATACTAATTGGTATCAGTCCTGCGGTCATTTTAGATATTAAGTATACTACCTAAAAAGAATATGACTACTCCCTAGTAGAATTATTTGATGAGATAGATTTAATTCATTTACATAGTTATGTTCTACCATTAAACACATCTATTTCTTTGAATTGACATAAAGATTATACTACTTTTGTTAGAACAATATAGGCTAGCCAAAAAAGCCGATATAAGTGAAATAGCCACGTCCGACCGGCTTCTAGTATTATTGTTTCTTCGCATAATTGTTATCATAATTTCTTGGAACACTATGGTTAGACATCGGATACGTTCAACACAATTGTGAAACACGAATATTATGGCTGGTATATAACTTTTAATTGTGACCAATTGGCTCTGTTCATTTAACCGGTGTAGTATTCATTACTTCCTTATTGTGTATATCTATAAACAGTTTCAACCAATTCTTTATGTGATTTAATTTGTAATTATCTTTTCTACAAGGAAAGTAATCATCAAACGCTTCAGTTCTATCGTTGATGTATTGGATTGTTCTCTCAATAATGCTTTTCTCATATGTTGAATGAATATGATGTTCTATCTTCAGGAGTTTACAAGCGTATGAATACCATGTTCCTCCATCATCTGTTGAAAGTGAATGCTTTCCATAATCTTTTATTAATGAATTCAGGAATCGTTCTGCCACAAGAATTGTTCTTTCAAAAGAAATGTGTATTCCAAGAATGAATTTATTGATTGAATCGATAGCAATCCACAGCCAAGCAAATTGATTGCCAACTTTAATCAGAGTTTCATCTATTATTATGAATGCTTGTATTTTCTTTTTCTTTTGCAGTATCTTCTTGGTTGGCTTGTACTTTTGTATCCAATTCCAGACGGTAACATGATTTCTCTTAATAAATGGCAAAAGTCTTTCAGATGTCTTTTTTAAAGATAGACCAGAAGAATATAAGTGCAATGCATATAGAGAATATATTTTGATGCTGTTTTGTTACTTCTATACATTAAGAGAATAACAATGTATTAAGCTATACACTTTTCCTAAGTGAACAGAACCGACTAATTCCAAATACTCTTATATTATAGCCACATATAGTTCACATACATTTACTTCCAACAAGGCGTTTTTTATTTTGGTCACTGGTGAACGGGTATTTCTTGAACACTTAGATTGTTCGGACTATAAAATACAGCTGCATTCATCTTCTGTTTTAACGATAACAATTAGATACTACTATAGAAGAGTTGTAGGTCAATAATATAATTTAATATTTAATACAATAATTAATTTCTATTGAAGTTATACAATGTAAAAGGATAATATTTTAGATAATAATAATAGAGTCCTACATGACACGAATATTTGATCCACATATCCATATGTATTCTCGTACTACTGATGACTATGAGGCAATGTCTATAGCTGGAATTGAAGTTATAGTCCAGCCTTCTTTTTGGCTTGGTGGACCAAGAAGATTTGTAGGAACATTCGAAGATTATTGGGAACATATGATTTCATTTGAAACCCAAAGAGCTAAAGAATTCGGAATAGAACATTTTGTTTGTATTTCAGTAAATCCAAAAGAAGCTATAGAAAGACCATTAGCTCTGGATGCTATTGATGCAATGGTTAAGAATGGATATCTTGATAGGGAAAGAGTTGTCGCTGTTGGAGAACTAGGTTATAATCTGATTAACGATTTAGAAGAAGAGGTATTTGTAAAGCAGATGGATATTGCTGCAGAGAAGAATATGCTTATGACAGTTCATCTGCCACATAATAATAAGCTAGAAGGAATGAAAAGAATTGAAAGGATTCTCCTAAATAATAATGATAATGATAATGATGGTGATGGTGATGATGAGAAGGAGAATAAAGGAGGTAGTAGTGGTGGTACTATTGGTAGTAGTAGTGGTAATAGTAGTCATAGTAGGTACAACAGAGAAAAAATACTTGTCGATCATAACGTAGAAGAAACTATTGAGAAAACATTGGAACTAGGAATGTGGGCTGGTCTGTCTGTTTATCCTGTTACAAAACTATCTCCTAAGAGAGCAATGAAAATAATAAAAAAGTATGGTACAGAACGTATAATGATACATAGTGCTCGCTGACTGGGGTATATCAGATCCATTAAGTGTTCCTCTAGTTGCTAGAGAGATGAGAAAGTCTGGTGAATTTACTATAAACGATATTGAAAAAGTTACCTTTTATAATGCGTACGAATATTATAAACAGTCAGATAGGTTTAATTGGAAACCTTAGATGTGTCTGTTTTGTTATTAGTTTGTTCTATATTGATATTATGATTGATGTGAGGACGAAGGGGTAATATATTGTCTTTTGTGATATTGTAATTTTTAGTCTCATTACTTTCGTTGTCTCCTTTTTATTCAACTATGAGACAATTGGCTTGCCACGATCTACTCCAATTCCATGAATCTTTTCTAACTCCAGAATTCGCCTAAGCTTTCAGTTGTTTATATATTATTTTTTAGGATTACCTAGATAATACCTGAGTTATTCATATCCATTACGTGCTTAGTTAAAATTGTCTACACGAATGAGATAGGGTGCCTGTGAGATCTTCAATGTTCTTAACCTGTATTACTATTTGTCTTGGAGCTATTTTGAAATCCATTATGGTAAAATCTAAAGACCCATACATTTAAAACTTGGTCTGTCAAATTGGTCATCCAGGCAGTCAAATCCGTCGTCAAGTTGAGCAAAGCATAGAATAACCTACTGATTAGAGTACAATACATACTCAATTTTAATATTATCTACTTCTCTCCTTAATTCCTGCTTTGTCGTGTCTCTATTTCCTGACCCTTGTCCAATCCACAATTATATTTTGGTTAAACGAGGTTACTCATCAACATAGGCTGGACGAATGCTGTATCCCATAGTTTTCCTGGTATAGGATCAAATCCAATTCCAAAGCTATTCCGTATTTCATAGTCATAATAGCATTTACTTAGGGCGGCTGAGTCGCCAAGAATGATATTACTATGCTAATATTACTTGTTAATGCCCCTTCGCTATTTTAAATAATTCTATGTAGATCAGCCCTTCCATCAGCATCTGTTCCATCTACGTGATTTTGGATGTTGTCATTTAACCACTCTTTAGAGCTTTATATGCATAACCAGACTATCCATATCCCATACTTGATTTTTTATTTATTCTATTTGGTATCAATATAATGCATGCTAAAATTGCTTGTACAATAATTATTAAATATAAGTTCTTTTACTATTATTTTTATGATCTGATTAAGGAACAATATTTTTAATACAAATTTGTTCACAATATTATTTTTTTATAACATAGAAATCATGGATTTTTTTCGTTTTTTTCATTTTATCTAGGATATAATACTCTAGCATTGCCCAGAATGCAGGAAATGTCTCAATGAGTCCGATCACGAAGGATAACAATAGAGTTTGAAGATGCAATACAATTCTCTTAATTACACTGACCTTTGAATATCTCGTATTAAGGAATAATCCCAACTGATATGAAAAGAGCCACATAATATAGGGAAATAGTAAGACCAAGCCAACGATCGGATCAAGAGTATTACCGTTGATTGAGGCATTAACTGTTGATTCAGAAAAAAATGTTTTCATTAGTATATCGAACCATGATGTTATGTCTAAATTAATACCATGCATTGGTAACAATGACAGGAGTTTTGGAATATAAGCGTGGAAATAAAGAATTGTAGAAAGGACACCTGAGACAAATCCCATAAAATACGTGGTTAACTTAAACATTAGTTTAAACTTATGTATTAATGGAAATCTCTGCATATTTTGCAAACTTCCGATAACCCACCTACGTCGCTGCATAAAATGATCTTTTAGGTTGAGTGGCGGTTGTTCAAGCAATATTCCTCCATGCCAGCCCATTGACTTTGAACCATACTTCTCATAAATTTTATAGCCGAAAATTTGATCCTCTGCAAGCGTTTGTCCGAAATTCCAACCTATTGAATCCTCAATATCTGATCTGACTAGTAAATTGCTCCCATGCATATGCAATGGAGGAGGATTTGTCATTTGCGAAACACAATCATAGCATGTAAACGGCCTTATAGATTCTGCAATAGCTGTTAAAGGATTTGCAGACTCGAACTTTAATGGATAAAAGATTGGACCCTCTGATGCAATTGCATTCCCCTCTCTAATGAATTTTAGCAAAGAAATAATAGTCTGATTTGTCACATAACTTTCGTCATCCATATGAAATATCCAATATGAGGCGATATTTTTGCCAGCTTTACGACGGTGCTCAACGGCATATTGTAGAGCTCGCCCTTTTTTGATTGCAAACGCTTTAAATTTCTTTTCAACTACGATCACTTCACATTTGATACCATTTAATGTAGTTCTATCCTTGGGATCATCTGTGATTATGGAAATTTGATAGTTGTTATAGTTAATTTTTAAAGAAGAATTTATTATCGAATCAATTCCCCTTTTTACAACAGGTGTTTTTGTAGCTGAACGAGTAGTTATCTGAAAAATTATATTTGGATCATTATAAATTCGTCGAAGATCATGCTCTACAAAAGTATTTCTATTCTTTAAGAATCTTCCTAGGGTCAGAAAGGCAACAGGTATGGTGGAGAACCAGAAAGAGGCGAGTATGATCATCACAACATTCTCTAACAACACCTTACTGGCTAATCTCTTCTTTTATAAAAGATTGCTTTTTAAAGCCAGTTTTTAAAGAAATATTGCACAATTCGCTTTGAAAGGAAGCGATGGAGAAAGAAGTTAGTATGGAAATAAAGGAACTATCTCCATCTCGGTGGATATGATAAATAAATCTCGGCGTGTAAAATTAGGAAAGGTAAAAGTTTCCAACTAGCTGGTCAGAGTGTAGGAAAAGGTAAGTAAATGACATTATATTAAAAGGGTCCGAAGATATACTGGTTAGCCTATAGCAAGATTTTATACAAGTTTAATTTGGTTATTAGAGTTATTGTTCAACGAAATATACTTTTTTTCTGAAATTGTTAGTTATAATGTATAAATACAACCATCATTTAAAAAACCTGCTATCAAACATATTAAAAAGCTAGGTTTCAATTATAGATACTTCAAAAATTATCTCATTATGCATGTATAGACAAACAGTTCATCAAATATATGAAATGATTACTACATTGAATTCGCGTGCTTTTAATAATATTATGAGGATCTTATTTGGAACTGGAAATTTTTGAATAAAGTAGATATGGAAATGTAATTTCTATAACGCAATTAATCTCATATGGTTAAGCCATTTTAAAGACTAATACTTATTCGCCTCCAGGGTTTCAGGGTGCAAGCCGCTCAACTTCTTCATTTACTTCAAAAGTTTATCATTATCATGATAGCAGCCAATTCATATACCATCTTGATTGCCGTGTTTTCAACGATATACACCGGGTATCTTGACTATGACATATATCCCACTAATATTATCAATTATTACTATGGTATTGTCATATACGTTATGACTAACAGAATAATATATTCTGATAGAAGATCTTTTCATCATTTTATCCATTGTCCATATATTTCTACTTTTTAGTTACTTTGATTTTGCTTTGCATCCAAATATGTGTGGCAAATTTCGTTGACAAAAAGCATCTGCGTTATAATATAATCTATTTCTTCGACATCAAAATTACCGATGGCAAATATTCCAGTTGTTTGTAGAATACTTGTTATCTCAAATTCTATATCTTTTATTGTGATCTTGACGATAAGCTACGGAAACTCAAGGTATTCAGTGAATTATTATATTATTTGTATAGGATACACATTTTCTTATTTTAAATCTGAGCCATAGTGATTAAGGGCTTGTTCTGTTCATTTGGTATTACTTTTAAAACCAACAATTTTTTTCCTTGGCTTGGTGTTGTTCCCTTCATGGTGACGTTTGCGTCTATCCTACTAGAGTAATAGCTTAATGTGTGTATTAATAACATTTGTGCATTAAATTAGAGTGGTATAAAATCTCGTGTAATTTTTTAAAATCGTGTAAAGTCGTGTAATTACGGGCTACACTACAGCATGCCGGAATATATAATTTTTCTTATAGTTGCAGTTTCTCATCATTTTGCCTATGCTATCGAGTTAAAAAATAGATAATTAAATATCACATACAATTCACTACAATATTTGTACGATATTATAATATATAATAAAATATCAATCTCCTTAACAATAAACTGTGGTAGGTTAGTGCATTGATGACAAAATCAATGTTAGTCATTTTTACAATTATAACAGCGTTAGTACTTACACTAACAAAGCGTAATTGGTAGCTTTCTATTACCCACCCAACATTTGCTGAAATGATGAAGAATCGCCAGCAGCAGATAAAGAAGACAAAGTCATGACATATATCCAAGATAATAACAATAATGAAGCTCTATCATTTAGCACGACTGTGAACTAAGGAGACAATAGTGATAAAGGTGATGATGTGGATAATACATATATAACATCCTCTACGAACGATGGAGAAGGTGACCAAGAACGCAAAACACGAAACCTTCTAAAAAATGTATATGATCCAGGGGATTGAGTATTCTCTCTTCATGCAAAGAAGTAGTCGGTATAGTACGTGATTCTGAACGTGTAAATGATGGAGACGTCAGGTTCTATTTAGATGTTGAAGATGAGTACGAAATTGCTAAATGAAGAAAACTACGATAGATGTAATGGACTGCTAATAGTAGGAATTATTCCAAAAGAACAGGGTTCTAGCATGATTGAAATTCCGGAAGTTGGTAAGAGAGTTAAAGTTGTTGGAGTATGGGTAAGGGATGGAGGATGGAATGAGATACATCCATCCAGCATGGAAAGTGGAGGTTTTAAACTAGAATATACTTTTCCTACTATTGCAAAATGAATAAAATGTGATCGCCAAGTGTCATAAAATCTGATATATTACCCATAGATTTATCATTTAATGAGTCGAAGATATCGCCAAATATTCGCAGAATAAATAATGGTGGAATATGCCATTTTTTACGCCGTATTCAAAGGGCAAAAGCTGATAGTGAAGATAATAGGATCTAACAATATCGTGATGATCTACATTGGATTATCCCTACTATTGTATTAAAAGTTCACTTGGAGAGTAGTTTTAAATGGTCCCAACCTCTTAGATGCCAATGGTATCAGGCTTGTAAAGACATTTTTGAAATTCCTGCATCCTCGGAGTTAGTAGGATATAATCAAGTTTTTATCATTAAAAGGTATCAACCCGAATGTATTAGCATTTCCTCAAAAATGGATATTTTTCAATAAATTTTTTGCTCTCCAACTCATAAACTCCTATTCTTATATCTGTACTAGGCAAACTTAATAATAATAAATCGAAAATCCTATATATTATTATACGAGAATCACATATGGCAATGAATAGATACAGAACTGTCAATCGTTATTATGGTGCTAGCTCCAAAATTGCAATGCCTATTGACAGCAATAATGGAATAATCACGACTTCGAAAGCAGCGGCTGCAAGAGAAAGATGCTAGACTACACCAAATGGATAAGAGGGGTTTGTGGTGCAAGATCTTATTAGCGAAAAGCGTTTTTTGTCTATTATAATTCCAACATACAACGAAGCTGAAAATATTTTGAAACTATTAGATGCAATAAGATATCATTTACCTACTGATGTTTCCGCAGAGATAATAATAGTAGACGATAATTCGTCTGATGGTACAGGAACACTGGTTGAAAGATATATACAAAGTATAACAAATGAAATGCTTGATAGCACTCAAACAAACAATCGTAAAAATATTTATAGAAAATGCCGAGTTAAAATTATTCGTAGGCAGACGAGGAATAGTTTAATTACTGCTATATTGCATGGCGTAAGATTTTCTAACGGACAGAATGTTCTAATTATGAAGGGAGATTTTTCACATCCTCCTGAGATCATACCACGCCTAATAAATGAATTGAATCAAGATCCAAATTGCATAGTTATTGCCTCGCGATATATTAAAGGAGCATCAATAGTAGGCTGGCCTTTTAAAAGATTGATGTTTAGTATGAGTGCTGTAAGAATAGCAAGACATAGTTTGAAACTAAGAAATGTTAAAGACCCTATGTCTGATTTCTTTGCTCTTCCACATCATGCATTAAAAAATATTGAATTTGATATACAAGATTTTAAAATTTTATTAGAGATTCTTGTTAAAGATAAGAACCTAAAAGTAAGAGAAATACCATTTACTTTTAATGATCCACACTTTGGAAAAAGTACACTAAATTCCAGAGTTATATTTAATTATACTAAGGCAATATGGCAATTGTATAGGTACGGACGAAATTCTAGTAAAGCGATACAGAATAAGCAAGAACGTAGAGGGTTAATACTATTTCTATCGAAAGCTGCGAGATTTTTCACAGTTGGTGCTAGTGGATTATTAATAAATTATATAATATCGTCACTTCTAACTGGCGGTACCGTATCCAACTTATGGTATATACATGGTACCTTGGTAGGGATTTTAGTTTCAATAACTACGAACTTTTTATTAAACAAGTTATGGACATTTGAAGATAAAAATTTCTCACTTTACCATACATTGAAGCAGTATGGCTTATTTGTAGCTTTTAGTTCCTTAGGAGCATCAATCCAATTATTGCTAGTTTATCTTCTAGTAGAATCAGGACTTAGCTATAGTCCTTCGTTAATAATAGCAGTTGCTACTGCGGCAATCAGTAATTTTATTCTCAACAAAAAATGGACCTTTCATGAGAAAATCTGGAAATAGCGTGTTATCTGGTATGACATTTTTTGGATCAAGATGACATTTTGTGATTATGGAAAAAAGCAAAAAAGCACAGGCATAGTAAAAGCATAGCAAATCGTGTGGTGTTGATAAAGCTTTTATTTATTGGCATTCTCCAAACTCAAGGACGTATAGGTATGTTAAGTTGGTGTTGCTATATCATACCCTTTTAAATTGAGTATGGATTCTCTTTTAATGAAGATGCCATGAGCTTAATTATTATAATCTTCTATTGACAGTTTTGTTGAAAATACCTGCTACACCTTCTTATTGTTCTTTTAATTTGGATCCATTTTACAAGTACATAATATATTAAAAGCTTCTGAATAATTGTGCAGACTTATCTAGACATGATATGTACATGTCTTGACTATAAGATTGTTTCTTATCATGGTGACCCAGGCCTACAAAACGAGATAATAATATTACATGATAATTATCTAATGAATGAACCTAGATCCGAACAGATTAGGAAGGAGCATATAGATGAATTATTTGAAATTGTATTAAATATTAAATTATATTATTGACCTACAACTCTTCTATAGTAGTATCTAATTGTTATCGTTAAAACAGAAGATGAATGCAGCAGTATTTTATAGTCCGAACAATCTAAGTGTTCAAGAAATACAGTTTCCTACAGACCTAGACGAAAAAGGTAGTATCATGTTAAAAGTAAATGCATGTGCTGTATGTGGATACGATGTAAGAGTATTTAGAAATGGACATTCAAAAGTAACACCACCTATAATATTAGGACATGAGTTTTGTGGAGAAATACTAAAAGCCGCAACTCCAATAAATGTTAGTACTACTACTACTACTACAACTAGTAATGATAATATAATAATAAAAGAAGGATCAAGGGTTGCCGTTTGTCCTGTAATACCTTGTTTAAACTGTAGATATTGCTATAACAAACAGTATAATCTATGCATTAATCTAAAAGAGATAGGATCGACTGTCAATGGTGGGTTTGCTGAATATGTCAAAATACCTAAAAATGTTATCCAAATAGGAGGTCTTGTTTCAGTTCCTGATAACCTAAGTAATGAGGAAGCTGCCTTACTTGAACCATTAGCCTGTTGTCTAAACGCTTTTTCTCATATAGGACAGATTATTACTACTACTACTACAACAAACAAAAATAAAAAAGATAAAGAAAGAGAAGGAAGGGAAAGAAGGGAAAGATCTCAATCAGTTGTCGTCATAATAGGAGATGGGCCAATAGGTTTGCTTCATCTCCAATTATCAAAATTATATGGAGCAAAAACTATTGTAGTTGGAAAAATATCTGCCAGAATACAAAAAGCAAAATCTATGGGTGCAGATGAGGTGATATTTGCAGATGATGACTCTCAGAGTAGTAGCCGTAAAGAAACATCAGATAATATATTAGATTTTACAGATGGGATAGGTGCTAATGTAGTTATAGTTGCCACAAGTAATCCTGCAGCTTTAGATTTAGCTATAAAAATTGCAGCCAAGAATTCGATAATAAACATATTTGCAGGCATGCCAAAGGAAAATAGTAATAGTAAAAAATAATAATAAAAAAATAATAATAAAAATAGTAAGAATAATACTGTTCTAATAGATCCTAACTGGCTTCATTATAATCAAATTTCTATTACTGGTAGTTTCAGCTCTACGCCATCTATGCTTTATGAAGCTGCTAGACTTGCTTCTACTAAGAAAGTTGACTTAACAAAAATAGTTACCCATAGATATTCACTTAGCAATATTGAAGAAGCAATATTAGCTACTGAAAACTATTATGGATTGCGTGCTGTAATAAATAGATTTTAAGACTTCTAGCAAACAATATAATAATATGATTATTATCATTATAATAATAATCAAAAGCAATCAATCAAATAGGCGACCCAGATGCTTTTCCGTAATATTCTTGTTCAAGCGATAAGAAATATTATCTCATTTGTAAAACTCCGGATTCATATCTAGTGACATATATAAAGGAATCAGAATAATTATTATAATAATAATGTTAGTGACAATAGTTTGTGCGCCGTACCACCTGGGACAGAGTTTTCTCAGCCAGTGAGCCATTATCTTCATCTAAATTCAAACTATTTGCCACAAAATTCTTTGCTGAAGTTGTCAGAACATTTATGATAGTATCATATGTTGTAGAAGAAGAGGAAGAAGAAGGAATTGTATCTTCGAGCTAGCCTGTGTTAACCTCCATGATTACATCTATGCCATCTCCACAGTCAAAATAATCTTGACTCTTATTTTGAAGAAACCCTGAGTAAATTTGCTGAAGGATCATCAGGAATTTTAATATGGCTGTCGTATTGGTATTTATAGGAATTATATCATAATTGGATTTATTGATTATAAGAAGAGTAAGCCGTCATTTACAAACAAAGAATAATTAAAAATATATACTTCTCAAATTAATTGGATAGACGACTACAGCTATACTTTGTAATTTTTGGTAGCCTAATTTTTTACATATAAAATAGGCAAAATCCCTAGAATAGAATAATATCAAAAATACTAAATTATTAATTCTATGAGACGGTTCTTTGCTGACAGAAATTTTTGGATCTTGCTTGGTAACTATAATCAATAATAAAATTCCACAATCATTTCTGTTTAAGAATCATTGAAGAAATTTTTCAAGTCAATAATTACGATATTGTGTATCCCACGGGTTGTTGCTATCAAAATTCTCTTTAAAATCCTCTTCATTTTACTATCGTTGATAAGTAATTATCAATTTAGATATTTTTTATAATGAAACACGGTAGAAAAAATAATTACTTTACAATAGTGAATTGGTCTATTATCTTTCCATCATTATTTGCATAAAACTTACCTGTTAGTGCTCTTCCATTATTTGTAATATCCACATTTAGTATACCAAATCCTATATAGTCTTTAACATAGTAGTTGTTTCCTTTTTTACTGTCTTTTTGATCTTTAAAAGGGTAAAGATCCTCCCCTCCTGTGCCTACTGTAATAAATATCTGTCCCCCTCCATCAGGATCTGTATAGTTGGTTGTATTTGTACTGGTTTCTATTGGATGGCTCTGGATTAACACTATCAAATTTGATAGGATATGTTCTCTGATAGTTGTGATTATGTCCTTGAAGTACAAGGTCTACTCCATACTGTTCAAACAGAGGATGATAGATACTTCTTAAGGAAGTAATAGCAGGATGCGTACTTGGTAAGGTATACATTGGTCTATGGTAATATGCTATAATCCAATCTATGTTTGGATTTGATGCTGCCTTTGAAAGATCATCCTTGACAAATTTATATTGTGCAGAAGTCACATTGAATGGAATTTCTGTTGAAAGTGCAAGAAAGTGAATATTTTGGAGATCAAATGAATAATATTGTTCTCTGAGTCCAAAGTGATTCATATATCTGTATAGCTGTCCAATCCCTCGGTGATCATGATTTCCTATTGCAATTTTCATTTTTTCATCTATAGGATCCACTATCTTGAACCAGCAATCATCACTCGTCCTATTATATGAGTAGTCCCCCAACGCAATTACTAATTCTGGTTTTTTGTCTAACATGTTATTTACAGTCATATTTGTATTAGAGGTACATCCCCAATCTCCTGCAGCTGCAAAGTTAAAATCTGAAACAGGTAAAGATGATGTCATATTACTAGTACTAGCCGAACTATTCAAAATACTACTATACGCAGCATATTTTTCATTTGTTATATCAAAAGTAATGCTAAGAACCATTATTAGGACAATGAGATGTAAAATAGAAGAACTGAATTTCTTTTGAATAAACATCATTTAGTATATTATCACCAACCATCTTAATAATCTCTGCATTCTACATTGGATCTTTAATTTCACATTGGAAAATTAACAAGAATTTTAGATGTATCTTCTTCATATATTAACTAATCACTGTCATTTTATTTTTCAGTTTTTAGAGGGTTCATTTAAACCATCATTTGATACTCCATAAAATGATATAATATTACCTTCAATGACATTTGCTATCGTAGTATTATTCTTTTTATCACAATCAGAAACAAAGAGTTAAAAGTGTCAGAGGTTAGAAACATTTCAGCTAGTCGTTATGCGCTTATACCAATAGTATATAATACCCACTTTCTCTAAGAAAAGAACAGTTGATCTTTCGCTCTATTGTTGATTATCATTTTGATTTGTTTCAATATCCTACTATTACTTTTTTCTTTATAATAGCATTAGTTGGGATGTTCTTTCTATTAGCTAACATCAATATTTTTTCAGATGTGTCTGCTTATGAAAACGCTACTGAATACAAATTTGTAAAAAAATGGGGTTCTAAGGGAATTGGTCCTGGACAATTTCAACGTCCACATGACTTGGATTTTAGTAATGATGAAAAGATTCTTTATGCTGTAGATCGAGATGGTAACAGAATTCAGGCTTTTGATAAAAACGGTACCTTTCTCTTTTCGTGGGGTCAATTAGGTAAGGGAGATGGACAATTTCATGTTCCATATGGAATAGACGTGGATGCTAATGGTAATGTATGGGTTGCTGATAGAGCAAATCACAGAGTCGAAAAATTTGATAGTCGAGGCAATTTTATTACAAAATGGGGATCCTATGGTAAGGGAGATGGACAATTTGATAATCCAAGACATATTGCGGTAGATAAAAATTTAAAATATGTTTATGTAGTAGATTCCAAAAATAATCGTATCCAGAAATTTGATATAAATGGGAAGTTTATTCAAGCAATAGGTAAATTAGGTAATAAAAGTGGTGAATTCAATCTTCCTACGACAATTGAAATAGATTCAAAGGGTAATTTTATAGTAAATGAAAGAGGAAATGAACGTATCCAGAAATTCGATAGTAATTGGAAACCTGTATTAATGTGGGGTTCTAATGGCACAGGAGACTACCAATTTTGTCATATGGAGCATATTGCTATTGATAAATCTGATAACATATATGTAACAGATCCACAATCTGACCCTGGCTGTAGTAATCAGCCTAGAGTTTTAAAATTTAACAGTGAAGGCAATTTTATTACAAAATGGGGATCCTATGGTAAGGGAGATGGACAATTTGTAGATCCAGAACATCTTGCTGTAGATTCAAATGGATATGTTTATGTATCTGATAGAAAGAACGAGAGAATACAAGTATTTGAACCAGTTGTAAAATAATATAAATAAGGTTTGTAAATGATGGCTTACTCTTCTTATAATCAATAAATCCAATTATGGATATAATTCCTATAAATACCAATACAACAGCCATATTAAAATTCCTGATGATCCTTCAGCAAATTTACTCAGGGTTTCTTCAAAATAAGAGTCAAGATTATTTTGACTGTGGTGGCGGCACTGTTAAGAAATAATTCAACTTCAAACCTTGTAGTCAATAAGTAACAGCTTCTGATTTATTAAATTAGTATACTATTGCAAAACTATATAATATCTAGCCTTTTTCTTCTATAATTAAAATGTCAAAAGGAGTTTTAATATTGACAATTATTGGGATAACAATAATTACCGCAATACTATCAACAACTGCAATATCACTATTTGGTGGAATATTATCGCTACCATCACCTGTAGCAAATGTATGGGCACTTAATGTAACAGGAACGGAAGGACCTGATACACTAACTGGTACAGCGGAAAAAGATTCCATATATGGCTATGGAGGAGATGATATGATATCTGGTCTTGATGCAGGTGATCAAATCAGAGGTGGTAAGGGAGTTGATACCATCCATGGTGACAAAGGAAATGACAGAATTAGAGGTGGTAGTGGAAATGATATGATATTTGGTGACGATGGTAATGACGTACTCATTGCAGGCCGTGGAGATGATACTCTTACAGGAGGACCTGGCAAAGATACTTTTAACTGTGGAGAAGGAATTGATAAAGTTACAGATGCTAGTACAGCTGACAATGACAATGTGACAGCCACCTGTGAAAATACAAGCCCTTCTTCTACTTCAACTTCTCCTCCTCCTTCTACAACAGAAGACATTACTAAAAGTCCTTTCAATCTTCCATCAGATCAAGGAAATGGAGAAGAAGCCGATGATGGCATCAAAGAAGAAACCGGTGAGTAGTAGAATAATATAAATTTACGGTCCTATCGTTAGAAACAACATATTAGCAATAAGCAATAAAAGAAAAAGCTAAGCAAGGTTTCTAGACCAAAGAAAGTATTGTTCATACGATTAAGCATACTGGCAATTGGAATTGTAGTTCTGGCCGTAAGCCTTGCACAATCACCTACATTCCAATGTACATATAAGCTTGGTCTCAACAATTCGAGTCTAACTAATATCAAATAACTGAACATTGTATTAATCGAGCGATAGAGAAATAGAACGTAGAGAATCAGTCATTGCTGGACTAATTCTCCTAATATAGGCTTGATAATAACAAGCACTGGTGGCATTTGGCTTATTGTAAGAAGAAGAGAAAGAACACAAAAAGTATCATCATCAGGAGTAAGCATAGAGATGATAAATAACAATAGACTGAAAGGACAAGAATACCTGTTCACTCCTAAGAAGGCGCTGATCTATTCCATAATTGTAGGACTAATTAGCGCGATACTCTCTATTGTCAGGTTGGTTAAAGTTATTTTATATCGCAGCTTTTGTATTTGCATCAATTTGCATCAATTACCGTATGGTATAGGTTAGGCGAGAAGTTTCATAGATAGAGAGAAAGAAGAGGAGAATAAGGATCTGATATATAATGATATATAATAGATTATAAGTAACTTCTAGATAGACAAAAGCACATATTGATTATAACATTAAACAGGTCTCTAATTATTTTATCTATCTAAAACAATAACGAACTCATTTTACCAAAGTTCAAAAATGGGTTAGAAACTATCAAAATAGAACGACAACAACAGCTGAATGAATTCATCCTATAATCTACGCAGTATATTTATCTTATTTATTCTAGTCTATCTATCTATTCGTTACCCATCATAAAGTTACAATGTTTTACTTTCTTTCCTTCAAATTCTTCTGAGTAGCATTCTCCTTGTCGCATACATTGTATTGTACCGTTTATACTTGCAGGGAGTTGATCAGCTGCACAATTATCTGATGACGATGAAGTTTGATTTCCTTGATACTGCTGTGCATATGCTGCTTGAGGTATTGTAGTTGTTAGTATAGATACACCCATAACGATTGCTGTTGCTATCATCGCTATTACAAACTCTTGTAGAATTGTTCGCATCTGAGTAATTCAAACATAATATATAGAAGGGTGTATTATATATCTTATATCTGATTTTGCTCAGCTATAGTGTAATACTGCTCAATCCTCATGCTGTAGGAATAGACTTGCAGATATCATTGTATTCTCTCTTATTCTTACAATTATCAAAATCTCATCTGTCCGTGTGATAATTTCCATGCAATAAATTGTTTGTCTGATTCACTTCAAGTCTACGATAATGAAGGCTGTGATGGAAGGGTAAAGGCTCTACATAAATATAGGCAATTCAATACTATTTTCAATTGCAGAATCATTGTCATATTGTAACACTTTACTTCTATTTTCAATATGTTTAAGGGCAAAGTAACCATTATACAACTTCTTACAGCATCATAATATTCTTCATTATACAAGGTATTATTGATTTGCTTTTGTAATTTATTTTAAGTTATGATAATAACTATCAAATAAAATGACCTCTTTTCTACTAATTGACTTACCCTAATATGTGCTGCGATAGCAATTGTAGATATAGTATGAATCTTATATACTACTTTAAGTGAAAATTCCATCAGGACAGCTAGCAAGGTTGATTAGGACTAGGTAAATATCCTAGTTAGATTTACCAAAGGATTCTTATTGTATTTTAAATTGCTATTTTGAAGGTTGCTATATATTCATGATGTTTATGCAGTTATAGGAGATTCCTTCAGAGATCAGATCCATCGATAAACAATGCTATTGGAAATGCGTTAAGAATATACCTAAATCAAAATAATAATAAGCAAGTATTCAAAAAGACACTGGGATTATTGTTGCTTAGGAACTATTCTAAATATTGTGCCATCGACTTTATCAAATGTAAGTACATATAGATAACCATCAGGTCCAACTTCTAAATCCGTAATACCACCAAATCCATGAGCAAAGACTACCTGTTGGTCCTCCCCTTTATCTGCAACTTTATCGGCAAGTGGTCCATCTAGGAGCAATCCAGTTCTGTTCGAGTCTAGTTTAAAGTGGTAAATGTTACCATAGTTGATGTCTGCTACAAATAAATCATTTTCATATTGTTTTCCCAATTTATCAGAGTTTAGGAACTTGAGTGCAGTAGGACCAAAAGAATCAGCCCATGTAAGTTCAGGAGAACTGTATTTTCCCTTTCCACCAAAGTCTTCCAAACTATCACCAGGATTTAGTCGAGGAGCAGTAGGATCTACTACTTCTGTTCCTTTACCCCCTCCTTTAGCTCCTGCTTGATCTACTGTCCATATTCCCTGTATCTTAGCCCAGCCACCATTAAATCCTGGTTCAACAAGATTGATTTCATCACCAAAGGATGGACCATTTTCTGTATCCCATAGCTTTCCTGTAACAGGATCAAAACCAATTCCAAAACTATTCTTTATTCCATATGCATAATATTTGTTTAGAGGATCCTCATTTCCAAGTATACCTACACCCCCTACTACTCCGCCATCTTGAGTAATTCTAAGTATACCAGCCCTTCCATCAACATCTATTCCGTTTATGTAATTTTGAGCTTTAGTTTGAAAATCTTTGCTTAGAAAATCTGCAGAGGTTTTGAGATCACCAAGAGGAAAATATAGATTATTATCAGGACCGATTATAAGCTTACCACCATTGTGGGAAGGTCCTGGTAAAGCTGGCAGATTTAGAAGTAATTTAGGATTTACCAGCTTATTATTTACCAATTCATACCTATAAATACGATTTCCTGCAGCAACATCACCTTTTGTTGGTCCGGCTTCAGTAAAATACAAGAAAACATAGGTAGGAGAAGCTCCGGTTCCAGTTGTATTATTCTTTGCAACAGCAATTCCCAACAGACCTCTTTCATCTGAAGGTGACACATTAACATGAAGTAATGGTTCTGCTAACATTTTGCCATCTACTATCCTTTGCACTGTGCCATCATTTTTCTCCAAAACCAGTATGTCATTAGGACTCAAAAATGCCATACTCGTAGGGAATTTGAGTCCTTTAAAGAATACTTGAGCAACAAGATTAGGATCATTGATAATTGGTCCTTCAGGCGACATTACTGCTCGGGCAGCATAGACATGAGGAGCAAAAGAGAAAGTAATACTTGGAATGACACTAACTGATCCAATCAAGCTTAAAGCCAGCAGCAAGAATAATAATGCCTTTTTGCTTTTATTTTTGTTCATAGGTATCACTACAATCTCACTAGTCAGTTATTTAAAATTAACTTTAGACTCATATTTGGTCAAATGAAAGGATCTTTGTACTTTTGTATTTCAAATAATATAAGGGGCACTGTAAGAAGTTCTCTTTTTAGTTTCTTAAAAATCTTCTATAATAGTCTTAATAAAAGAAATGAACTTTCCCAAAGACCTTTTGTGTAATTAGTTCAAATGTTAATATCATTCAAACCTAGTCCTTTTCAACGAAAGACGATGCAATTGATTCAGTTATTGGCACTCCTGAATTTTTTACTGAATACAGTTAAGAATTACTTTTTTGTAATACTAAATTGGTCTATCATTATTCCATTTTTATCAGCATAAAACTTACCTGTTAATGTTTTTCCATTACTTGTTATATCTATATTTAAGATCCCAAACCCTAGATACTGTTTAACACTGTAGTCTGCTATATCAGTAAAGTTATGAATTTTTTTTCCGCCTGTTCCTACTGTAAGAAATATTTGCCCATCAGGATCTGTATAGCTGTTTGTATTTGTACTGGTTTCTATTGGATTGGTGACATTATTATTATTGAATTTAATAGGATATGTTCTTTCATAGTGGTGGTTATGTCCTTGCAATACAAGGTCTACATCATACTTTTCAAACAGCGGCTGATATGTATCTGGTAATAAAAATTCTGGAGGATGGCGTGAAGGTGAAGTAATCATCAGTTTATGAAAATACACAACTATCCAGTCTATATTTGGGTCTGATGCTGCCTTTGAAAGGTCGTTGTTTACAAAGTTATATTGATCTGAATTTACTCCATATGGAAGTTCCGTTGACATTACAGTAAAATGAACATTCTGATAGTTAAAAGAATAATACTGTTTTGTAAGGTTAAAATGGCTCATATACTGTCTGAGTAAAGGTAAATTTATATTTTCATGGTTACCTATTGCAATTTTCATTTTTTCATCGATAGGATCTACTATTTTGAGCCAACAGTCAGCACTAGTATTATTATAAGAGTAGTCCCCCAATCCAAGTACTAATTCCGGATTTTTATCTATTACGTTTTTTATAGTATTTTTTGCATTAGTATTACAGCCCCAATCTCCTGCAGCTGCAAAGTTAAAATCAGCATGTACAGTTTGAGCAACTACCATCTGTTTTGCTGGGGTTTGGGTGAGAGATGTAATCGATGAAAATAAGAGTACTGTTATTGCAGAGAGAACTAGTACTCTTTTCATACATAGCCACTCTTTTGCTTTGCTATACTTTCCATATAGTTAATTCCTTTGGCTTTACATCGAAATTTTTTAAAAATCTTCATATTCATGAGAGATGAATTAACAGGTGGTAATTATTCTATTAATATGTTAGTAGTAATAAAATTATTATAATATTTGATATTTCATAATATTAGTTCGCAATCTCATAAGCTTGCGCCTAGAATTTAATTCTCAATTGCATATTATTAGATATTTTTCCACATTTGGTTCCACGTATTAAATTAAAGCAGGAAAAGCTGGTATCCATTAAGTCTACGCAAGTCACCTATTCTTATCTATACTCTCTGTCACATGTAATACTGGTAGTAGTACACGCCTCATACCCCTTTCGTCTTCGTATGCTAAGATTCTCCCAAGATCGACTGCAATATCTCTATCTTAATCTTAGTCCACAGCTTTATCTGTCAAATCTCTATTATTACACTTCTCCATTTTCTCTTTATTCTGTATGACTTTTATTGTGGAGTGTGTCCTCCAACGATAATGTAACATATTTTAAGACCAAATGTATTACAAAGGGTATTTATTTTTAAAAATAATTATAATTACTTATGAACACACATACAATAGTAATTTTATTATCTTATATATTAGTAATATATTCTATCGGAATGGTTTATGCCATTCAGACTGTATATGGTCATTACTTCTCCAAAGATGATAGGGCCTCATTTTTGGCTCTAGTACATCAAATAAATGTCGAAACCAAACTGATCAATACTAATTTCCCCTCCAATGTTTCTCTAGCTATAGAACACACAGAAAATACTGCTAAACTTTTGAATCATGTTTATCAGTTCGGTGAAGATATTGCAGATGATAATGACTTTATAAGAGAATATAATGAACAAATAAATAATACTAATTCTACCGTACAAGCTTTAATTCTTGCCAATGTTGTAGATGAAATCCTCAGAAATTATGGTAAAGCATTGGAAGTTGACTATGATCTGACAAACATGTCAAATATGGTAATGTCAAATAATAGCCATTCTACTACGATGATGATGATGATGGGTGGTAGTATGAAAAATTCTAGTATAATTAGAGAAAAGAGTGATAATAATATGACCAACAATATGATAGTAAATTTAGCTGACTATCAGACTGCTCAAGCGCTTTCTGATAAAGCTCTGCAAATATTCGATAAAGACCTTAAACCCATGGCAGTAACATCTAATGTAACTAATTTTATTAGTAATCTGGAGAATGGTTTGAGACAGCTAAGGGATGCAATAAACGAGAATGCAGCACCGACGGATGTGATGATGATTGTACATACTCAAATCCATCCAAATCTGCAAAAAGCCTATAATTTGCAGTTGATATCATAATTTTCAGTTCCCTTTTGTTATTAATAGCTGTAGTTTTAATTTAGTTTATGATGGTGGCAATAAAATGATACTTACGACTGTTTTGAAAACAGCATATAGCATTAGTGAACCGGTCCGGTGCTATCTAAATGCGATTAATAGAGAGAAGAGATCGTATGTATGTAGCCTGAAAAGTCCCAAGATGTGGGCTACAGTCTATCAGTTGATGGATGGATGCTGAACCACTCAGATTTCATATCAGATGATGCTTTGATATTTAGGTGTGGAAAGAAAGAAGAGCATCTATAGAACCTCGAGTCGCATATGGGATCTAAGGAAAGCGTAATACTATAGCATATTGTTTTTCTATAGAAGAAACTATTTTCATTTATTCAGCTATGCTGCATCTGTTGTCCATTTCATGTTGCTAGATTTCGACTATGAACTCTAATTCAACTGCACTATCCAATGGTAGGCTGCTCGCTCCTATCGCTGACCTTGAATGTATACCTTTTTCACCAAAAAGCTGCACAATGAAATCTGACGCGCCATTAATTACTTGGGGATGATTTCTAAAAGAAGGGTCACAATTAACAAAGCCTGAGACTTTGATAAATCTCCTTATTTTGTCAAGACTACCAAGAGTAGATTTAAGCTGTGCAAGAGCATTTATTGTACAAAGCTTTGCAGCCTCTTGTCCTTCCTCAACTGATATATCTCTACCTACTTTCCCTTTAAATTTTATCTGCATAGGAATTGAGCCAGGCTCCACAGGGATTTGCCCAGAAACAAAGACAAGATTTCCTGTGATTACAATTTGAACATATGAACCAGCAGATTTCGGAGCATCGGGTAATTTAATTCCTAACGAGAGAATTTTCTCTTCTATCATTGGGTATTATTCATAGCATTAGTAAGTAACTATTAATATTATCCTATTACATATTAAAAAATATAAATGAGTATAATTACTGATTGCTCTATCTCCATCACCATAACTAAAAAATATTTGGATTTATTATTATAGTATATAATTAACTTTTATTAATACGATAAATAGAATTCAACTTCGCAAATCTTGTTCCTTCAGTGTAAATACATAAAAGCCATTTAGCCATTCGAACTGTAACGACAATGAGCGAAATTAGGTATTTGAGATCCAAAAAGCTTATGGAGTCATAATTTGATACACTATACCATCTTTGTTATATTTATGATTAAATATCCATGATTCCATTATGAATGTTCATCTGCTCATCATATAAGGTATATCCATCACGCGCACAATCGTTAGAGCGGCAATTTCTGCAAATAAGGATTCTAGATGCTATATCTATTAAATACCAGCAATATTATATTGTAAAAAGAGTACTACTGTATCTTACAAACTGCTTTAGAATAAATTTGTTATTCAATTTCTGACTACTATCTCTTGAATATTGCAATTGTCAAAATGTGTGAATATCTTCTGCAAGAGTGTTTACTCTTATCTGAATTTTCTTCTCATTATCTATTTGTTTATTCTTCTTCTTCTCATACATTAATTCTCTGGCTTCATATTTAATCCTTAACTGAATTCCGTGTAGAACACATGATTCTTCATCTATGCTAGAATTATGAGAAAATGGAAAAAATAATCGTCACTGCTCAGAAGAATTTTTTATGTTTATTTTTAACACTATGAGTCAGTTCTCATAGATGATATATATAACAGAAAGAGATTTAAAAGCGCTATCGATAAACAGAGAAATGAAAAATATGTCTTTAAAAGCTGGTTTGTTATTAATATCAGTTGGTTTCGTTATTTGTATTATCATTGGTTCAGAATCCATATTTGCTCAATTAGAATCTACAAACATCAATAGTACAAATGCTACTACTCCTATTAATATCACTGCAAGTTCTTTAGCTATGAGCTTGCAAAATCCAATAACAGGATCTTTTGGAGATGATCGCTTGACAGGTACAAGTGACATCGATATCATGATAGGTTTTCTAGGAGCAGATACAATACATGGTCTAGCAGGTGATGACGCAATTCAAGGCGATGAAGAACCGGATAAACTTTATGGTGATGCTGGCAACGATTTACTTCAAGGTGGCATAGGAAGTGATCAGCTATACGGAGGAGAAGGAGATGATATTCTCGCAGGAGGATTAGACGACGACTTTTTAGCAGGAGAAATCGGAAATGATAAGTTATATGGTGATGTGGGTGACGATATTTTGATAGGAGGACCAGATGCAGATTATTTTGACTGTGGAGACGGCATAGATGTAATCATGGATTTTAATCTAACACAAGGAGACGATCGTGCTGGCAATTGTGAAGAAATAATTCAACTTCAAAGCTCGTAGTCAATAATTTCTACTCGTCAATACGTTACAATATTCTAGACTAACAGCTTCTAGTTTATCAAATTAGTTAATTTTGTGCTTTATTGTATAACTAAATTAATCGCAATGTTTAACCGAATTTCCAGAGTTCCAAAGACTAATGTGAATACAAATTTGGTGATAAAATGCGAAATTTTCAAATCATATTGATGAATATCAGAATTATGCGATGAAGCAGAAGAAACTAAAAGTAGAAATACAAGATATCAAAGTGAAAAACATCTTGTACTAAAAGACTATGATATAACCATGGATATTCTTTAAGTAATACATCTGATCCATTGGCAAGAGATTTTTTGGATAATATTATCTTCATTTACTAACATTGCCACGGGAAAATGTCTTTGTCGGGGACTTATATGCCTACAATGATAAACGTGGCCCTGGTTCTGGTAATATTGTCAATTTTCTTGAACCCCATTTTGCCCTTCCATCTATACATACTTATGAAAGTGTGGCAAGTGTTTATGGACAGATATCAAATAATATTGAGGCAGGAATATGATTGGATTTCTTGATATCTTTCAAATAGCATTAGGGGGTGTTTTCACAGATATTCAAACCATTTTTGAATCGTCAGGTCCACGGTCATAAAATTTCGATTATCCAACCTAACAAGAGATTGGATCGATGTAATGGAGATTGGAAAAGATATCAATAATTATTCAATTAATAACAATCATCATGGACTATATGCAAAAGAATACCGCTTTTTTCTTGTTACAGCAGTAATACTTACCAATTCTATTAGCATAATAGCGGACACAGAAAGCAATCCACTACCTATATTCTTCTCTTCGTTTTGTGAAGGTTTTTGCTGCTTTATTCTCTATTCTGAGCTCATCAAAATATCCCGGTCCCCCTCCTCCCTGTAAAGAGCTCGTTTTTATAAATAGTAGACCTAGCTAGGAAGTAATAGCATGGTTAATACATTTAGAAATAAACGAGTTTACGGTAATACTATTTTATTATTTAAAAATAATGATATACTTTCAAATCCGATCAAAGAAGAAAATTATCAAGTAATTGACCTAGATCCAAATAAGCCAATAATGTTTGAATATGATCCAAAGGAGAAAAAATATGCGATTAGAAACACTGCAAATAATCACTACAATAATAATAGTATCAGGTTAATAGTTCCTATGTAATAGAGTTATTTCATTTTCCTTTCAGTGGTTAGACAATAACGTTGGGAATAATATCATGATAAAAAACATAAAAGAAAGACCACTGACAGAATCATTCAATGCATCAATACCAAGTATTTTGAATCTAAAATTTCCTTTTAACCTTACAAAGGATCAACATAAAGCAGTCGACGCGTGGTTTTCTAATAAATGCAGAGGATCTATAATATATAGCACTGGAACAGGAAAGACAGAGATAGCCTTTGAATGTGCAAGAATAAGGGCAGCGGCGGCAGTAGAATATGAACAAAAGATAAAACCAGATAATAATAATATTGTTGTAGATTGCAATAATAATAACAATAATAATAACAATTATCCTTATTCTTCTTCTGATAATGCCACCGCTACTACTGCTACTAGTTTCAATATACTATTTTTAGTTCCACGAATAGTTTTGATTGAGCAGAATTTTAAAAGGCTACTGTCTTATAATATACCTAAAGAATCCATAGGAGTATATTTTGGAGAACGTAAAGAAATAAGAGAAATAACAATAAGCACCTATCAAAGTATAATTAACAAATTAGAATTAATTCGTAATTCTAATATGATAATATTTGATGAAATGCATCTATTGACTGATTCAGCAATAACATTAAGAAAGATATTTGATCTTCTACGAGAAGAAGATAATTCTGTTAATAAAAAAGCATTATTAGGATTAACTGCAACAATAGATGAACAAGATCCTAACTATAATACAGTTGTCTCGTTACTCCCACCAGTCAAAAAATATATGATAAGAGAGGCGGTAGAAGATGGAAGACTTGCAAAACCAATAGTAATACCAATAAAGGTTAAACTGACATTTGAGGAGAAAAAGCTCTATGATGACTACTCTACAAAGATCAGGAATATTTCAGACGAGTTGAATATATCTGATCCACAATTAATGTCTTCTTTATTGAGAAACTGGGGCTTACCAGCCAAATTGGCAAGATCATGGTTTGAAAATGTAAGGAATAGAAAAAATCTAATTAATTGTGCTCAAAATAAACTGTCCGCTGCAACTGATCTGATAGCAACAAAGCATCCATCAGAAAGAATAATGGTTTTCAGTGAGACAATAGAATCTATTAAGAAATTAAAGGATATATTAGAAAAAGAAAAGGGAATAAAATCAATGATAATTGAAAGCAAACTAAAATCTAAAGACCGGCAGGCGATTTTATCTAAGTGGGGAACAGATTTTTATCCTTTGCTTTCAGTTCATACATTGGAAGTTGGATACGACGTTCCTCAGGTAAGAATAGCCATCATATTGGCAAGCACTTCAAACATCAATCAAGCTGCTCAAAGAATAGGAAGGATTCTGAGAAAGGCTGAAGGAAAAAATGCCGCATTGATATATACGATATATCTTTCAGGTACACATGACTATAACCATTTGGGTGTAGTAAAACAAGCAACACAAATGGATGGTAAAAGGAAAGAAGCAAATAATAACAATAACACTGGCATCAGGAGCCAGACGCAAACAGCAGCAGCAACAAACTGTAGATTAGACTTTTTTTTAACCAATAATTCCTCCTCATCCTAGACAAAAGACACAATATATCCATATATAGCTAGTAATGGTATGCAAAATACCTCCATTATATCCACCATTTCCACTTTGCCTATGACGATGGGACGCATCCGCATATCTTCAAACATATGATTACAGTATACAGTATACCACATCATAATTTCGTATATCTTTTAAAACCAAGTAAAAGGATTTTTTAAGCATAGTAAACCTTACATATTAAGAAAAATCTGTAAACGAACTTTTGTTAGTTAGTATAGCTAGTCTAACGATCTTATAATCAACTTCTTTATCTCTACATCTTTAGGACCTTCTTCTTCATCTGTATTCTGACCGTTTACTCTAACCCAGGCATATGATTTCTTCAAGTATAGCGCTTTATCAAGCATGTAAGGTAATGGCTTTGGGTCTTTCCATCTTCCTACTTCTATAAAGTTACCGTTATTATCATAATCAATCTCTAGCCACATCTCTACCTGTTTACCATCTGCAGTATCATGAACTGAATATCTAAGAGTGTAAATCTTGCCGTACTCCATCTTACGAGGTAGTTTAAAGTCTGGAAAACTTGTATGCACGTTGTGATATTCCTCTCTTGCTGCCTCAACTTTATCAAGAGCCACTGTAACGCCGTACCCACCGAAACGGTTCTCAGGCGGATCTGGCTCATTATGTCTAGAACGTAACCTAAGACTTAGTGTATTATCAAGTGATGGATTTGGAATGTATGATATCTCCATCTGTGCATTGTAGTTATTTACATGGATATAGATTCTTGCTCTATCCCCTGAAATCTTGGCCGTACCATCACCAGATACCTCAAACTTTCTACTAGAACCTGCTGCAACTTCTACATTCTTGGAGTATGGGTCAAACTCATTAGCGCTGGTTATCGTTCTCTTTCTACCGTTATTCCACTTGCCATTAACATTAGAGTCCCATAGAACTGTGCCGTTTGCAGGTGGCGATGGTTGAGTAGTAGTGATAGTAGCAGGAGAAATGATATTTTTAAGCATCTCTCCGTATTGTGAAAGTGTTACGACCAGTATGGCCGCACCCACAATCACTGTACCTAATACTAGTGAAATCTTAATTTTATAATCCAACCGGAAATTCTCCACCATCACTTTCCTAATTCGTTTTATGTTGGCTAATCAATACAACTATAGCAACAACCAGACAGACCTCAGCAAATTCTGAGTGTCATTCACGGAGCCTTGCCACCATTTTACTGTTACTGTTCTATCATCATACATCAATAAATACAATGATTTGCAATATACTTTAATATTTCACAAGACTTCTCGAAGTCAAAAAATAAACCCTAAAAATGGTTATCATGTATACCGTTGTTGTCAGTATAACCCCTATTATAAAAGAAGCTTTCGAAAGATAAACTCTTTTAATAGTCCTTGTACATGTTCAGATAATTTTATTGATTAAAGTGACTTGCGAAGTTCTATACATATGCCATTACAATAAATCATAGGTCGTTATCACTTATCGGTGATATCAACACAAACATCAGAAGTAATCACGTGTAATTCTTCTAATCTGACTTTTCTTTATAAATTCTGCTATTTTATTTAATATGACGTTAAGGCTGCTAGTTTAGAGCTTTCAATTGTTGCTTGAGTATGATATTCAGGCTGCCTATGAACTTGCTTTAGTATTATCTTACTGTAAATCAGTAATTCTGATATACTTTCTTCTTTTATCAATCCAGCTTTATATTCAAGCTTGGTTCGTATAACAAAAATGCGTCATAATTGTCTATCGACAGTTTGTTGATAATAATCTGTTATCATTGAATTGGTAGTCTTGATTACTATTCTAAATTTGTGGCTTATTAATATATTTGGGTCTTAAGTTTCATCGTATGTATCATTCTTATGGTTTAGTTTCTGCAAATATTATTACATGGTTAGTATATAGGAGAATTATTATCTAAGCTGCTATAACAATTCTTATATTATTACGCTGTTACCTTTTCTTATAATATGAAAGATATTGCGAATATTTCATTATCAATGCAAATGAATCCAAGATTATTATATAAGATTGTTGCACTTGCATCTTGTTGTTATCTAATAATGTTAACATTTTTATTTTCTGCACATATTGTCCTGGCTCAGGAAGAAGACGATTCACCAAAGACCACAAAAAAACCCAGTAAAACAAACTTTAACTTTGCAGCCGCAGGAGATTGGGGATGTACAGATGACACAAGGAATACCGTAGACAACATGGTAGACAAAAAACCAGAATTAGTACTTGCGCTGGGTGACTTTTCATACGAGCCTACTGCAGATTGTTGGCTTGATGTAATACAGCCTATAGATAATACTATAGATAACGCAATGAAAATTGTAATAGGCAATCATGATATAGAAGACCTACAAAATTATATGAACCATTTTGGTCTTACAAAAGAGTATTACTCATTTGACTTTAAGAATGTTCACTTCATTGCACTTGGAACAGAAGAAGAATATCTTGATTTCAGTAATAATATAGCAAAAGAACAATTAGCGTTTGTACAAAGTGACTTAGAAAAAGCTTCAACTAATCCCGATATAGATTGGATTATACCATTCTTTCATAGACTAATGTATTATGATGATAATGGTCTGTGTGATAATCTAGTTGATGAATATGACCATAATCTGGTAGATGTATACCATCCACTCTTTGAGAAATATGGAGTAAGTCTTGTGTTACATGGACATGCACACACATATGAGAGATCATATCCACTTAAATTTAATTCTGGAGACAGTAAACAACCAATAGTAACAGATGAAGGTTCAAATAACTATCGTAGTGAAGATGGACTTGTAGTAGCTACAGTAGGTACTGGTGGTTCAAAATTTACCGAGACATGCCTTATCCCTGAATTGGCAGCAGTTCAGTATGCGAATTTATTTGGATTTTTAAATGTGGATGTATCATCTGATGGAAGAACACTAGTCGGTACATTTTATGATAATGCAGATGGACAAATAAAAGATACATTTACTATTACAAAATCATCGGTACCATCAGTAGAAAATGAAAATGCTGATGATAATAATGACCATAACGACAAACAGATAATGACAAAAGATGAATTACAAAGTGAATCACAGAAGGACGACTCTGCGACCGATGAGGAAGTATCAACAACAACAACAGAACCTAGTGAGAAAAATGGAAATGAAGAATTTAGTATAGGAAATCAGGATAATAAGTATAAATATGATATCGCATTTGATAATATTAATACATATAGTAACAGAGGCTAATACCAATGAAAAACAAATATCCATTTTTTATTACTCTTACTATTTATGGTAGCCTATATTGATTATAGGAACAGGAACAGAATAACGAAGCTGAATACACTCTCTCAATTTTCATTATATTTGACAGCGATTATGCGTCAATCTACTTCTAATAACAACATAATATTAATAATAATAAACAATCCAAGAGTGTAGTGATTGCCAAAACAGTAGATCAAACAGTTGATAATTGTCCTGAAGTTTTAGAATAAGAATAGGACAAATTATAGGCACAAAAAGAAGATTCTACACCAAATAATTTCTAGATAAAAGATAGAAGCACACTGATAGTGATTAATGTTACTATTATTTGTTTACAAATATCAATATTTGGTATTAATTAGGTATCATTTTAGATGTATGAACAGAAAATGATAGTAGTAGTTGTTTTGTCCGGAGTAGTAGCAATGTTATTTTTATTGTTTTCAGTTACTCCTGCCACTATTACCAACATCCATCAACAAGAAGCGTCCGCCTTTTTCCATGAAAAGTTGTTTGGAGGTAGTAGGAATTCTGACGCTCAACTTACAACTGATATTAAACCCACAAATACAACTACGACTACTGCCACTTCCAAACAGACTGGAACTCCAGATAATGACGATATGAGGGGTTCAGATCAAAATGATGTTATAGTAGGTCTTGCTGGAAAGGATATAATTACAGGACAAGCAGGAGATGATAAAATTGATGGTTCTGAAGGAAATGATTACATAATTGGAGGCCCAGACAATGATACTCTAATTGGTGGAGCTGGTATTGATGTAATTGAAGGTAATGCAGGAATTGACAATATATATGGTTCTGAAGGAAATGATTACATAATTGGTGGCCAAGGTGCGGATACTCTTAAAGGCGCAGCTGGCAATGATACTCTAATTGGTGGTCCAGGGGCTGATACTCTTGTTGGTGGCCCAGGTCAGGATAAGTTTATCTGCGATCAAGGAAATGATATAGTTTTAGATTTTAATGCTACTGAAGGCGACATTAAATCAAATGACTGCGAAGATAATACTAATAATAATAATAATATAGCAGGAGAATAAACTGTCACTGATTAAGGGTAATGCTAATATTATTATTATAGGAACCGCAAGTACAACACCTTTATTAAAATAAGAAATTGGCTACCAATAGCTTCAGAAGTATTACTCCACATAAATTCAGGCTCACTGTATTTTTCTTTCCCATCAAAGTTTTCTAAATCATCCTCAGGATCAAATCCGTTGACAAGAAAAGCAATTTCCATCATCTGTTTCAATCCACCCTTAAATCCTGGTTCAACAAGATTGATTTCATCACTAAAGACTGGACCATTTTTTATATCCCATAGCTTTCTTGTAAAAGGATCAAAACCAATTCCAAAACTATTCTTTAATCTATAGGCATAGTATCTGTTTAGAGGAGCATCATTTGCAAGTATACTTTTATTCTTATTGTCCTGGCTCTTTAGTGGTTAAACCATAATTTGCGGTCTATTTGAGAGATTCTTTGGAAGGTTTAATGGGAGATAAGGCTTGCTATTAGTCTGGATCTTTATTTCGTTAACAAGGTCTTCCATTTTAACATCGTTGCGTTGTTTCTTCTCGTTTCTATCTCTAACAATAAATTTTTGACTTTGCAGTTCTTTATCGCCAATCACCAAAGTATAGCGAATCCATTCTGTCTCCGATTCTCTGATTTTTTTCCCAACTGATTCATCTCTATCATCAATGTCTGCTCTAATCTGTACATTTGAAAGCTCTGTAGCTATTTTTTCACACAGATCTATATGCTGCTTACCAACTGGAATTAGGCGGACTTGGGTATGAGCTAGCCAGAGGGGAAAGGAAGCTATTCCACCAGCCTTTGAAATTTTAGCCGATCTTTCTAACAATGCGTAAATTATTCGTTCTACTGCACCGCTAGGCGAATTATGTAATATGATCGGATTCTTGCGACTTCCATCTTCATCTACAAATTCTATTTTGTAACGAATGCCATTTTCTACATCTATCTGATCTGTAGAGAGTGCAGCAGCCTTGTCTGAGTTATCGATGAAATTAAACTCCCACTTCAATGTAAAATAAAAGAATCGCTCTTTCCACATCTCAACTATAATAGGCTTACCGAATCGGCTAACGATCTTATTTATAAAATCCTTGTTTTCATTGTAAAAATCCTCTGTAAATCTTATTGCCATCTCTATGTCATCATTGGTTGACAATCCTAATTCATTTATCACAGTAATCGATAATTCCAGTCTCTTCAAAAATTCTTCTTTAGCCTGGTCTAAGTCTCGGCAGATAGCATGGCAATCAGGCATACTAAAAGCTCTCAAACGTCTAAGACCAACTAATTCTCCTCTTTTTTCATTTCTAAAACTATACCTAGTGAGTTCATATAATTTTAGTGGGAGGTGCTTATAAGATATTTGAAAATCCTTAGCCATCAAAAATTGACCAAAGCAAGCAGCAAATCTCAAAAAAAGTTGTTTATTATCTGATGTTATATTATACTGACGCGCAGGAAATCGGTTAAAGTAACTTTCCATAGATGGATGTTTAGAATCATACATTATAGGAGTCTCGACTTCTATACCTCCATATTCCATTACTTTTTTAGTAACGTATTGTTCGATTAGTGACTTCATTAATCTACCTTTTGGATAAAACCTCATATTTCCGAGATCGGAGGCTGGTTCATAATCTGCTATTGACAGCTTTTTCATTAATTTAACATGAGAAGGCACTTCATCAACTGTCCTCTTCTTGGCCATCTCATAACTGGCAAGGATCTGCAGGTTTTGTTCTTGTTTTTTGAATTCAAATGTTCCCATAGGAGATAATTCACCTCCAGGCCTGAGAATATACCAAGATGACTGTTGTTTTTCTTCTGCCTTTAAAGCAGTTGATAATTGCTCTTCAGTATGTTCACCATCCGCAACATTACTAGTTGTGGCATTATTCTTATCTACAGTCTCATGCAAAATAACGCCCGAAGTAGTCTTCTGCTTTGTTAACACTTTGGCGCTTTCTGCCAAAGGATGTCCTTTGACCTTGATATTAAATGCCTTTGTCCAGCCAAAAGGTGCCATACTTACAACTACTTTCATGTCTTTTGCCAATCTCTCCGTTAATTTTAAGAGTTCATAAGCGTATTTAGCAGAAGCAAGGTCAGAACTCAGATGCGCATACGGATAAATAAGTAGTCTTTTACTTTTCACAGTATCAAGATATTTTTTAATCTCCTCAACTGCAGCCTTTGCAACACTTTCATCATCTCCATGCTCCACAGCAATAAATGTAACAACAAGATCTTCATATCGAACCTTGGATCCATAGATATTTTCCTCTGCATCTTTAATTTCTTTAGATATGGGTTCGTATTCAATGAAATCTGAATGAAGATTAAGCATGCGCATATAATTTCTTGAACACGAAAGTAGTCGAGCCGAATTAAAGGTTTTTGATTGTTTTTATCTAATAAAGAGACAAATAAGAAAGGCTCATTTATAAATTTGGATAAGAAGTAAAAGCAGGCATATGAAATATATTATTTTATATTGTCATAAGTTCCTTAGTTTTTCCCTTTCCTTTATATATCATATGCAATACAATCATAATTATTTTATATAATAAATAGAGTAACCAAGAATTAACATCGTATATCAGTCCCAACGAGCTCGTTCATTTTCCCGCTCGCTTTTGGAAGCCTTTTTCCACTCTCTGTAGTGTGCTTTACAAAGATAAATTCTTTTATTTGTTGAATCGAGATCCATATTTACTGCCATACTTGCTTTGCTTCCACTCATTGAACGTTGGGCCATTTGATCACAGCCCTGAATACTACAGTTGACTCCTTTATCTACTCGACCCATTTTATCTGGAAATTACTATTGAAGTATAAAAACCTGATCTGAACTGGCTATAAATATCGGTATATCTTTTATCTTTGAATCAGTACCATGATAGGAATGCTTTGCTATAGATACTTTTACTCTTTTGCGTCTCTGCATTTTGCCAACACCGTTATGCCTATATTTTGTTTTTAAGAAAAAAAGGCATAACTCTTTCTTATAATACTAGATTGTGCTGAATTACAAGTAAATCCATAATATTATATTATTTATTTTATTTTTTTATGTAAAATCATCGTATGATTTGACGCCGTTCATTTAGTTATTGTTTCCGATAATCATTTTGTTATTTTTGTTATACATATTTATATGTGACAAGAGAAGAACTAACTTCCTCACCTGTTTTAGTTATGGCTTTCCTTTCTGCACAAGAAAATAGTCCATCAAAACATTCTATTCCAGCTTTGACATTTTTATGGATTGTATGCCACATGCTTTTTCATAAGATAAAGGTGTAATAGATGGTTTTTTTATTCAGTAATTTACAGCTACATCCATTAGTTTGGTAATATAATCTCAGAAATTGGATGTTTTCTTCCTTATTAAAAAATATACAATTGAAAATTATATACGACAACATATAGCCATGCATATGCAAAAACACACTACTTTTCAAGAAATACAAGGGTCTTTAGCTATAAACTCATTGTAAGTGAATAGACACTATACCTACCAAAGGAATAAAATTTCTACTATTCTATCTGTTATTACAAACCAATCCAAAGAATCGATAATTTGAAATCTGTCTCTTAATAATCTAAGGGAACTAATTATAGTGGAGTACTCTAGTTAGCAGAATTATAAAACTAATCCAATAAATTCTCCTGAAAGGTCCATTTTTTGTTGAGTAAAAAGTTACTTATTGATGCAATTGCAATTGCAATGATTAAGGATACTCTATATTGTATTCCATAGTCTATTACTAGTAGATATAATAGCAATAATTGAATACTAGCGCCTACGGCGCTGATACCTGCAAATGAGCAATACTGTTTCAAAGTCTTTCTTACAGATAAATCCCTATCTTCAAAAGTCCATATCTTGTTTAAGAAGAAGTTGGAGGTCGTTGATATAATTATTCCAACAAGTGTAGCCTGAAGATACCAGGTATTAGATAGAGATTTCACGGAGTTTGCAACATTATCGGCCAGCAAAAATGATACCAGATAATTTATCAGCAATCCGCTTGCGCCAACTGTGTAAAATCTGCTGGCCTTAGATAATAGTAACACAGATTTGCGTCTCTCATCCTTCTTTTGTGAGCGCCGTTTTGATTTCTGTCCATATCTGTAAAGCTGCCAAACAGCTCCAGCATAATCAAGTATTACATTGAAATTCATCTTGCTTTGGCCAGATTTTCTATCGCGAAAGGTATACGGAACTTCTCTTACTCTAATATCTCTTGACTTTACTAATATTTCTAATAGTATTTTAAATCCCTTAGTATCAAATTTTATATTCTTTATCACATGACGAGGAAATGCAAAGAAACCAGACATAGGATCGCTAACATTGCGTACCTTCAATCCATGTCTTGCAATTTTAGCTGCTCCTTTGCTAATAACACGTCGTTTATATGGCCAGCCTATTATCGATCCACGGCTAATATACCGTGAGCCAATAACTATGCAATTCGGATCCTTTCTTAACTCTTCTACTAACAGTGGTATAGTCTCTGGCGGATGAGAAAAATCAGCATCCATTATCAAGATACTCGCTCCCCTGGAAGATTCTATTCCTTCTAGAATCGCAGGAATAAGACCAGTCTTATCTTTTCTATGGATGACTCTGACTAAATATTTTTGGTTATCAACTTTAGAATGAATATGCTGCTGCAATGATGAATCAGTATCGATATTATTATGGATATAGTTTTCAACTATTTTGCCGGTCTCATCAGGAGAATTGTCATCGACTACTATAATTTCTGAAGTGATATTGGATGGAAGATTGCCCTTTATTGCATCTATCAGTTTCAGGATATTTTCAGATTCATTGTACGTTGGTATTATAATAGATAAGGTTGGTAATTTTGTATCTGATGCTAATTCTTCTGTATGTCCTAATTCCACTGTATCTATAGTTTTGCCATTAACCATCTATTAAGATTATGACTAAATAAACCAATATTTCTTATAGCTCTATCTACTTAAATAAGGATGTATTAAAGTAAATATTAAAAAAGGAATAGTAGAATAATACTTCACCTATGATATCAAGTCTTATGTTTTGCCAAGTTTAATTATCAAGTTACTTGTAAATAGTAAACTGGTCTATTGTCGTCCCATCTGCATTATCATAAAACTTGCCTGTTAGTGTTCTTCCATTATTTGTAATATCTACATTCAGCATACCAAAACCAATATACTGTTTAACAAAATAATCTTCTTTACCTCTAAAAGGATAAAGACTATCTCCTCCTGTGCCTACTGTAACAAATATCTGCCCATCAGGATCTGTATAGTTGGTTGTATTTGTACTGGTTTCTATTGGATGGCCTGGATTAACACTATTGAATTTGATAGGATATGTTCTCTGATAGTTGTGATTATGTCCTTGAAGTACAAGGTCTACTCCATACTGTTCAAACATAGGATGATAGATACTTCTTAAGAAAGTAATAGCAGGATGCGTACTTGGTAAGGTATACATTGGTCTATGGTAATATGCTATAATCCAATCTATGTTTGGATTTGATGCTGCCTTTGAAAGATTGTCCTTGACAAATTTATATTGTGCAGAATTTACATTGAATGAAACTTCTGTTGAAAGTGCAAGAAAGTGAATATTTTGGAGATCAAATGAATAATATTGTTCTCTGAGTCCAAAGTGGTTCATAAATGCAGGCAGCTTTTCATCGTCTCGATCATGATTTCCTATTGCAATTTTCATTTTTTCATCTATAGTATCTATTCTTTGAAACCAGCAATCTGCAGTACTTTCATAGGAGTAGTCACCTAACCCCAGCACTAATTCTGGTTTCTTGTCTACCATGTTGTCTACGGTATTCCTTGTGTCATCTGTACATCCCCAATCTCCCGCCGCTGCAAAGTTAAATTCGGAAGGAGTAATAAATGTGGGATGTGGTCTCATAGCAATAGATATAATTGTTATCGTTATCATCAAAGCAGAAACAGCAAAAATAATGACTAAAAACTTATTCAGTTATGGTGCCTCCTGTATCTACGCAGGCTTTATCCTTGAAATCTCCATAATAATCCTTTCGAGTCTTAGAAAAAATCTGTATGATATGCAAGGATCTGTTCAATACCAATTATCCTGACTAGAAGAAATGCAGAAGATAACTTCAGCTAGACAAGGCTCATATAAATTTTATTTTCCTTATGGGATTTTTAAGGATAATGAAAAAAATATATTGCAAGTATTAAGCCAAGATACTGCAAGAAAAATACTGATGTTTATTATTGAGCGAAATAATCCAACTCATACAGATATCGTAAACAGCATTGGAATATCAGCAGCATCTGTAAACTGGCATGTCAGACGCTTAATTGCTCTTAAAATAATATATGAGATTAGATTAGAGACGGAAGGTACAAGAGATATCAACTTCCTGATAGTGCTGATTCCAAATACATAGTGGTATTGTTGAAGAATTATTATCCTGACATTTGGGATAAGTGGAGTAATAGACAAGCCATGCTTGCAAAGTAATTTGATTATCAAAATCTATCATGCAAATCTTTATCATGATCTGCCTATCGAAAAATGTATGTAATAGAGATCAACATATTGCTAAAGGATACGATACATTTTTATTTTATCTAAAATTCTGATATATCATACCAGCTATGAGTTTAAATGCTGTTCTTAACAACATGATGTGAGAAAATTTGTACTACTACTATAATATTCACAATATAGTTAAAGTTAAATCAGAAGTATTGTTATATGAACTTGAATATTTTGCATCAAATGAATTTGATGACGCTGATATCCTTATTAATGTAAAGAACGCTATACTGTCTGGAATACATTTTAAAAGAACACTAACGCCAGATCCACATCCAGACTATTACAAAGTAAATTACTCTGAGCACTTTGGATCTCTTGGTGCACAGTTTTCAATGGAATTTTCAGATAAAGTTAATATTTCTATAAACAAACTGATAACCAAATCTAGGCATGTTATATACGTGAATTTAGTAGAGCCTATGTTGCGTTTTTTACTAATATCCAAGGGTTTTGTTCTTCTTCACTCTGCCTGTATTGATATTAAGGGAAATGGTATTCTTTTTTCTGCACCACCAGATACAGGAAAAACAACAACTGTATTAAAGTGCATCAAGAGTGGCTTTTCCTTTTTATCTGATGATATGACAATAGTGCGTTTACCAAACGAAGCCATGTGTTTCCCAAAGCCTATGACTATAAGTTCACATACATACAAAACAGCTACCACGGTAGCAGATAATGATCATGACAAAATACAGTACAGGCTACGTAGTTTGATCCATTCAAAAACTGGTAGACAATTTATGCATAAACTTGCCAAGTATAATGTACCTATATTTACATTAAATACCATAGGACAGGCAATAATTAAACCCCCGAAATTTAAGATCGAAAGTTTATTGCAATCAGTCACTATTCAGGAAAAAACCCAAGTTAAGAGTTTGTATTTTTTGGAAAGAGGAGGTAATGAGCAAATGGAAGAGATTCCCACAAAGGTCGCATTAAGAAAAGCAATAGAGAACAGCGATGATGCATTTTTATTTCCCCCCTATGCTGATTTAATCCATCATATTAATATCGGGGGTAAGACGGCAAAGGAATTGCTACAAGAAGAGAGAAGTTTGTTAGAAAAGTTTTTGACAGGTGTAAACTGTTGGATAATCAAAAGCAACAAAAGAGCATGGTATCAAATGATTATGCAAGTTGATCAGCCGAAGGTTAATAAATAGAATAGAGGAGTTCCCTTGTAGAAACTTAAGGAAATATAATGAGTATAGATAAATGAAATTGCGATTTTTAAGTTCTCATAAAGGGCTAATTTATATAACTTTGGGAAATCTGGTAGGTGCTGCGGCCACTGGTATATTTTGGCTGCTTCTGGCCTTTATTCAAAATGCACATGAATACGGAAGGACTAACTATGAAATATCTATAGCATCATTAGCGGCAAGTGCTGCTCTTCTTGGCCTTAACACCACCGTTACCACCTATGTTGCAAAGGGCTCAAGCAAAATAAATGTACAAGCGAACCAAATAATACTCCTTTCTTGTGGAGTTGCTGCCATAATAGTTGCTTTCTTCAACTGGATGCTTGCTTTCTTCGTCATTGGCATGGCCTTCTGGATGATGAGCAGTTATGAACTTCTTGGAAGAAAAATGTACAAACAGTATGCGTTTGTCATTATTGGAGCAAGGGCATCACAACTTTTTCTATCTATCTTATTGTATTATCTTTTAGGAATAACGGGTATAGCAATTGGTTTTATTATTTCTTTTCTTATATTTAGCCAAAGATATTTTATTTCTACTAGACAATTTAGTAAAGATTTTAGTGAAATCAAAGATAAAATGAAGTTTTCATTGAATGTATATTCTTTTAATATGTCCAATGCATTCCTGTTGTATTTTGATAAACTCGTCATTGCACCTTTATTTGGTTATGCTGTGCTAGGATATTACCAGCTTGGTTTTCAATTCTTATTATTTCTAGGAATGATTCCTATTAGCTTTTATCAATATCTTATTTCTGAAGACACAAGTGGTCTAAAACAGACAAGGGTAAGGTTTTTCGGTTTGTTGGTTTCAATAGGGCTCACTGCATTATTATTTTTATCGAGTCCATGGATATTGCAACATTTATTTCCTCACTATACTGCTTCTCTTGATGCCATGAGAATTTTGAGCATAGGAATTATTCCTATGATGTTAGTTTGGACTCTTAATTCAAAGTTTCTTAACATAGGCGATACCAAATATGTTCTATTTGGATCTGCAATTTATCTGACATTCCAGATAAGCTTAATTTTTTATCTGGGGAACGCACTGAAGGTAATCGGTCTTGCATTAGCTGTCGTGCTTGCACTGATCGCACAGGCATCATTCTTATTTATATCCGACAAGCACCTACAGCATAAGAATAAGAATAATAGTTATAATTCATAATAGACTAACAGTGTTATGTAGACAGAAAGACAGACAGAGAGGGAGAGCGAGCGAACTAGAGTCGAAAGAAAAGAAAAGAAAAGAATAAATAAAATTGCTTTCTGCAAGTTAACTTGTAGAATTTCTTGATGTGATTTCAGGAAAGATGCTTGAATATGCATTTTTAACAATATCAAAGTACTTTGTTGTTTGTATGGCTCCTGTGGCGTCTGTAGTTATGAGATTATAGTTTGCTATCTGATGAGTATCAATATTCCATTGCCAGTATGCCATTCCCCAAACACCAACATCCTTGAATGTTTTAACAATGAGATTGGCCTCAGTCTGATTTATATTACTTAGGTCAGGGTTTATCTCTGTTACAATATCGCCTTGTTCATTAATGCTACTCTGGCGTACAACGTTATTCCATTCTCCTATATACAAAGGAACTCCTGCCAGTTTTCCTGCTTGAACGAAAATATTGAGCCTGTCTCCCTGATAACTATTAGGAGAAGGTACACCATACAGGCTAACTTTGAATACAACATTTGTTTTATCAGCTGGAGCCATTTTTGCCAAATTGTCAGGATTTACAGCGATGGGCCCCTTAAGATCTACTGGTATATTCATACTGTATGCTATTGTTTTTTGAGTAAGGGTTCTCAATTCATTTGTAATTAATGTATTGAAGCTTCCTATCTTTTCCCATTGATCTACATTATGTACTTGAGGTTCACTCAGTATTTCATAACCTAAGGTACTTTGATGAGAATCTACAGTAGTTACTATTTTTTTCAAAAACTCTGTCAATAACGTCCAACCATCTCTTCCATTGACATCCTTTACCAATCTATTCCACCAGTCTGTCCACCATAGCTGTGCAGCTGGAAATTTGGTTCCACCTCCACCACCTGAAGGATATATGGGATTACTTTCAAAAAGAAAAGATGGAAATCCTGTTCCTCTTTGAGGATTCAGCCATGATGAGGTATGGAATTGGTGGTTATCATAGATGACCTTTATTCCCCATTTATCAGCGGCGTTTGCAACAGTGGTTAACTCATTCATAAAAGAAGCAGGATCTTTTACATATGATTCCCAATAAAATATAAACCGTACATGATTCATACCTGCTTCTGACAGTATCCTGAAAGAATCTTCAAAATAATTTGCTGGTAAATCATAAGAAGGATTTCTTGCTTGCGGGTCGCGAGTATAAAAACCACTCATATCCACTCCAAGATAAGGTACGTTTCCCTTAGTCTGCTGGGCTGATACTACTGCTATAGAGGGAGTAATGATAATAAGAATACTAATGATGATAATTGAGGATAGAAATTTTAATGAGTTAATATTTTTATTCAATTTGTGATTCAATCAATGAATCTCTTACTTTCGTTTTTATATTTCTATCTATCACTCTTAAATGGTAGGCACCATTTCCCATTTTTTGATCATATTCTAAAATATTATGATATCCATATATACCAATTTATAAAAAGAAATATGTTTTTGTTAAATTTATGAAACGTTTAATTATAATAGTATGGCTTAAACGCTTTGAACCGCGTTAATGTATCATCACCACATCTATTTAGATCAATGAAATCTATGAGACAAATATTGCCAACAATTTTGATTTTAATTGGAATTGCACCCTTTTTACTAATATCAATTACAGTCGATATATCAGGGAAATTAAGTTACATATCAGACGACACACAGAGTCTCAGACCTTTGTCAGTTAATCCATCAAAAGCGGATGAACAGAAAATCCTACCAAGGAGCAATTCTTTTTGTGTGAATTATGATAATAAGACTATGACGATAAACATTTGTGGAGGGAAGATGGACATGACAGCACTTGATAGTGTCATAAATAATTCAAAAGTTTTGAATCAAATATCACCTAAAAATTGGTTTCTTAATGCCAATATTTCAATAGCAAAAGGTGCGACTCTTTTTATTAATTCTACCGATACAGATTGGTTGAAAATAAATTCAACAAGAGGAACAGCATATTCAATAGTAACAAAAGGGAATTTGCTCATAGACAATACAAAGATATCTTCATGGAATTTCACAACCACGTCAGATACTCTGTTGAATTCTAAAAATGAGCCTAGGAGTTATTTAATAGTCCCTTGGGACAGCACAGGACAGATGAATATAACTAATTCAAATTTAAGTTATTTGGGATATGACAGTGGGAAAGATAATACAGGAGGCATCTCCTATTATGCCGGTGATGGCAGTATTATTTTTAATAATTATTTTTCTTTTAATTATAAAGGTTTTCAGGTATCTGGCAATGTGTCAGATATTATGTTCGTAAATAATACAATTAATAATAGCTATCAAGACGGATTGGTAGCTGGTATCAACTCTACTAATCTTCAAATATACAATAATGCAATTTACAATAACACAAACCATGGTATAGTTTGCTCAGAATTATGTAAAAACATCTTGGTCAATAATAACTCTGTTTATAATAACACCGGAAATGGAATCTTCTTAAACCAATCTACAGTAAACTCTGAGATCGAGAATAATTCAGTATATTACAATGGTCGTTCCGGTATAATACTATCTAATTCATCGAGAAATGTCATTACCAATAATACAATTGACGGAAATTTCTTTGGTGTAATACTTAGTCAAAGCTCCCATGATAATTCAATTCAACAAAATAATATCAAAAATACCCAATTAAATGGTATCTTTCTCTACGAAAACTCCAATAATAATACGCTCAAAAATAATATCATAAGAGAATCTAGAGGCAATGGCATATATGTTCAAGGTAACGGGACAGCTAATAATATTTTTATCAAAAATAATGTAACTAGAGGGGCAAGCTATGGCATTCAATTTTTGAATGCTTCTACTAATATCCTCCTAGATAATACGATATATAATAATTCCAACTCTAATTATTACGGACAGTCCGGAAGTACCAATATTATAGCGAATACTATATTTAATCATACTACAATAGGTGTATCCGAAGATAACAGCAGCTTTGTCTTACGCTATACAAATAACGGAATTAGTGGAGTTTCTCCTAAAAGAATAGTTAATACTGCTTATCCTTCCAATACAACTATTCTGATAACTCCAATCAGTAACAAAATAATTTTAGATACCTACAAAATGAATGTAATTCCTTCCTCTAATTATGTTAATGTATCTTCTTTTAATGACGATTTCAACTCTAATGAAACGTATAAAAAATGGTCAGAGATTTCACCACCAGCTCCTGCTATACCTATTACAACGAGATATACGGTAGGTGGATTTGAGCCCAATAAACAAATTGCGATCAACGTAAATGGTTCATTTTGGAACGCCTATACTTCTAATTCATCAGGATACATCACGTTTCTTTATGAAGATGGACATTATACACTAAAGCGATTTGAAGCTGAAGCCAATAATACACCAGCCTTAGCAGCAATACTGTTCCTTGTGATTATCGTCGTAGGTCTAATAACGCTATTTGTTATAGTTAAAAAACGCAAGAGTGTAAATAAGATCCCTAAACATCAGATCGGTTGACAATGACAAAAAATATTGTGCGTGCACGATAATGAGCAGTGGCTCTTATTTTCTTAGCCAAGGAGATTGTGACGAGATTAATTCCTCCATCTTTTGATTAATATCAAGGGCTACCTTAAGCAAATCTGGATTTAACTGCAACTTTTTAATAAGTCCAGCTAATGCTTCCGTGTCTTTTGGCAAACATGCTCCCTCAAATGGTTTACCGAACTGCGTTCCATAGTTTCCTATCCTCTTGTCCAGCGAAACACCTAAACTCACAGCCTTGTCATCGATTCCCATTTGCTTACAAGCCAAGCCGATTTCATTAAAGAAGGATATTTTAAGTGAAAGAAAGCAATTGGAAGCATACTTTATCATTTCAGCAGCTTCATAACTAGTTACAACAATATTGGGAGTTAATTGCTGGTAGATTTCCTTAAGAGGTTCCGAGCCTCCTTTGTCATCTTCTCCTATAACTACTCTGTCTGGCTTAAAAAAATCCTCCAAAGCAGTATTTTGCCTCAAGAATTCTGGATTAAAACAAATATTATAATCTCTTCCAATCACAGAGAATGGACAATTGCTTTGTAAATAATTAATAACTACATTTCTCATGGTCCCAGGAAGCATGGTACTTCTGAAAACAATAAGATGAGGATTGCGTCGGTCTTGTTGTTGTCGTCCGTTTCTAGTACCGAGCGCATTTGCTATGTCATAGAGGACAGACATAAGTTGTGATAAATCCTGCTCGCCATTGTTCTTAGCAGGAGTATTTACACAAACAAATGAAAGATCTGTTTTATCTATGATTTCTGACACGCTTGATGCAACTTTGTAGCCATTATCCTCTAGATCACGTAGTCGTTGTTTGGAGATATCGTAGAATGTTATATCATGACCCAGTTTGTGAAAGCCCTTACCTGTTGCACTTCCAACAACACCTGAGCCGATAATCCCAATCTTTTTCAATACTAATCTATCAGTCATTTTCCTCTTATAGACCTTCTTCTCAAAGTGTTAAATAGATATTTATATACTCCTATATCTTCTTATTTGATAAAGTTTTGATTTATCTTACAAAGTATTTTGTAGATAATATATAAAGAAGTATTTAGAACAATATTTTTCCATTCAATTAATAACAGCTTCATATCTAATAGCTAATTAGGGCAATGGATATATAGAGAGAAAAAGATGAAAAATTTGTTCAAATGAGCCTGGAGATGAGGTCTATAGATCTGATAGTTTTTCCAACCATTGCCTTAATGGTAGTAATCATATTTCTTATCTCCTTATCGGTATTCCTTCCATCTTGGTTTAATTTTTCTATACTTGGAATCGACATTATCGGTTTTGCTGCAAGATTCACAGATGAACTAGGCAGCATACTGGTTAGAAGTGCTGAAAACTTTTTGATCTATATACCCTTAGGAATAATCGGGCTTTGGAGATGGGGAGTGTGGCTATTTAAGAAATTAGGTTCGTTATGTTATAGCCCGATAAATCCAGGAAATCAAATAGAAAATCACACATTTGCTATAATAACACCGGTCTATAATGAAAATCCAAGCGTTTTCAAAACAGCATTGCATTCGTGGCAATCAAATAAGCCTGATGAATTGATTGCAGTAATAGATCAACGAGATCTGCATTGTATTAAAATATTTCAGGAGTTTGCTCAAGATAAGCCATGGACAAAACTCATAGTTACTTCAAAGCCTGGCAAAAGACCCGCATTGGCAGATGGGATTTTAGCATCAAAATCTGAGATCGTGGCGCTAGTGGATTCAGATACGATATGGGGGCATAATATAAGAGATAACTTGCTTGCGCCATTTCAAAATGCTATGATAGGAGGGGTTACTACACTACAGCATCCGATAGAGCGTAATTCCATATGGCAAAAGATGACAGATGTCTTTTGGGATATGAGAAATTATTATGATTTGCCTTCTCAAACAGCAATGGCAAAAGCATTGACATGTCTTTCTGGAAGAACATCTTTATATCGTCGGCAAATAATATTGCCTAAACTAAATGAATTTCTCAATGAGATCGTTTTTGGAAGAAAAAAAGAATCCGGTGAAGATAAATGCCTTACAAGATTAGTTCAAAGGGATGGCTGGAAAACTTACTATCAAAGCAATGCGGTAGTATTCTCTTCGGCAGCTTCCGACTTTAAAACCTTTTGGAATCAGAGAATTCGTTGGTCTCGAAATAGTCATAATTCGGATATTATCAGCTTGTGGGATGGGTGGGCATGGAAGAATCCCTATCTTGCTTTCTATATGATAGACAGATTTATTACAATATTCACCCTATTCTTTGGACCGATATTTTTCTCGATTTCACTTTATTTGAATGACTGGGTTGTGGCATTATCTATTGTAGCTTTGTGGATCTGTGGTAGAGGTATAAAAATAATACCTCATTTAAGACGACATCCAGAAGATATCTATCTAATCCCGGTATACGTAGTAATAAACTTTTTACTCGCATTGGTGAAGTTATATGCTCTGGTGACTATACGAGAACAGAAATGGATTAGAGGGGTAGAAGAAAGAAGCGTAAAACGCAAAGGATACCTTAAGAAAATAAAAGACATCGTTCTCACTACAGAGATAATCTTTAGTATTGCACTTTTCGCATTTTTCGTACTTCAATAGAAAAACAACCGATATTTATTTTCAGGAGCGGTTTTATTAATAATTGAAAATCTCGAGATTTCCTCCTGTCGGAGGACAAGATTTATTTTTGAATTAGAATCTTATACACTGCTCTTTTCATACTTTAATCATTGCAGATATTTTCGACCTCGGAGTTCGGGACAGAAAAGGATATCTTATTCAAAAGTAAATGATTACGGCAGTGGTCGCTATAGCTAAAAGAATAAAATCAGAAGTCGATCAATATAATTAAAAATAATACAACTTTCTAAATTATTACTTTATATGTCAATACACTAGTTTGCAAAATTGCTATGATGAGAATAATATCATTATTATAATTATATCTGACATATTAGAGTTACAGTAAAAGGATATTAATCCATAGGTAAGTTACTAGCTGCTGATAACTTTATGATATTTTTGTTTCTACTCTTAATTATGTTTCCTTGTTTAAGTCTTTGCCCATTAGAATAATTAAGATTTTTACGTTGGTTTTCACATTCTATTCTGAATGCATCAAGCAGCTCATTTTCATTGTCAATTGTGCTTATGATTGCTTCCATTCCGTATGAAGGAATATCATCAGAAGGGCTCTCGCTCATATATAATATATATTTAGCCTTTATTTGTAAATAAAGTTACATTGAAGAATATTTATATTTATATTGAATTTCAAGATTACTGGTAATTTTTGACTTTGCAATTAAGGTAGAAGGATCTGTCGTACATGTTATTTCGATACTGCCAATTAAGATCTAAAACTCATATGGTTTAACAAATTGGAGCACGATTCAGAAGGTTGATAGGTGAGGCTATTAGTTGGCTTAAAAAAATAACTACGGATTTAACCGTTAGATTCATCATGCTAGAAATATCGAAATTTGAACCGTTACTTCTCATCATTTCATCAACAGAACAGAATAAAGAATAATCTGCCTTTAATTTTAATAGCAGCCCATAATATATACCCCTTATTTCCACGTGATATCTGTTGTTGGGATTCTACTCAGAAGATCTAATTTTTACATATTACTTACAAAGGCTCTGTTAACTTAAGAACATCATCATCTCATTTTGAATAAGTTTATTATGAATATCCGCAAACATACTCAACCAATTTATAACGTGATACAATTTGCATCTTTTTCTTCTTCTTCTTAGTACAAGGAAAATAATAATATCATCAAAACTTTCAGTCCTGTCCTTAAAATATTGTACTGTTCTTTCTTTCTATATATGATATACTTTTTTCAAATGAAGAATATATGTAGATGATGATGATGTTTTAATTTCAGAAATTTGCAGGCTTGTGGTGGTGGTAGATACCATGTACCACCACCATCTGAAGATACTTTACTTTATGTTTTGCCTATTTTATTACTAAATGCTTCAGAAACTGTTCTGCTGCTACTACAATCATATTTCTTCTTTCCAATGAAAGGTGAATTTCTAAAACTTACTTACTTCCTTATTTATTGGATGGTTTTATAATAGCAACGAACCCATAACATAACCAGAAATAGTCCTTGCCTATTTGAATGAATTAGGGTTTCATCAATGATAAATTCAGAAATCCTTTTTCTTTTACACAGTATATTTTTTGGGGATTATAATGATGCTGCTGTAACCACTTTTAAATTGAAACATGACTTCTTTTTTTAACAAATGGAGATAAAGCTTTTGAGGACGTATCTCTAAAAGATAATCCTAAAAAATAATATATATAAGTATAACCCATAACAAACGTACTTTGCAGACGTTCTGTTTCTTTTAAATAAATATGTGCATAAAAGAAGTAGGATTCATCCAGCTATAGATTTATCGCTAAGTTAACAGAGCCCCTTATATCATTATATCTACCTCTCGCTTAATGATAGGACAAAACACTTGAGATTGAAATTTGAAATAATACATCTTATATAACTCTAGCTAACTATTAACTACTAAGAAATTCTATTAGAAGCTTCTTTTTTATTGGATATTATCATAAGCTTAAAATTGACTATTGCAAAGGCAGTAAATTAGAATGCATATTCGCTAGGATTTCTGTAGTAAGATCTCAATAAATTCCTCACGTTCTTTATTATATTGCATTATATTACATAAAATTAATGATACATACATACAGACTGTTTAAATGATATAAATGCGTGTTCGTTAAACACATGCATCCTGGAGATCTCGACTGTATATGGACATGCCATGAATGTAATTCTAGTTTTATTTTTCATTCAGACGTTGATGAACATAAAGAAAAGACTGGACATTCAGTAGTATCAAAGTTTGATCTACTTTCAGGAAAATTATTAGCCTAAGCCTTACCAATAGCTTCTACTGACCAGCACTTATGTTATGACAATATATGCACATATCGCATATTGTAATTTATAGTGGAGAAATATAAGGACCATAGTAAAGGTTTTCAGATCTATTTTGTCGTTTAGGTAGTTCCATTCTTTACTGGAGCGCAATGTACTACAAGCACACAAAATTTCTATTAATGTATATATGTATACATGTTCATTTGATTTAGCATGGAAAAAAGATTATCTGATGAATGTATGAATATGTATACTTTTGCTCATAATATCTTTATCATTAAAGCAAAAATATCTTATAATAGATAACCATGCATAATCTTATAATTGGGTCATTATTAAGATATAATTGTTATATATATGCCTAATATAAACATGTCACAAGAATTAATAGTTGTTCTTATAGTGTTAATATTATTACTAACTGAAATATCCACTGTTCCTTCATTACAAATAAGAATCTATGGGCAGGCAGCAGAACACCCAACAACAAACCCAACCAAAAATCGAGCAGGACCAAATTATTGATATGAGCAAAGTGATTAATCAGATTGGACAACAAGTTGCAACCGCAAGACCTGATAGCAATTCAACCCTTGTACAGCAAGTAATTATACAATTAGCTAAACACGCAGCCGAACATTCTAGCAAAGCACAGGTAGACAAGGAAATTGCCCTGATCGCTTCACAAGTTGATAAAGATCCCAACGGTATTGTATCACAACTATTATCGCATTTTGCAAAAGAACTATCATCACAGCAAGGGGGAAATGGATTTGATGATGCTTTGGTAGGACAAGACCAAATGCCATCTGTAGTAACCACACTGCCCGATGGAGAAGTGGCTACTGAGCCTGATAACTCTGGAGCAGGATAAAAATAAGTACGATACAGTCATTCAATTGTAGAATAACAATTCTCTTTTTTTATGTTTGTTATACTTTATTTAATATGAAAATAAATAAAATCCTATCCTTCTAAACAACAAAAGTAAATATAAGAATCTGGCAAGGAAAAACCTGTGAGATAATTAAGATCTATACAAGTATACTAATGCATTGATAGAAAAGTTATAAATGACCACAAAAATTCCGTCGACCACAGTACCAAATCAATAGCGTGAGGTCTTATATGGATGAATTGGCGACTATTTTTCTAAATTAATAATTATACTGGTATCGTGATGTGTGTTTTATATCCTCATCAAGTCTATTTGGTCAGAAAAGGTGGCAGCAACATACTCTATTAACTTACAACCACTATCTCGAATATCTTAATCGATGACTAATCGTCATTTTGTCACTTTCTATATGAGGTTACATAGATATTATTAGCATAGTAAGTAGTTTTTAATATCTAATGAAACTAATAAAAAAACTAGACTCATTTATGGCTATATTAAAAGTGCTAAAAGTGACATGACATCTAAAATACTTGGATAAAAAAGATTAAAAAAGGGGATTAATATATTAATTTTATGCTATCTCATTGTGGCTCTGAAAATACTTTGAGTTCTTGAGGATTTTTCATCTTTTTCTTATATTGCCTAAGATAGTCAGTTGCCTCTTTTTCAGATTCAAATCGTGCTTCTCCTCTAAATGATCCATTCTTGTCAATTAGAGTGATAGCGTTCCAAGTTCCATTTTTTCCAAGTCTTTTCACAACATACATCTTCTGCATTATTAATATAATTGCAATAATAAAAGATAGATCTTCTTTAAAACAGCATATACTGGAAGACTAACAAGCAGTCCTTTAGAATTGCTAATGTTTGAAGCATGGCAGATTCATCCATTTATTATTAGATTCAGTAATATGTTGGTGGAGATTGCTTAAACAATAACTTGGAAAGGTCGGGAGTAAAATTTCAAAACTGATATGTCTATATTTGAGTTTATTGAATATTTTTTATGTTTTATTATGTAGACTATAACGTTGCCATATCTATATCTAATTCTTTTACTTGTTCTATGCATATCAGAGCATTAGATCCATTTGAAAATATTAAATCTACCAAGGTGACCACTATTTAGATATCTAGAATCATATCAGCGAGTCTAGCAAGTCTAATAGGTTTTATTATTATTCCGACTTTTTTATTTCGGAAAAACTCATCATTATTCAATTGTTCTTTTATATTTTCATAAGCCGTTATTATCAGAATTTTGGCAGAGGGAAATTTGGCAAAGATTTCTCTTGCGGCCTGAAGACCATTCTTTAGTCCAGGGAGCTTATAGTCTATGATTACCAGATCTGGTCTGTATTTTTCAAAATCCATCAACGCGTCATCAGCCGTTGTTGAGCTTGCAATTATAGAATGTCCCTTAGTCTTCAGATAATCCTTGTATAATACAAGTATGTCATGTTCATCCTCTACTATCATAACTTTACGAATCTGTCTTTGTTGCCGGTCCATTCTCATCTAGGTTATATTGTAAATAATTGTTAAAAAAGATATTATGGATACCTTTGAGGAAATATAAGGCATAACACTTTGATTTTTTTGATATTGCATTATTTTCGTATTTAATACGATGAGAATTAACAACGTATATCGGTTAAACGTTCAAAAAAATTAATAGTACTATCTCAGAACTATCCTTCACCACACTACTTACCTCATTTGGCTTATCTAGTCTGACTAGTAATAGCAAATATGCGAGGGGGAAGGAGCCTAGTCAGTTCTATCATACTAATAGCAAAATAATCGAAGGCATAAGTAGAAGTTCAAGATATACACTTAAGATATACACAGCAGCCTACTTTTTTTCCATTCTCAATCATTGCTTTTCAAAAAATTCTCATTATACAATCGATTATATGCCATATTTAATTAGGCAACCTATTTTCTTTCATTATACTTACAAGCTGATCATGAATTGATAATTTCAGAATATGACTACTCTATTATTGTAATACGCTGATTTGTGTTTATGACAAGAATCATGCGATATTCACTATCAAACGGCTAGTATGTAGTTAGATTCATATAAACTAAATCTTCTTTTCACACAGATGCCGGCCTAAACCGCAGGAGCGCGCCAATTTTTCCCAAGCTGACCAGCTGTGCTCCTTCCTCTGTTCTGCCGGATATGACCTCTAGCTTACTACCTGTCATTATAGTCATTTCCTCTAAGTAGTCGACAATATCCTTTTCAGCAGTTTCAAAGTCAACTGCTCCACAAGAAGGACAAGGTTTTGATAATATTTCCTGCCTTGCTGAAATCAATGTAGACCTATCAAGAAATTGCTCTTGAATGTTACTACATCTTTTACATTTTACATCAATTTTCAAATAGCCAATATCATCTGTAACTATGACCAGCTCGACAATGCCATTTTTCAATGCTTTTATCACATCGAAGATCCCATATATGCCAAGACCTTTTCCAGAGTATACCTCACCCATGAACTTTTTTAACATTTTTTTTTCTTCCATCAGACGATATTCTGTCATTACCCCTTGTTCCTGAATCTTGTCAATGAGTTCTCTGACTCCTTCATCTCCAGAATATGAGGAATCCAGTGTGGAAATAATGTTATTCTGCAATCTATAATCAAGATACTCCTCTCTAAGAAAGTTATCCTTTGTTGGACCAGGTCCACCTACAATGATACCTCGGACTTTGAATTGGTCGACAAAGACTTTTTGGGCGTGGTCTGCTACCCTATGATAAAATTCATTTAATTCATTATCGCGAAGCCGTTCAAATCTTCTAGCAGATTGACCCCCTTGTCTATGCTTTCCTGCGACGCCAGAAGTTAAAGTGTCTATGACCTCCCATCTATCTCCAGTAAGAATTCCAAGACCTGCCTCCTGAGTATCTAAAGCTAATATTCCTGTTACCTTATCATCTTTCATCATATCTTTCAAATGATCGATCCAAAAATGATCGTCACATCGATAAAGATTAATTTGAACGGGTTTGGGTGGAATGACAGAATAGAGTTCAATTTTTTCTGTACCAAAACCTTTACCCGTTGGAATAGCGCCACAGAAAATGACAAGACCATTTTCAGGTGGTTCTTTAAAGAGCTTAAGATGTTCTATAGTTCTATTTAACGCGTCTTGGACATGCGTCCTCGTTAGATCAGACTTTATATTCGATGCGGTTCCAGCCTCATTTCGTAATTGAGATATAATATCAAAAATAGGACGTCGTGGAGGAATATATACAGTCACTAACTCTGTTCCATGACCTGATATATTCGATAGTTCGTTAAGCATTTTTGTAAGTTTATATCTTTTAACCGAGTCCCATTTAGACTGATTAGTATTTGAATTCATTGCAGCTAATAACAACGAAATTGAAATATAACGTATATAAGGCTATCAAATATTACTTTCGAAAAGATCTTTCCAGAGCCATTTATTAATCATATACTTAAATAATCTCTGGATTACAAGACATTTAGTAAATTATTATTTTTTATTGAGAGAATGTACCGAAAGTAATTGATGCGAAATTATAAATCAGTATCCAATGAATATAAATCTATATACAATGCTTCCGAGGCTTGAATATATTAAACAAGCAAGAGTTAGATTAAGTATAACACAGCGAAGATTGGCACAACTTGCGGGCATCAGCACGTCCATGATTAATCAGATTGAGTCAGGTAGATGCAAACCTAGTTATGAAACTGCTAGGAAGATATTTGAGATTTTAAGTTCTTTAGAAGGTCAATCGTCGATGAAGGCTGGCGATATATGTAACCGTAACTTGATTTCTGCACAAAAGCATGAAACTCTCCATGCCGTAATTAATAAAATGAGAAGTAATTCAATAAGCCAGGTACCTGTATTCGATGGTTCCCGCGTTGTAGGAATTTTGAGTGAGGATGCCCTTGCGAAAAGCATGGTAGAGAAAGATGAAAAGAAGCTACGAAATATCATGATCATGATAATGATGGAGTCTCCTCCACCAGTTGTTGACGTTTCCACGCCTGCAAAGGCTCTTGTACCTCTAGTGAGATTCGCCAAATGTGTGTTGGTCAGCGAAAAAGGAGATGTTGTAGGCATAATAACTGTAACTGACATTTTAAAAATGGTAGAATAGTATAATATTAATCAGTCACGTAATTTTTTCCAGGCCAATGCAACAATCTGCAGACTTAATACATTCACTACAAATATTCAGTTCACTATTTTCTGGCAGTGAGCATTGGCACAATGCACATTCTTTCTTTACATGTGCTTCATTTAGATTTTCCGTTACCAATATGATAACATATGAAAAGGAATATTTGAATTCTTCTGTCAATTTATTAAATTCTTCTTATAGAAAAATATTATCAATAAGGTATGTTGCAAGCAAAGTCATACTTATAGAATTAAGCAAAGTGCAGGTTCGATGGATTTGTATGTATTACTTATTTAATATGAGAGAAACACAATTTCTTTATTAAACTCGTATAAATAATATCAATTGATTTTTTTATTAGAATTTTATCGGTTAATTTTATAGAATTTGAGAACTATAAATATAAATATAAATATAAATATATATATTTATTCTGTTGTTCAGAAAGATTAGGATTTAATCAGGTGACATATTTTTTGTGCCAGTTAATTTAAGAGCCTTATTAATGATCTTAGTCTATTTTTTCTTCCCAAATAATTGGTTCAGTTCTTGAAAATTGATGCGATTTACTATCTTAATCGTGATATTTGAACTTTAAAACTATTCTATTTAGCCGGTTATTGCAATTCGTAAATATGCAAGGCACATTTACTACTATTATTATTTTAAGCTCACCTTATAAATTGATTATATTTAACCAGCAGCAAGTTATACGGAAAACACTGCTCAGTTAATCAATTGATGAATTGGATTTTTACAAAATCATTTGAATCAATTTAATCTTCTTTATGACATTACTAATACATCTTCTAAATGCTCACAGGAAGTTCAACCTTCTTCCATAGCGTTCTGCTTTTATGGTCCATTAGTTCAACATTATAATTATCAATCAATTTCCTTCTGATAAAATCAGACTCTTGAAATTTTTTTTCAGTTCTAAATTTATTTCGGAGTAACAATTAGATCTTCAATTTCTTTTCTTTCGTTTTCTGCTGGTGCTAGTACTCTAAGCCCTAGTATTTCCATACAATGGTTAAAAGATACTAGAGCTATCTGAGACATATCCAAGGTAAGATTTTCATCTGCTGCATAGCGGTTTATAGCTCGCTACAAACTTCATAAAAATTGTAAGGGCCATTGATATATTCAAATCATCTTCTAATGCAGCCTTGAATTCTTTAGTATAATCTTGAGATAATAATTCTATGGCTTTGAGCTGTCCTCCGTATCCATTGGCAAATCGTAGCTCATACGCACAGGTTTCTATCTGTCGCCATCTCTGTATGGATTCTAAAAGAATTTGATCTGAGAAATCAAGTGGTTTAGAATATTGCACCGAAATACAAAAAATCCGTAGAGAATTTGCTCCCCATCTATCAATACCTTCGCGAACAGTTATGATATTACCAAGAGATTTTGACATTTTTTCAGAATTGATAGTAACCATGCCTGTATGTAGCCATAATTTTGCGAAGAGATTTCCAGAGAAGGCCTCTGACTGAGCAATTTCATTTTCGTGATGTGGAAAAATAAGATCACTTCCACCTCCATGTATCTCAAAAGGATTTCCAAAATATTTCAAAGCCATCGTAGAACATTCTATGTGCCATCCAGGTCTGCCTTTTCCCCATGGACTATCCCATGTCGGTTCCTCAGAATAAAATTTCCATAAAGCAAAATCAAGGGGGTCCTGTTTAGACTTATCAATCTCAACTCTTGCTCCTGCTTCCAATTCTTTGATAGTTTTCTTTGATAATTTACCGTATGTCGAAAAGGACTTGACACGAAAATAGACGCCATTAAGCGAGATATATGCATAATTCTTTTTGATAAGGTATTCAATAAGATTTATCATTTCTTCTATATGCTCGGTAGCGCACGGGAATAGATTAGCTGGCCGTACATTTAGACAAGAGAAATCTGTTAAATAATTTTTAATATATTTTGTAGCTATTTCTTTTGCACTCAATCCTTCTTTTTTAGCACGATAAATTATCTTATCATCTACATCGGTAAAATTTTGAATAAAGTTTACGGTATATCCCTCAAATTCAAGGTATCTACGTAGCACATCAAAAATAATTATTGTTCTTGCATGACCTATATGAGAGTCATCGTATACCGTGACTCCACATAGATAAATTCTCACAGTCTTGTTTTGCGTGCCAATTTCTTCAACAGTCCTAGTAAGTGTATTGTATAATTTCAAATTTCAAAACCTTCAATTATGAATATTTTATTTAACGTGATTTGTCAGAGCTTCCGTCAGAAAATATTTTTTAGATATCTACAAAAATCTCATTATTATTTATGTTAACTTCATATGTTGTTAGCTTTACGCCTTCTAGGTAGTCTAACAATTCACCGGTTTTGATATTATAGTGCCAGGAATGTAGTGGACATTCGAGTACTTCGCCGTCAATTTTTCCTGGGGCTAAAGAACCGTCCTGATGACGACATAGTGCCTCAATGGCATAATATCTGCCGTTTGCGTAGAATAAGGCAATTCTTGTGCCATTTATGTTGATCTCTTTTCCATGATTGTCTTTGATATCTTCCTGATGGCCTACTTTGATCCATGTCATTACGATTCTTCTTTAATACGACGTACACGGCTATAAAATCTTATCAAAATTTAATGAAGCTATGGATTTTTTTATTTTCTTGATACTCCGCAGAGGGAATAAACTTACACTAGTTCGCTGCTAATAATTATATCAGGAGGATTTTTTACAACAGCCGTAAGCATCTAGTTTTATCAGATTTCTCCGATAACACAATATCACAAGCTAGGCAGGAAACATTTACCATATTAACAATACGTTAACTCAGAAGTGTGTGCTTATACAATAGCTCTATTGAAACTAAAGAAGATTAATATAAAATATTTTCTAATCGTAATATTATTTGGTTTTGAATAATACCTCTTCAATAGGAGAGCTTGTAGTTATTTTTTTGTCTTATACTTTATAGCCCATTGTTGATACATTTCAATTAATTGGATAACGTCATCTGAATTCTCTGAATATGCAATTATAATACCAAATTTCCCCTTATTATCGTGTCCTCTTGCAAAATAACCCCAATAGCTATCTGGTAGCCTTTCGAAATTTGATTTATTCATAGCAATACCCATCAGATTTTCGCCCACACTTTTGACAACCTTAATGGCATCATCTGCTTCAATCATTATCATTCTAATAATACAATAAGCTATCATAACATCTTTTGCTTTTCGGACCAAGTGGATCAAAACTATCGTCATTCTCTTCATATGTGTTCGGTAGTGTTGTAAAATATTATAGCAGGTGACAGAATTAAATAAAAAAGGTTGAACAGTGTCTCTCAAATCAGGAAAAAAAGAATCTAATTAATAATGGTAATATAAAATATTGGATTATTTATATGTAAAATCATCTAGAAGATTCAAAGTTATTAGAGGAAATATAACATATTATTTTGCTTTATTGCTTTATTAATATATTACAGGATGTAATCACCATTTAACTTTATCATGTTTATGAGACGACTAGATATAGATAAGTAATAACGTCTATACAACTCATTGCTTTTTGTGCTTGAAGACCTTTGGAAGGAAAAATTTAGAGTTGCAATACTAAGACATTATGCATTAAATGAATTATAACTAATCCCATTTATCAAGATAAAGTCTCTGTGAGTCTGTCATTGTATCAATTTCTATATTCATGGCAGCAAGTGCATATTTAGCAATGCTTAGATCAATTTCGCTTGGAACACTATAAACCTTATTATCCATCTTACTGTAATTTTTTGAAAGAAAGATAATTGACATTATTTGATTTGCAAAAGATAGTGCCATTACTTCTGGTGGATGTCCTTCTGCACCAACAAGATTAACTACTCTTCCCTTCGATACGAGATAGATTTTCTTACCAAGAATCTTGAAGCAATCGATGTTGGTTCTAACAGTTACAGGTGATTTATCTTGAGAATAGAGGTATTTTATATCAATCTCTCTATCAAAATGACCTGCATTGGTTAAAATAGCGCCACACTTCATTTTTTTAATATGTTCTTTACGAATGACATTTGTCTGACCAGTACAAGTTATAAATATATCTCCGATAGAAACAGCATCATATAATGGCTTTACATTGAAACCATCCATATTTGCTTCGATTGCTTTTATAGGGTTAATCTCTGTTACAGTAACGATAGCTCCCATGCCTCTAGCTCTAGCTGCAACTCCTTTACCTACCCAACCATAACCACATACAACAATTTGTTTTCCTGGTATGAAAAGTGACGTAGTCCTTAAAATGCCATCTATCGTGCTTTGGCCTGTTCCATATCTATTATCAAACATATGCTTTGTATAAGCATCGTTGACTGCTATTACAGGGTACAATAATCTTTTTCTTCTCTCTAATGCTTTCAATCTCTTCACACCAGAAGCCGTTTCTTCCGAACCTCCAAATATTTTCGCTTTCGCTTTATTAGCAGCTATATGTAAATCAGAACCATCATCAGTTATGATGTTGGGTTGAAATTTAAGGACAGAACCAATGCATTCATCATACTCTCTTTTTGTTTCACCTCTCCAGGCAAAGGTGATTATTCCTTCAGAGGACAGAAATGCGGCAATATCATCTTGTACGGATAAGGGATTTGCGGAGCACAAGGCTATATCTGCACCAAGTTGTTTTGCAGTCATCACTAAAACAGAGGTTTCCTTTGTGATATGAAGGCAAAAACCTATTCTATAGCCTGATAGAGGCTTTTTCTTTTCATATTTATTTTTGATCTTATCAAGAATTGACATATGATCGCTAGCCCATTGATATGATAATTTTCCCTTTTGCGCTAGCCTAATATCTGCTATTTTAGAAGACAATTAAGGATATAGTGAATATCATATAAAAAAAGGTAATGAGAATATCAGGATGAAAAGTAACTTTCATTTTTAAGTGTTATTGCGCTTTGAATCCCGAGCACTCTTTCATTGTAGAGCCAATAATGCAATAGAGATCTTAGTTGTCATGAATTAAAGCCATTCATTTGTATATCCTGATTCTTCTATAGATATACTTAGAAACAACTTGGCGAGTATCGTAACAAGTACCACCAACTTCTCTTCATAAAAAAACTATAGAATGATTTTCTTACATTTGATCAGAGATAGGTCTATAACGGCTAAAAAATATATATACAATTTTAGATGATTTTGGTTATTTCCAGCCGAAAGATAGCTTAAAATCAGTCAGATTATGACCACCTTTTAGTGCAACATAAACCATATTCTAAGATTACAAGTGCTATAGTTACGAGTGCTCTTCCGTATGCTAATGGCGAAATTCATCTCGGCCATATTGCATCTACCTACTTGCCGGCGGATATTTTTGCAAGATATTCAAGACTTAATGGAAGAGAGATATACCATGTTTGTGCCTCTGATGATTTTGGAACTCCGGTGTTAATCAAAGCTGAAAAAGAGAATAAAACACCTTCTGAATACGTCGATGCTTGGAACAAGCGAGATTATGCTGATTTTAATTTGCTGGGAATCTCCTTTGATATTTTTTCCAAAACAAGTTCAAAAGAAAATATAGAATTTGTCCAATATGTATTCAAGAAACTCAATGATAAGGGTCATATTTACAAAGAGGATGTAATTCAGTTCTATTGCCCATTTGACAATAAATTTTTGCCAGATAGATATGTCATGGGAAAATGTCCCACTTGCGGGGCAGAAAATCAATATTCTGATCTGTGCGAAAAATGTGGTCGTGTTCCATCCCAGATATTAGATCCTGTGTGTGGTATATGCGGAAGATCCCCAATTAAAAAGAGTAGTACGCATTACTTCTTTAAACTTTCGAACTTCTCCAACCAACTCAAACTATGGTTGATAAACAATAAGAATCTTCAGCGTGATGTTGCTAACTACGTAATGAATTGGATTGAGGAAGGACTTAAAGACTGGGATATAACTAGAGATTTATCGTGGGGTGTGAGGATACCTTTATCTGAAGCAAAAGGAAAAGTGTTCTATGGATGGTTCGATAATCATCTTTGTTACATTTCTACTTTCTTAACTTTTTTTAAAAGTTCAGGGCGGAAAGACAAAGAGTTTTGGAATAACTCAGAAATCTATCACTTTATAGGTAAGGATATAATTTATCATCATTATCTATTTTTGCCTGCGATGCGTATGGGATTAGATGAGGAGTACAAACTCCCTGATTATCTGCCCACCAGAGGACATTTGATGCTTGACAGTCAAAAAATCTCTAAGAGTAAAAATTGGTATATTGGTTTAAGGGAGTTTATAACTGCATTTAATCCAGACTATTTGAGATTTTATATAGCATCAATAACACCTTACTCGCAATCAGATATAAATTTTGATTGGAATTCATTCTTGGAAAAAATCAATAATGAACTCATAGCAAATATTGGGAATTTTGTTAATCGAACATTAACATTTATTCAGAAAAAGTTTAATGGTAAAGTTCCAGAGCCGATCAGCTATGACATAGAGGATCTGTCAAGTATAGAGGAGATCAAGGATATATCTACCGAAGTTGGTTCTCTGTTATCCCACAATGAATGTGATAAGGCATTGAAGCACATTCTGAAATTTACTACTCATTTTAATCAATATTTTCAGAAAAAACAGCCATGGGCTAATATCAATCAGGCTGCAACCACAATGTATATTGCCGTAAACGCGGTCAGGTCTATTGCTATTATGCTCGAGCCCTTTATTCCCTTTTCTAGCGAGAAAATTTGGTCCCAATTAGCTATTTCTGGAACTGTGCATCATCAACAATGGCAATCTGTATCAGAATTGAAAATTCCTGCTGGTCATACTATCGGAACTATTGAAGCTCTTTTTCGTAAAATTGAACTCACTGAGATTGAAGAACAAAGAGCAAAATTAGGAAAAAGGAATGAATGAGAAACTAATACGTGGAATAATGGTAGGTCGTTTTCAACCCTTTCATAAAGGACATCTTTCTCTTGTGAAGCAAATACTGGGAGATTGCGATGAATTAATAATTGCTATAGGAAGTGCACAATATAACTACATCTTTCAGGATCCATTTACTGCCGGCGAGAGAATGTCAATGATTCACAGGGCACTAACAGAAGCAAGGATCGATCTTACAAAGTGTTATATTGTACCGATTATCAACGATGAAAATAATGCACGATGGCTTGCTCATTTGAGATCGATGGTTCCTCATTTTGATATCTTATTTTCTGGCAACCAATTTGTTAGGACGCTTGTTGCAGAAGGTGTTAAAATTAAGAAGCCGGAATTCATAGCAAAAAAGTACTACAATGGAACTTATATACGGAAAACAATAGCGGAAAAAGACAATTGGAGGAGCTTAGTTCCTAATGGAGTTTCTGAAATAATTGAAGAAATAGGAGGAGTGGCAAGGATTAAGATGCTATTACATTCTGATAGCAATCCACAAAGATGGTAAATTTTAGTAGACAGCACAGATCTTGTCCTATTTGTCCTTACTGTGGCTCGAAAAAATTCAAGGTTTTGGATCGTCTTCAGGAAAATATAATTTTAGAGTGTTTGAAGTGCACTAAAAGGATCTGTATTTGATATGGATAACTTCTGATTTATTACTCGAATTATTAAGCCTCCTAATCAATATACTAATAACAAAATTTATTCTTGAGTATCTTATTTAGGATGGTAACATCATAATAAATAGCGTCAAGTTTGCACATATTTGGGATCTAGTTTTAGACATGATAGCGCATATATATACCAATTTCTCACTCATGCTTATGCCTGCTAAAACATGGCTGGACAAGGAAGTTAATCTTCGTTCAATTAAGGATGAAACTATTGCAGTGATAGGTTATGGTATTCAGGGTCGAGCACAGGCCAATAATATGAAGGAATCTGGTCTAAACATAATAGTTGGTTTAAGAAAGGATGGAAATTCATGGAAAATGGCACAGAAGGACGCCCATAAAGTAATGGAGATTGGCAAGGCCGCAAATGAGGCAGACATTATTCACATCTTAATCCCAGATATGGAACAAGCTGATATATATAGAAGAGAGATAATGCCCTATCTTATAGAAAACAAAGCACTAAGCTTCTCACATGGTGCTGCTATTCACTGGAAGTGGATAGAACCACCAAAGAATATTGACGTCATTATGGTGGCTCCTAAAGGACCAGGGCAACGGGTGCGCGAGTTATATTCTGAGGGTTTTGGTACGCCGTCACTAGTAGCTGTATTCCAGGATTATACGAAGACGGCATGGAATAGAGTATTGGCAATGGCTAAAGGCATTGGTAGCACAAGACCAGGAGTTATTCAAACAACTTTTAAAGAAGAAGTCGAGACCGATTGGTTTGGAGAACAGGTTGACCTTTGTGGGGGTACTCACGCGTTGGTCATGCATGCATTTGAAACCCTAGTTGAGGCAGGCTATCAACCAGAAGTTGCATATTTTGAGTGTCTGCACGAATTAAAATTAATTGTCGATCTGATTCATAAGTATGGCATTACCGGAATGTATAACCGTGTTAGTGAGACTGCCAGATATGGTGGATTGACTAGAGGGCCGAAGATAATCGATAAAGATTCAAAATTAAAAATGACAAACTTTCTTAAAGATATTCAATCTGGAGAATTTGCAAAAGAGTGGGTAGGAATCTATAGGAAAGAGGGTAAAGATTCATTTACTCGATATATGAAAGAGATTGAAGAGCATCCTATAGAAAGAATAGGAAAGGGTATACGTAAAATGATGTGGCCAAATGAATCCGAATTTTGATGGAAACATTCTATGTAGCGTAGGTTCGGCTTAGACATAAAGTTTCTTTGAATATGGTCTAACCACTGCCCAACATTCGAGTTCAATTTTATACCTCTGAATCCAGAAACAAGAAAAATATCAAAAACCAAATCTAATAAAATACTTATGAATGGGAAAAGCAAGCAAGTGACAAAAAAGGACTTATATTCGTAAATCCATAGAATCGATGTATTCTAATATCGCTATCCTTAACTTTTAAATAAGTAGGCATATTTTAAACAGTTTTTACTATTGATGCAAAGTGATAGAAGGAGTACCTAATTAAAAGGCAGATTCAATGGTTGAAATAAACACGGGGATACACATTCATAGGATATCGCAATGATAGTGACCAACAAAATGAGAGTTCTGATAAAGCTTGAGTATAATGATATAATTGATTTTGTTGTAAGGTGACAAATGTTCAAGAATTTCTTTCTGTCTTATAAAAGAGCCCCCTCTTTTCTAAAGAAACCTCTTAAACTTCCGATCACAAAAGCAGGCATTGTACATAAATTTAAAAATAGTAAAGATAGTGAGTCTTTCATATCGTAATTTCTTATATGGCTACAAAGAGGCATTGCCAGAAGACTAGTTCCAATAATAGCTAAGATGTTAGCAATTTGTATAAATAACGTTAGATTCAATAGATTATTGTTTCTGATGAATTCTATTCCACTACTCATTAGTATGGTGCAATCCATAATGATCAAAGCAAACAGGGGAATGAACTTTGCATATTGTCCTCCTATAAAGAAGAACTCTATTTTATCGATTAATCTTATTTTACTAGTCAATATCTTTATGAGATTTCTTCTAAATGCTCTGGTATGACCTTCACTTACTCTCATTCTTTGTCTGAAATATGGTTCAAGTTCGGTTGATGCTTCACAATATGATACAAGTAACGGGTCAAAAATTACTTTCTTACTATTTCTATTTCTCCAACAATTGAAATTTGCTTCATCGCCATCTGAGGACGTCATATTAGATTGAAAGTATATATCCAATGTTAATTCCCAATCTTCACACAGATCATTTGAAAAGCCAAACTGTTTAATTAAGTCTGATCTTATCATAAAGAGACTGCCGGTGATCTGAACAGGCAAATTAATGCGATCCTTAGCCAGAAATTCTATTTTATTTCTTTGTGCGAGTCTGAACTCAATTCCTCTGGCGACCCAGTTACTAGTACGAAAATCTAAGACGGCATTACTATTATTAAAAACGGTTGATATTGGATAGCCTTGTATAGCATCTATGTGATTCCCATTCGAATTATATTTAGAGAAATATGTTACAAATCTTTCCAATGTGTCATTTACAAGTATACTGTCTGCATCTACAACAAAAACATACGAACTCTTAATACTTAAATTTTTGAGAGCCAGATTAAGAGCGCCTCCTTTCCATCCGGTCCGCTCATTTCTATGTATGAGTTTAAGATTTGAAATTTGTAGTTTCCACTTTTTTAGAACATCAAAAGTATTATCTTCTGAATCGTCAACCACGATAATCTCAAACTTATCACTATTATATGTTAATACAGCGCATGATCTCATTAAACGATCTATTACCAAACGTTCATTGTATGTTGCAACTAATATAGAAATAAAAGGAGAGTCAAATCCCTTGATCCTTATGCTCGTTGTTTTCTCATTAACGGAGTTGTTCATGTGTAAATAGCTTACATTAAAATTTATTGTATTATTATTCAAATTTATGCCTCTGTTAAGGCGGTTGTCTATTGAGGCAGAGACAGACGAGGAGTTATATAAATTATAAGAGGATCGCCTTTTTTTCTGTAACTCTCTTATAGCAGTAAAAGAAAATAATAATGACCTGATTGAATAAGCAGATAGGAATAATGATAGAATCAATAAAAATGCTGTTACAATGACAGGAATCATTCTCACTATTTATATCATTATATAGCTTATAAAACATTGAAAGAATCTGATAGAAATACAATAATAAGATCTCACAAATAAGGCAGAATATATTCATGTTATTTAGTTAGTGATTTCAAACGATATTATTCACTCTAATGGCTCTATATAATTTGTTAATTGGTTCATTTTATTTGTAGCTTGTCAGCCTTAAGAACACTTTGAAGCGATCATCGATGATTTAGTTATAATACTTCCATAATCCAAGTATTCAAAACTGATGGTTTCAATTGTCTCCTCAGCAGCGAATAGCAGTGTCAGTTATTAATCAGTAGCAGGTGTATTAGGGTTATCGTTATTTGAAGAAAATGAGTTTTAGAAGGTGTTGTCATTTTTATTGTATTATACTCCAACAATATCTTAAAGATAATTACAAGTATAAAACACATATAACTCCTCTTGATTATTAATAAAAGAATTAATTATTTAATTTCATAATGAACTCTCGATGTATATAATTTCAAAAGGATGATCGAATTTCTCCAGTTCTCAAACTAATTTTGAATTTTAATATTTAGATATACTTGATATTAGAGTAGTTTTATTCTATAGAATGTTTATGAATCTAGGTCAATTTCATCGAAGTTATAGTTTCCCTTTAAACGAGCCATTAATAACACTAATATCGAAAACATTTTCAGACGGTTATTATTATAAGACAGTTATCATCAGAGTTCGATCCTACAAACTGGTAGGTATATAAGAAAATATTAAAAGACATGAGAAACGAAAATAAAAAGAAAAAAGAAGGAGAGAAAATAAAATCTAATAAAGAGAATTATAAGAACAGAAGATGGGATGCAGTAGTAGTAGGAATTGGAATGTCCACTGCATTTGTTATAGTACTTATGAAACTAACCGGGTATTGGCCTTGTGAAATTCTCTCTCTACGAATTGAGGAGATATCATGTGATAAGTCTATTCAGGATAACATGGCTTCTATAGTAAATTGGCTGCAGAACGGTCTCTTTCACCATTTCTGAGCACAATTTCTTCAAAGTATCGAATTATTGTAATTTCGGAGATAGAGGGCTTCACAATATCTTTTCCATTTATCATGTCAATAATCATTGCAGGAAAATTCGCCCCGGCCAACGTTGTAAATATCGTTCCACCTCCTAACCTCGGATTTATTTCAATTATCTTAAGAATGCCTTCTGCTGACTCCTTCATCTGAATACAGCATGGACCTCTAATACCTACATGTTTTGCAATATTCATACATTCTGTTTCAGTATTTTGGTCATTTACGATTCTTCCTTTGGTAGATACACCCGCCTTAGTTTGTATCCGTAGTCTAGGTACGGCCATTATTGGTTCTTTATTCATATCAGACAATACATCTATTGTATATTCTTTACCAGGAAGATATTCTTGAAATATCATATCATGAAACTTTGAGGTTACATATCTCAGATCCACTTCATCTTCAATTTTGATAACATTTCTACTACCTTTTCCGTATCGTGGTTTTGCAATTATGGGAAATGCTCTAATCCTCTCTGGTTGCATAGTCGTAAAGGGATGTTCAAAATTATTGGAAATAGTCTCAAAAGTCAACATCTTGTCACGACAAATTTCAAGACTATCTCTATCGCTTACTATTGCGTGCGCTCCTATCTCTGCTAATTTCTTACGATTTTCACTATATGGATAAATATCGAAGCCTGAAGTAGGCAAAAGAACTTCTACGTTATGTTTTATTACGATTTTTAACAGTCTATCCACAAAAGAGTCGTTCTCCGCTTCAGGAACCTCTTCACTAGCATTAGCCATGAAGAATCCAGCTGACAAAGGGCTTGAATCTGTAGCAACAATTTTACCCCTATAGTTAGCCATCTTTAAAGACTTTATTGAGTTTATACCTGCAGGGCCGGAGGCCCCTGGAATGAGAACAACTGATATCATTAACTTACGTAAAATACATTATCAATACTTATATTCGTTATAATTAAATTACTTTTAAACATTTACTTCTTTAAATCACAAAGTTGAAATTTCGCTAATGGAAAATTCAATTGTATACTTTTGAACCTCAAAGAAGATTATCATGTACACTGCAATTATAACGATCATTCTGCACGTGATCTAACAATCAAAAATGTCATAAGACAGGCCGAAGCAATTGGCTTAGAAACTCTCGCTTTTACTGAGCACGTAAGGAAAAATTCAGAATGGATACCTAAGTACCTTAAAGAGTTAGAGTTTTACGATAATAATTCTCCAATAAGGATCCTTCACGGATTTGAAGCCAAGATTCTTGAGGATGGCTCAATAGATTGCCCGGAACAATATAGTAGAGATTATTTCATTATTGCTAGTTTTCATACCAAATATAATAGCAAAGAAATTTGGGTAAACGCACTCAAGAAAGCTATTGAAAATCCCGATGTCGATGTAATAGGACATATCGCACCAGAATACTCATTTGCACTTGAGAGCAGAGAAGTCGATCAGTTGGCTTCTCTGATGGTAAAAAATAAAAAAATCGTCGAACTTAATGCTAAATATCATAGACCACCTGGTGATTGGGTAGTTATATTTAAGAAAAGAGGTGTTACATTACATCTTGGAAGCGATGCCCATTGCTTGGAAGCGATAGGACAGTATCAAAAAATTTCAGATCTTATTTCCCTTGCTGATTCCTCTTAGATTTCTGTCCTTGAAATTAAGAATGAATTAGCTTAGTCTATAATATACTTTAGGTTCCATTTATTTTTTAATGCATAAAAGGTGATAATTTTAAACACATTATTCAGTGCTATATTGGCATTATTTTTCTTTCTCTTTTAGAGAAAATTTTTTTTCCATTTGTAGATGATGAAATGATATGTGTAAAATTTAGAGAAGTGAAGATGATATCAATAGTATCATGCACGATCGATCTTAATATACTAGGATATTTCTCCATTTATTTCTCTGCTAAAGAACGTAGAGATTGTTCTATTACTCAAAATAAATGTTCATTTTTAATGAGGCATGAAATCGATGGATTAACTATCTTTTATCTATCTGTGTTTAGTTATTTACATCGTTATTTACATCCAAATCTAAAGAATCCCGATCTAAAGGTAATGATTATTCATCTATTAAAACACATGTGTTTGTCAATATGTATCTAATAATTTTTCTTTTTTCTCTTGCAGAAAATTTTTATTCATACTGCTAAACTCATTTCGATGAAAAGTAGGGTGCATATCATGACAATATCCTCTCTGTACAAATATGATGATGTCTCTCTGCTAAATTACGATAATGAAAGACGAACAAAGTATAAATCCATAATCAATATTTTTCAAGATCTCGTCTATCTTATTTCATATTCAAGCGCCTATCAATTATCATGATCATAGGCTGAGAATTAATTTGCTACAATATCATCTGGATAAGAGATTTCTAGTGCAATAATATATTTTCACGCAAGTCCATTTTGTTCAGGCGTTTTTTATAAGCTATGGTAATATTCTCTATAGTTGAACAGAGCTTACTCTTATCTGACTGCCTATGATTTCTTTCAATATTTCAGTATTGCGAATATGAACTGTTTCAACTTGAATCGAATCAATATGAGCAAATACGGAAGAGTTAGGCATCGTATCTAAAATTTACGACTCTGGTTTATCTCTTGTTTTGCTCTAAATTTGGGAACTACTGAAACACTGTTCATTGATTTTTTGTATAACGCCGTGAATATCTAACTATCTAAAATTAAAATTTTCTCGCTTTTGGATTCAGAATAGAATCAAGCGTATTACCTATAAGTACAAAAGAAAGTCCTGTAAGGGCAATCATGAATCCGGGAGGCATTATCCACCACCATAAACCTCGAGAAACTGCTCCAGCTGAATTTGCTTCATGGAGAATTTGTCCCCAAGTAGGAATAGTAGGATCTCCTAATCCCAAGAAACTTAGAGCTGCTTCTCCCAGAATAGCCCCAGGAACTGAGATGGCAATACTCGCAAATGTTAAAGGAAGAAGTTGTGGGATTATATGTTTGAATATTATTTTTATATCAGATTGCCCCATTAATTTCGCTGCTTCGACATATTGTAAATTCTTTATTTGCATGGCAAGACTCCTTGTAACTTTTGCTGTACCAGCCCAGCCAAAAATTACTAAAAAGCCAGTAATGAGAAATATACTTCGACCAATAGTAACAGACATTATAACAAGGAGAGGAAGGGCTGGTAGCGTATAAAAAATATCATTAATTCGCATTAGTCCTTCATCTGTTCGATTTCCTTTGTATCCAGCCATAACTCCGTAAATCAATCCTATAACTACAGATCCTATCGACACACTCAACCCAATGAATAGTGCTACGGGCGCTCCCCATAGAATGCCTATTGCCAGATCCCGGCGTAATTCATCAGTACCCATTAATCCATAAACTCTTCCTCCAAGAATTAATCCAGATTCTTGGACAGTATCAGAATCGTTAAAAAGGTAAAATGTTTCTTTGACAATATATTTTCCCTTCAATACTTTGTTTTCTTCAACGTCTGAAAATATCATCACCTGTGGTTTTGATATATCCTGAGGATATCTAAAAGAGTCTCCTATTTGTCGAAGATATTCACTTATGATTGGATCCGTAGAAAATATTCTGGATGAGAATTGGTTTTCATTGCTCTTTACTAAAGATGAAGGTAAGGAGGAATAGTAAATTTTAAACTGCTCTCCATCTGGTCTTATTATGTCCACCTGCAATACTGGAGGTATCTGACCATATTGTACAGAGTATGGAATTATGAAGTCACTTGGGTAAGAATCGTATGAGAAATCTATCGTGTAGGAATGAATTTCAGTTTGTATATTATCAGCGATTACTATCTTTGTTATTGACGCATCATCTAAAGTCATGATAAGATGTTCAAAGACTTTAGGAGCAAATATTCCCGCGTTTGTCCATTGAGGCGCTGCTGCTTTAGGATAATTAATCCAATAGTCTGGATTATTCCATTGTCTAAATGATTCCAATGGGACTGCTAGAATTGCATACAACGAAATTATAATCAGTGACAGCAAAATGATAAGACCTACTATTCCACTTTTAGATCGACGGAATTCTGTTAAGAAAGCAGAACGAGGAACTATTTGGTTAGTCATCTTGCTTTTATCCTTGGATCAAAGAATACATAGAAGAGATCTGTAATGAATATCGCAACAACAAAAATTAAGGTCGAGACATATGTAAGACCAATAATAATAGGGACATCCGAGAGTCCTATCGCGTCATAATACAACTTACCTATTCCAGGCCAATCAAAAACTGCCTCAACTGTTATTGCTCCTCCAAAGGAAGTCGCCAAACTTAGTGCTATGATAGTTACAATTGGCGGGGCTGCGTTTTTTAAAGCATGTGAATATAGAATTTTCCGCTTGGATATTCCTATGGCCCTTTTAGATACTATATAATCTTCGCTTAAAAACCTCTCGACAAAATATCTAACTATATATGCCCATGATCCAAAACCTACCAGAATTAGGGTCATAAAAGGCAATATCATATGGTATAGTAAATCCGAAATATAAGAGACATCGGAGGGTGAAGTGAGGGGAGTAGACCGGGAAGGAAAAATATGGAATACAAACGCAAATGCGTATATCATTAACATACCTATCCACCAAATTGGGAAGCTTGTGCTAAATACCGCAAGTGCAGAATTCGTTCTATCCCAAATGGATCCAGCCTTGCTTGCTACAAATGCACCAAGAAATAGTCCGATAATTGTTATAACTATTGTTGATGTAGTGAACAATAATAAAGTCTTAGGGATCCTTTCTATTATGATATCGCGTACACTCGAGGAGCCTGAATCAGTAGTAAAAAAATGAGAATTTCCCAGATCTAATATCGCTACCTTAAATAAAGTATTTAAAAATCGTGTAGGTGAATACCACGGCTCATTTAGGCCTAACGTTTTGTATTCAAAATCTTTTTGTACGTCTATATATTTTTGCCGGTCTTGGACGCTTTCAAATTTTATATCGCCTTTATTTACTTGATCAAGAACATTTACATTCACTGAATTTTTCAAAACTTTGTCCATGGTGTCGCCTAACAAACCTATCGTCATAACTAATGTTACAAAGAGAACTATCATCATATTCATTGATCTCTTTAACAGATAATGAAGAAAGCCTCCCAAGCCTCGTTTAAGATCATAAAGATTGGTGTATTAATAGTCTGTGATCTATAGTCGTAAATCATAGCATGTCGTTACAGAATTCTCTGAACTTAATAAGAGGATAGTAACCCTTGATTGTGGATAAGATAAACTATTAAACAATAAATCAACGAATGTAAAAGTGGGGCAGAACATAGTAATATAAACGGAAGGATCCCAATTTTTAAAACTCATTCCTAAGTCTGACTGTAGAGCAACAATAGCTAATGGTAATGGATGTGCGCTTTATCACCGCGCTTGCCATTGTTTTAGCAAAAAGGATCCCTATTTCTCCATCTTAATAGAATCTGCCTTTTCTGAGACATTTAGTAAAACCTTACTTGCGATGCAAGGTGAGATTTAAAAGTTGATGTAGCAGTAGGACCTCTTGTTATTTTTTATGTCGTTCCGTTCTTTGTGAATATTGGTCTGCTGATTTCATAGGGCCTGTGCATTTAGTGTGCTATAGCATAGGATTCGACAATACTGTTAAAAAATCTATTTATTCTCTTCATGAATTCAATTTATAACTACACTGTATCTAGTTCGTGTTTAGAACTTATGCATTCTAAATGGATTGAACTTTCCTTTACCTAAATCTGTAGAACCATCAATAGTTGGATTCAAATATCGACTCGACAAATATCTAGTAAGATCGTTTGGGCCTACTGTATCTGGTTTCCTTTGATTTGAGAAAGTAGTAGATATGTGTATTAATCCCATGTTTTCATTTTCTTTTGATTCATCCAGAATTTCGCAAAACATACTTGTCATGGAACATGTAGCCTTAAGATCAGTACCCTTCTTTATCCATTTTAGGTTTGAAAGATTTGTATCTATAGATTTTTCCCATGTAGGATCATTTTCTACTAGCCATCTAGGTATGCGTTGAATATTTTGCATTATTCATCTCTACTCAGAACCTTTAATTAAAACTTTGTTTAAATTGACAATACTGACTGCAAACTTTTCAGAATGACCTTAACTTATTTAAGGTCTCGTTCTGGGCAATAGTAAATTGTCCTTCTCATCTATAATATACAAACAGACAAGGTTAAGGCCTGTAAAATTACAGAATCTGACGGTTTATATATCCGATAACTGTGTCCTGAAGGAATAATCAATATCTGTAGTATTGAGTTATAAAATTAACAATGTAACAAACTATGATAAATCTAAAGACACATTAGATTATGTGGGAAGAAAACAAAATATGTAGGCTTGCGACAGTTAGTTATATTTTTTTCAAGCTTCTAAAGAATTATTCACTGTTATTAAGATTATATAATCAATAATCAATATTAAATGATTTATTTAGTAAATATATTATAATAAAAATTTACTATAGTAATATTTAAATAATAGAATAAAATATTTATACTAGTTGGCGGGATGCCGTCAATTTTATGGTGAAAAAATGGTAAAAGATATCTCAATGTTTAGTGATAGATGTCCTCGCTGCGGAAAGGGGCCGATGGTAACTGATAATTCAAGCGGCGAGATGTTTTGCGGAAATTGTGGATTTGTTGTTACAGAAAGGATAGAAGAAACAGGTCCTGAATGGCGCGCATTTTCGAAGGAGGAACATGAAGATCGAAGTCGCGCAGGAATCCCAACTTCGCTTGCAATGCATGACATGGGACTGGCTACTATTATTGGCCCCGTAGATAAAGATGCTTCAGGCAAGCCATTATCGGCTTCTATGAAAAGCACTATTGAAAGGTTAAGGACTTGGGATAGTCGTAGCCAAGTTCATGAACCAGTAGATCGCAATTTCCGACAAGCATTTAGTGAATTAGACAGATTAAAGGATAAACTTGCAGTAGGCGATGCGGTAATTGAAAAAGCCGCGTACGTATACAGAAAGGCTCTGGAAAAAGGGCTAGTCAGAGGACGTTCTATTTCTGCTTTAGTTGCTGCTGCTCTATATGCGGCATGTCGAGACACAGAAACACCACGAACCCTCAAAGATATTGCTAATGCAAGTAACATTAAGAAAAAGGATGTAGCGCGTTGTTATAGATTGCTAATTAGAGAACTTGATCTTAAAATGCCGGTAGTGGATCCTGTAAAATGTGTTGCAAGAATTGCAAGTAAAGCAGGTCTCTCAGAAAAGACGAAACGTAAAGCACTAGAGATCTTAAAGAAAGCAGAGGAAGGAAAAATTTCTGCCGGAAAGGATCCAATGGGTTTGGCAGCTGGCAGCGTTATATGTTGCTTGTGTGATGAATGGAGAAAATAAAACACAAAAAGATGTTGCAGAGGCAGCGGGTGTAACAGAAGTAACGATCAGAAATAGATACAAAGGTCTTAAGATGCATCTTAAGCTCTAAGGTCATTTAGCAATCTTCTCCTTTCATTTACTAGTTCTTTAAGGAAACTCACTTTTTCATCTATTGTTGTCTGATTCACATGGTGTTTTAGAGCAAACTCGAGTGAAACGAGGAGCAAAGTAATATCTGAATCAAGTGATAAGAGGTGATCGATATCTAAATTCTTAAGAGTTCCATTGGGAGTCAATGTAAGTTCATACCCGCTTAGCATAGCTGGCAAAATAGAAATCAATTCATCGTATGTAACTTTATCAATGGATGGCTTCATGGAATTTATTCTTAGTTTTATATTATGAGCCACTAAATTATTTGCTGTGTGCATTTCGACATAGCTTGCATGTCCTGTTCTTATACCTCTTTGCAGTATTGATGCCGCCCTGACCATTGTATTTAGCTTTGGATATTGCTTTCTCTTTTGTCGTCTGACGGGTTTATGCATTAACGGAATTTGAGATTACCCTCTTAAATGCTTTCTTTCTTAAAAAAAGGATTATAATACGCTATATTTTTTATTCTTTTATTCCAGTGCACGTTTATTTGAATTTCGAGCCGTCATCATTTATGAGATTTAAAAAATGATGCGCCTAAAAAGATTCCATTAGGATTACAAGGCAATATGTGTGCTAGTTTTTTTATTTCATAACTTCAATTCTATTAATGTTCTATAGCATATTGGAATTAGCGAATATATTAAAGATGTGTACTATAATCGACAAAATTTTTCAAAGAACAACTTTACGTCTTTAAAGAAAGAAGAGCAGATTAAAAAAATCATGTAACTAATTGTCGGAAAATAGTACCATAGTTCCTAATCATTATTGTACCTCTATAGCTGATTCATTAAATCCCATTTTAACCAAATATCCTTTAACGTCATCTCGATGATCTCCTTGCAACATAATGAAACCACCTTTTGCAGTCCCTCCACATGCAAATCGACTCTTTAATTCTTTAACAATACGTTGCATATCGCTTAATTTTGGATCAATGCCCTCTATCATAGTAGTTGTCTTGGAAAAACGTCTTGTTTCAAGGCGGACAACAACTCGAGCATCTTCCTTTTCAAGTTCCCCGCAGGCGCAAAGATCATCTGGCAGACCACATTTTTTGCATATAATCGCCATCTTATAGTAGAATTCTATTTGTCAGATCCTATTATTAAGCCTTCCCGGTGCAGACAAAAGGAATTATAGAGTTATGTTTCTAGAAATATTAATGTCCATAGATGATACGAGACAGTATAAGGAACCATCGGCAATAAAAAATGCAGCAGAATTACTTACAAGAGGAGCATCGCTAATAAACGAAGGATGCCCCAAATGTCGAGGTGTTCAAGTCAAATTCAAGGAGATAATTACGTGTATTAATTGCGGAAATCAACAAAAAGTATCTAATAATGTATCTTCAATACACTCAAAACAACATTCTATGGTTGAAGATTCTAAAGGGCTCCCTCTAGAATTAATAGAGAATAGAATTGCCTATAATATAATAAAGCTAGTAAATATACTTGATTATAATGAAGATATTAGCAACCAGAAAAAAAAGGCTGATCTTCTTGAATTATATCTTACGATAATTGAAAAAACTAGACACTTGAGAAATAAAGCCGATTTTTAAATATCGGATGTAACTGGATCCAGAAGTTCTTGATACAAAATGTTATCAACAGATTCTACCGTCATTAATACTGTAACACGTAACAATTTGGTTTTTCTTTGTACTATCGAACATAGACCATCTCATAAATTTGGGAGCAGCTTATATGTAATAGCTTTATAGCTGGACATTATTGTTTTCATTATTTCTCGAATTCTAGTTTTTTTCTTTGGTGGTAAAAGAATCCGCTAAAAATTTAGAGAATACTCAAGTTTTCATTTACGAGAATCCTCAGTTGTTGTAAATTCTTTCTTTCTCCATGACTTGAATAGTAACTATATATTGGATGTTTCAATTGTAAAATAAAAAATGACGAGCAAACTTACAACGTAATCTATTTAAGGCCTGAATACAACTCATTGATTTGTTATGAGTAAGAAGAAGAACGCTCCTTTGCCTGCTTCCAGTGCAGGATTACTAAGATTTTTTGAAGATGAAACCAAGGGAACAAAAATTAAGCCTGAAATCGTATTAGGCGCTACTGGTGCCTTAATAGGAATATCTATTTTAATTAGGATTCTCTTTCCAGTCTCATAATGACGATTAATGTTTGGTCCTCGCTTAGATAGTATATCAAATATTCATAGAAGATGGTCATTTACTCGATTAAATCCATCATCATATAAACTCTCTTACCTTGTCTCTATTGCGAGTACTACTACTATTATTATTATTTGTCATTTCTACCTTCTTAAAACGGATTGGTTCATTTTTGCTTCTCATATGCTGTTAGGCTTAGCAACCATAACGGGAGCAAATATTCTTGATTTTTTTTTATTGCAGAGAACTCCAAATAACAAACTCACAAAGGTACATCATGTTTCTGCATTTGCAAATCTTCTGTGGGTTATAACAATCTTTCTTGGAATTACATCGGATATATTATTATCATCTAGGAACGAGACTATTACAACCTATATTGTTGAAGGGATGTTCTTAGCAGTTGGATTACGCATAGGAATTTTTACTTCTGTTTTTGGTGCAACTATCAGTAAGGCCATAACAGTAGCCTTTATTTCACCACTGCTTTTATTATTTGCTTTTTTGCCTTTTAATTTTTATTTTGAGGCTTTAACAACACCAATCGTTCTTGGTTTCGGGTCTTCACTTTTGTTGCTTGGAATTATATGGACTATATTCGCTGATAGGTCTGGGAGGCCTGGAATTAAGAGCACTTTTAGAGTTTTGCAAGCATTTCTTGCTGCGTGGACTGAAAACAAAGCAGACAATATGGAAGCGATTGCAGAGTCAAGGGCCCACATTGAAACTGTAATTACATATGTTCTAAAATTTAAAACTATGAATTCTGATAAGGTATTTATTATTCTCCCTGATCTACATCCTGGGCCATTCAATCCTATAGGCGGAAGTAACCTACCTTATGTTCTTTATACGTTATTTGCTAGAAGTGCTATGGTTATGCACAGTGTATCTGGCCACTTTCTAAATATTCCTTCAAAAAAAGAAGTTGATATATACGTCAAGGCCTTATCTACTTCCAGACTGTCTGAAGCAGGAAGTTCTTGCACCAAGCCTGTCCAAATCAAAATGGAGAAGTGCACAGTCACAGGAATTGCATTTGGTCATAGTGTTATTGTGCTCCTCTCAATGGCTCCAACAGGTATGGATGATGTACCTGAACATATTCGCACTTGCTTAGAACATTATTCGTCAGAGATTGGATTTCAGAATATACTCATTATCGATACTCATAATGCAATGGGCGAATCCTTAAATCAACAAGATAGCGAAATTATGATATCTGCTACAAAACATTGCTTAAACGAACTAAAACGCGCAAGGCAACACAAATTTAAAATCGGGTTTGCTAACTCTGACGAACTTTCATATAATATGAAATCTATGCCTGATCTAGGACAGTCTGGGCTTTCATCGCTACTGCTGCTTGTGGAAGGAAATGCATATTTCATAGGTTGGGCAGACTCTAACAATATGTGTAATGAACTTCGAAATTACATTATCTCCCAATTAAATAATAATATGATAAATATGCTAGAAATCTGTACATCCGATACTCATTCGACTTCTGGAAAGAGGAATCGACACGGATACTATACTTTTGGCAATTTTAGCACACCACAGGAAGTTGTTAAGATCTATCTTGACTTAGCAAGAAAGTCTATTGAAAAAGTGAGCCCCTCCACATTTGAGTTACTTACGAATAGCTCACGCATCAAGGTTATGGGCAAAAGCCAATTTAAAGATTATTCTATTGCCCTAGACAAATCTATGAATATTACTAAGCTTTTTCTTATCATTACTCTTCTGGTATTTATAGGAATGTTAATTTTCAGTTAAATCTATAGGCCAATTTTATGCTGATAGGAAATAAAAAGATGGATGGGGAGAGATTTGAACTCTCGACCACCTGTGTGTGAGACAGGTATCATGACCGGGCTAGACTACCCATCCAGTTTGTGACTACATCTTTATAATAAAGAATAAGAAATTATACTTTCTAAAGTTGTAAACGCTTACCATATTAATACCTTTAAAAAAACCATTGACTTGTGGCTGCTCAGCTTTTAAGAGTAAATTATTATTTGAGAAAAAATTTGACACTATGACAATGTGTCTAATATTCTAACATAGGGAACTATAATTAATTTAGAAGGTTTATCAAAAGATCAAATAGCATTGATAAACATAAGTTTTCTCAGCTTAAATTCAGAGAATAGAACTATAATAGGTTATGCGGTCCACTAATCAATTTGTTAACAACTCTAAATATGATATGATATAGTATACACCAAGATGATATAAATCTAAATTCCTATATTTGTTGTTTTCCTATAGTTACTGAGTTCATTATTCTAGATAAAGATACTACCCCCATTGATGTTTCACTTATAGGAACGGATGTATGATGTCATTATTTCAATGGGTTATGATGACTGGAAGAATTGTCATTAGTCATTTGATAAAAAACATGTAAAGTGGGGAGATAGATTTAACTTACTAAATATACTAGGTACCTGAGAATATTGCATAAATGTCAGATACGTAAAAAGTATCAAAGTCAGACTTGTTATAGCCGGACTATTTCTCTCCGAAAACACATAATACTAGAAAATTTAAAGGGAAACGGATAGGAAGAAAAAGATCTTCAAGTAGTATAAAGAGCATTTACCACCCTTCAACGATCCTAAGCTTAAGTACAATCGATAAGAAAAATCGTAGAGCTGAAGCAAGGAAAGATTGTTGAAGTGATTCTCCTGTCAGCCAGCGATGAGGAATCCTGACCATCATATTATTAAGTGGACTTTATAGATGCTGTATAAATTTATTATAAAGCCAATAATAATTGTGCCAAAGGATTGTCTCCATCTGATAAGACTAGACTTCCTTTTGGATAAATTAAGAAATCGAAAGATAGAACCAAATGAGGTCATAGAATTAAAGGAAATTTTAAAAAACGAGCAAAGAAACACTAATGCTGAGGTAATAATGCAGTTATCCTTGGCATAACAATACTGATGGGATTAGTAGCATAAGAATTTTCAAATAGAAAATTTAATCTAGATAGTCTTCTTAATTTTGAGTTAGAGAAAAAGAAAAGATGATAAATTATCTCCATTAATATAATAATAAATTCATATATGTCTATATATACACACGCTATATCTCTATGTGCCTTCACTAAATCCTTCTAAATATATCTTCTGCTCCTCAGTGAGTTTGTCAATAGATATATCCATAGATTCTAACTTAGCAAGAGCAATTTCTTGATCCTGACTTTTTTCGATATTATATACTAGTGGTTTCATACTTCCTTTGGACTCAGCCAGTCTTATTACTGATAAGAATTGGTTCGCAAAGCTCATGTCCATAACCTCGGAAGGATGACCTTCTGCAGCTGCCAAGTTTACTAAGCGGCCTTCGGCGATTAAATATATTCTGCTTCCACTCTTTAGGGTATACTGCGTTATGTTTTCATTCATTTGCTTCTTGTTTACAGATTCACCTTCTAGTGCAGTAACAGATATTTCAACATTGAAATGACCAGCATTTGCTAGTATTGCCCCGTCCTTCATTTTGCTAATATGCTCTTCAATGATAACATCTTTACAACCAGTGGTGGTAATGAAGATATCTCCTTTAGCAGATGCATATTGCATAGGTGCCACAGAGAAACCATCTAACTTTGCCTTTAGAGCTGCAATTGGATCTACTTCAGTTACTATGACATTAGCTCCCATTCCAGATGCGCGTCGTGCAACACCCTTTCCAACATGCCCGTATCCTGCCACGACAAAATTCTTACCTGAAAGGAGTACGTTTGTAGCACGTATAATACCATCTAAAGCTGACTGCCCGGTACCATAAACATTATCAAAGTCATGTTTAGTTTCGGCATCATTAACCGCAATAATCGGATAAATAAGCTTTCCACACTTTTGCAATGCTCGTAGTCTAATAACCCCAGTGGTCGTTTCCTCCGTACCACCATAAACCGTTGCTAGAGATCCGTTATTTTTTTTATGCATTTCAATAGTTAAGTCTGCACCATCGTCGATTGTTATATTAGGATTGATATCCATAGCTGAATGTATATCGTCATAGTATTCTTTTGTAGATACTCCTCGTCTTGCAAATATTGAAATGCCTTCATCAGCCGCCAGCGAAGCTGCGACATCGTCTTGAGTACTTAATGGATTACATCCACACCATGAAAGCTCTGCCCCCGCTATTTTGAGACTTCGGATCAACACAGCAGTTTCCTTAGTTACATGCAAACAACCAGAAATTTTAACACCCGTAAGCGGTTTAATCTTCTCATATCTCTGTCCCAACGCAACAAGAACAGGCATGTGTGCTTCTGCCCATTCAATTTTCTTTTTACCCTCTAAAGACAAAGTAATATCTTTGACCCGATATGTCATATCTCTGGAAAATAATTTTACCTTATATATATCACTGGAACGTTTATCCTTGAAAAAATAATTTTGTTATATACTGGAAAGAACTGATTTATTATGAAGCCTATAAATTTTTTTTATGTGCCTTGTCTCAAAACCACATACTATCAATGCATTTTCTTCATTCAAATGGATAAATAGTTTTTAGATACACTCATTGAATATTGAATATTGAATATTCATCAATATATTTTGTAAAGCAATGAAACGGCAAGAAAAATATGCATTGGTATAGTATCTGAGTTTATTGAATACCTTCCTAAAAAGTTGATATGTTAATCTAATAGAATAATGAACTTGTTGAGCTGTGATGGAGTATAGCCTAAACGAGGATAAGGATATGCCAGAAATGATCGTATCCAGTTATTTGTAACTACATTTTTTCTTTTTATCTTAATTGTTTATCTGGTAAATATTCTTTAGGCAGCAGACTGCCAAATTTTTCTAGCAGAAAGCAGGACAGTGGGTATTTTTTGATATTGTCTCGATAGAGTACTAATGTATGCCACCTAAGAAATGGCTGTATCGTAGAATGACTCAGGTTCAATTTATCAGAGATAATAATCAGGATAATTACTAGTTCTATTCATATCTGTGTTTGATGCTACATCTTATTATGAATAGTCTGTGTATATGTTTTCCTCTTTATTAATATGTATTTGATAGCAATTAATAATGCATTACCACACTAAGGGAATCTAATGTCAAACTCCGTTTGATAGTATATCTTGACACACCTGTATTGGTGTTAAGTATTGTCTAATGGAATAAGGATTCTAAACAACACATTTCTCTATAGCATCCTATAGTCTATATAGATTATATAGAAACAAGACATAAGTGTCTTTGTATAACTATTATTAATGGTTTTTTCACCGTTGATAGACGCACCTAATGTTCGCATAGTACGGGTTCAACCACTTTCTGACAAAATAAAAAATCTCCAAATAATATCCTGTGATGTATGTAGCGGGGAAAAAGCATCATATGACGTTTTTATGGAGGGCATAATTACTGGAATACCATTCTTGAAAAGATACTGCAAAAGTTGTCTTATCCCAGTAGTTAAAGATAATTACCAATTAAATTTGTTATAACTATTAAAACTAATGCTGACACTGCCGCGCTAGCCGGTATAGTTATTATCCATGCATAAATTAGGTTTTTTCCTACTCCCCATCTAACCGCAGAAAACCTTTTTGTTGCCCCTACTCCCATTATTGCTCCTGAAATAGCATGAGTAGTACTAACAGGAATTCCAAGCCAAGCCATAGATGCCAGGATTGCTCCACCTCCTGTTTCTGCGCAAAATCCTTGGTAAGGTCGCAGGCTCGTTAACCGGAATGCCATCGTTTTCACGATTCTCCATCCACCAAAGAAAGTTCCTAGTGCAATTGCAGCTGCTGCTCCCAATATTACCCATAAAGGCACGACAAATGATTTTGAATCTATTAGTCCCCCTGCAATAAGCAGAGCTGTGATAATACCCATCGTTTTTTGTCCATCGTTGGCTCCATGTGTAAGGGAAAAGAAGATTGATGAGCCAATTTGCAATTTGCCAAATATTCTGTTAACTTTTGACGCTTTAGATTGTTGCAAATAATACATAAGAATTATTGCAAAACCGAAAGCTACTGCGAAGCCAGCCATAGGCGATACAACCATGAACATTAAAGTTTTTTCAATTCCTGGGAACACTATGGCATTTAATCCACCCGCTATCAGTGCCGAACCAACAAGACCACCAATAAGAGCATGACTGCTTGAAGAAGGAAGTCCAAAATACCAGGTAATCAAATCCCATACAATTGCTCCTATCAACCCAGCAAGAATAACGTAAATTGTAGAAAACTCAGGTTGAATGATTCCCTTACCTACCGTCGCCGCTACAGCAGTTCCAAATATAAATGGTCCAGTAAAATTTGCAATGGCAGCTATACTTACTGCATAAACGGGCTTTAGCACTCTAGTTCCAACGACAGTCGCTATTGCATTTGCTGAATCATGAAATCCATTTACAAAATCAAAAAATAGAGCTGCTCGCTATTGATCCCAAAATAATAAGAATCCCGAACTCCTCTGTCATATACATCACCTTTAACCATACTTTAAGGCTATATCTTCAACAATGTCTGCAACCTCTTGACATCGATCAAGGGAACCTTCGAGTGTTTCGTAAATATCTTTTAATTTTATAATCTCTATTGCATTGTCTGTTTCAAATAACTCTGCAATGGCAGTACGATAGATTTTATCTCCTTCATGTTCATATCTCTTTATGGTACGACAATGTTCAACTAACTCATTAGCGTTCTTTAACTTTCTAATTCGTGTCATTAAAACATAAATTTCCTGTGATGCTGAAAGCAGTATCTTTGCAAGTTCTAACATATAGGATGTAGGCTGTTGTATCTTGAATAGCACAAACCTATCGGCTGTTCCATCAGTATAATTTAGAACTTCATCTATGGAGCTAGCAAGTCTAGAAATATCTTCGCGATCTAATGGAGTTACAAACGTCTGCGCTAGAATAGTATATAATTTATGAGCGATTTTATCTCCTTCGTGTTCGAGATCCTTTATCTTCGAATTACGTACTGCGACCATTTCATAATCAGTTACTAGTTCAAATAGAGATGATGTTGCCTTTACTAAATTTGCACCTTGATTTTCTAACACATCAATAATTGTTTTGTCATTTGCGCGTACCCATGAAAGCCAGCCCCTGGTCATACAATTTGCAGAATTCTACAGGAATATATTACATCCTATACAGGGTAAAGACATAACACTCTATTATTCCTCTTTCCAGGTTAACCAATCTATCTATCTTTCGAGTAATGGAGAGGTATTATACTTTAAGCACTATCGGAGAAAAAATATTATTGCCACTACTATTATGTGAATGAAATTTTTCTTAATGACAGTCTATATAAAGTTAATTGATTTTTAAATGACCAAAAGCCACAGCATTAAGCTTTAAAATTGAGTTAGAAATAAAGTCATAATACATGCTATTGCTGTAATTTATAATTTTATTATCTGAACAAAAAACAATAATTCAGAACTCCAACTCGGAGGTTATCAAATAATAATCAAAGGCGTAATCGCTTGTTTAGTCAAATGTGATGTGATAATAAATCTAGGCATTAACGTTAATGAAAGAAAAAGCGAGACAAATTTTATATGCAACTAGTGTAAGAAAGGAAACTGTACGGAACAGTATTACTTGCTCCAGAATAGCAGATGAAACGACTAAATCTTTGTTTCAGACAGTCCCACACTCTTGTACAACATTCTCACGCATTCAGAGTATGTTCTGTATTTGAATTTGATTTCATCTACAGGGATATCTTTGATTAAATGATCCTTTAGTGTATCGATTTTATATTTTTTAGCAATATCGTCGAGAATTGCATTTACCGTCGAATTTCGATAGGATTCAACAATCAGCTTGCTCATAACATAGAGTTAGACTACTTTAGTATTTATCAAATTGGTTAGACATCTATTGTATATTAGATGTTAATCTTCTAATCCTATTTTATGCAGAAGTAGAGCCATTTACATTGGTATAACTTATTTTATTTATAAGCGAAATTTAGAAAAACGTTCTACAAGTGACAGACAACATTACCTCTATAGTAACAGATTAAGACCAGAAGAGTTTTGTTAATTCATTTTTTTATAAAAGCACAAAGTCGTCTACCTCAATATCAGAGATGGGTTCATTGAGCAATAGGCTTCAGTCGGTAAGTGTATAACAATTTTTTTCTTTTAGAAAATATATGTCTTGGTGTCTAGAAGGGAAAGAGATCTCCAAAGTTTTTAAATTATAGATTGACTGTAATCATCTATGAAAATATATATTGCATTATTGAATGAATAGAATATATATTTTGCAATTTAATTTAATTTACAATCTCTATTGACTAAGCCTTAGGTTTGATAGTTGTGATACCCTTTTTGAGTAACGAATGCGTCTTATCTGCTATCATAACAAAGACCAGAGCAAGCCAAGAGTTTTTTGATATTATTTTATTCTATTTCGAACTTAATGTCTTATTTTTATTACCAAATATTCCACTCCGTCTTTTTGATTCGGATTTTGGTAAAGCAAAAGAATGAGGAATAATTGAAACTCTCTCTATCGTTGGAATTTTGGAACGAATTGCTATTTCTATTTCTATTGATAATAATTCTACATCATCTAATGGTTTGTTACCGTCAACTTCCATATGTACCTCTGCTTGAGCGACCATTCCTGATGAACGCAAAAGCACTGATCTAACTCTAATGTGTTCATGTTTAAACCTTTCTTCGACAAGTCTTTTAACAAGTTCTGTAATCTTCGGGTTCTGCCAAGCATCTACAAGAATTAATGATGATTGTTTGAGTGATATATAGGAGACAGAGAAGATATATCCAGCTATTATCATGCCACCAATAGCATCCATTTGTAAAAAGCCAAATTGGCTCGCAATTAATATACTAAAAAAACCAATCACTGAAGCTGATCCATCTTTTATTGAATTCTTGGCGTCAGTTTTTAACGAGAGCAGATCATACTTGTTTGCAATAAGTCGCATTTGGAATGCCCTGTGTAAAGATATAGCAGGCAGCTGCTGCCAAAACCACCATTGTCAAAATAGGCTGATTTATCTCTCGTGGATGTACTAATGCATCATAAGAATGGTATAATATAATAAATCCAATGATAACCATTCCAATTGCAGCCATCAACGCTGCAAAACTTTCAACCTTGCGGTAACCAAAATGAAATTTTTTGTCTGCAGGACGATGGGCAATACGAAGACCTAATAATACAATAAATGAAATCATGGCATCTGATAGCGAGTCGGTGCCATCAGCAGTGGCCACAACACTGCCACTTAAATGTCCCATAATGAGCTCTACAATTCCAATACCAATTAAAGTTACAACAGATATTTTGGCAATTTTTTGACCTGCTACAATTCCTTCATTTATAAGATTAGGAGAGGTTTCTTTTGGAGGCTCAGAATCAGATCTATTCAGAGTGTTAGAATTTTTGCCGTCTATATCATCCATTTTTATAGCGTAATTGAGATTTATCAAGTATGATATTTAAACTCATTCAATTTTCATTTTAAATCAAATATAAACACAATAATGAGGACTTTTATATAATAATAATAAAGTATAAAAAATTCTTTTATTATTTTATAACTAGTTAATGATGAAAGATCACATATTTTATCTTCACCTCAGCAAATAATACTAGTTTTCGATTAACAATATAGAATATGAATAATGCTATGCAACGTGTAGTCTATTTTCGCTTCTCCTTTGTTTGTTCGGCAGACTCGTTATTATCTCATTATATATAAAATGAATCGATAATTGGCAGTGTGCTCCACATACGCAATTTCAAATGTTGCAAAATCATATAATAATTAGATCTTACTATGTATATATGAATCAGACTTAATTTCGTAGAATGTAAACGAGCTAACTTTCAAATGTGGATTTAATGATGCAACTAACAACAATAATTACCGAAGCATCAAACGGTAATAGCAGTTGAGATCAAAAACTTGCCGCTTTTATCATTGTTTGTTAGTATTAATATTTTTATAATGATTATATATGACCTATCTAGAAGAGTTATTAAAATGTGAATTTGCAATTCACGATGAATCGATATGCGTATGTAAGAACGTATGTGTGTTGACAGGATATAGTGTAAATTTATCATTTAGTTTTCAAGTCTTACAATTCTCCATTTTATTTTTCAGATGCAGCTTTCCTTAGTAGTAAAATTGTAATTTTATTTACTATGCTTTCAACACTAAGTGGCTTTTTTGCAAATTCGTCAGCACCGTAATCTAAAACTCTGGTTTTATCATTTTCATCTTCTGCAACTACACATATCTTGAGATTAGAATTGATCTTTTTAATTTTGACAATAAGCATCAAGGCCCTATCGGCGGCTATTTTGCCATTAATGCATATAGCGTCTACTTTACCTTCTAATGCATTCAACCTATTTAGGCATTCTTCAGCAGTAAAAGCTTTGTATACGTCAAAACCATTTAATCGAAGTGTAGCGCTAAGAACTGAATTAACATCTTGATCGTCATCAACGATTATTACCTTATGGTTATTTTGTTTTGATAATATTTTCATTGTTATTGCTATTTTAACTGTTCATTGGGTCAGTTTATATGTTCTTACAATAGTCAGCTTTTTGCTACCTTTAAGAGAATAATCTAGACCTTATAAAGTACAGCTGATGAATATTTGCGCAGTTATTTATAAAATAATACTAAATTTTGTTCTCTTTATTCTACAGAATACTTCTACACAGACATTGTGAAAGCTTTTGTAATAACTGTTAAAAAAATTCTTTTACGGCAGAGCATTATTTTTTTAGGGAGAGAGACAAATATGCATGACAAATATCTTAATATTAATCAGCTCTAAAAATAGAGAAAATGAATAACCAGTAATTGATCTCCACTATTTGAAGCATCATTGGTGATAAATAAACGCCTACTATATTTAATCACACATGATTAACAAAACAAACCCTACCTAAGAATGAAATATTAATAGTTCTTGTTGCACTTTATGCATTATGGGTAAGATATCTACTACAGTTGTCTTAACAGCACTTGCAGTTGGACTCATTTCTCTATCTATCGAGTCTACAGCAATCTTTGCACAGACTAGCACCGCCATCTCGATAGTTTCAGGAGCTTCAGCCCCTAACAATCCAAAATTCTATGACCCAACGCCAGCTAATGTAGCAGTTGGTACCACAGTCACATGGACAAACAACGATGCTACTTTACACACAGTGTATTCAGGAACAAACGGGGCACCAGATGCCGGCAAAGCATTTCAATCTACATATATGGCTAAAGGGCAAACCTTCGAACATAAATTTGATACTGCGGGAACTTTTGACTACTTTTGCACTTTGCATCCCTTCATGCTAGGAAAGGTAGTAGTAAGTTAGATGTAAACGCACATCATTTTTAGACACTTTTTTTCCTTTTTTTATGATCAGTATTGTAACAATTTTAAGGCTCATATTTTCAATGGGATAATTAAGAAGGTTAAAAGATATCGATTGAATTATCTAGCAGCTTTATAGCATCTATTATCAAATTTTTGATCTTGAATTATCTTCATACATATATACGGAAGTAAGATGTTCGCACTTTTACCCTGATGCAGATGGAAGCGTTATTAGTCCGTGTAATGTCATAAGAGTAATAGATATTAATTGTGCTTTCGAGACGATCATCAATTATGACAAGAGGTGTGAGTCGAAGAAGTTATATTTTTTAAGGCATTATGAGATTATGTCTAGATTTAACTAAAAATCCCCTTAATTTGTCTAACTCCAGTGAAGTAGTTGATAATGATCATTCTTTTCTTCAATGTATAAATAAACTAAACAATTCAAAACAATTACTCTAGGGATTTCAGATATCAAGAGCTGAAGATCTTAATGATGAATGTCAAACAGAATAACTTGTATAGACATGGCCATTTCAAAATGTAATAGGATTTCATATTCCAACACAAAAAATGCAAACTTAATTAAATCACCAAAATAATAAGAATCAAATTAGTTCAGTATCGGTATTTCAAGCAAGAAGTATTACTATCATTAATCTTCTTTTTGATAGTTGTTATTATTGACTAATTAAACAAAAAAATAATAAAAAATAATAAAGCCTCTACGACATTCTTACTGTTATCCGAGTTATTTTGTTGGTGTTGTCATATTCGGGTCAGTAGTAGTTTGTTCTTTTTGCAAATCTGCCAATCCCGTAGAATTATCATTCACAGCAGAAGAATTTGTGAGGTATTCAGAATTGCCTTTAGTGAGATTTTCAATGCTACCAGCAGTTTCAGTGCCAGATTGATTGCCTGTTGGATTCTGGGCTGCTCCAGTGGTATTTCCACCAGTGGCATTAGACGTTGTATTCGATTGTGCTAGTACTGATCCAAGTGATCCTATTGCTACTAGAGTGATTCCTAAAGCCATAGCTAAAGTAACGGCTATAAACAAGTGTTTCATCATGAATCAGATGTGCTACAATTGACTTAACCCTTTCTGCTTTAAAATATGAAGTTTGAATATCCATTCTTGATAAAAAAGAATAATTGACTAAAATGCTAAACTTCTGTAAATTGAGCTTCTAATGTTTGTCCGTCTCAAAAAGCACAGGATATAAACACGTTAATATAAGAAAATAAAATAGAGTAAGAGATTAAATCATCACACGGACCTTTTATATATTGACTATCTTCTTAAAATCAGCCTAAATCCGTAAATACCATATTCTTTAAGTTGAAATATCTTTGATTTCGTTTCAATTATCAGTTTTCAGTGTTGGCAGTGTTGGTTATAAGAGGTGTTCAACATCCTTTTAATAAATTTTAAGTGATATTTCAGTTGGACGAATTTCAGTTTTTTCTTCCATAAGTTAATCAGTGTCTTATTATGGCTATTCCTTTACAATATCTATCTACAACTTATTATTTGGAAAACCTCGTCTCTTACTGGTTATAGGTGTAACTTTTTTTAATCTTTGTGTACTGTAAACTTTATGGCAAAATCACCAACAAAGGATCAAACAACAAAGCTAGAAAACTCTACCTTTAATATCCTAATAGCTCTTGGAAAAGAAGCTCAGTTTATGTATTCAACTATTGATACCTACATAAGTGATGCTCAGAAAGACAACAATTCAGAATTGGAAAATACGTGGAATACTATAAAAGAAGATAGAAAAAGACATATGGATATGCTAAGAAAAGCTTTAGAAAAAGAAGCAAAAGAAGAAAAATTAAGTCAGTAATGATATAGATACATTAATAAACTAATTGTATGTGGTGTTATTATTACTACAGAATACTTCTTATTCTTTGAAATTATTTGTTAAGAATGCAGCTGGACTTAAGGATTATTGTTTTCATTAACAAAGTTACTAGAATAATGAAAATCATGGATGACAGAATATATTTTGCACTTACAGACAAATAGAGACATAATAATATTACAATCTAAAAAGAATATTAAACAAGTCTTATTTAAATGCCCCAATATTTGATTGTGGGTTCTAAGCGGGAAGAAGTCTTATATTATATAAATAGCTAGATTAATTGTGCTATTACCAAAACATTGCTCCGTTAGAATAAATGGCAAGGATTGTTATATGTCATCCTCTTACATTGTTTCTATAACATCTCTAACGGAAGAATATATGATAGGAGTAGTGTGCAATGATCATAAAAATGGATTAGAAGAACGCCTTAAAGTTATGCAATTGACAGGTAATGTTCCCACCGGGAATATAAAAATTCAACCCGTCAAAATTGTATCAACTGATTGTATAAGGGGAACTGATGAAGATTTTTATGAAATATCTTCAAATCGAGATATTACCAATGTCAGGAAAGGTGTTTAAATTTAAATTAATTCCATAAAAACGATAACAATTATTGAGACACCTAAATGGAGAATATTCAACATTTATCAAATAAAAATTAAATTACAAAAGTTAAATTGAAAGTGTCTAATCTTAGTTTTATATTAAAAATAGTTGGGAATCTTAATGTAAGACATCGTTATCTTGCAGTTTTTTTATATATGGATTTACGAGGTACAATGGTTCTATACCGTTTAATACATTGAGCAAATTTTCAGCTGCTACTTTAGCCATTTTAGAGCGGACTTGATACGTCGCACTACCAATGTGTGGTAGAATTATTGCATTCTTCATCATCAATAAGGGACTAGAAATGGATATTGGTTCTTTTTCATAGACATCAAGAGCTACCCCTGCGATCCATTTATTTCTTAACGCTTTTATTAGATCCCTTTCATCGATTATTTGACCGCGTGAAGTATTAATTAAGAATGCTGTTTTTTTCATTTTTCTCAAATTTGCTTCGTTAAAAAAATGAAAATTATCTTTGTTAAGAGTTGCATGTATTGATAAAAAATCGCTATCTTTTAGAAGTGTATTAATATCAACATAGTTGACAATAGGATTATTTAATTGATTAGTTATACGATTTCGGTTATGATATAATATTTTCATATTAAACCCCGTAGCTCTCCTCGCCACCGCGGCACCTATACTGCCTAATCCAAATATTCCTAATGTCATTCCGTTGACATCTGATCCTAAAAATAAGTTGGGCATCCATCCAAATCTCCATTGTTTTTTTCTAACAAATTTATCTGCTTCGACAACTCTACGTGCTATAGAAAGAATAAGGGCAAATGTTAGATCAGCTGTGGCCTCAGCAAGGATATCTGATGTAAACGTAACATATATCCCTCTTCTATTTGCCTCTTCTATATCTATATGATCATAGCCTGTACTATAAGAGCTGATTACTTTAAGATTAGACCCTGCAGCATCCATAATTTCGCCATCTATTGTATCTGATAGCGTACACAGAATAGCATCCATATTGCGTATATTACTAAGGATCTCTTTTTTTGTAGGTGGACTTGGCTTTTTATTCACCACTACATCACATTCTTTTGATAAGATTGAAATTGCTGGCTCCGGGATTGTTCTTGTAAGATAGACTTTTTTTTTCATAGATCCGTGCTTATACTTCATGTTGATAATCGATTTATATACTGTATAGCCATTCACAATCGTTTTTTTGATAGTCTATGCTTTTTTGCATTATTCAGAAAAATCGTGGTTGCTAGATGGTTTCAGGATCAACTATGAATAGCTCAGACGTATATCTCTCATTTGGTTCAAGTTTTCCGAACTTAATTTACTAACATCAGATTCGTGCAACAAAGCAATAGTCTACGATCATAGACCATTTTAACATTTGATTTTTGCAACTACATCTATAATGCCGTTAAATTAATTACAGGCATGTGTCCAAGCAAGGAACTCCCAATAGGCGTAAAAGAAACCGAAAGGGTGTCTTCAGAAAATAATGAATATTCAACATCCGATCAACTTTTTAATAATATCGTAGGATATAATGACGTTAAAAAATTATTTAGATTGTCATTATCTTCTGAAAGGCCGGTGCATATTTTGCTAGTTGGCCCGCCTGCGTCTGCTAAGACTCTTTTTATGTTAGACTGCATTAAGCTAGAAAGATCATTTTTTACTCTAGGTAGCCACAGTACAAAGTCAGGAATGATCGATTATCTTTTCAAACAACGTCCTAGATACCTACTTGTAGACGAGATAGAACATATGCCAATGAAAGATCAAACAGCTCTTTTGAGTTTGATGGAAACAGGAATTATAGCTGAAACAAAATATCAAAAGACTCGCAATACACAAATGAAAACATGGGTCTTTGCAACTAGCAATGGGACAGAACGTATGTTAACTCCATTGCTTTCTAGATTTATAGTACTACATTTTAAGCAATATAAGTATGAGAACTTCCGTGAAATCGCAGTTCATATACTTGCTCAAGAAGGAATATCATCTGAAATTGCCACTGCGTCTGCTGATGCGGTATGGCTAAAGATGAGATCCAAAGATATAAGAGATTGTATAAAAATCGGTCGTCTTGCAAAGATGAAGGAGGATGTTGATTGGATTGCAGGAACCTTGAAAAGCTACAGATAGCAAATGGCTATGTTTTTAATTAATTTAAGACAAATTGCTTCAGTATTAATACGCCACCTATATCAGTACATTTTTTACTTGTTCATGGTTATTTGAATAAAAATAATATACATCATATGCTTTCGAACCACCGATGTATAGCCTAAGCAGAATATTATATTTTAATTAATACTACAACCTCTTGCGTTCTAATGATTAGTCTGTTATTATCAAAAATTGCTAAACTTTTCGGGGCGTTTATCTTATCCTTGATATTGTTTCTGTTTTTCTTGCTCTTTTATTTTCATAATAGTCATACGCACAATATGTACACAGATGATCCTCTAAAAATTTCCCAATTTTATTTTCATTAAGGTTCTTCAATGACTTTTGTTATTTTTCATTGTCCGCAGAAAGTAGCAACTTGAGTTCATTCGAAATTAATGGTAATCAATGGCATTTGCTAAGCATATCATAAAATGAGATGATCATAGATTTATCAAAGCAGTATCTCATCTGCTATATCATGAAGCATTCTGTTGTAGAATGCTCCCATTGTTTTCATTGGGTTTGCCGCTTTTTATTCTTCATGATATATATATTTGCTGATGAATATTTATAACTCGAATTGCCTTTAATGTGGTATTTCAATACTCTACTAACGCATTGTTTATTTTACTTGAAGATGTCTTCAGAATAGCTTATGGACCCATTGGATAAAGCAATTCTTGCTTCATTATATGTAAGCACGTTAGAGCCTCAGATATCATCATTTGATAGAATCAAGCATAGATTACCAATAGGAAAGGAATTCTACAGATTAAAAGTTCAGCAACTTTCAGAACGTGGCTTTATAGAAAAAAATGATGACTCTAGACTCAGTTTTATTGGAAGAGATGCTTTGAAGGTTGTTTTAGTTGGTGGCGTATTTGATTTGATTCATCCAGGACATATTCATACATTGAATGCGGCGAAAGCACAAGGCGATGTTCTTGTAGTAGTGGTTGCAAGGACATCTACTGCTTTGAATATAAAGAAAGATCGAAGAATATATCATAATGAAGCATTACGAAAGGAGCTTGTATCATCTTTAAATTTAGTAGATCTTGCTGTCATAGGAAAGGAGGGAACACTTTATGATACTGTAGAATATATCAAGCCTAATATTATTGCATTAGGTTATGACCAAGCCCATAGTGAAAAAGATATCTCGAAGAATTGTCAAGATAGAAATCTCAATATTAGAGTTATAAGATTAAATACACCACTTCCAGAAACAAAAAGCTCAAAAATCAAGGATGAACTAGGTGATTTTTTTTATAGAATTTAAGGTTTTTAGAATCATTGATGTATACTTTAAGGCTAATCGGGTCGCCATTTTGAACTCCAATCGATTGCTTAATAGAACATGGTGCAATAACTTCTAACATACTATCATCGTAATGCGTCCGTTCTAATAGCAGTACGGCAGCATTCATTAATGCATTATTATTAATAACGGCCAAATAACATTTAGCCCATCCATAGGTACGAGTATTGTCACTAAAACCTTCGATGAAAATGGAGGGAAATTTACTTAATTCTCGTTTTGCATTCCTAAATACTTGGTCTACAAGTTTCACATTCAATGTGCCTGGATAGGGGTTGTAACCGAGCTTATTTTTGAATTGTTTACGGTATCCATCCAACGACATATAGTATGCACCTTCGCCCATTCCAGAAATAACTTTGCCTTCGAAAGCAAGGGTATCAGGAACAGATTCAACAGCAGACTTTATAATAGATAATAAACTCTCGATTTCAATACAACCTTTATCTGTAATTCTAACCCGAAATTTTTGGCCATTTCTAAAACGTTCAACGTATCCTACATCTTCTAGCTCCAAAAGATGTTTGGAGACTGCTTGTTGTGATCTTTTTATTGCTTTAGCTAGATCAGTTGTAGTGACCTCTACAAAATTATGGCGGCCTCCTAACATTAAAATCTGTATTATAGTGAGTATGTGCTGTAACTTTAGATCTACCATTCTAATTAGTTGGTGATTCCCATGTCATCAAAAGTTCGAACTCTAATGTCAGTAGACTTTTTAATCTCGCCAGTTCTATGGCCAATTATATATTCTATTCCCACTTTATCCGCCGCTTCAACTAATCTCTGTGTAACAATGCCGTCAAGTACCAAGAATTTAGCTCCTTCTGTACTATCAAGTTTCTTCACGACGTCGGATACTGGTATCTTAAGGAGTGTCTTCAATGAACTATCCAATATGATTGCCTCTAGAGTTTCGTTAATCTGAGGATAAACCTCTTTTACAACCGAAAGAATCTCGGGCATATCATTATGTGCATTATCATTAGCAATAGCCTCTATCTGCTGTTGTTGGTCGTCTCTGTCAAATTGAGTCTGTTTCTCATGCTTCTGTGATTGTCTATGATTTGATTGTCTTTGAGGAAGTGGTTGTGATTGTTGTCCATTAGTAGATACAAAAGGTATAGCTTCTTTTAATATGTCTGCGATTTCAAGAGGAGTACACTCTTCAACTTCTCTACCAGAAGGAGCTCTTAGGACTTTATCGATTTGTACAAGTCCTTGCAACTCTTTAAGTATTAAATCGCCAGCTCTATCTCCATCTAAAAATGCAATAACTTTTTTGCCTTCTGTGAGTCTGGTGACTGTCTCATCTATTTTTGCACCCTCAATAGCAATTGCATTATCAAAGCCAGCCCGTAAGAGATTAATAACGTCTGCCCTGCCTTCGACTAGTATTATCCAATCAGAATCGAAAACCCCCGTACCACAAGCAAGCTGAGCTTTACCAAAAGCAGTAAGTTTACCTGGTTTGGTCGCATCATAAACATCTTTGAGCATTTCTTCGCCTTCACTGATTGTCTTTGTAGCCCATTCTTGCACAATTTTTTTGGCACGGTCAACAATGACCTTTTTCTTTATTGCTCGAATATCATCAATACCGACCAATGCAAACTTGGCTTGAAATGGTCCTACTTTGTCGATACTTTCAATTGCTGCAGCAATCAGTGCTGCAGTTGAAATATCTGTGCTCATAGGAATTAAAGCATCTCCTTTTGCCATGTTTGGTTTTGTATCTACATTGACTTCTATTCTACCAACCTTAGAAACTTTCTGCAATTCGTTTAAATTCATTTCGGGTCCCAAAAGACCTTCTGTCTGTCCAAAAATGGCGCCGATGATATCGGCCTTTTCAACCAATCCATCAACTTCGAATCTTAATTTAACGTGATACTTGACAATACCTGTGCTAGGCAATTTCATAACCTCATATTTACTATTAAGTAAAGTTAAAATGGTCTGGCTTGAATATAAGTGCTTTGACGTATCTTCATAGAATTAACTAAATAATAGTGTCTGAGCATTTGCTACTGAACACGTTAATTAAGTGTAATTTCATATGTAAAAGTAAAGGTCTTTTCGTGAGCCAGTAATTCCTGACAGATGAGGTGCATAAGTTATAAGGTCTTCAACATGTCTAACCTTTCCATTAGTAATTTTTGCCAAGCTTCTTTTGTAGAATAAAGTGACATTGTTTCCTTTACACTGAAGCCGAGTCACTAACTTGCTGGTTAATTGTTTGCCTTTTTTGTCCATATCAAGGAGAAGAATAATTTTCTTTCTATTTAGATGGTAATTATCAACAAAATCAGTTATACCTCTAAAATGATGGAATACCGTTACATTACCATTAAATCCTACACGACTAAGTGCCGCTACATCTCTCTTTCCTTCGACAACTATGACGGAACCATTCTGCGATTCCTCGTTAAGCATGTCAATATATTCCCGTAGATGGTCAATTATGTCGCTGTCTATGGAACGATAACCCATTGTTGAAATAATAAAGATAACAAGATTTAACTATTATTGTTATTTACTTTTCTAAGCAATATTATATTACATTTGATAATCAAGATGATCAAATGCACAGGATTTAAATAAATATAAACAATGGATAGAATATTTATAATACCGCTGTAATTTAGTATTTTTGATTAACAATGTTTTAGCTGATATTTTTTAATCATCCTTTAAAGTAGGGGTTCATTATTTTGCAATTTCTGTTGATTTGCTCGAGGATGTACTATTTTGACGAAAGCACTTAATTTCTTTTGAGATTAATAGAAGGCGGACGAATTAAACATTTAATTCTAGTTGGATCCAACAAAGAACAATGACATTATCTAGCATGATAATGAATATCGGTGGGTCGGAATGGGCCATCATAATAATTTTAGGTCTTATTTTAGTATTTGGACCTAAGAAATTACCTGAACTCTCCAGAACTTTCGGAAAAGCATCAGGGGAATTTGAAAAAGCTAAAGAATTATTCAGACTAGAGCAGGAAAATATGAAAAAACATGCTAATCAGAACGAGTATTTTATGGGGCCAAAAATCTTAGGACCAGTTACGTCTCAACGAGAAAAGCTCGAGGAAATAGCTGAGATCACTTGATATAGAATATATAGGCAAGACTGATGATGAGTTACGTTTTCAGATTACAGAAAAAATACATAGCTAAGTAGTTGTAGAAATTGTATTAAATATATGAAAAGAGCATTTAGTTGATATTTTGAAATTAGTTACTCCATCTCCTCATTTTAATCTGTTTGTAGTCATTTTCACTAGATATAACACTTAAATATATCACAATTTCCAACCCATTGTAATGTCTACTACTACTCCTGCACTAATAAATCCATTTGAGACAGCTTTGAAACAGCTTGCCGAAGCTGCTAAGCTAATTAACCTAGATAGCGGTATGCATGAGGTTATAGCACATCCAAAAAGGGTTCTTACTGTTGCTATTCCTACTAAAATGGATAATGGAGAGATCAAAGTCTTTACTGGGTTTAGATCCCAACATAATGATGCTCGTGGACCTTTCAAAGGAGGTATCCGATATCATCCCCAAGTGAGTATTGATGAAGTCAAGGCACTTTCGATGTGGATGACTTGGAAATGTGCGATAGCAGATCTCCCGTATGGAGGAGGTAAGGGAGGTATCATCTGCAATCCAAAGGAGATGTCCGAAGGCGAGCTTGAGCGTATGACGAGACGTTATGCTTATGGAATTTCTGATATTATTGGACCGCATGTAGATATTCCTGCTCCTGATGTTTACACTGGTGGCAAAGAAATGGCTTGGATTATGGATACCTATTCGGCGCTTAAGGGAAATTTTGTCCAACCAGAAGTTATTACAGGTAAGCCTCTTGCAATTGGTGGTTCTCTTGGCAGGAATGAGGCAACCGGTCGTGGCTTATCTTTTACTATACGAGAGGCGGCCAAAAAACTACAAATTGATATGAAAACGGCTACAGTAGTTGTACAGGGATTCGGTAATGCAGGTCAGTTTGCTGCTCAGCTTTTGGAAGAGCAAGGTGCAAAAATTATAGGTGTGTCGGATTCGCAGGGAGGAGTTTATAATAAAAATGGTATCCAAGTAGGGAGTTTGAGGAGACATAAAGAAAAAAAGAATTCGGTCGTAGGTTTCGCTGGGACCAAATCCATCAGCAATGAAGATTTGCTAGAACAAGAATGTACTATATTGATACCAGCAGCTCTCGAAAGTCAAATTACCAAGAAGAATGCGGGAAAAATTAATCCAAAAATAATTGCAGAAGCAGCTAATGGTCCTACTACGATTGAGGCTGATGACATTTTATACCAACATAATATATTAGTAATTCCAGATATCCTCGCCAACGGAGGAGGTGTTACAGTTTCCTATTTTGAATGGTTACAGAACCTAAGGAGAGAATATTGGTCTGAGAATGAAGTAAATGAAAGGCTTGATATAAACATTACAAAGGCGTTCAATGATGTTTATGATGTATATGAGAAATATAAGGTCAATATGCGGAAGGCAAGTACACTATTAGCTGTAAATAGAGTTGTCGAAGCGACAAAAATTAGAGGATTATGGCCTTAGTTATCACTATCTAAGTTAAATAACAGAGAGAGAGAAAAGGATTGATGCTACATAAGGAAGTAAAGGACAATAGTCGATAATCCTTGGCTGGCTTATTCAGTAGAGAATGAATGTCCACAAGAACAGCTTTTGGTGACATTAGGATTATTGATCTTGAAACCAGAACCCATCAAACTGTCGATATAATCAATATTTGCGCCTTTTAGATAGTTTTGGCTATAGCTATCAATCAATACTTTGACTCCATTTTGTTCAAGTACTTTATCGTCCTCGTCTGCCTTTTCTTCAAAACCCATACCATAAGACAAACCAGAGCAGCCACCTCCAGATACATAAACTCTAAGAAGCAAATTATCCTTGCCTTCTTGTTTCATGAATTCAACAACTTTCTCTGCTGCCTTTGATGTAATGGTTACGATTTGACTTTGTTGTGTAGTTTCCATTGCTATATCTACATTTCACAAAAAAGCATAATAAGTTTTTCCCCCAAAAAATACGCAGGAACATAAATATAATAATGAATTTCTAATGCCAAGTTGCTTATAATTGACCTCTAACCGTTGACCATTTTGCTAGACTTCCTGCCGCTGTAATCCAGCTAGTTACAGAGTGGTAGGCAGGGACATTAGAATCTTCTATTTGCTTGGATATCTTGTGAGTGAACGGACCTCCCATGGCTCCCACTAGTATAGGTTTTCTCTTTTGCTTTTGGAATGTTGCGAGAACATCAACTATGCTTTCTTCTAGAGGGTCATCCTGGAATACAAACCAGGGCATAATGATATCGACGTTCTCATCATCCATGAAGGCCTGAATAGCAAATTTATAATCATCAGAATTTGCGGAACCTGTAATATCACATGGATTACCAATTACATATGTTGTAGGATAATGCTCTTTAAAGGAGTTTAATGTTTGATCACTGAGTTGTGCAAGTCTGCAATCCGAGTCTTTCGAACTGGTCAATAGCTCGCTATTATCGGACCAGCACCATTTGTTACCATTGCTACTTTATTACCCTTCGGAATAGGCTGCCATGTTAGAGCTTTAAGAGAACCAGTAAGTTCTTCATAACTATCCACAGAAATGATTCCCACTTGGTCAAAAGAACCCTTAACAATATTATAAGAACCACCGAGTGAACCCGTATGTGAAGCTGCCTGTTTAGCTCCCCTATCCGTCCTACCGTTCTTGAATACTACAATGGGTTTGTTCTTTTCTCTGATTACATTCTTTGCAGTATTAATGAACTTACGACCATCCCCAAGTCCCTCGACGTACAATCCTATCACTTTTGTTTGAGGATCCTCTGAAAGATACCAGATCATATCCGCTTCATCAACATCGGATCTATTTCCATAAGAGATCATCTTGCTCATTCCAAATGCATCAGAAGTTTCCATGAAAGCAATACCTACAGTTCCGCTCTGCGAAAGGAAAGCGACTTCACCGTTCCTTGGTCTTAGCATTCTGTGATGGCCTTGGAACGCACAGTCCAATCGATTTTCACCATTAAATATACCTATACAGTTAGGTCCAATAATCCTAATCTTTAATTGATTTGATAATTCTTTTATTTGCTGTTCAATATCCGCGCGTTCTCCGCCTAGTTCTTTTCCTCCTCCCGAAATGATGACCATGTTATGAATCCCTTTTTTTCCGGAACTCTTAAGAAGATCTGGAACGTATTTGAGATCAACTGTAACAATAACAATATCTATTGGTTCGTTAATCTCATCTAGGCTTTTATACGCTTTGATGCCCATTATTTCTGGATATCCTTTAGCATTTACCGGAAATACCTTTCCTTTATAATCATGTTTTACCAAGCTTTCTAATACAGAGTTTCCCACCTTCCCTATTTCTGGAGAAGCCCCAATTAATGCTACAGATCGCGCATTGAAGAATAGATCCATATGACTTGAATCGGGAAGCGATTTTGAAATTGCTTCAGGGTTTGGCTTTTCTCTTAGGATCATCTTTGCGTCAACCACATAATAGTCGTTAGGATATACTATGACTGGATTAAAATCAATGCTTTCATAATAGGCTGCCATATCTGTGCCAAGCCTGCCGATCTTTACAAGTGCATTACTTAGCATTTCTATGTCTATCGGTTCAGCTCCTCTGAAACCCTTCAATATTTGCTTTCCTCTCAAATCTTCAATCATAGAAGTAGCTTCAGCATTTGTAATAGGAAGAATCCTAAAAACTACATCTTTGAAAATTTCTGTGTAAATGCCACCTAGACCTACCATGATAACGGGTCCAAATTGAGAATCATTCTGCAAGCCTACAATCAGTTCAATACCCTGTGTAACCATTCTTTCAAGGAGTACACCTTTAACTTTGTACTGCTTGGACAGTCTGGTGTATAAATCCTCGAAAGTTTGACGAACCTCTGCTTCTGACTTCAGGCCAACTCGAATTCCACCTACGTCAGTTTTGTGCAAAATTTGGGGAGAAACTATTTTTGCCACCAAGGGATATCCTAGTTCTTTTGCCTTGTTAACCGCTTCATCTGCATTAGCGACTAAGGCGTATCTGGGCACCCTTATTTCATATTCAGACAAAATCTCTTTGGCTGATTCTTCTGTTATTACTTTATCTTTACTTGAAATAATGTCGTCAAAAATCCTTTGAACCTTGGTCTTATCATACATTCAATTGTCTACAGGAAATACTTTTCAGCTTCTAATTAACTTTGCGCGGCTATAAATATAGTAGAGAAAATTTTTCTCAATAAGTAAAAAAAGGATAATATTTGTTTTATCTGTATTAATTTCAAACACTTATTATCTGTTATGTATATTTTTTGACCTATCGCGGCATTTGCTATTTTTGTTCTTGTTGTTGGCATACCACTTCCTTTATCCTATGAGTAATTTTGTTCTTGTGCAGATGTGTGATAGCGGAAATACTTCCATTCTGTTCATTAGGAGGTTGCCTAGTATCAAGATTTAATTTTTTATGTACAGATTTATTTCTAACGATAAACAAGACGATTAAATTTTTATTCTTCATTGTACATCAAAATATGAAAATTCGTTAAACAAATAATACCTACTTATAGATAGTATTTTCATAGCTTCATTTTAATTGCAAAAGCTGATTAGTTGTTATTATGTTATTATTAAAGTGTTAATTAATTTATTATAATGGGTATATTTGATCCTTCTATCTATACAGTGATATTCCCTTACTTATTTATAGCAAGTTTTCCCATCTTTGGGATAATATTGGTGACTAAATGGATATTTAGTGACAGAAAGAAGAAAGAACGTGATATGCAATTAAGGAACAAGGCTCATGTAAATTAGAGTTCGCCAAGATCTTTTTTCAAATACTTGAGGATTGTGTCCTTTAACATTGACTTTTTTAGAAGCTCGTTTTGTCAAGTACAATGTGAAGGCACCTAGAGCTGTCCAGAATCGTCTATCTGGATTCATAGTATATGAATCCAAAGCCCTCTTAGCAGCCCAATGAGCTTTGGGATGATGTTTCATAGTGTAGCCTAAGATCAGCTCTTTAGAGCTGGACAGGATATAATGTGCATGTTGATAGACTTCTTCTTTTGAGGTATAATTTGCTTTGACGATTTTTAATTTGCCTCGTTTCATGGATTGCAAAATAGCATCGAGATCTTTCTCTGATTCCACTGCGTTTATACATCTTCCGATAGTCTGAACAATATGTGAATCACTTCCTGCTATCGATGGTATCTTCTTATGTTTGGCAAATCTCTCTGCAACAATGTTAGAAAAATGATCTATGTTGTTACTGTTAAAGGATTCAATAAGATCACAAAGTGATGCCATTTCGCGAATACCGTTGGTTACTGCGAAGGGATGAGCAGCGCAGGAAACTGCACCTTGTCGTTTGATTTCATCTAATGTCTCTTCGAGAGTCATTCCAGCTTTTACTTCTTTGGTTAGCCCGTATGCTAAAACATGTCCTTGATTATCTATTGTAATCTCTTCTGCTGGGTAAATAAGAATATTTTTAAACTTTTCATGGTTTTGCTGATATTCAAGTATCTGAGAATAGCCATCGAGCGTATTATGATTAGTAACAAAAAGAACTTCTATGCCTTTCTTCAAAGCTATATCTAATTGCTCTTCTATACTCACACCGCAGTCATAGGGGACACGTGCAGATCCATTACGATAATTGGAATACGTATTATGACAATGTAGCTCAATTTTTAGGAATTCAGTCGTGTCTTTGTACCCTATCCGAGTTATAGATTAACCAAATATATACTATATTAAGTGAATTGACCTATATAACTGACGATTTGGAAGATTTAGTATGACTAATCGATTATTTTATATCGACGAATGACGGTTTCCAGAATTATATTTATTGATACATATTTAATAGAATGAACAACAAATTTGTGTATTGTTTATAACTTATATTCATATCCTTTAGTAGGAATGATTTTCAACTTTATGTAAATGTAGGTTTTTCCATGCACTAAATGTCTTACCGCACTTTTCACAAGCATACTGTAGTTTCCTATTGTACTCTGATTTATCTGCAAGCATGGATTTATTTTTCTGATTTGAGTATTGGTTTGTAATTCTATGGTATCCAGTCTTCAAGTTGTATCGTACCAGTCGTTTTGGAATTCTAACCAATTGATTCTCGCTAAACATATATCTATATAAGGACGTTTGGTATATAAGATAATTTAATAATTGTTTTCATAGACACGTAGAATCCAGTTGAGCAGTTTGATATTGATATTGATATTGGTTATGTATCAAAATCTTATTTATGAGCAGATACAATGATGGCACCCCCCATCATTGCTTTATCAAACTCCACTCTCGAAAACTTTTCGCATAAAAGAGCAAATAATTCAGAGTTACGTGGCCATCGAACATAAGTACCGTAGAGTGTCTTAAATCTTAATCCTGATTTTCCTGCAGCAGCAAAAGCGAGTACCTTAAGAATATACTTTAGATAAAAAGAAACACCTGCTCTTATAATCAGGTTGTCAGGCTTTCCTATATCAACTATAATTATACGACCCTCTAACTTTAAAACCCTGTATGCTTCTGCAATCGCTTGCTTTAATTCAATTGAATCCCTTAATGAATAACCATACATTACTACATCGAATACCTCGTTTTGGAAAGGCAGATATTCAAAAACCCCCGAGGAAGCGTATTGTGGTATGTTATGACTAAAAAAATTTCTTGCCTTTGTCAACATATCAAGGATGGGATCATACATGATAACTTTACTGCTGTCCCTTACTTCGTTTAATGCAAGCTTAGTCATATTTCCAAAACCAGAACCAGCATCTAATATCGTCTCTCCTGGAAAAATATGACCCTTTATCGCTCTTAGACGAAAATCATTGTCTCTACCAAATGAGATTGCCCTGTTAACTTTGTCGTAGTCATGAATTATCATGCGCAATACTTCTATTACTTCCCTCCAATAAGCAGGACCTAGACCTGACAACTTTGAATGTTTTAATTATCAATTTTCGATCTTATTATCAGTTATTATTAGAATGGATGTCACCGAGTCTGTTCAATATAATTTATAAGTATGAAATTTTCTCGTTTAAAATTAGTAAGGAATAAGAATAAACCCAACCAGTAATATAAGTTGAAATAAAAATTATTCTTTAGTAATTAAAAGTATGATTTAGAGTAAGTTTATCACCACAACAGAATTTCACCATTTAACTATTCATTATTATCATGCTCACCCAGTCCAAAAGTACCAACGTAAATATGGTGACATTTAAAGCCTTTAGATGGTAAAAAATGGCATATAAGACCAAAGTTTATATCCAGCTACGCTAAATATACATGTTTAAGATGGTAGATTTTAAGTCGAAAGACATTGATGCCTCAGTGAGGGTCACAGAAGAACAGAATATTTATGATGCTTTAAAAGAAAACTTTATTAGAACAGTGGATGAATGGGCAAAAATTCAACCACAATATTCACAATCAATTTCGAATTTGCAATTAGACTTTATTCAGACAGTAAAGAACACCATCCGGAACGCTATTTCTTCACAAAAACTGATAACAGGAGGCTGGAATTTGCCCATGTCTGAGACATATCTAGATCATTTCGCAAAACAGTCAAACGACATCACGAACAACATGATAAGAACGGCCGTCATCAACAACCAACTGACAATCACTGCTTTTGATGCAGCAAGAGAAAACTTGAAAATATACAATAGAACAATTGACACGGTTATGGATTTTAATAACGACATAGTAAAAACCTGGAATTCGTTTTTCTCTACCCAGCATAACTATTTCAAATGATGTATAATTTTTAGATCGTGTACGTTTAAGGTTTAGCTATTACTATTATCATTCTGACTATTCTTTATCACAAGATACAAATAAGAATATTAGACAAGGTGTCTTGTTATTCAGTGTCTATCTATGTTAACCTCATTTAGAATTATTTCCAAAAATTGATAAATAACTAAGTGTGAGTACTATATAGTGTCAAGCTTAGAATGAATATGTGTGTGAAGACTGTGGCTGCTTGTTAGTACATAGCAACTCATTCACACTCGATAGTATGAGAGATGTACATAAACAATTATGTATTATTAAGAGGCAAAAAGCAATGGCTGCAGAATCTACTAAAGCCGTCGTAGCACCAAAACCAGCATCACTAACAGCAAAGGCTGCTGCCTCGGCCAGCACTCTGCCTTCACCTACACCATCTTCAACAGCCTCTCCTACTGCTTCTACTCCTACTCCTACGACTATAGCTGCTTCAACAGTAGAAGGTGGAAGTAGTGGTAGTGGTAACACAACTATTTCTCTTAGCGGTACTGGAACCAACTATTCTAAGGTAGATGGACCTATAGACGCTGGCTTTAAATCAACGAGACAACAGGCAGGTACATTCCAAGATATTAAGGTATGGGGCCCTTTAGATCCTCCAGGACAGCTTGGAATATGGGGAAATGAAGTATGTGTCGATTTTGATATATGCATAGCAGATGGAGCATGTATTGAGGCCTGTCCAGTGAATGTATATGAATGGCTAGATACTCCAGGACATCCTGCATCGGAAAAGAAACCTTTCATGATTAGAGAAAAGGATTGCATATTTTGTATGGCATGTGAGAATGTATGTCCTCCGCAAGCAGTTAAAATATTCCAAAAAAGTCAATAATACTTTATTTTCGTATTATTTATTTTTATTTTTTATCTATCTATATCTACCTTATTATCTATCCATCTATCCATCCATGAATGTGACAAATATTCTTCCTTAATATATAATGTAACTATTTGTACAATTTGCAATGGTATTAGCCATCTAGAAATTCAATATTGGTCGCCTTTGAATCAACCTGCTATGATATGATGTTGAAGGAGATATACAAATATAGCCTCTTGTATATTTGCTTGATTTTAGTAGAAGACATAAATGAAAGAGAAATATGATGTGGTAGCAACTGGTGGAACGTTCGACGTCATACATGTTGGTCACTTGGCTTTGCTTTCAAAAGCATTTGAAGTAGGAAAGAAAGTAATTATCGGAGTTTCTAGTGATGCATTTGCAAGCATCGCTAAAGCTAATAATAAATTAACTCATAATTACGAGCAACGAGTTAATAACCTAAAAGAGAAAATTGAAGAGAAGTTTGGCAATGTTACTTATGAAATTAGCAAGCTCGATGATGTATATGGACCAACAGTAATTTATGGTCATGTAGAAGCGATCATATCAAGTACTGAAACAGCTGTAAACGGACACCTGATAAACGAGATACGTTCTAGGAATGGTCTAAAACCTCTTAATATTATCAGTGTTAATATGATACGAGCAGAAGACGGAAATCCCATTTCTTCTACAAGAATAAGAAAGGGTGAAATTGACTCCTATGGCAAATTGTTAAAGATAAGGTAAAGAAGTATCAAACATTCTTGATTAATTGTATTTTATTTAGATTGATACAGTGTATCTGAAGCATGAATACTTATAACGATAATCCATTTGAAATCTCTTTCAGTAGAATTGACACGACGATAAAGAATCTCAAGGAAGGGCTAGACCCTGAGAATCTCGCTTATTGGTATAAAAGAATAGAAGAACGAGCAATCGAAATTGCTCCTACTCACTTAAAAGAGAAGATTCATTTCCGACAAGACAGGATTCTATGGATGAAATTTAAGATCGATATATCAAAACGGGCAGTGCCTTACATGATACAAGTAATTGAACAATATATTCCAATAATGCCCTATTCTACAAGTCTGTATTTTCAAAAGATTCAATATATGCTGACAGATAAAGTGAAAAAAGAACTATGCTAAAAAATTTTAGAAGCAAAGATAAGAACTTCATAAAGCAGAGAATGAAGGTAGAAGCATAATGATCCTCTCTCAAGTCAAATGCGTATTAGTGTTCCGAAACAATAACTTCAATAACATAGTTTTCAAATTTACTTTCTATGACTAATTTTTTTTCTTTCACTACTTCTTCTATCATATATTTTAACTTGAGTGCGGTATTGTTGTCTTTAAGTAAGACACTGTGTGAGGATTTATCTTTTAGAATTAAGACTATCTCATTATTGATAACTGCAGCGACACCTGCGACCATTGAAGTATTATCTTTTTGAGCCGCGATCAGACTGGCTAGTTTCTCTGCTTCATATTTATCTTCGCATTGGAATTTTAATGAAAATGTCATGGTAGTTAACCTAAGTCTCTCCATTATACATGAATTCCTGGATTACATCTTTTGCATTTTCCCGGCGTTTCTTGAACTCTATTATAAAAGACTTAGACTGTCTGGCCAGATCGCTCTTGCATTCTCCGCAAAGCAAGTTTCCGCTTCTACATTTTAATAAGCGCTCATCAGATTGTCTTTCTGTATCAAAGAAATAACGTAGGTACCAGAATACTGGACACCCAGCCGGGTTACCTCCCAATTTTCTTTGAAGCGCAACGGTAGCTTGTCCTCCTGTGAATGCACTCGAAACCTTTTTTTCTACGATTTCAGGATCATCTGTTGTAAACAACGCTGTCTCAGGTTTTGAGGAAGACATCTTGCCTGAAATTCCAAGACCAGGTAGAAACTTGCTGTGAATCTGAGCAGGTTTATAATATCCTAGACGTTCTGCTACATCTCGGGTCATTCTCCAATAAGGATCTTGATCTATCGCTGCTGGGATCAAGACCGGAATTGGTTTTCCTTCTAGAATTGAAGGCAAAAAACATGGAGCAGCTTGTATTGATGGAAATCCTATCATGCCTATGTTTGTAGAATTTGAAAAACCAAACACTGCCCTTGCAGTAGACAGTGTAATTCGTTTTGCGACTTCTAGTGCTATAGGATATAAATGTTTGATATGTTTTGTATTCACAATTATCTTCGTCTTTCTTCTATCAAAACCAACTGCGATGATATCTAATATGTTCTCATAAGTATAAGTTTGTGTCTGTTCTAGACTACGGTCCTGGCCATAAAGAAATTTTTCATCGTCTGTTATTTGAAACAGTAATTTAGCATTAAATTTGTCCTGAAGGTATTTTGTAAAAATCCATGGTAGTAGGTGACCCATATGTATCATGCCTGAAGGTCCCCTGCCTGTATAAAGATAGAATTGATCACCCTTCTCATACTTGCTCAAAATCCAGTCAAAGTCCCGATGGGAAAAGAAGTACTGAAGCTTTAACATTGGATGCATTTCTCCAATTAGATCTTTTACTTTCTTTAGTATGTCAGGTGTAATTATTTGTGTGCCAAACTTTTCTATCAGTTTATTGTAGTCTATTTCGCCTTCTACTTCCCACGGTGTCACCTTGAATTCGTCATGAATATTATTTTTAGTTTCTTCATTATGACTGCTTTGAATAGGATCCACCATTACTTTTCAATTCTGACACGACAAGCATTTTAAAGGTTTAAAAAGTCTTCTTCTCCTGACAACCTTGGCAACAATGAGTAATAGTATCAAACTCCATCCAATTGAGAGATCCCTATTACAGATACTTGCTACCAACCAACAGATATCTACTGAAAGAATTGCACATATTTCTAACCTTAGTATTGATCAGGTCAGACGTGGTATAGAATGGTTAAAGTTTAAGAATTTAATATCTTTAACTGATAAATCAATTACTATAATCATGTCTGCATCAAATATAGAGAGCACAATAATACAAGAATTACCAGAAAGGATGCTCGTGAAAACAATAAAAGAAAAAGGAAAAAAGAATTTAGAAACAGGTGAGCATTATATTAGTATAAAAGATCTCAAACAAGATTTTTCATTCGGTAATAATACCAGCGCAGCCTTTCAACACGCTTTAAGAAACAAATGGATCGAGCAACGAAAAACGTCCAATAGAGAGAAAGAAATAGTTGTGACTCTCTTAGCAAATGATCAGTCAGCAGAAGAAAAATTATTGCAGAAATTGAATAGTCAAAAAAAAATTACAAAATCAAATCTGAATCCGGAAGAATTACAAGCATTTGATCTGCTTAAAAAACGTCCTGGTTATTTAATAGAAAAAAAGGAGAAGACTGCTGAAATCTCTCTATCTTCAGAGGGTAAGCAATTGTTATTAACATTGATCCATCAGCCTGCATTAGAAGAACGTAGACTAACTCCGGAAATGATAACTTCGGCAAGATGGAGAAACATTAAATTCAGTCCGTTAGATGTAGAATCGCCCGTACAATCTTTATATCCAGGTAGAAAACATCCATTAACTGATATAATTGACGAAGTGAAGGAAATTTTTGTTGGTATGGGATTTACAGAAATCGATGGTCCCATAATCCAGTCTAGTTTTTGGAACTTTGATGTACTTTTTACTCCGCAGGATCACTCTGCGAGGGAAATGCATGATACTTTCTACGTTTCACGAATAAAGGAGAATAGACTTCCTATAGATGATCAAATTAAAAAGATCTCTGAAGCTCACAGAAACGGATGGAAATATGAATGGGATATTGAGGAAGCAAAACGAATAGTTCTACGGACACATACTACATGTGTTACTATAAATTATCTTGCAGAAAACAAACCTGAAAAATGCAGAATATTTTCCATAGGTAGAGTTTTTAGAAACGAAAAGGTGTCATATAAACATCTGATTGAATTTAATCAAGTAGAAGGAATTGTTACAGATCCAAATATTACATTGCGAGATTTAATGGGTCTTCAAACTGAATTTTATAAAAGGTTAGGAATCAACAGAATCAAGTTCTGGCCTACTTATTTTCCATACACTGAACCGTCGCTTCAATCTATGATATATATTGAGTCCTTAGGAAAGTGGGTAGAGTTATTTGGGATGGGAATATTAAGACCTGAAATAACCTCATCTATTGGGATAAAGAATCCAGTTCTAGCATGGGGAGGAGGATTAGAAAGGATCGCAATGTTACGCTTCGGATTAAATGATGTTCGCGATTTATATCGTAATGACTTAAAGTGGCTCAGGGGTGTTCCCTTTTGCCTGTTGTAAACGTCACTACTAGCTTATTAAATAAATTCTTCCCAGGGAAGGATCTTGCTGAGTTAATAGATTTTCTCCCCTACATAGGACTTGATATAGAAGGAATCGATCAGGAAGTGCTTAGAGTAGAGTACAATCCAAACAGGCCTGATTTTGCTTCAGCTTATGGAATTGTTCGGGCATTAAAAGGGATATTGGCTTTTGAAACTGGAATTCCAAAATTTCGCTTGTTGATGAATAGCATTTACAAAATCAACGTAGAGTCGTCGGTAAAAGAGATTAGGCCTATTATTGTATCTTTAGTCGCAAAAAAAGGTGACGTACATGACAATGAGGCAATCAAACAATTAATTTCAATGCAAGAAGATCTTCATGATGGCATAGGTAGAAGGAGAAAAAAGGCTTCAATCGGAATACATGACTTGGAATCAATAAAATTTCCAATTACATATAAAACTGTATCTGATGATTTTTCCTTTGTTCCGCTCGGTGAATTATCGAGTAATACTATTAAGCAGATTTTAAATGAATTTGATATTGGTAGACAATATAGGCATATTTTGGAGAATTCGAATAGATATCCTATAATTGTAGATGAGGCTAATAATATACTGTCGCTTCCGCCTATCATCAATGGTAATGTAACTAAAGTTACTCCTGAAACTAACAATCTCTTTATCGAGATTACCGCGAACAATCAAAAGGCAGCCGACGATATTCTTGCTATATTAGCGATTACATTACACGATATTGGCTTTGAAATTCATAGTGTTTCTATTAATAGTTCAGGTGTGATACAAGTTACTCCTAGGATGAATACACTTTCTATTGACGTGAGTGTCGGTTATATTAATAGTATGCTTGGATTAGAATTAACTAAGAACGACATCGTATGCTTTTTGAAGAAAAGTAGGTTAGATGCCTATCCAGCAGATAAAGATATTATTACCTGTATCATTCCAAGGTATCGTACAGATATACTTCATGCTATAGATATCGTAGAAGAAGTAGCAATAGGATATGGCATCTATAACTTGAAACCGAGAATGTCCGCTTGGACTTCAATTGGTCAGAAAAGTTCTCTTTCAATTTATTTTGACATTATAAGACGTACATTAGCCGGATTAAATATGTTAGAAGTTGTGAATTTTAGCCTTGTTAATAAAAAATCTCAATACGAACTTATTGGTTTAAAAACACCTGACAATATTTTGTCTGTAGATGCGACAAAAAGTAGGGACCATGAATTACTAAGAGCATCTATGATTCCATCACTATTACAATCATTATCTCATAATGTGCACTGGCAATATCCTCAAAGATTATTTGAAATAGGAAAAATTTTCCATCTAGACAATACGATTAAAGAAAGTTGGTGCCTAGCCGCTGTTACTGCACATAACAATGCAGATTTTACCGAGATAAAATCGATTATGCAGACATTCTTAAAAATCGCCTTTAATAAAGACAAAGAGATTTTTACCCAAGAAAATGCAAATCCTTTTTTTATTGAAGGAAGGTCTGCAAAAGTTGTTTTAGATAAAAAATCTCTTGTTGGAATGATTGGAGAGATTACACCTTTGGCTATAGATAATTTCAAAATCAGGGTACCAGTTTCAGCTTTTGAACTAAATCTATCCCAATTACTTGGAATATAGTTTATCTTTATATTTGTGAATAAATATTCTGAATAGTGCGTATTATTAGTGGACGAGAGGAATGGAAAATAATGATTATTTTCATGATTTTCAATTTTTCCCATCCACTAGAATATCGCACCCCGTTATAGAGAGTACACGCGGAGGAGTACACATGCGTGTATGGCTACCAATGAATACGTGTGGGTCAGAGGCGGGGCACATTTATTATATAGATTTTCTGATTATACCTGCGAAAGGTCAATATCATAATTTTTAATGGACTATGAGTATAATATGTAATAATAACAGCTATCGATATATGTATAATTATCCTATTGACCCATATAAAGAACAGAATTTCTCTAATTCCTACTAGGCAGGTAAATTTTGCCACCCAAATCCCATTTGATCTGGAAAATCACATTTACCTCCTACAAACATTCTTTTGCACTAATTAATTATGCAGATATACAATCCTTATTGCTGATACAATGAAGTATATATCGGCGATTGATGTGATTGGTAAATGTGATCAATGTGGACTGGAAAATGTTGAAATTACAGTAAAAAAGTCGAATCGAAATAAGGAGCTCAAACTTTGTAATCAATGCAAACCAACAGATGGTGCATACGGATATTAGATAATTATACATGGAGAAAATAATTTATTATAGAAGGAAACTCATTTCTCTCATTATGGTTGTTTAAAGTCACAAATATATTCCACATTTTCATCCTTAGACTGATTGGAGTCTGGATTTATTTATTGCAATATTAGTATCAATCATATACTTTAAAATATCCTTCATTTTAGAATAAAATATTAGTGTATTGATATTTTGTTTCAATAATAATATATTTTCGTATAACGGTCAACTTAAACACTTAAACTGAATTTTTCCTTTTCATATTCATATTAATGACATCGCTTAATATCTGGTAAATAATGGATAGTAGAGAATAATCAACGAGAGAGGTCTATGGTTTAAGTAGAAAACAATTTTGTAAATTTATAATTTTCTTCACGAACCTTCAGAAATACTCAAAATATAAGCAATTATAAAATGAAACTACTTTATCCAAAAAGAAATTCGATTAAATAAAAGAATGGTATTGAGAGATAATTCATATCTAAAATTTCCTCGATGTCTTCAGATAATCTAATCACAACTGATTTACGAATTTAATTTAGATTGAGTTGCCCTTTTAAATTCTTATACCTGTTTCTAAGTCACTTCAGTCACACCTGCTGCATCAGCAATGTCTGATTGAGTTCTGCTTTCTCCCCTATTCAAACAAGAAAGATAAATTACTGATGCGGCAAGTCCCATAGGATCTTTACCTGCTGAAATACCACTTGTAGTGACGCTATGCATGATATCCATTGCTTGAGGTTTTGTCTTCTCGCTTAGATTAGCCTTGTTTGCCACTCTAACAATACACTTAACAGGGTCAATCATAGGAATTTTATAATTAAGTTCGAGAATCAGAAGTCTATAAGTTCTTGCGATATCCTTGCGTTTGATATTGCTTATAGAGGTGATATCTTTAGGTGTTCTTGAGATACCCAATCTCTCTGCACGCAATATATATAGAATCTGCTAGTACTGAAGAAACGGTTCTACCTCGAACTAATCCATGCTCATGAGCTTTTCGGTATATCTATGCGGTTTTTTCTATCATGACATCTGACAATCCGAGCTTATCATTTAATCTTTCAAGCTCGCTGAATGCTTGTCTGAGATTTCTGTATGTAGGTGTATATGCCTGTGTTCTAAGTCCCATGCTCTTAATCTGTCCATTGCAGACCGCATAGAAATATCAATTCTGTTTCCGCTAGCATCTTTATCTGCTCTACCTACCACCGTAGAAACCCATGTCATGCCTAGCCAATGAGCTAGGAATTCCTGTTCTACTTCTATCATTACTATCATCTGCGTTAAAAGCTCGCCACTCTGGTCTACTTTCTTGAATCTTATCCAGCATCACTATTCCGCAATTCCTACAAATCACCTCACCAGATTCGGGATCTGTGACCATCTCTCCATCATTACATATAGAACATATGAGTGAAGTTTGCATTTTTCAGAAAGTACTTTATAGAAAATTAACTGTCATATAAAGCTGATAGCATCAGATTATTTGAACATTTGGAATCGGATTATATAAATTCGATATAAAGCTCAAATAATCCCACTCATATATGATATAGTATTTAACGATCTATAAAATGTGCCATATGATTACATTGAATGAATTAATGACTTGATTAGATGGTGAACATATCCAAGAGCACCCGCAGCCGCCATAAATGAATATCATAAAGTTCCATTTTTGAAATTTACGAGTAGGCTATATTGACAAGGCTTATCTAATCTTATTCTATTATCTTTGCCATGCCTTTCGAAAGCCTAGGTGAGTATGTTGAGGCACTAGATAAAAGTGGACAGCTAAAACGAGTAAAAAAAAGGGTAAGTCCGCATTTAGAAATTGCAGAAATTATGCGGAGACTAATGTATGCTGGTAATCAACCAGCAGTATTATTTGAAGATGTGCAAGGATATGACATACCTGTTCTCGGTAACGCTTTCGGAACTATAACACGATTACAAACAGCGTTGGAAATAGAAAACTTTCAAGAAATAGGTGAAAGAATTATGGACCTTACAAAATTGAAAATGCCTGCAGGAATGCTAAACAAACTCAGAATGCTACCAAAGCTGTCGGAGATAGCTCAATATGGTCCAAAAAGCGTAGAATCAGGACCAGTTATGGAAGTCACACAAACCGATAACATGAACCTAAATTCGATACCTATCCTAAAATCTTTTCCTGGCGATGCGGGCAGATTTATTACATTTGGATTAACGGTTACGAAGCATCCTGAAACAGGAATTCGAAATATTGGTGTGTATAGAATTCAGGTTATAAATGATATAAAAGCAATAATGCACTGGCAAATTCACAAGCGCGGAGCACAGCACTATGAAATATCGAAGGAGCAAATGAAAAGCATGGAAGTGGCGATAGTAATAGGCGCCGATCCAGCTACAATTTTCAGTGCAGTCGCGCCAGTCCCAGAAGGTATGGACAAGTTTCTATTTGCGGGTATAACTAGGAAGAGAGGAATACGACTTGTCAGATGTAAGAGTATTGACATGGAAGTTCCTGCAAATGCAGAAATTGTGCTGGAAGGATACATAGATCCAAACGATATTCGCATGGAAGGTCCATTTGGAGATCATACAGGGTATTATACACCTCCAGAAGCCTATCCTACATTTACTCTTACTGGTATTATGCGAAGAAATAAGCCCATTTATCTGACAACGGTTGTTGGCAAGCCTATTTTAGAGGACGCATATATAGGAAAAGTTATTGAGCGATCATTCTTGCCACTTATTCAGATGTTCCAGCCAGAGGTAGTAGATTTTTCTATGCCTCCAGCAGGATGGTTCCAAGGTCTTGCTGTGATTTCAATCAAGAAACGTTATCCTGGGCAAGCTCGAAAAGTTATGATGGGTTTATGGGGTATGGGTCAGCTATCTCTTACTAAGATATTTGCTGTTGTGGATCACGATATAAACGTGCATGACATGAACGAAGTCATATGGGCTATTACCACAAGAGCAGATCCTAAGAGAGATACTATTATAATTGATAATACGCCAACTGATACTTTAGATCCAGCTTCTCCATTAGTTAACCTTGGTTCAAAGATGGGGATAGATGCAACCACAAAATGGAAAGAAGAAGGATATCTCAGAGAAATCCAGCAACTGGCTACAGTAGACGAGCAGACAAAGACAACTGTTGATAATAACTGGAGAGAATACGGACTAACTTAATTAGGTGATTTATATTATTTTGGCAGTTTGCTACATTCAGACTAACGATAAATTAGATTATGATAGATAGATAAGTATTATATCCTTAATAATCTGTATTTATGTGTAATGAATAGGACTAATAAAATGTATATATTTACATTTACATTAATAGTAAGACTTTAAATTATAAGACTTTAAATAATGATTATTATTATTATATCTAACTATGAACGACAGTCTAAACAAAGAATCCGTTCCAAAAATTGTCGCATTAGAAGTTCTTGAGAAAAATGGAGTTAATATAGAAAAACTCAAGGAATCGATTACAAAAGGAGTCGGTGCAGAATTCACAACATACTACTATTATACTATACTAAGAATGCATTGTACAGGATTAGAAGGCGAAGGAATTAAGGAGATAGTAGAAGATGCAAGAATTGAAGATAGAAACCATTTTGAAGCCATGGTTCCGAGACTTTACGAATTGGGAGGTGGTTTACCTAGAGATATTAGGAAATTTGCAGACCAAGCGGGTTGTCCTGATGCCTATCTTCCAGATAATTGGGAAGACATTAAATCGATACTAAAAGTTTTGTTAGAGGCCGAGCAGTGTGCGATTAGATCGTGGGGAGAAGTATGTGATATGACTGCGGGAAAAGACCCACGGACATATGATATTGCACAAAGGATCATGCAAGAAGAAGTTGAGCATGAAGCATGGTTTATTGAACTTCTATCCAAAAGACCTTCAGGCCACTTTAGAAGAAGATTTGTAGGTCAATCGCCCCATACGGGATCACAAGGCAGTCTAATACATCTTTGAGCAAAATACATAATTTATAAAAGGTTTTTTTCCTTTTCATTAATATCGATAGATTCATGCTTTATCGAATTTGTAGCAGTAATGATTTAAAGGATAACTCTATGATTGTTTTCAACATTAACGGGAGTGATGTGCTTGTAGGAAGGAGAAATGGAAAATTATTTTCATGCAATAATTCATGTCCACATAGGGGAGCATCTCTTTCAAAAGGGTACTTCAATGGTGATAATATTGTTTGCTATATGCACGGATACGAATACAATGTATTTACAGGAAAGTTAGCACACATGAAATCATGGAAAAAAGATGAATCATGGATGGAGCAAAGCTTTGAATGGAGAAAATCAAATGATTTGACTTTATATCCAATAATAGAAAAAGATGGAATAATCTATTTAGAATTCACACAAGGCAATTGATAGCCTGTCTCCTAAAAAGCTGGAAAGACAACTTCAATAATTCTTGAACGTTTATTAACAATATATATTGTTGAACACAGTAAAACATTACCATTTTTCCTCAAAAACAATATAGCCTATAAACTATCAACATAGTTGAAGGCGGTCTCGTGACAACACTCAACACTTAACTTTTATTGATGTTTAAAGATAGATAACACAGACGGACCGAATTGGTCGAGATTTTTGAACCCATTTGAGCCTAAGTGGTTCCTTTTGAAACCACCACAACTCTGCCCGTTATGTATTAGTTCATATCCAAATATCCATTCATTACGTTACAATCATTAAAAATGAATTTAATATATTTACTTATTTGACCTATGATATAATTTATCATACTATAACTTCACATTAATAGCTGGCTCTGTATTCATGCATGCATCTCCTTAAATAAGGATAATGCTGGCAAATCATCCTTACTGCATTATAAATCCATTATCTTTATCATTTGTTGTGGCAGTAATCTTTTCAATAACCTAGAAAATAGATGCTCATACACGAAAACTAAGTATATTTGTTATAATGTATGGGCGACATTTATAATAAGATGAATCTCGCTCCAGCTCATTGAGGTTGTATTTCATAGACTTCGTTAAAGTTTGTTGTAGATTATTTGTATTATTCTTCTTCTTATGTAGGAAGCACGTAAGGCAAGTTACTAGGTTTTGAGAAAGTTAGTAGAATAATAAAGATGCCTATCTATAAACTTCTAATTAGATGTTCAGATATTTGATAATCTTTATGCTTACTAACTAATAGTTCAAATGTCATTTACTTCCAATAAAACCTTTATTTTAAAAATGAAGTATTTGTGGACAAGCTGGGCAAATTACATGCAGCAAAGAATGGTGTTTTTTTCATATTAGCATTAGACTTAAGCTCCTGTATTAATATGGAAAAAGTTAGAGATAGCTTGTTTCTTTATAATTCACTAATCCTCCAGATTCAACTATCTTGGCAATCAAAGGAGGAAATGCCTTCATGACGTAAGTCTCATTTTTTGATAAATTAGTAATTCTATTCTGACTAATATCAATATCGAGATAATCATTATCTGCAATTCTCTTGATTATTTCTTCTTCAACCTCTATAGGTAGTAAGTAACCACCATCTACAGCATTTCTATAAAATATCCTTGCAAAAGATGGTGCCAAAATTGCCTTTATACCAGTGCCGGAAAGAGCAATCGGTGCATGCTCTCTACTAGAACCACAACCAAAATTACTGCCGCAAACGAGAAAATCCCCATTTGATACTTTCTCAGGGAATTTGGAGTCTATTCCTTCCATAGCATGTTTGGCCAATTCTTTGTGATCATGGATTTTAAGATAAGGACCAGGAATAATGACGTCTGTATCTATATTTGCTCTGTCATATTTATGAACTATTCCTCTCATAGTAATCAATTCCTCGCATCACGTGGATCTGTAATTTTACCTGTTATCGCTGATGCTGCTACTACAAGTGGCGATGCAAGATATGTTTTTGATTCTACATTTCCCATTCTTCCTGGAAAGTTTCGGTTCGTTGTACTCACACATATTTCATCCTTACCTAATACTCCCATGTGAGCTCCACAACATGCTCCACAAGTTGGCGGTCCAATAACAGCTCCTGCTTCCATGAAAATACTAATTAATCCCTCTTTTATGGCTTTCATATAAATTGATTGAGCTGCTGGCAGTACTTCAGTTCTTACTTTTACTTTCTTACCTTTAAGCAATTTAGCTGCCAATCGAAGGTCTTCAAGTTTTGCGCCTGTACATGATCCTATGTATGCCTTGTCTATTTCGGTACCTTGCAATTCTCTTGCGACGCTGATATTTCCAGGAGAAAATGGCTTTGCTACAATTGGTTCTAATTTGTCAATCTCGTAAGTATATAGCTCAGAAAACTCTGCATCAGAATCTCCCAGTATTGCAAAATAAGAAGAATCTGTTCTCTCACGAATGTATTCATCGGTTATTGAATCAGGCTCAATAATGCCATTCTTGGCGCCGGCTTCTGTGGTCATATTAGTGAGCGTTAGACGCTCTTCCATTCCTAGCTGTCTTATTACCTCCCCGGAAAACTGCATTGTCTTATAATTCGCACCATCCGTTCCAATATCACCTATTATCTTTAGTATGATGTCCTTAGCCATTATGTATTCAGGTTTTTTCCCTGTTAATTTGAACATCATAGTCTGTGGTATTTTAAACCAAATTTGTCCGTTCATTAGAACATATGCAATATCTGTATGACCTAAACCAGCAGCAAATGCTCCCATTGCTCCTGTAGTATTTGTATGGGAATCTCCTCCCACATAAACCTCCCCGGGCAGCACCATTGCTTCTTCGTGTGAGAGAGTATGACAAATGCCATACTGTCCTAAGCCGTATTTAAAATGCTTTTTTATTCCAAATTTCTCACTCCAATTAGAAAGTTCGAGAAGATTTTCAGCAGAAATTCTGTCCGGAGGAGGAACGAAATGATCTTCTGTTATCCAGACTCTGTCAGGATCCCAAATGCGCTCAAGTTTTTTTCCCATTTTTTCCCACTGACTGAATACTTTTATAACTCCAGGACCTGAAACATCATGCAACATGACTTTATCTATTTTAGCAAAAACTACATCGCCTGGCGAGATATGATCTTTTCCCGCCGCTCGTGCAATAATCTTTTCAGTAATTGTCATACCCAAAACTGATCCCTACATCTATGAATCGAGTCAAATCACAGATTAATACTTTATGTGTGAAGTAAAACACAAGAGTGTGTGATGAATATTAGATTTATTGGAAATTCTACCTTTATCATTATCATTAAAGACAGGCAAATTCAATCTTTTTAAAAGCCTCAACTCTCCAAACTTTAAATTCAGAGATAATGACATTCTTATAATTTCAAGCAAGTATGTCTCTATGAGTGAAGGCTCTATAAGAAGGCTAGATAGTGTCAAGGTAACCGGAAGAGCACTAGAACTTGCATCTAAATATCATATGAATGCAAAGCTTGTCGAGCTTGTTATCCGTGAATCTGATTATATATTAAAAGGCATACCTGGCTTTTTGCTTGCAATCAAAGAAGGGATTATAGCCCCAAATGCGGGTATTGACAAGTCAAATATACCTTCAGGATTTGTGATTTTGTATCCTCGCCAACCTTTTAAAACAGCAGAAAATTTGCGCCAAAAATTCTTTCTACATTTGGACATTAAAGTTATGGTTATTATTGCAGATAGCCGATTAATGCCAACTAGAATTGGCACTACAGGTATTGCAATAGCGTGTGCAGGTTTCGAACCTGTTGAAGATCAGAGAGGGAAGGTGGATTTATTTGGAAATGTCCTTAAGGTAACTCTTAAGGCAGTCGCAGACAGCCTTGCAACGATCGGTGTTTCAGTAATGGGCGAAAGCAATGAATCCATACCTGCCATAATTATACGAAATACAAAAGTAATTGCTACAGATAGGAAACTTTCATGGCATGATATGGCAGTAGATGCTGTAGAAGACATCTATATCAGGGGTATGCAATATTAAAATTGATTTTATAATATAACAGAATTAGTTATTTAGACATACAGTTTTAATAATGCTATTTAGTGAACAAGATTGCCAGAAAATATATGTCCGAGTTCTTGACTAGCTATCCTAGACGCATAAGTGTTGTAAAAGGATTGCATGATTTTATACGTCATGAAGAAATTGAATTAGACCATTTAAGTTTAATGGTGAAGATAAAGAAAGAGGAGATAACCAAAACTCTCATCACAGAGGGATTTCGACGAGTCAAATTTGAGAACAAAAAGCCAATGCAGATCGGTAGTGGCTTTACAAAGAGACTTAGCAAGCCATGGGAAATGCATGTGCGATTGTTGGATTTGCAGCAGGGTTTGATCGCAATACAAGCGGAGGTAGAAGTTTCCCGTAAATACATACAACATATTAGATCCGTAAGAGCTCCGGTGATATATGAATTAGAATCGATATTGACCAAACATAGCATTGAATATAAAATATGGAATGCCAAGGTAAGGGACTATATATCTAATATCATTGATAACCACCAGATAAAACTTAATGCTCCGACGTTACCTGCCATGCCATGGAAACCTATGATCGGTTTTGGACTAAGTTTGGCTATAATTTATGCATTAAAATTTGTTGGCATTTTGAAAAATACACAGCTCCTATGACCATTATATTTAGAGATAGATATTCATGGGTCTGAGTATTACCGAGTTGGAATGGAATTTGCAATAAAAATTTCTATAAATATATTAAAAGATATATTATTTTTAGATTTATATGACATATTGCTCAAAAGCTTCTTTAATTAACAACAGTCAGTAGAAGTAGCCAATCTGAAGATGGTGCGTTTAGTGGATTGTCATGATTGATGTCATCACAACAATTATAGTTCTATTCTATTTTGGCCATCGTACATTTATTTTGCCTAGGTACATCAAATTAGTGTCATTAACAATGTAAGAAGACCTTATACTATGAATTATAAGTTAGAATTATCCGCATGATTATTATTTATTCTTAGTCCTATCATGTTACTTTTTCTGTAAGTGTATATTATATTTATTGTTACTCTCATCTTTCTAAGCGGGTCAACTACAATTCTACATTTTATCCTAATATTGAATGTTTGTAAAGAAAGATTATCGTAGCTATGGTAAGCGAAATGTTCGATATATCTAATAGTTTAAAGTGACTGCAGTAACTGCAAAGTGGCTGCAGGCAGGACTGTCAAGGATATTCAGAGGAAATTCTTAAAAAGTAAAATATAACAGTAGTAATGTAATTGTCGTTGCCAATCTTCAACAAGGGATTTGATCTTCTCCGTACTTCGAAAAAGCTTGACGAATAGGCAAGCTTCAGAAGGTGCAATAATTTCATTACAATATGAGGATAATTTGTTCTTTATGGAAAAAATTTGGGTATAAATATTATTATCAAAGCTACTCTTATCCAATTGGTCAACAGCTTTTTCATTAATTAAAAAAATTATAGCAATCATGCAAAAAAGGCTCCATAAACGTATGAAGTTCTATGAAAACGGGAAGGAATAAAGGGTAGACGTCAGAGCTAATATTTCAAACCATCTTTAAACAATACTAAATATGTTGAAGTATCCAACCTGCCGGTAAAAGCTTGTGTTTAATTTTCTCATCTCCTATCGAAGTTGCATATCTCCAAACTTCTACCTTTTCATTAACAGAAGAAAATTGGGCCTTTATCTTCGTTAAAGCTTTGATTTCTTCGTGTAGACTATTCCTGTCATATGGGGAAGAGAATTTGTGACAGAATTGACATTTGTTATCTAATTTAACTGTTTTATTATTCTCTTCGAGGATAGGATAAGCACGGCATGCTAATGGACGATTCTCATATATTTTGCATCTAAATCCGCCATGAGGTGACTTCTGTGGGTTATCCATTTCTAGAAAAGGACATAGGTTACCATCAACATTCTTACCCATCATTTGATAAGCAACTATTCTTTTTGGGCCATCGCCTTTACGATTCTTGCCGATTCCTAACCTGGGAATTATATTAACTTTCACCTCTGTAATTCTTATTTGATCCATAATTCTAGATTTCTCTTCGGGAAGGATTAAAACTCCAATCTTGCCATATTCTAGCGAGGGATAGTACTCTCGATAAATACAACAATCAGAACAAGTCTCAATACAAGAAAACTTTCTAAGCATTAGAAACCAGTGCTGATTGAATACCTTTATGCTCGATGCTATCTGATGCTAGATCAAAATATTGCAAAAATTTAATATCATAAACAGATTTTGATCTTTTTAATAATTCAAGACTAAATCCATTGTCTGCTTTCCCTTTATTTTTGTTTTCTTTATAGATGGCAAAACGCAAAACAACCTGCTTCTCATAGCCACGCTTGAATCTGTTGTAATTTTCTGATCTGTGAAAATCCTTTACAAAACCGATGTTTTCACCTTTATTATTGGAACTCACATAAAGAATAAACCAATACTTGTCATTGTATTCAACGAATCTGAGCTTAATTTCATCATCAGGCCACCATTCTATTGTTTTCTTCCATAATTTGAATGCATATCTTTTGTCCTTGAATAAAGGCAAAACATTCATGTATATGTCATGATAACGATATCCAACACCGATAATGTTGTTGAACCATAATATAGGCTGGTTTATTTCATCTGAATTTGAAGAAAGTATTCCATCATTATTCAATTTTCGGTTGAATCTAGTATTTAGAACAATAAGATGATTATAAAGATGTACCGATTTCAAGAAAACTCTAACTATGTCTTATACTGATCTATACTATCCTCTGCTGATTATCTAAAAATATATAATGATTTCATTACATGAATTTTTTGATAGATCTCTATCTCGTCTTGCATGATTCTTCTTCCTATTCATAAGCAAACTGTGTTTTAGAAACGATTTTGATTATGGTTTCTATTTCAGGAAGAGATAACGAAGGTAATTATATTTTTACAACAATTTGTGGTTGGTATAAATAAATAAGCAATTAGCACAGAGGCATACCGTTATCTACTCACTTTATTCATTCAGCTAATTTTCTTCATCGCCATTAATCGCAGAAAAATTATTTATATTAAATTTTAGATGAAGTTCAACTATGCTTTCTCAAATTAGCAAGCATTATAGGTTTAATGAAAATGATGTAATCACGCATTAGGTATTCTAATATTTTTCTAAAGAAAATTCTATTATGGACTGCTAACTTTTATTTGTTCTTTAATTTCTGTTTTCCTGCCTGCTCCTAATCATTTTTACAGTTTTAGTAAATAAGTGCTAACATGAACTTACGTAAGGTTATGAATTAGAAGGAAGGTAGTATATGAGCTTGGTATATCATCAAAGTAATAATGAGCATTGAAGTTACGCTTCTCTCTCTACGGCTTCTATATGACATTCATGTCCCCGATGTTCTTTATCTACCATCATGGCTTCTTGATTGGATATAGGGAATCGTTCTTGATCAAGATATGACTTTCCTTCTTTTTCCAGAATAACTTTCTTACAACTATCACAGATTAGCTGCAATACTATCATTTTTTATACAATAGGTCTAACAATATATATAGATAAGATTACTGTTAAATAGACGAATTAAGACAATAGCGCTAACCGACGAATATTCACGTCATGTACTGCCGTTTCTATTTGATTTTCCAGAACATTTAGCCGAGATAAATGGAGTCATACTGTTCAAGCAATACCTTATTAATCTATAAGTCTTGTTACTATACCATTAGAAGAAAATTTTGAATAATTTTTAACTTAATTTGAGACAAGTGCTGCCTATTTCTATATCTTTAAAAATTGTTTGTATTTCTTCTATCAGATACACCAAAAATAATTTATTTTTCGCAGCGAAAAATAAATTAAAATATCAATGAGAATATAAGTCAAGATGTAGATTCCCAGGAGATTGTAGTATTGAACCTTAATTAAGATCTCATAGAAATAAATCCTTGCTTACATAAAGTCCAATAACTACTTATACTTTATCTTTTTCGACTGAAGCAGGCACTAATGAGTAGTGTCAGGAACATCATGATTACGAATAGATTTGCTACTTAAGAGTATCAGTATTATTTCAAAATGGCTAAGACTGTGTTAATTTAATGTCTTCATATATGGCTTAGTATCTGTAGGATACAAATTATATTTTGTTATTTTAGTTGATAGTGCAGTATTTCTAAAAGACTTGAACAAAAAAACACAAGAAAATAAATCTAGCGAATATAAAATCAAATATCAATTCTAAATATCTCTACATCATTCCGGTTAGAATAAGATAATGAATTGTAAACCGACTATTTATTATTCTTTTATCTTCCAAATATTCCTTCAAAAGTGTTACGTATGTTTCCAAGCATCCCTTTCCGATTTTCTTTTTTTTCTACTAATTTAAAACATTGTTGACAAAGAGCGCGTAAATTTACAGGTCGGTTATCTTTTAATGATCCATTAATGTGCTCAAAATGTGGATGTATATCACCCCTGAATTTTGTTGAACATTTCTGGCAACGGTAATGTGCTCTTTCTAACACTGTCTGCTTTATACTAAGCGTTAGACGTTCGTATCGACGTTTATCAACATTATTAGTTGAACTTCCACCAAAAAACGACACATTGGTCGATTAGTATCCCTTTAACTTATTTCTTGCGGAACAATATTTAATTTAGAAAAAGAATTTCAAATACCAAATAATAATTTAACAGACTTATGATAGCATATTTTGATGAAACAATTAATCAGTAGCTTTATCATATCTTTTTGATGAATCGCGGTGAATGTTCAAGTTTCGATCCGAAAACACAAAGCACTTAAATTATCAGCGATTGGGCATAGTGTAAGGGCCGGTAGTTTAGTCCGGTAGAATACCTGCCTTGCATGCTATGACTATGTCAGGCAAAGGAAACGTAGGTGGTCGTGGGTTCGAATCCCACCCGGTCCATCATAATCTTTTTTTGATTGTATGAGCCGTATATCAACTCATTTGTAGCTGAGTCAAAAGATTAATCTCATAATTGATGGTTACGAATATACTATCTGGTAATAATAAACAACTTCCATACTCTTTATATTCGTAATATGTCATATTAGCACTCATTATTAGTCATTATCTTTGAAAAGCTTTCTTTTTATGCTCACAGTATAATTTTTATCTTGGTAGATGGGAAAGACAATAAACGCGTTAGTTCATACAAGAATTACAAAGATGATATATCAATATTACAATATATTTTCAATTAGAGTTTGGGTCTGCTGAAATGAGATAAACAATTGAATGAGAATCAATCTAGCATCATAGAAAGAACAGTTATTTATATCCTCTTTTTGTAAAGAACTTAAACAGATATTTTAAGTAGTAGATAAAGGATGTACGCATATGTCAAGTTTCAAGTACGCACATCCTGAAGTTTTATGTGAAACCGATTGGTTGGCAGATAATTTAAAGAACTCCGACATTAGAATTCTAGAGGTTGATTATGATGTAGAAAATGCGTATAAACAGGGTCATATACCAGGTGCTCATATGGTCCGCTGGAAGAAGGATATTAATGATCCAACCAGACGTGACATAATTAACAAGCAACAATTTGAGACACTAATGTCAGGAATAGGTGCTACACCAGAGACTGAACTCATACTCTATGGAGACTTTAACAATTGGTTCGCTGCATTTGCTTTATGGGTCTTTCATTATTATGGTCATAGAAAAATCAAGATCATGAATGGAGGCAGAAGAAAATGGGAGATGGAAAATAGAGAGTATACAAAGGAAGAGCCTATTGCAAAATCTTCAAAATATGTCGCACAGCCGCCTGATGAAGGAATTAGGGCATATTTGCCTGATGTAAAGAGGGCAATTGAGAGAGTCGAAACCGTACTAGTGGATGTAAGATCAGCAAAAGAATTTTCCGGCGAAATTACAGCCCCACCGGAATATCCTATGGAACATGCACAAAGAGGTGGTCATATTCCAAAGGCTCAAAACATACCATGGGCACAGGCAATAAGAGAGGATGGCACATTCAAAAACGTAGATGATCTCAAAGCACTATATGAAGGAAAAGGTATAACTCCGGACAAACATGTGATTTGCTATTGCAGAATAGGAGAAAGGTCTTCTCACAGTTGGTTCGTCTTAAAATATCTTTTAGGATACCCATCTGTCCGCAATTACGATGGTTCTTGGACTGAATGGGGTAATATGATCGGTAATCCGATAGAAAAATAAGTGATAATTTCCAAAATATCCCAATGAACCGCGAACATGATCTATTAAAAAGAGGGCAATTTTATTTCATTTATGACCGTGATGATGACGCCACCATTATATTGGAAGATAAAACAAAAAGAGGCTTGGAAGTAAGGGAACGCAGTATAGATGAAAAATATGGTGTTGAGGCAGAAAAGGGTATGATTTATGATATGGATGGTGTTGGACACATCATCTCGATTAGATGGTACTTTCCACGAGCTAAATATCAATTAGAACATATAATAAAGATTGCCGAAGAAATGGACGCAAAATATAAGGCTATTAGAGAGATAACTTGTCCTGACGATGAATAAACGAAAGCCTTTTAGCCCTTATTTATTTAAAGATTTACAATGTCTTCGCTACTAAAGGATAGAGTATGGGCTATGATTTCTGAAGTTGCAAAAAGGGGTATCTATCCTCTCCATGGATCGAGACTTGGTGTGTACAGAATACCAATTGATCTTAATGAAAGCGCTGAGATTTCCAGTATTATGACTGATTTAAAAAATTCCGGTTTTATTGTAGATGCATATGCAGATAGAATTTATGTAACTTACAAATGGAACGAAAAGGGTACAGATCCTGTTAGTCAGAAAGAACTCTCTACAGACTTACATATTACAGTAGAAATAGTTACTGGTGAAGTAGTTGATATAATCTATCAAATAAAGCCTTTAGAATTCTTCGGCGATCTATACTGGGTTAGAAATTATAGACAAAAGGCGGATCAAAATGCGAAAATGGTAATTGATACTATAATTACAAACACAAAAATTGGTGGTAGATTAATTGCTCATTATCAGAAGACCCAAAAGCTTTCCCTTGAAGAAGCCATAAAGAAAGTAGAAGAACTGACTCCCTTAGCAAAGAATCCTAAATTAAGGGCAACTACTTCTGCCTCTCCTTCTCTTTCACAACAAGCCACCCTGAAATCTCCCTCTTCAACAGCCTCTCCTACTCCTCCTACTTCTACTCCTACGACTATAGCTGCTTCAACAGTAGAAGGTGGAAGTAGTGGTAGTGGTAACACAACTATTTCTCTTAGCGGTACTGGAACCAACTATTCTAAGGTAGATGGACCTATAGACGCTGGCTTTAAATCAACGAGACAACAGGCAGGTACATTCCAAGATATTAAGGTATGGGGCCCTTTAGATCCTCCAGGACAGCTTGGAATATGGGGAAATGAAGTATGTGTCGATTTTGATATATGCATAGCAGATGGAGCATGTATTGAGGCCTGTCCAGTGAATGTATATGAATGGCTAGATACTCCAGGACATCCTGCATCGGAAAAGAAACCTTTCATGATTAGAGAAAAGGATTGCATATTTTGTATGGCATGTGAGAATGTATGTCCTCCGCAAGCAGTTAAAATATTCCAAAAAAGTCAATAATACTTTATTTTCGTATTATTTATTTTTATTTTTTATCTATCTATATCTACCTTATTATCATCCATCCATGAATGTGACAAATATTCTTCCTTAATATATAATGTAACTATTTAGTAATGTTTATGGGTGTGGATCTTACAGATTCACTTTCTTACGGTGACTATAAATACTTTGCACACTAATCTCCGCACCAAGGATAGAATACAATGAGTGGAATAGGCGCAATTCTTTATTCTTCATTCATTATCATCGCTTGGTTAGTGACCATTTATACGCTTAACTTTTTCTATCTCTCTTATTACTCCCAGCACAATTTAAAACATCAAAAAGAAATGAAAAAAAAAATGCAGCCTCTAAATGATGATTCTCTCCCCTTGATAACTATTCAACTTCCTATTTATAACGAAAAGTATGTTGCCGTACGCTTAATTGATGCTGTATGTAGAATCGATTATCCAAAAGAAAAGTTGCAAATTCAGGTACTGGATGATTCAGATGATGATACTGATAAAATAATTAAATTAACAGTGGATCATTATACATTCAAAGGCTTTGATATAATCTATTTGCATAGAACGGTGAGATCAGGATACAAAGCTGGTGCGTTGAAAGCAGGTATGAAGATTGCGAAAGGTGAATTTATTGCTATTTTTGATGCGGATTTTATTCCTCCTAATTGGTTTCTGAAAAAAGCAATAGGATCCTTTTCAGATTCTAAAGTAGGATTAGTCCAATGCAGATGGGGACACATTAACGAAAATTATTCGTCACTTACCGAAGCACAAGCAATTTCACTTGACTTGCATTTCTTGATCGAACAAAAAGCAAAAAGTTTGACTCATTTGTTTATGAACTTTAATGGAACTGCAGGAATCTGGAGGGCTTCTTGTATTAATGATGCTGGAGGTTGGCATACAAACACCATTGTAGAAGATCTTGACCTCAGTTATCGGGCCCAGCTTAGAGGTTGGAAGTGCTTCTTTCTAGAGGATCTCGTTATAGATGCAGAGCTTCCAGTGCAGATCAATGCAGCGAAGCGACAGCAGTTTAGATGGGCAAAAGGTTCCATGCAAGTTGCTAGGAAGCTATTAACTAATGTCGCGTTAGATAGACAGATACCTATAGACACCAAGATTCAGGCATTCATACAACTTACTAGACACATTGTTCATCCATTGTTCTTAACTCAATTTATTATTTTTCCTATGTTACTTGCATTAGATTATAAATTATATGCTGTAAGTTGGTTTCCCATTACCGGTATTCTAATCTATATTGTTATGGGCCCCGGCGCATACATATATATTATAAGGAAAATTTGGGGTGATAAATGGAAAGTGAAGGCTCGCCAATACTTTTATTTGATTTTTTTTGCAACAGGAATATCTGTTAACAATACAGTAGCCATTTTAGAAGCATTGTTGATAAGTAAAAATGAATTCTTACGTACTCCTAAATTTGGAATTATTAAAAAGGACGATGACTGGAAAAATAAATCATATGTGTTACCTTTTACTAAAACTACTTTATTAGAGATATTTTTTGGGGTCTATGGTACTATTGCGATATTTATTTCTATTTTTTCAGGAAATCCATTATTTGTGCCTGTTCTCTTTCTTCAAACAATTGGTTTTATTTACATTGCTTACTTAAGCATATCCCACTCTTCATTTAATTACAATAAATCAAATAAAAGATTACAAACTCACAATCCGCAGGATCTTTTCATATCAAAGCAATCGTCAAAAATTGTTGATGAGAAAAGTGTCGAATTTACAGAAATGGAAAATACTAAAGTATATATTAACACAATAAAAAAAACGAAACACGGCAAGTCAATTATTGAAAATGCTATGACACCTAAATATAATAAACTTATGCTATTCTGTATGTTGGGTTTTTTAGCCTTTGGTGTAACAGTAGCCTTTTATGGATATGAAACTACGATTTATCCAATGGACAAAGCAGTAGGATATTTATCCCGAGCAGAAGCTGCTCAGTCACCAGAAGCAGTGGCAGATTACATAAAGCCAGTAAAATATTTGCTTCCAAAGGAGGGAAATCCAGTATGGGTATTTCCAAATCCACGAACAGATTTTGACGCAATTCAAAACGAGCTTGATGCAATGCTTTCACGTGCCAATTCAATTTCTTCACTGGAATTAGATAGCGCTGCTTATAATACAGGATTGGCAGATCTGCGCAATTCGATTAAAATAATTGAATCTAATTTGATTGAAGCGACTCCTTATCTTTATGTTAGCTCCGTTAATATAGTCCTAAGTGCGATATGGATTGCAATTATTCTTTTTATTTTTGCCATCATGAAGAGAGGAAGAGCAAAATTCAAGGAATATGAAAACACATAAGAGGTCTCTTGCTATTAGGAGAGTTACACTTGTATCACTCCGTCATAGAATGGTGTAATTGTAACCTATAATACAATAGATATAAGACACTCTAGTTATTGTTCTTTTATCGGTACAACTAACTAGTAAAGTAGAAAAAGATCTTTGATATCAAAAGGATTTGGTCAGTTACCCTAGTGCTTTCATCATAATTTCAGAAGGAGTAATCATCATCCCATATTATTGTAGATTATATCATTATTCATTCTTTCGGGGTCCAACTACTTTAACAAAACATGTGGAAAGGTATTACGCTTAGATTTATATAATAATTTTTGAATTTTATCACATGTCAGCAGAGCAACAAATTGTCGAACGAATAACTTCTGCGGGAACAGCAGGGATAAAAAAAATAGACCTGCGTAAAGAATTTCAAGATATGGAAATTGATGTTGTCATAGAAGGCCTTGTAACGTCTGGAGATATATTGGTTGATAAGAAAGGTACAGCATACTACTGTTGGCATAAAGATCATTATCTTCAAAATCTGTTAAATACAGACCCAAAATTTCGATTAATTTATGAGAGCATTATGCATCTTGAGATGTCTGTTAATAAAACATCTGATGGTCTAGCGAAAACCCTCGAAACACTCTACAATAATGTTAAGAATTCTCAAAAATCTCCTGCAACAAAAAATCTAGATGGCATATCACATGTAAATATTAATGACGAACCAACCATGAAATTAGACAGATTCAGAAATGAATTTGATTTAGCTATTGGAAATAATTCTAGTTCAATTGGTTGGGTAGAACTGTCAAAAGTCCGAAACGAGTTATGCAAAAAGTATAATATATCAAATGAAGATTTCTATAGTTTTGTTGAACAATTAACAAATCTATACCACGATAAATATGAATTATCCACAGGTGGATATGAGGGATTGACTGTTAGAGGCCTACTTCATGGATTTGTGAGGTGTATATAGGTGTATCCGTATGGTCTCACACAAAATCCATATCCTAGTAGTCCTACTCCGACGCTTATAGATGCTCAAGTTTTAGGCGGAAGAAGGCATAAGGAAGCAAAGAAGGCTGTGTTATCATGCATTGAGGATTTGAATTCTAAAGTTAGTGATATCGCAACTGACAGAGACTTTCGTTTAGTTACTCTTATTCAAGATGTTGGATCTGGCAAGACACACTTAGCCTTGCATATTAGAGCATTAAAGGAGATTTGCAATAATGCTGTTATATCATACGTTGATCTGTCCCAAGTGTTTCCGCGTGACATGGATAATATATATGCTGCACTGTTAAGCGGTTTTGATAAAGAATATATCGATAGCCTGAGAAAAGCCATTGTTTATTATCTTAGAGACAAGGCAGAACGGAATAACAAGCAAGCAAAGAAAATTTTCAAACTTGGATTTATTGATTTTCTCACTAAGAAAAATTTCTCTATTAAGGCACAACAGATTTTAGATGGGAGAATGGTTCCAGATTACTTTGCGATAGATCAGGTGTTAACAACAGAATTCTCAGTAGTTGAGGCCTCGGTTATGAAATTAATAATAGAAGGTAAATTTGGAGATCATGCAGGGAATATCAAAAGCATGGAACATATTATTACCAAGATATCAGCAATCGCTAACCTAAATCTAAAATTTTTAAAGAAATTGACTATCCTTCAAATTGATGAATTTGACTCTGATAAAAAGTCACTAGAAGTTGTTAAGGCAATCATTAATTCCCACTTGCCATCAACTGTATTGATGTTGATTTTAACACCTTCTTCATATGACGAGATACGAAAAGAAGATAATGCTACTTTCGATAGGTTAGAAAAGGCAAACTACAAAATCGATTTAGCAGGTTCAAACACATTGGAAGAGATACTGGATATCATTCTAGAATATGTAAGATATTACGATCTTCAAAAAAGTTTTAAATTAGAAGATGAAACCGATCTTTCCGCAAAGATTAAAGTAATTTATGATGAATTCCCTGATTTTAGAAACGTTAGATCAATGACTAATATTTTATACAACGCAACCGAAAATGCTGCAAAAAGAGACGCTCCAATTATTGACGAAAAAGCAATAGATGATACAATCAAAAGCACACATCCAGGGCTGCGAATTAGAGGAAGTATAATGGGTGTGCCACTTTCTGATTTTATAAAAATCAGAAACAGCTCTAATGATATTCAAATGCTGGAATCTAACGTTCGTGATGCAGTAAAAAACCTCCTAAACCATGCGCATGACATGGGAAGTGTAGCTAAATTTGAATCTACTAACGGAGTAGATACTGGAATTGATGTAATTTATAACGACCCAGCTGGAACTAAAGTGGCTGTTGCTGTTGTAATAAACAAAGATCATACAAAGAGTTTTGATCAGATATCTAATACGGTAAAATCTATTGGTTTTGCGGATAAACTTCTAGTTTTAACTAATGCAAAAACTGATAGTGGAACTGACGGAATGACAGTGGTTAACATCGACAGATGCAAAATGACAGACCTAATTTACTTTAGTAGTAAATACAAAAATAACGAAATATTACATGATGACTTGCAACGTGCTTTACTGCTAGCAAAATCAATTAAACTTTGTTGATCATATAATTATAACGTGGCATTACTTTTTAGGTCTACCTTCGCTTAATAACATAGTGTGTAATCATTCTGTTATGCAGATCAATAAACATATTAACCAATTGAGGATGTGCTCTGGATAGCAGGAGCTCCTTTAATTTTTACAATGGAAATAATCATCAAAACTTTCTGTTCTATCATTAACATACTGAATGTTATCAATGAGACTTTATTCCATAAGGTAAATGAATATGATGTTTAGTTTGAGGAATTTACTGGCTTGAGGATACTAGTATCATCACCATCCTCAGCAGAAACAGGATTTTTTCCATTTTTCTTTCATACTAATGATCGTATAAAATGCTCTGCAATAGGTATACTCCCTTCATATGATATCTACGTATTCCAAGAATTGTCTTGTCTGTTGGTTCAGTTGCAGTCCATAACCAAACGATACCTCTATTATTTTAATGAGTAATCGGAGTTTTATCATCAACTATAAATTCATAAATTCTTCTTTTCCTATGGAATGTCTTTTCTGGCTTGTAGCGCTGTTGAATTCATTTCCAAATGGAAACATAGTTTCTTCTTAGCTATGGAGATAAATGCTGGGATGTCTTTCTTAGAGATGCACCACCTGAAAAATACAACTGTAATGAATAGAAGATATACTTTGAAGATATTTACTTCTCTTATCCTTGCTCTTGAGAAATAGAATATCTTTAGCTATAGGTTTATGTTAATTGAAGAGCCCTTTTTTAGACGCCAAACTTTTTTAAGAGAGAAATACGATCGTTGCGTTGTGGGTAAGAAAGGAAGAAACGATAAATTTAAGGAAAACTTCGGAAATCCCTATTATGAGGTGTTTCGGTGCAATATATGTGGGGAGAATGCAGACTTTGTGGTCCAACTCGAACTTGTAAAGGAAAGGAGCAATTACAATATTGTAGAATCAGTAAACCAAATGCCTTTTTATTTGTGCGAGACTCACGAATATCTTTATAAGAAAATGCAAAGCAATATAGAGCTAAAAAATTACTTCCTTGAAACCCTTAGACAAAATCAATAGCAGCTCTGCAGGATAATTGCACTACATAAATAGTATGGGAAAAAATAGATCATTTAAGACTCTTGAGGACTTTCTAAATAATTTGCATAAAGAAGGGATCTCTCTGATGGATTTCAATGGCCAAAAGATCCCTTGTATCCTTATAAATCCAACTAGATTTCAAGAACTAGTAGGAACGGTTTATGGGAAAAAATTAGCAGTCGATACTTTGCTAAATGTATTCCATGATAGCCAAGATGTTTTTGTAGATGTTACACTGAATTTCCTGGATATAGGTATTGAAGAAAATTATCTTCTATATGCAAACGATATATTAGAATTCTTTGAATCTTTAACGAAAACAGGAATAATTGGCATAGTTCCAGCTGATTCTTATCTTAGAAATAATTCAAATATCTTTATGATACAGCTTCCTAAAAAGGAGGCAGCAGAAAAAGCACTTGGAATAATCAAAGCTAATGCTAAAAACACAAGGAAATACATTTGATGAGAATCGTTATGTATCATAATTGATGCAATCTAATCCTTATGTACTCCAATGGTGGATTACACGAATGGCAGAAACGCAGAGATCAAGCAGAGATAACGTCATATTGTCATGATGTCATAAATACATATGGTGAAAAATATTTCTGTCGAAGATCATAATAAAAGCAAAAAAAATGACGGCAAGATTGATAATAATAATATAATACCAGCTGAAATTGATATCCATTTTCATATGTATGGTAAGCATGCATGGGAAGTTGAATATGGTGACAGATGTCCTATTTGCGAAAAAAGGATAGATGAATTCGGTTATTGTGCATGCGGTAGTCAAGGAGAGTAAGTTATTAGATGATTTAACCAATGCTATTCCAAGATCGAGACAAATAATAGAAAACTAAAAATAAGATCTATTATTATAATAACACGAACAACTATATATTTGTATTCACCTTATGCCTAGGTTTTAATTATACTTAATTTTTAGATACAAAAATTCAAACACTGTTATTTATTGAATCACAAAAAAGCGAGGTTTTGAATTCTCTGACCAATCATAAATCATAAACCTTTAAACCAACAGTAGGGAGAAATGCGACGGCCGGGATTTGAACCCGGGTTACCAGATTGGCAATCTGATGTCCTAGACCAAACTGGACGACCGTCGCATTATTAATCCATCAATTAGTTGATGGCATTTTCATGGTCTTATTTTTGCTTTAATAAACTCTTCGAGGCGTTTACCATATGCTTAATAAATGGCGGGTATTAGAACAGTTGATTTCGTTTCGTATACAACCATTTTATTCTGTTATCGCAATGCCATACATCACCTATAAAACAATCGTACATTATCTGTCCTAAATCAGGTATTGCAAAAATCTTATTATCTTTAGCTCTTATCTAAATCTCATGAATAATTCTATTAAATAATAATAAATATCCTGGCACAACATAGATAGACATATTATTTGAAAACATTTGTATTTCCAGATTCGTCAATATCGTCTATCCTTGCTCGACAGTATGGTTATAATGAGTGGTTAATTAACAGATTTATTCAATTCGTGCCAGATGTGAAGTGTTTTTTAGAAAAGCTGGAAATGAATCCTCAGTTATATATAAGAACAAATACTCTAAAAATCGACACTAAAGATCTTACAGAAAGACTTGCATCTAAAGGCATTGAATTAGAAAATACAATATTAGATGATGTTTTATCTGTTAAAAAGCAAACTTTTCGAATTGGGTCAACTACCGAATATTTACTTGGTTATTATTATATACAGGATCTTAGCTCCTGTTTGGCGGTTGACGCTTTGGATGTCAGACAAAATCAAACAGTGTTAGATATGGCTTCTGCTCCTGGAGGAAAAACCACCTATATGGCTCAGAGAATGAAAAATACTGGCATTATTATCGCATTAGAAACTAATCCTAGAAGAATAAGAGCGTTACAATTTAATCTCCTGCGATGTGGTGTAATAAATACCTGCGTTTTAAAAATGGATGCTAAGGGAGTAACAGATTTAAACATGCAATTTGACCGTGTGCTACTAGACGCCCCATGCAGTTGTGAAGGTGTAATTGCAAAGGATAAGTCACGAAAAATAAATCATAGACCAGAAGATATCGAATTTTGTGCAGCCCGTCAATCAGCTTTGATAGAACCAGCTATTAGAGTCGTCAAACCTGGTGGATTATTAGTATATTCAACTTGTTCTTTTGCTCCCGAGGAAAATGAAATAATTGTAAATCATCTTTTAGAGAAGTTGGATGTTGAAATAGAGCCAATAAGATATGGAAGCGAGGGTTTGACTAGGTTTGGATTACTTCATTTCAACCCCTCTTTGAAAAACACAAGACGATTTTATCCACATATCCATGATACTGTAGGATTCTATATTGCAAAATTACGAGTTCATAATTAGATGACATGTACAGAAAACTCACAAGACAAGAGCTAACAACATTAAAAAGAGCATTTGACAAATGGGGAGTTTTTGATTTCTTTAAAGATAGATCTATTTTAATAAATGAGATAAAAACTTTCAATATTCGCGAAGTTCACTTTTTGTCAAATGAGATGGAAAAGATAGCTCTGTGGAAGCAACCGTCATATGCTGGCTTACTGATTGGCGAGTTAAAAAAAAGCTTTTCACTTTCAATGCAAGGAGCAGATCTTATTTCTAAAGTTTCTAAACAATTTCCATATATAATCGTCAATGAAACTGCAGAAAAATCTATCTTATATGGGAAAAATGTGTACAGTAAGTCAATTATATCCACTTCGGGCGCAATAAACGAAAATCAAGTTGTGATTATTTTAAACCAGAAACAAGAGGCAATAGCTATAGGTAAAACAAGATTTGGTATTAACTTTTTATTGCAAAATGATAAAATTGCAGTTACTACTATGACTGACGCTGGCTTATATTTACGCAGCGAAGGAAATAAAAGCGGAAAAAGGAAATAGAGTAGAAATTATATTAATATTTTTGTAGCTAAAAAGGAGTAATAAATGTTAGTTAAGCCTCTAAAGATTGCTCTTCAATAAACTAATTAATATATATAAATATATTTATATGTTATTTATCTGTTTAGTGTATAGCTCAATTCCCCTGAAATACACTACGATATTTGCTTTGACTTCTTATAGATTGTTATAGTTGATTGGTTTACAAGTTTGATGAATTTTTTGTATAACACTACTTTCAGTCCTGCTTCTACCTTTTTGTGCTTTGAATTTCTTTGAAAGGAGATCTTCTTCACCTATACTCTTTTTAGTGAGGAAAAGACAATCTCTGTAATCTATCTATCTTCTTTTACCTGTATCCTTTAACTGCTTTCCATACATCCATCATATCTTAGTTTCTTCTTGATAAGCAAGACTTGATCTCTTCTTAATGGACAGCCCTTGGATGGATCTGGTAGATGCATTCTTCCTTCCTTTCCTTCCTTCCTTCCTTTCTAATACCATTAATAGCTGGTTCAGCATTTATGTTATCTAGTATATTGAAGTTTTGGAATTAATCTTCCTTAAAGAATATTTCCTTCTAATAATTAATTTACGAGTTTTAATATTAATAATAGCATAACAAACCAATGAAAAAGTATCTGTCACTCAAATTCAATTTAGACATGGATGTACAATATAAATACAAACATGAATGTTAGAAGATGTTTGAAGTGTAGTCATTAAGGCTGATGACGATAGAATCGAATTTAAAGAAAGAAATGTTTGATATACGCAAATATTGCAAATCGCAGACAGTGTTAGACTGAGCGTATTATATAACAATAAATTAAGCTATGCAAAACATTTCCAACTCATAATAATATTAAAGATTGTATACTATTCATGTTAACTACATATTGTAGCAGATAAGATTAATACAGTACTTGAAAACCCGTAATAATTAATATTGTAATTATCAACAACAACGTATGTCCCTTTAATCTTGAACTGCAATTATTTATATTATATAAAACCCTTATTTCTAGAGAACAAAAATTAGTTGACATTTTCAAACCTAATATGAATGGCGCATAAACATGGAAATTAAGATAGTCACGTCAGTAGCCCCTTATGTTGCAAATAACGCATCCCAGGCTGTTGAATTAGCACATGAAGATGGCTTTTCAGGTATTGAACTCAATGAAGATCATTTGCATTGCCTAGTCAGAAGAAAACCAAACTGCCTTAGACTGATCAAAGATTATAGTACAGATAAACATATGAGTAATTCTATACACAAGACACTTCATAGACCGAGTATTGATTCTAAAAATAAAAATGAGAGGAACCATGCAGTTGAATATACATTTAAAACAATAGATTATTTGGAATTGGCAGGGATTTCTAGGTTGGTCTTACACAGTTTTTGTGATTTGCCCTCGTTCTTTCGATTAAGATCTGAACACGCCAATAGACTAGGATATTACGTTGGAGGTAATGCAGTCAAAATTTACGGAATTCTTGCTCCCGCTTTAAAGGCATATAGAAAGATAAGACGAGAAAGTTTAAAAGAAAATTTTATGAGTTCGCTTTTTGAAATATCAAAGTATGCTTCAGAGAAAAAAGTAAATGGCAAATCTCTAGAAATTGTTTTTGAAGAGCATTTCTCTGATGCGATGGATTATGATTCTATTTCATATGGCAGAGGGAATTTAATCAATGTGATTAGAGGCATTGATACTGCCCATCACTTGATTAGAACAGGGAAAAACTCTGACCTTTCAGAAATAGCAGAGCAAATTCACTTTCACGCAGTTGATACAAATGGCGTATTAGATGATCATAGAACCCTTGGTAAAGGCAAGGTAAACTTAGAAGGCGCTCTATCTAATATTATAGAAAAAAAATTGACAAATGTTGCAGTACCTGGAAGATGGCACCAGAAAGAGTGCATTAAAATCCAAGGAAGTATTAAAAACACTAGTAAAGTATTCAGAGAAAAAATTGTACAATTCGTAATAAGTTCATAATGTCATTGCTTACATCAAAGTAATACAATTACATTTTAGCTGATTAATATAGGATTGCTCTATATCCTAAGCAGCAGGTTCTTGAATATTTAATTTTTGTCAAACTTCCTGAAGGATTATGGATACAATTGCAGAATCAATTTGTCATATTCGTAGCTATACTAGCCTAAACAATAATAATGAAGTATTTTTCTATATCCAATACAATAACTTATTGCGTTCTTTTTTTGAAGATTATTATCTAGACTAGTGCAGCAAACTAAAATTATTGTAATTAATATTAAACTAGAGATTTTTCATTATGTTAATAGAATAAGAGTTGAATAGCCTCTGCTTTCAGTTGCATACTCTCCTGTGGTCTCTTCAATAACTACTGTTATGGAAATAAGATCATATTTTTTGCATTCACTGGCATCGAGGACAATGATATCATCAAGTATGTCTGCGCACTTTAAACTCTCATTACTAATTGAAAAATTCAAAGTAGAACTAGAATTGATTAATAATAGCTGATCTTTTCTGTAATTACTTATTCGAATGAGTTTTCCCTCTCTGGGGATCGCTTTAATATTCACCTTGACTTTGCCCATAGGATGGGAGGTATAGCGTATCATATTGTTAACAAAAACTTCAAACTTGAAAGGATAACCTGCAGTATTCTCTGCCATTTTGCTAACCCCGTCATTCATAATTATATCAATTTTTTTGATAGTATCACCATATTTAACAATCCACTGATTTGTGGTTCTAACAATACTATCTATAATACCTTTTCTTGTCTTATTTTCTTCTTGAAGTAATTCATATCTGTCTACCCAATCCTTGTAATCCCTGCTAATATCACTTATAAATTCTGTACATGTATTCTGGTAATCTTCTATACTGCTAGCTCTTTCAGAATCTGTGTCCGAAGCAAACATAAAATGAACTTCTAGAAACTGGCATAAAAAGATGAATTATAGATTAGTAAATATATAATTCTAATAATAGCTAGTGCACAGAATGGTACTCCTATCCAAATTAATTGAAGAATTAAGAGATAATATTGATCACAATAAAAACCTTTTAAAAATGATTTTAAAGAAGAATCCCAATTTGCTGTACCAAAAAATCAATGAGATCTCGCTTTTTACAGGATCAAGATATAATGTAAATTTGCAATTACATTTTCCAGATTCAAAAAAAATTTCTGATATTGAATCTTATGGAGAAGAAAATATAGGAATAGTAATAGATAAATTCCGTAGGAGATTTCCTATTAATCGCGAGAATATAAAATTGAAAGCAATAGAATTAATGGGAGATATCGAAGCTAAGGATGCCTATATGTATGAAGGTAAGGAAGGAGTCAAGATTATATTTGAAAAAGGTAGGATAGAGGTACTGCCTGGCTCTTGTCATTTCTGGTGTAAAATAGATGAACGCGTAAAGTGCTACGGCGACTGGTTAATGAGTAATGTTTATCTTCAATAGAATGCAGATGAGCAGGCATAATACAGGCTTAAATTGTAGCTGAATATTATATTATAATTTCATACCAACCAGTCCATATTTATACAAAATTTCACCTTCGGAGTTGTAAACTTCTGCCTTCACAGGCAAAGGCACTTCAGGAGTTAGCCAAATTTTACTTGTTTTTGAACCTATTTTATATCCAATAACGAAGGCTTCAAAATTTCCAGCACCTGTCTTAATATTTTCTTTATCTATGACTTTTATAGGTACTGATGACACACCTACTAAAATCGTATCCCAAGGGGCACCTATAACCAAGTATTTTGGTTCTCTGGCGATATCTCTTATTGACAAAATCGAGTTCTCTATGAGTTTAAAATATTGCTTAAATTCATCTTTTACTGAATTCTTTTGAATTAATTGCTGTTTTGAAAGAAAAACAGTAGCATCTTTGGTTGATGTACCATTGATTACGTGGAAATTTGTTTTCCAATAATCACTAGTATATTTAGAAAATTTGATTGATATATGCGCATCGACAAGTGAATTAATGGAATCAGTTGTTGTCAAAGTGTAATTTAATTCTGTTCCATCATTGATCTTTTGACCAATTCTCCAAAGATCCGCATCAGTCGGCGGATTAGTAATGGAGGCACCTGGTGCTGAAAAACCGCCCCCTCTAGCAATAATAATTACACTTACTGCTATACCAACTAGAGAGAAAATTCCTGTCATTAAAAAAACCATTTGTCTAGGAGACACTTATCTTGACTGAGAATTGTGGATTATTTAAGCGTAAAGAAAAAAGAATTTTAGACATCTATCCTTGTCTCTTACAGATAATACTAACCTGTTGGCGTTACTATAAGGATCGATATTCCAATGATTGTTGCCGTTATTGTCGCTGCGGGCTTATTTGATATTAAGGCGCTACGCCAATATCAAAATCGGCATTTTCTACAAATCCTCCTAGATTGCGACTTTCAACACTGTTTATAGAAACTTCAACTTTGGCAGGACCAGTACTGTTGAATTTGATCGGTTGAACTGCGCCAGTACCAGTCTCGGCGAACAGATTCTTAAGATCTAAGAGTGCAGTGCCATTCGAATTTGATATCTTGAAATCGTAACTGACCCCACTAAGTGGAAATTGAGTGTCATCTAGAAATTCAATATTAAATCTGGTTTCATTTCCAACACGTATTGCTTCCGGTTCCCAGTTCAGCCGAATATAATACGTTCCACGTGGTGTACGTTCTGTCAAGGGGGGTTTGACTACAAGACTTTCTCCTGCTGGCTTGGGTGGTTCACCTTGCCCAGTTGCTAACAAATTGAATTCAAATTGAACGCGCGGACTTCCTGTTGTTACATCTACAAATGTTTTTGCTTTTACAGGATATGGGAATTCGTTAAGAATCCATATATCGCTATCTACTGACTTATGATATCTTATTATAGTAGTGTCTATTGGTTTTGGAAACGAAGGTAGGGTTATCTTTGCTGTACCAGAGGGTTTGATTTCTGAACCTCCTATCGATCCGATTTTGCCCCATGAAGCTGAGCTTAATGATTGACCAGGAAAAGGAACATAGGCTGACAGCCATTTTAATGAATTAGTGTATGCGCTTCTATATTTTGTCATTTCAGGGGGGATTTCAGATGTTCCCAGAGCAGTTAAATCTAGAGCACTTAGTTTAAAGGTACCGGAAATAACTCTACCTTCGTCGACTACGAATACGGGAGCAATCCAATTACCTTTATCATCCTTTTCTTTGAAATAAATTGTCATATCGAATGGTCGACCATTGTTAGTATCGAGCTCTCGAATATTGTACTTTACATACATACCTTTTTTTGCTCCTTCTCCTACATACCAGTTGTTATCAGCCGCATATGCATTTTTTACTTTGAAATTCGTTGCTATGTATATCGCAGAGGAAATAAGCAGAGCTCCTATAATGAGGCGATTTAAATTATTGCTAATTTCAGATCTACTGCCAGTTGCCATAATTATAATAGAATATATGGAATTGATAAATGTTTACAGCTTGGCAACAATAATGCCTGAGAGACAGTGTATCTGCAAACAAATAAGTAAGAGATCAAGATAATACATTATCGTGTGTAACTGTCCAAAAGTCCACTTTTATGAGGTTGATTTTAAATTGGCAGGTATGCGAGTTATGCCCACTCATAAGAATTGCGGAGATTCTCTAAACGAAGACCAGTCTTCGAAATTCGAAAAAGAATTAATAAAATACTGGGGTTTTGAAGAAAAAGGTTGATTCGTGAGCGACGCTACATCTCTTTATAAATAAAATTGATAAATAGTTTAAATTCATGCCTTATATGCGGTTTGCAGCCGAGTCAACTTTATTAATGACTACGGTAAATCCCGTTCAGGTGATTGGATGAGCAAAATGCTAAATGTAAACATTGATACTGCCGGGGTAGATCAAAACGAAGCGAAAGAATGGGTTAACGAAATGGCAAACGTTTATGCCGACATGGAAATTGAAGATGTTAATGTCTCTGGAAATAAAATTTCGTTCAAAGCAGGAATGCAAGGAATGGATGATACAGACCCAGATGACGTCAAGATGAAAATTGAAGAATATCTGACCATGAACGAAGCATTCGAGGCTAAAAACGTCTCTGTCAAATAACCACAGGAAAACATTTAATTTTTTTGTCATTTTATGTCCAAAGAACATTGCTAACGAATCATGATTAGTCATTACACAGATTTAAATACGACATAAACGAGGTATCTGTGGTTATTAGTTATGACGTGTAAAGGTATATGCGTTCGTCACAAGGCACAAAAGCCGGTAGGATCTGGCCGATATGCTAGTGGACAAAAGCGCTGTCAGATTTGTGAAATTTTCATTAAATGGGATGGATTATGGTGTCCGTGCTGCGGATATAGATTGAGAACAAAACCACGCAATCTAAAATATAAGGCAAAATTAAGAGCAAGGAATAAAAAATTAGAGCCTATTACTCCTACTGTAATAGTACCGATAATTTTTTCAAGATAGTTTTACTTGTGTTTACAAGGTTGCCCTGCAACCTTTCGAGTTGCTGCATGTCTTTTGTCAAGTCCATAGATATCTGTATCAACTTTATATAGGTACTCAAGAATCGGTCATCTTTGTCTGTTAAACATCTGTACCCCATTTTACCAAGATAATAGTAACAATCCGATACCATACCTTTTTTGAGCAAATGATTCACTTTTATTCTGATCAATTCTTTGTCATATTCCATAGAATTTAATTCGCATATACCTTCGATACTTCTCGATATCGTAGATCTAGTAGCTCGTTCTAAGCCTATACATTCCAAGCCTATCTTTATGCCATCAGCCATATCTTGGTGCTCTGTAGTTATTGTTCTTATCTGGTTTAATTCATGTATGGGCATTGGTTTAATTTCCGATAATGCAAGTATACCCTCCAGAAGGTCATAGGCAGCTATTTTCAGCCACATTCCTGCTAATACTGAATTCTTCTGAATACTTTTTGTAATTTTATCATGATAAAATAAGGAGTTAATTATTGATTTTTTTCCAAATCCTCTTAGCACTTTTAGATAATGTTCCACACTATAGATCTTGTTGATCGATAATGATGATAGACTTAACCCATTGTAGCCTTGTATTATAATCATATTATATAGATTCAGCATATTTAATGTCGATATTTTTTTTTGAGCAATCAATTCTAGCCCATGATCACCTAGCTGAAAAAATCTATTGCTCTCAGAATTTCTATTAAAAATAGCGATATCATATTCACAACAATCAAATGACATTTCAGGATTAGTTGCCCGGCATCCGATAAGCCCGACAGGATACCGAATATTGTTGTTTATATAATCAACAAGAGCACTAGGTATGCGTTTCAATATTATAAAAGGCTAATATGAACAGTTATTGACAAACATTGTAAGGAAGAGTTTACAAATAACTTAGAATAATTTCGAATACATCTAACTTTGCGATACTTACAAGGGGTTTGAATACAAGATAAGTTTTATAAAGTTTTATATGAAGAACGAAATTGATTGTGCTTGAGCTCCGGTGGTGTAGTCCGGTTAAGCATTTCGCCCTCTCAAGGCGACGATCCCGGGTTCAAATCCCGGCCGGAGCATTTAATTTCATTCTGCAGGATTCGGTAGTCCGGTAATTCTCTTCATCTGTTCTGGCCTACCAACCAGAATAATAGGGGGACTATCAATATCGTCATTATCCTACAGTCATACTTAAATACATACGGAGTGATAAAATTGTTCTCTATTCGAGTTTTCTAGGGAGATATAAATAACCATAAGTTAATGAACTATTATGTAAGAATAAGTAAGTGATAGCAAAATTATAGATTATAATTATTCCCTTCGATCTTTTAGTAAAAATAGTACTACTATTGTTAAGAGGTGGATGTTGATTATAGATCTTTTTCTAAAATTGCTCCGCTATTGGTACTTTCATCTATAAATTCAATTGTAGATCGACCACTAAGAATTGATGATGTCAGTCCTATATGTTTGGACATGCTGCTACTAAATTCACTTGTAAACAATAAAATGCACTCGATTATATACAGGACCTAGTTTTCTAGTGTTTGACAATTACAATTCAGTTTGTCAGGCTCTAGTGCTAAAAAAAGCACAGCTTATGCATGTCATTTATTAAGGAATCATAAATGATAATAATTATTCTATAATATGGGCGCTATGATAACCTGATTTGCATTTAGGACACATTGAATGAACACCAATACATTCTATACAATAGTCGCTTGCTAACAGGAATTCAGATTCTTCTCCTGTGTAAAAACAGCTTTCACAAAATCTTCTCATTCGTAAATCCAATTAGTCAGATAAATTCAGACCATTATTAATCTTTTTCAGAGATATGTGTGGGTTATGCGTAGAGTACTTGGATGAAAGACTAATCCGTCGGTTTTGTTCGTGTTGAAATTATCCTAAGGGTTGCGTTCTTTAACTTATCAACATTAGTGTCTTTAACATAAACTGACAGGCATAGTATGCCACTATCTAATGGAAAGGTCATTAGAGCGATTTTTTGGTGTTCAGTCAAGCTATATCTGACTTTGCCTAACCTGTCACTAAAATTTTGGAGTAATGCCATATTTGATAAGGAGTTTACGTACATTTCTTGCTCTTCTGATTCCTTTAGTAAGGGTTCAACACCTTCCTGAAAGCCACCTTCTATGACTTCTCCTTTATTGTTAACAATACCAACGAATCTTATATTGCGATCAAGCTTTATTATTATATCACATAAGTTGCGTTGCACGATAAATAATATTATTGTTGGTGGTGATATAAATCGGTTGACTTTATCCAGATGCAGTTATGTCCACAACTAATTGCATCGCAACTCTATAGTTCTGATTCTTGTAGTAGTTTCAAATTAAATTACGATCCTCTCCTTTTCGTAAAAAAATCTTAGTATACTTTAATTAAAGTTATAAATGTTTGACTTCAGTAAAATGCATTGTTGATACTTTGTAATAAATTATTTCGCCACGCCTCTCTACAACTGCAATAATAGCGTCCTTTCCCATTTTTCTGATGTCTTTAAGCATTTGTGAAAACACATCAACCTCTAAATTTATGCCCTCATTTATTCCAAATACTACATACTTTGCAGGCTTGCTATCAAAATCTCCTCTTTCATAAACTCTAAAATCAACACCGAAGCCAAAACCCTCTTTTGCTACGTAGCCTCTGCTTCTGAGGTCACGATATATAAGGAATTTTGTCAAGATATATTTGTCATACTTGAGTATGGTTTCAACTAGAGAATCAAAATCAATATTATTTATTTCTCGTTTTAAGAGCAGACGATTGGTATAAATCAAATATAGGGCCTCATGAGGTTTCAGTAGATATCGAGAATTCTCCTTTTCTCCATATCCTTTACTCCTTAATTGATCTTGAAATCGACTATCTTTAACGATAATATCTTCTTTTTCAGCAAGAAATGCTTCGATTACATATGGAAATTCATTATAAGAAGATTGCTGTGGAGAAGAGGAGGAGGATGCCGACGACGATGACATAACGATTAAATCGGAGTATATGACCACATTTAAGCATTCAAAATTAGTGATTATTTATGAAAGGAGTCAATTATCGTGAGCCTCGTGGGATGCCCTATGTGAGACGCGAATACATATCGGGAAAGCCACAAATAAAAATTGCGAGATTTTCTTCGGGCCAGGCACGAAATGATTATGATTATAATGTTCAAATGGTTGTTACGGAAAAGATGCAAATAAGACACAATTCTTTGGAATCAGCAAGGCTAGCGGCAAATAAGACAATGGCAAAAGCGGGAGATTTGAGTTTTTTTTCTATGTTAAAGGTATATCCACATGTGATTTTGAGAGAAAATAAGATGATTGCAACGGCCGGTGCTGATCGTTTACAGGAGGGCATGAGAAGAGCTTTCGGAAAGTCGACAGGATTAGCCGCAAGGGTTCGGCCCGGTCAGGTAATTTTTGAAGCCTATGTTTCTACTGCTAACCTTGATCTTGCCAAAGATGGCTTTAAGGTAGCATCTAGTAAATTAGGATGTCCTATTACAATAAGAATTAATCCTCTAAGGGAACAGATTGCGCAAAAAGATTAATTATAGTTGATGCATTTTCAAGATCAAATTTGCAATATCTTTGAGGTAATGCAAAATTCACTGATTTTAGAGATTATTAGATACTGTCGCATTATCAATTTCTGATCTTATGGCTGCTCTTGTTTCTGATCTTAGACTTCCAACTTCTCTTATAGTGAAATAATCCATCATCCAAGTAGCTTGTAAATCTATTCTACATCAAGTTACATTTAATTATCCTTACTTATAACAACACAAAGTTTATTCTAGTACTCATACAACCATATTTGTCATAATATTATGCTGCAGGTGATTTCAGATATCGATGATTCGATTTTTAAAGGCAAAAAGGTCTTTGTTAGAGTTGACTTTAACGTCAGCATCAACAATGGCTCGGTGGGAGAAGATTACAGAATTAGGAAGACAATTCCTACTATAGAATATCTTACCAAACGCAGCGCCAAAGTAATTATAGCATCACATTTAGGTAGACCAAAAGGTTTTCAATGTCATCATTCTTTAGCTCCTGTCGCAAGGAGACTATCTGATATAATGTGGCGATCAAAAGTTAGCTTTGTTAATGATTGTGTAGGTGATTCGGTTAGAAAAGTAATAGAAAAAATGAATAACGGTGATATCTTGCTATTAGAAAATCTACGATTTCATAAGCAAGAAGAGATAAATGATTTTGAATTTTCAAAGCAACTTGCGTCTTTGGCTGATATATATGTAAATGACGCATTTAGTACGTCGCATAGAAAACATGCTTCTACCTATGGTGCAGCAAAGCTGTTTGATATACATTTAGCAGGATTCAACCTTAACCAGGAGGTGCAATATCTTTCAATGATAAAAGAAAATCCTGTTAGACCATTTACTTTTATAGTCGGAGGAGTTAAAATAAAAGATAAAATAGGGGCACTAGAAAATTTGCTTCCTAAATCAGATAAAGTGCTAATAGGTGGTGCCGCAGCCTATACTTTTCTGAAGGCGAAAGGTGTGGAAACAGGAAATTCGTTAATAGATTTTGAACATTTGTCTTGGGCAACAAAGGCAATTGCCACTTTCGGTGAGAAAATAATGCTTCCAAACGATCATGTTGTATCTTCTTCCTCTAAAGGTATTCATGCAAGTGTAGTAAAAGGTGACATTCCTAAGAGTATGGCGGCTTTTGATATAGGTATGGAAACCGCACAGAGATATTCAGACGAGGTGGCATGCAATGGATTGGGAACTGTATTTTGGAATGGCCCAATGGGATTATTTGAAAATGGACATTTTGCAAACGGTACAATTAGTATTGCCAAAAGTATGGCACTGGCATTCTGGCGTGGGTCAAAAACACTGATTGGCGGCGGTGATACTCTTGAAGCGATGAAAAAAGCAGGTGTTTCGGAAGGAGAGGTGAGTCATGTTTCTACTGGCGGCGGTGCTACTCTAAGGTTTCTTGCTGGTGACGATATGCCTGGGATCAATGCATTAAAAAGGTAATAAATCAAATTTATTTTAGCTATGATGAGCCTGTCATTTTAGAAGTGTGGTGGATAACACTAGATTATATTTATTTTTATTGCCTTCAAGTATGAAATAGCATTATTTTCTGCACCGATCATCAACATATATTCTCCAGTCTTCAAATCCACGGAGGGAGTGAAGATAAAGGAAATTTGTTTTGACTCTCCATCAGCGATAGAAAACGATTGTTCACTGAAAGTTCCCGTAGAATTTCCAAGATTTCCCGTTGGAGTAAAAGTACCAGATTTTATCATGTTGAAAGTGTGATCAGAGGAAGAGGAATACGATAATGACGAGGTTGTTTGTAAATTCAATTTTATTTCTGCACTTTTTCCTTTAGGAATAGTAATCTCCTTTTCAGCAGATGAAACAGAAAATGGTATCTCTTTGTATGAGTCGACTCTTCCTATTTTATTTTCTGACCATTCAGTAAACCAGATCTCGTTATTCATTCCTACTGAAAACTGTAGTAAATTAGCAATGCCACAATTCTTGGCATCGCTTGGTTGGCAAAGACCAAATAATGGATTTTGTGTCGGGATCCAATATTCTATGAGAGTCATATTGACAGGATTAAATACAGCGATCTTATTTCCTGTATGTTCATTAAACCATATCGATCCATTGGATCCTCTCTCTATCCAGTATGGAAGAGTATATGCTTTTTCCTCGCTGGTACTGTTGCGGCCAAAAATCCTTGAGGAAGCTTGAGAAGTGACAAATTTCGTAATTCTTCCATTAGCATGGTCCATTTTATAAAAAATGCTTGTTCCATGATCAGTAATCCATAGATCGCTATTTTTATCTAATGCAATTCCGACAGGCGAGTTTAGCTCAGTAGGTAATTCAAAAACTTTGAAAGATTCTGAATTCGTATCATACTTAAAAATTTGACCTTTCTTTGCGAAGGCTAACATAGACAGCCACACTGTATTGCTATTATTTTCATCAACTACAACCGACCCGGTGCTAATAAGGTCCGGATCTATACCCGCGAATCCTTGAAGTGGTATAGGAATTTTGGAAATTCCATCAGAAGTACCATTTCTCATTTCTGTTATGTTTCCAAACCAAAGTGCAGGTGATCGTATACCTACAAAGTAAATGTTCCCTGAACTATCAAAATCAAGAGATACTGGATATGTCGTTCCAAAAGACTCTGAAATTTCAGGAATATTAAAGATCTCAAAAGTTTTCAAAATGTTATTGTACCTCCAGATTGCATTTTGTTTCTCGTCGGTGAACCAAATATTATTTTTACGATCCAGTTTTACTGTCCATACTTGGGAAAAATCAATGGGATTGTGCCGAGATCTCCATGTCGGAATAGCGTGTTCTTGATCAAATTTATTCTCTTTTGTATTATAACTTCCCAGTATACCGTTCTTAGTTGATATGTACCAAACTTTGCTAGCATTATTATCCACAGCTATTCCGAGTGGCATTTCACATCTTGTAGGAAGAATGTACTCCTTCACAAATTCACTTGAATTAGGATTGGTTTCATTATTATTACCGCAAAATTGGTTTTCAAATTTATTAATTGCAGCATTCTTTGAACTTTCTACAAGTTTAAGTGATGAATCCTTAACGCTATTGTTATTCAAAGATAATCCGATAGCAACGACAACCACTACAATTATTCCCATAACTGCATAGATTCTATTCTTTTTCGATTTTGATGGGCTAGAGGAAGATGGGGAGGCACTGGAGTTAACCTTATTTTTGACCAATAAGTTAGCAAGAGATTTTCTTCCTTATATTTTTCTCTCTTTACTAATTGAACATAAATTAACATATCTTGATATATGATTCAATAGGAGAAAATTTACTTCGCTGAATCAAAGGAATAATCACATCGACGGATTCACATAATAGTCCCTTTTATTGACTGATTATAATTCAGTCTTTATCGCCACGCCACTTTTTGGGTCCGTTCTTACGGTGGCAGAACTACCATTTGTAGCTCTTGTTAACTTCTCCTTTCTTCAATTGTATATAATTTCTATTCGAGCCAATTCCTATTGAAATGGTTTTGTTATTCTCAGTTTATTTTATCAAGAAAAAGGATTCACTTTACTTATTCTTGGTAACCATTTTAGGATCAAATAATACTACTTTGTTGCTTTTCTACACTTTGACACAAATTGCTACCTCTGATCCATTCATTCTGTCTAACGGTAAAAGAGTATTTTACTATTCTAGTTTCTTTGTTTTTTAAGCCTGTCTGAACTAGCAACACCGAGGGTCCATATCTTAAAGTAATTTTAAGTGATTTGTTACTTTGTCAATCAATTCAGAAGGTCCTGGACCTATTCCTATGCAAGTTACCGTTCCAGGAGGAATTTGAGTTAGACCACTATCTTGAATCACTGCTACTGCTAAATGTAAACTCTCTGCGTGTTTTCTTATTTCAACAATTTCAGCTAAATTTTGGACCTTGACTACTACTTTTGCCTGACCTGCTTTAAACCAATAATTAAACCAATGAAAGTTCCTCATTTTTGTAATTTCTACTGCCATTACGGCTGCGTGAGCTACCTGTGCAGCCAGTTTTCCTGTGCCCATTCCTAATTCTTTTCGAACAACAATTACTTGCTTGTAATCCTCTCTTTTAATGACTATTGATATCACCTCAAAATTTTGTTGATGCTTATATCTCCTTTTTTTATCTACTGCATAGTATTTCCTATATTTTATTATATTTATTTTACTTTTATATTTCCTTTTTGTTTACAGCACCTTCGATGCAGATATGACTCAATACATTTAGGTTGCTGACCTTATTGATGGTTTTATTCTATTTATTTTCATTCTGTTCTAGCAAAGATTTCTCCATAAATGTTTAGATAACTGAATTTAACTACTATTCCATATCATTTTTTCTTGTTATCTTCTACCTGTAATCTACTACTATTGCAATCTTATTATAAAACATACTCTCTTAATATTCTAAGATCCTATTACATGATATGGATATGTCACTTTGAATTCAAATATTTTGAAATTGATTCCTATCCTTAGTAATATTTTCTGACATACATAGTTTACAAACTACTCTGTATGATAACTTGATATTGCGATCGGACTAAAACAGCGTAGTTTACAAGTGCGTTTACAAGTGATTTGTAAACGTTTACGGCACTGTTATACAGCATAACTAAAATACCTCAGCTCATATGATTTTCTAAACTTTATCGGCTCTTTTTACTTAGCATTAAGCCTAGATGCAATGTCTTACATCTCTTACTCTTAATAATAATAAAAGAGACAAATCACCTTCCTCCAAAAATACATATGATATACGCATTACGATTATATTTTTCATGTCCTTCGATTAGACGAAAAGCATCATCACATCAGCAGTTAATCACAATTTATCAATTTATCAAAAGAAGACTCATGTTTTGATATGGAAGAAATAGATTCAACGGTATAATAAGCCAAGGAAGATTATTCAAAAGAGAAGGAAAGTATCGGAATTTATAATTGACATCATCTGCATTCCTCCTTTTATGATGAGAAAAGCATGATTGAAAGAATTATACAGTACATCAAAAGGATAGAACTGAAAGCTTTGATCATGACTACTTTCCTTGTAGTAGAAGATAAGCAAAGTGTATGTTAGAGTATATCACCATTCGTAGCTTTAGTTATATGTATGTAGTTTTTATCTATCTACGGAAATTTATTCGTGACCGATGATGATGTTTCACATTTACCATTTACACATCTAATTGATGTTTCGCAGTTATCATTTGTACATGTACCATTTGTACAGACACCATTTATGCACATCGAAGACTGGGTCTGACCGTTAGTTTTGTTTAATATGCTTGTAATTGTTTGGGCGTTTGCTTGGTCCTGTTGCTCATAAACCGTTGCTATCATCGATACAGCAAATGCCAAACTAGTGAATAATATTAAGGCCGGATAGTTCATCATATATCCTCTTTTATTAAGGGCTACTTAGTTTAATATATTTGGGTATGGAAATAATGATTGTCTTTATAGATGAATTTTTTGAACAAATGCATATAGCCGCTTCGAATTGCTACTTTGCTGTTTACAACCATCTTTATATCTTATTTGTGACTGTATTACTAATAACATTGGTACTGTCAAAAAATATCCTACTAAACTAATAATCGTTGTATATATTAGAAAAATGATTGTAGCTATATGTGACATGGTAAAATTAGTTAATGCTAAACATATAGATGCAAAATAACCTTTATTGAAAAATTCTTTAATTGAAAATGTTCCTAGTTATAGAAACGTGCTTATCAATTGCAATTTTAGATATTCTAATACTAGACGCATATTCTGGCAAAAAAGTTCAGAATTAATATTCTTAAAATGAATCTACTATTAGTACAGATACTCCAAAGAAGATATATGCCAACAAGTCAACTTTACTAATCGTTGCAGTCTTTGCTGCAGTAACAATGCTTTTACCAATGTTAATTGGATACCTATACAGGAAAAAAACCTACAGAACGCTCATTCTACCTTCAAACAAAAACAGACAAACAAGGTAGTGGATTTGCGGGTTATAGCGAGGACGGTACGATAACGCTTTGTTAGAAGATAATAGTTGTAATTGTAATTATAATCATACAATTAAAAATATTTTAAATAATAATCATCCTTACTAAAGCTATAAAATATGGTATCATTTTATCAAACGGAATAATTGAATATATGGAATAAATTCGTCCCTATCTATTGATATGACTTATTCTTCTATACTCTAAATACAGGTCTTCTCTTGCTGACCAATTATTGTATCATAACTGAAGATATAAAAGGTAATGAAATCATAAAATTGGTTTCTTAAAATATTGTTCTATGGTATTCGTTTATTTGTATCTTAAGTCGAATGATTCGAATTGGTTAATATATATGAAAAGATAGTTGTCTGTGATGTCAAGAAGCTTTCCTTCAATAACAACAATCATAATAACAATAGTTATTGTTGGGTCAGTATTGCTACTTGCTGGATATTTATTACCGTTTGCAATTGTATCAGCTGATAATAGCTTAAATGAATTGTTTGTACCATCGTTTGTAAGTAGTGGGTCATCTCTTACCATAGACAATCATAATAAAGATTTGAATGTTGATGGACATAAGCAAGGTTTTTCATCTGACTCACGTTATAATGTAATAGAGGCAGCTTGTTCTATTGGCAGTATTATTTCCACAGATGGTACTGATGGCCGCGATATTATGCTTGGATGTGATTTAGAGGATATAATGTACGGTAATTCTGATAATGATGTACTTCAAGGTCGTTTAGCTAATGATAGGCTATATGGTAATAGTGGAGATGATAACCTACAAGGTGGTGCAGGAGGAGATGAACTATATGCGGGAACAGGAGATGATGTTATCTTTGGAGGACTTGATGATGATTTTCTAGTAGCTGGAAAGGGTAATGACGAGCTATATGGAGAGGCAGGAAATGACATTCTAGAAGGAGGAAAAGGTGCAGATTATTTTGACTGTGGGGATGGTCTTGATGTAATAGTAGACTTTAATCCGGATCAAGGTGATACTCATACAAGCAACTGTGAAGATGTAAGAGAACGTCTGTAAACTGATGATTGTTTTTATTTGCGTGTCCTTTATCGTTAATATGTTAAGATGGTTTTTTGTTTTAAATGTCTGGCCATATGATCGAATTATAATCACAGCTCGTAAGTAGCATGGCTGCCTGTATTGGAAATTCAGTTAAATCGTCTTCAATTTGAATACACCCCATTTAGGAATAAATGAAGTTGCTGTAATCCTTTTCACTTCTTGCATTTTTTAGCTCAATCACTTATTAGTCAAAAAGACTAACCTGATTTCAAGACACTTAAATATTTTTAATTGTTTTTACTATTATACACTATAATTGCATTCTGCACTTACAGTTCCACTTTGCTTTCTGCCACAAATAAATAGTCTTATCTGCTTTTTATTTCATTCTGGTATTTCCTGTCATGATCACTAATTCAGATTTGTTCAAAGAAATGAAAGCGCATACTTAAAATAAGGTTATTTTTTAGTGATAATAGTATTATTTACCTCCGATATTACTTATGTATTATATGTCCGATAATTATGATGTCATAGTCGCTGGAGGAAGTATCTCAGGATTACTAGCAGGTAGAGAAATAGCTGCAAAAGGTCTATCTGTTTCTATTCTTGAAGAGGACGCAGAAATCGGAACACCTGAGCATTGCGGAGGACTAGTCAGCATTAGTGGAATAGAAAATCTTGGTATTATACCGTCAAGTAATGCTATCGAAAATAAAATCAAGTATGCAAGAATTTCTTCTTATTCAAAAACTTTTGAATTAAATGCGGAAGAACAAAAAGTAATTGTTCTTGACAGGCGCGCATTCGACAAACAAATTGCTTTTCAAACTCAAAGAATGGGAGGAGATATTCGAACGAGATGTCTTGTGCATTCTATCACTAAAAAAAATCACTCTGATGATAATAATTATCACTATGACATAAGAACATCGGAAGGAAATCTGAAATGCAATTATTTTGTTGATGCCAGAGGAGTCTCATCGATTATTCAAAGAAATAGGGAGGGAGTGTTGCAATCTGCTCAATACGAGGTATATGCTCCGTGGATACAACGCGATACTATTGAAGTCAAGTTTGATAGTGAGAGATATCCGGGATTCTTCGCGTGGATTATTCCAACAGGTAGTGGAAGAGGAAAAGTAGGTGTTGCAGGTAAATCAATCAATGCTATGGCTGCTTTAAAAGCATATATGGATAGTAAAGAACAGATATATTCAGTCATCCGCAAGGTATATGCACCAATTTGGGTTAGGGGACCACTTGAAGCCTTTGTTTACGGACGAACTGCGGTAATAGGAGATGCCGCAGGACAAACTAAGCCTACTACTGCTGGAGGAATATATACTTGTGGAATGGGAGGAATTTTAGCTGGCAGAGCCATCGCTAAAGCGATAAAACAAAATGATGACAACTCTTTGGCTGAGTATCAAATAAACTGGTTTTCCCTTTTTAAAGAGGAATTCGAAAAGATGATTATTGCTAGACGTTTATTGGAACGATTGGATAATAAAGCACTAGATGGATTATTTTTGACGATATCTCAAGCAGAGACTGAACAACTTTCAAAGACAGGTGACTTTGATTTCCATTCAGCCGCTCTAGCAAAAATATTGGGAGCGAAAGGTGCAGCAAAAATCATCAAAACAGTCTTAGGTAATGAGATTAGGCGATTATTAAAATAATCAAAGATGCTTTTCTAAAAATACAAGGTAAAACCATCTTATATGTGGAGAAAAAAGGCGACAGATAATAACGCAGGAAGCAGTGAAATTTTCATACTATGTATAAATGAAATTAGATCTATAACGAACTTCTGTTTAAAGATAATGGAGGCTTACAGGGGCTCTGTTCACTTAATTTTTTCTTTAATAAGCATTCTATTATGCAGATAAACAAACTGATTCATCATCCAATTGCTAACATGATGTTCTAGTTTACAGTTATCTCTTTTTCTACATGGAAAATAATCATCAAAACATTCTGTTCTATCTTTAAAGTATTGAACTGTTCTCTCAATTATGCTTCTGTCATGGAATGAGTGAAGATGATGTTTTATCTTTGCAAATTTACAAGCATATGGATACCATGTCCCACCATCAGTAGAAACTGGGTGCTTTCCATATCTTCTAACTAATTCTTGTAGAAACCGTTCTGCAACAAGTATGCTTCTCTCAAAAGAAATTCTAATACCGAGAATCAGCTTATCTATTGGCTCAATGGCAATCCATAACCATGCATATTGATTGCCAACTTTAAGTAGTGTTTCATCTATATTATAAATTCAGATACTTTTCTCTTATTCTGAAGTATCTTTTTTGGTTTGAAGCGTTGAATCCAATTCCATATCGAAACATGATTCCTTTTTATAAATGGAAACAGGTGTTCTGATGCTCTTCTGAGTGAAAGGCCTGAAAAGTATAGATGTAGTGCATAGTAGATGTACTTTGAAGATGTTCTATTTCTTTTGAGTAGCATAATAGGGATAAGATACTTTCAGCTATAGATTTAACGTTAAGTGAACAGAGCCGTTACAGGGATAAGAAGGTTTAAATGATTTTAGATTTTCTTTTGAGTCTCAAAAATAAACTTTAAATTCGGATATTAATCTTCAAGCTATTTGTATATGTCTAAACCATTGCAATTACCAGTATGTACCTCTTGCAGTAGACCTATTATGCCAAATGACGAATGTGTAAAATATTATTGTCCCAGCTGTGGATATGTTCTGATTTGGCGATGTGAGAGCTGTCGCGAGTTTGCCAGAGTTTACAAATGCGTCGGCTGCGGATTCGAGGGACCTTAGAAATGACTCGTCTACTTGCAAGAATTAGAATTTTGCCTGCAGATGCCGAATCAAATCTAGACATGGTGATCCAAACACTAAAGAACAAGGTTCCTAAGGACATGGAGTTAAAGTCACATATAAAAGAACCAATCGCCTTTGGCCTGAATGCTATCGTTGGAGATTTTCTGCTAGACGACGCAGAAGGCCAGATGAATAGATTAGAGGACGCTGTCAGGGACACTGAAGGAGTGGGCGAAATAGAAGTAATTAACATAAGCAGACACTCTGTAAAATTAAAATGATAAGGAAAAATTATAAATGCGGGAGGTTGTAACGGCAAGCCTTTGAAAAAGTCTCGCGGGACCATCGGTGAATCGTCGCCAACAATCCATTTGAGGGTAGTTGAGGCAAAACATCGTGATGTAGGAAAGCGTCGAGCAAGGATCGAATCTGATTCTATGCATCATCTTGGAATTGAACCTGGAGAAGTGATTGAAATAATTGGCAAACGTAATACTGCGGTGACTGCATGGCCTGACGATGAAGAGGAAAAGGAAATCGATGTTATTAGAATTGACGGACAGACTAGAAAGAATGCCGGCGTAGGATTGAATGATTTACTGGCAGTAAAAAAGGTTGAATCAAAACCTGCACGCAGTGTAGTCTTGATGCCATTAGGTAATAGCAACATTGTTGTAGACAAAGAATTCTGTGAATTTGTAAAAAACAGGTTAAGGGGTTTTCCAGTAAATGAAGGCGATGAGATATCTGTTGTGATCCTAGGTAATCCTATGGATTTTCGGATCGAACGAGTTACACCTCACACAATAGTAAAGATTGAACAATCAACTAAACTTACCTTAATGGCGGAGATAGCAGTTGAACAGAAACCACGGGTAACTTATGAGCAAATCGGCGGTTTGAAAGAACAGATCAAGCGACTTCGAGAGATTGTAGAATTGCCTTTGCGGCATCCAGAGGTATTTGTACGTCTTGGTATCGAGCCCCATAACGGTATACTCATGTATGGATCTCCTGGTTGCGGAAAAACCTTAATTGCTAAGGCTCTCGCGTCAGAATCAGAAGCAAATTTTTATATTATTAATGGTCCGGAAATTGTAAACAAGTATTACGGAGAAACGGAGGCAAGATTAAGAGATATTTTTAAAGAAGCAAAGGATACGTCTCCTAGTATTATATTTATTGATGAAATTGATGCAATTGCTCCAAAAAGAGAGGAAGCTTTTGGTGACGTCGAGAAAAGGGTTGTTGCACAATTGCTTGCTTTAATGGATGGTATGTCCGAACGAGGAAATGTAATTGTACTCGGAGCAACGAATAGACCAGAAAGCATAGATCCCGCATTGAGACGTCCTGGAAGGTTTGATAGGGAAATAGAAATAGGTGTTCCTAATGCAGAAGGAAGAATAGAAATTCTTCAAATTCATACTAGGGGAATGCCTCTTGCGGCAGATATAGATATGCGACAATTAGCATCTGAACTTTATGGATATACTGGTGCTGATATCAAGGCGTTATGCAGAGAAGCTGCTATGAAAGCTCTCAGACGTTATCTTCCAGAAATTGATATTGAAGGAGATAAAGTTTCATCAGACACACTCGAGATGATGGAAATTAGGACTAAAGATTTCAAAGAAGGAATGAAGGAGATAATTCCAACTGCAATGAGAGAATTTTATGTGGAAGTCGCACGAGTTAAATGGAGCGACGTAGGAGGTTTATATGAAGCAAAACGGACGCTATATGATAATCTTATTACTGCAATTAAAGATCCCGATGGCTTTTATAAAATGGGTATAAGGCCGCCGCGAGGAGCTTTGTTGTTTGGACCTCCTGGCTGCGGCAAGACGTTGATTGCAAAATCCCTAGCTACCGAGAGTAGTGCCAACATAATTGTCGTACGCGGACCTGAGGTTTTATCTAAGTGGGTGGGCGAGTCTGAAAAAGCTATACGCGAAATATTCAGGAAAGCAAAGGCTTCTTCTCCGTGCGTTGTAGTATTTGATGAATTGGATTCTCTTGCTAGACCAAGAGGTGGGCCAGAAGATTTAGCCGGTAATGAAAGAGTGCTTTCACAGATTTTAACTGAAATGGATGATTCCGGATCTGCAGGAGTTATTGTAATTGGTATTACCAATAGGCCTGACCTTATTGACACATCTATGCTTCGTCCGGGAAGACTGGATCTAATAGTGTACATTGGTTCACCAGATGATAGGGCACGGCATGAAATTATGAAAATACTTACTTCGTCTATGCCGTTAGCAAAGAATGTAAATTTAGAAGATATTTCTGAGTCTACAAAAGGATTTAGTGGTGCAGATCTAGTTGCTTTATGCAGGGAAGCTGCTGTTAATGCAATGAGAACCAAATCAAATATTGTTAATAATACTGATTTTGGTAAGGCGTTACATCTAGTAAAGCCCTCAATAACTAAGGATATAGAGGAGTGGTATGAAACGATGAAAAAAAGTGTTACTTATGCGATGCCAAGACCCATAGACAAAGCATTTTATGGATAATAATTAGCAGATGAAGGTTCTTTTGCATTAAATAGATATTCTTTATCAGTAAAAAAAGACATTCAATAATAGATATCTTATCACTAGCTCGGCACACTTCATAGTTGAATATTTGGAATGTTGAGTTAAAACTGAGTATGTGTGTGTGGGGCAGCAAGACAGTTCCATCTATATATTCTCAAGAGACAAATGGTGTAAAGATGCCTTCAGTATCTATTGCGAAGAGATTTCTTACAACAATTAGAGATATAATATCACAAAAACAAACATTTCTTAATTCTTGTTATCTGTATACTTCATCCATTCTGTAAGCTTTTCTCCGTTGCCGTTGCTATAGGAGTAATAACCACCATTATGGCTCCTATATTAGCTCGGTCTTTTATTGAAAAGTCTAAGATTAAAACAAAGCAGTCCTTTTTGGAAGAATCTGATATTTTAAAAAAAACATCTCGAATTAATATTAAAATTAAAATAAAAGCTTTCTAAAAAGATCACTATTGTTTTTTAAAAATAAGAGGATAAAGCGAGAAGCAGCCAAAAGGCATGTGGTAATGACTCGACAAGTAGCTGATGGAATAATCACATATGCTAAAAGCTGGCATCCGCACGAGGGAATTTTGATTTTGCAAGGTAAAATCAAGAAGGAAGAAATTATAATAGAGGGTTTGATAATTCCACCATTTTCATTGCATGGTCCATATTATTCTGGATTTTCAGGATATGAATTGCCTTTTGATCTCTCATATATAGGTACAGCACATTCTCATCCAGGAGGCTCCAACAAACCTTCGCTCGAGGATCTAAATAATTATTATGGTTTGGTCTCAATAATTATTAGCTATCCTTACGAAGATAACACTATTGGAGCCTTTGATAGAAGTGGTAAGATTATGGAAATAAAAATCCTAACCCCTGATACGATTTGAGATTTTTTTAGTAAACTTAATAAAACAATACTGGCAATTTCACTATATAAGTATGAATTGGATAGGCCATTCGGAGATATGTATGATAAGCGAATCATTTGTTATAAGCTTGAGGCTATCCATGATCTTTCCTTCTTTAATCTCTTCACCGTTAGCGCTGGCGATTTTCATTGGTATTTCTTGTTATAAGACAAAACAAACAATGTTAGGTAGGGATATGTATAAAGAAAACATATGCAATGAAATGTTACTAAGATCAAGAATGATTACGAACATATTTGTTGCGACCATGAATTTGAAAGCAAAGCTTTTCATTACTCCAGATCAAAAATCCGGAGAAAGGATTTAAGTTGACACTCGAACAATTACGTGAAAAAGCTTTTTTTCAAAATACTATTGACGTGTGGATAATATTGTGCGAGGAGAAAGGTTGGAATTGGTATAATACCAAAGATTACAGGAATTTTATTGCTCATCTTAATTCAAAGGGAATAAAGATGCAGAAATTTCCTCTTTGTATAAAGGAATCAGGTGGAATGTATGAACGTGGTAAAGATAAGACTAAATTCCTCGATGAACTATCTCAGCTCGCCTCTTATGATTCTGCCGCATATACAATAAAATTAAACACAGATACTCTTGCCTACGCTAGATCGTTTAATTTAAAATAGGGATTTTGAACAGACTTCTTTTAATATTAAGATATGAACTCTTTTTAGAGTTTTTATTGCAGTAAATTGCTAATAATCCCTGCAGTTTAATGTCCGCTTACATAAATTAGATATAAATGATAACGAGGATATGAAAATCGAAACGTACTTGGTCTTACCCAATTTAATCCTCATACAATTTCCACGTACCCAAGCTTAACGATGTAATAATAATTATCATATTGTTATATCGAAAAATATACTTATCCTATACCATTGAATTTTTTTTATTTCTAAAGTATGAAATGTTCATCATTAACAATAGCTTAAAATTAAATATATTTATTCTTGTAATGTTGTTTTGGTCAGAATGTTATTTGATGCACATATACATTTAACCGATGACGAATTTACATCTTATAGGGAATTTATTGTAAATAACCTGAGGGCGTTAAAAATAAAAGCTTGTTCAGTTACAGTAAATATAGAGACCGCACTACGAAACCTCCAATATTTTAACCATTCAACTAATGACGTAATAACAAAATTTATAGGAATACATCCAGAATTTGCCAATAGAGAAGATCTTTCTAAATTTATTGAAATATTTAATGAAAATAGCGCAGCAATAAAGGGTATCGGTGAAATTGGCATCGATCCTACATATGTAAATAACAAAGTAAGTACTTATCAAAAACAGAAGGAAGTTTTTGATTTGATGTTAAGCTTGGCCGAAGCTACAAAGAAACCTGTTTCCATACATTCTAGGCGAGCACTGGACGACATATTAGAAACTCTATGCTCATACAATATCGACTGTGTTTTATTACATTGGTTTGCAGGAAGTAAAAACCAATTAAAAAAGTCAATGGATATGCGTCTGTATGTATCCTATGGTCCAGCTCTGGTATATTCTAATGATAAAAAGACATTATTACAGAATACTGACAGAGATAGAATTCTTGTCGAAACGGATGGACCTGTAAGATATTCGAGATGCTTTAATAATTATCCAGCAATGTCTAGTTCTTTTTTAATAACTGTTGTTGACAGCGTAGCTAAAATACTAGGAATAAGCTACGAAGAGACATTAGATATACTCAGAATTAATTCTGAATCCTATTTAAAAGAGAGATTATAACAAAGATAAAATACCCTGCTATTAGATATTTTCTTGATGGATCGAGTTAGACGCATTTCTACTGAGCTTTTGGAAAAATATCCAGACAAATTCACTGTTGATTTTGACGAAAACAAGAAAATTATTAACGATATAGCTGCAGTGAGATCGAAGATACTGCGAAACAAGATCGCAGGATATATAACCTCATATCTTCATAAGGCAGCCATGCGAAATGAGCAAGAAATTTCTGATTCCGAGCGAGAAGAATTAGAAAAAGGACCAGATATAGAAAAAGAACAGTATAGTAGAAATAATTAGTGCCTCCAATGATAACTATCAATATACTCGGTGGTGCAAGAAAAATAGTTGGGACGTCATCACTAGAGTTTAACAGGTCTAATGCGTCAATATCTGAGATTTTGGCGTTCCTACAGGAGAATGCTGCAGAACCTAAAATTTTAAGTGTAAATAATATTCTAATAGCCGTAAATGGGGTAGAATCATCAGCACTGTCAGGAAATGAAACAGTTGCAAAAACAGGAGATGTGATAACTATTGTCTCTGTAGTTCATGGTGGTATTTAATTTCCATTATCAATCTACATAATACATGAAAAAAGTATTGCCTTTGCCATGACATTCTATGACATTCGTAAGCCCAAATAAAGAATGTATTTAACAATAGATTTATTATCACGAAGTTCGTTATTCTATAAAAAAGATATTTGTAGTGATTAGATCGATGACAATGTGTCTAGTAGATAACACATTCTATTCAATTGTAGGAGTTAAGAAAATAAACATGAAGGACATTGGAAGATTTCTAGAAGAATTAAGGAACCTTTTCCCGGAGGTATCAATACAAGCATTGGACGCAAATATTGTATATGGACATGAACACATTGATCAAGTCCTAAAAATCACGTTAGAAGCTATAAAAAGAAAAATAACCATTGCTCATAAAGCCGAAATTGATCTTTTACTTCGATTGTCCTCTACTGATCAGATATCACTCGCTTTAAAATATGCTGGTCTAAAAAATGGATCGCCAGGTTGCTTCATCTTTTTTTCGAAAGATAAAACAAAGCTCGCGAAAACGAAATCATATATTGAAAACGTGTTCTCTGACAAAGACAACTCTATTATAAATGCTAATACAATAAAAAGAAAAATTATCTCTGAGCGAATTGGTATATCTTCAGCTAATTTATTCGATGATCAAACTTTTATTCTATATCTTGTAGAAAGGGCTTGTCTAATCATGAAGTAGAAATTTTCCTTTTTTCGACAACAGAGCTAAATATCTGATTAGGTCTCAATACAGAGACTCCTGTTACTTTCCCCACTATTTCCACCAGGACAATCCAATCTGGCTTTTCCAGATTTACCTTATTGTCTATAGATCCAGCAACTGCTTTGATGACATCCAAAGAGCTTAGAGAAGTGTGTCTTTTTTCTACAGTTATACGAAAAGTTTCATGTTTGTTAATCTTTAGAGCAAGTCTTTTAGCGTTACTGGTTATATACTCCAACTGTGTTGGTCCTACTGTTTCTATTGGCAGAAGTCTGAGTATATAGCGAATTTCCCATGGATTGTCGATCATTAATTTACGAAATATTTGTATAACTTGAAAAAGATCAATTCTAGTAAATCCTAGTATAATACCAATAATATCAGAGACTTCGGCTTGAGCTTCTAAGTCACCTGCACTACCAAGGATATCAAGTATTTCATTATATGCTTCTTCCTCACGATGCCTAAAAGTAGAAACTATCAGATTAAAATTCATATTAATAAACTCTACTATCTCTCTCCAGTGTTGTGTAAATTGCTTCTGATATAATTGCTCCCTCTCTAATGATTTTGGGATGGTGTCCTGTCAAATCTACTATAGTTGATTGAATTTTTCCTTCAACTGTTCCGCCATCTAAGATTACATTGAAACCTCTTAAGGATGACGATAAGACTTCACACGCAGATTTGCATGCTTGCTCACCTGATTTATTTGCGCTTGTCCCTGTAAGATATTTGCAACCTTTAAGCAACGAAAGAGCACAAATATTATTTGGAATTCTTACACCTATGTTCATTTCGCCAGCCCTTAAATTATTAGATATCTTTTGGTCTATCAATGGAACAATAATGGTGAGGGCGCCCGGCCAATATATTTCAGCCAATTTTTTTCCTGTACTGCCCAATGATACAATTCTTTCGATGTCTATAATAGAGGATGCCAAAATAGGAAGGGGATTCATCTTATCACGATTTTTTATCTCGAAAATTTTCTCAACAGCTTTTTTGTTATATGGATTGCAGCCAAGACCATAAAGCGTATCTGTTGGAAACACTATTACTCCGCCATTCTTCACAATCGAGACACATTTTGTTATGTCATCTCGTTCATTGCATTTCAATATTTCGAACGGTAATTCTTCGGTTTTCTTTGACATTAAAGTTAATTAAAGTAAGCAAATTTAAGGTTGTTCAGATGATGTTATCAATTCTATTGAGAATTTTGCATTATCATAATTGCTATAAATAGATCTTCATCTGTCAATTTATCTTATCAAAAGGTTTGTCAGAGTTATATACGTATGATTTGTTATCGCTTTTGGTTGTAATTCTCCCCAATGTTTTTTGAAATGACATCTGTTAAGTCAGTTACGGTGGAATCATCTTCTATGAAATTACTATGATAAATCAGTTCTGAAATCTATAGAATATTTATGGACGCCATTCTCTGGTAAGGTATTTGTTATCTTGCTTTGTCATGAAGTAGTATGTAATTATTACATTCACTTTGTATATATATTCAAAATGTTCCCAATGTCACTTAAAGCCAAATTTAAAAGCTGGATAGAGATCCGGGAAAGTGATAATAATCAATAAGTTCAGAAATAGACATTTTAGATAACCCTCTATTTTACTTGGTCCACTGCCATAATCTAATAGATTATAGTATGTTATTTCATTTATGGAGTATGGATATCAATACTAGCTATCATCAAAGAAATTAACAAGAGTACTCTCATCGTACTATCAATAGGATTTATAATAATTTACATTATTAAGGAAACCTGAGGATCAAATAGATTAAAAATCTGATTGAGGATAATATTTAATACAAAGATTAATGGTTAGTTGATGATACCCTAATACTCCAATTGTAAAACTTAATAACGAAAAAGCCAAGTTATTATTTAGTTCATTTCTCTAACTAATAGCTCGGATAATCAAATCAAAACATAAATATCATAAGATGAAAGTTTTTGCAGAAATATACAATATTATTAAAATTAGTATGTATAGGATAAAGCTACCGGTCAGGGTTGGAAGTCAAATATTTTTCGAGGATATAAACCTGTAGAATGGTCAAAAGAAAATTTGAATCTTTATTATTGCAAAGGCTAATTATGATCAACAATAAGATATGCTATACTAACTAACAAAAGTTCGTTTACAGATTTTTCTTAATATGTAAGGTTTACTATGCTTAAAAAATCCTTTTACTTGGTCTTAAAAGATATACGAAATTATGTTAGGCAGTATAAATATGCAGACAGGGGGATTTTATAAAAGTGAATTAGATAATAGGTAAGGCTAATATCTGATTGTCTAATTACAATTGAATAGAGGAAATTATTAGGCTGAATATACAGAAGTACGTTACTGAAGTCAAATATAGGTGGTACCACAAACGATAGATAATCGATGTACTACGGTCCTCATCTGACAATTGTGCTACTAACAATATCTATAATAATTATGGTATTGCTCATGACATGTCCAAACACACGAGCAGTAAACGCTCAGAACACCGAGCTCGAACGAGCTGTTAGTCAAATACAAATAGAGGATAACATAATAAAAGGAGAAGATTCCTCTAACGTATTCTTACTATCCACTCCTGATGCAGAAGGAAGCGATAGCAAAGGAAATGATGTCGAATGTCAAGATGACCCGAATCAAGATGTCAAGGACTGCTCTACTACAAAATCAGATCATAATAATAAAGAAATGCAGTCATCTACCGACATATTGTTGCCATTTCCTTAAGAGCACTCATTAGGATTTTTTTATATTTTGTCTCAGAAATCAACAGTTCTTATCTTCCTATCTTTCTTGCCGATTTATCTTGTATACATTTTTTAAGATATTCTTTATGACCATGATTATAATTCTCATGTCTTTCCAACAATATAAAACCTAAATTTGATCATGGAGTATCAAGGTATTTCGTCTAGCAGATCTATTTCGGGAACAGAAGTTATACTTCCAAGATGCAAATAATTTGAGAATCAGAATATACACTTCTATACTAGCTGTATGCCTAGTGTTATTCTTATAAACCCGCGCCCTGCAAACGCTGTACATAATGTCTCGCGAGTAGTTTATAAAAAGAGTAACTATCTATCCATTTACGGAGCCAATTTTGTGTTTAGACAATATATAATTTTAGTTAGATTACCCAATGTATTTACTGCAGCGTCTAATATTTTACCGGGCTATTTTACAGTAATTACTGCTGCCACTTTTTCCTTCCTTAATATAAATATCTTATACTTAGCTGGTCTAATGGCTTCATCTTCACTGCTTTATCTTGCAGGAATAGTCTTTAACGACTATTTTGATATTGAAATAGACAAAAAAGAGCGTCCTAGTAGACCTTTACCATCCGGAAAAATAACAAAAAGAAAAGCACTAACAATTGCTATTTCATCAATCATAGCCGCTAATGTACTTGCTCTTCTTATTAATTGGACGAGCTTCATAGTTGCAGTTATTCTAACAACTATCGTTATTGCCTACGATTATCGGTTAAAACATAACAGTATTACCGGTCCAATCACAATGGGTCTTGCAAGATTTGTTAATATGATATTGGGGGCTAGTCCTGCATTACCAACACTTCTGCTATCTACTGCATCTAGTAAAGTGCTATTATTTATTGCTACTTCAATGTTTCTATATGTTGTCGCAATAGGTATTCTTAGCAAACAAGAAGTGAGTGATAAGGCAACGAACCTTGTTATTATTTGCTCGTTGTCAATTGTACTTATTGATATTGCATCAATAGCAATTGCGGGTCTTATGGGAATATTTCAACATGCAGTATTTGCTAATTTAGCCTTATTCTCGATTGTTATGGTTATTATCTTTAGACCAATACTAAGACGCTTAGGTAGTCTTGCTCCAATTCATATTCAAAATATTATCAAGAACATGATAATATCTATAATAATACTTGATTCTGTCTTCGTCAGTGGTATAATTGGTTTGCCTTATGGTTTCGCAACCCTTCTTCTTATAATTCCTCCTGTTATGCTGGCAAGGAAATATTACCTGACCTAGTACGAACGATAATCAAACTTTAAGTGGATGTATGAAGAAAAGCACAAAATATGTATATAACATCTATAATGTACTTATAATATTGGTGACTGGCCTCCTCCTAAATCAGTTAGCCTTAATTCGCGGAGTTCACAAATTCTTTATTCTCTAAAATAACTCAAAATAGCGGATGCACGATGGAAACGTTCGAATTTAATATTTGCAGAGAATATTTAATATCCTGGCGCAAACCGTTATCGTATATTTATTTTAGTAATATTATCTATCCAACATATTCAAATGGACATCCGATAGTATTTTATGCGTAACGATTAAAGAAGTACAATAATGAAAATATAGATATTATAAAATATGTTCTCCTCTTTCCTGGCAGAACGCTTTGTTTCTATGATGGTTTTTAACAAGGTAAGTGGAATTTAAGCTAAATGATATCTATAATACAAATGATGATATTACTAGGAATAGCATCATCAATAATTCAAAGCAACTATATAATATTCGATGATTATCAATTTAATGGAAGCAATAGTCTTAGCCAGAGGATAATCTATGAACAACAGAACATATTTTCAAAAATTGAGAAGTTGCTAGTTCCATTTATAAATATTACTTCAAATGAATTAGAAAAGTTATTACCAGTTTCAGATACATTTGGAGATAATATACTCAAATACACCATTGCACTTTTCGTTGTAATGGATCCTATTGGAACAGTTCCCCTTTTTATTGCTCTAACAAAAAATATGAAAAAAGAGGAACGAAAAGCAGTTTCAAAGGTGGCTGTTTTTACTGCAGGTGTTTTACTGATCCTATTTGCAGTAGCTGGCACGCAGATTCTTAGTATTTTTGGGATCACTATATCCAGTTTTATGATTGCAGGCGGAGTTCTATTGTTCATAGTGTCAATGGAATTGCTGACCCATGGAGCATGGAGGTTTGGTGGTACGGTATCAGGGGAATCTGGAGTAGTACCACTTGCATTTCCTTTACTTGCAGGCCCTGGAGCCATTACTTCTGTAATAATTTCCTTCCAAGCTGCTGGATTAGTTGTGACAATATTGTCAATTGCAATTGTAATCGGCGTAACCTATATTATCTTACTATTGGTAAATCCCATTTATAAGAGTACTTGGAAGACGGGGTTCTATGATAATTACAAGGGTATTTGCGGTTTTAGTAGCTGCAATTGCAGTACAATACGTAGTACAAGGAGCTATTCAGCTCTATCTGACCATTATACGAGGTTCGTAAATTTAATTTACTCATAGATAAACCCGGTCACCGATATTTCGGCTCTGTTTACTTAGCATTAAGCCTATAGCTGTAGATGTCTTACATCTCTTACGCTTAATAATAAAAGAAACAAGAAACCTTCCAAATATATGATATACGTGTTACAATTATACTTTTCAGGTCTTTCACCTAGAAAAACATCACAGCAGTTATCACAATTTATCAAAGAAATCATGTTTCGATAGGGAAGAAATGGATTCAACGGTATAATAAGCCAAGGAAGATTATTCAAAAGAGAAGGAAAGTATCGGAATTTATAATTGATGAAACATTACTTAAAGTGAGTAATCAATATGCATGGCTCTGGATAACCATTGATTCAATAGATAAAGTAATTCTAGATATTCTTATTTCCTTTGAGAGAACTATTATTATTGCTGAGAGACGTTTATAAAAGATATGATAAAGAAATATGGAAAGCATCCAGTCTCTACTGATGGTATTGGTACATGGTGTCATCCTCAAGCTTGTAAATTCCTGAATATGAATCATCATCTGCATTCCTCCTATGAGAAAAGCATGATTGAAAGAACCATACAGTACATCAAGGATAGAACCGAAAGCTTTGATGACTATTTTCCTTGTAGAAAAGAAAAATGTAAACTACAACATATCAGAAATTGGTTCAATTTTTTCGTTGATTATCATAATAAGGAGGTGATGGCTTAAGTAAACAGAGCCGATATTTCTGTCTACAATTTAATTGCTTTAGTAGACGATCTCTGAGCGGCAACTAGTATTGTTTCAAACCTCGTCAGTATAGGCTACAACTTTCACTATTGGATAGAACATAATGCATCTATAGATATCTCATGGAGTATATTACTTATGAATATCCAACTTTCCAATATACAAAAAATTTGCTCAGACTTTTAACTTCCATATTTCATCCTCTTTTAAGACCCATATAGTTGATAAAAATGATCATTTTTTGCCATCCATTCATAATTCAAGATCGAAGTATTTGGAATAACTTCATTAATATAGGCACTACAAGCTGTACTGTTAGTTATCGAGATGTAGGTGGAATATAGGAAAAATATGACAAGACATAAAAATGATGAAAATAATTTTTGCAAATTGTTGGAAGAGCAGCTTGAAAGGTTTTTTCATCTTTACAAGAGTAAACTTAAGCAGTTTAAGGTTGTCTTTAGTTTATTAATAGCATTCGGCTCAATTTTTTTCTTTATTATTTTATTACCATATATTTCTATTCATATAGAGAAGGAAAACATCTCTGAACAACAAACTGAGATCTTACGTAAAATCAATCAACTAAATAACAAAATTAATCAAGTAAACAATGGTATTTCTCTTATAAGACAATCTAACGATATATTCAAAGTCCTCAGTAATCAAATAGTACATGGTCCGGAGGACTTAAGGATCTTTGCAGTTAACCTTTGGGTACCTAATTCTTCTCAAACTAGAGAACAAGATGCTGCTAGTACAGGATTTCAAAACTGTAGCACGATGGCTGCAGGAACTTATGAGTGGCTCGATTGCAATGTGAGAACAAAGGTTCTAAGTCAATTAGATGGATATAAACAGCTTATGCATCAGAATATTACAATACCTGTTCTTATAGTCGGCGAAGAATTATTAAAAGACAGAGAAAGGACTGCTTTAAAAAAAGAACTCGATTATATAGAGAAGTCATTGGTAGAAAAGTTCGAAAATCAAAAGAAAGGGATGAAAAAATATTCACAAATATTCACCTTAACTATGTCTGGAAATGCTGAAGTCAATATTATACTTAATGACACCTTTTTAGATAATTGGAATAAGTATGAACAGACAATTGGAACTCACAATGACAAGTTACAACGTCTTATCTCTAAAATTCAATCCAATTTAGATAAAGAGAAAGATGTCGCATCTGCTCTACAGAACGAGAAAAAGTTGTTACAGGAAAAGGCGAATGAACTGCTGAATCAGGTAGAACAGATCGATATCAGACTTAACCAGCCTGTGGCTCCTTTTTTAAGCACTTTCTTTATAGAAATGATACCACTTTATCCTATGTCACTTGCATTGGGCTTTTTGGTATCTGCCTCTATCCTTCGCGATATATATCATCTCCGTAGAGTGTTACACCACTTACACAAACAAAGATACCCAGAGAGCGATATACTAGTTAGGGAACATATAGTTATCAATGCACCTTTATGGATTGATCCTTTAATTCCAACACAGAATCACAGAGCACGTTCTTTCGTACTTATAATACCTTTTCTATTTTTTTCAATTACATTAATTATGCTATTATGTATTTGGTTTTTTATACACGATATTGGAGATGTCTTTTTCTATACAACCTATTTCAATAAAATCATGTATGGGATTCTATACACGTTAAGTTCAGCGTTATTCTTTTACTCTTTCTTGATAATAATAAAGGAATATAACCTGATATCACCATTCAAATTCAAAGAAAACAAAGAAAATGAAAGGTCTTCACATTTTTAATTTTGTTATTAGCTTTTTTTATTTTTTGTAGTATCATACAATTCCTAGATCCAACACTTATTCGGTCAATTATCAAAAGATATCAGAAATAAATCTACCACAATTATAAAAAATACTATTCATGTATTGGTTGGCCAATATCAAATTTTGATGAGTGGTAATTTTGTGTGATGAACAAGATGCGTGAGCAAGCTCATCACAAGCAGGCCTTCTAAAACTAACAATGTCTACTTAAATATAAAGAGTATTATTATAGATATTACTATATCATCATTTTATGATATTTATTATTAATGCTACTTTAATAAAGTACATAATGAAAAAAAGTGAATTATAATAAATTGGATAACAGCTCAATTTATATCTCTAAATATTACTTATGAAGTCGCTTTTTAAAGCAAGGTTAAGTTCTAATTTGATTTTATTGGCCGTTCCTATAAGTTCGGTATCTTCGGCGACATGTCTAACAGGCCATTTTCCATCTGGGCTGTCCTCCTTAAATCGAGGGATTATATGGACATGAACATGAGGAACTATCTGGTTGGCAGCTCTGCCATTATTTTGTCCAACGTTAAAGCCGTCTGCTTTAACAGCACGTATTACTGCCTTTGCTATGACAGGAATTATAGCATACAATTTGCCTACTTCTGATGGTGGCATCAATAACAAGTTGTCATAATGAATCTTAGGAATTACTAGAGTATGACCTACATTTATAGGGTACTTATCCATCAATACAAGGATATTTCTGTCTTCATAAAGTATAGCTTTTGGCAGTTTTCCTGCTATAATAGAACAGAAGACACAAGAGGAGTTAGCCATTATATAATTTACTTTCCATCGTACAGCATTATATATTTATTTAGGAGTATTGTTTATTAATTGATAAAAATTGATAATATTTAAGTGAACAACGAATTGATATTCGTATCTGCTCTTTCAATTTCTTCTGTTTTCACTATACACTAGCGAATTTTAATATAGTAAATTCTATTTATTGATAGACAATGGATGAAATAATAGAGTTAGAGAGCTTTGATATAAATTTCTCATTTCGTTGTCCTAAGTGCGATTATCTTAACGACGAAATTTCTGTCAACGATCTTACAACCGGTAATGCTGAATGTGGTATGTGCGAAACTACATTTAAGGTGGAGGGAATAGATGCTGTAAAAATCACAGCAATCCTTGAATAGTTTGTTCGGATATTCAACCCAACGGTAAGCCTTGAATCTTAAAATATCCAATTGAGAAGACATATTTTGATGATACTGCCAAGCAGAAAGTCAATAGAAGGTCCAGCTAGAGCACCTCATCGGGCAATGTATAAGGCAATGGGTTTAACAAATGAGGATTTAAATAGGCCGTTAATAGCTGTCTCGTCCACATGCAATGAAGCAACACCCTGCAATATTCATCTAGGTAGACTCGCTCAAAATGTCAAAAAAGGAGTAAAAGATTCGAAATGTACTCCAAGAGAGTTCACCACAATAGCTGTTTCTGACGGAATAGCAATGGGACACGAGGGAATGAAAGCTTCCTTGGTCAGCAGAGAAATCATAGCAGATTCTATCGAGATAATGATGCGTGCTCATCAATACGATGGAATTGTCGGGATTGCCGGGTGTGACAAAAGTTTGCCGGGGACTTTGATGGGCATGGCGCGTCTTAATTTACCATCGATATTTGTTTATGGTGGTACAATTATGCCTGGCAATTGGAATGGCGAACAAGTAACAATTCAGGATGTTTACGAAGCGGTTGGCAAATATGACTCTGGTAAAATGACTTTGGAACAGCTTGTAAATTTGGAAAATGTTGCTTGTCCTGCTTCTGGTTCCTGCGCAGGAATGTACACTGCCAATACTATGGCATGTATAAGTGAAGCCCTAGGAATGTCTTTGCCAGGAAGCGCTTCGCCACCTGCTGAAAGTGATAGACGAGTAGCAATTTGCTATGATACAGGAAAAGCAATCTACAGTTTAGTTGAAAATAATATTAGACCAAAGGATATAATGAGCTTTGAAGCATTCGAGAACGCAATAGCTGTTGCAAACGCAATAGGAGGTTCAACAAACATGGTATTACATCTCTTGGCTATAGCAAAAGAGTTAGCAATTAAATTAAAAATGAGTGATTTTGAGAGAATACGTAAGCAAACTCCACATATAGCCGATATGAGACCTGGTGGAACTTATGTCATGTCAGATCTTGATATGGCAGGGGGCGTTCCAGTTATACTGAATTATTTATTGAAAAAAGGATTAATTGATGGAGAAGTAATAACCATTACAGGCAAGACGATGAGAGATAATATCGAATTAAAAAGATTTGCTATTGATGTTGACACTAAGATTATCAAACAAATGGATTACCCTATTCACAAAGAAGGTCCGCTAAAAATTTTAAAAGGTTCGCTAGCTCCGCAAGGCGCAGTTATAAAAATTGCTGCTATTAACACTCCTAAATTCCTTGGGAGTGCTAGAGTATTTGAAAATGAGGAGCAAGCATTTGACGCAGTCTCAAAGAGAAAAATAAGCGAAGCTGATGTAATTATCATAAGATATGAAGGACCAAAAGGTGGTCCTGGAATGAGGGAAATGTTAGCAGTTACCGCAGCTTTAGTCGGTCAAGGTTTAGGAGACAAAGTAGCTATGGTGACAGATGGCAGATTTTCGGGCGCAACACGAGGAATTATGGTTGGTCATGTTGCACCTGAAGCGATGGTAGGAGGACCAATAGCAATGGTTAAAGATGGTGACAAAATAATCATCGATATTAAGAAGGGTAAAATTGAGCTGGCGGTTTCTAAAAATGAAATGGATAGAAGGAGAAAAAAATGGAGACCATTAAAACCTCACTATACTTCTGGGGTATTAGCTAAGTATGCTTCTCTAGTAAAATCTGCTTCTCAAGGTGCAGTTACTCTTCCTCTAAAAAAGTAACAATTGCCGCTTATAACCATAATAGACTAATAGACTGTTAATCCTTATCATTTATATTATTTAATTCACTTTTTCTTAATATTTTATATAGTATCTAAATGATAAAACATCATCACAACTATGTGATAAATCGTTGTATAATCATTATTTATTAAATCTCACATCCTCGCTTAATTTCAAATAAAGCTCTAATACAACCGTATGGATGAGGTTTAAAATAGAAGAATTTTCATTTAAGAATGCAAACGAAAAGAATTCTTTATATTGTAGTTATTGGCAAATTTAGGTAAAAAACTCAAAGATAAAATAGGATGTGACGGCTGGTACTATCTTGTTATATATATGTTAAAATAAAGAATATCCATTAAAATATAATAGGAGCAGCAGACATAGATTTTGTGCCAGAGAAAAAAAAGCAAGATATAGTTATCGTAGCCGAACAATTAAGACCCATTTTGGAATGCTTAAATAAAGACAATATATCGACTAAGCTTTGCCTTGACAAAGAAGCTGGGATCATCAAAATTTACTCAAAGGAATATAATATCGTTAAAAAGGCATCTGCGGGATTATCAGAGGTTCTTGAATTATCGTATGCTACTGCAGAACATCATCCATATGCGATCGTCCTTTATCATACTGTTGAAATTTTGAAAAATATCCTTGATGTATGGGACTCTAACCTGAGTCAAGAACAGATCGACGAATTGTCATGGAGAGCTACTGAAATCAAAGCCTCTCTTGATAGATTAGCATGTTTTCAGACTTAAATTCATTGAAAATTTAATTTATATTATATTATAATATAGTTGTTCTTTTTAGATTGAACCTATTGATTTAGGGATTGATTGAATAAGATTTAATATATTATGGATTGTAAAATTGTAGAAAGCACTGAATTTAAAGTTTTCATTGATTTTTCCACATTATATGTAAAATTCTTTAGGTAAGTAGAGAAATAATAAAAAATGTTTTACTGATTTCAAATTGATCACCGATATGAAACAAAGCTATTACGATAACGTAGATGTATACATATATCATAAACTCAATAAGATAAAACCGACTCTCAGAGAAGTTATCTGACTCGCACAATGTTACAAAAGTATATTAGGATCAGTAACGTAATTTGAGCAGCTCCAATAGCCGGCAGATGATCAAAGTCATTCAGATTTCAAACCTCCTTTCATATGAAGAGTGAGGATTGGCAGTGAGTTATATCAAGCTGGCCAAAAATTATCGTTTAGTATTCCAAACGCAGCTCAAGAATACATCTCAGAGCTATCCATATTTTATATCTACAGTACTTATAATCTAAGCAATATAATGATATTAGACAGCTCTTTTATTTTATCTTCGCCTTTTTGTATTCTTCGAGTTCTATGATTATATAGAAGGCATCAAGCCTAACTCCATGTTTTATTAAATTATGTTCCTTATTAATTAATATAGACTTTAATATGTTAAAACAATTCCATCACTTTGATTTGATGAAAAAGAAAGTTTCCTTTATAATATTTCTATTAAGTTTTATCTTTATTGTTGGATACATAACTTCTTCTGGATTACTTTCGATGAAGAAAAATATACATTCCTCCAATATTTCAGAAAATAAATTAGGTTCTTTTATCGCCAGTGGGCCTATAGTATCTCTGTTATTTAATGAAGGCTCACCTCAATCGACGCTCATTAGAAATCAAAGCCAAGGATATGAACCAGCAGCTAAAAGACCATCAGTTTCTGACACTATGTTATCTAGAGGCAGCAATACCAATTTTACTGACAGTTTTATGACACCTTCTGGTTCAATTTATGAAAATAGAACATTGGATAGCGATGTTATAGATTTATTAACAAAGATTATTTTGGGCTCGATATATAATACAAATGGAACTGCAGAACACAAATCATCAACAAAACAATTCGCACAGACTGCAAAAATAGAACCGCAGATCTTGAGTGGAAATTGGACGTTTAGAGTCGATCAAGGACTTGTAAAGAATTTCAAAACAATATTTACGATGTTTCATATAAATGGTACCGAACATCATGTTTATGAACTTTATAACTTTCGACCATATCATAAAAATTTTATTCATATATCATCATCTCCTCAAGAAAATGTAATTAACGGAACAGTAGATATAAAATTAAATGGTAAGAATCTCTGGAAGGATATTAACTGTACTTTGGTGATTACTAAAGATAATATAATAAAGATTCTGCTGAATTCTAGGTCAATCGATAATCAATTATATCATCAGCCAATATATGGTATAATACAATCATTTAAAGAAATAGGTGGCGATCAAATGATAATGGACGGTTTAGCCGATGACAAAAATATAAAATCAGTTATTGCAAATAGATCAAACTTAAGAAATAATATAACACAAATTATCTTTGGAATTATTGATTCAGCAAACAAACAGGCAAGTCATTACACAATAGCAAGAAATGGAACAGGCGAGAAAGATTTAGGTCAATTTTATAATAATGCAGACACCATGTCATTCAATATCTCAAGAGACCGTCCAATAGCAGAAAGCTACACTACTATCACCATTGTAAAAGGAGCAGATAATTCATCAAATGAAAAGTCTTTCTATCCGCAGAACATATTTGTAAAGCCGGGAAGTACAGTCGCGTGGCTTAATAAGGATAGTGCCATCCATATTGTAACTTCAACTAATAGTAAGGATCTAATTACCGACTATCTTTTTGATACTGGCTTCATCCAAACAGGACAATCGAGCAAACCTATAAGAATGCCTCAGCAAGATGGCCTCATTTCATATTATTGCAAAATACATCCATTTATGATTGGAACACTAACGGTTGCCTCACAGTTAAGCGGTATGTCCGATTCTAGATAACTTTTAACTTCACATGATTGTTATTTGTATAAACTGAATAGATCTAATAAACTTCTTATATGTTATTACAGTAGATTAAATTCATGCAATTCATGATTTTGTTATCATTTATCTTGTCCCACCAGCCCAAGATATAGCGAAAAAAATAATAGATCTATTATGCTTTATATTCAGTCGTTTATCTATCTGAGATTTCTGTCAAATCTATCGGCCTGAACATAGATGTGCACTTCTCTCTTCGTATTAGTAGTGAGATATAAATAAGCACAACCATTTCGCTATTAACATATGATAAGGATCGGCTTAATTGGCAAAACTAATACTGGGAAAACTACATTCTTCAACTCTGCAACTCTTGCCACGGCTGATATTTCAAATTATCCATTTACTACTAAACAGCCCAGTATGGGGAACGCTAATGCAATAACTCTTTGTGTTCATAAAGAATTCAATTTGCAGGATAACCCAAAGAATTCACGTTGTATAGATGGCTGGCGTTTTATTCCTGTTGAATTAGTCGATTTGCCTGGATTAATCAAAGGAGCATGGGAAGGTAAAGGTTTGGGAAATCAATTCCTTTCTGTTGGAGCACAGTCTGATGCATTATTACACATCGTTGATGTCTCAGGAAGCGTTGACGCTGCGGGACGAATCGCAGAACCTGGAAGTGGAGATCCTATAGCTGACATAGGTGATATAGAAGAAGAGTTAGTAATGTGGTATCTGAAACTACTCGAAGGCAATCGCGACAAAATTTCGAGAGCGATCCATTCTGGGATTGATATCGTATCTGCAATTGCAGATGTATTTCGAGGTATCGGCGTGAAGGAAGAGCATGTCAAGTTAGCTCTCCGCGAAAACCAACTTGAAAATCATAAATTTGATGAACTCGGTCCCCAAGAGATCAAGGACTTTTCTTGGAGTTTACGAGACTTATCAAAACCAACATTAATAGTTGCAAACAAAGTAGATTTGCCATCTGCTACCGATAATTTCAAGAGATTACGTGAAGAATATAAGGATATGATCATTGTTCCAGCTAGTGCCGATGCAGAACTGACATTAAGACGGGCAGCGAATCGTGGATTAATTCATTATTCTCCTGGCGATGAAAGATTTGAGATTAAAGACCAGAGTGTTTTAACTGATAAACAAAAATGGGCTTTGAATTTCATAAGAAAAGATATTCTAGATGAATATATGAGAACAGGCGTTCAATTTGCCATCAATGTTGCTGTATTCAAATTACTCAGAATGAATGCTGTTTATCCTGTTGCTGAAGCAAGTAAACTTTCAGATAAATCAGGGAATATTCTGCCGGACGTTTATTTAATGAAATCTGGATCTACCGTAGAGGATCTTGCTAAAGAGGTTCATAGTGAGCTTGCTAAAGGATTGCTTTACGCGATAGACATTCGTGATGGTCTTAGATTACCAACTAATTATGAGATTAAAGACAGAGACATCCTTTCTATTATATCTACGCGAAAAAAAAAGTAACTATAATAAAATATTAATGAGAACGAGCCAAGAAAGCTCAGAAGAATTAATTAAATCTGTTATCTTCTGATTAGGATGATCATAAGGAAGAATTAATTACTCGGAGAAATGTATATAGCATGTTAAAACAAGAAAACCAATACTGAATTTTTACAACCTGTTAGGGCGGTGCGATCAGTCATAGACTAAGGAATACTCAAGCCCTGGACACTGATAATAGATATATCTATATATATCTAAAGAAATAAATCTGCGCGTGGATCTAAATTAATTATTCCACCGTGATCCGACATCATCTTATATGCTCAATCGATTTCATATTGTTTTGATCGATAATTCTCTTAACCTAATGATTCGAAGACATAATGTCAGTTTAGAACCTTTTGGACTAAAGATCTTAAGATATACGAAATATTTTGAACATGATATGTCAAGTAGCCCATAGAACGAGTTCGCGTTAAAAATGTAATATGAAAAGATTTGGTATTTTCTCTTCCGCAGCTCATCGCGACGACTTCGTTTAATTCAATATAAATTCTTAAAAAATGCATTCCCTTGCTAGTTGTGATAAAGGTTTGTTCTTTAAGATGATAATCCAATAAGCCGTTTTGCTGCAAAATCACCAAATATTCTTTCAATTGCATATTCGATGGAAAGACTTTATTCAACATTCGCATGGCCGTTGCTCCTTCAATAGCAGCCTGTAGAATGAGTGCTACTAGCTCAATTCTACTTCTATTCACATTAGTGAATAAATCTAATTGAATAAAAACTTCAGCATGAAGTATTATAGTAAATAAATCTTGTGTTTTTCTAGAAGTTTTATCAAATGACATAATATTCTTGAAAGAACAATTGAGAACTGCAAGAAATCACGATACCGTTTCACTTATTTCCTGTCCTTTGACCATTAGATCTTCGAAGCATAAAGCTACAACCTTTAGATTTTCCTTTCCGAATGAATAGAATGAACACATGTATAGTATTAAAAGGTAATAAAATATTTGCGCTAGGATTAATTGCTAGAAACAACTTATAGATGATTTTTTTTATATAGGCATTTAGTTTTTTTTCTACTATATTGTCGTCATAGATTGTCTAACATTCTTTTATTAAAAAAATTCAAACATAAAAAAGGTAGGTCAATGGTATGAAGAATAGATCCGAGATAGAAATTATGGCAGCCATACTGCGCTGTGCAACAGCTAATTGGGAATATAAAACTACTATTATGAATAATGCATCAGTATCACATTCACAATTAATTAGATATCTTGCTATTGCAGAAGATAGAGGTTTAATTGAATATTCAAAAATAACAGGTCTATATAGAACTACAGAAGCAGGACTAATATTCTTGGATAAACATGACGAGATTCTGCTTCTTTTACCTTCAATTACAGATTTACCTGATGTTATTCATCATTCAGAAGAGAATTCAGTAGTAAGTGAAACTATCACAGAGTAATGATAAGATCATTAAAATTCTATTGAGTATTAGAATGAATTACCTTTACATGTTTTGACAGCAATTCTTTGTCATTATATTGATTACTGCAGTGAGGGCAAACTAGTCCATCTCTTTTGTCTATAAGAATGATTCAACTAAGATTATATAAGCAATCTTCCGCTAGTTATCGATTTACTGCGAAGTCTTTACAAAGATAATCCCAACCGAAAGAGTATATCTCTAGGTAATGTAGATAATTAGTCTAAGCGGTGATGAGACAACGCTGATAAAGATTTATACATCCTCAACAAGCAAACTTCTAATGCATTTTTTTTACCGCTAGTGGTACTTTCCAGCTTTGAAAACGCTCTCTAAGCTCTAAAAGATACCGGTTATTTTTTAACTTTGACAACTCACTTCACTGACTGATTTGAGAACGAATTGCTGTTAAGTTTCTCTATATATAAACAAACGTATCTATTAATAAGATAACTTAGAATAATAAAGCTTATTACTTTCCATTTTATGGAAATTTCATATAATGAAAAGGTTAGACATTATTATTCCCCATGAACGACTTTCAGAAGTAAATGATATTCTCCACAAGCATAAGGTGGGAGGCATCACATTTTATGACATCAAGGGTAGAGGTAGAGCAAAGCAAGAGCCATTGGCGGTTGGCAGAGGTGTAATGAGATATGTACCAGAATTTGGTACTCGCACGAAGATAGAGGTTCTAGTTAAAGATTCTCTAGCTAAAGAAATTATCGACGATCTTCTCAAGAAGATAAGCACAGGATCCACTTCGGATGGCAAAATTTTTGTCTATGATGTTGCTGAGGCTTATGACATTGGAAGTAAAGAGAGTGACGATAGTGCATTATAACTTATAACCTATAAGGAAAGATGCATTGTCTGCAATTTCTTAAGTTTATTAATGTTTTAATCCTCAGTCAATAGAATTTTTGTTGCAAAGAAGGTCATCATATGTTTGTTGAAAATTGGTGTTAACAGACTCGACAAAGATGTTTATTACTGATGTTTCATCTATGATTTCGTATGTCTGAAGAAACTGACATAGATGAAAAAGTTGAGGAGGACTTCGAAGAAGATTTGGATGAAGATCTATCTGATGACCAGGATGAAGAGTAACTGACCAAAGATAATTACATTATATGCTTCAAACAATATTTATCATTTCTCAAAGAAAGCGGATATGGACTTAAATCTGTACAAAAACTAAGTTGTATATCAGTTGATCCAATGCATAGCTAATAATAAGTCGAGTATCATGGGTTTTTAATACTTTCATCAAATATATTAGTAGAATAGTTCTCATCATTCAAGAAAGAGGAAGTAAAAAAAATTTCTATTGTTATTGCTTGTAATCACTTAGTATATCACGATACCTAGGATCCTTATAAGCTATATATTTTACATATTCGCCGTAGGTCATATCAAAAGAGCACTTGGAACATTTAACATAGTTAAAGTCATCAGATAGTTCAGCAGCCTCTTTGCAATCTGGACATCTAATTTTCATATGCGTTTGTTTATGATCAAGTTATAAGAATCTTTCAGTACAGGAATATAAATGATTAAGGTAATCAAAGTTTTTCTAGAATATCAGAACGTCAGATAGCCTTAAGCTGTTTTACAATCGGCTGCCTAGATTTCCGAAAGACACGAAATCCGCAGATACACTTAATTTCAGGTAATCTTGATAACTCTTCAACCGATACTGCTGTTCCACATCGCATGCACTCGTAACTTACGGTTCCTAGAGTTTCTGAGTTTGCCATACATTATTATTGTATATATCGAGATTTAATTCTTATGTGGTCAAAGAATGAAAATTAATCTTGTTTTTATTGGATAATCTATAGAGCAACCTTCTGCCTGCATCATAAAATTTAGAACAATATTCAGTAGTTAATATAAAACAAGCTGATACAGATAGACCTAGTTGAATAATCTCATTTAATCCTGCGCCCTATATTCGAGCAGTTTTTATTTTTATTCTCCAGTAATTCAAAAAAATATATAGGCTTTATTACTCCCTTGATATTAAAAAATTATCATCTTTGATAAATTTAAAATATTCTGCATATTCTTAACTCATATTGATTATATGAACTTGGATGTCTTGAATATATCTGCATCTAGCAGAAGAAATGACAATGTTGCTGAATATTTTACTATTATAATTGAGATTGTATATAATTGACTCCTGTTCTATGTATGATAAATAGGGATGATTCTCAATATTAATTATTATCATACATGATGCTTGCTGCTATATTTCATAGTCCAAATATATATCTAGAAGAAAAAATCTTCCGAAAAGTAAAAATGGCATCTTAATACAAGTCACTGCCTGCGCCGTATGTGGCTACGATGAGAGAGTTTTAGAAACAGACATCAAATAGTGAAGCCACCGCTGATAGTAGGACCTGAGCTTTGTGGAGAAACACTTGAAAATGTAAATACATTCAATGAAAACGTGATCGAATTAGGTACCCCAGTTGCTGTCTGGCCTATAATCTCCTGCTTAAATTGCAAATACTGCAATAATAAGCAATACAACTTATGTACTGATATAACAGAGATAGGATCGACTGTAGATAGTCCTTTTGCTGAATTAGTCATGATACTTGAAGAAATTCTTCTAGTGGTATATTCTATATCACTCCCTGCTGGCCTTAGTAATGAAGAAGCCGCCTTGATTGACCCATTAACATGTTGTATAAATGGTTTTTCTCAAATGGGCAGGAAAATTGCGAAAGCGAGGTAGGGATAATCGGAGATAATCCCATTGGATTACTTCAGCTTTCAAAGTTACGTGGAGCAAAAAACTATAATAGTTGGAAAATATCTGCTAGAATAAAAAAAGCAAAATCTATTGGGCAGACCACGTAATATTTGCTCATGATCTTAAGCAACCCAGACATGATATGTTAGAACATACAAACGGGGTAAGAGCCAACGCAATCACAGTGGACACAACCAATCCAGATGCTTTAAACTTCAACAGCGATTGCAGCCGAGTTCGAAAATAAACATTTGAGAACTGCCAAAGGAAACTAGGATTCCAATAGATCCTAACTGGCTTCAATATAATCAAATATTTAATTGAAAGCTTTAGTTCTATGCAGGATATATTGCAGCAAGCTGCCAAAGCTGCGGATAATAAACAAGATCAATTTAGGGAAGATAATTTGTCATAGGTTCTCACGTGTTCAAATAGAAGAGGCAATAGAAGTTCCACAATAATATTATGGCTTACGGGCCGTAATTACCATCTTTTAAAGCTACTATACAAAGCCTTTTTCTTTTCATCAAGCTGCTAATAAATATCACAACAAATAGTCTGGTCATACAATTCAATTTACCTTTTTTTCTTGTTATAGAATCTTTTTACGTTTTATGACGAAACTAAAGTCAATCGTATCAGCTTATTTGTATTATTTGTACAATACATTAACCTCTAATAAATGGTCTTCTAAACCATCTAAAAAAGATTTGAATTGAGTTATGGGCACTATTGGTGTTCCGTTTATGAGTCTGTACTGTGGTAGAATGAAGAGTTAATATTATGGGTATTGCATAAGAGATATTACTTCCTTTTACAAGCAAGATTTTTGTCCTCTCAATTTGTCTTCTTACATAAAAGGAAGGCATTGATATGCTGCCATGGTTCCAATGTTTGCAATCAACCGTAATAGCAAGCTGTGATTTCATTCCTATCACATCAATTTCCATTCGTGGTTTCGAAAAAGTTACATGAACTGCTGTGTTATAACCAGATAATTTAAGAATTTTCGATGTCAGAGCTTCAAAATCCCTCCAAGTTAATTTTTTTGAGATCTGTTCTATATCACAACCCATCTTAATGGCTAAAATTGCAATTTTTAATCTGTCGGCATTAGAAAACAGTATTTTACTTGCCGATGAAGTACCAATTCCGTTATTATGTAAGAAGTTTAAAACATTTTCTGCAACAGGTTTACTCCTTATATTGGCTCTAATCATAAATTCCTCTGCTGTTGTTTCTGACGAAATTCCAGATAAGGCTCTGGCCAATAACTCTGACTGCATTGGTTAGAATAAATCATTTTACCGATATTTCAATCTGCTGAACGGTATATTTTAATATATATTTAGAATCATTGGAGAGCACTTTGCTGCAGATTATCTTTGGCAGCAAGAGAAATATTTCAGTTAGTTGATTGTCAATCAAATACCGTCGTAAAGGATTAGATTAAATTTTTTTTATCTTATATTTTAGAAATGTAACAACTTTATTAGTGTAAGAAAATTCATTTAGCTTTACTATATCTTCAATTGTGTCTATATCGATCATGATCCTTTTTATATGAATAATCTTTACACTTGCATTCGATGCTTTTGCATTTTTGATATGAATATTATAACTATCGTTGTCATAATGTGTCTTCATTAATAGCGGAGGTCTTCGTAGCAGAGCATTGGATCCATCGAACCTACTGGAAGGACATATTACCACGCATCTTTCATGTTTTTGGGCTGCTGTGCAAATACATTCTATATCTTCCGGCAGGAGCAGAGGAAGGTCCTGTGGAATAACAATGCTGGCGCCGACAGCATATTCTGAAATATAAGTATCGGCCAAAGCAACAGCAGCATTTACTCCTTGATCTTTTTTTTCTCCTAAGAATATTGCGTCATATTTTTTAACAATTTCTTCTGCGCGTTTATCGCTTGATACGATTACAGCCTGTGATATTACAGGCGTCTTAGTCAAAGTATTTAGGGTATTATCAAGAAATAGCTCTGAGAGTTTTATGCGTTCTTTAACTGTCAATAGCGATGCCAATCTCGACTTTGCTCTTTCAAAATTTTTCACTGGTACGATAGCAACTACTTTCAAAGTCAAGCACTTTTTATGTATCTCATAAGGTATGATCCCAATCTGATTTCATCATTTTTGTTTTTCATTAGGATGTCAGTTTGATATACTTTAAGGCCCAAATTTTGTATTCTTGATGATAAATTATAATCAGTTGGAGATATAATGAACTTGCCAATAAAATCAGAATAATAGTCAGCTATACCTACTGGAGAAATTTCCAATTTCATTGCTTTCATATACTTTACTGCCGGCCCACTTACGGCTTTTTCTCCAATTAAAGGAGAAATGGCAACGGTTTTTTCTCTCTCTTTAATAAGATTTTTCTTTAGAACCTTAATCGAAAGAATGGGAGCAATACTTGTAATAGGGTTTGCTGGAGCGATTACAACCATTTCAGATTCTTTTATAGTTCGAATTATCTGCGGGTTAATCTTTGCTTTGTTGCTACCTTTATAGAGGATTTCCAAGACTTTAGGTTCTCCTCTATATTTAACCCAAAATTCCTGGATATGCATTTCTCCTTTATCCGTGAGAATTCTTGTCTCAATGGGGCTATCAGTAGCAGGGATTATTTTTGAAGAGATTCCATATCTGATTCTCATCCATTCAGTAATTTCCGAGAGATTTTTTCCTCTTCTAAGCATACTAGTTCTTATGACATGGGTAGCTAGATCTTTGTCCCCTATCCTAAACCAGGCCTGTTCGCCTAACACACGAATCTGCTGCAGGAAACCAAAAGAGTCATTTTTTATGCCCCAACCTTGTTGTTCATCAAGTGTGTCCGCCAAGCCATAAATGACAGTATCAATATCGGGGCAGATATAAAGTCCATACAGCCAAATGTTATCCCCTACGTTAGAGATAATTGTAAGATCTCGCGTCTGAGATGCTAATCCGCGTATTAACTTTATAGATCCGGTTCCTCCTGCGAGAACAGTAATCAAAGATAATGTCTCATTACACTGCCACAATGTATAATTTTCGGAAGCATAAAATAGTATCGCTGTGATACATACCTACTAACATACCAGTCGGCGACTAGGAGATGTATTATAAAATGCTTTTGTACTACATAGAAAGAGACTGATTGATCGTGGAAAGAGCAATGAAGTGACTGTATTCTATAGGAAAATAGAAATAACGTCTACACAGAAGGAGACAATAAACTTTGATTTCTTAATTCGAAACTTGCAGTTAAATCTTGTATTAGATTCATGGGAAGAGATGTTTCTCTTGAATTGTAATAAAGATAATATATTCCATACTTCTTTGTTACACTATAACGAAACTGTATTAAGAAACAAAAGTAGACGGCCCCTGAGATAAATATTATCTATGACGAAGAATAAACTTGTTTCCTTCTTCTATTGAATGCAGATGAGAACATTTGGCATTCGAGAATCACGAAAAGAAAGAAACCCATTACATTATATTACATTATATTCCATTATATTGTTAAGAATTGTTAAGACACGTCTTTCAACAATTCTTAGCAAAGATGCATGTATTAGCCTAATTTTCTCCTTATTCTACATAGTATTTATGTTTTAGTTCTGGTCTGTGGACAATCTTTAGTTTTTCTCCCTTATTCGTCCTATCTTCTAATATCCATAGAAACTACAATTTATATTTAATTAGTTTCCAATAAATTGACAAATTCAAATAGTTTATGTTATTTATTGAGCAAATATTCTCACCGATATTAATGATTACAAGGAAAAACGTGTTCTCAATAAAGATTATAAACAGGAGATAGGAAAGTTTTTATGTGAACCTCCCGCCATCAATTTTCTCAGCGATTATTGCAACATTTTTGATTGCAAGTATGGTCTATCCAGCATACGCAAATCAGATGACTGTATTTCTTGTCACAGAAAGTGACAAAGCTGATGCCGTGTTTACCGGTATAAGATTCATCACTATGCAATATGCTCCAGGAAGCCAATTATCTAAACAGCTTGATGGCAAAAATGAAAGAGTAATGTTTACTATGAATGGCACAGAAGACGGTATGAATCAACTGATATCAACAGTTAATCAAGTGTTAAGGACTGAAAAGCAAAGCCCTGTACAGATAAAAAATGCTACACTTGATTATACAGCATCAATTAGAGGTGAAGCAGATAAAGTTTCCATTGCATATAAAGTTGTACTAAAATCCAATATTTCGAGATTTGTATTAGAGCACAACGCAGAGCAAGGTACAGTTATTGATTTAGATTGGAGAGGAATAGTTCTGAAGCAGCCAATTATTTTAAATACAAAAGAATATGGCATGATAAATGTTAATTATCCTATCGGAGCACTTCAGGTTACTCATCCTGAAATCGCTCAGAAATTATTAAATTCTCAAGCAGCAGGAATTATGACTGATCCCTTGTTTAATTTCCAAGAGATTGCAACTCCCATGGACAAGTGGCATTTCCTTTTTGATCCGACAGGTAGCCAGGCAGGCGCTGCTGGGGCAGGATACATTGAGGCAGGCCAATCTAAGGTTGTTTCTATTTATTCACTTGGCGAAAGCAGCTTTAGAGAGGGAACCCACACAGCCATAGAAAAGGATGCAGTAGCCACAATTGATGGAGCACAAGTGGGTTTACACGCGTCTACGCCTCCTCCAAGTGGTCAGATTCAGATTACAGGATTTGCTAGGACTGCTCAAGCAGGAGGAGGAGAGCTTGCATTTGTTAGTTCACAAGCTCCTGCAGGAACAACAACTGCTACTGGCGGTTTTCCTATACAAGTTCTACTTATATTAGGAGGAATGATGGGTGCAGTTGCAGTCTTTGTACTTTTGAAAGCAAGAAAGTGATATATTTTTATAATTTTTTAAGATTATTTGGAACTATTAAATCTTATGAGAAAATTATTTACAAAACTACGGAAAATGCGTCCCTTAAATATATAGGCTTAAGCAGTTGAACCGGCTCTGTTAACTTAACAATAAATCTATAGTTTTAGATACTCTTTATTTCTTGTATTGATTATACTTACCAAAGGAAATAGAACGTCTACAAATGACATTGGGTATGGTTTATACCTGTACTTTATTGGTCTTTCATATCGTAATACAGCAACAAAAGCATTATTATTCAGATTTAAAAAAAGAAGTCATGTCTCCATTTGGAAATGGATGATGCACAAGTACAAACCAGAAAAAATATTTTACAACAGAATGAAAATATCTAAATTTATAGTTGGTGGTGATGAAACTCATTAAAGTAGGAAAAGATTACTTTTGGTTGTGGGTTGTTGCCATCATTAAGCCAAAAGATAAGGATATTCTTCTTCATATTCATATTTCAGCAGCAGAAAGAAAACATGTTTGTTGCAGAACATACATTTTCTACGTTCTTTAGTAAAAAAAGTACGGAAGATACCCAGTTTCTACTGATGGTGGTGGGACATGGTATCATCCGCAAGCATGTAAATTCTTGCAAATAAAACATCATCTACATTCACTATATGAAAAAAATATCTAAAAAATCCAATACATAAAAGACAGAACAGAATGTTTTGATGATTACTTTCCATGTAGAAAAGAGAAGTGTAGACTAGAGCACATTATCAACTGGTTCAATCTTTTTACAGACTATCATAATAAAGAGGTGATTGCTTAAGTTAACACAGCCGTTGAACCTCAAAATTCGATTATAGATATCCAAGAACGGTAACCTCGCCATATCATAATTCTCCATCTAGACCTTCGATTATACAATAACTTTCAAAGTCTAGTCGATATAATAACAAGTATTTAAACTCCGCTTGACTACTACAAAGTAATTATAGGGATTCAAGATTATTCTAATGAATAGTTAATACTTAAATGATATATTATTAGTGTGCTAGTAGTAACCCTCCTTTTGTTCTATGCGGGATTCCGCTGAGCGGCCAACCTGAGCAAGTGCAGGACTTTGAGCTCTGTTTGGCCTTGCTCCACCCAGGACGGCAGTTTCAATCCTCTATCACCAATCTCAGGCTATTCACCATCATTGTGTTTGTGTGGCTGGATATCTTTTCTGTTCCGGCGCCAACTGTCTCCAGTTAATTATCGCTAATTTGGGTGCCTGCAGTGAGGGAGGAGTTTCCTCTCTTTTGAGTAACCCGCTCGCTAGCTCACGATCATATCTATTAGATATTAGTATTTTAATATAAATGTGGAAAATATTCTTTCTCAATTATCAAAATTTCCTGTTGATTTTCGGCGATTGAATAATCCTCTAAAAGATTAGAATTTAGCTCCAAAAAAGTGTGACCCCATTTGAACTTTTCCATAAAAGCTTTCGCCATGCTCTTGTCTCCTAAAATATAAAATGAACCAGCGAGTGCCTCCGCAGTTGATAGCTTTCCCAATTTTGAGTAGTTGATGGGGTTTGCTGCAAGCATTGCTGGTAAACGCCGGCCCGTCAGGTGCTTATACAAAAATCTGTTTTTTAATTCTTGTTCAGATCTATTCCAAGAACAATCAATGGCACAGACAGAATCAGCAATCTTGGCATCTTGTTTACAAAGCAATATTGAAGAAAATGGATTTAAAACAAGAGTTTTTTTTGAGAGATATTTGACAGGTTGGGCTAGTTTAAATTTAGCCAGTTTGGCTGCAGTGCATTTAAAAGGATCGTCCTGTTTCAGCATAAACACAAAGGCTTTCATAATACCATTGTACTTTTTCTTAGATTATAAATAAACTGAAGCAGAAGATCAGGGAATTATATATCTTGTGTCATCTTCAAAAAGTTATACATAAAAATGAAGAATTTGTTACGATTACCATGTTGTAAACTAATGTCAGCATATTTTAAAAGAGCCATAATTTGGAATTTTTATTATGGTTCATTTCGTAATTTACCTTTGTATATATTTTTATGAGTATGTTTTTTTCTTTTTGAGCATATCCTATAATATTTAGACCAGGTTAATGATGATAAAATTCCAGGTATGAGGCGTACAAAAACTTTTTAGTTGTCATCTAAGATTACATTTGTGTCCGCTATTTCCACTCTTAAATTTCCTTTTGTGCTTAAAAAGGATCAATTAGAAGCGATCGATGCCTGGTTAAAAAATGGATTGAGAGGATCTCTAATTTATAGTACAGGAACTGGAAAAACCGAGATTGCCTTTGAGTGTGCAAGACGCGCTGCAGATATGTATAGTTCAGACCGATTTAAAGTTCTGTTTCTTGTTCCAAGGATTGTATTGATTGAGCAAAATGTCAAACGCCTCTTAAATTATGGGTTAGGGAAAGAAGTTGTGGGAGTTTACTACAGTGAACGAAAAGATGCCAAAGAAATCACTATCAGTACATATCAGAGTGTCATAAACAACTTTCAGTTGATCCGAAATGCAAATATGATTGTACTGGATGAAATCCATCTTTTGAGCGAGACAGCAACAGAGTTTGATAAAATATTCGATGTAATTTTAGAGGACCCAAAAAAGGCAATACTGGGTCTCACAGCGACCTTAAACGAAAAGGATGGTAAATATTCAACCATTATGGTTGTTGCTCCACCAATTAGAAAATATATGATAAAAGATGCAGTAATCGATGGTCGTCTTGCTAAACCTGTAATTATCCCAAGAGCAGTGAGATTTACTTCATATGAGCAAAGAGTATATGAAGAAACAAGCTCCAAAATAAAAGAGATATCAGCAAGATTGCAAGTACATGATCCAGTCACCATTTCAAAAATACTTATGAATGGCGGCCTAGATCTTCTCTAGCAAAATCGTGGTTTGCTAATGTTCGTAGACGAAAAGAAATTCTTAACACTGCGAGTCAGAAGTTTATTCAGGTGTTGAATATTGTAAAAGAACATCCAAATGAAAGAATTATGATATTTAGTGAAACAATAGAATCAATCGAAAAATTAAAAAAAATACTGAAAGAAAATCATATACATGCAGAAACTATGCATAACCAAATAAGAGCAAAGGATAGGAAACTCCTACTTGAACAATGGGGGAAGGAATATTTTCCCTTGCTTTCGGTTCATACCCTTGAGATAGGTTACGACATTCCACAGGCAGGTATAGCGATAATAATTTCCAGCACTTCTAATATAAATCAGATTGTTCAGAGAATTGGTAGAGTTACAAGAAAGTTTGAAGGAAAAAATAGAGCACTTATCTACGTGATTTATGTAAATGACACTAAAGATGATAATATTCTCAAACTAGTGAAGGAAGCAATTGAAAAGAAAGGATATACCAATGTAGAATCGTTCAAAGAAAAAACGATTTTATCATACTTCAGTGGTGATTAAAATGATTAATTTGCAATAGTTATTCTCATTTGTAGTATACTTACTGATCATTAATGATGTTATTTGGTATCAATGCCAAATTAAGAATTGTGTCAAAATATGAATCTACATCCATTTCCGTGACTTGCCCGTCATCGATATTTATAATATAGATCATGTGTAGTCTTCCATTCAGAATTTCGTCCCAATTCACTGGAGGATTTCGATAATACCTATCACATAGAAGCTTAACTTTTTCAATTTGTTCTTCTTTTCTATCACGCGGCGGTCGGCTGAATATCTTAGGTATAGGAAGAATGCTGACAGGTGGTGTTGCCAAAACAAATTGATTTGCGAATTTACTATATCTCGCAATTTTACTTGCGAGCCGGGCAACATAGTAAGATAAAGGATCCAGCGCATGTTCTGGTGGAATAAATCCGGTTTCAATTTCAACTATTGCTTCGCCATCTCCCTTAGTTGCATGAAGATCACACACAAGGATATTGGTCAGCTGTTTTTCTACGTCAACATTGTAGCCATAACGTATCAGGTGCCTAGCGCAGACCAGTTCCATAGCAGAGTGGTTAATTTTTACTATATTTTTCTTATAAAGATCTATTAATCTAAATTTAACGAAATTCATCCTTTGAATGGTCTCTTCTGTTTCTCCAATAGTCATTTTGTTAGAAAGATTCGTTACATCTAGAATAAAACGCCTTAAATCCAAATATAAGTATGAAGAATCAGGTCGTGTTTAAATATGCCGTTCTCCAATAGTAAAATTAAAAATGCTGCCAATAATAAATTGTTTGTAAATGTCCTCAATTAATAAGATAACGGTTCTAGGTTCAGGAATAATGGGTCATGGAATAGCACAAGTCTCAGCAATGGCAGGTTATAATGTTGCATTGCGGGATATAGATCAAGCTTTCCTGGATAAGGCAATGGAAAAAATACGATGGTCTCTTAATAAACTAGTTGAAAAGCAAAAGATAAATGCTAATCAGGCAGAAGACATACTATCTCGCATTTTGCCTGTAGTAGACATCAAGCAAGCACTAAGAGGGGCTGATATGGTCATTGAAGCGGTACCGGAAGACATGAACCTGAAAAGAAAAGTATATGATGAAGTAAATAGATACTCTGAAAATCAGACTATTTATGCCTCTAATACCAGCACTTTGCCCATCACTGAAATGGCAGAATTGACTAACAGACCGAACCATTTTATCGGTATACATTTTTTTAATCCTCCTCAGTTGATGCAGCTTGTAGAGGTCATACCTGGAAAGTTAACTGATCAAGGTATAACTAATACAACAATGGATTTTGTGACGCGAATAGGTAAACAACCTGTCTTATGTAGGAAGGACGTTGCAGGTTTCATCGTTAATCGAATTTTTATTCCGCTCGTACACGAAGCCGTGTATTGCCAAGAAAGGGATGGGTCTTCTATGTTGCAGATTGATTCGGCAGTGAAATTCAAGATGGCCTTTCCGATGGGAATATTTGAGCTAGCAGACTACACAGGCCTTGATGTTATCCACAAAGCAACAACAGAAATGTATTCCCGCGATAACGCTGTAATTAATCCTCATCCTAAAATTAAAGAATTATTTGATCAAGGAAATTTAGGGCAAAAATCTGGGAAAGGATTTTATGATTATAAAGGTGAAAAGTACGAAAGAATAAATCTAACTGCACAAGAAGCAGAGAAATATGATCCCATAAATTTAATTGCAGTTGCCGCTAATAGTGCCGCATGGCTTCTCTCAAATGGAGTTTGTAACGAAGAAGATTTGGAGAAAGCATTGAGATTAGGAATGGGATTAAAAGAAAAGTTGTTCAAGACAATGGAAAGTTTTGGAACTGAAAAAATTGTAAACAGACTGACAGAATTGAAAAACGAATACGGTTCTTTTTACGATCCGAACGCGTACTTATTCAATTACAAACGCTCCTAATCTTTCTTGTGTCTAAAATTATTTGAAAAGATAATTGGCAGCGTATAGTGCATCCGTAAATCTTTTTTTCGTACATATATAGTTTTTTTTGCTACTTTATATTTTATACATCTTCTAATTATTTTGTTTTTATATTATTTTATTTATTTGCCTTCTATTGTAAACTAATTATCTTTGGCACAACGAAAGCCTGCAAAGAGGATTCGTTCATGTGGTTTAAAGTAGTTTCTATAGCTATTTCTTATCTGGCTAGACGGTGTGGAAAAGCTTCCTCCTCTTAGTACTTTTTGATTTATTGACCATTTGTCAGTATACTCTGAAAATCTGGATTTGAACCTAGGATAAAGCACATATTCGGAAGAAGTCCATTCCCATACATCGCCTATCATCTGATGACAGCCATAATAGCTCTTACCAGCAGGATATGATCCAACCTTTGTCGGAGCCCATAAATATGATTCCATTAAGTTGGCGTGTTTATAGGTGGGTTTTTCATTTCCCCACGGATACATGTTTTTTGTATGCAAGTCCTCATTCCAGCTTGCCGCTTTTTCCCATTCAGCTTCAGTAGGAAGTCTCATACCGGCCCACCGAGCATAAGCGTCAGCTTCATAGTAGCTGATATTGGTAACTGGCTCATCAGTTTCAATTTTATTGATACCGCGAAAGTCCTTTTTTATCCAAGCACCTTCTCCTTTTTTATATTCCCAATAAAGAGGAGCTTTCCACGCGTGCTCAGTTACCCATTCCCAGCCATCGGCTAACCAGTATCTGTAATCTTTGTACCCACCATCTTCAATGAATTTAATGAACTGTCCATTTGTGACAGGTGCAACATCTATTTTGAATGGCTGCAAGTAAACTTTGTGCTCAGGTAGTTCGTTGTCATAACAAAATCCTTTACCATTGAATCCAAGTTCGTAAATTCCTTCGGGAACATCTACCATGCCTATCGGCTTTTCTACAGGTAAAGGAGGAACTCGCATTTTGATAGGTTTGTAGTTATCAGATTCATATGGAAAACGCTGGAAATAATGCTGAAAATCATAGACCATTAGCTCTTGATGCTGCATCTCATGCTGGTTTCCCAGCATAATCTCATATAGTATTTCCTCAGATATTTTATTTGAGGATTCAATTTCTTTTAAAAATGAAACAATTTGCCCTTCGATAAAAGATCTGTATTTCATAGTCTCTTCAATAGTTGGACGGGGGAATCTACCTCTTTGAGTTTTTGGTAATATTTCGCCAAATCTATGATAATAAGAGTTTAGATAATGTAGGTCAATATTTACATTTGATACTTTATCTTTATCATACTTTTCCAATATTTTTTGGAAGAACCAAGTAACATGGGCAATGTGCCAATTAGGAGGACTGCCAAAATCGCTGGATTGAATAACAGCATCCTCTATCTGCAAAGGTTTGAAGAGATTAATCGTATTTTTTCTGACAGTAATAAACTCTTTGAGTAATTCTTCAAGGCTTAATATTAATTGATACATGACATATGGGAATAGGTACTAGTATAAATATTTCCTCTTGTTTAAATTATTAAAAGATTCGTAGCGAGAGATGCAACAAATGATCAGTCAATTTAACGCTGTCTAACTCCCATCGTTTCACCCGCATATGTCAATCAAAAACTCATTCATTTGTATCATGAAATAGCGATTGAAAGAGAAATCAAAAAGGTAATGTCTGTGGTAGAGGAATATATATTAGTAGTAAGAATGAATATTAAAGCAGAAATAAGTATTGATTTAGAATAAGTTTATAATATATTGACAATGAATTTTGGGATAGTCATGTTAAATTATCAAGAAAGTTCTACAGTTGCTAAACAATTATTTTGCAGTCTAATATGAATTAATAAAAATGACAAAAATTGGGAATGCTTATAGATGGATGTATGGTCGTGTAGCGGACCGACCAACCAATTTCAGTTGGGTTCTTGATGGTAAACTAGCAGGTAGTGGTCTACCTATGACTTATTCTCAATTCTTTTGGTTAATTAAACATGGCATTAAAACCATTATTACAGTGAGAGAAGTGCCCTTGCCATCAAACTGGTTTACTGATAGTATAAACAATATAGATCGTGATAATGTTAATTATTTACATCTTAGAGTAGAAGATTTTGGCTCTCCATCTATCGAAGAAATAGATAGTACGGTAGAATATATCCAACACCAGATAGATAATAAAAAGCCAGTTATGGTTCATTGTGCAGCTGGTAAGGGAAGGACTGGGACTATATTGGCTGCATACCTTTTGAAAAACGAAAATTTGACAGCGGAGCAAGCTATAAAGAAAATTAGAAATCTTCGTCCTGGGTCGATTCAATCTAATATACAGGAAATGACAATCTCTATATATGAAAATTATCTTAAGACTGTAAAGTAAGAGTCATTGAAATAAAAAATGTCTCTTCTTTCCGCAGGGCATTTTCAAAGAATAATAGACGACTCAGAGTAAAAGATAAGAATATTAATGAATAGGTGCAAGGTGTTATTTCAATAGATCATATAAATGTCAATTTTTCACTAGTTTTTATTGAATATATTAACGGTATAATGTAGTATATTTGTTATTAAATGTTAATAAAGCAATTCTAGAAAAGCACGATCTAAAAAGAAGGTGTACCATGGATGAGGTGCATAGAAAACAAGGGGTAAACTCTTTCATCTCTAAGCGTTGTTAAATTGTAAATTGAATGGCAAAGATATAAACACAAAAATTCCAATAAGGCACTGCCAAATGTTCCTTTTGCTGATGATTCTTTCGATCTAATGAGAGATAACATATATACATATTATAACAACCATAGAGAACATATTTAAAAAAGAAAGCACGAGTAATAAACATATCATAAAAATTTTATCTATGTGAAAACTTGTGGCAGTGCCGCTCCAATATAAAAGAACATGATGATAAGCTGCTGATATCTCTTTTTTAGGGCACAATTTTTGGCTTATTTAATTCATGTGAAATATGAAATTTGTTGTACCAAAACAAAGCACCTGCCATAATGATAAAGTCTGTAACATAAAATAGATCCCATGTCCACATATTTTGTGAATTTCCGTTTACAAAGTCGTTTACATATCCATCATCAGCTATTGCATTGACTAATAACGACAAAGATGAAAGAAACCAAGGAATAGAGTGCTTATAGTCTTTGCGTAAACTCACAAGTATTAGAGCAGAAGGGATAATTAATATCAAATCTAAAACAGGATAGGCAATGGTAACAACAAATACCGCGAAGTCTATATCAATAAGATATTCTGATGAGACTAAATTAATTACATTATACATAACAAATAGTATTGTAACAATTGATACCATAACCACAATTCCTGGCTTAATTGTACTAGGTAATGATCGGAGTACTGTAAACAAATGTAAAGCTAAGAATACATATCCAGCAAACCAGAAACCATCCGTGAGAGTTACTAGTTTCTGTTCCTCTATACCTAGACCATAATAGTAATACATAAGCGTAAGGTCAGCAGCGAACCAAGAGGCTAAACCTAACATGAGAAAAAGATATGATTTGCCATGAAATCCCTGAAGCCCATGTCTATATACTGCAATTATGGCTAAACTGGTAGCAATAGCTCCAGTTATGTTTAATATCCAAAGGGCAGTAGCATGCTTCTTATGTGCGGGCGAGAAAAAGATTATAGAGTTTGCAACTATTGCGGAAGTAACCAATGCTAAAATAAGAATCTGTATGGTTAACTTTTGATGATCCTCTTTTTGGGTCAGATAAATCCATCCAACGCATAGTTTGATTATATAAAAGGTTTTAGTTTGATGTAGCGCTCTTTATTTCAGAATCGCTTCTACTATTTATTTTATTATATTTATTATATCTCTGTAGCTGTAGAAAGAAGTTTAACCAATGTCTCGCATGTGCTAATTACAGGTTTATTTTCTATAGAACGTAAATACCTTCATCAAAACATTCTGTTCTATCTTTGAAATATTAGATTGTTAATCAGTACGCTTTTCAGAAGATAGATATAAAGATGACGATATTTTATAGTCAGTATCCACAAAGATGCATTAGTCAGTATTGCCTCGGTAGAAATTGGAGTTTTCTCATATCTTTATTAAATATTGTATAGTTGTTTACAACAAACACATAAGGACGCATAAGCAACCACACACTTCCTTTCATGAAATGCAAATTTTTTGAAATTATTATCTTATATTCACACTCAATTCCAACCTACAGCCATACAAAATTGAGTATCAACTTTAATTGTGGTTTCATCTACATAGTGAATTCTAAAGATAATTATATACTGCAGGGAGAGGCACTTCAATTCGTTTGCATATGATCATCATAGATATTCTATAATATCAGCTTTTAGACGGAATAAGTTTAAAACTTTGGATAAGCAGATCGATTAGAGAGGATAGTTTACATGCAATTCCTAGTTTCCAGTAAACATGTATTTTAATAAAATATTGCTACATTTTTATATGAAAATATTGAGCTAATACTTTAAAGCATTATTATATGCTCTTGAAGTGTAAATTTGAATTCAAATGATTATTGAGTTGTTTTTTGTGTTTCTGTTGATTAGTAACCTTTTCTGAAGCTCTCTCATCGAGAAGGTTCTATAAAATAACATGTATTATAACTGAATACTGGTAGATCGTAACAAAATGGTTAATGTCCTACACTATTAACATCTGTTAATGTGCCTGAGTATAGAATCCCCTCTAGGAGCAACTCCAGAAATTAAGATTGCTATAAATAATAAAAAAAATATAAATTGATGAAAAAAAAGCATGAGCAAGTTAATCTTTCGAAGACTATAGAGTTCACAGAAAAAGCCAATAACTACTCGTGGTGTTGAATGCAGCCACTATTAGACCAGCCCATCAATATTTAACGAAAAGAAATAAAATGCTGAGTAATCGTAATCTTTCTTTGTCCATATCAAACTTGAAATTGGGAATCGAAATAAATAATCTATAAGATTAATGTGTTGTTAGTTTTAACATCAATTGGAGTTAATCTTTGGGATCTAATCATATATTTTATAAATTGCATCTCATATAGAAAATGAATGCGAAATGACTCGTAACATACAAAATAGCAACCTACAGAATAATCGACTTGTTAAAAAATTTTGTGAATTATACTCAAAATCCCACTCATCATCGATAACTTGGGCCTCTTCACCAATATCTAAACCATCAGGAGGAAAGAAAGAGCATTTACTTATTTGCTATGCTGTTGCAGGATATCCAGATATCAAAACTACAAAAGAAATTGTTTCCGCTATGATTAAGTCAGGTGCTGACATAATTGAAATAGGGCTTCCTTTTTCAGATCCCATCGCAGATGGCCCTATAATTCAAGAAGCTTCTTTTATTGCGCTTACTCATGGAATAATACCTGATAAAGCTTTAGAAATTGTGAAAGACATTAGAAAGGAATTTCCAGATACACCAATAGTTGCAATGACATATTCAAATATCTTACATAAAGCAGGATTTAGCAAATTCATGCTAAAAGCAAAAAGGTCTGGAATCGATGGTTTCATACTACCTGATATGCCTTTTGAAGAATCCAATAGATATGTTAATGAAGCATCAAAACTAAACCTTGCTACAATCTTTTTAGTGTCACCTAATACAAATGAAGAAAGGTTACGTTCGATAGCTTCTAGATCTAGTGGATTTCTTTATTTAGTTTCAGTATATGGAACAACAGGTATTCGTAAATCATTTGAGGATTCGACTGCAAAATATATCAAAAATACCAAAAAAATTGTAGGTTCTTCCATTCCTATCGCTGTTGGATTTGGAATTAGCAATCCGTCACACGTTAAATTTATGATTAATGCTGGTGCTGATGCAGTAGTAGTTGCAAGTGCAATCATAAATATAATGAAAAGTTATATTGATGAACCAAATAATAATAAAAAGAAAAAAGAAATGTTAAAGAATATAGGAATATTTGTGTCAAGTATGAAAAAATCATGCATACAATAAATTGACTCAATCACAGATTATTATAGTTTCGTAGTCAGGAGCTTGGAGAAATTGTTGTAGTAGGAGGTTGGCCCCACCCACCATTTGCTACAGTTCGAGTGAGTATGGAGTCCCGCATGGCTACAAGCCTCTTCTGGCAGATGTGAAAGGTATATTTGTGGTAAACCTTATTCTATCCTAAATATTAGGCATGGATTAACATTAATGGTAGTCATGCTGTCTTTCTTAAGGCCGTAGAAAATAAAACAATATACAGCCGGTGCTTGGTCATATCGAGAATAGGATAACTCATTGGCAGGTTGATGTCGAGTCTGAATGGCAAAGCCTTGGTATCGGAACTACACTTATGAAAGCCATTGATCAACAATTTGCATCCTTGGCCGATCGGTATGAACTCTTTGCTAGTCACAATAGCACTCGCAGTTTGCATCTTTATCAAAAGCTAGGATACTATGAATTCAAAAGAATTAAGGTGAATGATTCGTTAATTTTGATATTAATAGAGAAGTATGTTAATATGAAAGAAATACTCGTAGATTATGCATACGATACCTTCTTTATCCATCAAGCCCCTACATAAATGGAAGAATCGCTGGGTCTTTTTTTAATAACTTTCATTCTGGGTTCTTCGATTGTCAATTCGTATCCAAATTCCCAGCTTTATGATTACTCTTTATGATTATATTAGGAATCAAAATATCCCTCTACTTTCTCGTAAATTATTTTATAAGCCTTCTTAATTATATCATCAAAATATCTTCATCATTGAATATTGTTGGTTTGGTACTGTTAGGTAAGTTTTGCTTTTCATTGCGGAAGATACATCAATTGTCTTTTGTTGCCTGAAATATAGTGTCATACTTCGCATCTGCGACAACTACTGTGAAGTTCTTTGACAAAGAGATGCATTAAGGACTGCCTTCAATATTACTAAATAAATCTTCTATTATAGAGCCTAACGATAATGATGATTTACCACTTGCCTAGAGAATAGTATGAAATAAAGAATTGAATGGAATAATTGGAACAATATACTCATATCAAATAGCACAATTTCTTATTGTCTATTGTTATATTGTTATCCGATACTGCTGCTGACCAGAAATTTATTTATGTTTTATACAAAGACAATCATACAATTGCTTAAGGATTCTGGCGGTGGCTCCCCAAATAACCTCGCTTCGATAAGTGAATTTGTATATATCTTCTAAAGATGAGTCGTGATGGTGGTAGTAGTGGTAATAGTTGTTGTCTTTATCCATCGTTTGGAGAGTCTCTAGAAGCGGAGCATCAATAATATCTTGTACCTCATCAGTAAGAATAGTTGGAATCAAAGTTCTATCTTGCAAAGTAACAAATGGATATATAATAAAATTAGAAGTTAAAGTTGTCACTATGGGAAGATGACCAATTAAATCTGACTTTTGAAAATGTAGATTAATTTCTTCTTTTGTTTCTCTGATGGCAGTATCTGCTAATGATGCATCTGATGCTTTATCAAAGCTACCACCTGGAAATGATACCTCATTTGCATGAGCAGTTATTGTTGAACTTCGCTTTGTTAAAAGAATACGTGGAATCTTAATATTATTAGTCTCATTATTATCATTATTATAATAAATTATTACTAATACAGCTGCAAGACGACGAAAAGAAAAAGAATCTGAGATATCCTTAGGAGTTGCATTTAATAATTGAAATAGACGCAAGAATAGCTCATTTCTATTTAAGGTATACATGTATACATACACATCTGACTATATAGGAAATAAATATAAGATAAAATTTGTGTTTGTTTGCTTGTTTTTTATAAAGATAAAATGAAAATGACTTATATTCAGTCATCATTTGCATGTATATATAAATAGAAACATATCATATCATATCATATACAATAATAATACTTCTTTATTTTGTGTAAATACATGAAAAATTAGTAGTTTGTTATTTATTTGTTTTTTTGTCTGTGTGGAAGCTTTAGCCTCTCATTTAATAAACCCCTATCACAAAGAGAAGCCTTGCAGGTATACTATGAAAATATCATACGAATTAAATCCTCCAAAAATAATGATTGATGACGACCATTTTGATGTCATGAGGCTAAATCAAGAATTGCAAATTTTATTGAATCGATCTTCAGAATTAGTGAATCTAGTTAATGGCATTCATTTGACAGATTCCGTCCTTGGCATACCACGTGTATCTAGTATTACTGCAGCTAGCTACATAAAAAAAAATACAAGAGGAGGAAGAGGTAATAATAATAATAGATTGAAATTAAGCTGCAGCGTTAGAACAAGAGATAGAAATTTCACATCATTTTGCCAATTTGTTACAGATGCAATTCTTCTTGAAGTCGAAAGCTTACTTATTTTGAGAGGAGACGAACAAGCAGCAGCAAAATCAACTGCAGAAGGACTAGAAGGAGAAGGCAGGAGCAGGAACAGGAGAAAGAAGAAGAAGCAGAATAAGAGAAGATGCCGGGCAAAAAAGTTCAGGACTTAAACCTACATCAATATTGTCTATCTTAAATGACAAGAAGTATGATAAATCAATTCATTTGAATTTATCTGTCCCAAGCAAGATCCTCTCCAACAACAGATCGTTATTTGAAAAGAAAATTGAAGCTAAACCATATTCTGTGGTAACACAGTTAATCTCGTCTCTTTCAGACCTAGGTGAGATAGTAGATATTGTAAAATCCTTTAAAATCAAAGTAGTGGCATGTGTGATGTTGCCTTCAGATAAGAACAGGCGATCGGCAGATATAATTGGATTAGATTGGAAGGAATACGAAAAAAATCCTGTTGATTTTATAAAGGCTGCAAGTACTCTAGCAGATGAAGTTCTTATTTCCTCTCCTAATAGTTTTAGAATGGGAATAGATCTGCTTAGAAGCCTAAGACAATAGACTAAGTAAAAACCACCGCTTATTGTTCTAATATAATATATATAATATTAATATTATAGCGTACAAGAACAAAAATGATTGTAGCCATTTGCAATTATTCACGCAACAATTTGGACTTCTGTTAATACCAGAATTATATGGTAACACTACTCTCAATAGCACAATAGAATAATAATGAGAAGATGGTATTCTAGTACTACTACCTTAATATTTTCTATAATAGAAATTCCAACTTTCTCAAATTTTTGGAGTCGGTAATTTGCTAATAATTCTAAAAAACGATCTGATCAGTTTTATAGTGTCGCTTTGTGTCTTAAGGTGGATTTGAATAAGAATCAAAGAATTATTGCAACGTAATTGATTCTCTTGTTCTTATCAGAACTAAAATACATCCTCGCTCCGTATGGTACCGTTTTCCATCACGCTCATCGTACTGTTTTCAACTACATTCGTACCATCACCTAATATCATTCCTGAACCATTTGCAATCGATATTGTTGTGCCATTATTCATCTCCATCTCAACTAAATCTTCCCCTTCTTCTTGTGCTAGTATGATAGGTATAAATGGAATATTGAGGGCAATAGTTATAGATGTTAAAGATAACGTCAAAATAGACAGCCAAAAGAGTATTGAGCGTATCGTGTGTTCTTTGTTATTCATAAACACAGCAAAGGCTTACTAGAAATTTATGCTTTTGTATGTCGGATCAAATGCAATCTTCATTTTTGCAATCCATTTGTTGAGTTGTGATTTACTTGTAGATAAGGCTCACGAAACCAGAAATTAAGTTCCCTCGAAATTTATCCTCCATTTAATAAGGAAATGAGGAGAGCAAGAATATTAATTAAACAATATCTTTTTCTATATAATCAAAATCAAAATCTGTCCTCCAGTTTTCGAGCTGCAATTATTTCTGACTTGAGTTCATCTAAGACTTGTCGTTGATATTGATGTAAATTACTATCTTCACTTAATCTAGGTCTTCTATAATCAACTTTGATCTCTTTCTTCACTTTACCTGGTCTACTCGAAAATACTACAATCTTATCACCTAGACAAACTGATTCAGTTATATTATGACTAACGAATGCAATTGTTTTTCTTGTTCTGGCCCATATCAATTGTAATTCTACGAGCAGCAAATCTCTCGTTTGAGAATCCAATGCGGCAAAAGGTTCATCCATTAGCAATACCTCAGGGTCCATAACAAGAGCTCGTGCTATTGCAACTCTCTGCTTCATACCACCAGATAATTGATATGTAAAAGCTTCTGAAAATCTTGTCAATTGCATCATATCGAGGTAATGAATAGCTATTGTGTGTCTTTTTTCTTTTTGAATTCCTGCCATCTTCAAACCAAATTCTATATTATCAATTACTTTAAGCCAAGGGAATAATGCATTTTCCTGAAAAACCATAATTCTATCAGGTCCCGTTTGACTGACCGGCTGCCCATTTAATATTATCTCACCTTCGGTAGGTTTATCCAAACCGGCTAGTATATTCAGTAGAGTTGATTTACCGCATCCAGAAGGACCAACAAAACAAACAAATTCGCCTTCTTCGATGGACAAATTTATATTCTCTATTGCATTAAAGGAAATGGTATCATTTTCGTGTTTTGCTTTAAAGCTTTTTGTGATATTTTTAACTTCGAGTTTGGTCAACTTGTATTACTCTCATAAAGGAGGTTGTTAAAGTATGATATCCTTGAATTTATCTATTTTTATAACAAACTACATCATAGAATCAGTCTGCTTTAGCTCATTATTGGTTACACTTAACATGTGAACTAAATTAGAATAGATGCCTGATGTATGATATAAGCAATGGCTATTCTTGATAATGATAAAATTCTCTAAATTTTAATTGAATTTAATAGAGATACCTAAAACCCAATTATAAATTAAGTCTCTCAAAATCAACTCGACTATATTTGACATAATTTTGTCTGATTTGAATTGACACATAAGAACTAATATACATAGAGATTACTATCTTCGGAGAACATCTAATATCTCGTTTATCCTAGCGTTAGTTTTAAATGCCGAAGGGTTGAAACTTGTTTTAGAAGCTCTATAACCAGCTGATGATAGTTTATCTACGACAGTTTGTAACGGATATGGATTTATTCTCAACTTGGAAGCAATATCATCACCTCGAAAGTAATAAGGAATATCATCGAGTTCATCCAGACAGATCGAGAATAACTTCTGACAACGATCCATCTCCTTCATTGCTTGAATACCGTCGTTCACGGACTGATGAGTAACAGATTTGCCTATGAATTCTTTATCGAATAATTTGTTAATCCACAACTGACCAGCGATACTAAAATTATTACCGCAGATTTCACAAACTTCTGACATGTCGTGTCTTTTTACAACGTTTCTATTTCCGCATTTAAAACAGTGTCGTAAATATCCAATATTATCATATACCTTGTTTGCCTTACTACTGCTTACCAAGACTCTGACATAGATTCTCAAGTAATGTAAATTAGCATGAACAAATATTGGCTCAATAGCAAGATCCAATCTTGAGGCGGTTAATGCAATTAAAGAGATAACAAGACGAAGAGCTATTTCATTAGTATAATGCGTATTGAGAGATCTTCCATAATATCTACGATGACAAATAACCGGATACACGCCACACAGGACTGTTGTGTCTGTTGCAGTGATGGAAATCAATCCACCATCAAGGATCGATCTTAGGACACAATCTACGAAAGGCGCCGGTGTTCCGAAAGGGTCGAGATCAATTATGTCAAACCTTTCTCCAGTTAATGTTGAATGTTCTGTTAGAAATTTACAAACCTCATTAATAGAGTAGTAACACTTTTCTGTAACTTGATTTAACTCTGCAGCCTTTTTTGCTGCCTCAATTGCTATAAAGTTAGTGTCATTAAGATATATATTTTCTATCCCAGGCACTTCAACTGCTACTCTCAATGCTCTTGCTCCTATACCACTGAAGGCATCTGCAAATGATTTAGCATGTTCTTTGCTTCCTGAAATGAAGGTTCTATAGATTAATACGGATATGTCTCTGTTCAACTTAGCAGCAGGATTAAAAAAAGCTGGCGTCTTTGGTGGAGTCTTCTTGTTTAAAGATGCAGCTGGAACTAACAATCTAGTATTTCCCTCAACACTTTCCAGGAATTCTTGGCTAATCATAAAAATAAACTGTTCTTTATATATAGAAGAATAGATTGGATAATAAGAATTATTAGCATTATGTCGCAAACATAAAATATAGATTACAAGTCATATCTAGTGAAAGGATCAAATATTATTGCAGTGCTCTAAAGATATTCTAATAGGAGGTGTTGATGAAGCAGGACGTGGTTCCATTATCGGTCCATTGATAATAGCAGGAATATCTGTCAGAGATTCAAAGATGTCTGAATTGTCTAAAATCGGCGTTAAAGATTCCAAAAAGCTAACAAAAAAATTACGCGCAAATATGTTTTTTAGCATAGTAGATTTGGCAGATTCTCTTTGTATATACAAAATTGACTGCGATGAAATAGATGATAATGTTTTTTTGAATAAACTTAACAAGTTGGAAGCTGAAGCAATGGCTGCAGTTATTAATAATCTTCATGTCGATGAAGTCTATATCGATTCCTGTGATGTTAATCAGGAACGATACAAAGAATGCGTAAAATGTGGTGTAGTTTCATACAATACAAAACTATATTCTATGCACCATGCTGATCGATTGAATTTAGTAGTATCTGCGGCATCAATTATTGCAAAAATAGTAAGGGATAATGAGATTCAGGCAATTAGAAGAATACATCACACCATAGGAAGTGGATATCCTTCAGATGAGAAAACAATGTATTTTATTCGAGAATGGGTAAAGAAATATAAAAATGCACCAAGCTTTGCAAGGAAATCTTGGAGACCATTAAGGATGATGCTTTATCAAAAATCTTCAGACAAACTGACTTACTTTGGATAGTAAATGGCATAGACTAAGGCATGATCCTTATCAAATGGTTCCAGATCTATTATCTGTTCAATTCGAAATCCTGTTCTTTCTATTTTTTTTGCTTCTTGTGTTACAACCGATTTGGGATCCATCGTTACGTCGATGCTGCGTGTTTTAATGACTATCAGCATTGCACCTTTTGGTTTTAGATAGATAAGACAATTTCCTATGGCAATTTCAGTTTGATCAGGCTGGGCTATATCCGAGTATACTACATCTACCTTACCAAAAATTGAAAAATACGCTTTGGGTTTTCTTGCGTCTTCTAGAATAGGAATAACATTTCTTCTTTTTGAGGCGACGTTTTCAATTAGTTCTCTTGCCACTCGCACAGCAGGTTCAACTGCAAATACAATTCCTTTGAATCCTACAATATCAGAAATGTGGCTGACCGTAGTACCAGTAGAAGCCCCTAAATACAATACCTTTGTACCATTCATTAGAGGCAATTGTTTTAATCCCTTTTTCAAAGCTCCGGCAAGCTTGCTCCTGAAAGGATCCCATATTCGATATTCCTCTCCATTATATTTGACTAGTTTTTCTCCGTAAACATTGTTTCCTTTAATAAGGTTTAATGTTGAGATGTGTTTCTCTCCAGAAACTTTGATCCATTCTATTAAAGAAATATGAGAATGATCTTTAGCAATCGAAACGTCATTATTATTATTAGTCATAGTTATGATCATCTTCTCTTACTATATTACTTGTACTTTCTGACATCTGATTCTCAAAGCACAAGAAAGATACAGAAAAAATGACGGCTCTCCTATCTTGAAATAATCAGTTTAATATCTTCGCTTTGCAAATCTCCTTCGATCATTCTTTCTAGGTTTATTTTTATTATATCTGTCTTTTTTAACAAAAGAAAATTGATGCTGTCGTTGTTGATGTTCTCTATATTTTCTGTCCCTTTTATTCTCTGGCACTGGTTCCTTATACTTTTGTTGAATCTCTTCAATTCGCCTCTTTAACTTTTCAGAGACTGAGGAATCTTTTCCACTGTGACGATATAGATCTATCCTTGCCGCTATTGCAACTTTAGAGGCTATAGCTCTTGCGATCTTACCACGCTGCCACCGCGGCGAAGAATGAATTAGAGGATGTTGGAATAATATACCATGTTTAGGAGGACGCGCACCTGTCTTCAATGACCTAAACAACGCCTTTTCGGCGCCTAAGACTTGAATGGTCACTGGAAGGTAGAAATGCTAACTTGTTTAAACTTCCTGCCTTTGCAATAATCCGAGCTCCCACGGTGGCGGTAAGCAAATCCTTAACATTGGGAGCAATATTATCCATCGAGACTTCAATGTGTTCTGATAATATTCTACGTAATTCTGACAGAGAAATGACTTCCTCAGCTAGCTTCCTTACTATCACGAGATTTTCCGGAGCTATATCTCCACCCTTACTTCGCTTAGCAGCGTCTATTATTATCTCACTCTTTTTGTTCTGTACGCCCGCATTTTCCAAAATCTCTTCAGTTAGATTTGCACGAACACCACTTCTGCTTACTATTTCTGCAAATGCTGTGAGGCTTTGGATTAAATTATCTAGCTCTGGAAAATGAAGCCCATACCATTCACGCATTCTAGCACCAATAGTATTAGTTATTTTATCCAATTCATCCAATGCATTGATTGATTGAATAATATGAAGATCAAGTCTTTCGGATGTTTCTTTTACCCTACTTGATGATAACTCGATAGCAAAATTTCTCAATAACTCCATTGCCTGTGTTTCGTTGTCTGCGAATTTTGAAGATACCAACAGGACAGGTTTGGTGTTCTGAAATTCGTCTTGTTTTTCTTGCGGCATTATATGGCTATTCAATCCCGCCTGTCTGAAATGAAAAGCTAAACTAGGTTCGTTAACTAATATATCATTATAAGAATTCAATATATCAATAATCTGAGTAATTTCGGGAAGTTTGCTTCCACCCTTCACTAAACGAAAGGAATTTACAGGATTGTCAAATTTAACTGATTTTATTAGATTATTCTTGTCATCAAAGACTGCTAGTCCTAATTCCATTAAAACAACAAAGCAATACTTAGCCATTATGCAACTGTTTCTTAGATATAGCCATTAAAAAAGATACCATTAACTAGTATTTGTAAATCAAATCCTCAGTCCTCAATCCGCCTCTGCTTCCAAACAAATTTATTAAAAGAAATAAAGCCATTTGTGATTTATCTTAAAAAGAAAAGAACATTTGAAATCATAAATGTTATACAACCTATTTAAGAATATTCGGCCAATTCTATTACATAAATTATGGATATAAAAGGAGATTAACGATATTTGAATTGATATTCTTTAAGAATGAAAATACACTGTTTGTAACCATGAGATTATCAAAATCACGATTCACCGGTCCAAGTCATTTACCCAAGCAAGTCTTAATATGATCTACCTCACTTTATGTGCTTTCTGTTAAACGATTCCAAAAAACAAAGGTATATTTATTGTAGTCTAACGCATTGGATTATATTCGATGAAATTCCTTTAATCTTACCTACCAAGCTTTGTAATATAACTCTGTCATCTTAGATTTTTGATTCTTTCAGTTTTTAGAGATTGCTGCAACATATTATTGGCAATCATCCCAAAAAATATTGTATACCACTACAAATTTTCTTGACTGGTTAACATAATTTTCTCTAATTTATCTGGTCAGATAAAGATAGTAAGATTTGTTATTGTCGATCTATATTATAGTATTTTGTAACTTTATCAAGATATATTCATGAATATATCATATTTTCTAGCTAGGCAAAAAATTAAAGTGATAGTGTCTTATAAATAATCTTACAATTTCTTAGGTATTACTTGTCGCCGCTGCTCTGGCAATTACTTCAGAAAGAGCTGGATGTATATGAATAGTTTTTGTTATATTCTGAACCGTACCGTCTCCAGCTTTCATTGCTACCAAAACTTCATGAATCAGAGTGGATGCATCAGTTCCAATAATATGGCATCCAAGAATCTTTTTATCATTACTACTTACAAGAAACTTTACAAAACCATCTCTGTCTTGTATTGCTTCCCCCATCCCTGTCATTATATATGGATAAATTGACTTCTGATAGTCTATCCCTTTTAAACTCAATTGCTGTTCAGTAAACCCCACGCCAGCGACTTGAGGTGAACTAAATATTGCGTGCGGCATAGCGGTATAGTCAACAGGAACCTTTTTCGTGTCAGGGACTAGCATATTGTGATAAGCATATCGAGCCTCGTTATTGGCATTATGCTTGAATTGATAACGTCCAACTACATCTCCTAGTGCAAATATTCCTTTGATATTGGTTTCAAGATATTGATCTACCAAAACGAAACCGTTTTCATCAAGCTTGACATCTGTTTTTATGATATCAAGAGAATCTGAAGTAGGTTCTCTTCCAACAGCAATCAATAACTGCTCGGAATTTAATTCTAACATTTTTCCAGAGAATTTATTTTTTGCCACAATATGGAATATATTAGAATCATCCTTAAACACCAATTCTACATTATATCCCAAATATACATTGTACTTTTTGGAAAAAACCTCGGTAAACTTTTGTGAAATTTCCTTATCCTCCTTTGGAATAAGTACTTCTTCAATCTGGACGATATTAATCTCTGTTCCAAGGCTGCCATAAAAATGAGCTAATTCGCATGTTATGTATCCTCCACCTATAAAAGTAAGACTACGCGGTTGTCGTTTGAGACGCAAGGATTCATCGCTAGTAATATATCCGCTCTCTTGCAATCCTTTAATTTTTGGAATTTTAGGTCTAGTACCGGAAGCAATCAAAATGTTTTCTGCAGTTATTATGACTTCATCATTCACATTTGTTCCACCAAGAGCAATCATTTTTTTGCCGACAAATCTGCATTCCTTAGCAAAAAGCTTGGGGTTATCAGAATTCTCATATGACTTTCTAATGGCAGCTGAATGAGAATCAGTTATAGTATTTACTCTTTCAATAATCTTTTCGAAATCGACAGAGAAACCATCAACTTTTATTCCAAAAATACCAGCATTTTTGATTACTTCAGCTACATCTGCACTATGTATTAGTAGTTTTGATGGAATACATCCCCTATTAAGACAGGTGCCACCCATTTTATCTTTTTCAATAATTGCAACCTTAAGTCCATGTTGAGATGCAGCAGCGTTAGCAACATCGAGTCCAGATCCACTTCCAATAACAATAAGATCAAATTTCTCTTGCAATTTGACTATTATTTAGTTATCCTAGTTTAGATAAAGATTTATCCTAAATATCTATTGCTTTTCTCTCAAATCGAATTATCTTTTTCTTCTTTATTTCTTCTAGCTCCATCTGTCTTCTCCCTCTCTCTCCATGCTTTGTGTTTAGTTTTATTTGAACTTAATAATTCAACAATCCAATATGAACACTCTATAGTAAAAACTACATCAAGTAAGGTAAGGATGGAATATTTGGGAACCAAACTTTGTTTATAGTTGACTTTATTGTTGCTCAAATAGTTACAATAATGCAGGAAATTGAGGTCAGACATAGCACTGATAATAGCAAAATTCAGAAGCAAATAGGAATTTACGATTAAAAAGGGATTGAAATTGTTAGGCAGTAACTGATAGAGTAGAGTATATGGGAAAGACTAAATGGCAAACCGGACATCAAATCAAAACTATAGTCAGTAAATTGTAGATGTCCTAGTGTGCTTTCTATTGCACTAGACGCAATGGCTGTACCAATCTCATAGCAAATTATTCTAAAATATTTGGATATAAGTGGACATAAAATTATTGACTTTAATAATCTTCAAATTATAGCTTGCTTCGAGTTATTTTCCTACACATCCTATAATTTGAAACTTCTCTATCAAGGAATTAAACCTAAATATGGCAAGACATCTGAGTTAAACAGAACTTATTAATTATGATTGTAAAGCTTCAACTTGTTGGTAGGATATTAATCATATTTACCATAGTGCTTAGTGTTTCTATGTATGTAACGGTTAAGCCTTCTATATCGTCTTCTTTTTCAAATGTTGCAGGAGAAGAAGACAATCGAAATTTTCTCAATGGTATCGATATTCCAAAGGATACATATTTACAGGCACGAGCTATCGTAAACGGCTTTGAGTTGACTACAGATTTAGCTATTACAGCTGACCAAAAGGCAGAAGGTTTAGCAGTGAAAGACCATTTAAAAGAAAATGAGGGAATGCTATTTGTTTCTGAACAATCCTCGAGGCAGAGCTTTTGGATGAAAGATATGAAATTTCCCATTGATATTATTTGGTTGGATAGTAATGGCACAGTAGTTCATATTGAACATACTCTCCAGCCTTGTATTTCTGTTCTAAACCCTGCTGCCTCTATTCAAAGCTGTCCAATATATACTCCTGATAAAGATTCTCAATATGTATTGGAGACTATAGCAGGTTTTTCTCAAAAGCATAATGTCAAGATAGGAACACATATTGACTTCTATTTTGCCTCTACTGCATAAAAAAGTGCCATATATATGTATATACATATATATATGTATATGTATACATCAGTCTATTCAAGGATAAATCTATATCTGAAAGTATCTTATCCCTATTATGCTACTCAAAAGAAATAGAACATCTTCAAAGTACATCTACTATGCACTACATCTATACTTTTCAGGCCTTTCACTCAGAAGAGCATCAGAACACCTGTTTCCATTTATAAAAAGGAATCATGTTTCGATATGGAATTGGATTCAACATTTCAAACCAAAAAAGATACTTCAGAATAAGAGAAAAGTATCTGAATTTCTAATTAGATGAAATACTACTTAAAGTTGCAATCACTATCATGGTTATGGCTTGCCATTGAGCCAATAGATAAGCTGATTCTCGGTATTATAATTTCTTTTGAGAGAAGCATACTTGTTGCAGAACGATTTCTACAAGAATTAGTTAGAAGATATGAAAGCACCCAGTTTCTACTGATGGTGGGACATGGTATCCATATGCATGTAAATTTGCAAAGATAAAACATTCTTCACTCATTCCAAGACAGAACATAATTGAGAGACAGTTTAATACTTTAAATAAAGAACAAATATATTGATATTATTTTCAATGTAGAAAAGATTAATTTAAATTAGAACATCATGTTAGCAATTGGATGATTAATCAGTTTGTTTATCTGCATAATAGAATGCTTATTAAAGAAAAAATTAAGTGAACAGAGCCGCTAATTTCTTAAAAAGAATAAGTATTGGAAAGACATGTTGTACAACTTTAGTGAGAAATGCATTCTATATTGAAATGCTATAATGGTTTATTGGTCTCATTTTGTCTATATAATTATACTATATTTATGAGAGAACTATTCATAGAATTGAATTGAGGCCATGCAATTATTAAGGCCAGTAGCATTAGAGTATATTCTATTAATAAGCCAGTTTCAAAACAATTTATTAGATAATAACGCTAATAATAAAGAAAAATAACCAGCTAATATGACCAGCTTGTTATAAACTTGCCATTACCATCAAATTTTTGAATTTTATGGTTGCCGCTATCAGCTACAAATACATCACCAAAACTATCCGTACTTATTCCAAGCTGATGACCACTAAACTGTAAATTGCCTGTGCCATTGGAACCCCAGCTTGTTATAAACTTGCCATTACCATCAAATTTTTGAATTTTATGGTTGCCGCTATCAGCTACAAATACATCACCAAAACTATCCGTACTTATTCCAAGCTGATGACCACTAAACTGTAAATTGCCTGTGCCATTGGAACCCCAGCTTGTTATAAACTTGCCATTACCATCAAATTTTTGAATTAGATAATTTCCGCTATCAGCTACAAATACATTACCAAATTTATCTATCACCATATCTACAGAGTTAACTGCGGTGCCATCAAGTGATATTTCCGTGCTGTTCAATGCACTAATTCTTTTTGCCTGTCTTGTACTTTCTTGACCTGATGCTAGATCAATAAATCCATAGTTTATTATGACCAGCAATACATTAAAAAGAAAGCACCTGCAATACCATCTTTGCTATTATTTTTATTCATAATTATATTATAGATATTAATTTAATATAAAGACAACGAGATCTTAATATTTGATATCACTAGTATGCGTTATACAGTATTCTATTACCTTCCATTGGGTTTGCATTCAAATGATAAAATGTTATTTATAATGGATTACGGCAATGATGATACTATAAATCCCTTACAGTTTCTTTCCTTTATGAACAGTCTATTAAGAAAGTTTATTATTAGTTTCATCGTTGTATAGTGATATTTAAAAGTGATTTTAGTCGTTCCAATTACTCTCCCTCTCATAAAGAGACATTATACTATCAATTATTTCTCAAAATATCTGAATTTCAAAGTATGTCACATTATAAATTAAAAAGTCCATGGATCACATATATGTCAACTAACACTCGGACAACACGAAGAAAGCCGTCTAGCCTGTTTGACGTCCTTAGAGGAAATAGCTGTCTTAAATAGAAAATAAAAGTATTTGATGAGTGGACGTGTATGTGGTTTTTTGCTATTACCTATCATATATATTACACCACATTCGGATGAATGAGTGTCACTTCAGATTCATGAAATTTTGGCTCCCTCAATAATCTTTTTTCATACAATGATTGTAGCGATGATGTGTTATTTTTCAGTAATTTAAAGGGATATTAAGAACACTATACATGAAATACATGGCATTTTGCATAAGCAATTCACTCTGAGAATATGTAATATCTAATCAAAATACATACATATAATCATCTTCCTAATTGTCCCATTCTAGAATAAACAGCGAAACTTCCCGTTAGGGAATCCTTGAGGAATTATTATAAAAGATAATTATAAGGCTTTGATCTATAACTTTGAACTCAACTATTTTTTGAGTGGTTATTTCTACTTATTGGTAACGTTTTCCTTAGTCATACTATTGCTATAGTGCTATAGTTCTTACGTGTGTATTATAACTTGGAATTATCGAGCTAGAAAGAGTGCGGTCATGTAAATGGTTCGTGTAATGAGAAACTAAAATTACATGTGTAATTTGCCTTTAGTGACTATCATTAAAAACTTGCATGAATATATATCTTATTTTAAATTTGATCTTCTCTATTATTCTTCTAGATAAAATTCTGTTGTCTTCCTCTAGTAATATTATCATTGATGCTGCTTACCTGCAAACTTTTTATTTATAAAACTGTATATTATTATATCCATATATATTTTAAGAACAAATCAAGACAATCAATTTATTATATGCATGTTTAAGCTTATTCGTTTTTAATTTCTGATTTTTCCTTGATGCTGAATTTTTTCAGCGTTTGGCTAGGCGAGAAGATAACTTCTTTAACTATGTGTTATCTATAGCGTCCCACTATGTACGTCCTATTCAAGTTATCAAGCGTGTGCGACATACGCTCAGATATCCTAACACTAATCTTGTTATATGTACATGGGGTTGATTCAGAATTTAGTGAATTCATTTAATCTCATTTAATTCGATAATTCAGCTATCATTAAAAATTACTTAATTATATAGTTAAAAGTTTTCATTTTTCAAATCTTACCTTCTAAATAAGTGCTAGTAACGCTTTGGTTAGTCTGATATATAATTTACTATAATCAGGAGGGCTCTATTAATTTAATTGGCTCTATTAGCAGCTAACAAATAGCTATTAAATTCTTAAATGATGCAATTTGCATTTATTTACTTTTTATAAACGAAAAGTGGTCCTCATAAAAGGTTTCATTTCTATCGTAACAGGCTGAGTTGACCTTTCAACCATGATTCTTTTCTTTTCATATTATGGATGTAAATGATATTATATTTTCTAGAAAGAATCTGCAGGTTTGAGGATGATACCAGATATCATCGCTATATCTCTTGAAACTATAGTTGATTTCAATATTTGCTTATCATATAGAATACAGAAATTCTTCTGCAATAAGCGTATATTTCTTTCAAAGAGAATGAGGATTCCACGCCAAGGATAGTCTTATTTGTATATTCAATAGCAACCTAAATCTAAAAGTAATCTTGTTCACTTAATTTGTGCATTCGTCAATTATAAATTTGATATTCTTCTTTCTTGTTTTGAAAGAAGATTTGTTTATGGTTGGTAGTATTGAACGCATTTCCAGACAGAGAAGACATGACTCGTTCTGATAAATCCGGATATGCTTTTGATGTGTTTCTATAAGAAGGGTAAGGAAGAAGAGCAAGTACACACTATATAAAACACAATCAATATCTTTGGCAGATGTTATTATATTTCTTCTTTCATATGTTAATATAATTAATAGCATATCTGCAGGTATATTTTTTATTGTCAAGTTAACAGAGCCAATTATATAATTGCCTTTATTCTATGACTCTTTGCTTATTTCCTCTAATGACTTACCACGAGTATGCAGTCCAAATAATATTATCATAACTACTGCAATCAACGAGAATAATGATATTGCTGTCATTAAATTCAAAAAGCCATATGGCTGAAGCAAAACAAAGAAAATAGGTCCTAAGGCCGCAACTCCTCGACTTATTCCTTCAACTATTCCAGAAGCAAAAGAGCGTATTTTAGTAGGAAAACTTTCCGAGGTATAAGCAAGTAAACTAGAGATAAGCCAAGCATTAGATGCAAATGCTATGAAGCCCGCAGTAACTAGTCCATTAAAATTATCAATTAAAAATCCGCGTAAAATAAAGGCGATGCTCATTATGCTGCTGGCTATTGCAATCTGATGTTTTCTTTCCAATTTCTCAGCCAATAGAAAGCGATAGGAGTCCTCCTGCTACAAAACCAATACTACTTAAAGTATTAATTGATATTGATTCATTAAGTGAATAACCTTGGTTAACATACTCTACAACAAGTAACAACGACGCATAAACCGGTATGAGCACAAGAAACCACACAGCCACAAGGAATAGGATTCTTAACATCACTAGTCTGTTCTTAAATATTCTGAAGCTGAATTTTTTTAATGGATAAACAGCCTTATCGTCTACCTTTATCGCCGTGATACCTAAAGCCACAAGAACGGAATTTATCTGGTCTATTTTTCCATTTGCTAAAAGCCAGCGGAACGACTCCGGCATTTGAATCCTAAACGGCAATGAAATAAAGCGCAACAGTACCTGCTATAGCGATTACTATCCGCCAGCTCTCTATCCCAATAATATGACCTTGTTGAATTAATAGAAAGGAGATAGGCCCTGAGGATGTTAGACCTAACCAACCAATTAAAATTACCATGGAAGTATATTTACCACGTTTTGATTTCGGTGACATTTCTCCTATGTATGTCGCCACAATTGCTATTTCAGCTCCAATTCCAATTCCAGTTAACAATCTAAATAGTGCCATTTGTGTCATATCTTGAGATGCTGCTGCTAAGGCCGAGCCAGCTCCTAAAAGGAGAATCGAAAGTATTAAGGCAGGTTTTCTTCCATACGAATCAGAGAATACAGTAATGCAAATGGCCCCAATTACATACCCAAATATAGTCATTGATGCACCATAGGCTATTTCAGCGTCTCCAATACTCCATGTTGTCTTTAAAATAGGTGAAATATAAGAATAGTTTGTTATGTCGTAATACGCAAAAAAGCTTGCTAGACTTATGGCAATTATTACGCTATTTTTAAGTGGAATTTTTTGCAAAGCGTCTATTCGCGCTGCTAATTCCCCAGTATAATCATCGTTGCTTTTAATTCTCTCACTTCTCCTTTATATAGCCGAAATGAAGTGAGCGACAGATCTATATTATTTATTTGTCAGCAATCCAATGAAATAATTGCATTTATTAGTTATAGCATATTTATAAACAATCCAAAACAGATGCTGGAAATATTATTTCTTCTATAGCATCACCAGATTTTGAAATATATTTATGTTTACTTCCTTGTCCTAAAGCAATGACTTTTGCAATTCATTGGTGATTTATTGTCTGCATGTATAATCTGTTTGTTTTTGGAATGTTAAATTATGAAACAATGATCTTTTAAACCTCGGTTCTTTGTGAGCCTAAGGGTTATTATTGTCACATAATTATTATGTGTGGTATGATGCTTTTCTTTCTGTTACTCGCGAACAGTAACCTTAGTACCTGAGTATGTAGGTACAATTCTGTTCATCTAGAATAATCAATGGTAAAAAAGAAAAGTTAAAAGTGGATCGTTGTAATCCAATAGCTAACAGTATCTTTATTGTAAGGCAAGCTAAAGATTCCGGTGTTTGGATACTTTTATTATATTAAGATAAACAAATCAATAAATAAATTGTTACTTGTAATTTGGTCTACAGTAGATAATATATTATCAAAATATCTTTGGAAATAAACTTTTTTATAATATTCTCTAGAAACCGATACGAAAACTATAAAATATACGAAATACGATCATAAAATAACAAAAATGATGAATTGTAAGAAATATTTAAAAAAAGTATCCAAAGGAGGTAACAGATGTTGATTTTTAGTTCAGAATCGGCATCCAAAAATAATATTTGCGCGAGAACACGACTCACAAAAACAATTCAGGAACAAGGAACGCTTTTTTTTCGCACTTTCATACATTATGTAAAAGCTCGAACAGCTCCTATCTACTGCTTTCCTATCGCAACTCTGATATCGGCATTATTAGGATCAGAAGGAAATCTCAATCCGTATCTAGTTGCTAGTGTGGTTACTGGAAGTTACTGGTTGGGACTTGCTACTTATGTTTATAATGATTTAACAGATTTTGAAGTAGATAAAATTAATAGAACAAACAGACCATCTATCACCGGTAAAGCAACCAAAAACCAGCTTATTATAACAATTTGTGTGATGTTTACCATTGGCCTAGGGCTAACAGCATCAATCAATTTTTACACATTTGGTGTTTCAATCATTTTTATCGTATTGGCTATTACTTATTCACATCCTAAATTCAAATTAAAAAATAAATTTGCTTTAAAAACTGTGATCACAGCTTCAGGTGCAGGATTATTGTCATTAATAGGAGGAATGGCCATGCTAAATACTTCTTTGCCAATATTATATTCCACATTTGCCTTTTTTGTTTTTTATTTTATCTTATCGCCATTAGGAGACATTGGGGATATAATTGGAGACAGAGCAGTTGGAAGACGTACATTTCCAATAGTTCTTGGGATGAAACCTACTTTGATAATCATGCTCTCAGTACCCATTATGATAATAATTCTTATAGGGCTAAGTTTTGATGCGTTACAAATAAATATAATAGGAGCATTTTCCGTCATAATTACTGCAGCTGCAGTAATTGCAGTTATTTTAAAGATAAGTAAAAGATTAAATGATGTCCATTATGTAAAATCGCTCAGACCAAAAATGAGGTTTTTGAATGTTCTAATGCAAATCTCGATGCTCTTGGCGTTCTTATAAAATTTCTTTTACTTTTCTAATTGGTTGCTATAATATCTTCTGCTTGCACTAGTCTCGGTCATTAATTTGGTATTATTCTCATTATTAGTACTATTATCCTCATCAAAATCAGTAGAACCAGAAGCCCATAACTTCTGGTAATAGTCTAACATTCTTTTAGAAGTTTTTTTATCTCGTATGAAAATAGCACCATGAAAACTTTTCGGTTCATTTGCATTGATTAATTCTATTGCTACTTCACTCTTATCAAAGATAGTCATACTAAATGGTACATTAGCCACTCGTCTAGTAACATTGTCAGGATACCAAGGATTTCCTACAACCTTTAAGCGTTCAATAGTATTTTTATCATTTAATTGCGTTTGCTTATTATTTTGTTTTTCAAAGAATTGACTAACTAACCCTTTTTCTGCGATGACCTTTACATTTATTCCTGATTTTGCCTTGCGAAGGATGTTGTTAATTATTATCTCGTTAAAATATCTAGATGCAAGCAGAATCTCATTTTTGGAGAATTCTGTACGCTCAACTATTGCAGTTACCATGTCCTCATATGTCAATACAATTTCGATTTTCGAAGGTGCATTTGCTTCTGCATGATTGTTAATCCCTCCAATTATTTTGTCAAGAAAAGTCTCAATGTCATTTTCAGAAAACTGATTGCTATGCTTTAAAGTATCAATCATAGCCATCTGTTTTTTATTTCTCAGCTGCTCTATCAATCCTACAATATGTGATTGATAAACGACAGATCCAAAAGTAGTATGCATATATTTTCCGTCAGATTTTTCTACTAGTCCATTATTGATAAGTTGTTTTAAGCTTGTATAATATACTTTCTTAGAAAGGTTTTCACGCTCTGGAGACGATATTTCTGCTAGAAGGCCGCCCTTAGCAGACATAAACAACGACAGATTATTCCGTTTTGATAATACAGTCAGCAATTTGCTAGACGTATTGATCAATTCTCTATCAATTGCACCTGACATTTAGTCGTTAAAGGATATGATATTGCTAAATATATAGTTATTTTTCTAGCAAATTTTTAAGAAAATTACCGCATATCATATTTATTCAGCATATTAAGCTTCTGCATCATGGTAAATACCTGTGCGTAAGTCTTTCTTCTGGTTTTTAGTTTAATTTTTCTCGAAAAATAGATAATATTAGCTAAGAAACGCTAAATTTCGCTAATAAACATATAAAAACAGAGTTGGGGGTACGTTATATAAAATGCGCCCATCACTGCATACAGTCGATAGTGTACTTGCTTCTATTTCTGATAACCAGTCTTTAGAACTGTTCAGATTGATTGCAGTTACAAACGGAACCAGTGAGACTTTAAGAACCAAAATAAATCTTACTCGTAAACAGTACTATTCAAGATTATCTCGGATGACAAAAGCCGGCATAGTTAAGAGAAAGAATGGAAGGCATTCTTTGACCGCATTTGGTAAGGTGGTATATGATGCTCAGACTACAATTGAAAAAGCAGTTAACAGCTATTGGAAACTTAAGGCAATTGATTCCCTTGAAATGTCTGAAGATCTACCGAACGAAGAAAGATTAAAACTTATTGATAATCTATTGGATAGTAAAGATATCAAAGAAATTCTCTATAACAAAGTGTAAATTATATGCTTACTTGAATCTTATTGATAGTCCTTATCCAGTAACGTCACTATAGTAATGAGAAATTTATACCTTATCATAATCGCGCAGGTCTATTCATATAATAATACTGACATCTCGAAATCTAGCGATGTGTTCTTTGTCTCAAGAATAATTATCATAAAACTGATAAATCAAATGTATTAGCAGCTCAATACTAAGGTTTTCGCTGCGATATCTTTGCAAGCAAGAGAAGACTCAAAAGAATCAGAATAGTTATGATGAAGAGCTATTTTGAATACTGCTGAGACATGTATGTTAGTCAATCATTAAACAAGAGTCTATAATTATCTCATCTCATTGCTTCCTATCGTTAATTAGACAGATGATGCTTAGATACTTAGATACTTTTTGCTTTTCCTATGATCATTTAATTGTCCATGATTAAATTTTTTTAATAATTTTTTGTTTATGGCTAGGCATAGCGAATCAATTAAATGCAACGTTGGTTAGAGGTGCTGTAAGGTATTAAAATCTGTGAGTGTAGGCGACTATATCGAAGCATCCAAGCCCCGAATAGTGATAGTTCTGTTAATCACTGCTATAGCATCTATGCTGGCAGCTACTAGATTCGACGATACGCCCTCAGTCGCATGGGATATTAGTTTGTGGAAACTAGGATTTCTCACTTTAGCAGGCGCCCTAGCATCTATGGGTTCAAGTGCTCTTAATCACTATTATGATAAAGATATCGACAAAATGATGGATAGGACAGCACAAAGACCAATTCCCTCAGGAAGATTACCTGCAAAAAATGTATTAATCTATGGGCTAGCATTGAGCATTCTCTCGGTTGCCATTGCCTGGTTTACTTTAAATCCTGTTGCCACAGGTATGATTGCTCTTGGCATCTTTTTTTATGTTGTAGTTTATACGGTATGGTTAAAGCGCAATAATGCATCTAACATTGTTATTGGTGGCTTTGCAGGCAGTGCTGCATCGATGGCGGGATGGGCGACTGCAACAGGATCCATAGATCTACTAGGATTTTTAGTTGGCTGGATTGTTTTTATGTGGACTCCTCCGCATTTCTGGTGTTTAGCAATTAAAGCAAAGGAAGAGTATGCCAGCGTTCGGGTACCTATGCTACCAGTTTTAATTGGCAACGAGAAAACTGCAACCTACATTTTTACAAATACTGCAATTCTATTGCCATATTCTATAGCACTTTACTTTTTTGGAATGGGACTCCTCTATACAGTCGTTGCCGCCATTTCAGGCTCACTTATGTTATTTTATCATTATAAATTAACAAAAAATCCGACGCCGGCTTTCGCTTGGAAGGCTTATAAAGTTACCGCACCATATTTAGTTATAATATTTGTTGCAATATCTTTGGATGCACTTTTTTATTATAGAATCTAATTTTTGATGTCTTTTATTGCTATTGACTATTATTATTATTAGTATTATTAGATTATCAAGTTGCGTTAGAATCTATTACCGCTTCAACTCGTCGTTTATCTTTGGTGACCCATGATACTCGTATTAGCCCATATATTTCTAAGTCTAATAATGTTTTATTCAAATTTGTTTCAGTCAACGAAACACCCTCTTTAATTAGGGTGTTCAATAGATCGGAATCGTTCATGTTTCCTGCCTGTTTTATTTTCTCGTAAATTAAGTTACGTAAAGGATACTTCATACCTTATCAGTGACCATGAAGCACTTTGTTCATTTTAATAGTATCGATCATGAACTGAATTTAAATCAATGTTAATTATAGATAACAACCTAGCAAATGATTATTGAGTATTATTAAAACAACCTAATATGGATAGGAATTGTAAATATATATTGTGAAGATTCACTTTTACATTAAATCAGATTCAAAAAATCTCTCCCGGTTTGATAACTTATCATTTAGGGTGGTTTTGTGCTAATATTGTAATTACAGAAACGCGGCTGCTGCATGAATTAATATTCATCAAAATACCTCATTTTTTATACCATATCCTAGAAACGTTTTAAACTAATAAAATCAGCAAAAGATAGATAATTCCCCATATATCGATAACTCTCTTGCATTTATGCCGCATTTCATAGTCATATCTGATGTTTATCAGCAATATGTCTCCTAACAGATAACTCATTACACCTTTGCCAAGTTTTACTTGAATATAACCCCCCAACTTTCGTAACGTAGATGCAGCAAGGAGCATAGGTACAGCTCTGTAATATCTCAAGTAAAATTATTAATTTTAACTCCAACTAGAAAAGATTAATTATCTCAAATTTCTCCAAGCTACTCATATAGTAATGACTGATTGGGATTTGTTGACTCCTGGTATAGGACTTACTTCTATAGGGATTGTGGGAGTGGGGATTGCCCTCTCTGGTATTGCCAAGACATTTCTAGATGGGATGCATGCCGTTTCTTTACTGACGATGTTTTTTGGTATGATTTTTCTTGCGTCCGGTTTGTTCAAAGATGGTTTTCCAACCTCAGGAAGGGCAAAGTCAGCTACATTTATTACACTTGGTTTTCTAGTAACTTTTGGCTTTACAGCAGCCGTAACTGGCGGTACGCAGACTCCAAGTATTTACGCATATATAGGCTTGATGATGTTGATTTCGATTCCTGCCACGGTTCTTGTTGTTGCATCTTATAAAAGGACTCCATATATCAAAGCGCTTGCAGTAATTTTCATTGGAGCTGCAATAGTCGGAGGTTCTGTATTCTATGCATTTGGATTAGTTACACCAAAAACTCCAGGTGGAGAGGAACAGAAGGGAAATACAACCGGGAATAATAGTCAAGAGAAAAAACAACAACAACAACAAACTAATAAACCAGTAGAATTGACAAAGGTAACAATATTGCCTGGTGCCTCTGCACAAGGAAATCCATCTTATGATCCAGCGGATCTCAAGGTTCCAATAGGAGCAGGAATACAGTGGATAAATAATGACAACGTTCCGCATACTGTCACAAGTTTAAAGGATGATGGTAAATCATTTGACTCTTCTATAATAAAACCTAATGGAAATTATACACTTGATACATCAGCATTAGGTAACTCGGAATATGAATATTTTTGTACTATCCATCCTTATATGAAAGCCAAATTTATAATGAGTACAGGTGCTCCTTCTGCACTGGCCCCAATCGCTCAGAATAATTCTAGTTCTGGAAATACTTCTACAACTGGATCCGAACAGACTACTGCTGACGTTACTATGAACAATACCTCAATTGGAAATAGTAGTAGAGAGGAAATTAGTACTGCTAAAAATAATAATTATACAAAGGAACAGCCACAAGTATCTAATACAAATGAAACTTCATCTACTAATATGACAGCCGGTATAGCTACTTCTTCTATCTCAACAGTTTCCATAGCTTCTGGAGCTTCTCTACCATCTAATCGAGAATTCTATGTTCCAAAGATTGTAGAAACCAGTGTAGGAAGTATGATTACCTGGAAGAATGAAGACTTTACACCTCATACTGTGACCTCGGGAAACATGACTACAGGAAAGACTGGGGTTTTTGACTCAAACATTATGCAAAAAGGATCTACCTTTTCATTCTTATTTGATAAAGTTGGTGACTATAATTACTTCTGCGCAATTCATCCCTTTATGACGGGTAGAATTGTCGTAAAATAAAGAAAAGAGTAATGAAAAATTTAAGTAGAGAAACGCAGAACCGAATCAAGTCCTTAATTCTTACTCAAATAGAACTTAACAAATTAGTATATTTTGCGAATAAATCATTACCCAATGAATCTTGTGCACTTTTACTGGGCAACTATAATAACGAAAATGAAATCAAGGTTATTGACTCACTTGCAATGAGAAATTCTGATGAATCACCTAGAAGCTTTAGAATAGAATCTCAAGAATTAATTAACGGGTATTTGACAGCAGAGAAGATGAATTTAAATGTAGTTGGAATATTTCATTCACATCCCGCTCCGCCTATCCCGTCGTCAACAGATAAAATTTTTATGGAAATTAATCCTGTCGTATGGTTGATCTATTCTACTCTTATTAATCAATCTAGAGCATATATTTTTGAACAAAAGATACGCGAAGTGCAATTAAAAGTGATTAAGGAGTAAGTCGCTCGGTATCACGAGGGTACAAAACTACGTCCCTAACGTTTTGTGAATTGGTTAATACCATCATAAGTCTGTCAAAACCAAGTCCCCACCCAGAATGTGGAGGCATTCCCCAATCAAATGCCTTAAGATGTTCTACGAAGTTAGCAGGGTTCAATCCTTGCTCCGCTAATCTTGCTCTCAATTTAGAAGGATCATGCTGTCGTCTTCCTCCTGAGACCAGCTCCAAATATCCATATTGCAAGTCAAATGACTTTGAAAGCCTTAAATTATCACCTTTTTCATGAATATAAAAGGGCTTTAATTCCAGAGGCCAATCCATAATAAAATAAAAGCCTTGATGTTTTTCTCCAAGCTTTCGGAGGGAAGCATCTGATAAGTCACTGCCAAAATCTATCTTTTCATCCTCCTGAGCTAGTTGTTCTAAACATTGTTCATATGTCAATCGGTCTATCTTATGCTCAGGAAGAGAGATTTTACTTGCTCCACCAAGTGCTTTTATCTCTTCCTTGCAATTCTTTAAAAGTCCCGAAAAAAGATTGCGCAGGACTTCTTCGACGATGTCCATAACGTCTTCATAGTCCATAAATGCAGCTTCAATGTCTATACTTGTAAATTCTGACAGATGCCTCACAGTGTGTGAGTTCTCTGCCCTAAAGTACGGGCCAATTTCAAAGACTTTGTCAAGAGCCAAAGATAATTGCTCTTTATATAGTTGAGGGCTCTGAGCTAGGTATGCTTTAGTTTTGAAATATTCAAGACTGAATAAATTAGCTCCTCCTTCGCTTGCACTCCCTATAACCTTTGGAGTAGTAACCTCAACGAACCCTCTCGATCGCAAGGTTTCTCTGATATTATGGAGAGCTTCCGACCTGAGCCGAAAAATGGCAGATATCTTGGGATTTCTTAGATCCAGTGCTCTGCAATCCAAGCGTTTATCAAGCGCAGATTCAACTCTACCTGTGGGATCTATTGGCAAAGGCTGAACTGCTTTAGTAAGAAGTTTAAACTCCTCCACCTTTACCTCTACTGGAAAGTCTTTAGCTTTGGTATTTTGTACCAAGCCTGATAGGATCACAGCGCTCTGTCTTGGCGTTTCTCTTGCTAGGTCCAAGTTATCTCCTGTAACTATTGCTTGGGCTGCACCAGAACTATCTCTTATAATTAAAAATGCAAGTCTGCCAAGATCGCGTATGTCTTCTATCCAACCAGCTATCTTTACTTTATGATCAACCACACTCTGATTCAGATCACTTGTAAAATGTGATCGATGAATACCTTCTATCATAACTTATCTTACTCCATTTTATCTCCTATTTGACTCTAAATCTACAAGTAGCTCTATATTTCTTACAGTTTTAGTTATTTTCTGTATTTGTTCTACATTAATGTCTGATATTCGCATATTCTGTGCGTTGATTATTACCTTAGTTAACTTATTTCCATCTGGAAGCCAAATGAGGTTGATCGTTAGTATTCTAGCCGGAAAGAAAAGGTTTTCTAGAAATCTCTTATCTGTAGCTTCAGCTTCTATAAACCAAACTTTGCTTTGAAATTGTGCTTGAATTCTTCTAGCCAATTCTGCATTTGCGCGTAAAGTGCTTAAATCAGATCTTTGTAACACTAAAACTACATCTCCGTTTACTTGATAAGCATTGACCATTGTGAACTTATTGATTTCTTGATCACGTTCTGCTAATTTTACAAGTTTCACTGCGCATTCAACATCAACTTGAGTCAAGTGTCCTGACCGAAGTTTATCCTCGCATTTTGAGCAAAGCGTTCCAGTTTTTGCATCAAAAGAACATATTGGAGTTTTCAATGATTATTACTTAATACAAGCTTGGGTTATATCATTCAACTGCCAAATCTTTCTTATATTCATATAATAGAAATGAGTTTATTTATTATAATAGAGAAAATAGGATGTTAATCAATCATTTCTATTTTTTAGAAGTTCTATATCTATTGGTTTATATTATATTTTAGAATGTAAATTTCTTTTTGATAGGATATTTTTAGATTTGAAGGTTTACAAGCATATATATGAAAAAGGCTTATTATTTTTATTTCAATATATTTTTTTTAAACTAGGAATAAGATTGAATCCTTATAACGATTATTGGTTAAGTAATATATGTCAGCTCCAACTATTTCTGCCATCTCTAAATGGATATGAACAGATCTTTTTCGACTTTTTATAAAGAAAGAAACTATATGATTCATTTATTAGACTTCAATGTTAAAGAATGACGGTAGCTGACTCACTCTGAAAAATGTAAAACTTTCTGTATCAGAACTCAAAGCATTCTATTTTACTACTAAGGGTATCATAAAGGCGGTAGACGACATTAATTTTGAAATTTTCGATGGTGAATCCTTAGGAATCGCCGGTGAGTCAGCATGTGGAAAGAGTAGCCTTGGCGCTGCTCTTTTAAGAATATTGCAACCGCCTGGGAAGATAGCGAGAGGGAGTATCAAGTTAAATGATGAAGATATTATACAACTATCAGATTCTGATTTTGACAAAAAAATTCGTTGGAAAAAGATTTCTATGGTTTTTCAGGGTGCTATGAATACGCTTGATCCTGTTTACACGATAGGGGATCAAATGAAAGAGATCATGGAGCAACATGAGTTTAAAGGAAATATCAATAGTATAATTTCAGAATCTCTAAAACAAGTTGGATTAGATAAGTCTACCGTTGAAAAATACCCTCATCAATTAAGTGGAGGAATGAAACAACGCGTAGTCATAGCAATGGCTCTTCTCCTTGATCCGGAGGTGGTGATCGCAGACGAACCGACTACTGCATTAGATGTTCTAGTCCAAGCCCAAATAATGAGTTTGCTGAGAAGATTAAAAAATGAAAAAGGAATGACAATAATTCTTATTACACATGACCTTGCTGTTATTTCAGAGATCGCTGATAAGATCGCAATAATGTATGCAGGTCAAATTGTAGAATTTGGAACCTCTTCTAACATATATAAAAACGCTAAGCATCCGTATACTCAAGCATTACTTTCGGCTATTCCCAAATTGCATTCAACTGACAAGCAAATGCACTTCGTTAAAGGCAGTCCACCAAATCTGTTGAACATAATATCGGGCTGCCGGTTCTATTCGCGATGTCCACATGCAATGGAAATTTGTAAAGAGGATCCACCAGAGATCAAAACAGAAAATAATGGCTATGTAAGATGCTGGCTTTACAAATAAATTTGATAAAAATTACACGAAAAATTAAACTAATATGTATTAACCATATTGCTTGTGATAAGCAAATACTATAAAAATATCAAGTATAGGATATATTGATCACTCATCTGATAGATGACTGCTGATAAAATTTAATAGACACTTCAGGTATTATTCCCGCTTCTTCTATACTCAGGTTTATATCTCAATGGGATGTTTAATTAAACAATGATACAGGAAAGCACTCTCGACGTTTTTAAAATTCGGGAAGATTTTCCAATATTGAAACGTAAGATTAACGGAAATAAAACACTTGTTTATTTTGACAATGCCGCTACTACACAAAAACCGATTTCAGTTATCAATGCAATTGTTGATTATTATACTAATTACAATTCTAATATTCATAGGGCTGTACATCAAATGGCAGAAGAAGCCACACTAGAATTTGAAAGCACGAGACAAAAGGTTGCAGAATTCATTAATGCTCGCTCGACAGATGAAATAATCTTTACGCGCAACGCAACTGAGGCGATAAATTTAGTATCATATTCTTGGGGTCGGCCAAATATTAACAAAAATGATATAATCGTAATTACAGAAATTGAACATCATAGCAATATTGTACCTTGGCAAATTCTTGCTGAGGAAAAAGGAGCACTAGTAGAGTACATCGGAATTGACAATGACGGCTATCTGGACATGACAGAATATGAAGAAATTATTCAAAGCGATAAAGTAAAATTGGTTTCCATCAGTCATATGTCAAATGTACTAGGTACTATCGTGCCTATAGAGAAAATTATCACTAAGGCTCATAGTAAAGGAATTCCAGTGCTTGTAGATGGAGCTCAATCCGTTCCTCACATGCCAGTAGATGTTCAGAGAATGAATTGTGATTTTTTGGTGTTCTCTGCCCATAAAATGCTCGGCCCTACAGGTGTCGGCGTTCTATATGTAAAAAGAGAGATACTCGATAAAATAAAGCCGTTTATAGGCGGAGGAGATATGATAAAAGAAGTCCACAAACATGCGATCGTATATAATGATCTACCCTACCGATTCGAAGGGGGGACTCCTAACATTGCAGATGTGATTGGATTTGGATCCGCAATAGATTATCTTAATAAAGTTGGCATGGATAAGGTACGGGAACATGAAATTGATATTACCAGTTATGCCATAAAAGTTGTAACTGATGTCAAGGGAGTTACACTATATGGTCCCTCTAATCCTAGTCATAGAGGTGGAATATTGTCTTTTAATATTTCTGATATTCATCCACATGACCTTGCTACTATAATGAATGAACATGGTGTGGCAATAAGATCCGGACATCATTGTGCGCAGATACTCATGGAACGATTGGATGTCTCAGCAACGTCACGAACAAGTTTTTATATCTATAATACGAAAGAAGAGGTCGATATATTCATCAATGCACTTGATTATGCTAGGAGGGTATTTAAAATATGAGTGACGATATCTATCGAGAAATTATCTTAGACCATTACAGAAATCCCCGAAATAAGGGCAAATTACCACAAGCTGATGTTAGTACACACGATAGCAATCCTCTATGTGGAGATGAAATTGACATTCATTTGAAGGTTGAACAGGGTAAAATCAAGGATATAAAATTTGAAGGCAGAGGGTGTGCAATTAGTCAGGCTAGTGCTTCTATGCTTACTGAAATGGTTATGGATAAACCTTTGACTGCAGTTAAGGATCTGGCTAAGGATGATATTTTAGAAAATATCGGACTTATGAACCTCGGACCTGCAAGAATAAAATGTGCTTTACTGTCACTAAAAGTGCTCAAGATGGGTATGATAAACTATTATACAGATAAAGATCCTGACTCTGCAAAGAAAATAGAGGATGATTCAAAACTCTATTAACATGACATGTGTATAATATTAAATAAGTTCATGATCTATCCAAACTTTTAATTGTATACATATGTAATAATTACTACGGTAGTTAGCTCAGTAATTTTCAAATGAAAAGGGCTCGTCAGATTATAGATATATTTCAGGCTGCCAATTCGCATTTTATATTATTTAATGCTGAATATAGGATACATATATGTATCTAAACAGATCGTTAAAATCTTGTTTATTTTCTCTATGAATAAACAATTAAAAATGAATTATTGTTAGAGTATTTAGTATTGATATTGTCTGATTTTTGGCCATCATGGATAATTCCAATCAGGTCAACTCAGTTTTTAGTTTTAGTAATTTCCTTTGTTATTCTTACTATACTAGTAATATCAGGCTCCACGTCAGCTATTGATACTGTAATTAGCCGGTACTTCAAGTCTATTCAAGGAAATGAGAAATTAGATGCATTAATGATAACGGTTACCACATTTGGAGATGTTTTCTCATTAGTTATCATTGCGATTATTCTCACTATAGTTCGAAGAACTAGAAAAATAGGTATGATTTTTCTGCTATTAATTGTTATACTTACGATTCTTATAATGTATATCAAGCCGTTGGTGGGTAGGCCAATACCACCATATGGATTCCAACCTGAATTGCAGTTATCTAAAAACTTTGAAATTGAAAATGACAGTCCAGTTCCATTTGCACGTGATCTGTCCTATCCTTCCAATCATGTGGCGCAAGCAACAGCCTTTGCATTTATTATTGGGTTCGCATTGAATAAAAAATCAAGTACCATCGGATTGATAATTTGGTTTTTTCCAACAATCATAGCAATCACCAGATTATATGTAATGCAGCATTATCTGACTGATGTAGTAGGAGGGTTTCTTCTGGGATTGATTGTTTCTATAGTATTGAGTAATGTAATGAGACTTGACGAACCTTTTTTGATGTCAAGATTCAAAGGAAAAGAAGATCAAACCAGAACCTATTAATAATCTACTACATTGTTTTTAGCAAAGAATCGTTCTTGAACAGTTGGATTGAAAAGAAGCCAGCCATAATGATTTTCATCATGTATATATCTAATTTCTTTAAGGTTTACTTTTAGTTTATTCTTCTTTAGAGCCAGCAAGAATTCTGCCTGCAGAGCCAGTCCTATATTTTTGGCTTTTGCTGTTAATAATTCTTCTCCTCTAGGAAGTAATAATCGATAGCTGAAATTCCCTTGCTCGGTAAGGTTGGCGTATGCTTGTACCATGTTGATCACAGCGCTGTGAATTACTGAATGATCTACAATATCAATTGTTTGATGAACGGGAAAATTTATGTATAAGGAAGGATTTATCTTCGTCATAACATAAATGAAAGCACTCCTGCATAAAATTTTTTAGAAATAAGTGTTTTCGATTTTGTTTATCTATGGCTGAAGGTCTTAAATTTATTTTATTCTTGTTTTAATGTATATATACACAATTTAGAAATATAGAAAAGTAACTAATTCGTTCAAATGACTTAATTGTTTACTTTAGTATCTATAGGCATATTAATAATATATCTTTTCATGTCTCCCAAACAAAATAATCTCACCCTTTTAACCCTCGGTTTTTATTGAAAATATTTCAATAAAATATATTTATACATATATAGCAATATAAATAATGCTCTCTTGTAATAAAAAAGGTATATATATCAATAATTTCTGCGTTTGGCTGACCAGAAAGCTCTCCCTGATTTTCTCCATTCTCTGTAGTCAGCAAGAATTTGATCATGATCAAACGCAAGTTTTCTCCTTTTTAATTCATCTACATTCACCCATTCAATATCCTGTGAATCGTCGCCAGGCTTTGGATCTCCGCTGAGAATTGTACCTACGAATACTACCGACAAGATGTGTCCTCTAGGATCTCGTTTTGGATCTGAATAAACGCCCAAGATATCAATAGGTTCTACCTCTAATGAGGTCTCTTCGGCTGCTTCACGTTTTACTGCATCTTCTACTTTTTCGCCTTCATTTACAAAGCCGCCAGGTAAAGCTAGATAATCCTTGAATGGATCTTTTTTTCTTTTTATTAGCAAGATATTAGAATCCTTTTGCAGAATAACGTCGACTGTAGGCACAGGATTTTTATGGTCTGCCATACATAAAATATTCATTTCATCCTAGTTAATGATATGTACTCTCGCTGTTACGCAAGTGGGAAAGGCAATGAAATTGGATGATTAGACATCCTTCTTCATTGGTTTGCATTACTCTATTAAATATCATACTTGACGCGGCTCATAAGGTTCCATTTTACAAAGAAGTTAGATCATCTTGTAATAGTTTTATAAAGAATAAAAAAAGCCAGTAATGTCTTCTACCATAATCATATTTTTTATACTATTTTATACTATACTAACTGCTCTTAAAAATTGTAATTATGTCTATATTATAATTGGCTTTATTCACTTAATTCCCTATTCCACTAAGCATTTCATTGAAGGCATATTATCGACAAAATTTCTCATTCATCATTTCTTATATGTTTTAGTTTACGGCATCTTTTCTACAAGAAAGATGGTATCCTTCACAAAATATTCAGTTCTGACTTTATATTCGGAATTGTTCGCTCAATAATACTTTTGTAATGAAATCAGTCATAATCTGTTTAGCTTAACAAATTAAAAGCATATGATGGATTTATAGTATCTTTCCACAGCACTACCATAATCGTCACCACTAGGAATTGAATGTTTTTTTACGTGTCTTCAAATTAAATCTTGTATAAACCGCCCGCAGCAGCAAGTACATCTTTCCCTCATAATAAGAAATTCTAATACCAAAAATCAGATTATCTATTCTTCAATTGATATCTATGACTATGCCTATATTGATTGCCAACTTTAAGTAGTTTTTATTTTTATCTATGTTATAAATTCAGAAGATGCTTTTCGTTTTTTGTAACGTCGAATCCAATTCGATAATTAAATATGATTATTTTTTATAAACGGAGATAGATGTTCTCTGATGTTAGTCTATCAGCGGCTCTGTCTACACAGCATTAACTACTAGTTCTATAATCATATCTTTTCCTTTATTAGTTGTTTTGTGTATTTCAAAATAGGTGATATTTAATATATATCACCTTATACATGGAATTAAGCTATATAGTCGCTTAAAATCCATTACTCTATCCGTACATTTTAGATATCTTTGGTTATTATTGTAAGATTCAGTGAGATAGTGAATTTTACAAATGTCTTACATTTACAAAATGATTACTATGCTTTGCTGATAGCTCGTATTATTGTTGAAGATGATTTTTATACTTACGTTATTTTGAATATATCTATTGCTTATAGTTAACTGCCTTTAATGGGTAAGTTGAGTTAAACGATTAAAACGCATTAAATGCACTAATTGTATTATCTGAATTGTATTCATGTTACCATATGACAATGTAAAGATTAAGATAGCTTAGCGCACTCATAATGACCTGAACACAAGTCAGTACGGAGATACTATGGATGATATAGTTAACCGGGCTCTCTCGATAGCATAGGCAAAATGATGAGAAACTGCAACTATAAGAAAAATTATATATTCCGGCATGCTGTAGTGTAGCCCGTAATTACACGACTTTACACGATTTTAAAAAATTACACGAGATTTTACACCACTCTAATTTAATGCACAAATGTTATTAATACACATTAAGCTATTACTCTAGTAGGATAGACGCAAACGTCACCATGAAGGGAACAACACCAAGCCAAGGAAAGAAAATTGTTGGTTTTAAAAGTAATACCAAATGAACAGAACAAGCCCTTAATCACTATGGCTCAGATTTAAAATAAGAAAAAGTGTATCCTATACAAATAATATAATAATTCACTGAATACCTTGAGTTTCCGTAGCTTATCGTCAAGCTCACAATACAAGATATAGAATTAGAGATAACAAGCTTTCTACAAACAACTAGAATATTTGCCATCGGTAATTTTGATGTCGAAGAAATAGATTATAATATATATATACAAATAATACTTTTGTTAACGAAATTTACTACACACATATGAATAGAAAGGGAAACGAAGTGTATTAAAAAGTAAGCATATGATAAGAAAATAATGAAATTCTTGAAATTATAAATGATAAAAGAAGAATTTAAATTAAATTTCTTTTAAGAAGCTGCTTCTGTATATATTCTATTAAGAAATAGTAAGAAATTATATAGGTTAAATTATATTAAAAAGTGTTTCTTTGATTACTTGTGGGTAGAAATTTATAATTCACAAATGCACAAGGATGATAACTTCAGTCCTCCATGATCTATTACTGAAATGGAGATTGCCAAGCAGTTAAAGCTGGATACTCGTCAACCATAGCGATAGATATAGATTAAAAGAATCCAAATAACCTTTTCTCCGATTTAATCAAGGATGATTTAGCGTTAATAGATAGCCAATGTATAGCCTCAGTGGAAGTAACTGCTAGAGGGCTATGCATTCTATTAAATAGAGAAAATATATCTCAATAAAGAACACATTCTTTCTTTGAAGATAATAAAAGAGTATAGTGAAACCGAGTTTTTGCTCTAAAATTACAACATATTATATCCATTGGTTGAATCCTTCGTCTATAATTACATAATGAAATGATTTTTTGGAGGATTTAAATGAAAATAGCCATCATTGTATCATATTGTTCTCCCTGATCTTTGCAGTTTAGCTGTTTTTATCACATCGATAGGTTTTCTATTACCTTAATTTAACAGATGAAAATTCTACATACACTAGGCTGCAATATCGTGCAATCTGAATTGGATTTCAAAAAAGAAATGCCGGAGGCGGGATTCGAGCCCGCGACCTTTCGATTATGAGTCGAACGCTCTAACCATGCTGAGCTACCCCGGCAAGCTCAGCAGCGTTTCGCATCGAGAATTCTCTTGATACAATAATATAATCTATTCAAACATCCGGCGCATATCGCCTTCAAGTATTCCTGTTCCTGCATGAAGTCTATCTATATGTTTTGACAAGGCCTCTTTTGTGTCAAATGGAGATTCACAGTATGGACAAGTCAGGTTAGCAGAGCTGGTATCTTTCATGTAGACAATAGCTTTTGGATTAATTATACAAACTGGTGTTCCTCGAAGTGCAGTATCTGCTGTAGATAACGTTGCCATTTGGATCTTTTCAAATATATCATCTCTAGAGACCATGCCTAGAACAGCTGCATTTGAACTAACTATTATCTGTCTTACATCATTTTTGTCCATAATGGAGAGTGCTTCTTGAACTGAGGTTTTAGGATCGACAGCAAGTACAGGGCTTGTCATAATTTCGCGAAGTTTGATTTTCGATGGATTTTTACCTTGAGAGATGACTTTGAAAAGTATATCTGTCTTACTTAATATGCCAATAACTTCTCCATTATGCGAGGCAAGGACGCTTCGAGTGTTTCTATCCTTCATAAGTTTAGTTGCTTCATCAACAAACTTATCGCTTTCAAGAATAATCACGTTTGTATTCAATATGATCTCTATAGGCGAAGATAGAAGTGAAGTAATATTATCTGGAACATAAGACGAATCTTTCACACTGGAGAAAGCTCAATTCATTTATTTATAGTTGATCTTTGAAATATTAATTATGCTTTATTTTCAATTAACTGTTTCAGTTCTATAATTAGAACTAACCTCCTCCTCCTTGTACATTATTGAACTTTACAATGAAATTGTCTCCACTGGCTTGACTTTTTTATAATCTATTATACAGTAATCTTGTATCCCTTGATAAAACTATTAGGAAGGATCCTTATAGTTAGAGGTACTAGGGATAGCAACTAGTTCATGAAATATCAAAATATTGATAAATTTACATCAAATTTCCCTATTTATATAAAAAAATGGCTAAAAAACTTGAATAATTCCTGGTCCTACTTCCTTATCTATATTCGTTATTCCAAAATATTAGACATTTTCTAACTCTCGTCCTGCACTACCCTCATTTCTTGTAACGGCACTTCCTCTCTAACTGGATAAAATTCTTTTAGCTTGCTGTAGGAATAATCATCAACCCACTTGAATTTGCGTTGAAGAGTAGTAGTGTAAATTTTCTTCCAGTCTAGATCTACATAATTTAGCCAAGCCCTCATGACACGTGGATCAATATAATTTCTCAGCGAGGTTCCAAGGTTATAATCACGTGTTTCCTTGTGTAATTTGAGCTGCATTTTTAGCTTTTCCGATCTCTCTTCAAGTTTCTTCTTCTGAATCTCTGTCTTCCACTTCATTGCTGCAATATCAGATCCAATTTTTTTTAAAGAGTCTTCCTTTTTTCTTATTGACTCTTCAAATTTCTCCAATGCTCTTCTGCTTGCAGGATTCTTTGGATCTATCCCTTTTTTATGATTGCACGTAATTGCGGCTTTCAGGTTTGCCATTTTCGTAAGATAGATTTTCTCTATTTCTGATGAATTCTTGTCTACCTTTATCTTTGGATCTGAGAGTTCTTCCTTAACCGTTTTTGTAGCAATATATGTTCTAAAGACTTTTGCTGTTAATCCCGGGACATTTTTGGGATCAACATTTCGCAGGAATATATTCACCTTGCTAGAATTAATGCTATCAAAAATCTGTGAATTACTCTCCTTTTTATTCATAAATAATTTGAGATTCTTGTATAGTCCTTGGGTATCCTGAGAATTAACCTCAAGAGTTTTTTGCCAAGGCACACTATCTTTTCCCAAGAAATTAAATTCTATTAACTGTTTGCCATTCTTCTCTGGAAATTTAATATGTTCAACTCGCAGAGTAGATGCCCCGACAGTGTCAGCTTCTTCAGGATCTTTTTCGTCACCAACTCGCATTGCGAGTTTGAAAATGAGATAACAAACTGTAGCGATCTTCTTCTGATTTAGGTCATTCGAGTTGAGCATTATCCTGATAATTTGCTTTTGCACTTTGCCGATGTATTTTTCAAGCTTCTTTGCTTTGTCGTATTTTTCTTTGTCATTATTCTGTCGAAGTATAGCTGAATCATGAAGCCATACATATTTTCTCTTGCCAGTTAGTTTTTCAATCCATGTAGCAAGCCATGTAGACGAGTGATCGTGGACGATATTCTTCCACGTTCCCTCTGGAACAGGAGCGTCTTCCCCTAGATTAAGAATCACATCCTGAGCTCTTACTCGTGGCTTCCATTTGCCTCGTAATGGATGCTGGCCTCTTCCCATAAATAATCCTGGAGGCTCTACCAACCAATTGGCGATTTCTACTTCTAATCCGTCCACAATCGCCTTACCATAGATTGACTTAAGTCTTTCTCTCTCTTGCTTTCTCTCCAAAGCTATTTTCCTTTTCTCTTCTCTAGGAAGGTTCTTTATTCTATGTATCTCTGCCTCTTTCAATACATTCTCATGATCTACAAGTCTAAATGCTTCAGAAAAATCAATATCTTTTATAGTATCAATACTTTGGAACCTATCAGGAAATAGCATTCTTAAATCATTTAGAAAATTTGTTTGAAAAGTAGGATCCTCGATGTAATGTGTATTCTTTTTCTTTGCCCATGCATATATTAGTTCCTCCTGGTCGAGGTTTAGAATGAATCGTTCACCTCGAATCGTGATACCTATACCTCGTCGTTGATATTCGGGTGGAAAAGCCACGCCTCTATGTTCAAGAGTATTCCATTTTACGTCAGCCATAGAATTAGTGGCTGTAGTAGCTAAAGATTCCATCTACATTATACAAGATAATAAGCATCTACTATCATTCTTAAACCTTACCTAGCGATTCTTAGTCTGTTGTCTGTTCATATTCAACCTTGTCTTTGACATCCGAGCTAATATAATATCGGATGGTGGTTTGGGTAAATCTTATAAAATAGTTTTGATATAGTGGATAAGAAATACTAAAGGCTAAAGACCCAACATAACTGGACCGACCTGCTACGAAATAACGTCGGGTGTTATAGAATTGGACGATAGTCATTAGGCAAATCAAGGCAATATTTGAAACAAATTCTACCGTACAGTCAGAAGGCTAAAGTATACTATGAGCGATAGCTAATCACAGAGTGATATCGATATCAACGTTGGTTCCATGGCTGCATAACTAGATTCAGTTTCCTTCTGATTGTTTATTAATTCTCAATTTACAATCGAAGGTCTGGAGAACAATAATGACAGAGCTTATACCATTTCTCATTAATGTTTGTTTAACGTACTTTTCTAAATTAGTAACCCTAATAATTTATATTTAAAAGAATCCAGAATTTCTAGTATTATTTTTCCTTTCATAAAGGATCTTAAATTCTCTGTAGTGGTTCGCTTTTTTTTCGAAGAGCCAAAAATCAAGGTATATTTCCATGAGTTTAATATCTAGTGGAAGTATACCTCACCTATTGCATCTGAGCAAATGAACAAAAATCTTCCATCAAATCTTTTGTCCATCAGGATAGATTACATCTGAACAATTCGCAAGTTTGAGAGCAAAACCAGACAGACTTTTTGATATCATATAAGTAAATCATGTAAGAAATTGCTCAAATAATGCTTAGAATATACATTTTTATAATGGATATTTGCGAAGAATTTTCGCTAGCGTTAGAATAACTAAGGAATGATTCCTCAATAGATATGCATCAATTCTCTCTGCTGTTGTTTGAGCATAATAATACTGTATAGTATTTCTTATATTTAATCTGGAACTCACTTTATACAGATAGAAAAGATACGGTTGCAATATTGTTGGATTGAATAATAGTTAACTTAAAGTATAATCCCTACTATTTGATCTTTAGAGTATTATGCCGAGAGCATTCGTATTGTTGAACGCAGATCTTGGTTATGAGTCAACTTTAGCTGCAGATATGAAAAGCATTCCTGGGGTTAAGGAAGCATATGCCGTATATGGTGTTTATGATATTATGATTAAAGTTGAAGCCGATTCAATGGACAAGTTAAAAGAATTCATCGGCAGTAAAATAAGGAGAGTAAAGGGCGTTAAATCTACGTTAACGATGCTTATCATGGATAGTTAGTTATTTATTGTATTTTTATTTTGGCCTCGATCTCGATATCTAAATATGTCCAGTTTGATCAATTCGTGGTAAGATCCAAATTCCTGCGGATCTACTTTGTCTAATTCTATCTCAGAATTATTGTCATAATCTGCTTCTACAGGGTAGATTTTTAGCAATCGATATGTAGTCGAGCGCTGTGCTGGTATTCTTCCAGCTGATCTTATTATAGATCTAATTTGTTTTGGTTTCATTAATTGCCCAAATTGCGCTCCTGCCGCAGTTGAAATACTTTCATTCATCAACGTACCTCCAAAATCATTGGCACCTGCAGCAAGTAACAACTGCGACATTCTTGGACCCTCTTTAACCCAGGAAACCTGAATATTGTTGATATGACCGTGTAGCATAATGCGTGAAATAGCATGCATTTTAATTACTTCATTGCCGTCTGCTCCAGGTCGAATATTTGGTATTGTATTATGGTTGTACATAGGAGCCTCATCGTGAACAAAGCTCAATGGTACAAATTCAGTAAACCCGTGTGTCTCTTTTTGAATACTTCTTATCAAGGAAAGATGGTTGGCTTTATGCAATGATGACTCGATATGCCCATACATGATCGTCGAGGTAGTAGGAATTTGCATAGAATGCGCAAGCTTTATAATGTTTATCCAGTCTTTAGAAGATATTCTTCCAGGAGATATAATATCTCGAACTTCTTGATCTAGGATTTCGGCGGCTGTTCCTGGAAGACTGCCTATCCCTGCTTCCTTTAACATTTTCAGGTATTCTTCAACGGATACTTCAGACCTAATTGCTCCATAGAGTATCTCTTCGGGCGAAAATGCGTGAATATGAATATTAGGTAATTCTTTCTTCACAGCATTACAAATGTCTATATATAAATGACCATCCATTTTTGGAGGCAAACCGGCTTGAATGCAGATTTCCGTAGCACCCAGATCTGAGGCTTCTTTAGCTCTTCTAACGATCTCTTCTAATGGAAGGAAATAACCTTCTTCTTGACGAAAGTCTCTGCTGAATGCACAAAAACCACAGCGTTTGATACAGACATTTGTGAAATTGATATTTCTATTTATAACATAGGTTACATTGTTACCAACTGTCCGCTTGCGTAACTCATTGGCAACCAGTACCACAACGTTCATTTCGGTCCCTGTGGAATCAAAGAGTTGAACTGCTTGCTTCTCTGAAATGGCTTTATTGTTGAGTGCTCGATCTAGAGTGGAGGAAATTAAGGGGTCAATTTCCTTTAAAAGAGAATCAAGAGTCAATTTATATAATCCTCTCGTACGAGCCCTGATTCATCTGAAAAAACATTCACGTAACTCTTGAGACTGTCTTTTATAAAGCCATTATCTTTTACTATAAATTCTGGATAGACTGGCAGTCGTGCTCTAAATTTGCAGCCTCTATTTTCAGTAACTTCTTTTACCGATTCAATACTTGGCCAGGGAAATTCTGGATTTACATAGTCAATGGTCACAGGAGAAATCCCACCCCAATCATTAATTCCAGCATCCAAGTATTTTCCAAAAACATTAGGATTAAGGTTGGGAGGAACTTGAATATTAACTTCTGGCATTACTAACCTAGCAACCGCTATACTCATTATAAAATAATTATATGTAGGAGGAGTAGAATTTGCCATCCAAGTTTCAGGCTTTGGTGCAAAGTTTTGCATTATTATCTCTTGTATGTGACCGTATTTTTGATTGATCTCTTCAATCGTAAATAAGGAATCGACAAGTTCTTCCGGGCTTTCACCTATTCCAATAAGTAGTCCTGTGGTGAGGGGTATTCTCAATCGTCCTGCATTCTCCAATGCTTTCATTCTCACTTTGGGATTTTTACTTGGAGCATTCTCATGCGGCATACCCTTTTCGCTCAATCGGTAGCTAGAAGATTCAAGCATCATCCCTAGGCTAACATTGGTCTCTTTCAATAACGACATATCCTTTTTTGTCAGGCTACCCGCATTAGTATGTGGAAGTAAGCCTGTTTTCTTAAGTACCATTTCACTCAATTCGTTTATGTATTCAACAGTTGATGAACATCTCACTGATTTTAGCCATACTTTGGCCTCTAGGTATTTCTGCTCAGGCTTTTCGCCTGTTACAAATAATGCTTCAGTACATTGTAATCGTCTACCTGCTTCTGCAATTGCTATAACCTGCTCTGGTTTCATCATGCTTATGGAAGTATCATGAGGTTCTTTTTTGTAAGTACAATATGAACATGTATCCCGGCATAGATTAACCAGATTTATGAAAACCTTACGCGAGTACGTAATTGGACCGATCTTAATTCTATCTCTCATCTTTCGTGCTGTATCTACAATCCCATCAATGCAATCTACAGAATTAATGAGATTATAAGCGTCTTCTTTCATGATCCGTCTTCCTTCTAAACATTTTTCCAAAATCTCATGGATACTTTGGTACCTGCTAGTAGCGAGCATATCTAAAATATTTTTTCCTAAAGTTAGATTCATGATATTCTTAATAAATAGTTAGGCATCCTGATTTGTTAAGTCTTTTTAATATAGATAAAATATAGTTCATTGAGATTATTATATTTCTCTGTATTTATAAGCAATGGTTCTGTACTTCATTTTCTAACTGAGAGGATGTTGTTTTTCGCTTATAGTATATTTTCTTCCACGCCAATTAACGGCGCCTTTTTTTCTGGCATCGATAATGGCTGTTATAAAAGAGAATGATATAATTGCTCCTCCTACAGGTGAAAATAACGCATATAGAGAATTTTGATAAACACCAAGCCTTAATTGAATAACACTGCTCAAAATAATAATTGCAGATGCTACTGCATCGCTCACTATTAAAAGCAAACTTACAATATCCTCTCTAACTAGATTTATAAATAATAATGAATACGGTAACAAAACGAATGGTTCAAAAAGGAGGAAAAATATAGCAATCGCCATTAAAGATGCTCCTTTTTTATTCTGATTGTATAGAGGAATCATTAATCTTCTCAATCCATGCCACAGAGTGTTGAGATCTCTAGCCCAGATTGCTTCAATGTAGCTTTCGCCACGCACCATTTTTATCATAAATTTTTCTTTTTTTACTTTTCCGCCTAATGCCCCGTCTTCTACAAGCTCATATCTAACTGCTTTATGGGTACCTACCTTTTCATAGGTGCTTCTAGTTATTATGAAAAAACTACCAAAGAAGTATCCTATTTTTGTCTTGGGATCATTTACTCGTAGAGCAGAAAATCGACTATGTAAAAAAGTTGAGAGCATCGGTAATGTGATTTTAGTCCAAAAGTCTTTAGATAGAAGCTTTGGTATAGCAGTTAGGGCATCTAGATTCTCAAAAATCAAATGCTTAATAGACAATGACATTGTAGAAGGGAGATGTACAGTATCCGCATCTGTAAAAAGAAGCAAATCACCTCGTGCTCTCAGATAGCCTTGAAAACATGCCCAATTTTTCCCTGCCCATCCCTCCGGCTTAGATTTCGCATGAACAACTAGAATTCTAGGATCTTTTGCTGCGTATTGCTGCATTATGACTCCAGTCCCATCTGTTGACGAATCGTTGACTGCAATAATCTCAAAATTTGGATAGTCTTGATTTATTAAACTATCTAAACATTTTGCGATATATTTTTCTTCATTTCGAGCAGGTAAAATTATGCTAACTTTAGGGAAATTTCTAATATTGGCTGATTTATCATAAGAATCTAACATCGGAGATTGTTTCAAAGATTTTAATACATAGACAATAAGGTATATCCATGTAGCAAGAATTCCAAACGAAATAGCAGTTAATAACGAGTTGATTATAGAGAGAATTATTTCCATGAAAGATCTCTAGCATGGTTATCAACGATTATACATATACATTCGCCTTTGATTATTGAAGAGCAGGTAATCGTAATCTATGAATTTCTATCGCTCCTTCTCTAAAAGGAAAACTAATTTTAATAGGAATCTTAATTTGTAGCCTTATGAGTAGCTCTGAAGAAGCAGAAGATGATCATTATATCACATTTGAAGACTTTTCGAAAATGCATTTGAAAATTGGTAAAATTATTCATGTAGAAAATATCCCAGGGATGAAAAAAGTCTTAAAAGCCATAGTGGATATTGGAATAGATCGAAGAACTATCATAGTCGGCGCGGCAATTTTTTATAAACCGGAGGAATTAATCGGCAAAGTCGTAGTTATTTGTACAAATATGGAGCCGCGTAAAATTGGCAATATAATTTCTAACGGAATGTTATTGGCGGCAGATGGATCTGATGGAAAACCTATCTTTCTCACAATAAATGAAGAAGCTCCAATAGGTGCGAATATTCATTAGAATGTTTAACTATTTTCCTGCAGGAATTGAGAAAGTCATTTTATGAGTGTACTTCCTCTGTATCCATTCCGTTTATTCTAGCCGTAAATGCAGTCACTGCTGTATAATCCAGCTCCGAATATCCCATGTTATTTGTTACTCTATAGATCTGTTGAGCAAGAGAAGTAAGAGGTAAAGATACTCCTATGCATTGTGATGTACTTGTGGTAAGTTCTAGGTCTTTAAGCATATTTTTTAGATAAAAAGAGGGTTGAAAATCATTCTTTACCATTTTTGGGCCTTTGTTTTTGCTAATTCCTGTCTTAAAATAAGTAGCATTAATAATTTTAATAAAGATTTTAGGGTTTATACTAGCAGCCTTGACTAAAGTTATACCCTCAGACATTGCGCCAGCTATTAGCGCTATGTTCAAGTTCAGAGCCAATTTAACAACATTAGCTGATCCATCATCCTCTCCAATGTAAAAAACTGAGTTTGCCAATTTGTCAATGATTGGTTTGACTTTCAGAAATGCGCCTTTAGGACCTGAAACCATATGCACTAATTCGCCTTTTTCTGCTGCCATCGGGCCGCCCATTACCGGCATCGCAATAAAATCTATCTGCTTTTGCCTAAGTCGGTCAGCACAATACTTTGATTGCTCAGGAGAGATGGTACTTGAATTTGCTATAATTAGCTGCTTCCGACCAGCCGCTATGATACCATTCTTGCCAAAGCATACCTCTTTTACTGCATCGAAGTCTGTAACACATATTAAAATAAAATCACAATTCAAAGCAACATCTCTGGGAGTTTTCAGTATCATACTTCTGGTTTTGGCAAATGGTCTAGTTTTTACCATATCACGGTTATAAACACATATCTGATGGCCTGTATTGAGTAATCTAATCGCCATCCGTGATCCCATCAATCCAAGCCCAATCACACCGATTCTCATAGTAAAAGAGATCAATTTATAGACGAATAAAAATTCTCACCATAAAGCAATAATACTCTACATTTGATATAGCGTGTTTTTTAAATGTTCAAGGCAGATTAAGATGTAATCATTCTCTCTGATCTGAATCTCCCGTTTAGTATTTTTCTTTTCAACATTCCTAGATATTATTAGATCAAGTTTTAGGGAGAATGTAATAATAATAATAATAATACGATCCTTGAGATGGATATATTCCCTTAGCAAGAAATGTGCGAATTTTCAGAACAATTCTGCAATTTTTATCTAATACTTATGGCAAGGTATAGGCCGGTTTCTACCGATAGTGATAAACCCTGCTATGATCCTTAAGAAGCATTGTGAAGAACCACTAAGTGTATCAAGGTTAATTGAGAATTTTGATGATTTATTCCTCATCTGTTGATAAATTGTACAATTAAATCATCTCTAAATTGATTCAATCTATTATTGACAATTACTATTAAGAGGATCTTTTTTAGGTTAACAGCCATCTGATTGATTTAGTCGTATGCTCGAGAAATTGATGACAAGAGAAAAGATTAGCATTTTATTATCTCTTTACTGTTGTGCTATTAACGTTTGCTCCTTGTTCTCCCATTGGAATTTGTATAAACGGAGTAGTACCTGCACTACCACTACCACCACCAGTTACCAGAGGCAATTTACCATCCCATCTCTGAGTCTTTAACCATTCTAAATAAGTTGGACTAGTTCGTAGTTGTTGGTCAATTATCTTAATTGCCTGAGATTCTCCTTCAGCTTGTAAAACATTTGCCTGTCTTATACCATCGGCTCTAGCTACGTTAGCTTTTTGTTCTCCTACCGCTTTTGCTTCATTCTGTTGTGCCTCTATTTCTATCCTTCTCAAGTCATTTTGTGCTTGTAACGCTCTCTGCTGAGCTTCAACTTTTGCTTCAACTGCTTTTCTAAATTGATCTGAAAATTGGAACTCTGTTATAGATATGGTATCAACTACGATATTATAGGGAGCTAGTCTTGATTTGATCTGTTCTTCTATTTGGTTCTTTACAGTTTCTCTCTTTGTAATGAGTTCTTCTGCATTGAATCTAGCAGTTACTTGTTTAACAGACTCTTGAATTGCTGGAGCAATTACTCTATTACCATATTCAAAACCTAATTGTTGGTAAACAACTTGTGCCCTATCCGGATTTATACGATAATTTAGTGCAACTTGTGTAGTGACATCCTGCAAATCTTTTGATGCTGAAGCAGCATTTTCAACTGTCTTTTGGGTTCTCACTTCCATTTGAATTACGCTATCACGAAAAGGTGTTACAAAGTGTATTCCTTCATTTAATGATACACTTGTGTCTACAGCACCAAATTTTAATAAAACACCTCTATATCCTGCATCAACTATCTTTACACTGGCACTAACTATAAATAATAATATTATAATGCCTATTATAGCAGGGATTACTATTCGAACAAATGGATTTGACAATCGTCCTCCCTGTTCAACATTTTCAAGCGGCTCTCCTTCAGGAGTAGTTCTTCTTCGTTCATAAGGCGATCCAGAGCGCCGAAATGGATTTCTCACAAATCAATTACTGTATGAAACCGCATTTAAATTTTTTATTCTGAATCATGATTCTAATCTTGGTGGCAACGAATCTAAGATAATGAGGTTTTAAAATGTATGATATTTTTCGCTTTTTATAGAAAGGAGGGAGGGATAAACTGAAATAAGAGGGCATCAGGAAAAATAAAAATACAAAATTAAAACATTTCATTCATTGCTGATCACAATATACATTTAAAGAAAATAATTTATAAACTAAATCTGAAATTACTCTCCATTATGATTAGTTATCATTCATTACAATTTAAAGATAGCAGCAGTCTTGAACACGAAATCCTTGAAATTTTACTCACGGTTAGTAGCAGTGGAATAATCTAAAACATCCTATTTGTCTTAATAGCAACAATTGATGACAATCATCAAGCATATTTTAGAAGCAAAATATATCTATCATTTTCATAATAATTTCTATTTTTCAAAACTTAGTCGTTTAATATTTCCCGTTTATTTGTATGAAGAATTGTTGATACAATTGAACGATTTATCTCTTTCCATTCACCAATTCGAGTGTATCTATTGCAATATCCATGACAGTATGCGGATCAACATTTGGTTCTATAGATACAACAAGTATATTTTTATCCATATAGAATGTTAACATTGAAATCTTTTCGCGTTCTACGTATGCAAATCGTGCTTTTCCCATTGTGTTATCAAATCTCTGTCTCATCGACTTTCGGATAGCTGTCTGCGCCAGATATAATTCATCATTATCCTGTTCTGTCATGGAATCAAGACCTTTACGCATGCCTCCAGCAAGTAATATACCAGTATCATCTATAATCCCAGCATAACGTATGTCATCATGTAATGCGAAGACTTCTTCGCATAGCTTTGTAAAATCCATAATCATGTAATGAGAAATTTAACATATAAAGAGATAGCTTTTTGTCTAATTGCATCTAATTATGTAGAGCTTAAAACATCGTGGCTCGTACATACAATTGGAAATATTTACAATTATAATTTTTGCAGTTATTGTAACCCATCTTTCGCGATTGCTTTAGTGAAGTGGTAGAAGCATTAGAGTTCTCTTTGTCTTTTGAACAAAGGTTGATAAAGTCACTACCTTCTCATATTATAGAGTTTATTGATGATACTTGCTAATTTGAAGTCATAATTGCTAATTCCGTTCACGTCGTGTGTTACCAATTCAATTTTTATACGATTGTAAACGTTGAACCATTCTGGATGATGATTAATTTTTTCAGCCTCAATTGCTATTTCTGTCATGAAACCAAATGCCTGAACAAAGTTATCAAATTCAAGCGTCCTATTTAATTTGCCATTTTCGATTATCCAATCGGGATTTTTGCCAATCTCTTTTTTGATTTCCTCGTCAGACAACTTTTTGTATTCTTCTTCAGACATATTCTATCCATATAATCTCACGTATAAAAGAAGCATGGTTGTCTTCAAAATTAACCATAAGATGAAGGTATAAAGGATCTTACATTATCTAATCGATATTCAAACAAATATAGAATGTGACGAATTCTTGTATTAGAATATTAATACTATTAGCATAATTTAGTGTGCATAATAAAAATTTCTAAATTTCAGTATTTGCGATTCAACTGACTTTTATATTATCCAAATTTATGAATGCTTCATAATTTACCTAATATTATCCATATCGCCTATTATTTCATCAATAAATTATAAAAAAACTCTTGAGGAGGCAAAACCAATCGTGGTTAACAAATAGAGGATTGTACCGCATACCCGTAAGTATGTTACAAAGTCATTGGATTTCATCATTATCACTTGCAAAATAGGGAATGAGTGTGTAATCCTAGTAAGATACGATTCAAACACTGCCGTTTTGATAAAGTGCAAAGGAAATTATAAAAGAATAAAGGAGAAGATTTGATTAACAAAGGTAAATAATTTGCGACTATTGCATTCCAAAAAAGTGAGAACAAAAATTGACATTAACGATACGGCTAACATAATACTTTTTTTGGCAGCTTTTCTGGGAATCTGGCAACTTATTTTTATGTTGGGAATATGGCCCAAGGTATCACTGCCGTCACCTGCAATGGTTGCAGAATCTCTTGTAGGTTTAGTTGCTGATTCTTCCTTAATTGTTGGCATTGTGATAACTATGTGGAGATTAATCGTTGGCTTCTCTATTTCCATCATTATCGGAGTAGGAATTGGATTGGCCATGGTCAAATTCACAGATTTCGGAAAGACGATGAGCTCGTTTGCTGTAGGCTTACAATCTTTCCCGAGCATAGCATGGGTTCCTTTTGCAGTATTATTAATTGGATTGAACGATTCTGGTATATTGTTCGTTGTAATTATGAGCTCAGTTTTTTCAGTAATGATTTCTACTTATAGCGGAATTCGCAATATTTCACCAATCTATTTAAATGCAGCTAGAAATATGGGAGCGCACGGAATATCTCTTTTCCGTCATGTAATGATACCTGCTGCTACGCCATCCTTGATTATTGGGATTAGACAAGCTTGGTCATTTGCATGGCATGCGTTGATAGGTGCGGAGATGTTGATAACAACATTAGTGGGTTTAGGACACATTTTGTTTGTTGGAAGAGAATTTCAACTCATGGGACAAATTATAGCAACAATGATTACAATTTTCGCAATTGGCTTGTTATTTGATAGACTTCTTTTCTCTAAATTAGAAGAAAAGGTGAGGGATAGATGGGGATTAAATCAGCAGAATGAACGCTAGACAGATAGAGGACTAGTTCTGAAAGGTTATTCAAATATTTTCATCAGATACGTTTAACAGGGTTGGCGATTTTTGTTAATGCTTGTATAATCGGATATTTGTATTCAATCCAATTTGTAGGCAATATTATCTAAAATGACCGTATGCATATCTTCTATTGACGTACTGATAACATTTATTTCACATTTTACTACTCTTTAGCTCTCTAGATATCTCTTTTACTTATAAATTGGCCATATCATGTACATCAAGTAAATAATTCATACTAAAACGCTTAATTGCTGTTACGTTGCCACTATAATAAGATATTGTTAAAATGACGATCTGAGATTATAAAATTGTTAATATTATTGAAGTAATTTTGCCGTTAGATTTGTTTATAAAGCAAAGTATCGCCTTACGCTCTCTACGAATATATTTGCTATTAAATATTTATGGTAGTCGCATAAATAAGTTGGTGATTACGTTCAGTCAGATCATCAATTTTAGTTAACCTTCACGGTTTATCCAACAAATTTATGTAAGTCAATCAGTTTTCATATTCGTCCTTTGTTGATTTTTTATTGACCTTCTTTGTTTGTTCTTCTAGATCATCTGTTCCCCTTTCGTTTACAGTAAATCTAGTTTCTGAGTATGGATGATATGGCGAATCTATCATCTTTGCAACTCTGTTTTCTCCAGATTTTCTAAGGTAAATCCTATAAGTTGAGGCATGTCCTAACACATTTCCTCCAGCTGCTTTTGTTGGATCTCCAAAGAAGGTATCCGGAGAAGATTGCACTTGATTTGTTATAACTATGGCAATGTTGTAAATTTCTGTGAGTCTTACGAGTTTGTGCAGCATATTATTAAGCCTTTGCTGTCTATCAGCCAGTGTACCTCTGCCAGCATATTCAGCTCTATGAAGAGAAATTATACTATCAATTATAACCATTTTCGCTTTAAAATCATTAATATATTTACCAAGATCCTTTATTATTAGTTCCAAATGTGAGCTGTTATAGATTTTACATACCGCCACACTTTTCAATATTTGAGAAGGATCGAGACCTCGTGCTCTTGCAATTTGTTCTACTCTTTCAGGTCTGAATGTACCCTCAGTATCTATATATATTACGCCACCATCAAGTCCTCCTGCTGCAATTGGTTGTCTGGCTGTTGCACATAGTGTATGACATATCTGTGATTTACCTGAACCAAACTCACCATAGAATTCAGTAACAGCTTGTGTCTCTACACCTCCAAGTAAAAGTTCATCAAGAGCTGTAAATCCACTGGAACATCGTAGCATAGACTTTCTTTTTTCAAGAGCAGCATCGGCTGTAACAAACTCCTTTTCTAGAACATTAGACTCCCTCAAAAGCTTCTGAGCTGCCATTATAAATGATGCAGCGCTATCCTTAGAAGAATTAAGGTCTACAGCCAGTTCATCTGAACTTGTTACCGCAAGATCCATTACTGAGACAATACCAGCCTCTTTGAGTTTCTTGGCCGTCGTAGGACCAATGCCTTCGATATCTTGGATTTCTAGATCAATAATAGGCGATGAACTTTCAGATATAATATTTGTATTATTCTTCTGGGCGATGTCATTATCAGATTCGTTCTCCATAGATACTTTTCGATCTACCATTTTCATGATTGTATAATATTTGCTTATATTAATATTGAAAAGTACCATGGAGGGAGGGAGGGAAAAAAAAGAAAGGATACGATTGATTCTCTATATATTATCATATACCTTTCAATCCATATTCTCTCGTTAAAGAATTATAACATAAGCAAATTCCCCTACAATACAATGCCTACCAGGTTGTTTCTAATTCTGCTTCTGTGTACTAAAGACCAAGGATATCTATAAGTTCTATCAAAAGTAAATTTAATGGATTTACTTGATCTTATTGAAAAGGTTCTATCATATAGAAGGTTTGAACAATAAAAATGGTAGATACATCATCGATAACAATCGCACAGTTCAGCTTCTGCACAATCGTTAGATAATATCTTGTATATTCTACTTGGATGAGAAAACCAGACAAAAAAGCCGCACCTAAAAAAATAATGAGCCTATCTGAATAAAAAAACCCAAAGCGATTAATTGTATACCTATACGCTTAGTTCCTAGTATTTTATCACTGATATAACCGACGGGAAAAGGAGTGATCATTTGCTCGTCCAAATCGTTTACTGCTCGCGTCTCTAAATCCTCCAGTTTTATTATAGGACTTTCGATATCATCTAGTTGCTTTGTTGGCCTTAATATATTTGGCTGGTGATTCTTAGATTTTAGTTCCTTTATAATTATCCAAACAAATCCGATAACCTCAAGACCTAATCCCAGAAGGTTCAAAAACAAAGATATCAGTAAATTGTCTAACATTATAGTTGGTTAATGATTTTATCAAAGACCAAATTAATATTGTTTTACTGATCTTTGGTTGAGTATTTGGTTAAAATATGCACGATTGGAATATAGCTACATGTCTGACTACTACTACAAACCTTGATAATTCTTTGCTGAGTTTTTATAAGCGAGGATGCCAAGAAGTAAAGTATAAGAGTATAATCTATAGCTGATATCTTTTGTTGATGTCCTCTATTTTCCCTAGACGGTGTATAACACTCAGAATAATGGGGATTCTAAAGTTAAAGGATTCTAAAGTTAAAGAATTTTAATTCAGTTAAGACAGCACCAGGAATGGTATAAAGATTTGAGTGAGTCGAATTTATATTGTATGCTAGTAAAATTTTTTCACTTTCGATAATATTTTATAAGATTGTATTGCTAATTTAAAGGTAGATTGCAACGAAACGAACTGCTAGGTAAAGAAGCTGAACTCTACTATAAACTTCCAAATGGTAGGATAAAGTGTACTGCATGTGCTAGATTTTGTGAAATACCTGATGGTAAAATTGGGCTATGCGGCATACGGGGAGTAGTTGAGAACAAATTGCGTTTATTTGTATATGGCAGGGTTATCGCAGGTCATATCGATCCAATAGAGAAAAAACCTGTGACGCATTATAAGCCTGGTACTGCTATATTCTCAATAGCTACAACAGGCTGTAACTGGCTTTGTAAATATTGTCAAAATCACGATATTTCACAGCGTCGCAAGATAGAAGGTATCCAAATGACTCCTGAGCAGGTTGTAGATACCGCTGTGAGTTACGGTGCACAAGGAATTGCTTATACGTATAATGAGCCCTCTATCTTTATTGAATTTGCAAAAGATTGTGGTGTAGAAGCTCATAGAAAAGGTATTTTTAATATTTTTGTTTCAAATGGCTATGATACTCCTGAATCAGTTAGTTTAATGAGCAAATTCCTGGATTGTATAACAGTAGATTTTAAGGGAAGTGGAAAACAGGAATTTGTAAGACAATATATTGGAATTCCAAATTCTGAACCAATTTTTCAAACACTAAAAGAAATAAGGGATAAGTCAAGTATTCATACTGAGATCACAGATCTCATTGTTCCAAAGGTAGGAGATGATTTAGAATCTGCAAGAAAGCTGTGTAAATTTGTCTACAATGAATTGGGACCAGATACTCCGATTCATTTTTTGCGATTCCATCCAGATTATAAAATGATGGAATTTGATGATACTCCAATTGCGACACTCGAAAAGCATCATGCTATTGCAAAAGAGGAGGGATTACGATATGCCTATATTGGAAATGTTCCAGGCCATCCATTAGAACATACATACTGTCCGGAATGCAAGAATGTTGCTATAGAACGTTACGGATTTAGTATAGGCTCGTGGAACCTAGATGACAGTAATTGCTGCAAAAACTGCAGTTATCCTATTCCAATTATAGGAAAGCTAACCAAAATTAGAAAGAACCGGTTTGCGTTTCTTCAGTAGAAGTCGATAAAGAGATGGATATTTGAATTTTCTTATCCTTTTCTTGCAATATAAACTATTACGAAATTTTTTGTTTCCTTCTCATATTAAATACACATGTGATGCAGTCATCCGAGGATATGATACAATACTACTAAGAAAAGAGCATTGTTATTTAATTAATTTTCTGGTATTTTGTTTGTTTATTATGAGATCAATAGAGTTGTAATGATTTGCTCAGAGATAATACTCAGATAAGTATCCAACAGCTAATTTAGAGGAATATATTAATATTCAGCTATTTTACAGGTTATTTTATAGAATCTTCAGATGAGTATTGCTTGAAATAATGTTACAGAAATGCAATAAAAATCAATAATCGGTAGGATCAAATGTTACACTTCAGGAACGTCTAATTATTTATAGAAGATTAAGTAAACACTTTGTATAAAGAAATTGCAGTACTTCACTAGATTCCAAGATATATAGGAAGAAGAAAATGTAAATATGTATAAATGTCTGGTAGTATGAACTGCCTATCCAAAAAGGTCTATCACTTGATGATCTTCAGCATAGTTTCAAACCAATTTCCTTTTAGTAGCAATATGACAACACGTTGAAATTGCGCGTAAGTTACCCCCTTTAAAACCATTTCTTTTTCACTCTCCAAGACCATAACTGTTAACCTATATTCCTTGTTTTTTTCCTAGATGACTACAAGAACCATTAATTATCTTTATACCTTAGTAACATATCTTCGTCCACAAGATCAATATTCAAATCGTTTGCGGAATTATATTACTTCATACTATTCCCTTTCCTCCTAATTCTTCGAGAAATGCAATTTCTGACAATCGTTTTCTTTGCCGCGGTGCAAATGCCTTCTCTCTTAGTCCTGTTGGTAATATGAGATGTGAATCCTGGTATCCTACTGCTATCATGATGCCTGCTTCAAATTCTTCAGGTATATTGAAAACTTCCCTAGCTTTCTGTACATTAAAGCCCCCCATTTCGTGCATAATTAGGCCCTGATTAAATGCTTCAAGAAACATATTCTCATTCGCCGCGCCTAAATCATGAAAATGAAGTCTATTATGATTTCCATTATCAGAATACGTCTTTCTTGTTATTGCGCAGATGAGAATTGGAGCTCTTTTGGCATAATCATTTATTTCATTTAAGACCGATTGAGCTTTATTTAATTTTTCTGGATTATCATTAGTAAAAACAATGTAGCGCCATGGTTGTTCGTTACGTGAAGATGGAGCCCATCTAGCAGCCTCAAGTATAGATAACAATTTTGATTTTTCTACAGGTCTTGTAGAAAATGCTCTTGCACTCCATCTTCTTGCTATTATATCATTTATAGGAAAATCAGTCTTTGCAGATTTTGTTAACATTTCTTTGTCAGAGTGGATCAATGATTGTCCACACTATTGGTTTATTCCATTATATGGAGGTAACGAAGTAATGTATTCAATAATGCAATTAGCATTAATTAAGTCATACTATATTGGCTCATATTAGATACGCAGAATATGATGGAATTATATGACAATAAGTGATAGATCAAAGGAATCATTCTTTGTATAGCTCTAAATAATACTATGAATGATCATTTTTTGTTGTTAAAAACAACCTTAGAAAGGTGAAAATGAGATTAATAGAAAACCTGACTCATCAATATATTACAATAATAGCATATTTTTAGAGTAAATTAATTGGTCTAACTATGACCCTGAAGAATAAAAATAGGCGATTATTTCTGAAAGGTATAATTACATAATACAAATAGAATGGACAACGAATAATTTTGGTTCATTTTATTGTTCTAATCAGAATTCTTCGGACGCTAATTACACAACAATACAAGATTCTCAGGTCAGACTGCTAGAATAATTAAATTCATGGAAGTTATAGAATTCATTCATATAAAATAAGTTGAAAATCGAAATTATCATTAAAACATCATCTAATAATAATTGACTATCCATCATCAATTGTCATTTTTGGTCATGACATCCATGTAGTATAAAGAGACATCTAACTTATCTCTTAATCGCAAACAAAATATCTATTCTTTATTGTATTAGGAACTGAAACGGCCGGGAAGGGTTTGGTTTATCTTCTTCCTATACTGAGCTGAATTAAATGTTTCAAAATCTGGTAACGATCAGTTGTATATGGTCATTTTTAGCTATTATCAGTTGGCCCATGCCTAATCACACATTTTATGCCTTGGTAAGTTATAACTAAATTAGTTATAATATTTGAGTTTTATAAATATAAATACATTTTAGAAATAAAACAATAAATTTAAGAGGAATTAAATGATTAAAGTTAATCGCTTCCTCTTTATTCAAGTATGCCCTCATTGTCATATTTTTGCTCAACACATATAGTGAATCCTACATGTGCACAGTCGTCTGTATGACATGTCTTACATTGTGGTATTCCAGCATGCGTTTGAACATTTACATCATCGGCAAGGTTTTGATCATATAGTATGGCGTACTTATTATTAACAAACTCTTTTAAAATAATGGGATTATTGGTAGATTGTTTGTTCTCAGAACCTAACCATTGCATAAAGGCGGTTGTACCTTGATCTAACGAATTACAGGGCAGTACTAATCTAGAATCACTATGATTTCTTTTTGTTTTTGTTATTTTGCTTTTACCAAACAACTTTTTATCTGATCTTTTTGAAGCTGATCAAGCATATCGTAGATATAATTTAATGCAACCCATTAATAAATATATCAATGATTAGGAAATAAAAATGTATTTTCTTTATAGTAAATCATTATATATGTAGCTAAAAGATCTGCCATTTGTAACCAGTAAAGTAGAATGGTTTTATGTTTTTATATTTTTGAAATAGAACTTTTTTTTATTCCATCTCTTGGAGATGTATTAGTTGTGAAGCTTTATCAAAGAAAGCTTAGCATATGTCAAGAAATTCACTATTATTATTGCTAATTGATCACCAAGTATAGTTCGGAAATAATCTCTTCAACAGCATTTATAGTCATAGGCAGTAACAACTGGATTGCTCTTTGTCGCAATAATGATACATTGCTCTTTTTTTATATGGCTATCGATTTTAGATCCACGGCTTCCACTTCCGTTATCTTTGGTTATAGAAGAGCACTGCTATAATTACTAACTCATGTAGAAAGGTGGGTGGTGGAAAATAGTTTGCTGTGACAACGAATTTTCCTACAATATTGATAATTATTTATCCACGGCTTGATTTTATTGATGATACTAAGTCACATATCCGGATGGATGATAAAGACTTCTGCAAATAGGTTAGCAATTCATGTTTTCTTATTCAGAGCCTGCTCTTGATGATATGAAAAGTTGTCTTTTATAGTGATAATTGTTTATTATATTCTAAAGTCAATAGATAATAAAATACTTTTAATTAGTGCAATTATTATATTATTATATCGTAAATGGAATTAAACGCCATTCTATTCATATTGTGTCTTCCCATATTATTTTCTTTATTTTCTAGCGCACATAGTCTTCATTTGGTATATGCAACCTCAGTAGGAGGAGGAGAAGGGCAAAAGCAAGAAAAGGCATCTAGTAAGCTTGATCCTTTTGATATTGCAGCTAATACTTATGGCTATTTTATAAAACAGTTAAAAAATTTTGAATTCACAGTTAACCTTGATGCCAATCAAATTTTTCCAAACGATGAAATAAAGCAAGATATCGTTAGCAAATACAAATCAGCTGAATACAATATTGCCAACTTAAAATATGATCTATTAGGATTTAATATCAGTGCATCAGATATCAAAATACATGTCGATCCCACAAAAATTGACATAACAAAGACAAGAGTCTATATCCCTGTGATGCTAGCAAACAATGTCAAAGTAAGCAATGGAGTAGTTAATTTGGATTTTAACAAAATTGACCTTGGATCAATTTATGCTATTTACGATAGAAATCTAGATAAAATGACAGTTCATATTCCTATGGTTATTGCATACAGGTATATTCAGCAATGATGAGATATTCACTGCTACTTGTAAATCATTTTAAACATGAAAGATTTGGTAATATCTTCTTAGAAATCAATAACTAAACAAACTGTTAATTATAAGTGGTTAAAATATGATTCGCTATAGTAGCAGTAAATCATAAAATTATCTATTTACATTATTAAATTCTGGTGCTATCTTTTCTGCAATTATATTTAGCAATTTTTCTCTATATGGGCTTGAATTTGTCCAAACAATTTCAGTAAATCCCCAATCAGCATATTTCTTCAATTTCTTTATTCCTTCTTCTCCATTTGAAAAAACAAGCAACTTTCTTCCAATGTATCGTCTCCAATAACCTTACCACTCTTCAATTATTCTTGGATCATGTATTTCTACTTCAATGAAAGCTTTTATTATGGCCCCTCTCCAAAACCTAATTGATTGCAATGCCTTTTCCTTATTCTCATCATATGAAGTAGGAATGAAGAGTATCTTTTCTAGAGAATCATAATCTTTTCCCGATTTTTTTGTACCTTCTTTAACTACAGGTAATAATTTATTTTTTATAGATTCGATATTAAGTTCATTAGTAACAAGTCCGTGGCCTTCTTCTCCTGCTAGTCTAGCTGATAGGGGTCGGGGTCCAGCAATAAATAATGGAATTGGCCATATATTATAAAGATAGAAGGAAAACTAGAACAAAACAGTTTTACCAAAAGCCCGGCATTATCATGATTTATCGCTTCATAAAGTCTGTACAAACTATTAATTTTTCAAAAGGCGACTACGCAAAAAGCAATTGAATCCCTTTTCATTAACATTTGCAGCCACAAAAATATTATTATGAGATGCATTGTGTTCAATAAACTTTGACTGTCCACGCATTGAACCATTCAACATCACTTCAATATGGCCTTTTTTTAATTTAAATAAAGATGGTTGTTCTAACAATGCAACAGCAAAAACATCATGCAAATTACAAATATCTCGTGTAGAAATTGCAAAATCTAGTAGGGAAGACATTATTCTTATCAGGGACCTTTTACCTTTAATATTTTTTATCTCTCTGAGGAATTCTGGTCCTACTGCACATACAGGATTCGTAGTGACATCTAAGCCAACGAACTTTCTATTTACATTCACATTTTGATTAATTACTATTTTTGCTGCTTCAGGATCACAATAGAAGTTAAATTCTGTAGAATGGTTGAAACTACCAAAAATTTTATTAGCTAATCCAAATGCGCCGCCCATGACAGAAATTTCTCTTAAATTATTTATTATAGAAGAAGACTTCTTATCTATGAACAGCTTTGCAATATTAGTTAGAGGTCCTGTTGCGACAATTGAAACTTCACGTCTCCTATAATTCTTTAAAGTAGATACGATGAAATCAGATAATTGTATCTTTGAAAGTATTTTTTTATTTTTAGGTACTTCTAATTGTAATCTCCCAAGACCTCCTTTCCCATGGAAACGTTCCTGACGGACTGTTCTTCTTTTGATAAGAGGTTTTGTTGCTCCCTGCAAAACAGGTATGTCTGTCCTGCCTAATGCATGTAATAGTTTAAGTGTGTTAAGTGCGCCAGCTCTTGAACCGATATTTCCATTTACAGTAGTAATCGCTAGAACTTCAATATCTACAGATTGTAATGCTATAATAATCGCTATCGCATCATCGATTCCAGGGTCAACGTCTAAGATGACTTTATAACTTCTCATTATTGCTAGATGTTAGAAAGAGTATAATCCGTAAGTATTTTTACATTACTTTGGCATATTAGGTTAGTCCACAGAAGACGAATCAACATTGATATTATAATAGAGAGATTTATAAAACAGTTCTAGATTTAATTATCAAAGATACAAATGCTATTACATTGAAGTTCAGATTTGCAAAAAAGTCAGACAAGGAAGAAATTTTAAAATTCTGCATTGATACGTTTGAATGGGGAGATTACATCAACCAAGTATGGGACATGTGGTTTTATGAATCAAACGGAGCTTTATTCGTAGCAGAGGATGAAACAAGAAACAACAAAGGATCCACAATAGCGTTTTCACATGTGTCATTATGTCCTCACAGAAGAAAGATCTGGCTTGAAGGAATTAGAGTAAATCCAGATAACAGACGAAGATCTATAGCAACAGAATTAATAAGAAAAATGTTGTCCTATGGAAAACGAAAAGGAGCAAGAGAGGCGTCTGCAATAGTAGCCGTGAATAATCTTCCATCACAATTAATGATGAAGAAAAGCGGTTTTAATGTTATATCAAAATGGATCTATTCTAGTTTTGATAATTTCCCCCAAAAATTTGGGAACTTTAATGCTAGAATTGCTACCTTTAATGACATAAAAAAAATACAAAATTATTTAAAACAATCAGCAACGTACAGAATCATCGGGAAAGCGCTATGTTAATTCATGGCGATGGTATTCATTTGATTCTAAGAATTTATCAGATATTATTAAACACCGAAAATTGATTATAGCAGAAAATGATATTATCGAAGGAATGACAATTATCGATGGAGATGGATATTGGAATAAGAACAATGTCTTTCAAATAGTTTATCTTGACTCTATTAATGTTTCTTCATTATATGATCTGATAGGCTTTGCTATGATGTTATTACAATCAGCTCATGATCGGTATAAGAGGATACAGATATTCGCTCCTCAAACAAGCCAGATATCATCGGTTATAAGAGAATTAAATATAATTAACCCAGATGAATTTTTGTTATATGGAAAGTCAATTTAATACCTTTATAATGACGTTTAGCTCGCACCGGGTATGGATGGAAGAAAGATAAGAATAGAATTCATGTACTGGTAACAAACGCCCGCTATTGTTATTTGGTCCTTCATCACTTTTCTATCCAAACAAGTCGCTCTCTTGATTCTCATTCTGAAGCATCTGGATCAGTTGGTATGTCTAATTTGCTTTTAGAATGATAATATATCCAGAATATGTAATGCTAATAAATCTAATATAAATAATAGAATAAGATGCTGAAAGTAATATAAAATTTTTCTAAACCTTTAAATCATATGTTCAAATTGGTTTGTATAGAGTATGTCAGATATTATATCATGGGACAAAGCTATTGACAAAAAAGTAAAGTCAAGTGATAACCAAGATATAGGTAAAGTTCAAAGTATTACAAAGGATTATATTCAAACAAAAGAAGGAACGGTAGCCAAAAAATATTATTTTATTCCTAAGTATTATTTTCAAGGATATGACGGTGATAATTTATGGGTTTCATTAACCAAAGATCAAATAAAGGCTAAATTTGAGAGAGAAAAAGAACCTGAGCCTGGTGAGTTACAAACACCCGAGTATGCAGAAAGAAGAACAGCAATTACTAAACAGTATCCTGATTTTGATAGTAATATTCCCCAATATGCTTCTCCATCTACTTTATCGCCTACGACTTCCTCTACTACTACTGCTGCAGATGACAGTGTTGGTATGCCGTGGGATAAAATTATCGATAAAAAAGTTAAATCAAGTGACAACCAAGATTTGGGAAAGGTGCAAAGCGTTGCTGCTAATTACATCGAAGCACAAGAAGGCCATCTAAGCAAGAAACGCTACTATATACCTAAACATTATATCCAAGGATTCGACGGCGAGCATTTGCACGCGGCATTAACTAAGGACGAAATAAAAAGTCGTTATGAAAGAGATGCTCCTCCATCCGAATCAGAATTTCAGAATCAAGAGAAAACTGAACAAAATCTTCGACAGGGGTCTGCTTCTCCGAAGTCTGTTGAGGGAATACCGTTGATGGCTAAGGAGCCAGGGCTTGAGCTTCGCGGAGAATATTCAGGTAAATCAGTCAATATTCCATGGGAGGAGGTTATCCATAAACATGTACTCACAAGCGATAACGTTGACATAGGAGAAGTAGATAGAGTAGGAAATGAGTATATAGTAGTTAGAGAAGGTGTGGTAAAGACTCATATCTATTATATTCCAAAAGTTTACATCACCAATTATGATGGTAGTACACTTTGGATAAACGCTCCTAGTGGATTAGTAAGTGCTAAATTTGAACGAGAAACAGAGCCAACACCAGAAGACATTAAAAGGCTTGTAGATGAGGCAAAATCTAAGAGCGGCGCCACAGAGAAGTTTGAAAGCTAAAATGACACTTGATAACTCAAAATACAGACACTTATGATGGGGTTATGTGAACCATAAGAAGGGATGGTCGTAGGGGTGGAACTTACGCATCTCGATAGCTGGTACAACAAGTACCTGAAACGATACTAATTTATGAATGAACTGATGTGGAAGAGGTAGACTGACAATTGGAATACTATCTTTTTGTCATTAATATTAGAACTACTTCTAAAGTTGGTTATATCCTTGACAATACTCTAAATTAAAACACACAAATTTGTTATATTTGTCAATTTCAGAATATAGTTTTTTAGTTATATTAGGATGATAGTTTTGTTATTTACCTATTGGAATACAAATTCTCTTGTTATTTTTCATAATTGACCGTTTCTAGAATGGTTATATTATGCATAATTGTATGATTTCTCACCACAGCAGCATTATCTTATTGGGTAAGATCAATAATGCTGTTTCTGATAATCAATTTTGCCTCTGGCGAAATATTATACCGCTCAAGTACTTTTGTCGGTTCCTTTACAAGTACGTTCCTAAATTCTGGTTCACTAGCAGCTTTTAGCAGAATTTCGCTAATGACCTCAGCGTCCTTCTGTCGATTATGCAATTAACAAAACGTTTACAAAATCTGCTATATAATCCTAATGCATAATTCGGAAACTTGATATGAACTAATTTATGGGTTTCATCTATGATTATAGGAGAGTTACGTCTTCAACCGAGGCAGAAATGGACCATTAACGGTACATCGAGAATAAGCCCTCCTCAAGAAATCCTGAAGAGAATTACTTCTATATCACGAAAGATAGGAGTCACCAGACTTGCTGATATCACTAACATGGATATACTTGGCATTCCAAATTATTCAGCGGTTCTACCAGGGACTGAAGATTATATATGGGTTTATAGTGGCAAAGGCTCCACTAAGGCTCATGCTAGAGCCAGTGCTCTGATGGAATCTATAGAGCGATATTCCTCGCTTCCAAGCGGTGGCCCAAAAAATTTTATCCAAGGCAGCTATGATCAACTATCAAAGTCATTTACAGTTCTTCATCCAGACAAACTTTTAGAACCAGTTAGATTTCAATATACTAATGACATGCCAATGGATTTTCTTCCTGGTTTTGATCTATTTACAAATGAACAGATATTGGTACCGGCATCAATAGCATTATTTCGTTATTCTCCCGTCCCTCCTTTTGTTAATCCCTTTGCATTTCATCATACAAATGGACTTGCATCTGGTAACGTACTAGAGGAAGCTATTTGTCATTCATTATGTGAGGTGATAGAGCGCGATGCAACCAGTTTGGCTGAACTACGTGCCAGTGCTATCCCTTTTCATTTTTTACGACACATCACAAATACGCTGAAGGCAAAAGGGTATGCGCTAAACTCTATTCCTACAGATAAATATGTGGACGATCCTAATATATTTCCTGATGTAAATATTTCACAGATTGAATTTCAACCAGTTAAAGCTTTAGCAAAAAAATTTCTACAATCCAAAATTCCCTTGATTATTAAGGACATTACATCGGACATTGGAATTCCGACATTTAACGCTAGCAGTATCGAATGGATAAGCCATGATTATGGTTATCTTGCCGAAGGGCATGGAACACATCCTGATGCACGTATTGCATTATTGCGTGCTATAACAGAGGTATCACAAACTAGAGCCGCTAACATTCAAGGTGCAAGAGATGATCTCCGAAAAATCAAATACGGACAAAACAATACAAATGATAAACGTGCATGGCAATTTATGCAGTCAGATAAAAACGTAAAATTTTCTGAGATTGCTACGTATTTTAACCAAGATATTCTTGATGATATCAAGTTGATTCTAGAACATCTAAAACAGATTGGATTAAAGAGAGCCATCATCGTAAATTTAACTAACGATAGCATTGGAATCCCTGTTGTAAGGGCAGTAGTACCTGGCCTTGAGACTTTCAAAATCACAAAATCTATCATGGGTTGGCGAGCAAGAAGGTATTTTAAAAATGAATAAGCCTATAATATTTCTAGGTCCTAGCCTGAACCACGAGAGAGCAAGACAAATCTTTCAAGCTGATTTTAGAGGACCCGCAAAAAAGGGCGATCTCTTAAGAATTTCAAGTGTTGTAGATGATACAACGATAGTCTGCCTAGTAGACGCATTATTTCTCCAAGATTATCCTCCTTCTCCAATAGAAGTCTATCAACTGATGCTAAATAAAAATATAAAACTATTTGGAGCAGCAAGTCTTGGTGCATTGCGTGCAGTTGAGCTCGAAAAATTTGGAATGATTGGGATCGGAAAAATTTTTGAACTTTATAAGAAAGGCAAACTAACTGCTGATGACGAAGTAGCAGTTACCTTCACAGAGGGTGAGCACCAACTCCAGTCTGAGGCAATGATAGATATTCGATTTAATTTATTTTTGGCATATAGAAATGGAATAATTAATGAAATTACAAAAAAAACAGTAGCTAAAGTAGCCAAAAGTATCTATTTTCCATACAGGAATTATATCGATATCCTTGACCAAACAGAAAAGCACTATCCTGCGATAGCCGACGATCTGAAACTATTTCGAACTTATATTATCAAAAATAGGCAAAGTCTGAAGGAGCGCGATACAATAAAACTAATTAATTATGTAAAGAAGCTTTTCATTGAATCTTAAATTATAACGTATTTGACTAATAATAGTCTAATTCATGAAAATTAGTGCTTCCATTTGCCTTTAATAATGGTGCAAAGTTCTGATTTGGCTTGTAACAGGGAGTTGAATGCATGACATACTTTCTTTAGAATGATTATTCTCAAATCGAGAAATTAAAACATATTAAATGACTTGTAAATTTAGAGTGCAATATTCTATGTCTGCCTACTGTAAACTAGAAAGCGAAAAAATAATGTATGAACGTGAACAATTATCATTTATTTGAAGACTTTTAAAATATCATTTCTCTAATATTATGATCTTTAAATTCTGAGTCTATACAAGGGACAAATTACAAGGAACCAGTAGTCAGACGATTAGAGTGATTAGGCAATTCATAGCTAGGAAGACAACAAATTATATATATTCTAGATATGGATTTTGCTCTTGTTTTCTCTACTAATGGATTTCAATATGCTACTGTAATGGATGTTATAAAAAAAATCTACTATAAAAAATATTTTTTAACATGCCAATTTTTTATTATTTTACATGATTCAGATTCTCCTTGCGCTAGATATACTGGTTTCCTCAATAATACATATCAGCAAGTCATCTTCGGATTTTTGTCAATCAGCTTTAAATCATTAAATTGGTCCTGACTCTGTTGGTCTTTAGAAAAACTCTCGTTATTTTTTATATTTATATTAATAGAATGTATCTATTAACAATGATATCGATCCTTATAATCATCTGATCTTCTCCAATATCACCCTTGACATATTAGTATTGTAACCCACTACGCTCTTTATGGTAAAGCCCTCTTGTAATATCTTATCGATTTTAACCCATGGTTCATCTTGTTTGAAGCCTGGAATTATTACAACCTTTATTAATTCTCCATCATATTGAATTGACTTGTCATTAGACATTATAATTAATAAGAACAAAGAATATTTAATGAATATTATTATACTTTATTAGATGTACGAAGATCCTGCCATAACTATTATTATTTTTTCGAAAACTGATAATTATGATAAATCTTATTGTAACATCCTAGTTATAAAATATTTTATACTATCATCAACAATTATATAAATTATTATAGGCACGTAGGAAGAAAAAGATCGAAAAAGATCCTAATTATTATGAATCCCATTGATTAACTATTGATGTCCCAATGATATACTTCTTGTTGAGCTAATTACAATATAATTATATAACCTTATTTTCTAAATCACATAATTTTAAATCTTAGAGAATATATATCACAAAAGAGAATCTAACTTGAGTAATAACAAGCAATTTCTCTTGCAACAGCTAATGTGGATTGCTATATATTTTGCTATCAGTCTTGCTATTTCAATTATAATTCCGTTTCCATTCTCCCTAGTCGCTATAATAGGTGTTGTCTTGTTGCTAAGTTTTTACGTAAGAAAAAGGATGATGAAAAGAATGGGAGTCGGAATGGGAAACTTCTCTATGTTTGGTTCAAGTTCAGTAAATTATTATTGTATGAGCTGCGGAACAAAACATAATGAAGCAGCCTGCCCTAAATGCGGATCCAAAATGAAAAGAGTTGGATGACTAAAACTAACATTTCAATTCTTTCTCTAGAATGATTTTAGTCTATGTTCGAATTCTGTTAATCTGCAATTTTTCTAATTAGCTCGCTACCTATAAATTATAAAAAATGATTATGATATTCTGCTATAGTTGAGATTTCACGAACTAATTTTAGTTATAGTGCCCAAGTATGCTAGTATTTCAGAAAAGCCGCTCATGATTTGCTAAGCTAAATAACTAGAGTTTCCTTGCGGTCGCGCCCTGACAGAATTAGCAATTTAACTTCTATAAAGTTATCTTGCAACAGATCATACTTTTTTTGGTGGTTGAACGATAAAAAATTACAATGACTAATATATCTTAGAAATAGTAACAAAACATTACTTTAATATACAAATTTAGAACTAGGATCGTTCGATGGACGCTAGGAATATTGGCTTACGAAATATCGAAGTTGCTGATACACGTATTTGTTCCATTGATGGAGAAAACGGTAAATTGATTTACCGTGGTTATGATATCTTAGATTTAGTTAATCATTCTACCTTTGAAGAAACAGCGTACCTATTATTATTTGGTGAACTACCAAGTCCAGATGAGCTAGAAGATTTTTCAGGAAGATTAAGAGAAGCCCGTAGTGTTCCTGGGACAGTTATTAGAAATTTAAAAACACGTCCAAAGAGAGCACGTCCTATGGATGTGCTTCAATCAAGTGTCTCAGAATTAGCCGACTATGATCTGAATATTGAAGACGATTCAAAAGAAGCCAACATTAGACGAGCAATCATCCTTATCGCAAAAATTCCTACAATTGTCTGTGCGTGGAATAGAATTCGCACAGGTAATCACATTGTAGACCCCCTGGAGGAAGGATCCCATTCTTCCAATTTTCTTTATATGCTTCGCGGAACACCGCCAACTGCAGAAGAAGCAAAGGTATTTGACATTTGCCTTATCTTACATGCAGAGCATAGCTTCAATGCATCAACTTTTGCAGCTAGGGAAATAGCTTCAACAAGAGCTCATATGTACGCTTGTATCGGCGGTGCTATCGGTGCATTATCCGGCGAATTACATGGAGGAGCAAACATACAGGTTATGAAAATGTTGCTTGAAATCGATGACATTTCTAACGTAGAGAAATGGATAGAGACTAGATTGCAACAAGGTGGGAGAATTATGGGAATGGGTCATGCCGTGTACAGGACTACAGATCCAAGGGCTGAAATACTTTCGAGACTCTCAAGATCAATGTCAAAGCAAACAGGCACAAAATGGTTTGAGATTACAGAACGTCTTGAAAACTTCACAAAAAAATACATGCTTGAGAATAAGAAACAAGCTATTTATCCCAACGTCGACCTATATAGCGCCTCGCTTTATTATAGCATAGGCATTCCTATGGATCTCAATACCCCTATCTTTGCAATTTCAAGAATTTCGGGTTGGTGTGCACATATAATTGAAGAGAAGTTTGCAGAAGCCGCTCCTAAACCTGCCCTATATAGACCCAAAGCTGTTTACGTAGGAAAATATTGTGGACCTATGGGATGCGAATATACGCCTATACAAAATAGAGAATAATGGTAAAGCATGATACATTTGATTAGGATAACTGTTTCTAATGATCCCTCTACAAACCTATTCTTTTTTTTCTTAAACTTATTATTATTTTTCAATAGAGTATTATGTATGCGGCCGATTGTAAATAGAGTTAATTGATCATATTCTATATGTTAATTCATACAAATCTATTGTTCATATATTAAGATAGCAAGAAATTAGAAATATCTATATTATAAGCAGCAAATCCCCCATTGAAAAGAATAGGCAGAAAGCATGGTTTAGTATGATATTTAAATAAATTATCTATTGCTATTAATTACCCAAATCAATAGAAATTTAGATACTCTCTACCTATTATTACATGAAAATGCTTAACAGTATCATCGCTATAGTCGTCATTTCTTTCATGGTGGTTGGCGTGCTTTGGGGAGTAAGCAACATAATTAACCGCCCTGAAGGATCATCATCAATAAAAAACGTTTCAGGCATTTTGTTAATAGCTCAAAACAATGCATTTAACAATACAAATCCTGATATCTATGCTGCCGTCAATGTACCCGAGAAGCTACTAGTAGTCAATAAGGATTTTGTAAGACATGATCTTATTGTAGATGTATTAAAGATTAATACAGCTTATTTGTCTTCTGAGCAGGGTTTTACAACTGCAATTGCATCAAAAAAGGCTGGCACATTTGAATACTACTGCTCCTTGCACCCAACCACAATGCGTGGTAAAATAATAGTCAAATAATGATTGCATTCAGCAGCCAGGTGCAAACATACTCATCGTCTAGAATATTAAGAAGCTTTCTCTATTTAGTGTACCCCCAAATCTTGCCACGAGGCGATAATTATAACGTAATGAAATATTTCGTCATCTTTTATTTCGATTTTCAATAATCTATATAAATATAAATTAATCCTTAAAAATTGATATGTATGAGTAAAGTCCATCAGACTCTAATGTTTTAATGCAAAAACATATAATATAATTGATCATATGTACGGATTATATGGGTTATATATTGTCTAATTTCTACACTTCCAGTTGGAGGTACTTAATCATTCATTCTCTAAAATTATATAACTAGCTCGATTTTACACCTCTCTAAATTCCTAACTAGCCTAGTATTTCTTCATTATACATTGTTCCTATTCTTTTGGCCGTCTTCATACGAAGGATAATTATTAACATGGTCAACTTCGTAAAGAATAGACATTATAAACAGGAATTTATCATAGATTTATAGAGAATATTGAAAGTATATCTTCTTTCTAAGAGTGATAGCTCTTATTTGACTCAAATGATTCAGAAAAAATGGCCAAGGAATATACTGCCTAGAATAAAAAGTTTCAAGGTCTATGAAATAGAACCTGACAAGCGCATACTTCAATATGAAGGTTTTATGGCAGTTCAGGTAAATCGTGATACTGTCCTGCCCTTTCTAGGAAGAATCGAAATAATTGAGAAATTTCCTTCTGTAAAAATAGATATGGGAGCTGTTAGTTTTGTTTGCAACGGAGCCAAAATAATGAGACCTGGTATAACAAAATTTGATAACTTTCACAAAGGAGATATTGTTGTTATAAAGGATGAAATACATGAAAAAACATTGGCAGTTGGAATCGCTCTCGAGGATAGCAAAATAGCTAGTAATAACTCAAGGGGTTATGTGATAGATAATTTACATTATATCAGCGACAAATTTTGGAAGGCACATAAAGAAATTACCTGGTAAATACACGGAAATATCCATATTCAAGATTTAGGTTTAAAGATAAAGATATTTTCATTAGAAGGATATGAAAGCAATACAAATTTAGGGAATTATTACCCTAAAATTTAGGCTACACCTTTAATGATTCTTCTCGGTAACCATTACTATTTATCATCAATAGATCTATGCCGTCTCCACTTGATGCATCTCTTTGTATTGATGATTTTATAGCTTTTATTGCCAGTTCTTTTGCTTTTTCCTCTGAAAGTTCTTTTTTGTATTCAGCGTCCATAATACCCAGAGCCATTTCAGCTCCTGTGCCTACAGCTGCGTATTCGTCAGGAAGAAGAGATCCTAAGGGATCTAGTGTATAGATCTGAGGTTTACCATCAACTCCTCCAACGATCACCTGGGTTAATAGTGGAAAAAATCTTCTTTCAAACATTATGACTGACATTAATTTTGCAACCGAATTTGGTGCAACATTGCGTTTAGTCTCGAGTTTTCTAATCTTAGCAAGAGCACCTACTTGTCTTACCAGCACTTGCATATCAGCTATCATTCCAGCACACGCAGCACCAACAAATTCGGTAACAGGAAAAGTCTTCTTTGTATTCTTGTTTACAAGAAAATTACCATATGAAACACGCTTTTCGGCAGCCAAAAGGACGCCGTCTTGATATGAAATTCCCACAGCCGTTGCACCCGGCATAAATTGAAATGCCATAGATTTTCAGATTATATCCTATAGTAGTTAGATTTAGTCCTTTCTATTCTTTATTCCCAGCTGGCTGAACATTGTAGTAGTATGAACAAGAAACAATATATTGAAAAAGTTTGTTGCAGTCTAATTGTGGTTGTGGGCAATCAGTCATTTCTTTATTACAGAATAATCATGTATTCTAATAGCTTCCGCTACCAATCTATTTTGAAGTTCTAAGGCATTCTTTCCTTCAGGGTGTTTAGATTCGGCTATAGTCTCGGCTACAATGCTAATTATATGTCTTAATAGGAATTCATCTCCTCTCGCAGCTTCTGCGAGATAAGTTGAATTGGCCTTATTTACGAAAACTACATTTTCATTAGTGAAACTGTATCTTGAATCTGAATCATCTTCATAAGGGATTACCTTATATCCAATTTTCTTTAATGCAAATGTCTTTTTGACTATAGGTTTTCTAACTTTTCTTGTTCGTACCAACGTTCCATTTATATCCTTTTCATCCACCACTTGTACCAATTCTGCTTGTTGAGAAATAGTGTTGGTCGAGGGTTGATTAATTAGCTGTTCTGAGGATGTATGCTGATATTCCTCTTGCGTTTGTTCTTGTGGTTGTCTAAAATCAATTTGTGATAAATCTGAAGCGTTCTTATGTGGAAACCCTTGTTTTACCTCACCTGCATCTTCCGCTTGTCCAAAGGTATTTGATAGTCTATAAGTAGAAGGTTCGTCTGTCGAATAATTTATAATTTCAGAAGGAATTCTTCCTCCTTGATCGATATCAGAACTGAGAACATCCCCTGGTTTTATGATTTCTTTCATATCTATTACTTCATAGTCTTGTACTTCTCTTGAGATTCAAGATTCTCGATAATGGCTTGTCCTAGTACTTTGTCGATCTCTCTATAAATTTTAGACTCTTCACGAGTAATCAGAACATCTTCATATTCGGTCAAACTTGGAATGACTATGTCTATTATGAATGTCTTCATTGTCTGATTGAATTTTGAGTATTCTTCATCCTCTATTAAAGCAGATTTATCTGCAAACCTTGACGTTAAGGTGTCACATCTAATATGACCTGTCACCCTGTTAAATTTAGTGTCAAAACCAAAGTTGTTACGGGTAACAATATGGTTTCCTACCATTATCGCTATTCCTCTCTCATCCTCAGATAATGGCCTCCGTGCAATTACTATTTCGCCACTAATGCGACCATTATCTATATTTACTGGAATTTTGTGACCCTGTATATCGGGAGCTTTAATCATCTGAGCACCATCAAAATTCCATTCTATAAAGTTCTCACCTTCTTTGACATACACCTCAAACATAGGGTGTCTCAAAATCGCCAACTTACGAATTTCTTTTGTCAATCTAAAAATGTCAATGACGACTTTTGAATTCTTCATAGTCAGTTCAGTACCATTGCGGTCAAGCGTCGGTTCGTTAATATCGTCCAATTCGACATTCCCGCTGAAAAGTTTATCAAGGGTATTACCATCTATTAAAATAGATTTACTGAAATCATCACGTCTTGTTCTTATTGTCATATTGTCAAAAGAAGTAAGGAATGATAATCTACCAGTACCGTACCTGCCTGTCCTAATTCGCTTTAACTTGGGAGAAATAGAGTCATGTTTTTTATGTGGAGACCCTAAAATCAAAAATTTTTCCATAGCATCTGGATTCATTCCAGCATCGTCTTCGATGATAACCGTACCATTTTTTAAAAGAGTAACAAGAACCTTCGTAGCATCTTCATCAAAGGCGTTTTCTATTAACTCCTTCACAATTTCATTAGGAGAAATCCAGGTTTTAGTTGCAAACTCTCTAAAAAAGGATGGATGTATCTTTAATTCAGAGGTCATTTATCAAGTGAGAGGTACTTGCTTTCCTTTATTTATTACTTGTCAAATGAATTTTGACAATTTAGTCAGTAGCATTAAGGTTATAAAGTCTAGAATCCGTCAAACTAGTAATTTATAATGATTATAATTCTATGCTATATCTTTGCTATATACATTTTTGTGTCTACGAGACATCTATAAGGTATTTATGATCACAATCCTTTCAATTAATATTCAATATATTTTTAGATTTTATAAGAAAAGTTTTATATTTCAATATATAATGGAATATCGAAAAATAACATGAAATTTTATAGGCGATGAAAGGAGAAGAAAATTCAAGTGTCACCTGCTAACATTTGAAATCATCGTCTTTATGTGTTAGTTTGCATTTATGCTTGCTCAAGAATAACATAGGCATTTGCATTTTTTAGAGTACTAAGCTTAACAAATACTTTATCACGTAAGAATTCAAAGATATTCAAATTATCTTAGTTAATATCATTCTGATCCAAATATTTTGGATATTAGTAGTTCTTGTGATGAATCCTTCGCTATAATTATTAAAAGTGGTTTACTAAGAATAATATTGTCACATTTGTATAGGAAACCTAATCCTAGCCGCGTTGAATACTAAACATTAGTCATTATGCGAGTTATATATTATTCCCCATTTTTGTAGTCTCTGAATTGGATTAACGTTATTATTTATTCTATATTATTATATATTATAAAACTAGTACAACTAGAAAGTTTTTTTTCATATAATGGCTAATTCAAAAGAATAATTGTCTGGAGTTAGTAATTATTTCTTTGTTAATGCGTTTCATTAATATCGTGAGGTAGGAAAAATTGCAAGAATAAACTAATAATGTACATTCCAGCTAGCATAATGCCAACCTTGAGCCCAATTTCCTTTTTGAACATAGGTATCAGTGCTATTATTGTAACTGAAGTCACAAGTATAACCTGATAGGCTAGAAGATTATTCAGACCAATTGATGTGTAAAAGCCACCATGATACATTGCTCCAAACACCGCGACAGCTAATAGTAGCGTGTTATTTAATATCTTTGATCCTAATACATTTGCCACGGCTATTGTTGCGCCTATGGCGCCCTTTCTAGCTAAAATCATCATAGAAATTTTTTCAGGCATCTCACCTGCTATTGGGCTTATGATGATCGCTAGTATAACAGCTGAAATCCCAACCTCTGTAGAAAATCCCTGTAGTGAATGAATAAAGGGTTCAGCGCCTAGCAAGATCCCGACTGTCCCTGCTAGAAATGCTAGACTCGCTTTTAACATCTGCTTGTCAAATCGATTATTAGGATTGTGTTCTTTTTTTACTTCTACTATCTCCTGACCTCCTATGTTATGAAGCAAGTCTGTCGATTTTGTTTTTGATTTTTCAGCCTTCATTTCAATTAGGGCCATTGCCAGATAGGCGACAAACATAACCGCAAAAACAATTCCATCAATATAATTATAGCCGTCTATGAACAAGACCGCACTTACGACAGCTGTGATGAGAAGAAATATTTTATCCAATTTAAATGGACTCACATCTATGCCCTTTAAGGGAGCTTTTGAAAGGCGCGTTGTGGCAATAAGCAACATTATAGCCAATCCTAAGGTCATCATCAAAAGATTGCTGCCGAGTCCTGCCGCTACGGCAACACCATAGAATCCTCCAGCAGCAGCATAAACGACTATCGCTATCTCAGGAAGTGTCGTTGCCACACTAAGAAGTGTCCTACCAACAAATTTTCCGCCATATTTTTTTGAAAGATGCTCTGCGCCATAAGAAAGGATCCAACTAGCCACTGTTAATTCACCAAGCCAAAATAACATTGTAGTCAGATTACTTTCAGCCAAGCATGAGTTATCCTAAAAAAGGTTAATATAAATCACATTCTACATTTTCAAATCATATATTGAATTGGCTTCCTATTCAAAAGAAATAATAAACTTACATTTCCGTAGAAAGCACGAACGTTAGTAGAGATATATATACTGACTATTTTAAAGCTCAATTAGTAAATGGGGAAAATACCAAGTTCTTGCTCAAGTATTCCATGCTTATCAAGACTTTCGCAGTAGGCATTGTAGTTAACATTATCATTAGTGTAGGGACAACAGCACATACTATCATAGTGAGAATTATCAGGACGACTGCAGTCATCTTTTCAGCCATAAATTAACCTCTTCAAATTGGTTATATAAATTTTAAACAAAATATTTATTATTCTTATATCACTTTAATTTTTATTTCACCTAAATTCGCCAAAAAATGTTGCTTACGGTAGAGTTAGACTTATTCACAGCGTCTAAAACGTCTTAGAATATACATTAGTCTTTTTCTTTGTATTATTGTACTATAAGCAGTATAATGGTATCAGAACGCTAGACAAATAAAAATAGATACAAAAAGGAAAGTAAAATGTTTATTGAGTTATGAGAAAATATCTGGTCCTATGAGAAAAACATAGCTGCGATGAGATAGATCTGCCAAGCGCGATCCTCAAAATTATTGGACATTTTATGCAGGTAAATATGAAAGATCTACGCAAATTTAGAAGATTTGATATGAAGGTAAATGGTTTAATCTCTCATTTTCAGCCATGACCTGATAACTTAAGTGACAGACAGGCAGTTGATTGTTTTACATTATCTTATATCTTATATGTAGGTTTAGTGTATATTATGTGATCTTTTTGATACAAAATAGTTTTCCGATGAGGGAATGGCACGTTGAACACATGGAAAAAATAATTGTGAAGTACATAAGAGGATTATCGGAGAATGCTTCTGCATGGGAGAAGAGGCAGCACAAACGATACGGCAAAATAACAAATACATGTAGAAGTATTGACTATGATATCAAGCACGGAGTTACACATGAAGAAGTTCTTTTGCTTTTACAAAAAATTCGAAACCATTCGTCTTTTTCTAGTCTTCGAAAAAATGAAGGATCTATAGAAAGATTAGATGAGGTAGAAAAATACTTTGTCCCATCCAAACGGACGAGCTGGCAGTAATATCAACTCCCAACTTAGATTGTATATACATAGATGTATATGATTATATGTGTAATTTTTACATAATATAGAGATAATATTATAATATTTACCATGGAAATGTTTGTCATAACGAAATATGTCAAAATGAGTTTGAATATAGTATAAAAGTAAATTATCATTGCTCATGATAATAGTATAATTCTCTCGTCTTTTTGATTTCTTCTTTACACGTTAGGTCAAAAATGATAAGATTTACTGATTCTTCAAGTAAAGGAGATTGATGATAATCCAAAATGAACAATTCGTTTTTTTCTAAGCCAGGAACACTAATACTCAGGTTGATTAGAAATCAGTGAAGCACCATACTCTAAAGTCTATTATCGGTTTTCAATAAATAAAATCAGAAGAAAGGTTGGAATATCAACAGTGTGGTCAAGTCATTATGAACATTAGATCATGGAGAAAGTATCATTGATTACGGCATGCATTATTGATCCGTCATTTATTCTTCAAATCGTTTAAAGTTCTTGAATCTATTCTAATTTCTTAATATGACAATTAAATATGTATGAATACAAACTTGACAACCTAACAAACGATAATTGTAAGTTGAACCTCATATACGATATTGTCTTAATGAGTTTGTATTCTGTTCGATAACACTTATCAAAGTATAATGTATGTCTTAGAGTCAATATTATAGAGACGAGAGCTTATCAGTAAAATGTTAAACGCTCTTAAATGTATTACTAGTCATAAAAATTTAAATTATAATGGCTTTTCTATATAACGAATATAAATAACCACAATAAGAATGTCCTCTGCTGTTAGATGAGATTAATCGAATATCAGGGCAAGGAGTTGTTTGATCAATACGGCATTAGAATTCCAAGGGCGTATCTTGCAAATACTATCGAAGAGGCTCAGCAAGCTGCGATTAAACTTGCATATCCCTTTATGCTAAAATCACAACTTACTGTGGGTGGAAGAGGAAAAGCAGGAGCAATTTTAAAATGCAATTCAGAAAAAGAATTGAAATCCAAATTCTACGAACTTTTAAATAAAGAAGTAAAAGGAGAGCAGCCTCGTGGAGTTTTACTTGAAGAAATGGTTGGAATAACAAAAGAACTATATCTATCGTTTTTCCTCAACAGAAGCAAACGGTGTTATTCTCTTATTGCATCAGCTGAAGGGGGAATTGAAATAGAAAATGTGGATAAGAAAGTAATTATAGATATACCTCTTAACGGACTCACCATGCAAACTGCAGAAGATGTAGCTCATAAACTAGGTCTAATGGGCAGCATGGTAGTCTCTTTTATTGATTTTATCACGAAACTTTCCAGACTTATGGAAGAAAAGGAAGCAGAGTTGGCAGAAATAAATCCTGTTGCTATACTCGGCGATGGCTCTCTCATGGCTCTTGATGCTAAAGTGATCATAGATGACAATGCGACTTTTAGACATCCTGAATTGAAAAAATATGAATATACTTCGGAATTAGAGGCACAAGCTCAGAAGAGCGGATTCTCTTTGGTCGAATTAGGTGGAAATATTGCTATAATAGGTAATGGGGCTGGACTTGTAATGTCAACGCTAGATATGGTTTCAGACGCAGGCGGTAAACCAGGCTCTTTTCTTGATTTTGGTGGTAGAGCTACGACTGAAACAATCTATGAGGCGTTAAAGTTGATAAGCAGGTTAAAAAAAATAGATGCAATTTTGGTAAATCTCTTCGGAGGGATAGTAAAAACTACTCTTGTAGCGCAGGCGATACTGGACGCATATAACAATAATCTTCTTGATGTTCCCGTGTTTGCCAGAATTTCTGGCGCAGAATCCGACACCGCTAAAGAAATGTTGAAAGGGAGTCATGCAAAATTATATGATACAGTTGAGGAAGCAATACTTGCGGCGGTAGAACAGATAAAAAAAAAGAGGCATAGAAATGAATAAAAAATTTGATATATTTGATATTTTGATTGGAGATACAGCTGATAACGATTTTGAAAAAAAACCTGTCATAATTCAAGGAATTACAGGAAGTTATGGTTCTACTCATACAAGACTAATGAAATCTTATGGTACAAATATTGTTGCCGGAGTAACCCCTGGAAAAGGGGGCCAGAACTTTGAAGGAACTCCAATTTATGATAATATGGCGGAAGCAGTGAAATCTACAGGTGCCAAAATATCGGGAATATTCGTTCCTGCACCGTTTTTTCTTACTGCTGCAAGGGAAGCTTTGGATAATGGAATAGAATTACTAGTTGCCATTCCTGAACATGTTCCTATCAGAGATTCCATCACAGTTGTAGAGTATGCTAAGAGTAGGGGCGCGAAAATGATAGGACCTAATACGCCTGGTGTAATTGTGCCTGAGATCATGAAAGTTGGTATCATGCCTGCCCAGCCATTCAAAGCAGGAAATACGGTAGTGTTTTCGAGAAGCGGAACTTTAATGTATGAAGTATCTTATAATTTAACTAAAGCAGGTTTTGGACAAAGACTCTGCCTTGGCATTGGCGGAGATCCAATCAATGGAACTAATCTGATTGAAGCCTTTGATATGGTTAAAGACAGAGATGACGTTGATTCAATAGTAGTAGTAGGAGAGATTGGAGGAGACGCCGAAGAGCTACTTGCAGATTACCTAATAACAACTAATTATTCTAAACATGTGGTAGCTTATATCGCAGGAAGATCTGCTCCAAAAGAGAAGCGAATGGGACATGCAGGTGCCATAGTTTACGGTAACTATGGTTCTGCAGAATCGAAAGCAAAGAATTACGCAAAAGCCAACGTTGAAGTTGCAAGAAGACCAAGAGAGGTAGCGCAATTATTATCAAAGATTCACCGATAGATACTTATCAACACTCAATTATAAGACGCGCCCCAAGTCCAGGACTAGAGTGGTATATAAAAAAAATTGTGTAGTTTGATCTTAAACATTAATGACATCAGTATATGTAGTTGCACACAACTGACAGGTAAAACAACCCACCCATTGTCCTATGTCCCTTTTTCTGTAATCTAAATTGGCAAGTGTCGAGCCACATTTAGGGCAATTTTTTTTAAAGTAAGAATATCCACATGAATTACAATTTGTTTGCATAGGCGTTTCAAAGATATCTTTACGTTGGCATTTTGGACAACGGTCCAATCTTCCGAAAAATTGGCTTAACAATAATAAAACCTTATCGTTGCAACTAAATCCATTTATACAATTGCAATACATGAATGATATTGAAAAGACAACGATGTTTCTCTGACAACCTTATGACAAAATATCTACGTGATTCATCTAAGTTTTTCTTTCTAATTATACAAATAGGAGAAAACATAAATATAAAATATGTGATTATAAAAGATATCAGACAGGCGCGATGTCTTCCTACCGAATCCGTTTATTAAGATAGTTGAGAATAAACAAAATGCATCAGTTGTTAGCAAGAGAAATTATCGATTTAAAACAAGAATTTATAAAAAACCATGAAGCAACGGGTTTTATCTATGAGGTCATCCCCTTATCTTATTCTTTTAAATTACCAATCAATGAGTATATTTTGCATATGTTGAACGAATTTGGAAAAAATAACCCTCTTTATTACAAAATTGATGATTTACAGCTATTTAATATCCCATGTAGATCTTATGCAGGAGATATCAATCATTATTGGATTAGCAGCAAAAAATATGATACAAACTATCAGCCGTTTTATCCCACATGGCTTTTATCCGCCTATACACTGTCGTTAGGGGCTAAAAATTTCGGTTTTAAAGAAATCATTGACATAGGATCCGGAGATGGAAGGATTGCTTATTGCGGTCAGCTGTTGGGAATGAATTCGATTGGAATAGAAATTGACAGCGAGCTTGTAAGTCTTCAGCAAAGAATATTAAAATCGACTGGAATTGAGTATAAAATAATAAATGATGATGCAACAATTATAGACTACTCAACACTTGAAATTTCAAAACCTATTTTCTTCATTTCAGGTTTGCCTGAGTTGGGCGATATGCTCGCTATTAACGTTCTTGAGAAAGTAAAAGAAATAGCCGATCTGCGGCAATCTTCAGGTTTTAATTTCATGGGCAGCCATATCATGAAACAATATACATCAGACAAGACAAAGTGGGGATGGGGAAAAATTATTGATAAATTTGATCTACATCTTATTGATTGCCTTACGTTGCCAACGCATTGGACTAATGAACAACAACATAATACTCCATATATTTATACAAAGATGTATTGATAAAATTGTTGAGCTAAATATACGGAACCTATGAGAGAAATAGTTTTTAATCAAAATATTAATTATATAAAAATGTAATTTTATTTGGGTCAGAAATATTACCGATACTTTACCTATTGGAATATACTAATTAGAATATAATCTAAAAATACTCTAGAATTCCATAACATAGCGTTCTTCATTGCTTTAATTCAATTACAATCATCGCCAGAATGTTGTCTTATCAATTTTTACAAAATGCCGACCAATGATTTATATAATCGCCAGAGTGCGTAATTTTTTATTAGATATTTATATTCACATAGATATAAATTGAAGCGATCACAGAATCAGCTTATTACATACAATTTAATTCTCTAAAACGTCTATCGGATGGCATATGCAATTGAAGTATGAAAAAATTTAAACACTTATTGATAAATGGTTTCTTATTTACCAAAATGCTGACATACTTTACCACTGGCTGAAGTGAATTGCTGAACAAGGTTTATCTGGTTTGGTTGTATGACAGATTTTGTAATTCATACTACCGTAATGAACGATATCTAAATGCGTATTTAGCGAAATTTATTTCATTAATGTTAGTGTAATAGAGTTAAGATGGATCGATATATGATATATTTAAAAAATGTCTCATATAAACCAAAAGATGCACAATCTCTATTATCAAGAGCAAGAGAATTAGTTTCAGACCAGACCATCATTATACGTGATACTCGGGTCTCGGAGAGTTTCATAGAATACGATACTAGCATTCCAGAAAATACAAGACTAAAAGAAGTTATAAGAAAGCTCGTATCTATTGCACCTTTGTTAGAGTATGAACAAATTGCTGATAGGAAGATAGAAAAAGAGGAAGCTATAAAAATCGCGAGAAATTTGTTCAATACCGAAAAGTATTGGAGAGCACATGAGATTTTAGAATCTATATGGAAAAATTCTTATGGAAATGAAAAAGCTTTGCTTAATGGTATTATACTGATTGCAGCGGCTTTTGTTCATCATGAAAAAAACGAAAGCGAGATTTGTATTTCAATATTAAAAAGAGCATTAAAGAAATTGGAAGGAGCAAGTGGATATTACTTCGGAATAGGACTGGATGAAATAAAAGATCGTATTTCAGAGATACTTAAAACAGGAAATATACAGCGTTTAATCATCTAGAAAAATTGAATTGTACTCGATTCAAAAAATTTTCTCTCTATTGATATTCATTATGTCTGTGAATCGCTAATATTACTAGATCTCTTCCTCTGAGGGAGGTCATTGTATTCATCTTCTTTATACATATATATTTCTATATATATCTATTTAGTTATGCTAGCTTTGCTTACTATCCTCTTGACGTCTTCTTCTAAGTATAAAAGCAATTCCTATGAGAGTAATAAGGATAGACAAAATTATGAAAAATGAGGTTTCATCTCTAACTGACCCTTTTGGTAGAACATAAAGAATGAATATATAAAGTGCACTTGACATAATCTATGTTTTATGAAGGAATATTTGGCCGTTACTAAAAATCTTTATATTCTTTATATTAAACTACTTTATTGCTATTTTACTAGCTATAAATAATGGCGCGTGTTATAGTGACTATTATATTGATCTTTCAATATACTAAGTATAAATTTCTTCACAAAACAATAGCACTGTTTTATGTTTCACTAAAATACTTGTAGAACATTTCTATTATAATAGTACCCATCGGTAGATAAATTTATCAAAGGTTTACCGTATTTAATGAATACACCCGACAACTAATAACAAACACCTAATATCTGATACAGTTAGTCGTAAAAGAAAGTCTTTTTCTATGCCGATATGTCTGTAAAAAGGCAAGGATTAATTATTGACATTTATCTTCATTATTATCGTATGTCGACAAGTCCTGAATTTGGTCTAGCTACTATGTATCGTTTGATAAAAAAATCAGGAGCAGAGAGAGTAAGCGATGAAGCAGCAGATGAGTTGCGAAAAGTTCTAGAAGATATTGCATATAGAATTGCACAACAGGGTGTAGATCTGTCTGTCCATGCTGGTAGAAAGACCATAAAATCTGATGATATTCGCCTAGCGGCTAAGAATATTTTAAAACTATAGGATAGAGATAGACACGAATAGCCATCTCCTCAATTGCTATGAAAAATATTATTACATACAATGTCTCGCGATTAACTGCTTACCATCTTATAAATACTCTTACTATATTCAGAGTTTATATTAAAGAATAATATTGGGATATTTCTTCTAATCAACGGAGGGTGGGGTGGCAGAGCGGCTATGCGTTCGCCTGCAGAGACCTACTAAACAGTCAGCGAATTTATAAGGGTTCGAATCCCTTCCCCACCTAATTGTTCAATTTTTTAACTTGCAGGGATGATCAAAAAGCTTCCTTTTAAATTTTTTATAAATGCATTTTAATAGAGTAGAATGCTATAATAAAACTGAGTAATTAGATCATCCTTAGTGCAAATTTATAAACATCACAAACTAACAGATATCCCAGTCGCGATAAAAATTGGTTACTCGACAAGGTGTCAAGACAAAATTATTCAGCTAGATTGATACAATGTTATAATAATATATTTATAATGTAACGGCCACATGTAATGCATGTCTTGCTACGAATTAATACTATCTTTACTAAATATTGTAATAAAATATAATTATGGCACGATGCACGGAAGGTCTTAATAGATTGCAAAAGATCAAATTGGATTGGGCAACAACTAAGTGATCACAGAGGTAAGAAAATCAATTAACGTGAGATCTCTTTTATCTAAATATGATGAAGTGCAGAATCCTGTACTCTCTCATTTTATATCTTCAATACCAGAGACTTTCTCTTCAGCTGTGAAGATGTTGCTCTCATCATCTTCTAACATCACCGATGAGAGCAGTTTAATCCTAAAAAATAGAGGTACTATTGAGGAAATATATAGAAGAATTTCATCTGGAAGCTAACACTAACACTAATGAAGTGATCGATAGGTGTGATATGCTATCCAATCCTGCGACTGAAATTCTTACTTCAACCCATCAACCAAATCTTTTCGCATATAGCGGTGTATTCAAAAAGATAGTCTTATCTCAGACTATTAAGAGGGCCGTGGAAGAGCAAAATAGCAAAAAAAAAATCATTGATTTATTTCTAATTGTCGATCATGATTTTATGGACGATATTTGGATCCGTGTTGCGCAACTTCCAAGTATGCACCATTCTGATGGAATTCTTGAACTCCGATTGCCTATTAGTAACTCAAACAGATGGAGAATAGTCTCCCAGATGCAGCTGCCTAACCATACAATACTCCATTACTGGCGAAGACAGCTAAATTCATGGATAAAAAATTCCACATCCATATCAAAGAGTATTGATAAAACAGCATTGACAAATAATTTTGAGGATTTCTGGCGCCAGGTCGAAAGTGCCTATGCTAAAGCAAAAACATATTCAGATTTTAATTCTTTCTTGATGTCTCAAATAGTCAATAATGTCTGGAAATATGATACACTTTTTGTTAGGCTCTCTAAGTTATCCTCAGTTTTCGAAGAAGGTTTTAAATACCTAATTTCTAACTTTAGCAGTTATTCAAATTGCCTTAGAAAAGCAGAAACTACTTTTATGCATCGTGGCATACAAACAGGTGTTAGTTCCACCTCTTACCTGTATGCCCCATTATGGTTACATTGCAAGTGCGGCAGTAAGGCTTCTGTAAAAATCAAAAGAGATGGAGAACAATTAGAGCTTAATGGTATATGTATGTCATGTAAAAAGGATCTTCACTTAAACATTGGTAATCAGACTCAACTTAATTTATCAGATAAAATTGTTCAAAATCTTTCTCCTCGGGCAATTCCAATACTATTGCTCCTTTGTAGAGATCTTGGAGTAACCAACCTTGTTTCTGGTACCGGAGGCAGCATGGATTACACAATAGTTGCCAGCATCGTATTTAAAGAACTTGGTATTGATATGCCGCGTGTTCTAGTTTGGCCTTCTAATGATATTTACACTGGCATCGGTCAATCTGGAGCAATGAACTTTTTAAAAATAACAGAACGGTCGGATGTATTGAAATATCTAGAAAAACTTAGACTCCAAAATGCCGAATATGAGAACAAGATAAAACCATTCATTATCGAAAGAGCACACAAAATTAAAGCGCATGAGCCTATCGACAAGCTTCTTTCCAATTTATTTGACCTTAAAGAAGCGCAACGCATTATTCGTCAAAACATTAAGATAACAGAAAAAGTAAATAATATTCTAGGTTTAAAACCATGTTTTATAGATTATGCTGTGAACTTCGGAATGATGCAGACAGAACAACTCTGGCGTAAGAATCTTTTAAACAACAAAAATTTGTTCACACCAGTTATTATGCACTAATCTGAGTGATGAGATTTATCGCCAATGTTAAGAGATCTAAAGTCCTACAAAACTACTGGCAATGAGACGATTAATGTAAGTGTATTAATTACTGCAGCAGGAAGCATAGTAGCGCAGGGAATTATTAAGTCTTTAAAACTAGCAAATCAAATAAGCAAGGCTGTGAAATATAGAATTATTGCTACTGACATGAGTGTTCAGGCTGCTGGTCTATATAGATGTGATAAAGGTATTTTAGTACCTCCATCTTCATCGCCAGATTATATAAATTCAGTTATAAAAATAGTCAATGAAGAAAATATTCAGGCAATTTATATAGGCTCCGACCAGGAATTGCTGATAATCGGTAATGCGAGCAGAATATATCGAACGCGAGACAGAAGCAAAAGTATTGAGTAATCCAATAGAAGTCGTAAATATTGCCAGAGATAAATGGAAGACGTTTGAATTTCTAAAAGCCAATAACCTCCCTTACACCTTATCATCTTTGCCAGAAGACAGTGATAAATTTATTCACAAGATCGGTTTTCCAATAGTTGTAAAGCCAAGAGAGGGCTATGGTTCATTGCATTTTTACATAGTGAATAATTTAGAAGAAATGAACTATGCAATATATAGAATAAGAAAAGTAGGATGGAATCCCATACTTCAAGAATATTTGGAGGGCGATGATGTAGAATTCACTTCCGGCGTCACAGTGGACAGACTTGGAAAATATGTGATGTCCTCAATTTCTATTCAAAAGATAATAAAAAACGGTCAAACTTACAAGGCCTTTATAGGTGACTTTAAAAAAATAAGAAGTTCATCTGAAGAAACTGCCCTGAAATTGGGGACTAGAGGGGCTATTAATATTCAAGCAAAGCTCCAAGGCGAAGAGCCAAAAATATTTGAAATCAATCCAAGATTTTCAGCAACTACTCCAATGCGGTCAACTGCTGGAATAAATGAGCCAGATATTGTATTTCGTAACAACATTTTAGGGGAAGAAATTAAAATTGAGCATTATGAAAGGTTAATCTGCATGAGATATTGGAATGAAGTTTATATTAACTACTCTACTTATGAAAAAACCTTAAATGCGGGTAGAATAGATGGCGTTAATTCATTTATACATAATTATTTTTAGGATGTGTTAGATAGACAACTGGCTAACCTCAAATTAATAAGATCACATCACAGTAAGCTACTTTGTTAATATACAATGGGAAATTTTGGTGTTTCTAGTAAGCCTAAGATAATATAATCGCAAATATACTACCATTTAGTAACTTTAATTACTTCAAAAGCTTCTGCATATTTTACATTCATTTGATAGCCCCTGTAAGAACATCTTCCAACCACTGCGTCGATCCAAAAATTTCCGCAACGATTATTTTTTTGTGAATGAAAGCACTCTAATGCATTTGATTTCATCTTTAAGGTTTCAGTTATATCAATATAGAGTTGAGGCCTAAAAGCACTCTCAGTTAATCCACCAGGAATAGTTGTTTCATACATTAAAAGATTATTACAATCTCGTGATGCTGCTATTACAGCTCTAGTAAGAGCCTGGTGATCCTGATGTGAATCCCCTATCCATTGAGTAAAAACTGTTGCCTGTTCGTGCTTGTGAATTATTTCATCTATAATATTGACGAATTTTCGTCCAATAGTTATCGCATCTGGAGGTAAATCTAAAAATTGTGGACTTTTACAGCCTAATGTCTTTGCAGACATAGTAGCTTCCATTCTTCGTTGTTCCTTGGTATCTGTTTTAACAAAATTTGGAAGTGTGGCTATAACCATGTTAACGTCATAGTCCATCCGAGCAAGTTTGGCCAGTGTTCCGCCCATACCTATTTCTAAATCATCTGGATGTGCTCCAAATGCTATTACTGATTGATTTTTGCTCATTCCGACTTTTCTACTTCATTATTTATTTGTCTTTGCCATTCATATTAGATATAGACAAAATTACATCTGATTCTCAATTCCTTTTATTTCTCTAGCTTCTCTATATCGTCTATAATCTTGATCTACTTCAATTGCTGCCTGTAGTATCTTACTTTTAATAGACTTTGATGAGTGCAAAAACATTTTAGTATCCTTTGGTAGACAATGTCCTCCAATTCCTTCTCTTGGCTCAAGAATATGTACATTCCATTTGGTATTTATAGCATCTCTTAGTTCTGAGAAATTTATGTTATTAGCCTGACAGTAAAGATAGAGATCTTCAGCAAATGCAATTTGTAAATATCTGTGTGCATTTTCAGCAATCTTACTTAATTCTGCAATTTCTATGTCTGAAACTGGATGCATAGGAATACCCAGACTTTTACCTTTACCTTTACTTTTTTCATTAGTAATAGATGTAGTAGAAGTAGTAGAAGTAGAAGAAGAAGAACTGTTCATATTCTCAGACTTTCCATCATAGAAATACATGGCTACTTTGAGACAACAATCACATACTCCACCTATTACACGCACCTGATTTACACCATGTTCTTGCTCTTCTAAAGCATACCATCGGTGTGGTGCATGAGCTACATGCAATCTATGGTTAAGCATTTCAAATACTTTCTTTGAAGTTCCTTTTGGAATAGTACTCTCTATAGAAACAAGAGCACCATTCTTTGCTTCCTTTGATATTTTATCTACTATTGATAATAAACCCTCAATTTGAGGAGAAAACATATCATCAGGTTTATGGGTTGATATACACAAAATATAAACATCAAAATCACTAAAGCTAGTAGCTTTTTTTATTCCTGCCGTTGTTTGTGCACGGTCCATTGCCTTAGAACTAATGTCATATCCATAGACATCAAATTCTTCTTGTTCCTTTATAAATTTGGCCACAGGTAGTCCAAGTTGACCAAGTCCAATTATCAGAATTTTATGAAGAGAAAATATCTGCGCTTTTTTTTCATCCACTGTTAGCAATATCTACCTATAATAGGCGAGACAATAGTTATTAAAGTATTACGTAAAAAAAACCTGAATCTATTTATTATGAAATTTAACTGTTCTAATGTATAGGATATTGCTAGAAACGATAGATTAACTTACAAAATATCTTAATAATATTATATCTCAAACATAATTCTAAGCATACAATGTTCTTCAGATAGCTACACTATTTCGTTAAACACTTCTATATGGGTAGTTAGCGATATTTATCTTGGGATTAAATAAACGTTAATACTTGCTCAATAGATTTAGATCTCTGCTACAACCTGTAATGGAAAGAATAGGAAATATCTTTGCCTCATTGGGCTTTTCTCCCAACTTTTGGACTATGTGGGGTCTGATAGCATCAATATCTTCAGCGTTCGTCTATGGCGCGGCAGCGCCATCTGTAGGTTTACCATGGTATTACGCCACAATGCTCGGAGGTATTCTATTATTAATCTCTGGCTTTTTCGACATCGTTGATGGTTCAGTCGCTAAAATAACAAAACAAAGCTCAAAAAAAGGATCTTTTCTTGATTCTTCATTTGATAAAATCTCTGAAATCTCTGTATTCTTAGGTTTGACAATAGGAAATCTTGCAGAACCGATATTATGCATTATTGCATTGTCTTTATCGCTTCTCGTAAGCTACATTAGAGCTAGAGCAGAATCATTAGGAGTAGATCTGAAGGGCATAGGTATAGGAGAAAGAGCAGAAAGGCTATTGATCCTGGCAATAATAGGAATGATACCAATTCCAGGTACTATACACTGGGCTTTGGCTATAGTATCAATAATTGCAGGTATAACCATAATTCAAAGGATGATAGCTACATACAAGAAGTTGTAAAATTATCTATCTAAGTCTCCCAGCCGTTCGTCTATCTGATTCAGATCTAACTTTTACTATACCTCTATGCACAGCACACGAGACGCAATAAAACTTTACATCTGTAGAAGGTGCTATGTATGCTCCTTGTGCTTTAAGTTCTTTGGCAAGAGTTGGTTCTACAAGAGTAATCCTTCCTGTGACTTTCTTTGCTTTGTCACGAGGCACCATTGCGCCACATTGACTACAATGTACCGTACCAGAACTGCCTTTTCCCCCTTTAGTACGTCCTCTGCTGGTTCTCTTCTTCGGCATCTAACAAATAAAGTCTTTTTCTATCCTTTAAATCTTATGATATCTATTCAGAATATAATAGCAGCCTTGATCAGTCTTGTCAGAAGATAAATTATTTATATAATATTCCAATTGATTATATTTGCATATGCTATGATTTCTTTAGTCATTGATATTTTTAATAAGGTAAGGAGTGTATAGACCCTTTTATTCCCTTGTGCACATAGATAACGTAGATGATAATAAGTAATTGATGAATCTGTAATAACAATTACAATGAGATTAGCATGATTGGAAAAAATTTTAGGTATTGTAGCAACTGATAAATAGAGAATATGTGCAATTTTTTTTAACCTCTTAAATTGAACTCTTCCAAGGCAAATCATTAAAACAGATTCGTTTTAATAACTCACATGAAAATAGCAGTAGCGTCTCACATAGCATTGGATACAATTCAAGACATGCAAGGAAGGATTACTGAAAGCTTAGGCGGTCCGGCGTGCTACTCCAGTATAACAGCAAGGAGATTTAATTTTAAAGTGAAACTCGCTACAAAAGTAGGTAAGGATTTTTCTCAAGACAACAGACTGATGTTACGTACTAATGGGATAGATATCGAGGATAATTTCTTCACTGACAACCCTACCACGAGATTTCGGATTATTCAAAGAAAAGATAGTAGAGAACTATTCTTGCTATCAAAATGTGCACCAATAACAATTGAAGATATTCAAGGAATCCAAACAAATTGTTGGATAGTAAGCCCTGTAATGGACGAGATCCCTTATCCTGTACTCCATGAAATAGTGAAAGACAAGGATAACCTCGAGTTTGTGATGCTTGATCCACAAGGTTATATACGTACAGTAAATCCAGATGGAAGAATATCATTTCTTCATAATATAAGATTGGATTTGTCTAGAATATCGGCAATTAAAGTAGATCCTGAGGAACTCGCTGCTCTGACTGGTGGTCGTAAGGGAATTGAGGGTATGCATTTTCTACAAACCTTTAAAGGCATAAAATTTGTCATAGCTACAGAATATCAAATTATACGTTTATTATATAATAAAATGCATTATTCGATAAAACTCCCTCCTATAGATTCACCGCATTCTACTGGTATTGGAGATATTTTATCGTCTTCTTTTTGTTGCGCATATTTGAAAGAAAAAGATCCGCTGTGGGCAATTTGTTTTGCAGCCGGTGCCGTACAAGGTGCGTTAGAAACAAATTTGGTGGGTTTAGAGAAGATACCATCAAAATCAAAGATTGAACAGAATGCGTCCTATTATTATAATACCGTATCATTCCAGGAAATTTAATATAAAAAAAGCGAGTATATTTTTACCTTAAAATTGAAATAAATAATAATTTTATATATAGATAGAGAATGAAAATAGCACTTGCAGGAGCTGACTCTAGAGATGGAGCATTGCTATCTCAAATGAAAAAGACGCTTGACTCACTCAGTGTAGACACGCAAGTAATGAAAAATGGCGATTATAAGCTCGCTAAGGAAGTTGACCTTGTTTTATTGGCAGGAGGAGACAAAAGCATTCTTAACTACTTCCATAAAGTTGAATCTGATTCTGCTCCAGTTTTAGGAATTTATGAATCCGACTCCACCGGATTCCTTGCCCAAATAGATGTCAAAGATTTAGAAATTGCAACTTCAAGATTAAAGAAAAGTGATTATGAAGTAGATGAGGTATTTCGTTTAGCAGTTAAAGTTGATGGTAGAGAGGTTGAACCTGTTCTGAACGATGTAGCCATTTTTCCAAGTAAAAGTGCAATTTTAATGGAACATGTACTTAAAATAGACGGGAAAGACATATGGCATGACAATAGTGACGGTGTTATAGTATCCACTCCGACAGGATCTACTGCATATTCAATGTCAGCAGGTGGCCCTATGGTTCTACAAAGATCTCAAGTATTTATAGTAGTATCGGTAAATTCCGTGGATAACACACGTCGTCCTATGGTTATCCCTAATGACACAATATTAGAGATTGCTGATATTATGAGTAGATATCATTGCGAAGTTATACTGGATGGCGGATGTAGGTTAAGAATAAGAAAAATATTGGAATGCTATAAACACCAATTTCCAGCCAGACTTATCAGGCTAATGGGACACTCTTCTGCGACGTCGCTCATGGCTAAAAAGGTTAAACTGGCAGAAGATTTGTTAAGCATGCCTCCAAGTGCAAAATTGATTTTAAAGACGTTAGAATATGAAGGTGCACTGAGTCAAAAAGATCTTTCCGTAAGAACGATGCTTCCAGAGCGAACTATAAGGCTCTCACTTAGCCATTTGCTTAATCTCGGCTATGTTAAGAAGAAGACATCTTTACGCGATGCAAGACAGAGAATTTATGAACTTAGAATTTAGGATTGCAGGCTTTAATGAATGTTTCAAAAGCTTGCTCGGGCTTCCCAGGTCTGCTGTCAAATTCACAATGATATTGTACCCCAAAATAGAACTTGCAATCTGGAAGTTCCAAGATTTCTGTTCGTCTGCCCTTATCTGAGAAACCTGATAAAACCATACCATGCTTTTCGACAATGCAGCGGTAAGCTTGGTTAAATTCAAATCTATGTCTATGTCTTCTTTGTATCATGCTTTTCCCATATATTTTCGCGGCATTAGTACGAGATATAATCTCAATATTATGTCTACCAAGCCGCATCGTTCCACCCATATCTTGGAGTGTTTTTTGCTCGGGCATATATTGCACTACTGGATCTTTTGTCTGGAGACAAAGTTCTGTAGAATGAGCGTTTTCTAAACCACACACATTCCGTGCAAATGCCACTATCGCTAACTGAAAGCCAAAACATATTCCTAAATATGGTATATTCTCTAAGCGAGCAAAATTTGCCGCGTTAATTATTCCTTCACTTCCACGCTTTCCAAAGCCGCCGGGAATCAATATACCATCAAACTTTTTTAGACAGTCAAGTTTTTTTTCTCCTTCCTCTTCTAAACTTTCTGATTCAATCCACTCAACTTCGACCTTCCTACCAATATTTGCTCCAGCATGTAATAGTGCATGATATATACTGACATAACTATCTGGTAGACTAACATATTTTCCGACTATTGCAATATTCGTTGAACCATTATATTGATGGAAGGATTTTGTAATTGTTTTCCAATTCCCCCATTTTGGAGTAACAATTTCTAAACAACAATTTGTTAGTGATCACCTTGACAATCCCTTGGCTCGCTAGAACTTCTGGAATTTTATAAATAGAAGGGGCATCGTGACTGGAAATAACGGACTCTTCTTTGATACTGGCAAAGAGTGAAATTTTACGCCTCGCCTCTAAAGTAAGGGGAGTTTTGCATCTAACAGCCAGAATGTCAGGCTGGATGCCGATTCTTCGTAATTCCTGGACACTATGTTGAGTAGGTTTTGTTTTTTGCTCACCTACTACATCCAATTTCGGTGCGAGTGTAACATGGATAAATAGCGTATTAGAGATACCATCTTCAAGTTCCATTTGCCTTAGGGCCTCCAGAAATGGAAGACTTTCAATATCGCCTACAGTACCTCCACATTCTACAACCATAACATCTAGAGATTCTTCAGAGGCAATTTTTCGTAACTGATTTTTGATAGCATCTGTAATATGTGGAATGATCTGAACACATTGGCCAAGATATTTTCCTTCTCTCTCGCAATGAATAACGTCAAGATATACTCGTCCTGTTGTAATATTATGATCCTTAGTAACTGCGATATCAAGAAAACGTTCGTAATTTCCGATATCCATATCGCATTCCCCGCCATCCTCGGTAACGAAAACTTCCCCATGCGCAATAGGATTCATTGTTCCTGCGTCGTAGTTTAGATAAGGATCGATCTTTACACAGGATATTTTCAAACCAGATAATTGCAGCAATTTAGCAATAGATGATGTAATTACACCTTTTCCTAGACCGGACATAACACCACCTGTGATAAAAATAAACTTTGGACTTAATCTTCTTGACCGCGCTTTGGATAGCACATTGGAGTTCAACATATCACCTTTTTATTCTTTTTTAAAAAATGCGTCGTCCGGGCCAAGTGGATATGTGTCATCGCAAAACCAGTGTCTCCTAGAATATTTTCGTCATAATATCTAATATGTAGACCAAATCATATTTTCCTATTTCTTGATTGCTGCATACAGATTATTTTTCATTCTGCATCTTCATACGTTTTTACATTACATTAGCTGTTGCTCCTACATTATAGCAACTCAGAGAGTATCAATATTACATAATTAGACGACTGACACAAAATGGTAGTGTTAATTCTACACAAATTAGTTAATGAAGAAACCCTTAACATCAGAAAAAATTACAAAAATGTAGATAAAAAATCTATATATGAGAGAATTCTCTGCTTTCGCAAAGAAATCTTCTATCGGAAGTTCAATAATTCTATTTTAATGCACATAAGCTTTGATTCTATCCTCTTATTAGGACTTCTAAAAAGCTGCTACATTGTAGTAAAAGAAATTGACGTGCGCCCGGAGTAGAACGCACAATTTTATTCCTTCTTCATTCGTTTAGCTGGTTTCCTATTCAGGATAGTCGACAGTCGTCATCTCATCTACTCTCATGCTAATTTTATACCATTTGTCATTGTGTTTGAAAATATTTGTAGAAGCTTTTTTATTACTTGCAGAGCCATAGCCTCCTATCCTTTCACTTAACCTTGATCTCAATTTATCTACCTGATATTGCGCAATCATAAGATTGCCTATGATATTTTCAAGTTCAAGGTCTCTTTCTTCTTCCATATATGGATTATGATTGTTGTTCGAATTCTTTCTATTATTACTCATCTGCATTCTCGATGTACATCCTGTTTGCTATTAGGAAATGGATTTGGTCGATATATTGTGCCTTGTTCACCATAGGAGAAGATAAGTTTGCGCTACATACAGGTACTTCCTCCTCTTCTTCATTTTGTTTTTTAACCAGTATGCTCATGGCAACATTACAATTGGCAACATCAAATAATAATGAGATAGAAGAAATGTTATATAAGCTAAAATAATAGAATATAATAAAACAAAAACCTATTAGTTCTTTACATATTCGAAACCCTAGATAATTGCACTTAAGCGAAATTTATAGGAGCAGGACCGCTGAATATAATTCATAATATTCTATTAAATAGCTTATGGATGCATATACTCTGTTAATTTGCTATTTTTTGTTTCTTGGACCAAATTCTCTAGTTGCTTTCTATCAGAAAAGGTGTCAATGTCCATCAACTTTCTCATGAATTCTGTTTCGTCCTTCCCGAAATTTATCCTTTCATGATAAAATTCACTGAAAGCGAGTTTTTGGTTTATTCTATGAATATATGAAAGACAACGATATATCTTGTCTAGTTTGATATCCGCCAGTCCATTAGCAATTAATAGCCTTGCAATGCCTCTTTTTGAAATGTTAAACATTCCGTTTGTAACTAACCGATTGAATACAGAAATTACCTCGAATTTGTCATCTTCTCCCGAATAACCAATTATCGTAGTTGGAAGCAATCGCAATGTTCTGTTGCTTTTTGTATTCCTAGAATGATGCTCGTCCAAAATGAGAACGGATCTTCCGAAAGTTAGAATCGCATTAAGAATCTGGTTCGGCAAGCGTTCATCTAGAACATCGTTATCAGATTTGATTTCAATCGGGTAAAACCTAATCCAATCAATTCTGCATTTTTCTTTTCTTGCGAATTGTTTTAGGAGACTATCTCTCATCAATATATTATTATAGTTATCAAATGTTTCAATTGAATTGTATTTTATGGTGGAACTGTCGCGCTTCTCAATTATTGCAATCACAAGGTCAAAATTTCTGAAATACCCCTCTTGCTTTATTTTCATCTCTCGATTTGTGTTAGCTGACGTCGGAGGAAAGATATTGTTTTTAATATGTCCAGATGATATAGATCTTATAAAGAGAGATTTTAGTTCCTTTTCTTTCACGACTAATTGACTCATTGAGGGATTATATAATTTCTAATACAGGAAAATATATCCGTCGACTCCGAAGTTCCTGATTTAACATAATTCAAGAAGACTTTTTCTCAATACAATCAATATTTGAATATGTCATTGCAATAATTAGCACATCCGAGTATTTCTTTCAAATATTTTTTGACATTCTAAAATGTCCATCAGGTATAACGCCCATAATTAGGAATTGTAGGTTGCTTCTTGAATAATTGGACTGTCTGAAATCGAATTAGAATATGGAATTCTAATATCGAGGATGTCTGCTCGACTATTTATTAAACTAAATACTATTTCTTCTGTACTAGCTCCGTCTACTAGCCACCAAAGATATAGCAAATCAGATCATACTCATTTCACTTCGATAATTCTTTAAATCTCTTAGCCTGTTGTGTAGTAAGTTGTTTGTTATATTTTTCTCTCCCTACTTTTCAAATATTGTTGAACCACTTCAACATCCTTGTCTCCGCGCCCCGATAATGTAACTACAATGTTCTCATTCTTGTCTATCTTCTTTGCGAGTTTCATTGCATAAGACACAGCATGAGAGGATTCCAGAGCGGGAATTATTCCTTCAAGTTTAGATAGTTTAAGAAAGGCATTAACAGCCTCATCGTCGGTACATTCAAGATACTTGGCTCTTTTAAGATCCTTTAGATTAGCATGTTCTGGTCCTACCCCCGGATAATCTAAACCTGCAGAAATACTATGTGTTTCAGCTACTTGACCAAATTTATCTTGTAGAAGGTAAGAGAGCATTCCATGTAAGACTCCTTCCGTCCCAGCGGACAGTGAGGCTGAGTGGCTTCCTGTTCTAATGCCCCTGCCTCCTGCTTCTACTCCGTACAAGGCGACATCTGAATCTTCAATAAACGAAAAGAATGTCCCCATAGCATTGCTTCCACCGCCTACGCATGCTACAATGGCATGTGGAAGTTGATTAGATATTTCTAGCATTTGTTGCTTTATCTCATGACCAATTATACTTTGAAAATCTCTAACCATCATAGGATAAGGATGCGGTCCTACTACTGATCCTATTAAATAATAGGTATTATTTACATTAGTTATCCAGTCGCGCAAGGCTTCGTTAATGGCATCTTTAAGAGTCTTAGTCCCTGCTACAACTGAGTGAACCTTTGCTCCCAACAATTGCATGCGAAAAACGTTCAATTTTTGTCTTTCAACATCCTTTGCTCCCATGTAAATTTCAGCATCTAGGCCAATGACAGCCGATGCAATAGCAGTGCCTACACCATGTTGACCCGCTCCTGTTTCAGCAATAACTCTTTTCTTACCCATCCGTTGTGCTAACAAGGCCTGGCCAAGAGTATTATTAATTTTGTGGGCGCCACCATGAAGAAGATCTTCCCTCTTTAGGAAAATTTTTCCACCTCCAATATATTCAGTGAGATTTTTGGCAAAATATAATGGCGTAGGACGACCTGCGTATTTAGTTAATAAATATGAAAGTTCTTTCTGAAATCCTTCATCTTTCCTGTACTTTTCATAGGCTGTTTCGAGTTCTATTATGGCAGGAACTAGAGTTTCGGGGATATATTTTCCTCCGTATTTTCCGAATTTACCTGCGACGGGATAATTAGTACTCATTATATACTATATCTTTGGATAGCATAAAGGACTATTAAGAGATTGGGATATCGAAGCTGCTCAAATTGAAAGATAAAGTTGCCTAACTTTTGATGCAATATCATTTGACTCCATGATACTCGTCCCTATTAGGAAGGCGTCGGCTCCTGCTCTCTTCAAATAACGAATTTCATTTGAGTTTGTTATCCCGCTTTCGCTAATGATAATGTTCTTTCCTTTGTCATATTTTTCAAGCAATCTGTATGTAGTCAAAATATCAATTTCCAAATTGTTCAAATTCCGATTATTTATCCCAATCAGGTCCCGATAGTCTTCTTTTAATCTTAGGCTGTCAGCAAATTCGTTTTCTGAATGAACTTCGACAAGTATCTGTAAGCCTTTCTTATGAGCATATTCTAAGAGTTTTTCTAAACCGCTTTCTGCCAGGTTCTGATCAAATATTGCTTTGATGAATAGCACACAATCTGCGCCTATTCGTTTTGCAGCATCTATTTGAATTTCGCTAACTATTATATCCTTCATAAGAATTGGCACTTTCATTTTTTTCCTAATCTTAGCCAAGTAGTCAATGGAGCCATTGAATAAATGTGGTTGTGTCAAAATTGAAAGACCAATAGAGCCGGATGAGATCATATTAAATGCGAGTTGAATGGAGTCCATTTCTGTTTGTGCGATAATTTGACCCTTGGAGGGAGACGCAAATTTGATTTCTGTTATAATTGGCGCATGTGAACAAGAGAGAATAGCACGCTTCATGCTAATAGAGTCATGTTTTGTGAAATCGTAATTTTGAGCATCATATGCACCTTCTTCAATAGCTTTATAGGAATTATCAGCGAGTGACTTCAGATTAAATCCTGAGTTAGCAAATCTACTCATCTACAAAGTTTTGGAGAGCAATATTATATATTGATATAATTACAGATGCCTGCTTCTTTAAGTAATTTCTTCATTTAATTATATTGAGTAATTGTCATAGAATGATTTCAAAAGGAGGATGGATACACAATGCAGGTTATATATAATAATATTAGTTTTTATGGCGTGAATTTTTGCCAGAATAATTAATATATTATCTGTGATAACTATTCACTTCACGATGTCAGAAAGCACAATATTCCGTGATAAATTAAAATTATCACCAAGATATGTTCCTAGTGAGCTGCCTCATCGCGAAAAACAGATTGAGCAAATTAATCATATTTATAGAGTGTCATATTCGAATCCAAGTAAATTTCCATTAACTGTATTGCAAATAGTTGGCTCTGCAGGAATCGGCAAAACTTCTACTGTTCTTAAATTCTCTAAACTTTTAGCAGATAATTTTTTGCACAATAGATTAACTCTGAAGACAGCATATGTTAATCTAAAATTACAAGGAGGCAATAAATATGCAATCTATAGGTTCCTGTTAGAAAGAGTTGCGCCAGAGTTGCCGTCACAAGGACTCAGTGCAGAAGAGATGTTAAGATACATGTTACGTTATCTGTATGAAAATAATATTTATTTACTAATAATCCTTGATGAGATCGATTATTTAATAAAGATTAGCAAAGATACTGGCATAATCTATGATTTAACTCGTCTTAATGAATTTGATCCCGACGCACCATGCAATGTGAAGGGAGTGATATTTATTGCAAGAAGCACAGACTTCTACAACAAACTCGATCAAGCGGAGTTGAGCACATTAGGAAAAATTCCATTGGAATTTCCAATATATTCTATTAAGCAGGTTAGTGACATATTGATAAATAGGTGTGCGGAAGCATTTATTGGAAACGCCATAGGATCAAATATACTGGACGAAGTAGCAAAAATCACTGTTTCACCTACAAATAATGGTGATATAAGGTATGCACTTGATCTTCTCCTGTATGCTGGAAATCTCGCTGAAGTACAAGGAACAGGTAGGATAACTCTCGATCAAATCCGAAAGGTTCATGGTCAGATTCATCCTTCTATAAACACCGAAGAAATAGAAGAATTACCAAAGAATCACATTTTCACCCTCATGGCAGTGATAAGGGCGCTTCGTGCAAGAAAAAAGCAGTATGTAGAACTTAAAGAAATTCGACTCCATGCATTAGAATTATCAGAAGAATTTAAATTAAAAAAACTGGATGTAGAAGATTATCTCAATGATTTAGAGGCAAGAAAAATTATTGAAATTAGATCATTAAAGGAAATAGGAATGCATATAACTTCACTCCATGAACTTGAGCCAATACTTCAAAAACGGATCAAACGTGCTAATATTAATGATTCTAGAGAGTAAACTAACTAGTAAAGAGATAGTGGAGATAGGTCTTGGAAGTATCGGCAAAGTGAAAATAATAAAGGCCTTAGAGGAACAGGGGAAAATGGTTACCGTATATACTTTGCAGAAGAAAACTCATTTAAAGAGAGAGGATATCAAACGCAATCTAAATGATTTAATGAAAATTGGCTGGGTCAAAGAAAGTAAGCTCGCTAATATTATGTACAGTTTGAATAAAGAGGACCATTATATTATTTGCATGATTGCATTTTTCAAAGAGGTAGGGTACATTTGTTAGCAACTAATGACGATATCTATTAGATTATCAGTCGTCGTTTTAAGCCGAATATTCACTATTAAAATTCTCCTCTATCCTTTTTAATTGACCTAGCCTTAAAAAAATGAGGATTATCTTATCGGTACTCCTGTCGTATTACCTCTATAGGATTGAATAAAAGCGATAATGCAAATCTAATTTATCATCAAAAGTTTACGGAATTACGATGCCTGACATATCTTTTGCAAAAAGCATATTATTCAAAGTTACCTGAAATCTTGTACCGTTCCGTTCTACAAGTAATTCAATATCATCAAGAGAATCTGAGATCTCGGCTCCTTCATTTTTTTTTATTACTACATGAATGGATTCATGAGAAATTAATGCTTCTATAAACGGCTCGATATATTCAAAATCACCTGTCTTATGGCAGGAACGGTTTTTGGATAGTATGATTAACATTGTTTGATTGTGATATGTAAAGTATGGTGGAGATTCATCGATCGCACAAGCTAAAGCAAAATTATTTATCGTCACACCTATCAATATATCCTTATATATTGCAAGAATTTATATGCTCATATCTTTAGGATGAAAACTAGAATCGTGTCCTATGAATGATATGCAAAAGTATAACAAACAGATAATTTCTCTTTAGCCTCCTATTTCTATACATAGGATTTATCTTCTAAATAATCTACTCTAGAGGAATACGTAAGAATAGCGTTGCTCTGTAAGATTAAAACGTATGTATGGTTTCGTTTGTAGATTTGAGAATACTAGAAGATGATAGCGAAATTAATGAAAGCATATCCTCTAGTTAAAAAACTGCTATCCCTATTATATATCGTGAAGATTTATTTACTATATTTTTAACTTTTCATAATCTCATGAGAACGTTGAATAAAGATCAAACTGAATGTCAATGATACAAGCTAATAAAGATATTGTTATGGATCGAGTTTATTCTTTTGATTCTAAGTTAATATAGCATAATAATAATAATAATAATAATTTAGATAGCCTTTAGATAGCTTAAAGTACAAAATATTCTGCTTGAGGATGATGTACCACTATAGCTGCAGTAGATTGATCCGGAATTATTTGTCCAGATTCGGTTAATCTCATGCCAGATTTCGTTGGATCTAGTAATTTCCATACTAGATAATGTTGCGAGATATCTGGACAACTAGGATAACCCCAGCTGTACCTAAGACCACGCTTTACACCGATATTAAGTTCCGTTTTTATCTTTAAATTAATCCAGTCTGCCAAAGCTTCCGCAGTCTCGACTGCTATACCGTGCAAATAATATGCATCAGTATATTTATTATCTTTATTCCAACTATCGATAATTTTTGTTACCTTGTTGCCTACGGTGACTGCCTGAAAAGCAACGATATCATCATCTCCAAAGAAATCAGTCAAACATAGATGTTTTTGTTTAGAGGATCTAGGAAAATCAAAAACCACTTCGCCTTTACTGTGAGGTAACTCTACTACGAGTTTTCCATTTCTATTATGGCATCTAAAATAACCGTACACCACCTCCGGAGCAAAGAGATTTTCTTTTATCACTCTTGATTTCCATTCTTCAAAAAGTCTTTCAGCTTCCTGACTTAAACCTTCAGCACTTTTTCCACGAATTCCCCAAGAAAGAATAAAGAGAGATTTTTTATTAACGAACTTCCATACCTTGGACAAATCAATCTCGTCAACTCCAAGTCTTATCTGTCTGTTAATATGTGGAGCAACGGGAGGAGAAACAGGCCTTATGCTACTTTGCGGTACCTCTACGGCTTCGACGCTGGGATTTTGTTTCTCCTGCCACTTTTCAAGTTTTTGCCGCCACTCTTCTATATATTGACTTTTTTCGTCAGACATGAGTATGTTCATAACTTTTAAGCCTTCAAATGCAGTTTTACAATAGAATATTCCATCCTCATAAATCGCATCTTGTTTCGCTATTCTATTGATAAAACTGCTATTAATTGCGGCGCCTCCACATAAGACAGGAATTCTCATATTATTTTTTCTCGCATGGTCTATAAAATACTGCATCTGCTTTGAAGTAGAAACAAGGAGAGCAGAAAGCCCTACTGCATCAGCATTAACTTCTTGAATTTTTTCAATGATCTTTTGTAACGGGACTTGTTTACCTAAATCATATACTGTGTATCCATTATTAGTTATTATGGTCTTTACCAAATTTTTGCCTATATCATGCACATCTCCATATACAGTGCATAATACAATTTTGCCTTTGCTTACTCCCTCTTGTCTAATAAGATACCTTTCTAATTCACCAACCGCTGCTTTCATACATTCCGCTGATTTTAAGACAAAAGGTAAAATTAGCTCGCCTGCTCCAAACTTATCTCCAACTTCTTTCATGGCAGGTAATAAAACCTCATTTAAAGTCTGCACCGCCGCTTGATGACATTCTTCCTTTGATGCAACAAGTTTTAAGTCACCATTGTTTTCTATTATTTTGGTCCCTGCATTCCCATCTGTAGAAATTCTATCCGCTATTGCTGCCGTAACATCATTTTCTATGCCATCCTTGAGTCTATTAAGAATTCTGAAATAGCATCTTCTGCTGGCGTCCCATGTTTCATCGAATTGTACTCTCTTAGCAGAAGATGTTGTACTAGTCAAACTTAATCCTTCAAAGTAAGAGATAAGATCTGGTAGAGCATTAGGATGATTATTGAATATAAGATCCTCTGCAAGTTTTAGCTGTGTTGGATCTATTTCTGTGTAAGGAATAATGTCTTTTGCATTTATAATTACACAATCTAGGCCAGCCTTTATAGCGTGATGCAGATATACAGAATTGACTATTCTTCTTGCTTGTAACGGAAGACCAAAACTAACATTGCTGAGACCTAACGTAGTAAAGCAACCAGGAAGATTTTCTTTTACCAGCTGAATGCCTTTAAGTGTATCTTTAGCCGACTGTAGGAATTCTGGCTCACCTGTTGCCAAAGTAAACGTAAGGACGTCAAAAATAAATTGCCATGGCTGAAGTCCATAGTTTTTTCCAGCCTCAAAAAGAAGCTTCGCTGTTTCCAGCTTTTCTTCCGGAGTCTTTGCCATCCCTTTGGGTCCTATACACATTGCAATAGCAGGGACACCATAATTTACCATTAATGGTGCCAGTGAGTGAAATCTGTTGCCGTCGCCTTCAAGATTAATGGAATTAATTATTGGCCTAGCAGGAATTTGCTTTAGAGCCATTTCGATTACTTTCGGGTCAGTCGAATCAATAACAAGTGGTGCTTCTATCTCTAGACTTAATCGTTTGACGAGTGTTCTCATAAATTCTATCTCATCTGACCGTTCTGTAGTTGCTACACAGACATCAAGACAATGAGCGCCATCTTCAACCTGCGCTCTGGCTAAATTCACTAGACCATCGAAATCGTTCATAAGTACCATAGCCTTCGCCTTTTTGGATCCTTGCGTATTAAGTCTTTCACCAATTATGAGGGGTGGAGGTTCTTGTTTAAGGTCAAGTGCCTTCAAGGCAGAACTAATTCTTGGTATCTTCCACATTTTAGTACGACAGATTGCTTTGGTTCAAAACCCCACTAAAATCTTATCCCTATTGTTAATTTTTTTTGGATATTTTTTCGTCTAACATTTTACGTAACTCGGCTATATGTTCTGGATTAGTTCCACAACATCCGCCAATAATGCGGATATTTTTATAGTTCTCGATAAAGTCTTTAAGTTTGTCTCTCATTTCTACTGGAGTCATTTTATATACAGCTTTACCGCCTTCATTTCGAGGCATGCCTGCATTAGGAATCACTAGTATAGGCAGTTCACCTTGCTCACTTAACCATCTAACACTCGGAGTCATCTCCACGGGACCAGTAGAGCAATTTAGACCAAAAACATCTATTCCCATGTCGCTAACTGTAGTGTAAGCAGCTTGAACATTTGTTCCAAGTAACATCTTTCCATATTGATCTAGTGTAACATTGGATATCAGTGGAACTTTTTTTCCTGTCTTCTGCATAGCATCATGGCATCCATTGATCGCAACTTTTACTTCGAGAATATCTTGGCTAGTTTCGATAAGTAGTGCATCGACTTTTCCAAGAATCAAGCCTTCTGCTTGCTGCTCAAATGCTTCATTGATCTTGTCTAGAGATATTTGTCCTAAGTCAGGATCGTTTGAGCTTGGTAGATAGCCTGTCGGTCCCATAGAACCTATAACATAGCAAGCTTTATCGTCAAATTCACTGCATACTTCTCTTCCAAGTTCAGCAGCTTTTTTATTGAGTTCAACAGTTCTGTTACCATATCCATACTCATCTAGCTTTAGCTTGTTACTTCCAAAGGTGTTTGTCTCTATACAATCGGCTCCAGCTTTCAAGTAGTCTCTATGGATTTGTTTGATCCATTCCGGTCTACTAATGATTAAACCATCATTAAAACCATCCTTTTTATCTGGAAAATCATTAAGGTTAGGATTCAATCTCTGTATCTCTGTTCCCATCGCTCCATCAAAAAGAATTATTCGCTTTCTAAGTTCTTCGCTAAATGATATAACCATGTTATAATGTTATTCGAAATCAAGAAACGGGTTTAATATGTTTCTCTCAATCTCATTTTATCTTCTCTCCTCTTCCCAACATTACAACCTATCATAATTGAAAGGCGTGTATTTGACTACCAGAGAACATTAGATCCTTTGCTTTTTTAGCATCTAATACTATGTTCATTCTCTTTTAATTAAATCTGTCAAAAGATTCATCCATCGGTAGGTGTAGAGATTACTTCACGGATGATCATATAATTGTGAATCCGTCTAAAAATTGATTCTAATGGGTAAGGATATTGCCGCTCTTTTGACTCTCATCAAAGGTACTCTGGTTTTTTCTAAAAGGATGGTCATTTGCTTCTTCTTGTAAGTGTGTAGTAAACGAATGCATGAACATAATAACTTGTAATCATTATCCTTTAAGCTTATTCTAATGTAGTTCAAAGGAACTATTGTGAATATATGCATCGATAATATTGGTTTGCCAACTAAGTATTTGTGCAGATGGGATATAGCGATAATATTTTCGCCGCAATCATCAGCTTGCTGATTGGGTAAGAGATTTTGAATCGAATGCAAATTAAAAAGCCTCTGGTTAAATCTGCCTAAATGATGTTATTTAAGTAATCCTAGCTGTATTCATGCAAGACAATGTTTCTTGTATCATAGAGCTCAGAGATATAGATTAAGGTATGATGCTTCGTTCTTAAAAAATAAAGGAAAAAATGGAAATAGGATAACGATGCAAGCATTGATGGTCTGTATAGGATATCATTCTAATTCCAGATTATATATTGCAAATTCGAAAGGGTTCAAAATTAGATTACTTTTTACATTATATATGATTCTGCTCCAGCGATATTACCATACGAATTAACTGCTGGTTCAGCTATAATGTTTGATTCTTTAGCTCATGAATTACCATTTATAGCTACCGGTCAAGGTTGCTTTAGAGAATTGCTGCGCCTGCGATAAGGAGTAACTGCCGAAGAATTGACTGCTTCACCACAAACTTTCAATATCTCGTTTTAAATGATCAATAAAGGTGATCCTTTCATTGAATTTATATTAACAAATTCCAGTCGTTTATTTTCAGTTTCAAAAATCGCTAAGGTTGCCTTATATCCAAATAACCATCCTTTTGCTGTTCCTGGATTAATAACCATTGTTTTAGCTATGTTCAATTTTTGCAATTGATGAGTGTGACCACAGATAACAACATCATATTTTCTGGAATGAATCAATGATTCTTTCAGTTGACAGCTAGTTCCATGATATACGGCAAACTTTATACCGTCTTCATTGAATTCATAAAGCTCGCCTTTTAGTTCACCGCCAATTTCATTGAAGGCATCACTTAACCCAGCTTTATCTACATCATTATTTCCTAAAACTCCAATTAGTTTTAAGTCTTGAAAACATCTAACAGCTGGTGGTTTAACATAATCGCCAGCATGAAGTACAAAGCTTATTTTGCTGTCTTTGAAGATTTTGACAGCTTTGTCAATATTTTCTATAGAATCATGTGTATCAGATATTATGCCAATTTTCAAATATATCTTATATAACGGTTGTAGATAAGGACTTAAAATATGTATATATGATGATAGATTTTACTTCATTAAAGGAACGATGGTAATATCAGCTGTGAAATAACTTAGGTATTCTAGTTACAACTTATAAAGATACGAACTAACTTCTTTCTATGAATTAATGATAATGTAATGAAGTACACCTAGATTTTGATTATGAAATTAGTGAACGACCTAAGTATCTAATGATTGTGTTGTTTGGCTAACATGATCAGTTATGACTGGTGCGGCTTCAGCTCCAGACCAAACCTTCCAAAGAACATTTCTATGCATTGTTAGATGATTCCTTATGTTTTAAATGATTTTCATTTGACCGGTCTGCATTTAGTTTACTAATATTACTCATTCTACACACACAGATGCTGGACTGGCCTCTCTATAATGAATCACTAGTTCGACGTGTTAAAATACTCTTAGTTTTGATATACTTGATGGATAGGCTCATGAGTTAGCTCATATGACTCGTGATAAGGTTGGCGAACCCTATGATTATCCAAACTCCTTTATTCAGCTTCTAGGTTATATGAGAGCATATATTTTCATCGATCCTGTATAGACAGACACAAGGTGTTGTTATAGCTTAAGCAAGTAGAAAAGTACCGTGCATACCTCATTACAGTACCATTAGTAGACTCACACAAACTAGAGATTAAAATCAATGAGAAAATAGGAGATGATATTGTGATTGCTTTAGACAGTACAGAGGTATTCAAAGTAGATAATAGAAGAGAATGGAAACGCCAGTATAAATGCCATGTTAGAAAGGGATGCATGAAAATACATTTGTTTCAATAGATATCAAGAAGAAAAGAACCATGTCTTTAGAAGTCACAAGTGAAGAGATGCATGATGGCAAGATGCTGAAGAAAGAAGGCGGATAGATAAAGCTTCTGAAAATAATAATCTGAAGTGTGTACGTGTTATCTATTGGTATGTATTATAACAATAAGAATTATAGATATTATCAAAGAACCATATTAAATCTGGTATAAAGACTAGAAATAATTCCAAGGTCAAGACAACTAACTGTCAAGATAGAAACATATCAGGGGTAAGACACAACAACCAAATCTGAACACATGGAAGCATAGCGTAGGCTATGGACAGAGAGGTGATATAGAATCTGTCTTTTTGTGTATGAAAAGGATGTATGGAGAACACGTATCTGCAAGAAAGTTTCCTAATATGATAAACGAGATCTTTCTGAAGGCGGCTGAAATACTTTATTCTGAGGAATCTGAGTCAGGCTATATTTTATTTAAGCTTAAATCATCTGTTGTTTCCTTACAAGCTATGTCTTCTCTTTTATGGGTATCTCACCCTTTTGTATGTGATCTGTCAACTCATGCCTTTGTCTATCACCTAAATTATCAAAATGCACTTGGCACAGTCTACATCTATAATAATGCGCCATCATATTGTCATTATTCTTGGACAAATTACTACTCGCTCTTACATATTTAATACTCGTCATATAAGTTTAAGCAAATATTTTATATTAGTTAAGAAAACTTATAAAGATCTTATGAAAGGGTAATAATATACACCCTTACTCTTCTTATACGTCTGGTTCTGCTAATACTTGGAAATCTTTTATTATTAAGGCAGAAAGGTTCATAAAGAAAACCCAAGAACACGTACTTCAGGGGCTAAATCCTGGAGGAGTTTACCAAGCAATATGGTGTAGAGACGCATCCTATATCCTTAAAGATTGGTTTCTATCTGGCAATCTTCAAGGAGTAATGCAGCAAATTTATCTAATATGGTCTCATCAAATATCACCTAATAAAGAAAAGGTAATTTATGGAAGAGGATCTCCAAAGATGGATTTTTTACCGGAAGTAGCAAATGCAGATAAAGAAAAAGAGTTTGAGGGAGCACTTCCAACAACAATCTATCAAGCTGGATTTTCTGAAATTTATGGACAAAGTCCAGACATTGATTCTACTGGGTTGATAATCTCTACTACCTCTTGGATATTGGCTAGAGCTTTGAACGAGCAGCAACAACAAGAAGGCAAGGTTTCTTTAACTCAAGAGTCATCGGCACAGAGCACAATTACAGCATCTGAAAATTCATCAGACTACGTTTCTGCTTTATTATCAAAAGCCGGAATAACAGATCCGCCACAAGTTACTAAGTTTGTTGTTCCTCGTATGTTAAGATCTATTGAATACTTGAATAGGCGTGACATTGATAACGATGGTTTGTTAGAACAAAGTCATAATGAAGACTGGATGGATACTACAGTAAGGTCAGGGAAAATAGTCTACAGTCAAGCTTGTTGGCTTCTTGCTCTAAATGACCTCTCTACTTTATTAACAAAACTAGAAAGAGATAGTGAATCTAACAGATTAACACAATTGGCAAATAAAACAATACATGCTATAGAGGAAAAACTATGGTCAGAGGAGGCTGGCTGCTATATGGATATTGAAGAATCACATCACAATGGCGCCGAAGATAGAATGATTACTCAAGATATATCCCTTTATCTTGTTGCACTTACAGAGAATAGATCATACGATAGCTTCAGACTATATCATCACCAAGATAATAATAAGAAAAAAGAGACGAAGCAACAAGAACAGGAACAAGAACTAAATTCGATTCATCAAGAACTCTATAATAGAACCACAGGCAGCCTTTATGCTCTCAGAAAGAGAATATGGAAAGATAAATGGCCCCTAGTGACAGAAGGTGAGCTAAAGAAAACTGCGCCATGGGTTCATAAATCATATCATTATCATAACCACACATGTTGGCCTTGGCTTACAGGAGTGGAAATGCTTGCAAGAAGCAGGTTTAATCAAATTGAAGAGTGCGATATTCTATTTTCAAAATTTGCGTCAGAAGATGATCCACATATCCATACTTTTTATGAATGGATAAATCCTGTTACTGAGGAAGGATGTGGAGCCTATCCATTTAGAACGGGAATATCAACTTTAAGAATAGCGCTTGCAGATATTATTGAAAAAATTAGAAATGAATCTTCTTTTTTATGAACAACAGCAAAAGGATAAGATTATAAAAGCAATACTATTGTGAATTGATCTCAATAACGTATCATTACTTTAAAAAATAAGAGAACAATAATATTCCTTCTTATTGCTCACTGGATTTACTCATTTATTTCCTTTATTTGCACTAGTACAACTAGTACTATATTATGAATTTCTATATTATGTTCGTTTGCAGCAAGCTAGGATATTGAATCATTACACCATCCACAAAGAATGTCGCCCCTGTAATGTGGTATGCCTTATCGGAGGATAGAAATTCAACTCATCTGTGTTTCTAACTCTTCCCATAGGTATCCGCTTGAGATCTTTCTAGTTCTAGTTTGTTCACTCTTAACTCTCGATTATTATTAGTATCTATAGCTCCTGGGGAAACGATATTTGTTCTTATATTACCTATAGTCAATTCTAATGCCATCGTCTTTGTCATCATTTCAAATCCAGCCTTTGAGATAGCGTAGGGAATATAGTATGGTCTAGATATTGCATGATGAACAGATGAAATATATATTATACATCCACCTTTTGGAGTGTTTTGCTTTTTCGTGTGTTTGACAGCCTCTCTGCTACAGATAAAGGTCCTGTAAGATTTACGCCTATTATTTTGAACCATTCATCTATACGTATTCTCTGTCAGAGGAATATCTTCCTGAACTCTATTATTTTCCAATACATCTATTCTACCAAAATGTTTGACAGTTTCTGCTACTCAGTACAATTATGTTCCTATGAAACATCTGTTCCAATTGCAATTGAATCACCACGGTGATGTAAATTCTTTATTTCTTTATATCCTGGCTCTGCATATTCTACCGTTCTGGAGTTTGTTATTATGCCAGAGTATTTTCTTGACTTAACATTTTAATGTAATACCTTTTCCAATTCCCTTACTAGATCCCGTTACAAAAGCAATCCTCTTCTTACTCATAGAAGCAGAAGCATAGAAGACAGCATTTTATAAACCGGATGATAATAATGGTGTTTTGTATTGTTCTGTAAATAGCAATATAGTTTTTCAGTGATTCTAACGATATGAAAATGCGATTTATAATTTCAACTCGTCGAATCCAGAACTGTTGAAATAATAAACATCTTCATTTCTCATATACATAAGTAATTTACAATTATGATATTGTACACGAATGTTAATGCTGAACTATATTGGTATCTTTACTATCTTGTATCATTCTAAAAGTATGAAATCAATGATATTCATTAAAGTATATTAAGTATTATCATATTAATTATAAATCTTAAATGCTATATTTATTCTAATTCAATATTATTTGGGAAATTAATTGTTAAGCACAAGCCATAGATTAAATAACATGAAGCAATAAGAAAGATTATGACCCTAAACAGTTACTGAGACGGCAACTTTTACTTTGGGATTTGGTCTCAGAATTTTATCTAATATTATCGTATTTTTGATAATAGTGATATAATAATAGTCGATTAGAATGTGATTTTCAATTAACAAACGATTTGATCAATTCTCCATGAAATGACAGATAAATAATTTCATGCAGTACAAAGTCAATTATATGCCCTACAAATTGAAACGAAATCTTGTTCCAAAGTGGCAATGGCTTTATCTGTTATAAAGTGAAAATCAAATCTAATAAAATTTGTTAAATAGCGAAAAAATGTTTAATATAGTCCATGTAATAATCTGATTTACAATATTGGTTGTCGATACTATACGCACAATCAAACTTCTTGGAAAATGGTCAGGTAATAGAGTAATAGGGCGTAGGCGACCGTTGGTAGCTGTCTTCAGTTTAACGCATTATTGTAACTTTTATTGTCCAATGTGTCCCTTTGGTGACTCTGATAAGACCTCTCAGATTCAGTTCGCCAAGAAAAATGATTTGTCAACTGAGCAATGGAAAATAATTTTTGAAAAAGTTTCTAAGTATTGTATTTGGTCTATAGTAGAAGGGGGTGAGCCCACCAGCCGACCTGATTTTATGGAACTTGTCAGTTATCTTTACAAACTTAATATACCTATTACATTGATTTCTAATTGCTCTCTACTTCATACAATTGATCTAAACGAATTAAAGAAATATATCGAGTTTATTACATGTAGTATTGATTCAGTATTTGAGAAATCATATTGTAAAGTACGAGGTGTTTCGTCACAAATTTTTCAAAAGGTAATTGATAACTTGAATAGCTTAATAGAACATAAAGTACCTCACTACTTTAATAGTGTTATAACAAAATATAATACTGAAGAATTTATCGACCAATCTTATTTTGATAAGGCTAAAGAACTTGGCTCGCACGCAGTCTCTTTTACATTTGTCGAAGACAGATCGGATGTTAATTATTCCCTTCTTCCAGATCGGCAAACAATGATAAAAGTATGTGAAAGTATACTAGACTATAGTAAAAAACATGATTCTCCTAGGATATTGATTCCCTCAGAATATTTCGAACAAATAATCAAATATGGACGAGGCATGTTCGATGAGTGTGGCGTGTGGAAAAGTGTATTTGTCAATGGTAATGGAACAGTCATGGTTCCATGTTGGAAATTTAATAATACTGAAAATATTTATAGTTTGTTAGAGAAGACCATAGATGAAATTTGGAGTGTGCCACAATGGGATATAGCAAAGACTTGTAAAGATTGCAAAGTGCTAGGGTGTATTTGGTATTCTTCACAACCTGTCACTACCTTTGCAACGAATTACATGAAGGGGATATCAAAAATGATTAATCAACAAAGGCCAGAACTTGCTGAAATAAGTTAAAGTGTCCATAGTGAAGGAAGTTATCCTCCTCCTAGATATCAATAATTACATTCTTATCGATACCCTCATTATCTTTTCTATTTTCTCTTTTCCTCTACTAATATGCTAACCGAAGTCAATTACTTTCACCTTTATTATCTATAATACCTATATGTATAGCAATGGCTATGTTTGTGTTAGGAGTGTTCCCATATATCTCGCTCAGAGAGTTTCTTCAATATCTATCTCTATATTACCTCTTCTCATTAGATATTATGATATCGATTTAATCTCTGTTATTGTATCCTCTCTAAGTGAATGATTAGAACAGAGCCTCATCATGTTCTTTGTCTTATTCGAAGTAACAATACGAGTCATTAGTTAATCGCTAGACCTCTCTATCTTCGTCTCAGACATACCTCCGGTAAATATGTTCCAATGGAGAAGAACACATAGGAACCACATAATTCTCCCCAACGAAGCAATATTCTTGATAAAAGAGATAATGAATTCGATTAGAAAAACTCTAGACAATACCTTAGTTGTAGGATCTTTTTAGCAGCATAACAAATCATATATATATATGATAAAATTCTTCGATGATTTGACAAACACATTGAAATTACAAATAGAAACAACAATAGCAAAATCAACTTATTAGATGTAAAGGTATACAACAACAATTACAGTAAAAAAATTGCAATAGACCTTTACTACTTGAAGAAAGAGATCTACAAATAGGTTCTACATCCACTTGATTCTTATTGCATTGATAGAACAATACTTTATTTCGAAATCTCGTGCGAATACTTACTCCAGCAAGTTACTAACTATCCCAATAATACCTATTAATATCGATACTCTTGTTATTGTTGAATTTCGATAAAAGCTGGAAGTGCCCGTATGTTTGGCAGTTCCAACATACTAATACTACTTTAGGAGACAGAGCGTAAGATTTGTGTTCCTCTATCTATCCCACTCTTTTCATCTTTGAACCGCAATTAGGACATGCAATTTCCTTGTGTTCTTTTCCACAGCTCATACAATAGTACCTTAGTGGATTATAGCCATACATTGAAGGCGAAGAAGCGGTTGAGGATAATGACTTAAACAGTCCTTTTATATCGACACCTTTGCTTTTCAGCATTCTTCTTGTTCTAATGAAGTTTAAGAATAGGAAAGCTCCCAATGCGCCAACCAAAGATATAGGGAATGGCAGAACCAAAGATATGGCAAAACCTATCCCAACATATATGCCCATCCACTTTAACTGGTATAAGAGAAACTGTTTATCATTACTATGCGCAGCACTCATATCTGTGAAATATCACCTCGATTATATTTGTGCAAAATAGCTATTAAATTAGTCGTGTACTTTGTACTGCATTGTGTTATCTTTGATAGATAAATAGTAAAGTTTCATGTTTAAAATATACGTCATTGTATAAAAGTGAACCTCCAGAAATCCGGCAACAATATCCCAGAGAAAATTAGATATGATTAATATAATGATTCCTATATAAGCAAACTAAGATATATTCACGATTATATTTGAAATCACAAAGACAACAATAGTAGGTTTATTCAAGAAGGGTATATTTTAGAAAATGTTACAGAGAATTTTTCTTTATTAACATTTAGCGTCAGCTAAAAAAGATATTATGCTTGTTCTTGTTATTACTGCTACTATCAGCTATTCTCTTGAAGCTAGTTTCGCATTTCCACCACTAGTACCTAGCATCAAGTTTCAATATTGCCCAAACGTTTGTCCGTGATCAATACTTACTCTCACTACAGGTTCCTTTGCTATTTGATTTCTTTTCCAGCATGTAACTAATACCTTTCCACCTTCTGCTGATATTTCCGCTTCTTTTTTTGCCTATGTATTGGCTTGACTATTCTCCTCTTTATTTCCGTCCGCTTTGTTCATTTGCGTGTTCAATGATTCTAGCGAATTAAGAACACCATGCGCACCAGGATTGATCTCGATTGGAGACACATAGCTCCAATGAATGATTCCGTCCTTATCGACAACAAACAAAGCACGTTCTAATATACCATCTTCCCTACAATACACTGCTATCAATTGGTATCAATGAAATGTAAGTCTTTTAAAGGTGAATTACTTATAGAGTAGGGTAAAAATTACAATGACGATCGTAGAAGAAAGAAAAAATGTTGATAATAGATCTATACTTTAATGAGCACAAGACTCCTTCTCTCATGAGCTTTCAAAGTAATACCATTTTTAATGTTTGATTAGGGAAGATATTATGCAGTTGAATACTACTCATTAGAATCTGTTATCTAATAAAATCTTAAGTCCAAACAAAGTTGTTGCAGATAGAGTGTTCAATTGAAAAACAAATAGGGTTTCTTCTAGATGAATGTAGCTATATATTTTATTTCAATAACATTTAAGAAGAGCGGGACAGAGATAAATCTGTGTCAAAGAGCACCAACAATTCAATAGGCAGCAGATGCAGAAGCAACATCATCTTCTGGTAAGGACGAGATAATTAGAGGACTGAACGATGATCTAGCAAGGGAGTACAAAGCAATTATCCAGTACGTGGTGTTCAGTTCCACATTGAAGGGCGCCGAATATGGAGACATTGCAGAACAGTTGAAAAAACATGCATCGCAGGAACTATCCCACGCGCTGGAAGTGGCTAAGCAGATCGATTACCTAGGTGGAGATCCAACAGTGAAAGGAAAAGAAGCCGAATATTCCCAGGATTCAAAGACTATGCTTGAGATTGATCTGAGAGCTGAACAAGAAACTATCAAAAACTATAGAGAGAGAATCCGTCAGGCAGAACGCGCTGGTGAATTTGCTCTCTCAGAAACATTAAGAGATATTATCGTACAGGAACAGGATCACGAAATAGATCTCAAAGACGCCCTAGGACTAAGATGATAACAAACGAGTAACTAAACATAAATCAACCTTCTTATTTTAACATCATAGACGACCCGTCAATGGTTCAAAGTATAAGTTGTATTAGTATACTTAAATAAAAAAGTACAAAGTACAATCTTAAATAAGGATTTCTATGATATTAGACATCTATATGCAAAATTCAGCCAAATGGAATAGATTAAACTATATCAACAGCGGGAAATTTGAAAGGACCCCTAGAAGAAAACTAGACAATTAATTAATAACATGTCGGACCTCATTCAGTATGCTTAGATATCCATTGATTCATTTTTCATCAACATTTAAAAATGCGTTAAGGTTTTCTACCGCAACGATAATTGCAAGTTGGTGATTGTCAAGGTAGAACTTATAGCTGAAAAAAACGCCCATGATAGAAGTTTCTCACTTGAAAGCAACTGGGGAGTCACTGTATATTGCAGGCGAATGGGTGAACCGTGGAAATAGACGCGCGATCAATGACCAGAATCCTTACACGGAGGAGATCATTGAGCTGGCACAGCCGTTTCTCGGGGGGTAAATATTATACATTATTTGAGCTATTTAGCGTAAATATGAGCAGCTCAAACCAAAACATGCGCATAAACAAGAGGAAAGAGAAGAGAGATGATATCTTAGAGCGAAATATAGTAAGTAGCCTAAGAAAAATTATTTCTTAGTATATGTCCATTTCCTCAAAAGAAAAAGGTAGACGTTTTTTATTTGATCAAAAATGACCATGAATCAACAAATATAAGTATTTGTACAACTAGTTGCTAGAATGAAGATTTCATATCTTGATGTAATTTTTGATATGCTTTATAAGGTTAAGATTTCTTACAATGATTAATAGATGCAAAAGGATAAGGATAAAGATAAAATTATAACTTCAGTAGAAATAGTCGATGTTCCTCCAAAGAATACTGAAACACCTACAATATTAAGCAATGAATTGGCAGAAGTAGGTGCTACCCAACTTACTAAAGAAGAAGTTTATAGACTTTTTAACGGTAGAAATTTGGCTTTTGTATCTACACTGTCAAAAGACGGTTCTCCACATGTCACGCCAGTATGGGCTGACATAGAAAATGATATGATTTTAATAAATACCTCTGAAGCGGCAGCAAAAAAAAGAAATGTATCAAGAGACCCTCGTATTGCTATATCTGTAGTTGAACAATATAATCCGTATAATATGGTATCAATTAAAGGAAGAGTCATAGAACAAACTTTTGATGGTGCTGATGAACATTTACGTAAACTAGCTAAGAAATATTTAGGAATAGGAAGGTATTATTATAGGCGACCTAAACATAGACGCATTATACTAAAGATAAAGCCAGAAAAGATAATGGGCTTATCATTACATCCTGCATTCTATTTCCTTGCATATTCTCCCTATCGTTCAGAAATTGAAAATACTTAATAATAAATAAGTTGAGTATAAATTTCGTACGTAAGGTGCTGCTAAACAATAAGAAAATAGCAATTCTTTTAACCCTAAATGATTAAGCTCAGTAGTGGATAATTATATTTATTTATAATAATTCTAAAATAAGATTTATGGATACATCACTTCTTTAATGAGACAGCCGATAGTTGTCTATAATTTCAATCTTCTCGGAAAAAATATTTTTTAATTCAATCATCTGGTCTTCTTTTCTTTTATTATTATTGTTATTATTGTAATGTTACGTGGAAGTATGTTTGTATATATATACTACTACATCTGTTAGAACCTCATCAGAAGAAGATGCAGCAGGAATGCAAAAAGCAAGAACAAAGAAGAATACGAGTAAAAGAAGTAATAACAGTAACAACAACAATAGCAACAACAACATGAATACCAAAGGTGTCTTTGGAATACATCATGTTACAGCGATTACTAGCGACCCACAAAGCAACATAGATTTTTACGCAAATACTTTGGGACTTCGGTTTGTAAAACTAACAGTAAATCAGGATGACCCAACTTCATACCATCTTTATTATGGTGATGAGTTAGGACGTCCAGGTACGATTCTTACTTTCTTTCATTGGCCAGATGCACCTAAAGGACATCGGGGAACTAGTGAGGTGACTGCGACATCATTTCTGATTCCTGAGAATTCTATGAACTATTGGATAGATAGATTTAAGAGCAAACAAATAGAATTTCGTGGCCCATACAAACGTTTTGATGATAGTGAACAAGTAATAACACTATATGACCCAGATGGGCTAGAATTAGAACTTGTAGCACATAAATCTGCAGAAGCTAGAAGTGTTAATGTATGGAAAGAAGGTCCAATTCCTATTGAACATGCAATAAGAGGTTTTTATTCTGTAACTTTATCTGAAGAAGGATACGAACGTACTGCTTCTATTTTGACTGATGAGTTGGGGTTCATTCCTACACGTCAGGATGGAAGCCGATTCCGTTATGAAATTGACTACTACTACTACTACTACTAATACTACTAAAGCATCTGCTGATCTTACCCAGGAAAAAGAAGGAACAAGAACAGGAGCTAGTATTGTTGATGTTCTTTGTGTGCCTTATACACAACGAGCGATTATAGGTATTGGATCAGTTCATCATGTGGCGTGGCGTACACCTACTGATGAACAACAAAAAGTGTTACGCAAAAATATAGTCAGAGCTGGATTAAATGCAACTCCTGTTATAGACCGATTTTACTTTCATTCTGTATATTTTCGTGAACCAGGCGGCGTACTGTTCGAAATTGCTACTAATCCCCCTGGATTTATGATAGATGAAAAAGCTGAGGAACTTGGCACACATCTCGTGCTACCTCCTTGGCTTGAATCGATGCGCAAGGACCTAGAGAAAATCCTGCCTCAAGTATATTTACCTAAGAAAGAAAAAGAGGAACAAGTAGTAAAGAAGTAATTAAGTAAAGAGGAGTGAAGCAGCGAGATTAGCAAAGGATGTAGGAAGAGAAATAAACAAGATCAGACGACCGTCAGAGCTGGGATTGAACCCTAATAACCAAAAAGAATCTGAAGATGATTGAATTTTTATAGTTAAGGAACCAATTAAGTTTCTCAATGAAATACAAGAGTTAATGAACCAGGATGCAGAAATAATAAGAGAAGAAATAAAGTTGCAACATGGATTGAAAAGAATTTTGGAACTAAACGACGAGTTTTATTACACAGGTAGTATTTCAAAAGAATTCAAAATTGACCATGATAATGGTGAGAATATTTTTTTTAACTTGGGAAGTAAAGTTATCGCTAGTTGTTTGTGAAAGCAAAAATAAGAAATGCCCTTGCGAGAAGAGAGCAAAGGATCTCACTACCGGTCTGATTTTCCAAATATAGATGACAAAAAAAATGGAATGTAAATATCTATTGCAGGAATGAAGGATCAGCAGAAATAGTATTGTTTAAACAGAAGGTTAAAGAAGATTAGAGGACTATTGGCAGATTTGCTTGAAGCACACATCAAATCGGAACACCAATCTGAATTCGAATAATTAGACAATTAAATGATTATTTTGCTGAGACATGAAGAAAAAATAAAATGAATGAAATGAATAAAAAGAACTATTTCGAGCAGATATAATTAATTTCCTGTGATATGTTATAAAAAACTCAAATATATTATACCACATAGTGGTCTATTGAACTATGAGTGTATATGAGAACATGCGTACTGCTGATATTGTTGCTGAAGCATTAATTGATTGGAAAGTAGATGTCATTTTCGGATTACCAGGAGATGGCATAAACGGATTTATCGAATCATTAAGACGGCGGCAAGACAAAATCAAATTCATACTAGTAAGGCACGAGGAATCAGCAGCATTTATGGCTTGTGCTTATGCCAAATATACAGGAAAACTAGGTGCCTGCGTTGCAACATCAGGACCAGGAGCAATACATCTTTTAAATGGGTTATACGATGCTAAAGCGGATAATACTCCTGTTATTTCTATTACTGGAACCACTTACTCTGATTTAATGAATTCTTGCTATCAGCAGGATGTTAATTTGCTACAGCTATATTCAGATGTTGCCGTTTACAATGATATGATAACTATTCCAGAGCAAGCAGAAATGGCAGTTGATATTGCATGTAGAACTGCACTAGCACAAAGGGGAGTAAGCCACCTAACAATCCCCATAGATGTACAAGAAAAGAAATTGAATGGTAAATATTCTAGGCATAATATTGCATATCATACCTCTGATGTTTATATTGCCGAAACAATTCCAAGTCACCGTTTAATAGAAAAGGCTGCTGAAATCCTTAATGCAGGAAATAGGATTGTTTTACTTGTAGGACAAGGAGCACTTGGATCTGGAGAAGAAGTACTTGCAGTTGCAGAAAAATTAGGCGCTCCGGTTGTTAAAGCACTTTTAGGTAAGGCAATAATTCCCGATGACAATCCATATACCACTGGAGGTCTTGGTTTACTTGGAACGACACCATCTAGTGACGCTATGAATGAAGCAGATACGTTACTTATGATTGGAACATCTTTTCCTTATATTGAGTATCTTCCAAGACCAGGTCAGGCAAGAGGTATTCAAATTGATATAAAACCTGAAAAGATCGGTCTAAGATATCCTGTTGAGATCGGCTTAGTAGGCGATTCAAAGTTAATATTATCTGCGTTGCTTCCACTCCTAGATCAAAAAGATACTCAAGGATTTCTAAAATCAAAACAACATGCAATGAAAAATTGGAATAACTTATTGAAAGAGCAAAGTACCAGAAATGATAAACCAATCAAACCACAAGTTATTGCCAGAGAAGTTTCTGAAGAGTTAGATGACAATGCAATAGTTTCTGTAGATTGTGGAACAAACACAAGTTGGGCTGCTCGTTATATAAACATAAGAAAAGGAATGAAATTTTCTGTGTCAGGTACATTATCAAGTATGGCTAATGGCTTGCCTTATGCAATAGCAGCCCAAATTGCATATCCAGAAAGACAATGTATAGCATTTGTTGGTGATGGAGGCTTTACGATGCTTATGGGAGAATTTGCTACAGCAGTACAATATAATCTTCCAATCAAAGTAATTGTTATCAAAAATAATACATTGGGAATGATTCGATGGGAACAAATGGGATTCCTTGGAAATCCTGAATTTGGTGTCGAATTTACTCCAATAGATTTGGTAAAGTTCGCTGAAGCTTGTGGTGGTAAAGGCTATGCTATAAGAGAACCAAATGAAGTAAGATCTAAACTACATCAAGCCATGAAAGAAAGAAAGCCAACTATAATTGAGGCATATGTTGATCCATTTGAACCACCCATGCCGCCAAAGGTAGAGATGAGTTTTGTTAATAACCTAGCTGAATCGTTTGCAAGAGGGCAACCATATGCTAGCAGAATAGGTTTAACTTTATTTAGAAACCAAGTACACAACATTTTAAAAAATATACATTCACATTCTGTAAAAAAAATGGAGACCGACTAGCTTCATAATGCCAGAACCCTTTCTTGCATTTGTCCCGTATCTGGCTCTAGTCACTAGGATGTGGGTGGGAGCGAACATGATGATTCAAGGGTATTCGAAGCTGAGAAACCTGAAACAGGCAGCCGAGGAAACGAAGCAAACACTCGGCATTCCCGTTGGAGGTACCTATACTGCAACCATATTGGAATTCTTCGGTGGATTTGTTTCTGATAATCGGCCTAATTGTTCCGATAGTTGGATTGTTTTTTGCTATTTTTATGATTGCAAATGTGATTATAAGGAAAACAAGGATGAATGCGGCGTATATTGCTCCTGGCAAGGCTTCGTACGAAATTGACATAACCTATCTGATTCTCTTAATAATACTGATCGTTCTCGGAGCTGGCGCATTATCAGTCGACTCGGTTATTGGTTTTTTGGTGAGGCCTATTTTTATATCAGTTCACCCAGGGCATAAAATGCTGGTGGGTTAAAATACAACTCAAAATTCTTATCAACTTAATAGTTAAATAAACTTGTTAATTAAGAAAAAGCAATCTGTAGAAATTAAGATCATAAAGTTAGGAGAGAAAATACCGCAAATGATAATACCTAGAAGATTCGTCGTTGCTGAACTATTATCCCTATGGATATATAGATTTAGTTACTTACAACATGTTAAGATCTTTTCTATTGCGAAGAGCTTTGGATTATAAGTCTAGGGTGGTCTATCTAGTAGAGCGATAATGTGATAGAATGTACTTGACTTAGAAATGATAATTTTAATTATGTGTATAGATATGTCCGAGGGAGATAGTGCGATGTTTCATCCTATCCCGACGCAGTTCCATTTGTCAGTTTATCTTTTGAAAGTATTCTTGTTAATACATGTAATATATTATAGCTCTCTCAAGAATAATTAAGTGACAAAGTCGTTTATAATTAAACTCAATTGAGCAATACTTCAAATATGGCAGTCGACATAAAAGTTTCCTATAGGTGAAATATCAATGAATACAAAGTTCATCATAGCTATAGGATTAGTAATAGTTTTCTTTTCATTTTCAGTAGCAATAAGATATAACAACAATAATTATCATACAAAGCTAACAGCGGACGCACAGGACCAGCAGACAGGTGATAATATTGCCAGCAATGATAATATCGGAAATTCGTTAACCCTGCCAGATTTATTTTCAAAAGTAGAAAACTCAGTAGTCCAAGTTACTGATGTTGATACGGCAAATCTATTGGGAGCGCGACTAGGTTCAGGGTTTATCTATGATAATAAAGGCTATATTATTACCAACTATCATGTTGTTGCTGGTAGTAGAGGAGAAAATCTTCATATTACTTTTCTAGATGGAACAACCTATCAAGCGAAAGTAGTTGGTGGAGATCCATTTTCTGATTTGGCTGTACTACAGGCAGCAGCAAATGTCCCTTTGAATAAACTTGTTCCATTACATATTGGGAATTCTACATCTTTGAGGGTAGGGGAAAAAGTAGTAGCGATTGGAAATCCCTTTGGTCTTTCTGGATCCATGACTGAGGGAATAGTGAGTGGTCTTGGCAGAATGCTTCCTTCGTCAGAGCAGAGCGAGACAACACCGCAACCACCATCAGAAAATGATCAATTAATACCATCATCACCAGCAAATATTCCAACTACCTTTTCTATTCCTGACATAATTCAAACAGATGCAGCTATTAATCCAGGAAACTCCGGTGGACCATTACTGAACATGAGAGGAGAAGTGATAGGAATAAACGCAGCAATTTTTTCAAATACGGGAGTATACTCTGGCGTAGGATTTGCGGTACCTTCTAATACAATAAAAAAAGTAGTACCATCTATAATCGCAACAGGTTCCTATACACATCCCTATCTTGGAGTTTTAGGTACTAATGTAACGCCAGAAATAGCTGGAAATTTGGGATTGCAAGAAGCAACAGGATTTTTAGTAACTGATGTTACTGCAGGAAGTCCTGCAGATAAAGCTGGAATACGTGCAGGTAGTTTACTAACTGCTACTAATCAACGAGAGGTACCGCTAGGAGGAGACATTATATTGCAGATAGATAATAATAAAGTCAGAAAGATTGATGACCTATTGACTTATTTAGAAAGAGAGAAAGAAGTAGGTGATACTGTCCAACTGACAATACTTAGGAATGGAGTGACAGAGAAAATACCTGTAACTCTTGGTGCAAGACCGAGCTCACAACAGTTTGCAGATGCTCAATTGACACCCGGAAGCCAAGCTCCGCCGACAGCCAAAATACCAGAAAAGTCTCCATATAATGATCTCTACAATCAGTGTGTAAAATTAGCAGGCAAGCAGATATGCGACTATCTGTTTCAACGATAAGGACAACATATCTTCAACAGTGAATAAAGCCAGATAACATTTCTCCCTTTCTTCTCATAATTCGTCAATGACCGATTCTGATTGATAAAGAAGAATAGAGAAATGATTTTAAGCTAGGATGAGTTTACAACTTATCATATACATTTCAAAAGGAAAGCTAGAGGCAGTAACTCTAAATCATGCATATGCTTAACATACATATCATACTTAAATCTGTTCTATGTTAGTGTTCACAGTAAGCAGTAAGAGGCAGATGTTATTATCAAAATGACAGAGCAGCTGGAGTAACTATTCGAAGGCGATAGCATAATATAACTATATACCTCGCACTATTACTCCTACTGTTTAGCAAAGACATTTATCTCTATTTAATATACAATTATTTTTATTCGTTTTTTTGTATTTTTAAGTAGGTCTGTACACCAGTTTGTACTTAATTATATCTAGCTATGATAGGTTTTTTATTATAGGAAACGGTATTATATTTCTTCACACAGATGTAATTATTTGAGAAGACAACATTTGCTACGATCTATTCATTTTCAATATCAATTTGGCTTTTAGTATAGACGGCTCGTAATTGATTAATTAAATAGTGTATATCTTCTCTATTCTATTTTTTTCATCACTTGAGTGTGGCAGATTACGATTGATTGCTGATATACCATTAGTGATCAGTTCTTTAGATGCGTCTTTGATAATATTTACAATGTGCTGTTTAACTTTTTGAGTTACATTTTTTATTTCAGGATTACTATTAATTAATTTCTCTCCACCTTTGAAAACTCCTAAAACAAATGTCTGCCATCATAATCCTATAATCGATAAAATCAGTATGGATATTATTATCCATGTGGTTAGAACTATGATCAATTAATAGTCCTTA
>CAWIMJ010000051.1:0-35305 GCA_963837175.1 uncultured Nitrososphaeraceae archaeon
TATGTTATTATAACATGCACCACTAATCGATTTCCTAATTGAAAATGAATATCTAGTTCCCATACTAATATCTATGTTTCTGAGTCGTTCATATATAGAACATTCTATAATATCCAGTATATATAAAGCATTTCACATGTTGAAATGTATGTGAATGAAACAACTGAAATCAAGATAACTTAATCCCTTTATCATTGTGGATAAATGTCGTCAAGTTTATTATATCAAAACAGTGAAGTAACTCATGTTCTATATTTATCTGCTTCCTTCTGCTTTTTGTATAAGTGTAAATACCTTGACTACGGTGCCGCAGCATTGTCGTCTTCGTCTCGTCACTTTCTAGATCTCCAAATTGGAAGTATATATGGATATATCTTGTCATATAGTATCTCTATAGTATGTAACTGACAAATAGCTTGCTAAATTGCAAAAGTCACAGCGCATACAGTTGACAGATAAAAGAAATTGTCAATTTGAAAGGGCAGAAGAATTGAAGAAATAAGCACTATTGACGTTGATGAGCTCAGAGAAAAATAAGGTGAAAGAACCTTTATGAAAACAATTTTTTATCTTTTTATTCTTTTTTTATTTTCTTTATTTTATATTCTATTCTATGTTTATCTGCTTTCCCTTTGGTTTTGTTTGCTCTTTTTTCTTAAATGTTATTTCTAATATTCCATTCCTGTAACTTGATTTGGCTGTTTCAATATCTGCTTCTGGAGGTAAATCTATAACTTCATGATATTTTCTCTGTGGATCATCGCTCTTTATTTCTACTGAGTTATCATAAGCACTTATCTTAATCTTGTCTTTGCTGACACCTGGCATTTCTAATACAACTTTAACTTCTGTATTTGAAGTTGTTATATCTGCTAAAGGCTCTCTTTCAGAAGAAATTAAAGGCCTTGTAAAAGAGCCTCCTCTTCTCCACCACGTAATAATGATGATGGTAATTTGACATTACCAAATTCTCTTACTTTTGGTTTGCCATCAGGTCCTATAGTCATAGAATAGCCATATACTATTGGACCTACTTCACGTACTTTACCTCCTTCAGGAGTTTCATATTCTCTTACTAAATTCCTTTGGTACTGTAGACTGAAAGTTCTTTAACTGGTCTTCAAATTGTCTTTCCATTTCTCTTCTCATTTCTTCAAATCCTCTGAACATATCACCAAAACCAAATTGTCCTCTTAATTACTCTACCGCTACTCACCACCACCTCCAAGGAACCTCCTAAACCAATCAAATGGTTCTATATCGTCGCGTCCGGAACTCAATTATAATAATAGCACCACCTATAAAGTAGGTTGCATATTAAATAAATCTATTCTTATAAATTCCTATTGTTTTTACATTTTTTCTTTTAGAAGGTCGTTCAGATAGCTTTTCTAAAGCCATACAGAGAGAATATATTTCCATAACTTTGACATCCGCTATGGAAAAGTAGTCAAATCCAGACATGATTGCCAGTGGATTCTTGACTTTTGATCACAACAGTCATTCCCTTTAAGGTTTCGATTAATATTTTGTCCTTGCATTAAACTATATTTCTATAGCTTGAAAAGTAATGTTTCTTCCTCTTATTTATAAGAGTAGAACACTTTCAAAGTATGTATATATATCTACAATAAATACAATATATTTTTCATGGCCTATCACTTTGAAAAACACTTATTGATTTGGGCATTTTGTTCCTAAAAAATATATTCTTATATTTACAGTTCTTTTTTTTGATTTATTAGTTGACAATTTTTTTCTTTATTTATTTATTTATTTAAGAAGTGGTCAAAGGCTAGTGTGTGTTGTAGTACATAAGTCACATATTGAGTTAAAAAAAATTATTCGCTCACAAATTTCAAGCGCTGAAACATTAAACTTGATTCTAAAAAGAGAACTCTAGCTAAAAATGATAATATTATAGCTTATTGTTTATTAATCATTAGTCCATAGTTGGCATAGGTTACTCTAGAACCCTAGAGATTTTCGTTACCTATGGAAAATGAGACTATGTAATAATAATCTCTCGAGTAGTATGAGCTCCATACTACATCAATATATATTCGAAGATTAAATATAAAAATTCTGTGTATATAAACTATATAAGACCAATAGTTATCGACGATCAGTTACTTTGCAAGAAAAATTGTTTCGGATCAATCAACAGCGATAGGAGATGGAATGTCGAATTGACTGAATCTGTGCCTCCAGATCCCCATTTTGTAAAAGATGCAACATTTCTCATATTTATTTAAAAGACCAAATAAGTGTTACATATTCCTATCATGATTACTACTATTGGCAATATAATGAGAAAAAATGTAGAAACCATTGAAGAATTGGTTTCTATTCAAGAGGCAGCCAAGAAAATAAAAGACAAGAATGTAAGTTCGTTGATAGTAGTTGATGGAGATGCCAAACCACAGGGTATAATTACTGAACGCGATTTGGTTAGAAAGATGTGCATAAATAATGTGCCGATTAGCACAGTGACAAATAAGGAGATAATGGCTTCTCTTTTTACTATTGATACCAAATCATCTCCATCAGAAGCAACTGATATAATGCTACAACAAAATGTAACACATTTACTTGTTATTGATAAAAAAAATGATGCAAACAAACCTGCAGGTATAGTTAACCCTCTAGAATTTACAAGATACGAGAAAGATACGTACAATGATGACGACACGGATCCCATTGAAAAGATATTAGAATATCACGTCTAAATACAAAGATAGATTTGACTCTATTTTGCAACTCAACTCGAATAAACCCTATTTCTGTCTACTTTTTAAATTAGTCTATTAGTTTCTAAATGCATGGGTAGTTGGAAATGAGCCTTGTATAGCTATTGACTTTACAGGTGCAAAAGAGTACGCAAAGAGTCAGTAGTAGCAGCAGCAATTAATCTCTATATTTCCCGGACTCACAAATTTGAGTCAAATTTATAACTCAGAATAGATGAGATTAGTATTATTATTATTACTATTACTATTACTATTATTTCAAGCCTACCATATTGTTAGCGGGTTAAGTGGAATGTGAGATATAGAATTGACTCAAACTTGGAGCTCAGAAGTTGAGTACAGGCTCAATGTACATAGAGATTAATAACTACTCTAAATGCATCAAAAAAATGAAGAGATGGGAGTTAAGATTTCTTAATATGTGATCTTATTTTTTCTCTAAAGTCAGGAGTCATTAAATCTTCTGGTTTGTATCCATGATCTTTCATTGCATGTTGCTCAGCATTTTTCATAATTTCCTCTTCTGTTTCACCCTTGCAAACATAGTCACAGTCCATACCTACTTCTCTACATGAGACAGTTAACAATGCTTCTTTATCCATTGTTTCTTTATCACAACTAGATATTATAAATTAATATGAGTAAATCTACTATAACACACTAACTAGGTAGTTATGCAAAATTCTGTAAATTCAGTGGATTAGTTCGCCGACTATAGAAGGGTTCAGTTATTTTATTGTTGTTTAATTTTTCTTATCTCTCTTCTATTTGTATATATTACCGAAGTAAAACAAATAGTGAAAGACAACAAAATGAAGACGTCCTCTTCCCCTTCTATTGAATATCCCCCAGGACCTCACTCAATTTTGCCTAACAAGTTATTACGTAAATTTATACATAATCCTATCAAAACCTTGATGGATATTGCAAATACTTATGGCGATATTGCTCATTTTAAGTTTGGAAGACAACATGTCTATCTAATTAATAATCCAGACTATATAGAGGACATATTAATCAGAAAATATAAGAATTTTATAAAAAGTAGAGGTCTACAAGTTTCTAAACGCCTATTAGGAGAAGGTCTAGTTACTAGTGAAGGAGAATACCATGATCGCCAAAGAAGAATAATACAACCTGCATTTCATCCTAATCTCATAAAGGGATATGGAGACATAATGACAACTTACGCTGTAAATATGTGTCAGCGATGGGAGGATGGAAGTATGTTGGATATACATAAGGAGTTGATACATGTAACATCCGCAATCATTAGTAAGGCTGTATTAGGTTCAGATATTAAATCAGAAGAAGGTGACCAAGTTGGGGATGCACTCTTGACTTGCGCCGAATATTTTAATCGTCTCCTAATGCCATTTGGTGAGCTGATTGAAAAAATACCAGTATTGCCTATCAACAAAGGCTTTCAAGCTGCAAAAAAGAAATTAGATTCTATAGTGTATAGTATGATCAAAGAACATAGAGATAGCGAAAGCAAAGGTGTGTCCCAGGGAGACTTGCTATATACTCTACTACAAGCCCAAGATACAGAAGCCGCAATTGAACGAATGACTGATTCACAATTAAGAGATGAAGTAATGACAATTTTTCTCGCTGGTCATGAAACAACAGCCAATGCACTTACTTGGACTTTTTATCTATTATCACAAAATCCAATGGTAGAGACTAAGTTGTATGAGGAACTATGTTCAGTCCTTGGTAATGTCAAGGAAAGTAGAAGTAATACAAGTAATAGAAGAATAAGAAGAATTCCAATCATTGAAGACGTACCAAAATTAGAATACACCGAAAAAGTCTTTAGAGAATCAATGCGGCTTTATCCACCAGCATGGACTATAGGTCGCCAAGTTATAAATGATTTCAAGGTTGACAAGTATGTTATACCTACTGGCTCAATCATTTTAATGAGTCAATATGTAATGCATCGTAATCCGCGTTACTTTTCTGACCCTGATCTTTTTTATCCAGATCGCTGGACCAAAGAAGCAAAGTCTCATCTTCCTAGATTCAGTTATTTTCCGTTTGGTGGAGGTATCAGGGGTTGTGTAGGGGAGCCATTTGCATGGATGGAAGGAGTACTGCTAATAGCTACTATCTGCCAACAATGGAAGATGCATCATGACGCAAATCATAAAGTTGAATTAAAACCACTTATTACGTTGCGCCCTAAATACGGGATGCGTATGAAGCTAGAACGGAGGAAATAACTAACTAACTTCAAAAAGTACTATAGGTCACCTATCAGTAACAACTGCGAAATCTAATATACGCATGGTTCAGTACAACAAGCATTTCCTTGGTATGTAAGTATTGTTGTTATTGATTATATTATTGATGACGTACGATGGGCTAGAAGATCATTGTATTTTTCAGGGCTTCTTCTTAGGTCTTCAATTACTGATGCATGAGTGAATTGTAAGAGTACTTTACCATTTGTTAGAATAGTAATAACTTCTTCAATAGTCATTTTGATTTTATCATATTCTTAGTCATCACTCTTAAATCGTGTTATATGTATCTCTAACCTTGATATCTAATTGTTGATATTTTACTTATATGATTAGCCAAGTTACCTCTGTTATTTTCCGTTACTCCTCTATAGTATAAACTGAAATTAGACGTTAATACAAGGCTATGTACATTTACAAATAGTACGAAATCTGTTTTCATTATGTTTTCTATTGACTGATTAAAGTATATTAATGGCATATAATAATATTAGCCATTTTGTATTGTCAGATTTATACATAGAAGATTCCTTCGATATTAATAACATCAATAGATTCTCATCCATCCGGTTCCACGGCTTACATTTATCACTTGATGCATTGTCATAGAAGAAAACTGATATGAATAATCTATTTAAATTTCAAGATAATGTAAACTATGGGATGAATATTTTTTGGAAGTAAAAAAAAGACAAGAAACTATGGACAGCGGAGGAGATGATACGTTTGTTACGAAAAACAATCAAAACCTACTTCTCCCACTGACAGTTGGAATTCTAATCTTTGATCAAGTGGAGATCTTAGATGTTGCAGGACCTTTTGAGGTATTTTCTGTAACCCGTTTAAATGAAGAATGCCGACAAGAATCATCATCACCCTTCAGAATACTCTTGGTTTCAGAAAAGATAGGTCCAGTCTTTGCCGTTGGAGGCCTACGCTTTACTCCAGATGTAACTATCGATAATTGTCCAGAACTTGATTTACTGATAATTCCTGGTGGTAGGGTACACGCACTGAGGTAAAAAATGTTAATATATTGAAGTGGATTACGAATCGTGCCTCTAAGGCTATACTGACTGCCTCAGTCTGCACAGGCTCAAGTCTTCTTGGGAAAGCAGGATTGTTGGATGGACGTGAAGCAACCACTCATTGGCGTGCTTTTGACTTTCTCAGCCAATCCGCACCTAATGCCCACATACGTAAAGACGCCAGATTTACCCTAGCAGATCCTATCTTTACTTCTGCAGGCATTTCCGCTGGAATTGACATGGCCCTTCGCATTGTCAGCCACTTTTTCGGAACCAAGATAGGACAGGCCACGGCACGTCAAATGGAATATCCTTATCCCCAAAGCGACCGACGTAAGGGCGTTACTTAAAGATAGAAGATATTGATTGTTTATCTATGTCAGACATAGCCAAAAACATAAAAAATATAGGGCAAGATGCCGAAGCAAAAACAAAGACTTCGAAAGGTAATGCAGAAGACGAGATATTTTTGCTTGAATTATTCTCAAAAAGTTAGAATACTTACTGAAGTTTAAAGCGGCATAACTCCATATCAGATAAAATTGTAGTTGTTATACTTTGCGGTACTTTCAGATTTCAATATTATATTTTTTATAACCTTGAATGCAATCATATTATTTGTAGTTCTTGCAATTGCACTGCTTACAAGGAATAAGATTTCCTCTTTTGGTACTATAATAGTGTTGACTTAGTAGATGATTACATCCTTTGTTAGAACATATTGCTCCACGTCCCACCTTTTTCATCCCATATTTTTCAAGCCGCTATGACAGATGATGATGATGAAGACGGCGATAATGATTGTGGACCGGTTTGTGGAAATGATGATAACAAACTTACAAGTTCAACTGCAATAATATGTTTGCATTTCAGCAGCCTAAAATTAAAATCAGGACACGTACAGGTCTTAATATCTGGATTAACTTCATAGGATTTGCTTTTATCTTTAGTACTTAGTATGCCAAATAACTGCTGTTGTCTGTCCCTTTCAAATATTATTTGTTCTTGTTTATTTAGCTCAACTATATTATACGCTCTTTCAATTCGTTTTAAAATATTTAATAGATCTTCATTAGAAGGTTTTAGATTATACTTAAACCAGTTCAATTTCATAGTGAAAAAATATTTACAATTGTGATATATAGAAGTACCAGAACCTTGGGGACTAGGAGGGAGAGAGTAGAAGCAGAACAGTGGGATGACATTTATACTAGGTACAAATTCGGCCAAGCAATATTATTCCAAAATAAATTAAAAAAGATCCATCTGGCTGCAAAGCAGAAATTATCTATATCTTGTATCCTTGCATGAGCCCAACCTTTGTAATTTGAGTAATTAGTTGTCCACTTGGTTGTGAAAGTATCAATTTGAATTCATTTGTATAAGTGTCATAATATTTTATTGCCTTTTTATAATATCCTAAACTAGGAAGAGCCTTAACCTCCTCACTAACTCTACGCTTCACTATATAGGATATTTATCCTAACAGAGTTATCAAAACAGTCTATTTGCTTCATCGTATTTTTGCAAACTTAAAAGACCTTAGCCTTTAATACATATTGATCTGCTATTAGTATTCTATCTAAGAATGGTATTGTTGTTGTTATTGCGTTCCATTATAAATAATAATTGTAGATAAAACAGATATTATAATTAATATCTAAATCTAATTACTTTGTACATACTAACTGGGATATCGAAAACGTACAGATTTATATTTTTTTAATTATGAATATATAGATCGAATTTATTGCATTTTCTTATGATTACTTAAAAACTGCATTCGAAAAATGTTTGAATATCCTTTTCACATTAATGAAGCAACACGGCGCATATATATTATCCTGTGGTAAAAGATTCAGTGACTTTGACTCGCATCGATCCTCAAGAGAATTAGTGTTCTGGAGCATCCTATAAAATTCTCTATTTATTTCTCTCAAAAATAATATATTAATTTGCAGGTGGATTTTCTTCTACTAATTCTTCTTCAGTTTCCGATTCCTGCAATTCTTCTTCTTCCTTTGGTTGACTACTCATTATCCATTATGAGACAGTTATACAAGTATAAATGGGTTACATAATGATTCAATTATCCCCAATAGGTATAATCTTAAGGGGAAAGCCTTAACTTTCTTAATAGAATCTACATCCGACGGTATTCAAGACAATTTGAAAATATTAGATAGATATATGGATAGATATATAGATTATCTGATTATCTACATGCATATGATTTGTAAATTTAGACTGTTATCATGATTTATTAAGTAATGTTATCAGTGAAGGCTGTCCTGTTTGTTTAAAATGTGTGGTTGCATGCAGTCCTACGGATGAGTCACAATATCCAATATTCCTAGAAACAAACACAAATGCAAGGCTATCCAATCTGTACCTTCTTTTTTTACATTATTCCAATGTAGATGTTCTACCGGATACATTCATCCATCTCCAATATTCCTTACATGCTCATGGTTTTGGCTGTCTCTCTCAATTATTTTAAAATTTTTGATGAAAGGACGTTAAAATCTTTATCCAAGCTTCTATTTTTATGCCATCTGTGATTACTCTACAATTAGGCTTTCCTGTATTCTTCGATCTCCAATGATACTAGATTTATTCCTCCATTCTCAATCCTTATTTCTCATAAGGTTTTAATTAGGATGTTTTATTGCAAGTAGTAGATATGCAAGGAGTTCAAAAATTAAAATGTACCTCCTGCGGTACAATGTTCATGTCTGAAACTGGAACTACAATGTGTCCATCATGTTCAGAACAAAATCATGAGCATCGTGAGCAGGAAAGTAGTAATATGACAGGCGGTTGCGGCTGTGGTCACAGCCACTAATTTTTTGCTGGTTCATGAATCTTGTTCCAAGTTTTCAATTATTTTTAAGACCCATTCCAATGTATTAACTCTTATTATATCATTACCATCTGCAATTCAAGATAATAGATGATCCGTTATTTTACCTTGTGAATATGATTTTTCATAAGATTAGTCTTTAGATCTAGAATCTCCTTTTATAATATCGATTTTAATAGTTTTAGTTTATTCAATCTTAGCTTTACTTAATTCATCTCTTAAATATTCCTTAACAGTCTCTTGGATATTAATAATACATATCTATATGCATGTATTTCCCTTCCTTCAATTCCTTACCAATATGCACTTTCAAGCTGAATATCAGCAGCACCATCATCCCTCTTTAAGGAGGTGTATTCAGCAATTTTTTCTAAACCTTTAAAGATTCCTTCAATTGCAAAAAGTGAAGGAGCTTTGGTTGTGGGAAGCTCACCACAACAGCTTTCTTCAAATTTCTTGATATTATATTCTATATAGTCAATGCCCGACATTTTTAAGAGATCAACGGCCTTCACAGAATCATCCGACCCATCTACAAAGAGAATTGGTTTCCGCTTACCCACAAGAATTTATAGCAAGATAGAAAGATAAATGTCTAACACTTCTCTTTAAGCCCTATTATTACAGAGGAAATATAATGTTAATTGTGAAATTTTGGTAAGATGCCTCTGACGTAGATCAAGATAGTGCTGGTATATATTTTCTCTCTAATTGTCCTACCAGCAGGGACAAATTCGGGAGTCAATGACTGAAATTATAATAATAAGATTGATAATTTTGTTACTTTTTCTAGGCATAAATTTAGATTGCAGCTTGGATAGTTTTGATAACAACAATATAATGAGCAAATGTATTTTATTGTTATGACTATCTGTAGAATTCAATATCTATACGTTTTATCCTAAAGAGAAAGCAGCTGCCAACAACAATACATGAATAACAAGACTGAAATCGCAATACCTGCCAAGGATATTTCTAGTGGATACAGAAAACATTCAAGGGCGTCAAATCTGTTTTATCTACCTATGTAATCCTCTAATATTAAATACATAGTAATAGCAGGCGTACATCTGATACCAAACTCCAAAATACCTGCTCTGTAAGATAATATCAGACTTGAAGATGCTCATTTACTTTTCAAAAAGAATGGAATTCCAGACTTGTGTCATTTTAGTCTCATTTCTGAATTGGGATTCGATATAACTGATAAAAAGAGGTGGAATGATTATAGTAATGCAATCATTGTTAAAAGAAAAGAAAAGAAAAGAAAAGAGAGAAGACAGAACGAATTTTTATAAACAAAAGTATACACAGGCTAGTTAGTATACGCAGGCTAGTTAGGTATCCTGCATTTATAGTAATTCTTGTTTGCCATCTTATACATCCGTTCTATATCTTTACCACTCTCTTCCTTGTTGGAACTTAAATTATTATCTTACACAAGAATTTGTAAGTCTTTTTGTAAATAAAATGAATGATTCAAGCAAGATGAAGAATATAAAACATCTACATAAGCGCCTCACCGCAACCACCATTAAGGACATTTGAGGACTTGATCTCTAATAAAGTCGCCCAAACAGAGAGTGAAATGCACAAGTCTACTACTAGACCTGTGACAGACAAAATATGGACTGATGTAGAGACACTGCAATGCGTGTTAACACAGACTCTTCTCTAAGAAGATGAATGGAGGGGAAAGAGGGGCGATACTAGGAAGGTATGAAAAAGAGAGACCGAGGTGAGATAGATAGATAGACTTTCAATAGATATCATATTACTTTGAATTATTACCATTACCATTATTGGTATTGTCATAGAGCTTCATTAAGTATCACTGATTTTTTACCATAGAATTGGTCTTCTTTTACTGCTATTAACTTAGTAACTAATTTTGTATGGTGAATGTGTCTTTGACTGATCCATCTTCATTAGCATAGAATGTACCAATAAGCTTTGTTCCATCAGATGATACATCTATATTTAAAAATCCAAAGCCTTTGTATTGAGTAGCTATAAAATCAGCTTTACTTTTCAAATTATAAAGGTCCTCTCCACCAGTTCCTGCTATAATATATACTTCTCCTCTTGGATCGTTGTATGTATTTGTATTGGTAGATGTTATAGTTGGATTAGATGATGGATTGGCATTACTGTTATTATTGTTATTATATGAGATTGGATATGATCTTTGATAATTGTGGTTGTGTCCTTGTAAGACTAGATCTACTCCATATTGGTCAAACAATGGATGATAAATATTTCTGAGCAAAATATCTGAAGGATGTTTAGTTGGTGAAGTATACATTGGTTGATGGAAATATACAATAATCCACTTTATGTTAGGATTTTGTGAGGTACTGATAAGATCTCTTTTTACAAAAGAGTATTGTGGAGAGTCAATAGTATAAGGAAGGTTAGAATCCATTGCTATAAAATGTACATTATGATAGTCAAATGAATAGTATGTATTTGAAAGACCAAAATGATTCTTGTATTGTGCTTGAAGTAAAGTAGGGTCTCCTTCTATTACCACTATCATGATTGCCCATAACGATTTTAAGCTTGTTATTTATAGAGCTTGTCTCATTAATCCAGCAGTTTGCAGTCTTCTCATAACTAAGATCTCCAAGAGCTAGCACAAGTTCTGGATGTTTGTTTTGTATATTCATTACAGTAGTTGATGTGTCAGCTGTACATCCCCAATCTCCTGCAACTGCAAAATTAAAATAATTAGTACTAGGAAGGAAGGAAAAGGAAGAAGGAGGAGTAGGAGTAATAGTAGGAGTAGCATATGCCAAGTGTTGTTGTTGTCTTTTTTCTTGTTCTTCTTTAACTTCAGTAGGACTTCCATGTAAAGGCATCATGGATGATAAAATTATCATAGCTATTATTAGCAAGGAAATTGCAAAGGTTTTCTTTGTCATTTAGAAATATCATCTTATTTGACAGGCTTATATTAACTTATCATAATGCAGTAAATATTCGTTCCATATAGTCTGGTGATTTATGGACTTGGCATTGAATTATTTTTGTCAGGGAAATTACTCCATTGTATATAGACCAATGCTTAAATCAAAAATAAAAACTCAAAAGAAGGCAACCGCAACATTAGTTTTTTTATAAATAAATAAATAAAAATAATAATCGATGATATTATCTTCCTATTCTTGTTCTTCTATTCCTAAATACGTAATCACGTGAATATGGCAATTGATACAGATATAAACTGCTGTTTATTTTGGCTCTGGATCTATTTTTATCTCGCTTGAATACATTCTATTGGCTATCAAATAACATCTGTATATATAGCATCAAGCATAGATGCGATTTTTTGATTCATAGGATGGCAGTTATTGCATGTGTCATATATTGGTTTTTTGATAATCGTAAAAGGATCTCCTTTTTCTCCACTTATTTTTTATAAGTTTCTCTCTATTTCTTCGTGTGCAAATGCTAACTCTATTAATATTGATTCAAAAGTATTGCAAAAACCTTGTAAAGGCATTGACAAATAATGCTATAGATACTGCTCCCAACAATCCATCTAAAGCTTTGTCTAAATTCATCAATGTCATATCTTAAGAATAACTATACCGATAGCAGTAGTTTTGCTCTCATCTATGCTAAATAGAAATATTAATTAACTAAAATACCTCCTACTACTCGGCTCAGCTGCCAATATCTAATAAGTGTATTAAGAAGTGCTGCCTGCTTTTGAGATGTTATACGCGGAGTCTTCCTATCCACTACTCATATATTGCAAATATCCTAGAAAGCATTAATCTATAAAAAATAAAATGTTCTGCTGACCCACTGACATTAAAATATTGTATCCTCATTGATTCAACTTGTTTATTTTATTTATTATGTATGAGGCACATTATCTATAGGTTTGAATACTTGGATATTATTATTTCCTCTATCAGAAACATAAACATATCCTTCTGAATCTATAGCAAGATGTTCTGGGTCGGTAAATTGGCCGTCTCCAGTACCCTCAGATCCCCATTTTGTAATGAAATTTCCGTTAGTGTCGAATTTTTGGACACGTGGTATGCCACTACCAGTCTTATCTGATTGTGGGTCATTAACATATATGTTATCGTATTTGTCTGTAGCTATATGCTCAACATGGGAGAATTGGCCATCACCACTACCTTCTGAACCGAACTTTAAGAGAAAGTTGCCCTCACTATCGAATTTTTGAACTCTAGCATTACCTCTTTCATTTACTATTATATTTCCTTTTGAATCAATTATCACAGAAACAGGTACATTAAATTGGCCGTCTCCAGTACCCATAGACCCCCAACTTTTTATAAAATTACCATTACTGTCAAATTTTTGAATACGATGATTGTTTGAATCTACAACATAAACAAACTTTGCATCTTTGTCTACAGCAACTTGCCTAGGGTAATCAAATTGTCCTTCACCAGAACCAAGAGAACCAAATTTTAAGAGAAAGTTTCCATTACTATCGAATTTTTGAATACGTGCGGCGCTTCTATCAGCAACCCAAACATTACCTTGAGAATCAACATCTATTCCATAAGGTAATTCAAATTGGCCGTCTCCAGTACCCATAGATCCCCACTTCTTTATGAAAGTTCCATTTTTATCAAATACCTGTACGCGAGCACCATCCCTGTCAAGAGTATATAGATACTTTTCTGCAGGATCAAAGTCTAGGTCATGTGGCCGCTGGAATTGACCATCTGCTGTTCCTTTAGATCCCCATTTTTTAACAAATACATATTCTTTAGCTTGATCAAATGCACTTACTGTAGAATAGGAGGTTATTATAGATATAGTAATAATAAACACTATTGTTATTAGTAAAAAAATTCTATAATATTCACGAAGGCTAATATTATGTTTAGTAGTATTATTTTTATCCATAACCGATACTTTAGTTATTTTGATATAATATACCTTTTGTTCTTTAGGAACAGTAATTTTAATATATAAAAAATCCCTTGAATAATCCAATAATGAACAAGAACTATCAAAAAAATATTTTCTTGGTATTCGTAAGAAAGAGTTAGTATCAGATTAAAAACATACTAAACGATTCTGTTCTTCTATGTCGTATAATGCAATTGTGTTTTATTATGTGTACTCTAAAAAATAATTTAGTCTATGATTAAAAGTTAGGTGACTGTTTGTTGATCTCTAAACAATTCATCATAGGTTTTGATAGCATTCTCTATTTCTATTAACAGTATTTTATTTTTTTCTAAAACGAAAAATGCTATTACAAGTATAATAAGAAGAATGTTCTTGCATTCATTATTAATAATCTTACAATTGGCTATTGCTTTCTTCGCTAGTACTATTAGTTAGTAGTAGTACTACTACTTGCAGGAACTATTCGATATATTGTTCCATGATCTTCTTTTACACCTGTAACTACATATAGATAACCATCAGGCCCAGTTTTGAGATCTGTAATTATGCCAAAACCTTTAGCAAATGTTATATCCTCAAGATCTGTATCACTATCTGATATTTTATCAGATAATGTCCCATTAAGCAATAAGGCTTTTCTGTCTTTGTTCAAATCAAAATCAAAGATTGTATCCTTTGCACTGCCTACAAACAAATCATTTTGATATTGATTGCCTAACTTATCAGAATTAAAGAAGAGTACAGCTGTCGGTGCCACACTATTACTCCAAATAAATTCAGGTGTATGATATTTTCCTTTTCCACCAAAGTTTACTAGACCTTGAGGATTTGGTGGAGCTAGTTGTTCTCCTTTTGTTAATGGAAAAGAATTAGGATCTGCTACTATCCATGCGCCTAACACTTGAGCCCATCCACTATTAAATCCTGGTTGAACAAGGTTAATCTCGTCACAACAATCTGGACCATTTTCCGTGTCCCATAAATTACCGGTTACAGGATCAAATCCAATTCCAAAGCTATTTCGTATACCATAAGCATAGTATTTGTTTAAAGGATCTTGATCACCAAGGATTCCCTTGCCATTTACTACCTGTCCATCAGGAGTGACTCTTAAAATCCCTGCTCTTCCATCAGGATCTACTGCATCAGCATAATTCTGGGCTTTTGTTTTACCTTCTGCTTCTGAGAAAGCAGAAGGTCTTTCGTCTCCGATAGAAACATAAACGTTATTATCAGGACCAATAGCTACTTTTCCACCTTGATGTGCAGGACCTGGATTAGCTGGTAAATCTAGAAGAAGACGGGGATTTATTAATTTGTTATTTACCAGTTCGTACCGATAGAGATGATTTCTAATGGCTGTACCTCTGACTACTACTGCTACTACTACTGCTACTACTAGCACCACCTCCTCCTCCTTCTCCGTTCTGCCCTGTTCCTCCGCCCTCAGTATAATACAAGAAAACATAAGTTGGAATAGTGCTGCCTGCTACCACTAGCACCACTACCATTCTGTTTTAAAATATCAATTCCGAGCATACCTCTTTCATCTTTGCTGTCAATGGTATTTAGTTGAAGTAGTGGTTCTTGGAGCATTTGACCGTCTGTAACCCTGTTAACTGTGCCATCTTTTCCCAATATTAAAAAATCATTTGGACCTAAGAAAGCCATACTAGTAGGGGCTATAACTTCATCCGTTACCAATTCAACTTTTAAATTAGGATCATTAATTGTAATATCACCAATATTTTGAAGCTCTTTTGATTGAGCATAAACATTAAGAATACTTTGGTTTAAAAGTAAAATAGCAATAATAAAGGAAATAACGATGAAAAATGAAAGTAGCAATAATATAGATTGATTATTGTGGTGCATTTATCTTATGTCGTTATAAGAAAATCGTTATAAATATTTTCTTATATTTTGGGGCTCTAACTTAAAGTTATTCTAGACGTTTCTGGAATTATATAAAGCTTAGTTATTGTGTCATTTACATTCTATGGATTCAGTTAAACGTATAAGGAGACACACACATACCCTACTGTAATTACTTATGGTCTGTACCTGTACTTCAGTTCCAAAAGTTATAGGTTTGCATCCAAATCAGTAGAACTAATTACAAAGAGAACATACGTATCCATTTGGAAATGGGTATAGAAATACTCCTCTACATTAAGAGATTTGTGATAGTAGGAAAATGAAAAGTTAAGAAAATATTTGAAGATGAAACCTTGCTAAAGATAGAAGATGATGATGATGGTTAAGACTACTGGCTAAGGTTAGCTTATGGACAAAATCTGCATGTGTGGTTGCTATTTCACATTTCAAGAGAAAGAACAATTTTTGTATACTATCTGTTCTTCTTTAGACACAGATAAAAAGGACAAGATTTGGAAATAAGCATATCCTTACTGACAATCTACTCACTGATATATAATAATGATGCTTGCAGATGGCAGTTAAGACTTAAACATGTTATCTATAAAACAGAACTCAAATATCATGGAATAAGGTTCATTCAGCTGAAGATCAGAGCCAGGACTGAATGCTTCAATGATAACCCTCCATATAATAACCACAATTGTGACAAACAACATATTGACAATTGATTAAGAATATATCTCTTATATCTGCGCATGAAAACAGATAAAATAAGATTCACGGACTTTGTAATAGGAAAGGCCTTAAGCAAACAGAACTGAAACGCGTTAGAAAAAATTATTTACTTTGTAATAGTAAATTGGTCTATTATCCTCCCATTATTATTATCAGGATAAAACTTGCCCGTTAATGTTTTTCCATTATCTGTCATATCTACATCTAATATCCCAAATCCTATATAGTCTTTAACATAGTAGTTGTTTCCTTTTTTACTGTCTTTTTGATCTTTAAAAGGGTAAAGATCCTCCCCTCCTGTGCCTACTGTAATAAATATCTGTCCCCCTCCATTAGGATCTGTATAGTTGGTTGTATTTGTACTGGTTTCTATTGGATGCTCTGGATTAACACTATCAAATTTGATAGGATATGTTCTCTGATAGTTGTGATTATGTCCTTGAAGTACAAGGTCTACTCCATACTGTTCAAACAGAGGATGATAGATACTTCTTAAGGAAGTAATAGCAGGATGCGTACTTGGTAAGGTATACATTGGTCTATGGTAATATGCTATAATCCAATCTATGTTTGGATTTGATGCTGCCTTTGAAAGATCATTATTTACAAATTTATACTGTGCAGAATTAACATCAAATGGAATTTCTGTTGAAAGTGCAAGAAAGTGAATGTTTTTGTAGTTAAATGAGTAATATTGTTGTGTGAGTCCAAAGTGATTCATATATCTATATATCTCTCCAGTCCCCCGGTAATCGTGATTGCCTATTGCAATTTTCATTTTGTCTTCTATAGGCTTCACTATCTTAAACCAGCACTCGTCACTAGTAGGATTATATGAATAGTCTCCTAATCCAAGTACTAATTGTGGGTTCTTACCAACTATGTTATTTACAGTGTTGTTTGTATTAGGAGTACATCCCCAATCTCCTACGGTTGCAAAGTTAAAATCTGAAACAGGTACATTTTGAGCATTTGCTATTTGTGTTGATGGGGTCTGAATAAGACATCCAACTGACAACAAAAGGAGTGCCATTGCAGAGAGAGATATTACTCTCTTCATGAATGGTCGCTGTTTTGTTATGCTTATACTTTCTATATATCTAAATTTCATTGGGTTTCATTAATGAGATGAAGAGCTTCTTTGAAATTATATTAATATTGATTAACGTAGTTATCTAATGACTATTAAATTCATAACCTGGTGTAGCTTTAATGAATAAGAAGATACCAATAAGAATAATAATAATAGTTAGTATTATCGTTTGCAGTAGCAGAACCTATGAGTATTGGTTTCTTAGCCCCAACACCACCGCTAAAACATCAAGCGTATGCATACACCAATAAGCAGGAATACTCAATCGGACCTTACATTTTCTGGTTCTAATATAGACGACGATGGGCCTACTACAACATTAACTTTCCATGATAAAAGACATTGTCATCAGTATATTCAAGACCATCCAGGATTAGCAGTAGACAAAAAGGACTGTACTGGAGCCAACTAATGTCAGGCACTTTTATATGTTTTGTTTGGATTTAATCCAAGGAGGATTTTAGAATTTAATCTTGAATCACTGCTGCAAGAACAATAACAGCAATAGCGATATCAGCAATAGTAGTAGCAGCCATAACTATACGGGGAAGCCTGAGCTACAGCAATCTCCTTCTACAAATAAAATTGAACCTATTTTATTTTAAATTATTATTAACAATACCAATAAGAATGGTAGTAAGTAAACGTTGTTTAATACTCAATTTCACTTAACAAACACTATAATAACTAAGAATTTTAGTCTACGCCTATATATCAATGAGTTTCTTTCAACCGTTGGTATAATAAATATGATTTAGCATACGATAACCTAATAGGCATAAACTGCATATATGTAATTGTACACTCCTGCTATAATCTTCTGATGAAATGACGACAAATGCCCTAAAAGTGTATGTCTGAGAATTCATACACCCATCATGATGATTTACTTTGCTGATTTGCAGTCAGATGATTATTACTATGTAGGTGTAGTATAAGCTGTAAAAAAAGGAAAGGAATGAATGAGAGATATGGTTTGCAAAGGTATATGCATACGTCATAAAGCACTTAAGCCGGTTGGTGATGGTCGTTATGCAAAGGGACAGAAACGCTGTCAGGTATGTGAAATATTTCTAAATTGGAATGGATTATGGTGTCCATGCTGCGGATATCGACTAAGAACTAAACCACGAAATATCAAATATAAGGCAAAATTACATGAAAATAAGAAAGTTGTAGAGATACAAGAACTACTACTAAAAGAACACTAACAACAACGAGTGGCAGCTATTAGATTAATGGACAAACAATGAAGAAAAACTTATAGCTAAATTTATTCTCTTAACACAGTAATAAGTATTATCAAAACAATATAATTTTAAAAGATCAAAGCCTTTGTTTTTCAAATGCTCGCTAACATTTGAACATAAAACAATTATGATAATTAACCAATATATTTATTGTATAGCGTTCAATGCTGTTATTGAGATTTCATAAGGCAGTACCCACTATATAGAAAAGAATGTTATAATGCATCTTTTGATATATAGATATTTTCTTGGATGACTAAAGCTTAACTTATTAGCTAAGCTAATGATATACATGAGATCACGACATTATGTTATTAATTTGATTTGGTTACTTTTACCTTATGAGTTATAATTACTATTCCTAATTTTGGTAATTATCACGATATAAGTGTATGAGAATTGTTCCCAAGCAGACTGACTCTTATTATCAGACGACTGTAATGCAACATTGTTGATTGCAATATTTCTAATAGTTGTATTTCATTCTAAAATACGGCCTAGTGGATGCGAAGAAGCGGCTGTGATTGCCAAGCATATATTGATAGACCAAATCAAATTATATGATTCAGCAGATATCGTCATAGAAGAGGCAAGTTATTGGCTGCTAATTAATGTGGCGTGACTCACATTCTCCTATAAACGAAAAATGGGTATTAAGGAATTGGTATTTTGTCCAAATGTTGGATAGTCTGATTAACAATTTTGGATTTATTACATATTATTCAACTGCCTGTTTTAATTACAACAAGTTTGTCTGTTCCAGACTCTGCTCCCCAGACCTCACCGGGCCGGCCCAGGATTTGTCGTACGTTGGCATGTGGGCTAGGAAGCGAAAACACTTGAAAGCCTTCTTGTCTGGGGTCAAACCGCACCAACGCATTTGCTGCGAAATCGCTCAACCAAATCATGTCCTTATCATCCACATAAACCGCATAGGCCATTGGGTTGGCACCAGGCAGACGCCACTCCTTCCATTTTTGTGTAGTTGGCTCGTACACAGCCACCTTTCCTGCATTCCACTCACTCACCCAAATCCGTCCTTGCGAGTCAGGCCAAACACGCCGTGCTCCCTGATCTGGAGTCAGAGGCTCTAATACAGTAGCGGCTCCTGTTTCCAAATCAATGCGAGCAATATAGCTTCCTGCCAATGAAGCATAGTAAACTGAACCATCAGGAGCGGTTGATATACCATAAGGTCCTTGACCACGAGGTGCATCGAAAACCTCTACCTGTCCAACAGATGGATTCAAGCGGCCATAAATCCCACTCTGTCCAGTAAACCATAGAGTGCCATTTTTATCAAAAGTAGCTGTGTTGAGGTTAGCATAGCCAATATCTTTGGGCATAGGGAATACCCTAACTTCCTCAGTCTCTGGATCAACTCGTACAATTGCATTTAACCCGCCGTCTGTGATCCAAGGTGCACCATCAGGCCCAACAATTACTCCATGAGGGCTAGAACCCTGACCAAGGGCAATGTGATGTGTCTGGTTTGTGGACGGGTCAAGCCGCCCTAATTCACCAGATCCTTGAGCAGTATACCACACAATTCCATTGGAGGCGGGTGCTACATCGTGAGGATGAGAGCCAAATGGAACAGAAAACTCTTGCAGCACAGCATCTGACAATTGAAGCATCATAACCGTTGACGCATTTGGTCTGAGTTCGTCTTGCCTCTGCGTTGCTGATACTGATCCATTAACAAAAGTATTAGCTGCATAGGCCGCAGTTAATGTCGTTGTATTTGCTGGTACAGTATCATGACTGGATATGAACAGAATTAGTAGTATGATAGTTATTCCATAAAAACAAGATAGCAACATTTTGTCAATCATGTCATTAGTCAATCATTTCGATATTTTATATTATCTAAAGACAATGGGTATGGATTATGGATTAGAGTCCAGTAGCTATTTTGTTGGCTAGAAACAGAATAGTGATTCAGTATTGTATAACTATGCAACACATTAGAGATGTAGAATAATTCTAATTTTTTGGAGAGATTACAATAAAATTTGTGGGCGTAAATGGGTTATTCCTCCTATAATTAGTAATACTAAAGTACTAAAGGTACTTTTCTTATTCCAATTTTCCTTCAATTATTGGTCTTATTGGCACCTGTTCCTTTCGCACTTGCAGCTTGGAGAATATATCGGCTGAACTGGACTCTTTTTTTATCTCTATTCCCATCTCTTTCTTTATTGCATCTTTTCCTTCTCTTGCACCAATCAGTATTATTTGGGCATTCTGATAATTTATAAGTTCCAGGTTTCTTGTCAAAGGGATAAAGTTCTCGCCGTCTCTGAATTCCAGTTGTATAGAATTTGGATATTGAGGATATTGGTCTGCACTAGGATAGCCCTCTGGAACAGGTTTATTAGGATTGATGACTGTAACTATGTAACTGGCCTCTTTTTCTATACCTAGTTCCTTCTGCGCTTCGCCGGGTTCTTTTGGAAGTTCAAGAATGTAAGCAAGCTCAGAATGGTTTTGATGCTTTACTATAGCATATTTTCCTTCGCCTACCGGCCTTGCCAAATCCCCTTTTCTAAATTCATCGGATAATAGCTCTTTTGTAAGATCCTCTGGTCTTTCGAATATGCCTCCGACTCTGGCCCAATATCTTTCAGAACTCCGTGCTTCACTCTTTCTAATTTCAGGTAAAGATTTTTTACCTATTACGAAAAGCCGATAAAGTTGCCTATGAGTTTTTTCTTTATCTCTTTTTGTGGTTGTTTCTTCAGGTGCTGTAACCATAAAAAACCGTCTGACATCATCTATACTCTTAACCTCCTGGGAGCCCACTTTAGGTCTATAAAAGAAGTAAATGTCACCATACTCTAAGATTTCTGGCTCATATCGTGATTCTTGTTGCTCTTCCTTGTCATTATGTCGTATATGTGAGGCATTTTTAGCCATGCTGCATTGCTGTACAATTTTCTTTATAACAGTTGGATACCAAGGGGAGAGGGTAGGGTAAATCAAATGCAAAGTAGTCTAGTATATTCGACTACCCCTAGGATTGAAGTACATTGACAGGGTGCTGTTAACTTAAGTGTATCTCACCTCCTCCTTTGATAAATGGTCTTTTATTTCTAATTGTTGTATTATACAAGTAGATGAATAACTTTATCCAATTGTATACATGTCCTTGATCACAATTCTTTTTCTTCTTTTTGCTGGTACAAGGATAATAGTCATCAAAACATTCAGTTCTATCTTTATAATACTGCATTATCCTTTCAATCAGGCTTTTCTCTAAGGGTGAATGTAGTCTATGTTTAGATGTAGAAAAGTACATGCCTTTGGGTACCAAGTACCACCATATTTGTGTAAACTGTATGTCTTCCATATTTGTCAACTAAGGACCTAATGAAATTCTCTGCTACAAACATGTTTCTTTCTGCTGCTGAAATATTAATGCCAAGCACTGATTTATGAATTGGTTCAACACAAATCCATAACCAATAATGATGATCTCCAATTTGAATGACAGTTTCATCTATATAATAAATGCTGAAACTCTTTTCCTTTTGTTGTAAATATGGCATGAACCAAATCTTTGTATCCAATTCCATATAGCAATATGACTTCGTTTCTCCTCATCGAATATATCCAATGCTTTGGAAGTATTCCGTAAACTCAGACCAAGAAAGTACAAATACAAAGAATACATAACTATGATAGTGGATGTTCGGTTCCTGACAAATCCTAGTAACATACAAGTTAGAATGGGACATTCACAGCTAAATCTATTCTGTTAACTTAACAGCACTATGAATATCGATTCGTCAGCAACAGCAATAGTGAATCCTTCGGGTGAATGTGAGATTATGCCTTTGGTCTTTTTTGGAAATTGTCTTTCTCTTGTTTTGATGCAGCATTGATATGCACCTTTCTTGAAACTTTGGGACTGAAACGCCACTTGTGTAATAGCCTATAGACATGAACCTCATGGTATCTTACACCTGTTCTTTTGTAGATAATATCCATAATTTCTTTGGCTCTCCAGCCTGATTGGTTTTCAGACAATTCTTTTCTTAGTTTCAACAATTTCTCTTCAGGTACTGCTAAAGGTCTACCACTTCTAGGTTTATCTTTCAATCCATCCAAACCTTCTCTTTTGAATCTGGCAAACCATTTGTAAGCCCAAGTCTTTGATCTATGTAGCTCTTCTTTACATACTGTAGCAACCTCTTTGTCATCAGACATCACACGTCTAACTAACAGAATTCTCTCCTTCACATCAACATCTGATTCGTGTTTATATGCAGAATCTAGAGAAGTAATATATAAGAAGATCTCACAAGAGATGACTGTCACAGAAGCAAGCTAAAAATATGGCGAAGAAAATCCTTACACCATTCTACGTAATTTTGTTAACAAGTATAATTTGTTTTTACCCCTAGAGAGAGCAAGCAAATTTATTTAGAAGAATAGAAACACACATTTACACTATTCATGGTAAAGCCTATCTTAGCAGTATTGATTCTGTTATTTACAGCAATTCTTTCTCTTCTGCCTATATTGTCTTACGCACAAACAGCAGCAACAACAACACCATCATCATCTTCTACTGCAGAATCGTTTTGGAACAATGGTGCACCTATGCCTACACCAAGAACTGAAATTGCTGCTGATCTCGTAGGAGACAATATGTACATTATAGGAGGATTTGATAAATCTGGTCGTGTAACAGATATTGTAGAAGTTTATAATCTTAAGAATAATTCATGGACTAAGGTAACTCCAATCCCACAGCCATTACATCATACCTCCGCTGCTTCGTATAATGGTAAAATATACGTAGCTGGCGGATACACAGATTCTTGGGCTCCAACAAACAAGTTATTCATCTATGATCCTATTCAAAATAAATGGCAAGAAGGAAAACCAATGCCAACTGCTAGAGGAGCATTAAATGCTAAGTTTATTAATGAAACCTTATATGCAGTTGGTGGTTCATCTGATAAACCATTACCTACAAATGAAGCATATGATCCATCAGCAAACACTTGGAAACATAAAGCGCCGATGCCAACCGCAAGACATCATGCTGCTTCATCAGTAATAGATGGAAAATTATATGTTATAGGCGGTAGAATATCTGGTTCTTCTTTGGATAATGTAGATGTCAATGAGATGTATGATCCAATACAAGATAGATGGGTAATAAGTAACCTGGAACCTATGCCATCTAAAAGAAGCGGAATTGCAGCTGCTTCAATAAATAATAGTATCTATGTTTTTGGAGGCGAAGAACCTTTCAAGACATTTAATAACAATGAAAGATATGACGTTAAAAGTAATAAATGGACAACTGAACTGCCTATGCCAACAGCACGTCATGGCTTGGTAGCTGTAGCTATTGGAGATAAAATATATGTAATTGGAGGAGGTCCAGAACCTGGATTGAGTGTGACTAATGTAAATGAAATATTTCATGTTAGATAAGTAGTTGTAAGAATTTTAATTATTTTTAGTAGGTCTCTGGTGTGGAATTTGTTTGACCCCCAGGGAGGCTTATTATTTTAGAGACTATCTCAAAAATAGATAGAATATAGCTTGAGGCATTATCTTTGTGCATGTGACCTGTTACTATAGGAGAAAGAAGCTCCCGTCACTCATTATAAAAATTCCAGATGATTTATGGGATGAGATTTTTCTTAGAGACTATTGTTATCTATTAGATGCCAATATCCTATTTTCATCCCATCTAAATATTTAATAGTAATTTACATGCTGCCATTATATTGAGTTGGCAAGAATTATAGTTAGTACAGTTCCACCAGTTGATGTCAATACTTGGAAGTATTATATTGAAATAACTGATAGCGATGGAAGTGGATTTAAAACAGTGCATATTGTAACTATGGATAAGGAATACTATGAAAGGATGAGTAATGAAATTGTATTACCAGAAGAGTTTGTTAAAAGATCAATCAATTTTCTTTTGAAAAAAGAGGACAAAGATTCAATTCTTAAAGAATTTAATATTAGACAGATTAGTGATTATTTTCCAGAATACGAGAATGAAATTAGAAAAGATATAATAAAATAAATATCATATCTTCTTTAAGCATCCTGCGACAAGTGGCAATGTTGAATGTATTTTAAACTTTGAATGTATGCCATTAACTTTTTTTAACTTAGAACCTATCCCAAAAATATCTTTCTGTACAAGATCATACAACATGCCAGTTGTACCAATCCCAAATAGTTCTTTGATTTCTTTTCATATCTTACTAGTAATTTCCTGAATCTATTATTATGCCATGAATTTGTTCTTTCTACAACCCATCTTCTAGCAGGATGATGATTCAACTTCTTAGTCGTTGTCAGCAGCGATTCTTCTCCTCTATGTCGAATATGTGATATATATTTTCTTTTGATAAATTCTATTTCAATTTCTGGATAATCATATCCTTTGTCAAGACACAGATTTTGTTTCTTTAAAGGTCTTTTAACTACTATGCTATCTAGTGTATTTGTTGCAGCAGCCTTCATGTCGTGTGTATTTGTAGCAGTGATAACAACATAGATAATGGAATACCTTTCTTATCTGTAGTAATTACATGACGCTTGTTCCAAGTTTGCTTGCCTCTATCTGTACGATTTGGACCAGTAGTCATGTCCCCCCTAAAGATGCCTTTACAGATATACTGTCAAGAGACTGCCAATTCCATTTGATATCTTTGATATCGTCATATATCTCCAATAACCTAATCCACAGTTTATGAAATATATTCAAAACAACCTATTCCTGAAACCTTCTGTGGCATGTAGTAGAACCAGAACCATATTCTTTTGGAAGCATCTTCCACTGACATCCGGTTCTCAAGACAAATAGGATACCATCAAATACTTTTCTATATGGAACAATTGGTCTACCTATGGTATTCTCGGGTTTCTCTTCTGGTAAAATATTTTTAATTTCATTCCATAGATCATCTTGAATGCGTGTAATTGTTCTAATATACTTTTTACTCTTAAACAAACATTATCAGATGTGTTAGTAAGATTCCAACGAGCTATATTCCTATCTATTTTTGGGATAGGCTCTAAGTAGTCACAATAACGACAAACTTGACAATCATTTACTGCATAACAAAACTGCTGTCATACCTCTACGTATCGTTTGAGTCAGATCTTTCTTCTATTCCAAGGTAGTCCACAAAATCTTCAATGTTTTTGGTTTGAAAATAAACTGATCCTGGGCCTGTGATTTCGATAACAAGCCCTTCTCCTCCAAGGATTGTAGTTTTCAGCCCACCAAATTTCATTACTCTATAGTTTGAATTCTCACTTAGTGCCACGAGATGGTGATTATCCAATATCATTTTTTCATTATCTTGCAAATCCTTCTGAATTATACCTCCATATGCATTAACAAATAAATCACCCTCACCATTTGCCTTTAACATAAATAATCCACTTTCAAAAATTCCTTTTTTAAAACCCTGCCATTCTGTATCAAGCATTATTCCTGTGCTAGATGCAATATAAGCTCCAGACTACACAATAAGGCCATTACTAGCATTAATTGACATTCTCACAACGTCTCCAATTGGAGGCCCTGTCAAGCCAATAAAGCAATTATCTTCATGTGCAACGTAGTTATTAACAAAAAATGATTGACGACCCAGTGCAGCAACCTTAAATTTCTTAAAGAAGCCGCCAGTGGAGCGTGTTGTAGTTTTAACTTCTATATTGCCTTTTATGTAAACCATTGCTCCTGCTTCTGCAGTAAGTTGTTCTTCTTTATTGAGTTGAATTTCAAGCATTGCCATTGGTTCTTTTAGAATTTGATAATGCATATGCGGTAATGATAAATCGTATGAATAATATGTATTTCCGCTACCAACTATTGTAAATTAGGTATCTAAATTTTCAATATCATTTTTTATTAATCGACCGAATGCAGAAAATATATTAAGGCAACTTTCACGAATACAGTATTATGTATCATACAGCGTATATACATGATTAAGTCATACATTATCTAATATAATGCAAAATAAACAGCATAGGCCTAGGGGAGTAACGATAATAGCAATACTTACTATAATAAGTGGCATACTGTTATTATTATCTGGAATTGCTCTAGTTGCGCTGGGAGCATTGTTTTCAGGGAATTCTACAAGCACTTCTTCGCAAGCCATTGCTCAGTTCTTTGGCGTAATTTCTGCTGCAGTAGGAGGAGTATTGTTAGCAATAGGTATTGGATACATTGTCATGTTTTATGGACTGCTAAAAGGAAAAGCGTGGGCATGGACTATAACAATAATATTACTTTTCATTGGAATCGCTATACAAATACTTTCCACATCTGTTATTACAGCTCGCTTCTCTTGAAAATACTAAGAATGTCATTTCAGGAATTGTAGGTTCTGTAACCTTTCCGCTAATAGGTTTAGCAATTAACATAGTGGTATTGTATTATTTGTATAGACAACATGTAAGAGCATATTTTGGTAAAACAAAACCACAGCGTCCAACTACAGTGTAAATATTCCTTTCATTCAGGTAAGGAATAATAAATTAATCCGGCATATCTAATACGAACTATCTGCATTCATCTTTCCATCCATTACAAAAATCCCGTCTACGCGTCATAGCTTATGTCCTCGTGGTACAAAGTGATAAGTTACAAAAGATATGAAAATAATCCTTGTCAATTTCAATAAAGAGCACAAAGCTATGCTAGGTCATTGCAAGATGATATTAGAACATGAGCGTCGAAAAATTGCTATTAATCCAAACAAGTTTGACAAACTGATAACTGCATTAAGGACTGCTGTTGATAATGATGGTGTCTTAGATAAAGAAGCAACATCATACAATGACATATTTGATGCTTTTAGACTAGCATTGAGGTTCTATCATTTTCAAGAAAGAACTGATTAAGGCTCAACCAACAAGTACAGGACATTTCATTTTTGCTTTGCAAAATCAAGTTATCATGATGAACCGGCCTGGACAGCACAATGATCTATTATACTAAGGTCTCCACCCATGACTTGATCTGTGCCGATTGTTATTTCAAAAGGTGCCTTTTGACCATGGTCAATGTCACTTGGCTTTGTAAACGTAGAGCCTGTTCCTATCACTTTGTTATTGCTATCATATAACGTCGCAGAAACCTCCACAAATTTGGCTGTCTCTGAACCGTTGTTTTGGACCTCCCCTACGATATAATATTGTGGTAGGTTTGGATCATTGTCATTGTATCCATTATCACTAACGATAGCTAGGCCTTTCTTTTGTTGCTGTTGTTGTGCAAGTGCTGCGCTGAGTCACTGTTAACAGTAAAAGCGGAACAAGCGCACTAACAAGAAGGGTCGATTTTTTGGCTACGAATAGTTGCATTCGGTAGCACTGGATTCCAATGGATATTATTAAAGTCTCTGAATACACAAACAGACGAACACGACCGCTTATTTGAGCAGTTTACGACTGAAGATATGGATTTCACAATAAAACCAAAACAAGATGAAATAGTAATAAACGAACATACAGCAAGTATATTCATAGACACAGGCTTTGAGCGCATGCTTAGAAGTGCTGGTATCATTACTATAGTGTTTACAGGTATTGCTACAGAATTTGGAGTGGAGTCTAGTGCTAGGGATGCCTTCAACAGAAGATTCTATTCTGTAGTAGTTTTCGGATTGTGTGTCTTCGCCATATAAAGATGGACATGCCAGATCACTTGAAAACATGAAGAATTTAATAACCATTATAAATTCAAAAGAGATTGAGAATATTTGGTTAAAACTCTAGAAGAGGCGAAGCATCTATTTTCTTCTTTTAAATTATATTTTTATTCTAATTTTGCAACACTGTTAAAGTTTTGAGGCTATTCTCTAGAGTATAAGAACCCGTATAGGTAGCGGGTTCGGTCGAATGCAAGATAGAATTGATTCAATTCTCTCACTCATCTTAATAGGCATCTTTTTTCATTAAAACGTAGTATGTTACTGTGAATAAGGAGCAAATAGTCACTATATTAATACTAATGAGACTATTTGGTGGACTTGTTGGTGAGCATATCGCTAGATTATAATGCTCCTCCAGTAAAACGATTCTGGTTATTCATCATTCCAGAATTCATTGGATTTACATGTTATTTTAATTTAATATTAAAACAAATCTTATGCTTTGACAATAAAAAATAATATCTACAAAATCCCTTTATGATGCAATTTTAATACATCAATGATCTATTCTGAAGGGTAGATTAAGAGAACTGACGCAGCAATCTTAATAAGTATGCAGAAATGACGCCTTAGTTCTCTCTATATTTCTCTTTTAGTTTCACTTAATACCTTCTCTAAATATTCTTTGATATCCTCTTCGTTAAGCGATGACTGAACTCCAGTCTCCTCTTTCATTTTAAATGATTGTTCATTTACAATCTTCATAACTCTATTTTGTATTTCCCTTTCCATTTCAGCTGATACAATACTATCTAGTAATTTTGACTCTGTGGTATATTTTCGGATTAATTTACGTAATTCTAGATCTTGAGCTACAGAAATTGCAGAAGAATAAATGCCTACTAATATCAAATATGAAGATAATCCCATAAATGAGATAGTAGCAAGTCCAAATGGTGGATAAGGTGCAGTAACCAATACAATAGCTTGATTTGAAATAAACAATAGTATGAAACCATATGCTGAGATAGTCATATAATGGCTTATAGTGATAGTATGAGCAATGTTTTTAGCTATAGTCCAAAATGCAATACCAAACATTATGCCTCCAATTGTCTTACTCAAAGTAAATATCAGCGTAAAAAAAATGGCAAAGAAAAAGGGATCTGACCTAAGTAACGGAGCGAATAGATTTAGAAATGAGGTAATAAATTGGCTTAAAAAATAAACCAAAGGTATACTTACAATAATCCAATATCTGACTCTTCCCAATCTTTGAGAATAATGATTTAAAAGAAGTACCTGTGGCAGCCCAGGTTAGAATAAAAGATAGAATAGAAGATAGAAAATATGATAAATCAAGCACAGCATTTTTAGCAGCAAGAACAACGGTACCCCCAGCGAATTGCCATATCTCTGATGGTCTATCAAGTAATCTTTCATTTACATTAATGACAGTAAATATTGCATTAATCGCAAGCATTAATGACGCTAATCCATACAGTAAGATGACGAAATTCCGATTTGACTTGAACCATGAAAAGAATCGTAATGCAAGTATTACTAACAGGATAATAGCTAGTGTATAACTAGTGGCCATAATCGCTATTAGCATGAAAGTATTGTAGTGCGATGTGACAACCATCTGCAAAGCCACAGACATAAGAATTGCCCCTAAGGCATATTGGAATATTTTGACAATTTTATATAGTGACTTAAGATGGAGTTCATCTCTTATTTTAGTCGCTTTGTTTGTCGGTTTAATAAATTTCAATATAAAATATTGACCTATTGTGCTTGTAATTGAAATAACAATAAATAGAGAAACTCTCCAATTAATGAACTTTTTACTTATTAAGTCGTATAATTTGACAAACGATATATCTATTATCAGCGTAAGAATTATGATAGATATTAAAAAGAAAAATTTCTTATTGTTATATAGTGAGGAAAAATCATGATGGATTGTACTAGAAGTCAATTTTTTATCCTCTCAGTAATACTTGATAATCTATATCATGTAATATAATATAGATATCTGATGTAAAATTTTGCTATCATTTATAAAAAATATGATTTTTGTGTTATCTATAAAGCTAGCTAACTATAATGAGAGTTGACTAAAAATGTAGATTATAACAAAAAAGTATAGATCATAGAAGCAAAAATTTTTCTAAATGTAGAACCTTATCAATTTTAGAATAGTAATATATATGTGATTAGTAGGAGATGTCATTCCATGAATCAGCGATTATCACGTATAGTAGTCTTATTGACTATGCCTCTATTACTATCGTCGATGATTGTAACTTCATGGGCTGACGATATTAATCCTGGGGTTTTTCCTATAAAGTCTAAACCATATGGTTTAACATATGGAGAATGGTCAGCCAAATGGTGGCAATGGGCTATCTCAATACCTACAGCTGAAAGTCCGATGCTTGATGGAACCGGTGAGAAATGTACTAAATCCCAAACCAATCCTAATGTATTTTTCCTTTTCGGAGCTGGCGGAGGACAAGCCGAGCGTACATGTACCATACCCGCTGGAAAGGCCATTATGATTCCAATCCTAGCTGTAGAATGCTCTTATGCTGAATTCCCTCAACTCAAGGCTGAGGCTGATTTACACAAATGTGCTAAAGATGACCAAGATACAGTACTCAGTGTCGATCTTACTGTTGATGGAGTTAATTTTAGAGATTTGAAAGAGAAGTATAGAACTCATTCTAATCTATTTAATGTAACCTTTCCAGAAAATAACATCTTTGGAGTTGAGCCGCAAGATCTTCTCAAGCAGTATCAGATGGTTTCTTTATTCTCTTAGAACCCTTTACAAAGGGTAACCATGAAATTCATTTTAAGGGGGAGCAAGGATCATATACAGTTACTAGTCCTCAACATTATGCCGACGATGTAAAGTATAATATAATAGTGAAGTAGTCATTCAGTTTACTAGGATCGACAGTGAATTAATGTAGTATACAGTTTATCGCCGTCTCTTAATCGTTCCTTTCTTTAGTATATCATCAATAATTACTCTATACTCTGCAGTATAAGAACCAATATAGTTAACGGGTTCTGTGGGATTCGATACACTAGTGAATGTAGTCTACTTTCTTCAGCAGGGGAACTTTATCAAATGAAAATTTCTGCAAAGCAAATGTTCTTTTTGTCCTTCTGGTTTCCATCTCACTACATTTAAATAGTTACCAGGTTATCAGCGATCATGTTAAATCACAGACTTATTCGGAAAGATCATTTAATCCTTATTGCTGCCGCACCTATGCTTATTATCGCTAGTTCATTAATTGGTATTGATGGCTATTTTGGCACTCCCAAGATTGCGTATAGTCAGTCAGAGCCAGATCAAATGAATTCCAATACTACGAATTCGGTAAATATACAGGATATCCCATTAGAAAAAGTCCGTGTCGGAGATATTGATGTTGCGTACAAGATGTTTGGCAAAGGTGAACCAATTTTACTTTTCAATGGCGCTTCTGATGGAATGGATGCCTGGGACCCATCCCTTCTAACGGGTCTTTCTTCAAATCACACAGTAATTGCGTTTGATCAACGTGGAATTGCAAATACAACAATTGGTTCCAAACCATACACTTATCAGCAAATAGCAGACGATGCAGCTGGTTTGCTTGATGCTCTGAAAATACCAAAAGCAGATGTTATGGGATATTCTCTTGGATCATATTTAGCCCAACAGCTTACAATCATGTATCCAAATAAGGTTAACAGCCTTGTTCTTATTGGATCATCATGTGGTGGAAAAGATCATACACCTAAACCACCTGAGTTTCTAAAATTGCAATCCGATGTGGTAAACAAATCTCTAAATAATATTCCACTCACTGCAGAGGAAATAAAATCGCTTGTATCTGCCTCATTAGGATCAGCATGGATCAAACTACATCCTGAATCTGTTGACATTCCAGCAAACATTACTTCATTACAACAGCTGAAGCCTGGTTTGCCCCCTGAGGTAGCAAATAATCAGAATAATGTAGGAAAGCATTGGGAGGACAATCCAAACTGGAGTGGTGCTTGTGATGAGCTTGCGAAATTGGATAAACCCACGTTGATCATAACTGGAACAGAGGATAATTTCTACGAGCCACATGTCAATTCTTTAAAGATTGCAGAAAAGATTCCAGGAGCCTGGCTTGTACAGATCAAAGGTGCAGGTCATGCAGCACCGGATCAATATCCGGAAGAGATGGGTAAAATAATGAATACATTTCTATCGACTACAACGCCACCTAGCTAACGTAGGTATTATGTTGGAATAAGCTTATCCACTATATTCCCTGAGGTTAGGCACGTAATGCCATAACAAGACATCAAAATTGGGTTCAATCAAAACTAAGGCTAGCGAAATGAGGTTCCTATAAATTTTATGTCTTCATGACTATTATATAATAAATTATATATCGAGTTCGGTGGGATGCAGGATGGAATTGACTCTATTTTGCCACCCGGGAGAACTACATAAGAACAAAAATTAGAGATGAGGTGAGATTAGTATAGATATCCGTGTTGAAAGTAGATTCCTGTTGAGATTAGTAACCATAATTATTTAAGTATGTGAATATTTACAAAATGTTGAAAATGACATTGTTTTATGGTAAAATAAGAGTTTTATCATCCAATAAAATGGTTAATTCTGCGGCAGTATTTACCTTAGCAGCAATTGTGTTAGCAAGTACCTTTGCCTCTGTTAATGGACAAGATAGTAGGGTAACGACATGGGGTTCTCTTGGATCAGCTCCTGGTCAATTTGACGATCCAGCAGGCATTGTTATTGATCCTAAAGGATATGTGTTTGTTGTTGATTCGGATAATGATCGAATTCAGAAATTTACTAGCAATGGCACTTTCATTGGTCAATGGGGTATCCTGGAAGTGGTCCAGGTCATTTTAATAACCCTTTAGGGATTACTATTAATTATGTAAGTGGAAATGTATATGTAACAGATACCGGCAATGATCGAATTCAGAAATTTACTAACAATGGCACTTTCATTGGTCAATGGGGTATTCCTGGAAGTGGTCCAGGTCAGTTATCTAGTCCAATAGGAATTGATGAGGATGAAGCTAAGCGAAATGTATATGTAACAGATTTGGGGAATAATCGGGTTCAAAGATTTACCACCAATGGCTTATTTGTATCTACTTGGGGATCTCTTGGTTCAGGACCGGGCCAATTTAATAATCCTGGGAGAATCGCAGTAGATCCTTCTGGTAACTTGTTTGTGGCTGATCTTGGCAATAATCGTATTCAGAAGTTTGATGCTGGAGGTAAATTAATTACGATGTGGGGATCTCTTGGTTCAGGACCGGGCCAATTTCACAACCCAACAGGCATGACAGTTCAATATCCTTCTGGCAATGTGTTTGTCGCTGATACAGGCAACAGTCGTATTCAGGAATTTGACAATAATGGAAAATTCATTAAGCAAATAAATGCTGGTACCCAATTCGATAGCTCTGATAATATAGATTTGGATGTTGATTCGGATGGTAAAATATATCTAACAGATCGCAATGATGACAATATCATCATATTCTCACCATAGAGAATAACAAACTCTTCCTAGATAATGGTTTAATATAAACATGTTAAGTATGAAATAAGTTTTGTTAATTTGTTTAATTGAATAGCTGTTTAATGCATCTATATACAAGACTTGCATTTTAGCCCTACTTCTATAAATAATTCAGCTTTAAAAGACTTACATTTTACTGATACCAATTGATACCATTTTTTACTGTCTGATTTCATCTAATATCTTCTAAACAGGAACATTCGTAAAACTCTTCCATTTGATTACTTTAAGATTTGAGTTGAAATGAATGGAATGAATACTTTAATATAACAATTATAAATATTAGTGTAATCTTATCTTTAAAATGCCTTTGAAAATCTACAGAAAGATAACCCTTGTTATAACATTCCTCTCAGCGGTATCAATATTAGCATTCCATCAATAATCCCTACATTAGCATTATTCCCTAATAGTAATATAGATGGAGGAGAAGTTGAAGAATTCTAAGTTCTTATTGCAGTTGCAGCTGCATAGATTTTGCAACAACTAATGCTGTCTTTCTAACTATAAATAATTGCAATCATTGCTAAGAATATCAAAATAATTAATACAATAAGTACTATCCCACGCTTAGACGACTTCTGCTCCAAGAACCCCCTTGTCTTTTTAGCATGACAATTTGGACACAATGCTTGACAATTAGATATGTCATTGTTAGTTCTGTTACCATCTATATGGTCATAGTCCCATACTCCTGTACTTCTTTTGCAAATGGAGCACTTGTAATTTTGATCCTTTAACACTTCCCTTTTGACGTCGGCTGGAAAGTACCTTCGTTTTTTTGTCCTGTGTGTTAAATTCCATATTATTCCTACAATAATAACAATGAATACGAATACTCCAAATGCAGTATAATCAGAGGAATTGTTAGGTTCTGTTTCATTAGATGTCTCACTCTGTGCTATAACTGGGGTATTCACATATCCTATTACAAGATAACTAATGACAATTCCAAAATAGGTTAAGCCTGCTGTGTGATTTATAAGTAATTAGTCAACTCCATTAGGCCATTTTAAAAGATATTATCTAAAAACTTTGTCGACTGGTAACTGCAAATCACCGGATTACGGAAGTACTTGAACCAAATTGACAGAATTTATAGCCCAATTCACATTAAAGACACAAAATCATTAAGAATTACTAACCCAGCGGGTGTATACGCTTACTATTATATTATTTCTCAAATTTAATAAAAGCTTTAATAATTCAACATATTTTTTCAATAAGAGAAGCAAATTATAGTTGGAAAGTGCATTGTTGTA
>CAWIMJ010000052.1:0-66262 GCA_963837175.1 uncultured Nitrososphaeraceae archaeon
ATTCAATGCCAAGTCCATAAATCACCAGACTATATGGAACGAATATTTACTGCATTATGATATATTAATATAAGCCTGTCAAATAAGATGATATTTCTATATGACAAAGAAAATCTTTGCAATTTCCTTGCTAATAATAGCTATGATAATTTTATCATCCATGATGCCTTTACATGGAAGTCCTACTGAAGTTAAAGAGGAACAAGAAAAAAGACAACAACAACACTTGGCATATGCTACTCCTACTATAACTCCTACTCCTCCTTCTTCCTTTTCCTTCCTTCCTAGTACTAATTATTTTAATTTTGCAGTTGCAGGAGATTGGGGATGTACAGCTGACACATCAACTACTGTAATGAATATACAAAACAAACATCCAGAACTTGTGCTAGCTCTTGGAGATTTTAGTTATGAGAAGACTGCAAACTGCTGGATTAATGAGACAAGCTCTATAAATAACAAGCTTAAAATCATTATGGGCAATCACGATATGTGATAAAAAAGGAGACCCTACTTTACTTCAAGCACAATACAAGAATCATTTTGGTCTTTCAAATACATACTATTCATTTGACTATCATAATGTACATTTTATAGCAATGGATTCTAACCTTCCTTATACTATTGACTCTCCACAATACTCTTTTGTAAAAAGAGATCTTATCAGTACCTCACAAAATCCTAACATAAAGTGGATTATTGTATATTTCCATCAGCCAATGTATACTTCACCAACTAAACATCCTTCAGATATTTTACTCAGAAATATTTATCATCCATTGTTTGACCAATATGGAGTAGATCTAGTCTTACAAGGACACAACCACAATTATCAAAGATCATATCCAATGACATATAATAACAATAATAATAGTAATGCCAATCCATCATCTAATCCAACTATAACATCTGCCAATACAAATACATACAACCATCCAAGAGGAGAAGTATATATTATAGCAGGTACTGGTGGAGAGGACCTTTATAATTTGAAAAGTAAATCTGATTTTATAGCTACTCAATACAAAGGCTTTGGATTTTTAAATATAGATGTATCATCTGATGGAACAAAGCTTATTGGTACATTCTATGCTAATGAAGATGGATCAGTCAAAGACACATTCACCATACAAAATTAGTTACTAAGTTAATAGCAGTAAAAGAAGACCAATTCTATGGTAAAAAATCATGATACTTAATGAAGCTCTATGACAATACCAATAATGGTAATGGTAATAATTTCAAAGTAATATGATATCTATTGAAAGTCTATCTATCTATCTCACCTCGGTCTCGCTTTTTCATACCTTCCTAGTATCGCCCCTCTTTCCCCTCCATTCATCTTCTTAGAGAAGAGTCTGTGTTAACACGCATTGCATGTCTCTACATCAGTCCATATTTTGTCTGTCACAGGTCTAGTAGTAGACTTGTACATTTCCTCTCTATTTGGGCGACTTTATTATAGATCAAGTCCTCAAATGTCCTTAATGGTGGTTGCGGTAGGCGCTTATGTAGATGTTTTATATTCTTCATCTTCCTTGAATCATTCATTTTATTTACAAAAAGACTTACAAATTCATGTGTAAGATAAGAATTGAAGTTCCAACAAGGAAGAGAGTGGTAAAGATATAGAACGGATGTATAAGATGGCAAACAAAGAATTACTATAAATGCAGGATACCTAACTAGCCTGCGTATACTAACTAGCCTGTGTATACTTTTGTTTATAAAAATTCGTTCTGTCTTCTCTCTTTCTTTTCTTTTCTTTTCTTTTAACAATAATTGCATTACTATAATCATTCCACCTCTTTTTACCAGTTATATCGAATCCCAATTCAGAAATGAGACTAAAATGACACAAGTCTGGAATTCCATTCTTTTTGAAAAGTAAATGAGCATCTTCAAGTCTGATATTATCTTACAGAGCAGGTATTTTGGAGTTTGGTATCAGATGTACGCCTGCTATTACTATGTATTTAATATTAGAGGATTACATAGGTAGATAAAACAGATTTGACGCCCTTGAATGTTTTCTGTATCCACTAGAAATATCCTTGGCAGGTATTGCGATTTCAGTCTTGTTATTCATGTATTGTTGTTGGCAGCTGCTTTCTCTTTAGGATAAAACGTATAGATATTGAATTCTACAGATAGTCATAACAATAAAATACATTTGCTCATTATATTGTTGTTATCAAAACTATCCAAGCTGCAATCTAAATTTATGCCTAGAAAAAGTAACAAAATTATCAATCTTATTATTATAATTTCAGTCATTGACTCCCGAATTTGTCCCTGCTGGTAGGACAATTAGAGAGAAAATATATACCAGCACTATCTTGATCTACGTCAGAGGCATCTTACCAAAATTTCACAATTAACATTATATTTCCTCTGTAATAATAGGGCTTAAAGAGAAGTGTTAGACATTTATCTTTCTATCTTGCTATAAATTCTTGTGGGTAAGCGGAAACCAATTCTCTTTGTAGATGGGTCGGATGATTCTGTGAAGGCCGTTGATCTCTTAAAAATGTCGGGCATTGACTATATAGAATATAATATCAAGAAATTTGAAGAAAGCTGTTGTGGTGAGCTTCCCACAACCAAAGCTCCTTCACTTTTTGCAATTGAAGGAATCTTTAAAGGTTTAGAAAAAATTGCTGAATACACCTCCTTAAAGAGGGATGATGGTGCTGCTGATATTCAGCTTGAAAGTGCATATTGGTAAGGAATTGAAGGAAGGGAAATACATGCATATAGATATGTATTATTAATATCCAAGAGACTGTTAAGGAATATTTAAGAGATGAATTAAGTAAAGCTAAGATTGAATAAACTAAAACTATTAAAATCGATATTATAAAAGGAGATTCTAGATCTAAAGACTAATCTTATGAAAAATCATATTCACAAGGTAAAATAACGGATCATCTATTATCTTGAATTGCAGATGGTAATGATATAATAAGAGTTAATACATTGGAATGGGTCTTAAAAATAATTGAAAACTTGGAACAAGATTCATGAACCAGCAAAAAATTAGTGGCTGTGACCACAGCCGCAACCGCCTGTCATATTACTACTTTCCTGCTCACGATGCTCATGATTTTGTTCTGAACATGATGGACACATTGTAGTTCCAGTTTCAGACATGAACATTGTACCGCAGGAGGTACATTTTAATTTTTGAACTCCTTGCATATCTACTACTTGCAATAAAACATCCTAATTAAAACCTTATGAGAAATAAGGATTGAGAATGGAGGAATAAATCTAGTATCATTGGAGATCGAAGAATACAGGAAAGCCTAATTGTAGAGTAATCACAGATGGCATAAAAATAGAAGCTTGGATAAAGATTTTAACGTCCTTTCATCAAAAATTTTAAAATAATTGAGAGAGACAGCCAAAACCATGAGCATGTAAGGAATATTGGAGATGGATGAATGTATCCGGTAGAACATCTACATTGGAATAATGTAAAAAAAGAAGGTACAGATTGGATAGCCTTGCATTTGTGTTTGTTTCTAGGAATATTGGATATTGTGACTCATCCGTAGGACTGCATGCAACCACACATTTTAAACAAACAGGACAGCCTTCACTGATAACATTACTTAATAAATCATGATAACAGTCTAAATTTACAAATCATATGCATGTAGATAATCAGATAATCTATATATCTATCCATATATCTATCTAATATTTTCAAATTGTCTTGAATACCGTCGGATGTAGATTCTATTAAGAAAGTTAAGGCTTTCCCCTTAAGATTATACCTATTGGGGATAATTGAATCATTATGTAACCCATTTATACTTGTATAACTGTCTCATAATGGATAATGAGTAGTCAACCAAAGGAAGAAGAAGAATTGCAGGAATCGGAAACTGAAGAAGAATTAGTAGAAGAAAATCCACCTGCAAATTAATATATTATTTTTGAGAGAAATAAATAGAGAATTTTATAGGATGCTCCAGAACACTAATTCTCTTGAGGATCGATGCGAGTCAAAGTCACTGAATCTTTTACCACAGGATAATATATATGCGCCGTGTTGCTTCATTAATGTGAAAAGGATATTCAAACATTTTTCGAATGCAGTTTTTAAGTAATCATAAGAAAATGCAATAAATTCGATCTATATATTCATAATTAAAAAAATATAAATCTGTACGTTTTCGATATCCCAGTTAGTATGTACAAAGTAATTAGATTTAGATATTAATTATAATATCTGTTTTATCTACAATTATTATTTATAATGGAACGCAATAACAACAACAATACCATTCTTAGATAGAATACTAATAGCAGATCAATATGTATTAAAGGCTAAGGTCTTTTAAGTTTGCAAAAATACGATGAAGCAAATAGACTGTTTTGATAACTCTGTTAGGATAAATATCCTATATAGTGAAGCGTAGAGTTAGTGAGGAGGTTAAGGCTCTTCCTAGTTTAGGATATTATAAAAAGGCAATAAAATATTATGACACTTATACAAATGAATTCAAATTGATACTTTCACAACCAAGTGGACAACTAATTACTCAAATTACAAAGGTTGGGCTCATGCAAGGATACAAGATATAGATAATTTCTGCTTTGCAGCCAGATGGATCTTTTTTAATTTATTTTGGAATAATATTGCTTGGCCGAATTTGTACCTAGTATAAATGTCATCCCACTGTTCTGCTTCTACTCTCTCCCTCCTAGTCCCCAAGGTTCTGGTACTTCTATATATCACAATTGTAAATATTTTTTCACTATGAAATTGAACTGGTTTAAGTATAATCTAAAACCTTCTAATGAAGATCTATTAAATATTTTAAAACGAATTGAAAGAGCGTATAATATAGTTGAGCTAAATAAACAAGAACAAATAATATTTGAAAGGGACAGACAACAGCAGTTATTTGGCGTACTAAGTACTAAAGATAAAAGCAAATCCTATGAAGTTAATCCAGATATTAAGACCTGTACGTGTCCTGATTTTAATTTTAGGCTGCTGAAATGCAAACATATTATTGCAGTTGAACTTGTAAGTTTGTTATCATCATTTCCACAAACCGGTCCACAATCATTATCGCCGTCTTCATCATCATCATCTGTCATAGCGGCTTGAAAAATATGGGATGAAAAAGGTGGGACGTGGAGCGATATGTTCTAACAAAGGATGTAATCATCTACTAAGTCAACACTATTATAGTACCAAAAGAGGAAATCTTATTCCTTGTAAGCAGTGCAATTGCAAGAACTACAAATAATATGATTGCATTCAAGGTTATAAAAAATATAATATTGAAATCTGAAAGTACCGCAAAGTATAACAACTACAATTTTATCTGATATGGTGTTATGCCGCTTTAAACTTCAGTAAGTATTCTAACTTTTTGAGAATAATTCAAGCAAAAATATCTCGTCTTCTGCATGACCTTTCGAAGTCTTTGTTTTTGCTTCGGCATCTTGGCCTATATTTTTTATGTTTTTGGCTATGTCTGACATAGATAAACAATCAATATCTTCTATCTTTAAGTAACGCCCTTACGTCGGTCGCTTTGGGGATAAGGATATTCCATTTGACATGCCGTGGCCTGTCCTATCTTGGTTCCGAAAAAGTGGCTGACAATGCGAAGGGCCATGTCAATTCCAGCGGAAATGCCTGCAGAAGTAAAGATAGGCTCTGCTAGAGTAAATCTGGCGTCTTTACGTATGTGGGCATTAGGTGCGGATTGGCTGAGAAAGTCAAAAGCATGCCAATGAGTGGTTGCTTCACGTCCATCCAACAATCCTGCTTTCCCAAGAAGACTTGAGCCTGTGCAGACTGAGGCAGTCAGTATAGCCTTAGAGGCACGATTCGCAATCCACTTCAATATATTAACATTTTTTACCTCAGTGCGTGTACCACTACCACCAGGAATTATCAGTAAATCCAGTTCGGGACAATTATCGATAGTTACATCTGGAGTAAAGCGTAGGCCTCCAACGGCAAAGACTGGACCTATCTTTTCTGAAACCAAGAGTATTCTGAACGGTGATGATGATTCTTGTCGGCATTCTTCATTTAAACGGGTTACAGAAAATACCTCAAAAGGTCCTGCAACATCTAAGATCTCCACTTGATCAAAGATTAGAATTCCAACTGTCAGTGGGAGAAGTAGGTTTTGATTGTTTTTCGTAACAAACGTATCATCTCCTCCGCTGTCCATAGTTTCTTGTCTTTTTTTTACTTCCAAAAAATATTCATCCCATAGTTTACATTATCTTGAAATTTAAATAGATTATTCATATCAGTTTTCTTCTATGACAATGCATCAAGTGATAAATGTTAGCCGTGGAACCGGATGGATGAGAATCTATTGATGTTATTAATATCTTGAAGGAATCTTCTATGTATAAATCTGACAATACAAAATGGCTAATATTATTATATGCCATTAATATACTTTAATCAGTCAATAGAAAACATAATGAAAACAGATTTCGTACTATTTGTAAATGTACATAGTCTTGTATTAACGTCTAATTTCAGTTTATACTATAGAGGAGTAACGGAGAATAACAGAGGTAACTTGGCTAATAATATAAGTAAAATATCAACAATTAGATATCAAGGTTAGAGATACATATAACACGATTTAAGAGTGATGACAAAGAATATGATAAAATCAAAATGACTATTGAAGAAGTTATTACTATTCTAACAAATGGTAAAGTACTCTTACAATTCACTCATGCATCAGTAATTGAAGACCTAAGAAGAAGCCCTGAAAAATACAATGATCTTCTAGCCCATCGTACGTCATCAATAACATAATCAATAACAACAATACTTACATACCAAGGAAATGCTTGTTGTACTGAACCATGCGTATATTAGATCTCGCAGTTGTTACTGATAGGTGACCTATAGTACTTTTTGAAGTTAGTTAGTTATTTCCTCCGTTCTAGCTTCATACGCATCCCGTATTTAGGGCGCAACGTAATAAGTGGTTTTAATTCAACTTTATGATTTGCGTCATGATGCATCTTCCATTGTTGGCAGATAGTAGCTATTAGCAGTACTCCTTCCATCCATGCAAATGGCTCCCCTACACAACCCCTGATACCTCCACCAAACGGAAAATAACTGAATCTAGGAAGATGAGACTTTGCTTCTTTGGTCCAGCGATCTGGATAAAAAAGATCAGGGTCAGAAAAGTAACGCGGATTACGATGCATTACATATTGACTCATTAAAATGATTGAGCCAGTAGGTATAACATACTTGTCAACCTTGAAATCATTTATAACTTGGCGACCTATAGTCCATGCTGGAGGATAAAGCCGCATTGATTCTCTAAAGACCTTTTCGGTGTATTCTAATTCTGGTACGTCTTCAATGGTTGGAATTCTTCTTATTCTTCTATTACTTGTATTACTTCTACTTTCCTTGACATTACCAAGTACTGAACATAGTTCCTCATACAACTTAGTCTCTACCATTGGATTTTGTGATAATAGATAAAAAGTCCAAGTAAGTGCATTGGCTGTTGTTTCATGACCAGCGAGAAAAATTGTCATTACTTCATCTCTTAATTGTGAATCAGTCATTCGTTCAATTGCGGCTTCTGTATCTTGGGCTTGTAGTAGAGTATATAGCAAGTCTCCCTGGGACACACCTTTGCTTTCGCTATCTCTATGTTCTTTGATCATACTATACACTATAGAATCTAATTTCTTTTTTGCAGCTTGAAAGCCTTTGTTGATAGGCAATACTGGTATTTTTTCAATCAGCTCACCAAATGGCATTAGGAGACGATTAAAGTATTCGGCGCAAGTCAAGAGTGCATCCCCAACTTGGTCACCTTCTTCTGATTTAATATCTGAACCTAATACAGCCTTACTAATGATTGCGGATGTTACATGTATCAACTCCTTATGTATATCCAAAATACTTCCATCCTCCCATCGCTGACACATATTTACAGCGTAAGTTGTCATTATGTCTCCATATCCCTTTATGAGATTAGGATGAAATGCAGGTTGTATTATTCTTCTTTGGCGATCATGGTATTCTCCTTCACTAGTAACTAGACCTTCTCCTAATAGGCGCTTAGAAACTTGTAGACCTCTACTTTTTATAAAATTCTTATATTTTCTGATTAATATGTCCTCTATATAGTCTGGATTATTAATTAGATAGACATGTTGTCTTCCAAACTTAAAATGAGCAATATCGCCATAAGTATTTGCAATATCCATCAAGGTTTTGATAGGATTATGTATAAATTTACGTAATAACTTGTTAGGCAAAATTGAGTGAGGTCCTGGGGGATATTCAATAGAAGGGGAAGAGGACGTCTTCATTTTGTTGTCTTTCATTATTTGTTTTACTTCGGTAATATATACAAATAGAAGAGAGATAAGAAAAATTAAACAACAATAAAATAACTGAACCCTTCTATAGTCGGCGAACTAATCCACTGAATTTACAGAATTTTGCATAACTACCTAGTTAGTGTGTTATAGTAGATTTACTCATATTAATTTATAATATCTAGTTGTGATAAAGAAACAATGGATAAAGAAACAATGTTAACTGTCTCATGTAGAGAAGTAGGTATGGACTGTGACTATGTTTGCAAGGGTGAAACAGAAGAGGAAATTATGAAAAATGCTGAGCAACATGCAATGAAAGATCATGGATATAAAACAGAAGATTTAATGACTCCTGACTTTAGAGAAAAAATAAGATCACATATTAAGAAATCTTAACTCCCATCTCTTCATTTTTTTGATGCATTTAGAGTAGTTATTAATCTCTATGTACATCGAGCCTGTACTCAACTTCTGAGCTCCAAGTTTGAGTCAATTCTATATCTCACATTCCACTGAACCCGCTAACAATATGGTAGGCTTGAAAAATAGTAATAGTAATAGTAATAGTAATAATAATAATACTAATCTCATCTATTCTGAGTTATAAATTTGACTCAAATTTGTGAGTCCGGGAAATATAGAGATTAATTGCTGCCTACTACTGACTCTTTGCGTACTCTTTTGCACCTGTAAAGTCAATAGCTATACAAGGCTCATTTCCAACTACCCATCCATTTAGAAACTAATAGACTAATATAAAAAGTAGACAGAAATAGGGTTTATTCCAGTTGAGTTGCAAAATAGAGTCAAATCTATCTTTGTATTTAGACGTGATATTCTAATATCTTTTCAATGGGATCCGTGTCGTCATCATTGTACGTATCTTTCTCGTATCTTGTAAATTCTAGAGGGTTAACTATACCTGCAGGTTTGTTTGCATCATTATTTTTATCAATAACAAGTAAATGTGTTACGTTTTGTTGTAGCATTACATCAGCTGCTTCTAATGGAGATGATTTGGTATCAATAGTAAAAAGAGAAGCCATTATCTCCTTATTTGTCACTGTGCTAATCGGCACATTATTTATGCACATCTTTCTAACCAAATCGCGTTCAGTAATTATACCCTGTGGTTTGGCATCTCCATCAACTAATATCAACGAACTTACATTCTTGTCTTTCATTTTCTTGGCTGCCTCTTGAATAGAAACCAATTCTTCAATGGTTTCTACATTTTTTCTCATTATATTGCCAATAGTAGTAATCATGATAGGAATATGTAACACTTATTTGGTCTTTTAAATAAATATGAGAAATGTTGCATCTTTTACAAAATGGGGATCTGGAGGCACAGATTCAGTCAATTGGACATTCCATCTCCTATCGCTGTTGATTGATCCGAAACAATTTTTCTTGCAAAGTAACTGATCGTCGATAACTATTGGTCTTATATAGTTTATATACACAGAATTTTTATATTTAATCTGCGAATATATATTGATGTAGTATGGAGCTCATACTACTCGAGAGATTATTATTACATAGTCTCATTTTCCATAGGTAACGAAAATCTCTAGGGTTCTAGAGTAACCTATGCCAACTATGGACTAGTGATTAATAAACAATAAGCTATAATATTATCATTTTTAGCTAGAGTTCTCTTTTTAGAATCAAGTTTAATGTTTCAGCGCTTGAAATTTGTGAGCGAATGATTTTTTTTAACTCAATATGTGACTTATGTACTACAACACACACATAGCCTTTGACCACTTCTTAAATAAATAAATAAATAGAAAAAAATTGTCAACTAATAAATCAAAAAAAAGAGCTGTAAATATAAGAATATATTTTTTAGGAACAAAATGCCCAAATCAATAAGTGTTTTTCAAAGTGATAGGCCATGAAAAATATATTGTATTTATTGTAGATATATATACATACTTTGAAGGTGTTCTATTCTTATAAATAAGAGGAAGAAACATTACTTTTCAAGCTATAGAAATATAGTTTAATGCAAGGACAAAATATTAATCGAAACCTTAAAGGAAATGACTGTTGTGTGATTAAAAGTCAAAAATCCACTGGTAACCATGTCTGGATTTGACTACTTTTCCATAGCAGATGTTAAAGTTATGGAAATATATTCTCTCTGTATGGCTTTGTAGAAAAGCTATCTAACGACCTTCTAAAAGAAAAAATGTAAAAACAATAGGAATTTGTAAGAATAGATTTATTTAATATGCAACCTACCTTATAGGTGGTGCTATTATTATAATTGAGTTCCGGACGCGACGATATAGAACCATTTGATTGGTTTAGGAGGTTCCTTGGAGGTGGCGGTAGCAGTAGTAGATCAAGAGGACAATTTGGTTTTGATGATATGTTCAGAGGATTTGAAGAAATGAGAAGAGAAATGGAAAGACAATTTGAAGACCAGTTAAAGAACTTTCAGTCTACAGTACCAAAGGATTTAGTAAGAGAATATGAAACTCCTGAAGGAGGTAAGGTACGTGAAGTAGGTCCAATAGTATATGGTTATTCTATGACTATAGGACCTGATGGCAAACCAAAAGTAAGAGAATTTGGTAATGTAAGATCACCATCATCATTATTACGTGGTGGTAGTAGTGGTGGAGGCTCTTTTACAAGGCCTTTAATTTCTTCTGAAAGAGAGCCTTTAGCAGATATAACAACTTCAAATAAAGAGGTTAAAGTTGTATTAGAAATGCCAGGTGTCAGCAAAGACAAGATTAAGATAAGTGCTTATGATAACACAGTAGAAATAAAGAGCGATGATCCACAGAGAAAATATCATGAAGTTATAGATTTACCTCCAGAGGCAGATATTGAAACAGCTAAATCAAGTTACAGGAATGGAATATTAGAGATAACATTTAACAAAAAAGAGCAAACAAAACCAAAGGGAAAGCAGATAAACATAGAATAGAAAATAAAATAAAATAAAATAAAAAAAGAATAAAAAGTGAATAAAAAATTGTTTTCATAAAGGTTCTTTCACCTTATTTTTTTCTGCAGCCACCGATATCAATAGAGCTTTATTTCTTCAATTCTTCTGCCCTTTCAAATTGACAATTTCTTTTATTTGTCAACTGTATGCGCTGTGACTCTTGCAATTTAGCAAGATATTTGTCAGATACATACTATAGAGATATTATATGACGAGAGATATTCATATATACTTCCAATTTGAAGATCGAGAAAGCTACAAAGACGAAGACGACAATGCTGCCGGCACTATAGTCAAGTATTTACACTTATACAAAAAGCAGAAGCAGCAGATGAATATAGAACACTAGTTACTCCACCGTTTTTCATACAATACTTGACTAACATTTATCCATAATGGTACAAGGGATTACGTCATCCTGATTTTCTGTTGTTTCATTCACATACATTTCAACATGTGAAATGCTTCGTATAGACCGGATATTATAGAATGTTTGATATATGAACCACTCAGAAACATAGCATTAGTATGGGAACAGATATTGATTTTCAATTAGCAAATTGATGAGTGGTGTATGTTATAATAACATACCCTGCTATAATTTGATGTAAGATAATTTTACCTCTGGTCTTTGTCTTTGCCTTATACTGTTAATAAAATCTATTTTTATTTCCATTTGAGTATTTGGAGGAATAGGATAATACTTTTCAAACGTTGTTTGTTCTAATGGAGTTTTAAATTCAATTTGTGCGTCTCTTGGGTTAAATCTGATTTTCATTTATCTTGTATTATCATACGTAATAATATTAATAATAATATCCTGTCTGCTTGCACCCTTCGACTGGTAGAATCATCGCTTACCATATCGATGCTAAAAGCGGATTTTTCTTGTATTGATATGGACTGTCTGAGCTTACATGTTTTTTTCATATATGTCTTATATGTAATTACAAATTTGTTTAATATTGTTAATTAAGAGTAATGGATTTTTGCTAATCTATTTAATTCATTAATCTAATTTCTCTTACTTATCTTCTTCATCAAACTCTTCGTTATCTTCCAATTCATGAGTTTCTTCTTTCATTTCTTCTCTTTCAGATTCTTTACTTATAGCTATAATATGCTAGTTATTGGTTTCAAATATCTATGTATTGCTTTTTAACCGGAAACACCAGAATATTGTTGTGAGTAATTAATACAATATGGATGTATATCATTGCTGAATATCGGTGAGTATATATAGTAGTTTGATTGGAAGATTCTTCTTATTCGTAGATTCAAAATAGACAATAATAGCAAAGTGGAAGCTTAATGAGCGACTTATACATACAAGGCTTGCTTTCTATTGAGATTAGGAGGTCAATGAAAATAAAATAATTTCAATTAATGAGATGAATGATATGATTATTATTATCTGCCTCTACAATTCAGATTTTGATCTTGTTAAATCTATAGACTAAGCATGAATATCATATATAAGAGAAAATCCCGAATAGTCTCTTATTGTTCATATTTCATAGTTTCAACATCTTTTGCATGCCATTTTAAGATAACACTCCAAGAAAAGTTCTTACAAACCTTCGTTTGGCAATTTTAAGCGCATTTTTTCCTCTCTGCGTAAGAGTATAGACTATAGTTTTACCTTCTTTTTCTTCTACACTAATAAATCCCATCTCTCGAAGGTTCTTAATCGCTGGATAAATTGTTCCTGGACTAGGCTTTTCTCCTTTTCTTTTTGCAATCTCATCCGCGAGTTCCTGTCCGTGCATTGGATGTTTTGAAAGTAAAAAGAGGATTAAAAATCCCAACATACCTCTCATATCGCAACAATAGTTATTGCCAAACCTTCGCATATATAATATTGGGCATACGATATATATAAATACATCAATTACTATATATCGTATATCCGATATGGATGAAAACGGGGGTGAATAATATGGGATATGGTTGCTGTGAAAGCGGGTTTCATAAAGCAAGAAGTTTTCTTACCAAGGAAGAGCGAATTGCATTGCTAAAAGAATACAAGAACGATCTGGAGAGCGAAACTCAAGGTGTTGTTGAAAGGATCAAGGAACTTGAAGCAAAATAAATTGATTCTATTTTTTCTTTTTAATATAATCCTTGTACATTTTCATGCTTAGTTTTTGTCTTGTAGATGTTAGATTTATGTTCGTCGTAGTCAATTATATTCATTTTTAAATGTAGTAAGTAGATCTTGTATTTGATAAAGGTGTCTGAGAATTATTACTTTGGTTATTTTTAAAGTACCTTACAATACAACTTTAGAACAATATGCCACCAACATTAGTCCACTTTGATATAACTGCAGACGATGTTGAAAGATCAAAGAAATTTTATGCTGACGTATTTGGAAGATAGAAAAATGGCCGAGTCTGTGGCTTCTAATCTGGAGTACTTGATTATAAGTACTTTAATATAATTACAACAGATGAAAAAGGAAATAAAGCATTAACAGATGGAATGATGAAAAGACAAATCCCTCAACAACAGATTACTAATTACATTGACCGACGTAAAATCAGTAGATAACTATTGTTCTAAGATAGAGAAACTAGGAAGGAGAGTATTACACCCTAAGAGTCCAGCGCCAGAGATGGGATGGGATGCTTTACAGTTTGTCTTTATACAGAGAATAACAGTTTTGCTATTTGGGAATCTAATGAGAATGATAAGTGAATATAGTCAAAATAAATGTGTGTGTATTATTATTGATTTTCAATTCGCCATAATCAATAATTGCACCTACGACACATATTTTAAATCCGATAAAGTTATTTCTAGACAAACCAGATAGATCACGAAAGGATTCATTACCTTTCTTGGGCCGTTGGTCTTATTAATATCTCATTAACATTAACATGATTTGGTGCTTGTATTGCATATAAGACTGCATTTGCTATGTCCTCTGACTGCAATATTTCCATATTCTTTGTAGCTTGTATAAGTCCTGCCATGGAGTCATCTGTTATTGTTTCCAATAGTTCTGTTGAAACAGCTCCTGGTTCAATACATGTAACTCGTATCTTATACTCTGGACTTAATTCCTTTCTTAATCCCTCGCTAAATGCAGTAATGGCATGTTTTGTTGCACAGTATACACTTGCTCCAGGAAATACAATTCTCCCTGCAACCGAAGAGATATTCACTATATGTCCCGATTTTTTATCTAACATATAGGAAATTACTGCAGAAGTGCAGTATAGGACTCCTTTGATATTTACATCAATCATCTGTTCCCATTCTTCCACTTTTCTATTTTTGAAATAACTTAGCGGCATTAAACCAGCATTGTTAATTAGAATATCCACTTTTCCCCATTTTCTAACTACGGCATCAACAAATGAATCACAATTTGATTTGCTTGTAACATCAAGTTTTTGAATAAAGATTTCTCCTCTTTCATCTTTTTTGTCGTTTATAATTTTCTTTTCTAGCTCTTGTAATCTGTCTGTACGTCTTGCTCCAACTGCTACTCTTACACCAGCTTTTGACAACGCCAAAGAAGTAGCATGACCTATGCCACTGCTTGCTCCAGTGACTATTGCAACTTTATTTTCCAACATCCTAACAACATGGCAATATGATTAAAGAACTTATTGATATATTTCACAAATCTGATACAATAATTATTCTCAGATATATAAGATAGATCAGACTATAAGTAATTTCTCTCTTATTGATCTAAAATAATCTCTACTACAACACCCATTGATAACAAAATCTATCAACTACTATTCATTAGAGAAAAATTGAAGACAGCAGAATTATAAATAACAGACTATAAAAAATTGTATTGTATTATTGTCATTAGAAATGCTGGTATTGTTTTTATCATTAGTGAGAATATCATGAGCAATAAAATTTAGCTAAGTAGATTTTCTCATAGTCTACTATTACTATGCCTTTTTTGAGCAAGCTCTTCAATTCTATTCAATATTTCTGGCGCTGGTTTAACGATTCCTTCTCCTAGTTTCCAATATCTACCATTATAATAGAGTAGAGGTCGTATATTCTCATCTGCTGATATCTCAACAACTTTACCAATAAACATAATATGATCTCCTAACTCTTCCTGTTTTACTAACTTACATTCAGCATTCATCGCAGCCCTTTGTACCATTAGTACTTTGATATGCTTGGCATTATAAAATACTGCAATGCCATTCTCCTCAAGAACTGAGATTTTATCTACCTGTCTGCCTGTGTATCTACCTGCTACACTACAAAGAACATTTTAATCCTCTGCCGCTATATTAACACCAAATTCCTTAGATTCTCTAATATTCTCGGCGGTAGCATCATGTCCTCTTATGTTGACTGCAATCAAACTAGGTGAATAAGAGATATGATGAGTCCATTCTGCTGCCATTATATTACGACCTAGTGGACCATCTGTTGTGATAAGTCCTACATTTGTTACAAATTGTCTTGTACGTTTGTCATTCCATAAAAGATCCATATTTTATACAACAGACATCAATGCCAAACTATAATATATCTATGTATAAGTAGCATAGCAGAATATCTTAGTATTGTATATTAAAAATCATTCTGTTACTTATTATTGAGTATTCTAAAGAGATAGAAATTCTTCAAATTTCATGAATAATGAAGGTGCGTATTTCTTCTCTGCCCTTAGGTTCATTAAATACTACTTTTTACCTTCTTGGATTAGCGATTCTGCATCCTTTTCAAGGTATTGTCTACTTCTAGGAATAAAAGTCATTATTGGCTGACAATAACCGTAGCTTTAATGGCCAGTGCCAAAGGGATATTATAAAAACCCATAAGAGAATCTGATTATTATTATTAATGATGAGTGAATTAAAAAAGCAACCATGTGAACGATGTGGCAGTTGGGAAGGTGTAGATATCTACTTTGGTTCCATACAAAAGGAAATCTGGTTATGCAAAACTTGTAGAAAACATATGCTTTTGGGTAGGTAGTAGTTGCTCTTATTAGTTCTCACAATAGCTAATTTTATGTCACTAACTTTACAGTCATGAAAGCAATTTAACGGTAGAAAGATCAAGAGAACGTAAAAGCAATATATTTTAATATGTTATTTTATGATGATAGATTAGCAGATAACTGGATAATCATCTTCTTCTGCTGCTACTACTGCTAAGATTCCAACCATTAGTAAAGTGGAGTTATTGTTCATTATCTTCTTACAGAAAGCGTCTTGGACATCATATATTTACTTAATTTTATGCTGGATTTATCTGAACACACATATTTAGTATGACAGTATTTAAAAATTAATAATTACTAAAAAAGATAAGATGCTATAACCAGAGACATTTTTAACTAAATAATTATTCGTGAATAATCCAGTTTGCTTACTACTACTGTTAGGCTGATTACTATTTCTTCTTGTAATAGCAGAGAATCGAATTATTATTCTTATAATTATTATTATTATTATTTTGCTTATATATTAGCTTTCATATGATTGATATCAGTGACATTAATTTGAAAGTCATACATGTCTTAGATTTACAAATAGAGGATTGTTATTTCTTATTTCAATTAGAAGAGATAGCCGTTTTTATTGTTATTATTGTAATGTTACGTGGAAGTATATTTGTATATATATACTACTACATCTGTTAGAACCTCATCAGAAGAAGATGCAGCAGGAATGCAAAAAGCAAGAACAAAGAAGAATACGAGTAAAAGAAGTAATAACAGTAACAACAACAGCAACAACAACATGAATACCAAAGGTGTCTTTGGAATACATCATGTTACAGCGATTACTAGCGACCCACAAAGAAACATAGATTTTTACGCAAATACTTTGGGACTTCGGTTTGTAAAACTAACAGTAAATCAGGATGACCCAACTTCATACCATCTTTATTATGGTGATGAGTTAGGACGTCCAGGTACGATTCTTACTTTCTTTCATTGGCCAGATGCACCTAAAGGACATCGGGGAACTAGTGAGGTGACTGCGACATCATTTCTGATTCCTGAGAATTCTATGAACTATTGGATAGATAGATTTAAGAGCAAACAAATAGAATTTCGTGGCCCATACAAACGTTTTGATGATAGTGAACAAGTAATAACACTATATGACCCAGATGGGCTAGAATTAGAACTTGTAGCACATAAATCTGCAGAAGCTAGAAGTGTTAATGTATGGAAAGAAGGTCCAATTCCTATTGAACATGCAATAAGAGGTTTTTATTCTGTAACTTTATCTGAAGAAGGATACGAACGTACTGCTTCTATTTTGACTGATGAGTTGGGGTTCATTCCTACACGTCAGGATGGAAGCCGATTCCGTTATGAAATTGCTACTACTAATACTACTAAAGCATCTGCTGATCTTACCCAGGAAAAAGAAGGAACAAGAACAGGAGCTAGTATTGTTGATGTTCTTTGTGTGCCTTATACACAACGAGCGATTATAGGTATTGGATCAGTTCATCATGTGGCGTGGCGTACACCTACTGATGAACAACAAAAAGTGTTACGCAAAAATATAGTCAGAGCTGGATTAAATGCAACTCCTGTTATAGATCGATTTTACTTTCATTCTGTATATTTTCGTGAACCAGGCGGTGTACTGTTCGAAATTGCTACTAATCCCCCTGGATTTATGATAGATGAAAAAGCTGAGGAACTTGGCACACATCTCGTGCTACCTCCTTGGCTTGAATCGATGCGCAAGGACCTAGAGAAAATCCTGCCTCAAGTATATTTACCTAAGAAAGAAAAAGAGGAACAAGTAGTAAAGAAGTAATTAAGTAAAGAGGAGAATTAAAGCAAAAATGGACAACAAGAAAAAGACTGAACTAGAATTTATTCATCAATTTATCCCCTCAAATAATAGAAAAGAAAAGTCATCAACTATAATATTATTACATGGGACTGGAGGAAATGAATATGATTTAATCCCATTAGCAAAGATGTTGAGCAGCCCTGCTAATGCTTCTATTCTTAGTCCACGAGGAAAAGTGCTAGAGAATGGTATGCCTCGCTTCTTTCGTCGATTAGCAGAAGGAGTTTTTGATATCAAAGATTTAAAATTTCGAACTCATGAACTAGCGGATTTTATAGAAAATGCATCTAGGCTTTATAGTTTTGATTTAGACCATATAATAGCAATAGGTTATTCTAATGGTGCAAATATAGCATCTAGTTTATTATTACTACGCCCAGAAATTCTTTCTGCGGCTATTCTCTTTCGTCCTATGGTACCTTTTATACCAGAAACACCACCAAATCTTATTAGTAAAAATATCTTTATTTGTGCTGGAGAATGGGATCCGATAGTACCAAGACAAAATACTGAGAAGCTTTTTGACATATTTAAGAAAGCACATGCAAGAGTCTCAATCTATTGGCAAAAGAGTCGGCCATGAATTAGGACAAGAAGAGATCCAAGCATCCAAGGAATGGTTATCACATCATATTTCATAATGATCGGCGCGTGTAATATGAAGGAATACAAGAACCAAAATAAGAGACAAGGATAATTAGATAATGGATAGAAGAACTGAATTATACACGGCTGTAGGCTTATGAGTTATGATTGACAGAAGATGGGATCTGGATTGTAAAAATTAAGTAAAAAAAGGTGATGGACTTCAAACTGCATATCATATTATCTAATATTTAAAAATAAAAATTCAAAGATCCAGGCAATATAGTTGTTACTTATTCTCCTCCCTTTCTTCTCCTTCTCCAATAGTATCGTTAGCAGCGAGTTATATCAATGTTCCAAATGTTGCTCCATTATCAATACTTATTTTTCATAACAGATTGGTTAGCTGTTTAATGTACTTCCTATTATGACATAACTACATTCTGAACTTCTGATGGTATTTCCTCAATTCCTGAATCTGTATCTGTGAGCGTGGATTGCTAGCTTTATGTTACATCAAATGTGGAATCATTATCTTCCTGAAGATGCTCAATAAAATACTCTCTCCTGTCATCACTATATCAACAAAAAATAATATTATCACCGGTTCAAGTTCAAGATAATATGCATGAACTATTCAAATTAGATACTCAAAAAATCACTTCAGAATCAAGGTGACAGTATATGCATGACAAATAACCTTATTATTGACAAATTCCATAAAAACATCATATATGGGCGCTGTATTTAGACCTAAGGATTTACGAAGAGATTACAACAAGAAGATCCTAGAAAATGCGATAAAGGACCTCAGCCCTGATACGAAAGATAATGTCATCAAATTACTGGATTCTTGGGATAAAAAAGGAATAAAATCAGAAGAAAAACTGAAGGAGATCCTGGCTCAGGATAAAGCTGCTGAAGAATTATTGAAGAATATTAAAGCAAATGAAGAAGTCAATTTGACTAATGATGAGAGAAAAAGATTAAGTAATATGTTCAAGGAGTCTCTAACTTTTGATTAAAGTTATCTCTATGTCATTTTCGATACCTTATCTTATGCTCTTCCTTATTTTGATTTTTTTATAATAAATATTAAATATACGACATACCAATCATTATTACTTGAAGTGTTTTACTGACCATGTCTAGCTTGCCTGTGTAACACTCTACTCCACGAGTAGGCACCAATTGTTCTAGATTCCGAATACGTTGCAATTAATATAATAGAAACAACTGCTGCTACAAAATGTAGGGAATCTTATCTTCTCTGCTTTGTTAGTACACATCTTTCTTTCCCTATTATTATTCTCAATACAATGGATATAACTAGTAAGTCCAAGTAGGCAGTAATATGGTTATATCCTTACACCAATATAGTATTATTATCTTAAAGGGTTTCTCCTACTATTCATAGTTGAGTTTTTAAGATGACTATTATAGTATATGTACAATAGTGAGTCAGGCAAAAGGAAAGTTTACAAAGATATTAGTAGCAATAGATGGTTCAGAACAATCGATGAAGGCAGCTGACTATGCTATTGCAATGGCTAAAAAAGAAAATAATAATAATACTCAGCTAATTGCTTTACATGTTTTATTTTCGCAAACAGGATATGCATATTCTATAAACATGTTTGGCCTAGTCACTCCTAGTTCAATAAACAAATTTCTAGAAGATGCTAAACTTGACGCTCAGCAGTGGTTTGATAAAATTAAAGAAAAAATATCTGAAAATGACATTCAATTAAAAACAGAAGTAGTTGTAAGTACTACATCTGTAGTAGCCGCAATCGTTGATTATGCGGAACAGGAAAATGTAGATTTGCTGGTAATTAGTTCAAGAGGAAGGTCTGGTTTTAAGAAATTATTGCTAGGAAGCACTGCTTCTGGAGTTGTAACTTATGCAATATGTCCTGTATTGGTAGTAAAATAAAATACCAATTAACCTGAAAATTGAAATTGAAATGCAACAGCTAACCCTTTTCTCTAAATCAAACATTTAGTTTCCAATTTAATCTGGCTTAAATAGGAAATTATTTTTAACATTTGTATATTTGACGGAAATAATGGAAATAACAACTCGGTGTATTGTTGCAGTTCACTACGCTTTGAATCAAACCCTAATAAAACTAAATCTCATCAAATCATGCGACTATTAGTGACTCTGCTTTCAATTTTTCTTTTGGATATGAATTCGGATTATCTAAATCCACATCTTTTTTACAATTTCTTTTAGACCTGCTAGCGTATTTTAATATTCGTGAAATAAGTCTGATTCATGTCAAACTGGTAGTCACATTTGGCGAATTGCTTATCTAGGGTAATAACTATATCAAGATTAACTTTGGATTATCAGGTATAGAACATTTTCTAAACGTCATATTTTTTAAACTACCCGAACTTAACTGACGTGGCAGAATATGAGAAGTTGAATATATAGGAAAGACATTACAACAAACCAATAGGATGCTGCCTACATTTAAAGAAATATGTTATGACCCGAACAAGGTGAAAACGGAAATCCTGTAGTAGTCACATTATTCAAATATGATTCTACTATGAATCAAGTATCAGAAAGTGGTTCATTTACAGCTGACAAACTTGAAGGACCATTGGCTGGCAAGCAAATATCCGACGCTGCTACTGAAATGACCAATGGAGAGACATACGTCAGTATTCATACAGAAAAAAATTCTAATGGAGAGAGCCGTGGACAAATTAGTGGCAGTGGAGGCCAATAATCAGCAAATTTATTTATTTTTTTGAATAAGGCGATATTTCCTCTGCAAAAATATCTTTTGTCAACTTTATAATTTTTATTGTATATGTATAGAATTAGCGTTTTAATTTATTATCGATATTTGGCTTTATATTTATAGTTTGACAAGTCATCTATAGCGAACTATATTTAGACCAAATAGGATAGAAATTAATTTGAAAAAAGAAGACAATAAAAATAAAATTCATTTTACACTCCTATTTGATGGCAAATCCTTAGATGGGTGGAAGATGACAGGAGAAGGTAACTTCATAGTAATGGAAAATGAAAAAGCTCTTCTTTCTGAAGGAGGGATGGGTCTTTTGTGGTATACTAAAAAGAAATACAATGATTTTATACTAAAGTTAGAGTGGAAAGTATTGCATAAAGATGATAATTCAGGTGTCTTTGTACGATTTCCTGACCCAGACGATGATCCACAGATCGCAGTTGATAACGGTTATGAAATACAGATTGATGATTTAGGTAAACCCGACGGTGAGGGAATTCACAAGACAGGAGCAATTTATAATTTCGCTGCTCCAAGTAACGTAGTTTCAAAACCTGTAGGTCAATGGAACAATTTAGAGATTAAAGTACTCAAGCATAATTATACAGTTATTATAAATAATCAAAAAATAACAGACTTTTCTGGTAATAGACAATTGGAGGGATATGTAGGTTTACAGAACCATGATAATAAATCAAAAGTATCCTTTAGAAATATCAGGATAAAAGAAAGATGATATAACCATAATATCAAGAAAATAGATCTGTTTTTAGTATATAAGCAATCCTTTATTATAAGGAGTAAAATGAGAGAGGGAGATGACAATAATGCAGATGGATGGTATTGCAATAATTGTGGTTTAGATTATCATATAACAACTTTGATAATATGCAATATTTGTAGCAAAGATCTATGTCCACAATGTTCAAGTAGCCATATTCATGATAAAACCGAATAAGCCTAAACGCAAACTAAATAACCTTATATTACAGAAAGAGATATTGCCGATTAGTAAATAAGAATAATCATCATATAAGTATAATCATAAAGTGTCTATGTATGTTTTTATACGTCATCTTCATTTAAGAAATGCTATTACACATTATGTAAAAGACCTTTAATTTAGATAATGAAATCACAATAATATGAATTGCCATAAACATATAGGAAATATATTTCAACAATAGGAAATATCGTATGATGATTAGTATTTTCAATATCTTTATTTCTTAGAATCGCGGCAGTATCATCTTCTTCAGACATGACTCAGGATAATCGTAAACAGCTATGAGTTGAAGAACTATTTCGCCAGGAAAGTTCTATTCCTTTGATAAGTAATTGACTCATTATTTTCTGCTGATAAAATATATCAGAGCCGTAAACAGTGATTCAGTAGAGTTGTATTCGCCTTTAGCCATGAATGCTTTACTCTTCTTCTTTTTTATATTCAGTTAACATGTTGTTGAACAGAATTTCTGATCTTCTCTCAAACTATACTCAAAACTATTCCAAGATTCTATTTCTTTTGCAATTACGTTTTTTCCTCTACCATAATGTACTGCTTTAATCCTTAATGATGGATAGATCCAATTTAAGAAGTAAAACACGAATCAGAAAAAGAAGAGGTAGTAGTGTATATATACATCCAAACTGATAATTCATTTTTTTCAAAATAAAATAGATGTGGAGTCAATTAGCTCTAACATGTAAATAGATTAGACGCTGAAATACTGAAAGCAAATTTTTACTCTTTTTTTCTCTCGATACAGAGCCATTCATGGTATATAGCTGGTAATATCCTGTATTTTATTCGCCTTAGTTTTTTTTATAATATATTATTATCTAGATGTCAGTAAATACAGAAATTAAATGAATTAAAGTAATAGAATCCTATCATCGATCCTTTTCAATATATTCACCAAAGGTCTTAACTAGGAGAATGTACAGATAGATAAATAGATATATTATGCCTGATGAACGATTGGTTCAATTTCTAAAAAATGGAAAGGATTGGGAAAGAAAAGCTACCAATATAGCTGGTGTGTTTTTACTCAGGTTACCTACATTTAAAGGAAGATCTGCATCGATAGCTATTGAAATTAATCCTGTAGATGCTTCTGGTTCTGTTACAAAGAAGAGAGGAATAGTGATTAGGTCAGCTCCAGAATTAGAAGAAATCAGTCGCCTTCTAACAGATCCAAAAATAGATGAGATGGCAAAAATGATAGATGCAGTTAATCCGACTGAGGTTAAATCCACTTCAAGGAGTTTAGATGTCTTTGAAATTTGAATTAACATAGATTGTTTGTAGTAGTAATAGTGCATCTGTTTTTTCTCCTTGCAAAAAGTTCCCAATCTTCTACTATTGCATACTCTACCGCAGCTTATAGATAGATTTTGAGAGCACCAAAATATCATAAGCAATCATTTTAAAGACTACTATCTTTTTTTGATTGAGTTCAGGTAATCATCTTGCGCTGCAAATTTATTTCCTGCTAATTATTGTATTATATATTGATTCTCCGTCATAACCATCACTTAACGCAAATGCTAATACCATATTAGCAACAGAGGTAAGAAGATCAATATCTAGAATAGACGGTATGTCAGTGTCATTACGATAATGATGATTTCTGTCTATAGCTGATCTGTTATATGCATCGATACATACATAGCCACTTGCTTCAATTGGTATATAGTCGCTATTATCTATAGGCCACTGATTTACATTGCTTAGGTTGGTATATAATCCATCGCCATTTGTTCCATCTTCTGACCAAGAATTTGGAAAGCTTCATTGTTTGTTGATAGAGATCATGTAGTATCATAATCTACTTCTACATTCGTGGTATCATCAGCGGCTAGAATCCGGCTTTACATACATAGCTGGATTAACTACAGCATAAAGATCTACATTCAATTTTAAACATATTGAGCATACTGCTTAGATTCCCACAGTCCTCGTTCTTCTCCTGAAAAGAAATAAATCTAAAATTATATTAGACATATAATTGCAAAATTATACGAACAATATCTTTACAACCATACTGATATCGCTAGCGTTATCATCAGCTGCAAGAGCTCTTGATTCTGTATCATTAAGATCTCTTGTTAAATAGTGTCATAGTGTATGCAAAAAAGAAGAATACACATCTAAAAAATCTAAAAGCATTAGTAATCACTTTTATTCTTTATCTTTATGTTCTTCTTCAGGAGCCTTTATCTTTCTAAAGTTTACATATAGTCCTATATCATAAGCTATTTTGAGTAATCCTCCTATAATAAAAGGAGTAGATAATGAGAGGGTATTGATGATAATACCCGTTAATGATGGACTAATAGCTTGCGCTATATTTCTTGATATATTAGTAATGCCAGCTGCTGCAACTCTTTCTTCTTCATTAACTACAGCAATAATATAAGACTGTCTTGTAGGAACATCCATCTGTGATAAAGCCATCCTTGCTAAATAGAATACAATGGCTACTGGAAGAGAAGGAGCAAATGCAACAAGAATAATGAGTACATTGGAAGGTATATGAGTAAAAACCATAGTATTAATCAATCCCACTTTATCTGCAATCTTTGAGGCACCTATAAATGAAAAAGCAGTAAGTACTCCAGCTACAGAGAAAATGTAAGATAATGTTGTTAAATCTGCTCCAAATTTAATAAAAAACCAAAATGAGACAATACTTTGAATAACAAAACCGCCTGCAAATGAATCAATAGCAAAAAGACCGGATAGCTTAGCAACTATATTCTTAGACCTTGGCGATAACGTTTGTGTTAATGGCCTTGATATCTTTCCTTCTACTTCTATCCTATTTGATAATAAAAGATAGATTCCTATTACAACAATACCCATTATACTATACAAAATAAAAAGTATTTTCATAGAATCAATTTGGTTTAATGTATTAAATTGATGTCTGAAGAATTGGTGGTAGACCAGAAAGTACAACTCCTCCAGACATTGCAAATGTTCCAACCATATTATAAATTGCAAAAATAATATTCCTTTTCTTTCGGTTTTTTATTGTTTGTGGAAGCATAGCTTGTTCAATAGACAGAAATGGTCCTGTCTCTGAGCCAGTTACATTGATAGTTCCAATAAAAGCTGCTACAATTAGCATAAACTGGTTTTCTGTGCTAGCAAAGATTCCACCAGAGATTGACATTAATGCCGCATAAATAATTAGAATTTTTCGTCTTCCTATTCTATCTGCATAAAAACTAGCTATTAGAGTAAAGATTACACTGTTTACTAATGTTACCGTAAGTATTAATCCAATGAAAGGATCATCAAATCCAATCAACTTCAGATAAATAGCGAGAATAATACTCAGAAAACCATAAGAAAATGTTCTAACCATTTTAGCAGCCAATAATAGTTTACCATCGTTTGAAATCCAACCAAAAGTGAACAACTTTGAGTAAATATTATAAAAATAGTCATTTTAAAGTATTTGGAATAATATTAATTGTTACTTTTACATCGTCTCCGTCTGTCTTGATCAATTATGATTTGTCTTTTTCAGAAAAGTCAATGAAGAATTGAAAAAGATGCCAGAGATTGCAGAATTTGAGTTCAAAGCATTTATGATATAATTTTAAAAATAATGCAGATTCAGAAGAGCAATTGTATGAGATTGTTGAGAGGAAAGTAAGAGCAGGAGAAGAAATTAAAATGTTTTAATTATGATTATTATATAGTCCGAGGGTCCAAATAGAGGAAGAGAAAGAGTAAGCGATAGTTCTTTTCAAGCCTTTTTTTATCATTACACAGAGATGACAGTTTCAAAAAAGTCTCCATCTAACTAAACATATCCATATGAAAACATCTGATATCCTTTTGCAACTAGATTAGAGACATAATAGAAATGGTTTTATTATTTTGGATTAATAATTACTGGTACGTGCAGGATTATGTGGTATCTGGAACAATAAACAAGAATTAGTTGATATTTGATATGTATACAGTTCTTCTGATTTCATATTGAATTTTTTGATTTCTTTTGTTTATTAGATAGTTTTCTTCAGCTTTAATTTGTTGCTCTGTAAATTGCATAAGTTGTTCATAATGATGAAATATAATAGACATAAGAATTGGCTGTATCCTTGTAGGTTTAGCGCAGCTATAAAGCCAAGCTGGTAGAATGGTAATATCATGCTCGCTATATTATGATACTAATTTAGTACCTTAATCATAATTTATTTTAGCAAATGTCAGAAAGTGAAAAAACAAAGTGGAGATTAAGTACGGCATCTGATCAAAGAGATATAGCTTCATCACTACACCAACAGAAGAGCAGGAAAAAAGGCAGAAATTACAAGAAAGAGTATACAAACAAAAGCAGAAGATATAGGTAGTGGAAGAGACTGAAGCCTTGTTACTAAAACAGAAGAAGTACCTATAACTGAACTGAACCTAGAAAACAGCAAAGAAAACAAGGAAGAAATTTTCTTAAGTCAAGTGATACTACAATGAACAAAGAACCCATTAACAACTTAGCCACCATATCTAAGTAGCTTGAAAAAAACAAGCAAATTAACTGCCTAGAATAGAAAAGATTAGTTAACAATCACAAAAGCTTTCAATAAAATTGATAAACAATCAATCTTCTTCTAATCAATTAACTTCATAAATCACTTAGTTGAGTAAATAACAATGTCGTCTGAATTTAACTCTGTTTCTGAATTAAAGAAATTACTTGATGCCAATTGCAAAATAGAAAAAATACAACCTTCTGTTTTTGCTTCAGATGCAGAAGTAAACATTGTAATAGTAACAGTAGTATGTCCTGATGGTAAAACACAAACAATCAAAACTTATAGAGAAGAAGCAGCTGCTTTGAGAGAATTTATAAGAACATATAGATAGACGGGATATTCATTTATCTGAAGGGTAAAAGCAAGGAAGTAAGGAAACTTTAAAGTTTGGTATATTATTATTACTATGATAGTAACCTATTTTTTACACCAATATTGTCACTGATTACATTGAACCTACAAATTATACACATTACTATCTTGATCTGACCATTCTCTTGATCTCTAAGAGTTGAAGTTGCAAAATAGAATCAATTCTGTCCTGTGTTCCACCGAACCAGCAAAATTTTACTCTTTAAAAAAAGAAAAAAGTGGTAATAATTTAGAATGACTTTTTCTTGCCTTATAGGTTGTTATTTGGGGTTCCACTGTCATACTTGGAGTAACAGTATGATAAAATAATAGTAAATACAAAAGTTAGGTTAAAGAGAGGTATATAGTATTGTAACATATATGATAAGTTTATAGTGAAAAGAGATTAGAGGAAATACTGTGGAGCTCATAATGATAACGATATATCCTCTCTATTTATTAGAATGAGTCATAAGATGTTGTTGTGACTAGGGTAACCAAGATATCTGCTGTAACTTTAATAATCAAGAATATGAAGAGATCTTGCAATTTTTACTCTCAAATACCAGGGTTTAAGTTAGTATATGGGGGGTCATCTACTGACTCTTTTACTACATACCAAATTGGCGAATGTACTCCTACGATTTATCTAAACCTAGAACTAAGTATAGCCGCCAATAGTAATCACAATGAGCATAGCAGAAGGCATTTTGGAAGGATAATTTTCCATACTGAAGATGTAGATAAACTATATTCATATCTGAGGAGTAATAAAGGCATCTCAAATACAATATCATTTGAAAATGAACCGATGGATGCGCCATGGGGTGAGAGGTACTTCCATATACGTGAACCAGATGGATATCAGCTTTCATTTGCAAAGCCTATAAAGAAAAGAAAAGCCTTTAAAGTTTAGACTCTCTCTGCTATATAGCAACATACTTTAGCACCAATATCAGCATTCATCCCTTTGGATTAGAACCTTACATTATAATTAAAATTCTTTTAATATTCTCATCAACGTAAATTAATCCTTTTACCACAAGGAATATGATACGGCCAAACACATACTGATGCTAGTAACTAAAAGGATTACTTAAAGTAAAGAACCCTTTAGTAATAAGCAAAAAATGAATGAATAAATGAATTAAAAGAACAAGAATAAGGGAAGGAATTACTGGTCAGTTCCCTATCCTTATATGTTCTGCTGATTCTGGAGCCAAACTTAATAACATAAGTACTACTGCGCCTGTCATCAATGCTCCAATGATTACAAATAGTTTTCTTCTTACTTTACCATAGCTATGTTATGAACACAGCTGCTTGCATTGCTGCTGACAGAACTGCAGTAATTATAGATTAACACTTATTAGAGATCAGTTCAGTCATATGATATGGAAGAAAAAGGTCATAGCGATAGCAATAGCGACAAAGATGATAAAAACGATTTAACTCATTCCAATCAATTTACACCAATTATGCCTTTATGGCAACAATTTTCGCCTGTGGCTTGGAATAATATGTACAATGAATATATTAAATACACAACAAGAATGACTGAGATATACAATGAATATATTAAAAGCTCAGAAAGGATGGCTGAACTGTACAAAGAATTAGCTGCAAATACACACAGAATGACTGAACTGTACAAAGAATCTGCTAAGAGCACAGAGAAAATTACTAATTATTGGTCAGACTTTTTTTGGAAGCCTTTGTCAGCGGCAAAAAAAGAAGAAGAATAAGAATAAGGAAAAAAGGGCAAAGAATAATGTAATATACTAAATAAGTTTTTTTTACATATTCTGAACTATCAAAAGAAAAATTACTATTTTACCGAAAATCAGAATCAATCAACAGTAACGATTGAGCGTAAGAATAGATTTAATCTTTACAATTATCTTTGACAGGAAGGGAAATATCTGAATAAAGTAATAGAAGAGGTCAAAGAGAAAAGAAAACAGTGAAGAAAAATGTGAGTCATTAGTGTTTCTATCAACATCACCAATGATTAATCTATACTTGATCCTTGCTAAGCCAGACAACCTGATAGAAAATCTCAGTCATCGTCTTACTCTACAAGTAACTTACTTTCGATATCTTTTATGACTATTGATTTTATATTAACAAATTCCCTAATACCATATTTATATAACTCCCTCCCATTACCAGAATGTTTTATCCCCCCAAAAGGCATCCTAGGATCAGTTTTAACTATTTCATTAACTGATACCATTCCGCTTTGAATTTGCCTTGCAAGATGGATACCTCGTTCAATGTTATTTGTCCATATACTCGCTCCAAGACCAAATTCCGAATTGTTTGCTTCTCTAATAGCTTCTTCTTCATTATTTACAACTATTATTGGAGCAACAGGACCATATACTCCTTCTCTTAATATATCCATTTGAGGAGTAACATTTGATATTATTGTTGGTTCATAAAAATATCCTTCTCTATTAATTACGTTACCCCCTGTTAATATTTTTCCACCTTTTGATTTTGCATCGTCAACCTGCCTGGTCAATGCTTGTCTATGGTTTTCTCTAATCAAAGGTCCAATGGTTGTCTGTGGATCCATGGGATCGCCTACGATTTCTGCTTTAATATTTTCTACAAATAGTTTCGAGAATTTTTCTGCAATTTCTCTTACTACAATAAATCTTTTTGCTGAAATGCTGCTTTGACCAGTATTGAGAAGTCTTGATTGGATCGCCATATCCACAGTATAACTTAGGTCTGCATCTTCTAGAACCACAAACGGATCACTTCCACCTAATATCAAAACAAATTTCTTTAAATTTTTAGACGCTAATTCTCCTATTCTCTTTCCTGCTCGTAAATTTCCATTTAATGATACTGCCTCAATTTCTGATTGTACAAGGAGTTCTCCTGATCTGTGATCTCCAATGACAACTTGGAATACATTCTCTGGAAATCCTGCATCTTTGAATGCTTGTTCAATTTTCAAAGCACTTCCAGGGCATTTGCTAGAATGCTTTAGAATTCCTACATTTCCAACTGTTAATGTAGGGACTGCAAATCGTACTACCTGCCAAAAAGGAAAATTCCATGGCATGATAGCAACTACTACTCCAAGAGGCTCAAATGAAACAAAACTTTTACGAAATTCAGTAGGAATTATCTGGTCACCCAAGAAAGACTCTGCACGTTCAGCGTAATAATCGCTAACCCATTCACATTTTTCTATTTCTGCAATTGATTGTTTTATAGGCTTACCAGTTTCTTCCGTAATTAGCTTTGCAAATGCTTCTTTATTTTTTCTCATAACCCTTGCCAGGCTATGCATATAGAGAGCACGTTCTGAATTATCCAGTTTTTTCCATTGTTCTAAGGCTAGCCTTGAATTTTTGACCTTTTGAATGATTTCGTCAGAATCCATATTCTCATAGGTTGCAATAACTTTTCCACTTGTAGGATTAATTGTTTCAATTGTTTTTGCCATTTCTACAATAAGGATATTACTGGCTAATAATATAGTTTAGATTACTACCTTATTAATATCCTTTTATAACAAAGAAAATAGAATTGATGGAAGATAAAAATAATAATAATAATAATAATAATATCATAGCTTCAAGTGCAAAATATGATGAAAGAGGATATTGTTATGCAGATTCTTATTCCCAAGAAAGAAAGATCAATCTGATTACGGAAGGTTTAGAACCACTATATACTAAGGGTTAGCAAATATATCAAATGATAATGCTCAGACTGTTATCGATTTCACATTAAATACCAAAATAGAGGTAAATCTTTCAGATAATCATATGAGAAAATTATATCAATCTATTAAACAAATTATCATAGTTTTATCATAATAAGAATCATTCAAAGAAATGAACAGAAGTCTTTCTTTCAGAACAGAAGTTAACAATTAGACACCATTTTGATTACATATTAATTATCCAAATCTAACAGCTTGTCTTAAATCATCCATCTATTGGTAGATTGAGTCCGCAGCGGCAATACCAAAATATCTGACGGAAGATATTCATGGCTAACTATGGGTAGCGTTATATCCATTCGGTATTTAACATCTAAACAGCAAGGCTACTCTAATGATAATGCACTAAAAAGAAGGAGAGTGAAGTATTTATTTAAGATGGAAATCAAACACTTTTTCTTTTCAAAGCGTGTCATATGTATACGTATGATGTATTTTCTATCCCTAGTACTCAGAAATGATAGTCAAAGGATATTTTATAACCAAGAAGCGAACATCTTTTAGTCCTAATTCTAGTAAATAGCACTAATAATCATATCAACTACCACACGTATATTATTATAAATTAACTTTGAAGCAGCATCTTTGCTTTATCATTACCTGTCTCCCTCGCTGTCTCTTTGGTGCTTCAAACCTTATTTGCATGATAAATGACACCATGTTATTGAACTTGAAGGAATCACCATCATCATCACCATTAGTACAATCAACACTACCATTAAGATCACTACAAGAAATACTACATAATAGAATCGTACAAAAGAAAGGAGAAATACATAAATCTCATAATAAAGCCTATAATGATAGCCTGTGGACTGAAATAGAAACATTACACTGGGTCTTGGCTCAAATACCCAAGCTGCTGCAACGATCACCATAACTGCTAAAGCTAATAATAGTAATAGTTAAATTGCTGTATTCAATATTAGAGTGGAAGCCAAAACCTCATGTATGAGCACTTTTTTGAGCCATCACGTGATTATATCACTTTGACTCTGCTAATGTAAATGCTTGTGTAAAATTTTTAAACTCAATTACGACATTGTAGTTGTATAAACAGATGTATACTGATAGTACCACTACTAATAATACTAACAAACCGAGGAGAATCCTAATTGTAGATGATGAACCCGATATCATCTCAGTCTTTAAGATGGTTTTAGAAATGAATGACTTTGAAGTTGACACCTATAACGATCCTTTGTCGGCATTAGCTAATTTTAAACAAAATGCATACGGCCTAGTAATATTAGACATTAGAATGCCACATATTAACGGATTTGAATTATATAAAAAAATAAGGACAGTTGATGATAAAGTCAATGTTTGTTTTATGACAGCCTTTGATGATTATCGCCAAGAGTTTAAGAAATCATTTCCAATGCTAGATGAGATAAAATGCTTCATTAGAAAGCCAAATGCAATAGAAGATCTGGTAAAACATGTAGCAACAATTCTAGGTTAGAGCACTACACACCCAAGTTAGTAGCTAATTCTGTAGAACCTAAATTTATGTATGATTATTCTGCTTAAAAATTCATATAATTTACAATATCATCAAACCTACTGATCAATACTTATTACTTAACATGATCTCATTATTTTATTTATTTCTTTTTACTATCTCTTCATTTTCAATCGGCTCTCTAAAAAAGAGTTTTACCTAATTCACAACAATCTTGTTTTCTAAAATTTTTTATAATACATTTTGCTAACTGTTAAAAAGCAGGCTTTGATTTTTGATGTCTTGATTTTTCATTTCCTGATATAATTCAAAGCCATCCATTTGTGGCATTTTAATATCAAGGATAACCAAGTCATAAGAAACTGGTCTGAAATTCGATAATGTTATCAGATGATCATTAAATGATCAACTCTAAATCCATTTTCCTCTTCAAACTTCCTTGCAAGTTCAATCTTTGATGGAAGAAGCGATACTGCTACACAGTAGTTTTTCATTATTCAGGTTTGAATAAGGTGTTTATATTTAACCTTATTTAGAATTAGTAGTTGCAAGTATCATAAAGATATATGCCTTATCTTAAACAAAAAGATAAAAGAAGTAATCTGGAATAGATACATTGAAGAAGGACCACCAGAAGAATATGAGAAATTCTTAGTTGGTCTAACTTCAAGCTTTTCTTATTTCGCTTTATTCTTTCGTTTCTCTACTTGTTGTTGTTGTATTTGTTGTGCTAATCTTTTAAGCTCCATATCAAGACCAGATGCAAATTCTTGTGGTGCATCTGGTATATTTGGTATAGCGACACCTTCTGGATGACCATCAATAACTTCCAATTCGCCATCCCCAAATGGTGAAGAACCATTAAAGATCTTTGCTAACCCTGAACTTTGACTAGAAGTATTAGGAGCAGTAAATGTCCATTGTTGGTTGTGAAGGTTTCTATTTTCTAATTCCTTAACTTCAGGCATCTTTGAACTATCTAACTTTGGTATTGGTAAGGCTTTACCCCAATCTACTCCTAACGTCTCTAATGCCTTTGCAAATACTTTTTCATGTGCTAAGTCTCTAACTATGAGATAGGATACTGTAGCTCTGTATGCTTTATTATCGCTCATTTCATAAAGCCTGCATTTTTGTAATCTTCCTGTTGCTTCGAGTATTAGGTTATATAGCATATTTAGAACCAAATTGCCACTATCATATACATAACTAGCTGACCAAGGATTACCAGCAGCATCTACTGGTCTAGAACTTTGTCCAGCTACTAGAAAATGGTGTATATTAGGTGATTCAAGTGCAATTGAAAGTGGAAGATCCTTTGGATCAGCTGCAGGACTTGAAGCACCTTCAAGTAAGATGTTGATAGTATTAGCTACGAGTTCTACATGACCCATTTCTTCTGTTGCGATGCTTCTTAGCAGATCTTGATATGCCTTTGCCTCTCCTCTAAAGTTCATATTCTGAAATAGATATTGCATCATTGTCCTCATTTCTCCAAATTGACCACCAAGACCTTCTTGAAGTGCTTGGGCAGCTTTAGGATCTGGTTTATCTGATGGAGGTATTTGGTTTGGAAGTTTATTTATTGATTCAAACATGTTTTCTTCTTTCTAAGATTGTTAAACATATTAGTTATTTGTTATAGCTGGTTTGTCTGAAAGCTAAATCTATATTCGCTAATACGAATATTTTTGCATTCTACTATTCTTGAATCAAAATATAATACTTTTCCTTATTGCTCATAATTATGAACTGAAACAGAACCCGTAATAAAAGAAAATCTGTATCTATACAAATTAATAATATTCTCATTATCTGGATCAAATTTGACAGAGAGGTTGGAAAGGTATACAAACATATTTGATTTATTTGACATAGTAAATTTTTTAAATGTCTTAAGATAATAATAATAAAAGATATTTTTGAAATATTAACTTGTTCTCGTATAAAAAGAGGATCTTATAAACAATTTTATTATACTATTATTAGTAATTAAGTACATATCAACAGCAGTAACATATATGGCTAACAAACAAAACTTGAACAAAAGTTAGGTGAGGCACTCGGTTTAGAAATGGCAACTCAAAAAGCAGTTGAAGAACTTAGCTCAAAAGGCTTATTGGAGCAAGGAGGGATGAAGACTAAATTACAAGGAATGAAACGAGAAGCTAACAATCATCAGACACAGACTGAAGAATTAGTTCAAAGATTATCTCAGTCAGAAGGCTTGAATTCTGAAACTATCCAAGAATCAGCAAAAGAAACTGAGCATAAAGCTTCTAAGATAATGCAAACTTATCTGGGTGAAGATCCTGATTCTTCAGAAGCATTAGAGTTTTTGTGTCTAGCAGAAGGTGGTGGGGTAACACTCCACTTTTGATTTAAAAAGAATTTGATCTATATTTAAAAATCCTACAAAAGTTAATTGAATATCTCTAGATGCTGGAAATTAAAAAAATTTAAAAAACCTATGAAAAAAAAGGTAAGTATGGGCTATAACTACTGCGTGCTCGATCACTTGTTCATTCTAATAACATCTACTTGACCACTATGCAACCAATTCTTTAGTTCTTCATGACTTGGCTTAACATCATGCTTGCCGGCCAAATGAAGGTGCAAAAATGCATAGTTAATCTGATTTAGCAATGGCTTGTTTTGTTCATCACCATTACGGCTTTTCTGCTGTAAATCAACTGGAACTGTCTTCCACCAATCGTTGAAGCTTCTCATGTTGTGATAAGTATTAGATTATAAAGGCTTTAAAGATTGGGATATATCTTAACTTTTAGGCTTGAATATAGCTTAAACTGGAGGTTACCGTCAACTACTTTGTTATTAGCATTATTGTTATTCCCATCCCAACAGAAAATGCCTCAGTCATTACTTTCATTTTGCCTTTTCAGCATAATCTAATTCTTCATGAATATTCTTGATTTAATTATTATCATGATATAGATGCCTGTGGTACAAATTTGATTCAAATCTGTCTTGTATCCCACTGAACGAATGAGCTATATCATTTATTCAAAAAATAGAATGCAGAGGTTTAAGAAATAGAGAGGCAGAAACAAAATATTTAACATACATACGTCTGGTTAAAAAATTAGCTACCTTCTTCTTGCCACTATTGTATGTGTTTGCTCTACATACCATCTAATAGTATCTTTAAACTTTGACCACCAATCTAAAAATGAATCAGCACTATCAGCTTCAAATAACAAAAAACCATTGTATTCTGTTCCCCATGCATGGACATATTCCCCTACTAGCTCAATACCAGAAGGTAAGTTATTCTTCAATTCGCGCCATTCATCATTAGCTTTTTGAGTTTCTTCTTTAGTCATTGCTTTAAATCGATAAAATACTAAGAATGCAGTAGCAACCATATGTGTGTATATAGTAACATGAACTCAATATTTAAGAGTTCATACAATGCATTTTCTTTAGATTTTTCTAATAATGCGAAAGAAAGAATCCTAATATAAGCACAATTACAAATTTAAAATAAACTTTTTGGTTGCTCTTCCTCAGATTCATATAGATAGCCCAAGACTGTTTCAGCAACTTCTCCAGGAGAAGTATGGCTCTGTGCTAATACTACTATTAAACGATTCGACTCATATATTTTAATAACTCTTATTTTGTCGTATTCTGATATATCCCAAAGATGTTGTCCTAATGATGATGGATTTGCTCTTTGCTCTTTGCTCTTTTCAAAATTAATATTTAGATCTGACCTTACAGAATCAACTATAGAACTATCTATCTTTGCATCCTCTGCAATGAATAAATCAGAAATATTGCCATCCGGATTTATAATGAAAACAGCCATTATCTTTTCGTCTACTTCGACTATATGTTTAGCCTTGTCATAAGAAGAAGAGGAAGACGACGACGATCCTTCGTTCATATTAATTCATATTCTACCATGACTTTTATTTATTGATCTTTTCAAATTATTTATATAAACAAGCAAACAACATATACGGTAGCACACAATATTTTTTTTCTTATTATTATGACAAAGCAATAGTAGTATATACTCCTCAGCTTCCTCTACTGCCGTCCGCTTGTTTTGTTTTTATCATTATTTATTGATTTTCTAATAGGATTCTCTATCTAGATTGCAATACATCATCTTTTCTATATGCCATTTTAAGCCATATTGGAGTGATAATTGTAGTTACTGCGACCATAATAATGACAGACGTATAGATATCTGTAGTTAAAGCACCTGCTGAAACACCAACTCCAGCCACAATCAAGCCAACTTCTCCTCTAGATATCATCCCTATACCTACTTTCATTGCTCTACTTTTATTACCTTGCAGAAATATCATTGCAGGTAGTCCACATCCAACTAATTTGGTAATAATAGCAACTGCTATTATTACTCCTGCAAGGTACAATACGTTCAAATTGATGCCTCTAAGGTCTACTTGAGCTCCTATAATCGCAAAAAATAATGGTGCAAAGATAATTCCTAATTTTGAGACATATTCTTCTATCTGTTTGATTACCCTGGTGCTGGCTACAGCCATGCCTATTGAAAAAGCTCCTACTATAGGAGATAGACCTACAATTGCTGCAATACCTGCTGCTCCAAAGAATACAGCAGTTGTTATACCTTCAACGCTACCTTCTGAGCGCCATAATCTTTCTACATGTAATATCCTTGGCACTATTAGTATTGCACCAACTAATACAACAGCAAATAATCCAAGTATCTTTAGAATTAGGAAGGTGATATCAATAAGATTTGGAGTTATGTTTCCTGTTTGTACCATTGTAGTAACTACAGATAATGCCGCAATAGCGAGAATATCATCTACTATAGCAGCCCCTAAGATTAATCTAGATTCCTTTGATTTCATTTTTCCTAGTTCAGTTAATACTTGTATAGATATTGCAATACTTGTGGCAGTCAAGGCAGTTGCAATAAGCATAGATTGTATTGCTTCTAATCCAATTATAGTAGTAAATACATAATAACCAACAAAGAACGGTACTATTACTCCAAGTGAACCTACAGTAAATGACGCTGCTCCGCCTTTCAAAAATTCTCTTGGTGTAATTTCAAGACCTGCTATAAACAATATTACAATAGCAGATATTTCTCCTATATGCCTGATAGTTTCATCAAGAACAACTAGAGGTTCTCCATTATAGATAGGTATTATTCCTCCCAATGCATAAGGCCCGACAATAATGCCAGCTAATAATTCTCCTAATACAACGGGCATTTTTATTCTATGAAAAAGTTCAGCAAATAGCTTGGCAGCAAAAAGGAGGATAGAAAGGGTAATTATTATATGAAGGAGTGATATTGATTCGACAGCCACTTCTTATCTATTAAACAATCAAAAGGAAATTATCTATAAGTGGTTTTTGATTTATATCATCATGCTGCAAAGATAGTAAAGAGCCAAAAAAACTTGATTACGCGGATATAGAATTATACAAATAAAAAGAAGCAAAGCAAACAGAACAAGTAGGAACGAACCAAGGCTTCTCACCAACTTTAAAAAAAAGGGTAAATTATAACATCAAGAGTCAATATCATTGTTCTATGTTGCTTCAAATTCTTGTACTTTGGGGATGCGTGCCTGAAATAACTAGAGATTGTGTAGATATGACAAATACATCAAGTACATATCTGAGCATTGCTTTAGGAGCGATAGTTGGTGGAGTAATAAGTTGGTTGATCTATAATATGCAAAAGAAAACCTCTGTTAAACAGGACGAGACACTCAGACGCATCAGCGAACTGGAGGAAAGTCATGATAAAGTTTTGAAAACAATACAGCAGTTCCAAAAACATCACGAAAAACTTCTTAGTCAAATACTTAATTTGGATGAAAAGATAGATGCCATAATCGAAAAGGAGGATAGAAGAGGATAATACTATAATCTTGCAATTACCGCATGAACTTGGTCAACTGATTACCAAGGATAACTATAAAAATGAAGCACCTGAAATTTGGCCGTTATAATAATAGGATGCCGATTTTCAACTATTTACAAATGCTAGCTTGAAAATATGGCATAAGATAACTCCATCATAACTCTTTATTATTCAATTAAGCGATTAGATTTTTAATCTGTTTGTTTTTAAATTACTATAAATTGCTTAAAGCAGCATTAAGATACGATAATGGTACCATCTTGATAACAGGTATTGCTCATATACCTTTTGCCACAGTTGATCCAAGGACAAATCACTTGAGAGCACAGGCATTATACTATCAAAATATTGTAGAGTATCTAAAGCAAAGTGAGATAGTCTGTGATGATTATGTTTTAGATCTAATACCTTCTCCAAATATTTTGATAGATAATAATAATAATAATACTAAAAACAACAACAACAACAATAACCACCACCTTACTTTAAGAGACTACCAACAAAAGGCACTTGATAATTGGTCTAAAGCAGGTAAGAGAGGATGTGTAGTCTTACCAACAGGCTCAGGCAAGACTGTTATTGGGGTGAAGGCAATAGAAATGGTAAACTCTGCCTCTCTAATTATAGTTCCCACAATAGATCTTATGGATCAATGGACATCAGGTACTATCAAAATATTTTCCTAATATCAAAATTGGAAATTTGGGTGGTGGGGTAGATGATATTCAGGCAATAACAGTATCCACATATGATTCAGCATACATAAGAGCATCTAATCTTGGTAATAGATTTGCTTTAATTATTCTCGACGAGGTTCACCATCTGGCGGCACCGGGCTATAGAACAATCGCAGAGCAGTTTGCATCTCCGTTTCGTTTGGGGTTGACTGCTACAATTGAGAGAGAAGATGAGTTACATAAAGACTTTCCACGGCTTGTTGGCGGTGTTGTGTTTCAAGCACACGCTTTCGATCTTGCCAAAAACAAACATCTAGCTTCTTATGAAATTGAAAGAAGACAAGTAGATATGCTGCCAGAAGAGCTTGAAGAATACAAAAAGCAGTTTGGTATATATCAAGTTTGTTTGAAGAAGGTAGGACTAAGAATGAACTATGCTGGTGCCTTTAGACGATTGATAATGATCTCTGGAAGAAGCATTGCTGCAAGAGAGGCTGTGTTAGCAAGAAATAAGGCTATGGATATTGCGTTAAACAGCAGATCTAAAATAGAAGAATTAAGAAAAATATTAGCAGAAAATAGGGGTCTTAGGACAATAATATTTACTCAACATAACAAATTAGTATATGAGATATCAAATAGATTTCTAATACCATTTATAACCCATAAATCCGGCAAGGAAGAAAGACAGCACACTTTAAGTGGATTTAAAGATGGAAGGTACAATGCCATAGTTACATCCAAAGTCTTAGATGAAGGAGTAGATGTTCCAGATGCACAACTGGGAATAATTCTTAGTGGAACTGGTAGCAGCAGGGAATTTATCCAGAGATTAGGAAGATTGCTACGACCTAAACCCGATTCAAATAGAAAAGCAAAGCTAATTGAAATTATATCCTCAGGTACTAGAGAGACAGGAACCAGTGCTAAAAGGAAAAAGGCATTGAACAGAGTAGAAGATGGATAATAAATAATAAAAAATAATAATAAGAATAATAATAATAAAAAATAAGAATCTCTCAACGATACAAAGATAATGATCGAAATCGAACTCAAATTACCTGTTAATTACAACAATAAGAATAGTATTGAATATGTACACTGGCAATTTAAAACAAAATTATACTACTTTATTATTTTGAATCCACATATAGCGTTCAATATTATTACTGAAGATGATGATGGTGAGGCACAATAGTACAGTTATTGTCACATCCTAACTATGCCCATCTTCGAATGCATTAGACCGTCTTGCATACCTCAATTGGCTAGTGTCCATAATTGACCTCCCATACTGCTGGGCCTCTTTCAGTTTCATTTGCGCCGGCAATATTCACATTAAGAGTACCGTTGCCGCTCAACCTGAGGTATTCAGGAGTTCCAACTATGGTAGCATTAGTACGAACAACAGAGCTTCCTGCTTGAACAATTTTAGGATTAGTCAGGGCAAAATTAACAGTGTCTGTGCCATTCTGCCCGTGTAAGTTCAGTGTTTCAGGGTAGTTGTGTGCTCCAGAGGTATCGGTGATGTTTCGTCCCGATGCATTTACACTAACACCTTTCATAATATCGTATACGACTTGATTATCTCTTGCTATATACATACTCGAAATTAAACCGGCGCCGCCAAATCTTCCCGGTGGCACGGCACTATTAAAAACCAAATCAGCTCCAAATCCCTTAGGAGATTCAGCGTGGAGTTTGATAGTTTTCAGATCATCAAGGACCCAATTGTTACCCATAGTTACGTTAAGCGTATTGCGTGCAGAAAAGAATTTGTCAGTACTTACATGAATCTGGTCACGATGCACTGTGCCATTAGGAGTCGTAAGGTTGAAACCCACATACGGATCAAGTGGTCCAGAGTTATTCATCCAAGGCTTTACAAGGAAAGTAATCTCAGCATGAGAACCATCATCAAATGTTCCCTGAAAGTACCACCACTCAAAAGTGCCAGGCATTGGATTGGTTCGTAAGCCATTTTCCGAGGGTTGCATTGTAGGAGCTAAATCTTCATATTCCATATATTGTCGCGTGTCTCCTACGATCACATGTGTTTGTGGAGTAGTTGCACCTGCAGTCGCGGAATATAATAAAATGTTGATCAGTCCTATAGACAATATTGCGACTATAGCCATCTTGATCAGAGGGTGTCGAGTCCTCTGTTTTATCGTATCATAAAAATTTTTTATAATAAGTTCATTAAATTATCAGTAATATTGTCTCTTTAAGGGATTTTCATATGATATATACAATCTTGTCTGGCATTGGAGACTGTTTGCAGATATCTATCGTAACCAAGGCTTATCAATAAAAATATTGGTACGATGGAAAACCGTTCCTGCAATTTCGTGACCGGGTGGTAGTGGGGTAACTTACGCTCCAATCACTAGTCTTAAAAAATTGTCCATCAAGTACTTCATAACCGCCTTACCATAGATGAATATCATTGTGATAGACGTCAGATGAGTGAACCTTTACAAGAACTTGTGAACCTCTTGGCTTTGGCAGATTAAGCTGTTGTATTTCTAAAGATTCTTCTGGTTTAATGATCCTTGCAGCTTTCATCCTGATATCTTTCGTTCCCTAAAATATCCTTCCATTACTATATCCGCCAAAGGTTTTCTATCATTTGGAAATTCTCTTTCTTGAAGCTTTGGAGGAAGATTCTCCTTTGGTCCCCTCTTACCAATCGCAATCATTGCCATGACATCGAAATTATCAGGAATTTGCAAGTCCACTCTGGCTTTTTTATAGTCAAAGCCCTCCATGCCATGAGTAACAATTCCGCGTAGAGATGCTTCTAATGCCAAATTCTCCCATGCAGCGCCTGCATCCAATTGATGAGTTATAGAAGCTCTTTCATCATACTCGAAATTCTTCCTTGAAATTACAGCGACTAATACAGCAGCATTTATTGCCCATATTTTGTTGCCTTCATACAACAGATTGAAGAGTCTATCCCAGTTCTCAGTATTTCTTTTTGCATAAATAAATCTCCATGGCTGATTATTAAAAGACGATGGAGCCCACCTTGCAGCCTCAAAAAGACTCATTATATCTTCATCATTTAATTCTTCTCCACTCATTGACCTAGGAGACCATCTATTAATAAATAAGGGGTTTATTTTGTATGCAGGACGTCTTGTATGCTCAACTTCCGGTTTGAGCGTCATAATTTAGTGTGAGCAGTATAATATATAGTGGTATTAGGTATATCTTGTATAAGGCATTCTTTTTTACAACTAATCATCAGATTTACACATCTACAGTGCGTTTAGGAACGTCCATTGTGCCAACCTATCCACACCAACCGATGGCCCTGGCACAACAGGCTCTGGCTCTCCATGATATTGCACCAGATCGATTGCGCCTTGGATATGGATCCAGTCATCGCATTATTATAGAGGATATCTATGGCTTGCCGCAGACAGCACCTTTAGCCCACCTGCGCGAATATGTGAAAGTGCTCGCATGCCGCACTCTGGGAAGGGAAGGTCAATCATCACGGACAGTTCTTTAACGTTGTAGTCACGTTGCCAGTACAGCGCATATTCCAGTGTTAATTTCGACACTAGGAAAAAAGGCGTTTGAATTGGCTGGAGAAATGCTGACAGAGCCATTTCATGCGGGTATACTACTCCGTTTTTGTTCCGTACGGGAATTCCTGGAGGCACAGCAGCGGCCATCACCTGGCTTTGAAGAGAAGCCAATGCCTAAATTTTTTTACACATATCTAGATCCAAAAAACATTTAGACTAGCAATGGACATAGTTAAGATAGTTCTCAATTTACTACTTAGTATGCTCTTAATATTTGGTGCTTACTTTTTCATATGATCTTTTTTTATTTTGCATAAGATTTTATTATAATAATTCCATTTTATATCAATCAGAAATAGGAATAATAGTAAAAAGAAGAGTGAAAGATGAGTCAGAGTGAGACTAATAAACGAAGAACTAGAATGGATGTAAATCATTCTAATATAAATCAGAAAAAACTTGCAGAGTATAGGCGATTTCAGCTTGATTACTCCTATGAAGTGGGGAAGATCTATAATCACAATGAAATATCGAAGGCTCGAATTTCTCCGATCTTTAATAGAGAATATAACCTAGCATATGGATACGGCATAGACAATGTGGTATTACCTTCAGATATTGAGAGCTACAGCACTAGGCAAGGAAATGGAGTAAAAATGATTTCTCATGTTAAAGATGTCTTTAGCAAAGGACAGATAGTAATTCAGCCATTTTTGCTATATTTTCATATTGGTATAGAAGACAATCAAGATTTTTGAGATGTGATGTCTAGTTAAATCAAAGAGTTATTTAATAAAAAAGATTATAGTAAAAAATATTGTTCTATATATTACCACTATTACTAATATCATTATAAAAATGATAAAAAAATAAAAATAATAATATAATATTGCTTACAGTAAATACCTCATATTAAAATCTCGCTGTCACGAGCTTCAAATAATTGCCTATGCTTTTTCTCAGGATCTTCTATTTCTTGGCTATAGAAAATGTCTTCAATATTGTGTCCAAATGGTGTACTTTGAAATCAACAATTTTCTTTGCTTTTCAGTTCTCCTCATTGGTAACGTTTGCGTCCATCGGAGAAGTATAAAGCTTACTCTATATTAATAACTTCGCTAAAATAAAGCGCGTGTAAAAATCCGTGTAATAATTTTAAATTCGTGTAAAGCGTTGTATTACTGGGCTCCACTAAATAATACTTGAATATATAGCTTATTGTATCACCGCATTTTTCTTGTACAAATCTACTAATCTCTGGACTACATATGACATAGAATCTCTATATTTAGCCATCTCTCTCTATTAGCTCCTCCTTGCGTATGCGGATCTATTCTATAAACTTGATAGGTTTTTCTGGCATGTGGTACTTTAATACCCCATAATGCATAGTTTACGTTATAGTATACGGTAAAGTTTATGTCGTTATATATGGTAAACTTTAGATTGTAGAGTTATGTAAATTGGCAAAGAAAGAGGGATGGATATGAGCAGGTCGTTAATGCTGTAGATATTGCTGCTAATAAACTTCCATATGTGGAAAGTCTCTATAGACAAGTCAAAGAGGATCTAGATAATCTTTATCATAGAGGACAAATGTAAAAGCTTCATTGGATAAAATAGGAAATCTCGATATTTTCCTGTTCAAACATATATAATATTCTCAGTGGTTAATCTATATTTATCAAAATATGTAGCACACCAATGGCATGTTTTCACAAAGGATCAATATGTCTTCCACAGAGCCATACTCCTTTTTTCATTATCTGCAGCAATTTGGAATGTCGTTATTTGTATGTATTACTGTTAACACAAGCAAATAATCTTTGTTGAGGTGTATTCTTGAAATGCTGCGATGAAACTTGACTAATTTCGAGTGAAAATGTATAAACCTAACTTTAATAATTATAAATAAGATAAATTCATTCACCAAAACATTTTTGGCTGTTGGTCTAATTGCATTTGTTAAATTAGTTCCAATTTTGGATTATTTATATTAACATACATAAAGCTATTTCGGATATTAAATTTCAATTGTTAGGATATTTAGGAGAATGCCTTATATTGTTTTAGTTTATACTAAAAATATGCTTGAAAACGTGAACCTTGTCATATACTCTGTCATTGGCTTTGCGATCAGCTACTTGTCTCTTGAAGTTACTTGGCATATCACTGCGTGCAGAATGTCAGATGAGACAATAAAGCCATGTCTCTTCAAGGCAGTAAAAACAGTAGTATTGAATAGATTATGATGCAATAAAAAAGATGTTCAATGGTCTCTATCATGAAAAATAAAAATGAAGTAATGGTGATATTCAAAGGAATAAAGTATGGAGCTTTTGCTGGTTTTATCGCAACTTGGTCTATATCTTCATTGATTGCAATAATCGAACTGTTAGTAGGATTGAAAATATCTACATTTTATTCGATTATGGGCATTAGCTTAGGGGTGAATAATGTTGCCACTGCCGCATATGCAGGTTTTGGTCTTCATCTACTAACTGGGACAATTTTAGGAGCGGTGCTTGGTGCCATTGGGATTAGATGGAAAAAGGTGCGTATGCTCAATCCGTATAAGAGTTCATTGGTTGGTGTGGGCGTGGGTATAGTAATCTGGTTAGTATTATTTCTACCAATAACCGCATTGTTAGTCGAACCAGCTATTCATCGTATAACTATTATGTTAGCCATAGAATCACAGCATAGAGTATTAGCTGAAAACATAAACCAGTCTATTACAACTATTGCAATAAGTGCAATTGCATTTCACTTAGTATGGGGAGCAATATTCGGCTTTATAACCAGCTCTTTGCTAAGGATTAGGGTTTTTAAAATAAAGCAACACTATAAAGATATTGTAAATATTGATCCAAATATAAGGTTGGTTACTATTTGTGATGCAGAAGGCAAAATGATGTACTCTCGTCATCGTCAAGGTGTAAAGAATTTGCTTAGCTCAGAAGAAAGTAAAGAATCACTTGAGATGGCTATGACTGGATGGAAAATACGCAGCAAACTTGCACCAAAGATTGGAAAAGGAAAATATGTATTGGCTGAATATGAAAAGATTAAACGCATCACTATGCCATTTGGGGATGACCTTCTTCTTTATTTAACATCAGAACCACAAGCTGATCATTCAAATATAATCAATAGAATTCGTAAGTTAGAGGCAGGACTAAAGTATTCTGATTAGACCGTATAAGGGCTTTTACTCACTTCAGAAGTATTATTTTTGAAAGTCTAGTATTTCTTTAACTTTTTTAAACTCAGAATCTCAGAATAGAGTAATGCTCAATGAGTAATTGATTATTCCTGCACTTAAAGAGTTGTATGGTAAACCAAATGAAGATAGAGACAATAAAGAAAATGTCGTTGCCAAGAAAATTATGCAGACTAACGATTGAATATCTAAAAAAAACAAACTTCTATGCAACCCTAAATTAGGTGGCAAGGATTTACTGAAGAAATATATTCATCCTTTAATTAACCAAAAAATAATAAACCAAACTATCAGTAAATAAGATATTAGGCAAAATATCTATTTTCCAGCAGAGAAATGGAGATAGACATTATCTGCAATTATTTTTTATGAAAGACTAACTACATTCGGAATATTTTTTTTATAATGAAAGGGATTTTCACAACTATAGAAGTTTCTGCATCTAATAGATTGGTGTTGGCTTAATGAAATGAGTATTCTATTGTTTCAGGTAAGATCGTAAAATACATATATTAGCAGAACAGGAAATGAGAGATCAAAAACGGCTATCATAGTATCTAGGTTCGCACGATACACATTATTTATAAGACCATTTATAAATTATAATATATTAATTTTTTCTATTAAGGCATAATATTAATTTTTTTATTTGTATATTTTTTATTTATAAGGATAATATTACTTAATTAAAACAATGGCCTTGGATGAAATAGATACAAAAATACTAAAAAAGATGCTAAAGGATGCTCGAATGTCTTATCGAAAAATAGCTGATGAAATAAATGTCTCTCCTCCTACTGTTCTTAGTAGAGTACAGAAATTAGAGAAAGAGCACATTATCAAATCCTATTCTGCAATAGTTGATCATCAAAAACTAGGTTATGATCTTACAGCAATCATAGAAGTTACAGCTGTTAAGGGAAAGATAACAGATGTAGAAAAGCATATATCAAAATTTCCAAACGTTTGTGCTGTTTATGATATAACTGGATTAACAGATATGTTAATAATTGCAAAATTCAAAAATCGAAAAGAACTTAGTGACTTTGTAAAAAAGGATCTATCATTACCATATATTGATAGAACTAATACCCATGTAGTATTAATAACTGTGAAAGAAGATTTCAGCTTTATAGATAATTATTGAGGAAATGTATATGCATATGCCATTTTTAAAAAAGAAGCAAAAGCGTACTATTATCTTATTCAGCATAGGAAGTTTGGTTTAATATTATAATATTAACATATGTTATTATTGTAGAACAAAATACGTGTTTACAATTGATAAACAAACTCTTGATAGTAGGTGATGGTACTTAACGAATATTAACTGATTCTCTATTAATCATTACAATTGTTTAGTTTTATCACAAAGAACTTTATATAAGACAAATTATATACCCATTAGTAATATGTTAGAAAATCTGAACCTAGTCGTATATGTAGCACTTGGATTTGCAATTAGCTATCTAGCTCTTGAAGGAGCATGGCATCTTACAGCCTGCAGAATCAAAGATAAGTCAATACCACCATGTATATTTAAGCAAGTGAAAACTCGGTTTATCACCAGCAACAGGTTGGTATAGATAAATAAAGAAGGTTGATTTTATAGAATGTCCAGCGCCAATAGAAAAAGACTGAAAAATCCAAGAATTGATTCATCATTAGAAGCAAATTCTAAACTATACGATAAATCATCTTCCTCTTCTGTAAATATGGTAGAAACAAATCGAATAATCATGAGAGATGGCTTTCAATATTTTGAAATAGAATAATAACTAATATTATAAAATATCTCAAAATGCGAATTGGAATAGCATATACAAAATGTCATGCAAAAATATTTGTATAGAGTATAGAGTTAAAAAGTCATACCAGAGCGGCTATTATGAAGATGGCCTCAAATGGTGTTCATACTGTGAGGTTTTTATAAGATGTAGTAGTGCAAGGTGTCCATGTTGTGGAGTAAGTTTAAGAATAAAATCCCACGATGCAAAAGTAAGAAGGAAACTAAAACACAGAAGTTTATTGGTTGACTTATAGATATAAAAATAGAATTATATTATATTAAATTCAGTTAGGCGCTTTATTCATTCTCCTTATGACTCATGAATCATCATTTAAATATGATCTTTTCTATTTTTTATAATATAAACACACATACTAATGTCAAAAGGATCTATTAACCCAAACTTTAGAACAGAGCCAAAAGATTACTCTAAAGTAGAGTTTGTAAAGATCAGTTCTAATGGCTTACGAGGAAACCTATACAAGGAATTTAGAGATCTAAAGTCAGAAAACATATCATGGGAGTCAGAGCAAATAGCAAAATCTCATGGCATCTATTTGGAATATAATAGAGCCAAGACTGGAACGGAAAAAGACTGGATGTATATGATACGAATTAGTATACCTGGCGGGGGACCAATAACAGCTGAACAGTGGAATATATTAGATAAAATAGCTGATAAATATACAATTGGACCCCAAGATGTACACCCTTATTCACGTCCTTCCTTAAGGATAACAACTAGACAAAATATACAATTACATTGGGTTAGAAAAAAAGATGTAGTTAATGTAATAAGAGAAGTAGCAGAATCAGGATTTTTTACTATTAATGGCTGCGGAGATAATACAAGAAATGTAGTTGGCTGTCCGCTATCATATTATTCAAAAATTTTTAATGCTACGCAATGGGCCCAAAAAGCTGGTAAATACTTTGCTCTTCCCACCAGTGCCTTTATAGAAGTATTTGAGATAGACAGAAAATATCTAAGAAAGACTGAGCTAGAAAAAAGAAAGATAGGAATAAGTCAATTTGATTATGGTGAAAATCAGCTTAACAGAAAATTTAAGATTGCTTTTTCGGCAATTCATTATAATAAAGAAAAGGGAAAATATATTCCTGATAATTGTGTGGAACTATTAACAAACGATATTGGTGTTGCTCCAATTATCGAAGATAGCGATGACGATAAGAAGCAGCAGAAGAGTAGTAATATTGATGTTGATGGTAATTATTTTAATGATGAGAAAAATAAAAATAAACCATTAATAAACAAGTTTCAGGTTTACATTGGTGGAGGTCAAGGCCAACAAGCTGGAAAACCAACTATTTCTACACTTGGAGAACCTTTTGGTATATTTACAGAAGATAATCTGTTGAAAGGGCTTGATGCCATATTAAGAGTACATAAAGAATGGGGAGACAGACAAAATAGACATTGGGCTAGATTAAAATATGTAATGAAAGTAAAAGGAATTGAATGGTTTAGGGCACAAGTTAGAAAGATTGATAGTAGTTTGGATTTTGAACTTCCTATACAAAGTCATGATTATGGAAGCAGAGATCTGCATCTGGGCTGGATAAAACAACCTGATAATAATGATAATAATAACCGGAGAAGATGGTGTTTTGGTGCATTTATAGAGAATGGTAGAATAATAGATGGAAGTCCCAATGGCAACCTTAAAAGCATGATAAAATATCTTATGAATAAATATACAGATGTAAAACTTTTTACTACTCCTAATCAGCATCTGCTCTTTTCTAATATTACTGATGAACTAAAAGAACAGTTTGAAGAGGATATGAAAACAATCTTTGGATATGGAGTATTATGTAAAAACAACAACGGCAAAATAAGATCATCATCATCTCATCCATATTCAAAATTAAGAATGCTATCTGGAGCCTGTGTTGGAAGAGATACATGCAGGCTAACCTATACTGATTCTGAAAAATTTGAACCATATCTTATTGACGAATTAGAAAAGAAATGGGGAAGCATCCATGAATCTATAGGTATCACAGGTTGTGAAAAACAATGTTATCGACCTGCAACAAAGACAATTGGGTGGATTGGCACTGGTTTTAATCTATATCAACTAACACTCATGGGAACAGAGGATGGAAGACATCAAGGAACACCATTAATTGATCCTGATTCCAAAGAAGAATACCTTCACTTTGTACCTAGAAAGTATGTTGCAACAGTTACAGATGCATTATTTGAATATTATATAAAAAATTGTTCCACGATAAATGAAGAATGTGAACCTGGAAAAATGGGGTACTTTATGAGAAGAGTTGGTCCACAAGAAATTATTTTATATCTAAAGTCAAATCCTATGACTGCAGAGTTGATGAAAAAAAGTTTCAGAACTTCGTTGTAATTAGAAAACTATGTATAAAAGAGAAAAATGTGAATCAGGGCGGAATGGCAGAGGAGTTATGTCCTGCCTCTAGGTCTCCCATTCGTATCTCTCATCACTAGTCTGAACAGGTTTATTGATCAAGCTTTTCAAGCTTATCCAATCCATTCATTTACCTGTTCTGATGAGGATAATAGTGAAAATGTCATAATGAACATCTGTCTTCACAAAGATATTTAGTGGTTACAAATAGTTTTGATAAAACTATAGGAAATAATAGCAGTTTATAATCTCAGTTTAATCTTTTTTTAGACATTACATTTGTAGACCTACTGTTTTGACCATCATCAATTTTTGTTTGGTTTTACAACTGTCGTATATGATGATATTTTGTTAAGATCTCCCTAATTTTTAACTTTGTTAGCTGCGGCATTAGCTGCAGTGTTAATCATCTCAGCTGAACCTTCCATCTCTTTTTCTACATCACTCTTTGTTGTATCTGTTTCATATTTACTTACTTCTTGTTATTATTCTTCTCTACCTCACGTCTTCCACCATGAAAACTTGAAGACTCATATTACTTTTAGACATATTCTACCCAAAATTCTCATAAGCTTTCTTTTCAATTTGCCTTGTTGGATTAATTCTTCTTTATGCATTCCCTCTTTAAAAGTATAATTTGATATCTTATAAACTCATGATATGTGATTTGGCATAAAATAAGTGGCAGTATGTCAAATCCAAACAGCCTTGTTATTATTTTTAACAAACTCCCTAAGATATTATGGTATGAGCAGTCTTTAGATCCAAGGATTTAAGGAGAGATTATAGATAGGTCATAGAAAAAGCAGTAAAGGATTTCAGTCTAGATACTAAAGTTAATATCATCAAATTGCTGGATTCTTTGGAAGGCAGATACACTGACAAATATTGTATTGTTGAGTTCAATATCCTTATTACATGACTTTGATATTGCAAAAATGGTAATTGAAGGCATCCAGGTCTATACTGAAGAACAACATCTTAATGGAGCTATTGATCATATCAAAGAATTAAAGTCAGAGTTAGAGTCGACAATACTTAGATTGGGTACGAGATTAAAGTAAGATCGAAGAAAAGATAGTAAGTAATAAATTAATGATCATAAGATATGAAGAAAAACGCTGGATGATATTTCAAAGCTAATTTTACTAATGCAGGAGGCAATTTCACTAATACAACTAGTTAAGCATCATACTTAATAATGTCCTATATTATTAGATTTTATGCCTATAAATCCACCGCAAGAAAGCAACTCCAATTCCGACAGGAAAATCTCACGTCGCAATTTTTTAAAGTTTATCGGTGCTACCGGCGCTATATTCACTTTATCTTCTCTAGCACCTTCAGCTAAAGCCTTTGCTTCTGGAGCAAATACGACATATACCAACAGTAGTCAAATAAGCGCTTCCACTCAGCCAAAAGAAATGGCTTCACCTCATGTATTTAATCTTGATACGGCCATCCCTCAAATTTCCAATATTAAGGGTGGAAGTAGAACTATAGCAAACGCTGATAACTTCCCAATATTTAATGGCAGTGGCATGGCAACATATCTACTGCGTCTTAAAAAGGGCGGTGTATATGAACCGCACTGGCATCCTAATGCCTCTGAATTAAGCTATTGTATAAATGGTAGAGCAATAATGACTATATTTAGTCCTAATGCAGGTTATGATTCATTTACAATAGATCCTGGAGAATTAGTTTTTGTTCCCCGAGGCTATATACACGACATTGAGAATACCAGTGATCAAGAAGCAAAATTTGTTACTGCATTCAATTACGAACAGCCTCAAGAGATTGGCATATCCGGATCGGTTGGCTCCATGCCTGATCGTGTTTTGAATGGAACCTTTGGAATTAAACCACCCACACCTGCATTTTTTAATGGATTTAACAATAAATCTCCTAAAGATCTCGTAATAGGATCCAAACCAGCTAACCTGCCAGAACCTTCTGCTGTTAATAGCGTGACAAGAATTACAAATCCTCATAAATTTAATCTTGAGGGTATTCCTCCACAGGTTCAAACTGCTGGAGGTACAGTTGCTCTAGGAAATGCCAATACTTTTCCTATACTTAATGGATTGGCATGTTACTCGCTACGTTTGAAGCCCAATGGTATTAGAGAACCGCACTGGCATCCTAATGCTTCTGAATTGGATTATGTAATTGAGGGAAGAGCACGGATGACAATATTAAGTCCTGGTGGTAGTGTAGACACGTTTGATGTTAGTCCAGGTCAAATTGTTTTCATTCCTCCTGCATATTTTCACTATATAGAAAATCCTGATAGCATTAATAATATGCATTTTGCAGTTTTCTTTGGCCATGAAAGGCCAGAAGACATAGGTATTTCAGGAGCACTTAGTGCATATTCTAATGAGGTATTGGCTGCTGTCTTTAACTTGGATCCTATTCTCTTTGATAAACTTCCTAAATTAGAAGCGGATGTTTTTGTCGTAACAGGAGGCAGCATAGAAGTAATTATATTAATGTATAAGGGATACAAAAATGATAGAAAACTGTGTAAAGCCTGATGCAGATAATATGCAGTTTAACTATAGATCTCCAGCTAAATACGGAAGAAAGTCAAATGAGAGCTTGAATACTAATGGTTTCAGTGATCATTTTCATATATCATTAATCATAGAGGAAAAATTAATCAAAATATCGATCCTATATGTCTGGATACAATAATAATAATAGCTTTTCATTGGTAACAATTTCTGTAATGGCAATAATAATAATAATAATAATCTGCCCATTAATTCTATTATCATTTCCTTCTTTATTATATCATAATACCACTTCCACATTAGCAACGGTTTATGGACAAAGTAGTAATGACTCAAGTCTCCTTGCAATAATTCATGGTGGTGGTACTGGTTCTATCACCTGTCCTGATGGCTCTTCAAAACAGGCCGTTATATCTTTTGTTGTATCGGAAAATAGTACTAATGGAAAGGCACCAACAGCCAATTGGAATATTAATGAACTATCTTCTAACCAAAATCCCACTCCTGGATTTGTTAGTGGATCTTTTAATTCAGTAAATTTAGATTCAGCTAGATATAAAATTACAGGTCAAAAAATCACTGAAATAGACTTTTGTCAACCACCAGTATCTGTGCCTATTACCCTCAGCGGATCATGTGGTCAAAATATAGCTATAAATGTACAGTTCGAATCGAATAATCCTATTTTGATGACAGGAGGATCTTTTACTGGAGATGTGACATGTTCGCAAAAAATGATAAATAAATAAAGAAATAAATTATTCTAAGGTTTGTTCACTCCATTTCTAGTAGGTTCAAATGGCAGGGGAAATAAGTGAATTTACGTCAATAATCACCTTAAATATAGGTGAGGAACTATTCTTCTAATTGTAAGTCTCCTGTGACAAATACTGTAACAATTGTAACCATCATGGAAGATAATGAAGTATCATATAGCTAAGGACAAGGCTTAATAATTATAAAAGATGTGAAATGAAAACTTGGACTGCACAGGTAATAGGAAATGTTACTGAGAAAAGGAACGTAGCATTATGAGGAGTTTGGGTTTTATAGCCCAAATCCCACTTTAAACTAGACTTCGATCTCAATTGGAACTTGCGTCTTAATGAGCTAGGCTCAGTAAAACTTTACTATTAGAAGCTACTATTACTTTACTGGTGGGACGACTATCTTCTCAAAAAGTAGCTCCATAATATTAATTATTATTGCAACTGTAGCAATAGCACTATCGATGATTTCCTATCAACATTCATCACTTATCTCTAATAATATTGTTAATATTGCTTCCGAAGAATTAAGATCGCAAGCTAGAATTCAAGCTCATGATTTATCTCAAATATTAGCAAATCGTTTAGAATCTATAACACCCCTTTTACAAACATTGGCTGATTCTCCTGCATTACAAAATAATGAATTTCGGAGGGCACAAACTATAATTGATTCCAGAAAAAACTATACAGATGATTTAACAGATTTTTATATGTGGCTTGATAAAGATGGCAAAATAGTTTGGATTAGCAACATTAATTCTACAGCATACCAAAGATACAAAGGATTTGATCTTAGCTATAGACCTTACTTTACTGTACCTAAGAACATCAATACAGCATATTATAGCAGTATAATAGAGTCAAATGATAAAATTCCAAGATTATACATATCTTATCCTATTTTGAGTAAGCAAGGATCTGAATATAAAGATACTAATCTAACAAAAACAGGAACTTTCAAAGGTGTTGTAGTTACTGCTATAAGGATTGATATGCTGGGCAATCTTTTGAAAAATCAATTATTTCCAGAATTTGTAAGCAGCTTAGTACTAATGGATAAAAAGGGGATAATACTCTATTCTAGTAACAACTCAGATATTGGCAAAAATGCTGTCGGAGATGAATTCCAGTCAAGGGTGTCTATATTGGGTTCTCCAAAGTCACGTAATCCATTAAATGAACTTTTTAGAGCCTCCTTACAGGAGAAAACAGGTAGTTCGGTAGATATTTTTGCGCAGAATAGAATGAATACTATTGCTTATCAACCAGTAAATGTAGGAGGAGATCGTTTCCTGAATTTATTTATCGGTGTACCACATAACTTTGCAAGTGATGTAGGTGCTGCAATTAATGCGCAGAAGAACTTTAGTATACTGATAGTAATAATAATAGGATCGTTAGCAATAGGGATTGCATATCTTGTTCTTACATGGAATAGAAGATTGAAAACTATTGTTAATACTAGAACTGCAGAAGTAAAGAAAGCAAATAAACAACTTGTATCAGCATATGAACAGTTAAAAGGTCATGATAGAATGCAGAGAGATTTTATCAATATAGCAGCTCATGAATTGCGAACACCAATACAACCAATACTTACATTAACTGATGCCCTTCGTTCTAAAATAAAAGATACTGAAAAAAATGAAATTCTAGATGTTATATTGAGAAATGCAAGACGATTGCAACGACTTACAGAGGATATACTTGACGTTACAAAGATCGAAAGCCGTACTCTAGAACTCCATAGAGAAAGGTTCAATCTAAAAGACATATTATCAAATTTGATACAAGACTATAGGAGCCAAATTGAAAAAAAAGATAATAATGAACAAAATTTAAAGATTCTGTACGAACCTGGTAACGATAATGTATCTATAAATGCAGATAAGGTAAGGATTACTCAAGTCATCTCCAACCTTATTAATAATTCAGTTAAATTTACTAAATTAGGAAAGATATCCATTACCTCAAAAAAGAATTATAGTCACGTTATAGTTAGTGTAAAGGACACAGGGATAGGCATAGATCCTGAAATAATGCCTAAATTGTTTTCAAAGTTTGCTACTAAATCGTTCTCAGGAACAGGATTAGGTTTGTTTATTTCAAAAGCTATTGTAGAAGCGCATGATGGTAAGATATGGGCTGAAAATAACTCTGATGGAAAAGGAGCTACATTTAGTTTTAGCCTACCGTTCAAATAATAAATACCAAGAATTCTTTACAATTGCAAAGTGATGTCATGTACGAACTCTGAGATATTTATTTTGTCTAGTCCTCAGTCTTTCTATTCTGCAAATATATTTCTATAAATAAAATGAATTCTGGGTGACAAATATATCACAACCTAGACTATCAATAAAAAGAAAAATAAATAAAGAGCAAGAGGATCATTATACATGCGAACAAAATGCATTAAATGACTTTAATATTTGAACCCATTTGCATACACGGTTCAATCAGATATGAATCTCCGACGATGTATTAACTATACTATCAATAGAAGAATCAAGTAAAATAGTCAAACTTTCTCACCTTTAATGTGTGTCATCCAGTTGATAGCGCCACATTTCCTCTATATCATTGAATGATGGACGTACAGCTTGAAAGAATGTATGAAATTCTGGACATGTACGAAAACCTTTAAGATGGCGATCTTCCTCTCTCACTCACTTCTATGTTGATGCTTCAAATCTTATTTTGGATGATAAATAAGAGCACATCATTAAACACTATATGAATGAATCATCACCATCATTAGTACAATCAACACTATCATTAAGATCATTACAAAAAATACTACATAATAGAATCATACAGAAGAAGAGAGAACTGCATAAGTCTCATAATAGAGCTTATACGGTAGCCTGTGGACAGAAATAGAAACAATCCGATGAGTCTTGGCCCAAATACTTATGCTGCTGCAGCAATCATCAGACACCAAAAGTTAACAGGACATATTGGGCTCAATTATCGTGTCCGATCGCTGTTATTCTGAAATGTAACAATAAGAAATGGCAATGAAACTGTCCACTACATTAAATCATATCAGAACTTTGTCTGCTTAAGATTCGAGGCAGAAATTTATGTTGATGATAAAAACATCTACTGAATTTAGCCATTTAGACACATTACCCTGAGACATCTATTAACCTGGTTTATGATTAGGCTTTGACATAGAAAGTATTATTACAAAGTAAAATTAATAGCACTAACAACTATGGAGCACCAACAAAAACAGTGGAAGCTTGAGGGAGATTACTTTGAGGGATGTAATTGCAAATCGATATGTCCATGTATTTTCTTGGATGATCCTACTGAAGGCAATTGCTATTTAACTACTGCATGGCATATCCAGAGAGGTAATTATAATGATACTAATCTTGATGGGCTTAATGTAGTAGGTGTATTTAATACACCAGGCAATATGGCAACTGGACCAAAGTGGAAAGTGGCCCTTTATCTTGACCAAACAGCAACTGCAGAACAATCTGATGCTCTTACTAAGATCTATTCTGGTCAAGCAGGTGGATTCTTTGCCGCACTTTCTAATTTTATTGGAGAGATTTTGGGTGTAAAATCAGTTCCAATTGAGTTTAATGTAGAAGGAAAACGTCGTTGGCTACACATAAAAGATTCTCTAGAACTGGAGATAGAAGGAGTTACGGGCATAGACCCTGATAAAGAGTCACGTGTAGTTAATCCGGCATTCTCTGCTGTACCTGGATCTGATTTAATAATTGCACGTTCAACTAAATATAGTTACAATGATCATGGGATGCAATGGGATAATTCTGGTAAGAATGGTTTCTATTGCCGTTTTAGTTATTCTCCATAGTAATGATGACGATTTATAAAATGCAATAGGCATATTCTTAATTTATTTATCATAACTGCAAATATGTACACTAATTACTGCAACTCATATAATTTTCATCAGAGCTCCCATATAGATAGATTAAACCTATCACTTACAAAATCTTTAAAGCTTATTCTCCTGTGATATATTTAGGATCTACTTTTAGTGCCGATATCAGCATGATTCCAACGAAGTCGCTAGTTGAAACTTAATTAAATAAGGCAAGACTTTGGAAATATTAGAGTAAATTCAGACTGTTATGAGTCTAGTTAACATGTCTATCGAAAAATACCCAATGTCATTTTTTTTATCATTATTTTCCTCATTGTGCTTTATACATTTTAGATAATGCTTATAATATTATATACAAATTTCTCCTTTGATAAATTGGCACAAGTCCAGCGTAAACTGAATCAACTAATGATCTACATGAGAAAAAGACCTTTTATAATATGAATTGTTAATATCGCATATCATTGCCAATCCCCAATACTCCTACTATCGATTCTGAGAAGACTCAGGTACTGCATGGATTTGAGAAAACTACTGAGGCAATAACCAGCTTCTTGTATAGTGCAGAGGATTATATGAATATCTGTGCAGACTATACTTGGCCATCCGTAGCAATGGGTGTAGAAGTGTTTAAGAAAGGACTATATGAACTTAAAAAAAGGAATGTCAAGTCAAGATTCGTAACAGACATCACAAAAGACAATATTAAGTATTGTAAGGAATTAATGCAAATATCGGAACTTCGTCACCTTGATGGAGTTAAGGGAAATTTTGCAATAAGTGAAAAAGGCTACACAGCTTCGGCTACGTTGCAGGAAGCGGCCCTCCTGCAAGAAGTCATATATAGCAATGTTAGATCGATTCTTGATCAGGCAGCAGTATGTGTTTGAAACTTTATGGAGTAAAGCAAAACCTGCAGAACAAAAGATAAGAGAAATTGAAGAGGGTGTTGACTTTGGAAAGACAGAGATAATTCAAAGTCCAAAAAAAATACTTGAATTACTCATAAACATGATAAAATCAGCCAAAAGTGAAATACTACTGATGCTGCCTACAATCAATGCCTTTCTTCGTGAAGAGCGCATAGGTGCAATAGAACTTTTAAAGCAATCGGCGGCAGAACATAATGTAAATGTTAGAATCATAACTCCAAGTAACGATGATGTCGAAAAGATACTGCAAAATACAGTATCTGTAGCAGTGAGAAAAGAGCAACAAGAAAACCAGAAGAAAGAAAAAGGTTTTGAAGTACAACGTAGCAATATTCAGTTTAAAGAAACTGCGATGACTACAGTTACCATACTAGTTGTTGACAAAAGAGAATCTTTGGTAATAGAAAAGACAGATGATTCCAAAGAAAACTTTATTAAAGCAATAGGATTGTCCACTTATTCTAATAGTGAACCAACAGTTATATCCTATCTTTCAATCTTTGAGGGTTTGTGGAGGCAAGCAAAATTGTATGAAGAGTTAAGGGAAGCAAATGAACAACTACAGATTCATGATAAGATGCAAAGAGAATTTATCAATATAGCAAGTCATGAGATGAAAACACCTACTCAAGCCATTCTTGGAACTAGTGGGTTGTTGCAGTATTATCCAGAAAGAATAGACGAATTGATTGAAATAATACAAAGAAATGCCAAAAGACTCCAGACACTCATTATTAATATATTAGATGTCACAAGAATTGAAAGTAAGACATTAATACTAAACAAGGAGCGATTTAATATCCGTGACGTAATATCATCTCTCATAGAGGATCACAAAGATAGGACAAAAAATAGCAATATCAAATTAATCAATAAAAATAATAGTAATAATAATAATCCTATTTTTGTAGAAGCAGATAAAGATCGGATAATTCAGGTTCTCTGCAATCTGTTAAGTAATGCGATCAAGTTTACAAATCAAGGGCAAATATCTATTAATTTATTTGAAAAGAGTGATGTTCACCATGAAGAGGATGGGAGAAAAGAAGTCATTGTTAGTGTTACGGATACAGGTAGTGGAATAAACAGTGAAATTTTTACAAGGCTATTTTCCAAGTTTGCTTCAAAGTCTTATCAAGGTACTGGATTAGGATTGTTTATTTGCAAAAGTATTATACAAGCTCACGGTGGAAGGATATGGGCAGAAAATAATGACGTCAGCGAAAATAAGAGTGGCGCTACTATTACCTTTAGTCTACCTGCTGCCACCGACATAAACATGGCCAATGGAGATAATTAACCTATGGATAATAATAGAATTTTAGTTGTAGACGATGAGCCTGATCTCACTAGAGTCTCTACCTTGGCTTTGGAGTATCATGGATTCAAAGTTGATACATTTAATGATCCACAAGAAGCATTATCCAAATTCAAGCCAGGTTCGTATGATTTGATTATCCTTGATATTAAAATGCCAAAGATGGATGGTTTTGAATTGTATCACGAAATAAAAAAGAAAGATAATAACGCTAAAGTCTGTTTTCTTACAGCAAGTGAATTATATTATGAGGAATTCAGAAACAAAGAGTACCGTGCGTTGGATAGAAATCTGTTTATTCGGAAGCCAATAAATAATGAAGACCTAGTAAAAGAAATAAACAAAATGATCAAGAAATAAGAATACCTCCTATGTGCGTGAGAAAGATAAATCCCTTGTATTATGAGTTCACAAACTAAGAGTGATTACATATGCTAGTGTATTGCATACTACCGAACCCACTAATTATGCAGTTCTTCTACTACGAGATATAGGTTTATGATCAATTAAGTTATCAATAATGAAATATATCAAGTATTTGTGGAAATTACCAAGAAGGTTGGAAGAAGGTTGTATATTTATTATTGATTACATTTATGGCCTGCTATGTAGCCTTCAACCAGTATAAACCTATAACCAGCTGCTTCAGCATCCCTACACCCTTGATCTGTTGCAACTGTGGCAGTATCACTTCGATCAGGTACTATAATAAAGCCTCAAAGGTACTAATGCCAAGAATATTTTTACCTCTTTACTACCAGCAGTAGATAATATATATAAAAGTATTTATGGTAATGAAAAAAGCCAACAAATAATATTGGTAACCCTTGACTATAGCATACATAAAAACCGCTTCCAGAGTATTATCATTTCTTTACAAAGCTAAAAGATTCAGGAAAGACTACTGGTTGTACTTCCTTGCTCATAATTACTAATTCAATGAAAAAGTATATAGAGAAATTACGGGTTAAAAATGACTAAACTTACCTATTATGTTTTTTGAATGAATATTAAACTATGAAAGAAAGAGAAGCAGAATCGTTCTGATTGCCTAAAGAAAAGTTTATGATTAAATTTACTGTACGCTACGTTTGCTGCGACTATAAAGACGTTTTATTCTGGGATTTCTATATAATTTTCTTATTTTAGTTTTATGAAAAAAATGGTTTGCAGTAATAAGAACTGCCAATGTTTTGGGTCACATCACGGAGTAAATGTTATGGTGGCTGAGTTGCTACAGTAAGCGTTGCCACTACATTTGTTCTCTTGCTGTTGTTCGTAACTAAAATCCGAATCCTGCGCACTTGCTTGTTGTTGCATTGCAATAGGTACTACAGCTAATCCTGCTGACAGCATTGCCACTGCTCCTAAGATTCCTATCATTAGTAAGGTTGAGTTGTTCATATAACTTCTACCAGAGAGTATATACTAATAGCTTATTTATTTTTAAAACTTTTATACTGAATTTATCTAATAGATATACATACTAAATATAAAGTATAGAAAATTGTTGTAAGCACTTTATAAGATGACATAATTTAAAAAAAGTTTTAAGGCATAATAATCTCCATCTCCAATGCTAAAATTTGAAACTCAATCAGTTGTCCATCGTGGATAATTCAGAAAGCTTTTGTCAGAATGAAGCCAATATTACAGATTAATTTAATAATAATAATTTCTTTTGTAATTATCCGTCGCTTAATATTGGATTAACCACATTAAGGTAAATTGTTCTCTTTAGCGAAAAGGAAAAAAATAGTGATTGCAGCAATAATAAGGGAGAATATCTTATTCTATCATGTCTTCTATTGGCACATTAAATGTTATTGTGCCTTCATTACTACATTCAGCAGAACCACTACATCTATTCTTTTGTTCTTGTTCAAAACTGAAGTTTGTATCGCCTCCATCCTCTTCATCCATTAATACGTTTGCACTTGCTTGTTGCATTGTAGTAGGTAATACAGCTAATCCTGCTGATAGCATTGCTACAGCTGCTACGATTCCAACCATTAGTAAAGTTAAGTTCTTCATATCTCTACTGAGTGTTGTACTTATGGTATATCTATTTTAAAAGATATAATTCTGAATTTTTCTAATAGATATGTTTAGCGTAATATTATATAAGAGTAGTAATTAATAATAAAGATAACCATAGTTAGCAACATCTTACACTATAGAATTCTGAGAATATTTGATGTCCATGCGGTTGAAATCATTAAGTCAAATCTGTCCTGCATTCCATCGCATCATAATCAGATCTGTCATTCGTCTATCAGATTTGATTATATCAGTAACTAAATTCTAAATAAATATCATCAGATAACTTTTAGGAAGAGCTGTTCATTTTGAATTTAATTAATTTCTTTACATTCTATTTTTATTCATAGGCAGATAAATCGTTATTGTTATCTACCTATTCCCAATGCTACCGTCGCCTTCTTGCCTCTCTACGCAAATACTTTTCTAGCTCTTCAGGAGACATATTTCTTAGTTGATCGGTATTTAAATCAAGGCTAAATTCTGTTACTCCTGGTCCAGAAAAGTCTTTGTCATAGTCTCTACCCTCTCCTTGTTCTCCTTCCTTGTCAAAGTAATCGGGCGCATTTCTTTTTCTCATGGCTTATTTTTGACTTGACATTATGTTTATTTTAAATTACAGTGAAATCTTCCTTCCCCAATCATACAGGGCTTTTGTACAGTTCTAAGTGGCATCTAAAAATTGTACATGTTCCTATAGCAAAGTAGAAGAGAGTGCGTCATCTTGACTTGACTTCTTTTTATTAAGTATTCAATAAAGTTTACCCAATACCTATTGGTGGTCTCTTAGATTCACTATGTTCTAATAGTTTATGATAATTCAGTATATACCAACTATCAAATACCTTACTACAGATATTGCATTTCCAGACTTTTCTACTATCTGCCATTGATTCTTCAATATGAGAAGTGTTATTAATCTGTCCTGGTTATGCAGCAGCATATATATAGTAAAATCATAATTAGAAAATCTAAATAAGAACAAAATAACAAAAGCCCTCTTCATGGGGGGACCTAATCACATCGAACCGGTGCTAATCTTGACTTGTTGAGGAAGAGTTGGATAGAATCGGAGAATATAGCATAAGTGTGATTTCGTAGTGTTTCATCCTATTCCTGACAAGTTATTTTTTCCAGCCAAAAGGAATAAGCCCGACTGTTATATATCATATATTAGATCTCCCTCAATAATCAATAAAATAAACAAATATCTGCCGTCCTTGCGATTTCCTTTTTACTTGCAATAGGCAGCATCTATTTCAGGATTGACAAACTTAGAAGCATTAGGTCAACAACAAAATGCAACAAATGCCACTGCTACCATATCCAATCAGACAGGATAATGGTTATACTGGAAAAAGTCCAGCCTTAGTTAATTGCAGCAGAGCAATATTCAATAGATATATACATCAAAAGATGTAGATATGTATGGTAGATGCTACAATTTTAGTAATCGGCACAGCTGGCACGATTGGTAGCGAAGTTATGAAACAGTTGATTTTAACTGCTCATACTTCAAACTAACATTAAGGTCAGCTGTTCATTCACAAGAGAGTAGAAAAAGACTAGCAGTTGAGAGAATCAAAACAATTCTTATCGATTACAATAAACCAGACATTACAGAGGAATCTATCAAAGACATTGATAGATTAGATATTCCATTATTTCGTGTTTCATTCATGCCCATATTACTATTGTCTTTCATAATGGTATCGTTATTATCACTCATATCCATCGTGGTCGTCGTCATATCCATGCTATTATCCATAGCAGCATTATCTTTACCAATATACATACCAATTGGAATTTCCATTAGCCCAAGTATTGCCAAAATACCAATAACCATAAAACCAACACCTGCACTTCTAGCAACCCATATACCACCATGTAACCATATTTTCTCTCCAAATATTATAGCTGCAAATAAAGCCATCCATAGCAAATTCATCCAACCTAAAGCTATCATTAGCAGAAAGTAAGGCCAGCAGCACCCAAGACAATATATACCATGATATGTTCCCATCTTGACCGCTCCAATTGTTCCACTTCTCCATCTTCTCATAAAGAAGCTCATTGGAGATTCACAATATCCAAGGCATTTTGTTTTTAGTGGACTGAATTGATATAATCCTGATATTATCAGTAGGATTCCAAATATAATATCAAGTTGTTGTTTGCTAATTAAGGAAGAATTCATTCCCATAAAGAAATAATTGATCGGAATGGACCATGCTATTAGGAGGGCAATACCTGTTAAAGCCCATACAACAAGATACGAGCCAACAAACAAAATTATTTTAAATGAATATGATGGCCATAGTAGAAATGCTAATAATGATGATGATGACTTCTTTGCTTCTCCATCTGCTTCATCTTCATTCTTCTCTTTACCTACAATCAGAGACGATTTTCCTTCTTCCACTTTTCTATTACTATTATTATTGTTACTAGTTTTAATCAGTATATCGTAGAGAAGAACCATAGGAGAAATTGCGGGAAACATCATTGCAGCCATTCCTGCTGTCCAGATCAGTGTAAATACGGATAATGCTATTGGATTGGAGAACGACATCATGGTAGACATCATCATATCATACTGTCGTATTGATACAAGCCACATGATTGCAGATATAAATATTAAAGAAAAAATCAAAATTTTCTGTATTCGATTCATATTATACTGTGCTCGCCTTTAGATTTTTGTAACAGTGAGGCACCTAATAATATTATCTATCGCAAGAGACAGAAAATCAAAAATCAAATATAAATTGATATGCTTACAATGTTAAGGAAATAAATGAGTCAAGAATAGGATGCATATTCCTAAATTATTTCACTCTAATTATGGATAATTGTATGTGTATTTTGTAGAGTATGTGTAACAACAGGATGATATGTAGATGCAACTATAACAAGTACTCATTGAACATGCTACTGATGTTGTTACCATTAATAGGAATACTACTACAAAGTAATATTTTTCTGTTAGTATTCAGATTATATATAATAATAATAAAATATTATATTTATATTTAAAGCTATTAGATTAAAGTAATCATTCTTATTCTTAAAATTTAAACTAAGTTATGAAATTTTAGCGTATTCCAGATAAGGATTTATTAGAATGTATTAGATGACAGCAGATAATCAAAAATGGTATCAAGGAATAGATGAATTGCTAGTTTTAGATATTGATTTACTGAATCAACTCCAATACACATCTGAGTAACAATTTGCTTCCATTGAATCTCTGTATGTGAGAGTTCAGAAAAACGTCTAGTAAAAAGAGGATTAGGTTTCATATTAGCAGTATCTACTAAACCTTCCAGATCATAGACACTCCTTTCTGTAACGGTTTCATCTCCATTATGCAACCATCTGAAAGAACCTTTACGACCCGGTCTGGTACCATAATTTAAACCATTAATAGTTTCTAGCTCAGTTGAATAGATGACATAAGTTTTCCCAGCTAGGAAGGAATTTCGGCCAAGCTCATCTCTATGAAATTTCAAGGCATCCTCAACTAATGTATTGTTATTAAGTGCATAGTGTTTCAGGGCCTTTTCTGGTGAAGACGGATATATTGTGGATGTCGGATCGCCTGCAATATAAGTTCCTCGGATCGAGTTTTCAGGTTTAGATCCAACATATACTAGCGGTTCATAATTACCAAAATATTGACCGTATCGTTCATCAGGTAGAAGCTGATAGATACCGGGAAGATTGTGTATAAGGACGTTTAGATTTTTTGGATAATTTCTAAGGACGGGTGCAGTAGACAATAATCCTCTCCCGTCTCTTAAAGCCACATACGCCTTAGGGGAACCATGATTGGGAGTCCCAATGAGAATTTGCTTTTTAATATTTGGAAGTACCCCGTGTCTTTTTAAATATGTCCTAGAAAGTAAGCCACCCATGCTATGGGCTACAAGATATATCTCTGTGTTTGCACCAAAGCCTAATACAGTATCTTGTATAAATGTATGTAAAAGATCTGCAGAGTTTCTTAAATCTAGTCTCCAGTCATAAGGATATTCAAAAAAGAGTTTGTCAGTTGGAGAGCCGGGTTGTATAACCCATCCTGTTTTCTTCTCTAGAATTGCAAATCCATTATCATTAAAAAATTTCCTGGTTTTTGTATATCCATTAATTGATGGTATTCCAAGAACTATTGCCATCTCCTTATCTTCAATTAGCCCTTTAGGGTCAAACGGAAAGGAAGGGTTCATAAAATTAGCAGCAAATCGACTGTTAGTACCTCTCAAAATAAGGTTATAGCTAGGCCAAACTTTGTTTCCATTATCAAATAGAGTTGATCCCATAACCCCTGGCAGAAAGACTACCGCTATTCCCATTAACTTCCCTTTTATGCGTTTAACGATGTAACATGGTGAAGGATAAACTTTTCAACGTGTTTTGTTTCCTATTTGAAACTAGGACATAATGCAATATCGCTGCTGAAATGACATATAATCACATGCAAAAGGCTTTTGACACTGTCATAGAACCTAGTATACTTTCATGGTACATTAAAGCTGAAGATAAATTTTGTTTCGATATATAACATGGACGTGATGCTCGTGCAAAAAACCCAATTGCACTGACAAATATTCAAGGCAATTCTTTAATACTCCAATAT
>CAWIMJ010000053.1:0-24935 GCA_963837175.1 uncultured Nitrososphaeraceae archaeon
ATCTACCAATAATCACGTCTTCTCCTTTCAAGCGACGATTATGATGACCACTCAAACATTGGTCACATATTAAGCAAGAGCGACTCGCCAACCCACTCCCACATATCGTCCGACTTCAAGATGGCTTACATTATCTCCAATTGCAGATATCTTGCCAACAATTTCATGTCCAGGTACTATTGGATACCGTGTGAAGCCCCATTCATTTTTGAGCATATGTAAATCACTGTGACATATACCACAATACTCGACATCAATCTCTACTTCATCTGGTTTCAAAGAACCTAATTCATATTCAAACAGTTCAAGATTTCCGTCTGAGTTATGAGCTGCATAAGCCTGAATTGTCATAACTATATACTGTCTCTGTCTATATAAAAAATTAATTGTACCACAGTCAATCTAAATTTTTCTGTGTCATTGAATTCATCTACATCCTTTTTGCTGCATACAATGATAGAAGGAACTTCAACCTGTTAGATGAGTTGAATATTGATTTAGCGACAGGATTAGGAAGAATGCAATTACAATCGCAAGAGGGTCTCCATTAAGGAGAAAGAGCTAATGATTATTAAAAAATGTGGTTATGAAGGATGGAAATATCTAAAAGATGCAGGAAAGAGGGGGATTGCGGAAATTGTATTTTCTTCAATCAAAAGAGTAGTAGGGAGAAGATTTTCTTTCAATCAAATTTGATGCACAAAAAGGTAGAATCAGGATTGAAAGTAGTGCTTTACAACAAATTCATCAACTTATAATTAACAGATAAATAAAGACAAAACGAAGTGTCAAAGCTTCTCACATAGAATTAAGCTACAGAATAGGTAGTACGTTAATGAAATTATTCATGACAATTTAAAGGCAGTGTATGCTTAATATATTTTAATGTGCATTGTAGTTTACTTTCATTATGATTTTAAAGGAAGAAGAAATTAATAATAATATTTATTTCTTTTCCGCAAGAAAACTAATACGAAAAGCTATACCAATATCATTAGCTCTTTTCATAATGTCCAATTTATTAATGCCCAGTACTGTTGCATTGGCAGCAACATCAACCGGTAGTAGTAATACTACTTTTGGTGCGGATAGCAACAATAATAATGATAACATACAAAAACAACAGTCTCAAACACAACCAAAAACCCATGAATATACCCTAATAGCACGAGATACAACATTGCAAATTGCTCCAGGAGTGCGTGTCGATGCCTGGACTTATAATGGTACTATTCCTGGTCCTACTTTAACAGCAACAGAAGGTGATAGAGTTATAGTACATTTCATTAACAAAACACCCCTTCCACATACAGTTCATTTACATGGAGACCATCCTAGCGAACAAGACGGTGTATTTGAACAAGTGGCGGCAAATGGAACATATACTTATGATATCATTGCAAAGCCAGCTGGTGCAATAATGTACCATTGTCATGTCTCTCCAGTAATGCAGCATGTAAGAATGGGCTTGTATGGCGCATTTATAGTATATCCTAAAGAACCTTTGCCTCCAGCAAGAGAATATGTTCTTGTTGATGGAGAATACGATACACAAAACCAACTAAATCCATTACCGGAATATTACATGTTCAATGGTTATACAGAACAATACTTTATGCATCCTCTTCCTGCAAGAACCAATGAGACCGTTAGAATTTACCTCATAAATTTAGGTCTTTCTCCAGCATATGGTATGCATATTCATGGAACATTGTTTAAAGCATATACTTCAGGCATATGGGCGAATTCTCCATTTATGGTACAGTCATGGGAAGTAGGATCAGGTAATGTGCTATATTGGAGGCGAAATGGCCTTGGCCAGGTAAATTCACATTCCATTTCCATGGGATACCTGAAGAAAGAGGAGCAATGGGATACTTTAATGTGACAAACCCTGCTGTAGATGCGATAGACGGAAAGGATGTAGCCATTACAAAATCTATAAGTATGGTAGACTGGCAAACCAATTTGACAAAGGCTCTACAGAAAGAAAATCCAAATGGAAATGTGACTACAACAAATATTACTGGAGCTCCACATAATAATGGAATGAATGAAATGGTAGAACACCTACAACAAGAACCCTCTTCTTCTGACACAAACAAAGTCTCAATAGTAAAGGGAGCAACTACTCTTGGCGATAAAGCGTATTTGCCAAATCTAGTCAGGATTGAAGTTGGAAGTACTGTTGTATGGACTAACAATGACAATAATTTGCATACTGTTACATCAGGTACACCTAATACCGCAAACGTAGGAGAAGCATTTGATTCAGGATTAACAGCACTTATAACTCCAGCTAAAACATTTTCACATAAATTTACAAATACAGGTGAGTTTGCATATTTTTGTAGGGTGCATCCTACAATGGTAGGAAAGATTATTGTTGCACCTGACCATTAGAAGGAATACTTATCCATTTTTCTCTTCTTTTTAGTTGTTAGAAAATCTATTGAAAGGAGTTAACCTCTGGAAATACCGATACGCGGGCCTAGTGGAGAATTTGATTCAGGAATAATTATGAGAGGTGGTTTTTCACTTATAATTTTTAACAAAATAGGAACCTTTGATAAAGAATGATTCTATAGAGTAAGATTATAAACCTCTTGCATAATTGAAAGCTTAGGACTATATTCTCCATTCCTCTGCATCCATTTGATGCTTTGTTGATGTCTTATACCAGACTGTCAAAGAAACCCCGATTATTTAGATTGTTTACTGGATTGGAGATATTCGAATTTGATACGATTTGTAGGGAAATAGAATTAAGGTATCAAGAATATGAGAAAAAGCGTCTATCAAAAAAAAGAAGGATCAGAAACATAGGTGCAGGTAGACCATTCGACTTGAAGGTAAGAGACAGATTCGTCATGCTCCTAGTTTACTACAAGCTGTACATAACATACACACTTTCAGGATTTCTTTTTAATTTAGACCAGAGCAATGTCTGCAGAGATATATCGATTCTAGAACCACTTATCGAAAGGTGTATTCCATTGCCAAAGAAACTATACAGACGGACTAGGAGGCTTAGAACCATCGGAGAAGTAGAAGAATATTTTCCAGGTTTTAAAGCCTTTGTGGATTCAACAGAGCAGGAGATACCAAGACCAAAGAACAAAAAGAAAAGAAAGAACTACTACTCAGGTAAAAAGAAGAAACACACAGTCAAGAATCAATATATGGTAAACAATCAGGGTTTGATATTACATAAAACAAGACATGAAAAAGGAAAGAAACATGATTATGGTGTTTACAAACATAGTCATCCTGTTACTCCATCACAAGTTGAAAGTGTTGTTGTTGATCTAGGCTATCTTGGAATTCAAAAAGACTTTCCTACTGTAAAGTCTGTTCTGCCATACAGAAAGAAAAGGAAGAGTGAACTGTCCATGGAGGAAAGAAGATATAATAAAAAACATGCCAAACTCAGGATTGTAGTTGAACATACAATATGCAGAATCAAGAAATTTGGGATAATAGGTTCCAAATTTAGAAACAGGCTACGACGTTACGACGTCATATCAAACATAGTCTCAGGTCTAATTAACTTCAGGATAATGCGATCCAATGGAATCAGCGTTTAGAGATTAATCGCATGTGTAGGATGGACAGGATACGATATTGATGTCATCTAATTACGCAAGAGATTTTATCTCTAACATATTCTTTCCATATTTTCCTGATATTGAATTAACATCTTGTGCTAAATAATATCCTATATCTTCTCATAGAAGTATATTCTAATTCTAATCTCTTACATGGTTCTCTAATCTATAGTATAGGCACATGCTATTATTGCATCATCATCCTCCATCCATTCTTTATTGTCTGTTTAAAATTATCTTCACCAGTCAATGTACAATGACTTTTGCTATCATGTTAGGATGAATTTGGCAGAAGTAGGGAAATTCTCCTTTAGAAGTAAACTTGTGTTCAAAGCTTTCATTTGCATCCATAGATCCTGAGTCAAATTCCATTCCTGCGTTCTCAGCATCCACAGTACCTGATGTAACAGTATGCGTAATGGGAATGTTATCATCATTTTTCCATATGATGGTATCTCCAATGTGGATATTAACTGGATTTGGCTGATATGATTTATCATCAAGAGCAGAAGCGTCAGGCACAATTGAAACATTTTGAGCTTTTGCTGTTGACCTGGCTGCATATGTCATATTAGTGGTATTTGTTATACTATTCGCTGTAACATTGTTTGCGTGACTCATTTGTTGTGCTGTTGCTAACTGATTAGTATATTGGAGCAGCAATAACGCAACTGTCACTGCTATTGTAAGAAGAAGTACTACAACAAAAATGATGTTTTTACTTGTGGTTAAAGTTTCTCCATTATTGTAATTCATGAGAAATAGAAAACAGTTAAGTGAATATTAAGATATACAAATTCCATTTATAGAAATCCATGAGAAGATTTTGGTAATGCTAATTTATTTTCCAAGGAACTTCTGCAAACAGGCCATCTTGAAGATGAAGTAAACCAACTGAGGACTCAAAAGCAATGGCAATTGGAGTTAATAATAATATAATTATTAGAACATCAGAAAAGGGTGCGAAAATCATTCGATTACTATTCATTGATAATATGATACTACACTCTTTGCTATATTATCTATATACCTGAATATATGCAACAACTAGTATCATCTTCACGTGACGATTCAAGGTGCTAGCAAAGTAGCAGATGAAAAAATAAAGAATGGCAAAGTTTGAATATTTAGTTGTGTAGTACAATACCTGCAAAACAAAAATGAAGACCATAAGTAAAGAATAGAATATGAAAAAAAGATACAATAGAACGAAAACAATAACCTGCCCGCGCTGTGCCTCCTTAAAGTTTGAAACAATAATAATAACAACAGATACCAAAAAGAAGAGCTTATACAAGTGTGCAAATATTATATGTTCAAATGTATGGAGACATGATGATACTAAAAAACCAACATGTCACAAATGTGGTGGCTATGAATTCAGAGTCATAATGTATGATAAAAAAGATATCTTTCATACTGTGATAAGACATATCTGTCTGAACTATCACTGTGCTCATGTCTGGAATGAGCTGGTATGATTATGAAGAAGGTACAAACTACTCTATTAAAAAGCATTTTGTTCATTATCTTTAATAGATTCTTATGTCTTTCCTAATATTTTGGATATTATCATAATTAGTGAACTATCATCACAGGATATTTTGCAATTTCAGAAACTCTTCTTGCTACACTTAAGTGCTCATTTTTGATGAGATACATTCCAACTCTGGCTAACCAATATAGTCAAATCTGTGCAGCAGGAAAGATTCACTAACTATAAACACCTTTGTAGTAGCTTTTATCTTCTCATTAGGCTAGTTCCCTGACAATTCTCTCTTGTGTCATTTCCATCCATCTTCTTCTAATCTTTTTGCAATACTTTTTGTCTGTGCAATCCATGTTTTGTCAATGTCTAGAAGTGGAGCACTTTGAATAGGAAATATCATCTATAACATACAGTAATAATATCTCAGCATTAAATGCTCTTGCAAATTCTTTAGTACTCTCAAGTACCCTATCGCAGATCCCTGTCCATCACGTGCAGTAATATTTTAGTTATTGTCATATATTCTTGCAAAAATTAGTAATCATATTATAGGTTAGTAGTTTATTATTACGTATTTCTGATTCAATTTGAAATAGCTCTGCGAACTTGATTTCCATAATTTTTACTGTTCTAGCACGCATTGGAAGGACTGTTTGGATCATTTACAATAGAATTTATCATGCTTTGCAATGCACTGTGTTCTCAGCTGTTAAAAGCGATCTGATTGTAATAACGATGATAAAAATTGGATCTTGCACAGACTTGGGTGCCATATAGTTTGGATGATTCCGTTATCGATGTATTTCCTGAAATATTTGAGCGTCCATTTTTATTTGTTTATTCTAATACAAAACTGATTGAATTATCCACTTATCTTGCGATAGGACCACAGATTTATGCAGATGGAATGTTGGTTTTTCAGGCAGCAAAAAGAAGGTGAAAATCAACAAAAAGTGGGAGGAGGTGCGATGATAGACAGACGAAAAGTCATAGGACGAATAAGTGGAAAGGACATAATATGTCATATAATAAAAAGCGATTTTTCACCTTATCCGGACCCTCTATACGCAAAGACAGCATCTGAAATAATGGATGTTATAACTAATAATGAAATAATAAAAAAAGGACTCGTCATTGAGACGAGTAATAGAGGTATTTAAAGAAACAAGATTTGCTTTTGTTCCTATAATAGGAACACAACTACTTAAAGGTAACAAATTTCCTATTGATAATAACCAAGAGGCAGAAGAAGTAACAGGAGCACTTTCCATAAGGGAATTTTTATCATTATTTACAGGAGCGCATAGAAATAATAGTAATATCAATAATAATATTGATACTCAAGAAAAGATATCTATACCAGTTAAAGAGATCTCTTCTAATTTAGTATCAGTTAGCAAATATGATAGTATAAAAGATGCAATAGATATAATGATAAACAGAGGTATAAGGAATATAGGAATCAAGAACCAAAATTCTGACCTTGTTGGTGTTATAAATGACAGGAATATAATTGAATTTCTCTTAAGTCCTAGATGGAGATTAAAGGAAATTATTGATAGTATAGAGCATAATGGTGAGACAAGAAATAATGAAAGTACTCAAATTAATATTAAAGAAGTTATTGCTGATAGTAATAATAGTAATGACAATAGTGGTCACGTTCCAAGTATAAACAGCATCATAAGCAATTTGCGCATTATTCCAATATCAGAAGTAAAAATTGAAGAGAATACTACAATAAGCAAAGTGCAGAGTTATTAATGGATATTCATAATCCATTCTTGGTTTTACAAAGAGAGAACGCAATAGTGACTCCTTGGGATATAGTTATGAAAACAATAGATTTTAGTAATAAGTAAGAGAGAGGTAGGTAGGGTGGCATATAATAATAATAATAAATAGTTCCAGTAGATCTATATTAGCTCTGACTTTAGTTTTCTCCATTATTGTAATTGTTATTACTCTTGTTAATAATGATAATTATTCCTTTCCTTTTGCTCCTTTTTCATATGCACAAGAGCAAGAAGATCAATATCAAAAGGAACAACTACAACAGCATTCCTTTCTTAGCAAATGGGATTCTGTAGGTAGTGGAGATGGTCAATTAAAAAGTCCGCACAGTATTGACGTTGATTTGTTTGGTTATGTATATGTAGCTGACTCAGGAAATAATCGTATCCAGAAATTCACAGCTGATGGTAAGTTTATAACAAAATGGGGAACTAAAGGAGCCGAAAATGGTCAATTCAATGGATTACATGATGTTGGTGTAGATCCATCAGGAAAGTTTGTTTATACCGTAGAATTGGGTAATCATCGCATCCAGAAATTCACAGCAGATGGTAAGTTTATAACAAAATGGGGATATGAGCAAACTGGCGGTCGTGGAGCTCTACGTAATCCTCACCAGATAGCTGCAGATTCATCTGGTAATCTTTATCTTCCTGATAAAGGTGGCTCTGAGTTACTCAAGTTCGACAGCAATGGCAAATTAGTTACAAAATGGGGTTCTGAGGGCGCAGGCAACGGCCAATTCAAGACTCCTCATGGAGTAGCTATTGACTCTAAAAATAATATCTACATAACAGATATGGATAATTTCCGTGTCCAAAAGTTTGACAGTAAAGGAAACTTTATAACAAAATGGGGAGCTGAAGGCTTGGGAGATGGGCAATTTTCAAAAGTTACACCTGGTATTGATGTTGATTATTCCTCTGATTATGTATATGTAATTGATAAAGAAAATGCACTAGTTCAAAAATTTACTACTGATGGTAAGTTTATAACAAAATGGGGAGCTGAAGGCTTGGGAGATGGGCAGTTTAAAAAGCCAGAAGATATTGCTGTCAATTCAAAAACAGGGAACGTGTATGTAACTGATACTGGAAATTCACGTATACAAGTTTTTAGTATTATGAAATAAGGATATATCTTTGTAATTCTAATCTGAAATTGAGACCAATACGACGACTACAATGACGATAACAACAACACCTTCCAGTCTTGTTCTCAAGACATATGTTAAACTAAAAAATAATATATTAAAATTCAAAAAAGTTGTTGACAGACCACTTACATTAAGTGAAAAGATTATGATTGGACACCTTTATGAAGAGATGCATCCTTATTTAGATCACGAGCTTTTACTTCCTGGCAAGAGTTATGTATTTCTTAAACCAGATAGAGTAGCATTGCAAGACGTCACAGGACAGATGACTATTCTTCAATTTATGCAAGCGGGCATAGAAAGAACTAGAGTTCCTACAACAGTCCATTGTGATCATCTCATTAAGGCAAGAATAGGAAGCGAACCTGATACAAAGGCCGCGCTTTATGAGAACAACGAAGTATATCAATTCTTAGAATCTGCATCAAGAAAATATGGAATAGGATTCTGGAATCCAGGATCCGGCATAATACATCAAGTAATACTCGAAAACTATGCTTATCCCGGAGGTCTAATGATTGGAACAGACTCCCATACTCCAAATGCAGGAGGTCTTGGAATGATCGCAATAGGAGTAGGCGGCCTTGACGCAGCAGAAGTTATGGCAGGATTGCCTTGGGAATTACTTTATCCAAAACGAATTGGCGTTTACATGACAGGAGAGCTGAACGGCTGGGCCTCTCCCAAGGATATTATACTTTACGTAGCATCAAAGCTTACTGTTTCTGGAGGAACAAATGCAATAATTGAATACTTTGGACCAGGTACAAAAACTATTAGCTGTACAGGAAAGGCAACAATTACAAATATGGGTGCAGAGATAGGTGCTACTTGTTCAATATTTCCATACGACCAGAGAATGGATATTTATCTTCGAGCAACAAGACGAGGATTGATAGCTGATCTTGCGAATCAACATATTGATTTACTAGTCCAAGATCCAGAAATAGAAGAAGAAATAGTGGACAATAGAGACAAGAGTATACTAAAATATTTTGATCGATTAATTGAAATTGATCTTTCTAAGCTTGAGCCGCATATTGTGGGTCCCCATACGCCTGATCTTGCAAGACCAATTTCAAAGATGGCAAAAGAAGTTGAGAACAATAACTACATAGATGCAATTTCAGTTGCTCTTATTGGAAGTTGCACAAATTCCTCATATGAGGACATGTCACGCGCAGCAGATATCGCTGAACAAGCAAGAGCAAAAGGGATAAAGACCAAAGTACCATTACAAGTTACTCCTGGTTCGGAGATGATTAGGGCAACGATAGAAAGAGATGGTCAGATGCAATTGCTCAAAGAAATAGGTGCAAACGTTCTTGCAAATGCTTGTGGTCCATGTATTGGACAGTGGAGCAGACCAGAATTGAAAAACGATGAACCAAATACAATCGTTACATCTTATAATAGAAACTTTCCAGGACGAAATGATGGAAAAAAAGAAACAATGAATTTTATCGGAAGCCCGGAGATAGCTATAGCCCTTGCTCTTGGAGGAAGACTTTCTTTTAATCCACTTGTTGACGAATTGACTGCAGGGGATGGAACAAAATTTAAACTGAAGCCTCCGACAATAGCACCTGAAATCCCAGAAAAAGGTTTCAATGATACTAGTAGAGAAGATGTATTTGCTGCTCCTGCAGAGGACTTTCGCAGTGTAGAAGTGATAATTAACAAGGACAGTGATCGACTACAAAAATTGGAACCATTTTCTAAATGGGATGGGAAGGATTTTGAGAAATTACCTGTATTAGCAAAGGTTAGAGGAAAATGTACGACAGACCATATTTCACCTGCTGGTGCATGGTTGATGTATCGAGGTCATCTAGATAAGATAAGCGACAATTTACTTCTTGGGGCAGTTAATGCCTATCGCAATGGCGAGGTAGGAAAGGGAAAAAACATTCTTAATGGTAATATTGAATCATATCCACATATAGCTAGAGAGTACAAAAAATGGAATATGAAATGGATCATTGTTGGAGATCAAAACTATGGAGAGGGCAGCAGTAGAGAACATGCTGCGATGACTCCAAGATATCTTGGATGTGCAGCAGTCATTTCTAGAAGTTTTGCTAGAATACATGAAACTAATCTTAAGAAACAAGGAGTGTTAACATTGACGTTTAAGGATCTATTAGATTATGACAAAATAATGGAATATGATAGAATAAGTATAACTGGATTAAATGATATCAAACCCGGCAAGACTGTAAAATGCGTTCTACATCACAATAATGGAGCTGATGATGAGGAGATATATTTACAACACTCGTATAATGAATCACAAATAGAATGGTTTTATGCTGGTTCAGCTCTTAATGTATTGCTTTCTAAGAAAGATTAGTGAAGCATCTTATTATTATTTTCTCTATTATAGAAAAAAAGATAACAATAGCTAGTTTCTTTTGTTCCAATATCATACCCTTCAGCAACATAACAAACAAACATCTTCCATCGTAATGCGAACCTGTACTTATGACGTCTAATATGTCATCTATAATTGGCTTTGCAAGTGAATCTGATGCAGGTACTAGAGCCACACGGTAAAAAGCAAATTACACTCCCGACCCATCAAATAGTCAGAAGATCTTCCAAGATCTGATATTAGAAAATTCATTGACTAGAAATTACCTTTTCAATATGACAACTGGCTTGTAGCATTAAACTCTACAAAAAAACATTGGAGTCTTTTAACAAGATTCAATAATGTTTTAGTTTAGCAAACTATAATGTTTTTACACTCAGAACCACGGATGTATGGTCTGGACAACTATTATTTAGACAGCCGTATCTTGACTGTTTATCACTTAACAAAAACATTCTCATGTCCAGTAGCTCAAAGAAGATACATATTGGATACTTTTCTAGGTATAATCAGGTTTATAGAAAGAGATAATCGGGTGTATGCGTGTTAGACATACTATGTTGAAAAAATGTGATAAATGTGGTAAGATCTTTGTGACAAACAAAAATCATTTACTATGTCATGATTGTTGGATGAGTGAAATAGAAAAAATAGGAGGCATGACAGATGATGCTTAAATAAGATGCAGTAATAGATTATTTGTTAGAAACATTTAACCTACTATTGACATATCAGCTTTGTTATTTGGTCTGTCACAAAGTAGCACCTAATAATTGTCACACTATAATTACATAGAGTCAGAAATTATTTTTGCAAGTTCCTCTTTCTTTTGCTTACGATATAGATCTAGCTCGGCAAGTAATTGGTCTTTTATCTGTTTGTAAAGTTTTATTCGTGCTTGTAATCCCTCTTTTTCTATATCGGTAATTTCTGCTGATGATGACGACGACATTGTAATATAACTAGGTAAATGTAATTAACAGAGCAGGCTGTTATAAAAATATCCATATTTAATTATGCAGTATATCTCCTCATTTGATTGATCTATTTTCTTTTGAGAGCACTTATACCGTGTATATCTTTGAATTTTTCATTTAGTTTATTCACATTTGCTTTATAGCCTTTATTGTACTCTTAGCTCGTCTGGTGCATGCGTAGCCGGATGGATAAATCCTTGATTATACATCATCATTGCTCTCTCATATGCCCACATTCTTTGCAAATCCCACTCTGCAGTACCAAAACTATCATGAGGACCTGTTGTTTGCCATTGTGTATACTGAATACTAATAAGATACAATTCGTACAAAAATATTCTTATTTTTTCAAAATTATATGAATGTACTGACATAGAATTATTTATATCTAAAAGTATTATAGAGACACGTGATGACAAGATTTAGGCTGAGAATAATGCAGAGGGAAAGAAGATACTTTCATTTTCTCTTCCATTAATAGTAACTAACTAATCTAGTAATCTGTCAGAAGTAATAAATAAAGAAAAAGAAGAGACTTTATAATTTTTTAAATGTCTGAAATAGGCAATGGATACTGACTTTAAATAATTATCATGTCTAACATCCTGCTGCTCCATAAATCAGTTGAGAAGCAGAGAAATATGGTATCATAACAACAAATACAACTAATGTTATATATAATATTCTAATATCTTTTCAATGGCATCTTTATCATCGTCAGTATTAGCATATTCTGCATATTTAGTAAAGTCTAATGGAGTAACTATACCGATAGGTTTGTTTATATCAGATTTATCATCAACTACAAGTAAATGTCTTACATTCTTTTGTAACATCATATCAGCTGCTACTGATGGCGACGATTTAGAATCAATAGTAATAAGAGGAGAAGACATTATCTCTTTATTTGTTATCGTACTAGTATGTACATCATTAATGCAAACCTTTCTAGCTAAATCCCGCTCGGTAACTAAACCTTCTGGTCTACCATTTCCATCAATAACAACCAATGAACTCACGTTCTTATCTTTCATTTTCTTTGCCGCTTCTTGAACAGAAGCCAATTCTTCAATAGTTTCTAATTTTTTTCTCATTATATCGCTGATGGTCATATTCATTGGATATACACAACTTTATTATGATATTTTAAATATAATACTATTGCTGCTGTTTAAGACATTAACAATTCTAGGATCAATAAATAGTTGGTTTATTGATCGGTAAAATAGTTATTTAGAAGATTGACTAATGACAACCAACTTTTGTCGATTTATTTATTATAACTTGTGGAATATTAACTGCATAACTATTAAATGAGTATGTTATCTCCAATAAACCACTTCAATAATGACCTCAACAGTACTATATTATATCTTGTCATATTGTACAGCTGCAGAAGCCTTAGTATAATTTTCGAATCACTCTAGAAAAATCCAACAATAATTAATTTTACAATACACTTTTTGTGTATGCTATTACATTTAAGAATTTGTGGCCTTGATACTCTGTATGACTAAGGACTTTAACTATTTCTTCTACTAATTTTTTTATTATCCATCATCGAGATTTTTAGACGTCATTCAACATGTTGTGCCTTTGCAATAATATGTTAGCAAAAAAAACTCCCTCTTGTGCTATCAGTTGGTCTATTTAATGACAAGCAGTAAAATATCCTAATCAAGCAATAGAATTGGTCTCATCAGTAGAGGATAATCATCTTCCAAGCTGCTTCTCAGAATTTGCATCTGGATTAGGTTATAGAGATTAACATTATGTATTAATAGTATAGTGTCAAATAATAATAATATGCTGAATAGCAAAAAATTTTTGCTAACAACAAGACATATTCTGTTAATATTACTGATCGCTACATTCGGAACTACAACAACAATAACAACTATGACAATGACAGAAATAACAACAACAATTGATTCATATGCGCAAACAGGAAGTATGGCTACATTACAAAATATCCAAGCCATGTATGCAGTAAGCATAATTCCAGGAGCAGCACAGAGGAATAGTACATTTCATTATTATCCTCCTGCAATTGCTGTACCTACTGGTACTACTATAGCGTGGTTTAATAATGACTTTGGTCAACCACACACAGTAACTAGCGGATTACCTAGATCTCCTGACACTGGTTCAGTTTTTAATTCAGGTATTATGCCAGCAACTGCAAATTCCTTCTTTCAGTATACGTTCAACAGATCTGGAAAGATCTTATATCATTGTGAGATTCATCCGTGGAGAGTTGCCTCCGTATCAGTAAGTGATGCATTAGAAAGAGGTAATAATTTTGAATTATCTTCAGGTACAGGTCCAGTACTTAATCTTACTCAAGACTTTAGAACACTGCTAGTTTTTAAACCTATAACAGTGCCATTAGATGGAATAACGCCGCTTACTTACAATATTATCATATTAAAGAATAATACTGATACAGTCTTTTCAAGGACATTTACTACAGCTGGTGAACCCTTACCACTAGAATTGATAGCCGGTAGTAACGAAACAAGAGCGTATGGACCAGACTTCAGCAGTACCTGGACCATATCACCTTGAAGGCGCATTTCTGAAAGGTAACGCAGATTATAAAATAATAATACAAATGACTACAGTAAATGCAAAACCACCGCCAAATCCTATAGAAGACAAATTTAGCCTGAGGACAGTTGCATAACAAAAAGTCATTGTGCATCCATCAGAATTTTTTTACATTCCGTATGTTATTTATTGGTAAGTTAATCTCAAATCTTAACCTGTTACCCAGTACATTATTTATTTATCATCCTTTATAGAGACGGGATTGATCCTCTATATACTACATTATTGTATTCGTATTTGTATCAAGAGCCACCGCAGTAGTATGGCTCCGTACTTTTATGTTAGCTATTCATTCAATATTATACAGGCTACCTATGATTAATATAGTATTAGCCTATCCATTTGCTAGGTATATCATATGATTGGCGGATTAACTACTATTTTCTAGTTGGTTATAATATTAGACTAGCACTAAAAAATATGGAATAATATACTATTGACCCTTCAATCATTATGAAAGATGGGTTAATTGCTAAAATAAAAATTGTTATTAGTTGGATTACAGAAGTCTAATTCTTATTCTATGAGCTTAGAGAAACTTATTTCGCCTTCAAGTATCGCAGTGTTTGGTGCATCAAATAGAGGTGGAAGTGTTGGTAATGCAGTTATAACTAATATAATTTTGGGAAAATTTACTGGAAAAATATTTCCAATAAATCCCTCAAGCGAATCTATTCTTGGCTTGAAATGCTATAAGACTATTTTTGACGTAAAATGTCAGTTAGATCTTGCAGTAATAGTTACACCCAGTAAGACCGTACTTCAGATTATTGAGGATTGTGGTAATAAAGGAGTGAATGCTGCAATTATAATTTCTGCAGGATTTAAAGAAACTGGAGAAGAAGGCAAGCGGCTTGAAGAAAAAATCAAAGAAATAGCTAAAAAGCATAATATACGGCTGATTGGCCCAAATTGCATTGGTTATATTAATACCAATCCAAACATTTCATTGAATGCAAGCTTTACAAAAGGAATGCCAAAGCAAGGAAACATAGCATTAGTATCTCAAAGTGGAGCAATTTGTCTTGCAATGCTAGAATACTCCAAGGCAAGAAACATGGGATTTTCAAAAATATTCAGCCTTGGAAATAAATCTGATGTAAATGAAAATGATTTAATTGCTGTGTTATCAAATGATACAGACACCAAAGTAATTCTGATGTATATTGAAGATTTAGCCAATGGAAGAAGGTTTATAGAAATTGCATCCAAGATGACTGGTGGCGATATTGGTGACTTTTCGAATAAAACAAGAAGATTGAGCGGAAAACCAATACTTGCACTCAAAGTAGGTGAATCTACTATCGGAGCTAAATCAATTGCCTCCCATACAGGAGCATTGGCTGGCTCGCGGGAAACATATAATGCAATTTTTGCTCAAAGTGGAGTTATAAGAGTAGAAACATTAGAAGAATTGTTTGATTATGCTATAGCCTTTGCATATCAGCCAATTCCAGCATTTGATGATGGTAATAATGTTACCGTAAGAGATAATATTGATATTGGTACTGTTAATACTAATCATCAGAATATTGGTAATATCAGCAAGAGTGCTGGTACTGCTATAGTCTCAAATGCGGGAGGTCCAGTAGCAATAGTTGCAGACATTGCTGAGAGATACAACTTGAAATTGGCTGAACTGACTACAGAAACTGTTAATGAACTGAAAAGAGTTCTTCCAAAAACAGCTTCTTCTATTATTAATCCTGTCGATATAATTGGGGACGCAGATCACATAAGATATGAGAAAGCATTAAGGGCAATATTAAAAGATCCAAATGTAAATTCGTGCATCCTCATATGTACGCCTCAGATGATGCTAAACATAAAATCGTTGGTAGACATTATAATTAATATAAATGAAGAATTTAGAGAAAAGACACTACTTTCTTGTATAATGACAGTTCCTGAAATAGGAAAAAATAAATAATAATAACGGAAATGTCCTAAGAAGGCTTGACAAAAATAAAATACCACAATATACCTTTCCAGAATCTGCAGCCAGAAGCATGTATATGATGCAGAGGTATTGGTCTTGGGTAATAAGACCCAGAACTAGCGTCAAAATATTTGACGATGTTAAAAAAGATATAGTCAAGGAATTGTTTGCTAATATAAGAAAACAATGGCAAAATCAGAAAAATGACTTCCTTCATAAGAATATAATCAATGATAATAACAAAAATGATAATAAGTATTATTACATCTCTGGAGAACAAGCAATGAGTATCTTGAATGCATATGGCTTCAAGACTCCTATAACCAAGCTAGCTACAAATGAAGATGAATGTATGAGATTCTCTGATTATGTTGGATATCCTGTTGCATTAAAGGTGTCATCTCCTCATATAGTTCATAAAACGGATGTTGGCGGCGTCGAATTGAATTTAAGAAATAGCCAAGAAGTAAAAGATGCATATAGAAGGATAATACAAAACGTAAAGCAAAAAGGTAAAAATGGCGACATAAAAATTGATGGAATAATTGTTCAAGAATTCATAACAACTGGTAAAGAGACTATAATAGGAATGAAACATGACCCTCAGTTTGGACCTTTGCTTATGTTTGGTTTGGGAGGAATATACGTACAGGTTTTCAAAGATGTTTCTTTTAGACTTGCACCAATAAATGAATTAAGTGCTCGACATATGATTGAATCAACAAAAGCCAGCAAACTACTTTATGGAGTAAGAGGAGAGAAGCCATCTGATATAGAATCTCTGGTAGAATCTCTTCAGCGTTTGTCTCAGCTTGTAATGGATTTTTCTGAAATACAAGAGATAGATGTTAATCCATTATTAGTCTTTGAGCAAAGAAAAGGATGTAAGGCTATTGATGTAAGAATAGTGATTTGGTAGTGATTCCTAGTAGTTTTAAAACTAAAATAAAATTTTATTTTTGATTAGAGATTACTATTTTGTATTATTTTGTTTGTTTTATTGTTGATACCAATCATTGTTAGTAGGAGAAAGAAATCCTTCTATTCAATATAAAAATCATAATTCAATCTAAAATCATGAAAAGAGAGGTCCCTTTTCAATATACACCACCTGACCTTAATGTAATCTTACTAATTTGTAATTGGAAGCTGTGTGGATACTTGTACTATCAAATGGTATCTCGTTTGAAATTTGCATATTCATCTTTTTAAACTAGGTTTGTTTTGAGTGGTATTTTTGCCTTATTTTTTCAAACAAATAGAAGCATATTGCAAGCATATTTACCATTCTGAAATACCTTCTAAAGACAGTAATTGTAGGTATCTTTTATTGCTAAATCATAAAGCGATTTGGTTATTTTATTTTATTACCAGTACAGGACAATGCGCATAAGTTACAACTCCAGAAGCAACACTTCCAAGTAGCATTCTTTTAATACCTGATCTTCCTCGAGTACCTATTACAATCAGATCTATGTTTTTATGTTCAGCATATTCAACTATTGCACTTGCAGTAGACCTATCAGTTGCAATAACTTCCGTTTTGAGTTGAATTTTCTTGTTTATATCATTAGTTTTTTGTTTAATCTGGTCAAACCACTTCTCAGCTTCTTTCTTGATATCTTCTAGCAATTCACTAATTGAAGTAGGAGTAGCAAATCCATAAATGTCAGATGAGTATGCATATCCTATTTGTGAAGGGAAAACATGAATAGCAATTAACAAAACAGCATTATTATTTTCTGCTGCTATTTCTATCGCATAGTCTGATGCTCGTAGAGATGTTTCAGAACCATCTACTGCGACAAGTATTTTCGAAAATTTTCCTGCCTTGGTTTGTGCCAAATTATAATATAATATTATACATAGGAATTTAAATCAATCAATCATCATTTATGAATTAGCTTAATTTAAGAAGGAAAAGGGCTTGAAGATAGATATATAGTTCAAGCAAAATAGTTGTTGAAAATCACGGCTGGTTAATTATTATCTATCTATAGTGTAAATTTACTCTTACTATATACCTGTATGACTCCTGAGTATTATCGTCTTAATGCTGTCTAAGAATCAATAAGAGAGACTTTTAGGAGTTTACTGATAAAATCAACTGTTTACTATCTACATGTAATTAGAATATATAATTATGGATATACCTATCTCTGATTTCCTAACAGATTAGAAGGGATAAATAAGTTTTTCTATCCTTTCTCTATTCTTCAAGCATATTATCAACATTATTCTTTATCTCCTGTAAAATCTTGCTATATACAAGCAACAATTTCTTTCTTTTATTAACTGGCATATCATGTACATAGGAGATCAATATTTCTGTCTCTCTAATAATACCTTTTATATTATCTTCTAATAGAACCTTTTCTTCTGCATCTGATGTTATCGAGTCTATTAATGAAATTATTGATTCTCCACTAATAACAATACTGCTTCTTTTTTCCAATCTATTTGATTTTCTATTTTTATTCTCACTGTTACTTTCTGATATTGATTTGCCTTTTGATTTTCTTAATCGTTTTCTTACCATGAATTTGTATTGCCCTCTCTTCAATTAAACATTATGATAGCAATAATAGAGATTTGTGATTTGTATAATATTCTCATAATATGCCTAAACTAGGATTTAGCTATCATTCACTGTATACTTGAAAACAAAAATAGTCTCATCTTCCTTCCCTCTACAAGAATATCTATCTAAAGGGAATCAGTCTTACAAAAATTATTGATGGAAATAAAGTTGTAGGTATACCTGGCTTTCCTTAGATATGGAATAGTAATTTATACAAAGAAGTGAAAAATGAATAGCAATTAAAGAGATTAAATCGATAGACAAACTACTTATTACAAAGGTTTAACCACAATCTCATCAAAAGCTAGTAAATATTAAGTGTAAAGTGTTTTATAGGTTTTGAAATACCCTTGATGAATATAGTAATAAAAGTAGAGGTCATTTGTCTTATGGGTCATGATGCTGATTTCTATCTAAAAAAAGTTACTTGCTGTACCGCTATATTCATAAATTCTTGAAATAAAAGATTAAGTGAATTGCTTGTATAATAATCGATTAGTATCGCTGACACCTTAAAGCTTTTTACTGATTCATGCTATTCTCTAGCATGGATTTCTCAGAGCTGAAGCAAAAAAGGAAGGATCATTTTTTAGGAGGTGGGGAGCAGAAGCAGGAAGAACACAGAAAGAAAGGAAAGCTGACAGCATTCGAAAGGATGAACATATTGTTTGATTCAGGAACATTTGTAGAGCTCGATGCATTCGTTACACATAACTGCTTTGACTTTGGGATGGAAAATAAAAGGATTCTTGGAGACGGAGTTGTTACAGGATATGGAACTATTGACAGCCGACCGACTTATGCTTTCTCACATGACTTCACAGTCTTAGGAGGATCTCTAGGATTGGCATTCGCTTCCAAAGTATGCAAGATAATGGATCTTGCATTGAAACAAGGATGTCCTATAATAGGGATAAATGAGTCTGGAGGAGCTCGTATTCAAGAAGGAGTTGACAGTCTCGCCGGCTACGCAGAGATTTTTTATAGGAACGTCAAAGCCTCTGGAGTTGTCCCTCAGATATCCCTTATAATGGGTCCCTGTGCCGGAGGGGCTGTCTATTCACCAGCGATAACAGACTTTATAATCATGACCAAATCTGCATATATGTTCATCACAGGTCCAGAGGTGGTAAGGGAAGTTACAAAGGAGAAGGTAAGCTTCGATGAGTTAGGAGGAGCTCAGGTCCATAACGAAAAGAGCGGAGTTGCGCATTTCCTTGCGGAGGATGAACAGGAATGCTTCAGGATCCTCAGGAGACTGCTTTCATTCATTCCTTCCAACAACCTTGAGAATCCTCCTAGAATAGCTCCACAGGATGATCCTAAGCGGCATGATGAAGAACTAAATTCAATTCTTCCACCTAATCCGAACCGATCTTATGATATGGAAATGCTAATTAGGAAAATCATAGATAACGGCGATTTCCTTGAAGTTCAGAAGTACTGGGCAAGGAATATAATAGTAGGATTCGCGAGGCTCAATGGCAACTCTGTGGGTATTGTAGCAAACAACCCAGAAATTCTGGCAGGTGTTTTAGATATAGATTGCTGCGATAAGGCGACCCGTTTCGTCAGATTCTGCGACTGCTTCAATATTCCGCTTATTGCTTTAGTTGATGTACCAGGTTTTCTTCCTGGAACAAATCAGGAATGGGGTGGAATAATAAGACATGGAGCAAAGCTCCTCTACGCATTCTCAGAAGCTACTGTACCGAAACTTACAGTTATAGTAAGAAAAGCATATGGAGGAGCTTATGATGTAATGAACAGCAAGCACATAAGAGCAGACTGCAACTTCGCGTGGCCTAACGCTGAAATCGCTGTTATGGGTCCGGAGGGAGCATGCAACATAATATTCAAACATGAAATACTAGAGTCAAAGAACCAAGAAAAGAAGAGAGCTGAACTAGTAGAAAGCTACAAGAAGAAATTCGCTAATCCTTATATTGCAGTTTCAAAAGGCTACATAGACGATATTATTGAACCAAAAGAGACAAGAGAAAGATTAATCTCTGCACTTAGCTCCATTTGCAGGAAAAGAGAGGAGAGACCCAGAAGAAAGCATGGCAATATACCTGTTTAGTTTTTGGATATTTTATAATAACAATAAAAAAAGCAGCTAAAAAATAATGAAGATGATTTAAAAGAATTTTAAGTTTATAGCATTCAATGAATAGCGCACTAAAAATGAAAAGCAGAAGTTTTTCCTTTCTTGGAAGGCTATACAATAGAGATGCTTAAGATTACCCTGATGTCATTTAGCCGAAGAATATCCTGATAGGTTCTAGGCCTCTTTTTGATAAGTCATTGGATGCTTGCTAGTGTTTTTCCTCTTTCCATTCTTTATGATTTTGCTCGTTCCTAATACCAATCTTTTCCCTAAGCACATCCCGCTGAGCTAAAAGTTTTAAGCCTTTTCTATGTTCTCTCCATGATGTCTAAGAAGGTCCTTATAGCAAACAGGGGAGAAATCGCAATAAGAGTTGCAAGGACATGCAGGAAACTGGACGTAAAGCCATATTGCATTTATTCTGAAGCAGACAAGGATTCTCTTCATATAAAATGCTGCGAGCAAGCACTAAACATAGGTGGATCTATTCCATCAGAGAGTTATCTTAGGACTGATAAAATCATCAATGCTGCAAAAAAACTGGACTGCGATTCTATACACCCTGGCTATGGATTCCTTTCGGAGAATCCCAAGTTTGCCGATCTCTGCAAAGATGAGGGACTTATTTTTATAGGCCCGCCTGGCGAGGCCTTACATATTTCAGGCGACAAGGTTAGGGCAAGAAAAGTGGCTTCAAAAGTTGCGCCAGTAGTTGATGGGTACGAGGTCTCACAAGAAAGCGATGCTATAAAACAAGCTGAAAGGATAGGTTATCCTGTAATCCTGAAGGCTGTAGAAGGAGGTGGTGGAAGAGGTCTTAGGATAGTAAAGTCTTCAGAGGAGTTCAAGAAAGCCTTTATCTCTTCACAGAGTGAGGCAATGATAAGCTTTGGTTCAGATAGGTTATATATTGAACGATATTTAGAAAATCCTAGGCACATTGAAGTACAGATTCTCGCAGACAAATCAAACGTAATACACTTGGGAGAAAGGGAATGTTCTATTCAGCGACGCCATCAGAAGCTCATCGAGGAGACACCTTCTCCTGCACTGACAAAAGAAATGAGGAGTAAAATTATCGAAACGGCCATAGCGATAATGAAAGAAATAGGATATGAGAATGCTGGTACGGTAGAATTCCTATTCAAAGACGGGAAATTCTATTTCATGGAAGTCAATGCGAGGATACAGGTAGAGCATCCAATAACAGAGATGGTTACAGGAGTGGATATAGTAGAACAACAGATTCATGTAGCTTTAGGCAATGGATTATCCATAAAGCAGCGAGATATAAAATCAAGGGGACATGCAATAGAATGCCGAATAAATGCCGAACACCCTATTAGCTTCATTCCCTTTCAAGGTATTGTCAAAAAATTCATTGCACCAGAAGGAGATGGTATCCGAGTAGATACTGCCTTATATTCTGGATACTCTATACCCATTTTCTACGATTCCCTTATAGCTAAACTGATATGCTTTGGAAAAGATAGGAACGAAACTATAGAGAAGATGAAGCACTCTCTTATGTCATTTAGGATTTCAGGCATTCCATCAACTATACCTTTCCATATATCGTCATTGAATGATAGGAGATTCGTTGATGGAATCTACGATACGTCGTTTGTTAATGAAATAAGACCTTTTTCGTCAAAAGATGGAGAGATAGCTGCAGCAATTTTATCTCTCCTTCCAAAGAGGATTGAATTCATTAGGATTAAAGAGGAGGATCCGTGGATGAGTAGCAGATTCGATTGGATTGATAGCTTCGATATCCAACATATCTCATCTAGGTGGAGTAAATGAAAATCGAAGTTAATGGAAGTATATATGATGTAGAAATCATTGGAGAAAAGGCAAAGGTAAACGATAAAGAACTAATAATAAAATCAAACCAAGATAAAATTACAATAGAAGGAAAGATCTTTCATTTAGATTACCTAGAAGAAGGCGAATCTTCGCTAATGATAATAGACGGCATGACATATTTGGTCTCAAAAAGATCATTAACACATACATCACTCAAGGAAGTAAGGGCACCTATAAGCGGCAAGATAATAGATGTTTTTGCAGAGGAGGGAATCAAAGTCAAAGAAGGCCAAGTCCTAATAGTTCTCGAGGCAATGAAAATGGAGATCCAGATAAAGTCCCCTACTAGTGGAACGATAAAGAAAATCAGAGCTTCCAAAGGACAATCTGTAAAGACAGGTGAGATTCTTGTGACATTTGAATAAAAGCAACTTATAATCACTTTCTAGGTTATCTATAGATATTGATTCAGAGTTAATCATGTCATGTATTTAAAAGTTCAATATTTAATAGGATAAAGAAAAATTATTCATAAACACCAGTCAGAACGAGAATTAAATATTTCTGAATTGTCTATTGTTTGCTATTGAAATGTATGATATAATGATAATGATTTGCATCATACTAGTATATTGAACATAGACATTTCTTTTTACTATTTATTATTTTTTATTATAGTTACTATCATTCTAGAATCACTTTTTAGACTATTATAATATATCCCAGAACGCAGGTGATTGTAGAAGGCCTATGGCGAGTACTACAATCCCAAGTGCTAATATGCCTAATCCTATGAGTAATACTTTATTTTGTGTAGACATATAATGTGATTAGATTCTTTCTTTATTGCTTGTTAGTAAATACCGTTCTAATGATGCGGCCAGAAATTATGTTATCTTTCTCATCCGCCGCCAACTCCATCTCCATGCCGGTATCTCCACTATTACCATCTGTTGTTGATGGCGGTGCTTATTCTCCTGCGTCTCCGCTAATCCCATTGTCAGCTTTGCTATCTCCTCCATCTCCACTGCTGCCGCTATCGTCGCTATCATCTCCTTCTCCAGTACCATCTACACTACGTATAGTAAGTTTTCAGATGGGAATGTTGGCTCAGATAATGTACATTCAGGTAAACTTGGATTTTCTATACATTGATCAAATATCAGTGCCGATGGTGATGATGTTGTTCTTTTAATTCATAGGTCTCCTCTTGAGCTTCATTATTCAAAATGACTCTTACATCTCTAAATTACATTCTCTTTATGTTAACTTCTGGCAGGATTTCAGTGGTGTATGGCTGAACATCTAAGAGTGCTCCATCTTGGTTTACTATAATACATCATCATAACAACCCTAAGAGTTAACTATGGTTAAATTGTTATGCAGAATTAATTTTGGATTTAAGAATGCTACGAGATAGTAACGTTTTCCATATAGACTAAGAAATTAGAGATTATAATTTATCTAATACAGCCAAATTTAACAATATTAGATTTCTGTAAATATTCTTCTTTATCTGATAATAATCTATATTTTAACTATCTTTAATGCTTTCTAATTAACAATATACAGCTATGATATATCTTGTCTTTAGAGATAATATCAGTAGTAGTATCCGTTGTTTCGCCTAGTGGTATTACAAAATATATTCTTGTGATGATTGTATACTCTCAGATTTATATAATTATGGGATTTGAAATTGTTCTTATCCTTACTGTTGTTGAGGAGGAGCAGTTCTAGTCTGAATTTGTTGGTTTGAAGTACTACTGCTAGCACCACCATTATTATCTGTAGTCTGGCATTGATTGTCTATACAAGTTGTAGCATGACATGCATTATTTGTGCATATACTACTTTGACTAAATGTGTTTCCCTGTATACCATCATATTGTTGAGGAGGAGCAGTTCTAGTCTGAATTTGTTGGTTTGAAGTACTACTGCTAGCACCACCATTATTATCTGTAGTCTGGCATTGATTGTCTATACAAGTTGTAGCATGACATGCATTATTTGTGCATATACTACTTTGACTAAATGTGTTTCCCTGTATACCATCATATTGTTGAGGAGGAGCAGTTCTAGTCTGAATTTGTTGGTTTGAAGTACTACTGCTAGCACCACCATTATTATCTGTAGTCTGGCATTGATTGTCTATACAAGTTGTAGCATGACATGCATTATTTGTGCATATACTACTTTGACTAAATGTGTTTCCCTGTATACCATCATATTGTTGAGGAGGAGCAGTTCTAGTCTGAATTTGTTGGTTTGAAGTACTCTCCTGTGCGTTAGCTATACCTATTCTTGCAAATACTGTAGATAAGAGTAATGTTATAGCCAAAAATGAAAATAATACAAAAGAAGTTGTCTTTACCATTAGCATTTCACTCCTATTACCATAACAAGTTTATTATAGCAATAATACCTAGATTCTGCCATTTCGTCATATAGTACTAGAGATAGTATTTATATCTTATGACAACTTCTA
>CAWIMJ010000054.1:0-23459 GCA_963837175.1 uncultured Nitrososphaeraceae archaeon
GCATAATGGAAGCTTAAAGCTGTTACCTCTTGTTACCATTTTTGTTATCATTGCTATCACTTCGTTACCTCTGCTATCATCTGTTTCCAACTGTTACCAATGCACAGTATTTGAGTTCAGAATATCTATAATAATTCTACCTATATGTGCTAATATTCTAATGAGTTTCTTTTGAAATTAGCTTCTGTTATAATATACACATTATTTGTTTCTTATCATACACATATTGTTTTGTATTTAAAATTGCATCGTGTCTAACACATAAACAAGTTTATTCAGCAGTTAATCATTCTTTTTCTTTGAATAATAATAATACTAATAAAATGGATTTAACCATTCCATAAAAGCAGCATAGTTAAGTGAACGCTTATCATAAAGGTAGTCTGAAAGTATTTTTATGAATCTGAATCCATTCTTTAATTGAAATAAGATAACAGGGTCTATTATCTTACCTTTTATTACATTTTCCACATATTGAGAAGCAGTTAGTTTATCTGCATATTTATAATAGTTGTATAGTCTTCCACCAATTATAATTCTCCTTAGCTTTAGTTTGATGGCTAACTCTTTTCTTGCATTGTAAAGCATTGTAGCGATTCCTTGACGTCGAAAATCAGGATGTGTTGAGATATCTGCACCATATAGAGTATCTCCACTACTAGGATTATGATTTGTAAACATTCCATATCCGGTAATATCATACCATGTGTGTTCCATATATTCATCAGGATGTAGTAAAACTATTAGACTACTTGCAGATGCAACTATTTTTCTTCTTGTTTTCCTTCTTCCACTTTGATTTATTGTTATTTCAGCACAAATCTGTCCTTCTGGAAATACGCGAATATGACTTTCAACGTAAGAGTAAGGCCAAATCATGCCATAAGCAGCCATATCAGAAAAAGATTCTTTTTGTAAATCGATAATTTTGGAGATGTTATTCTTGTGAATATTTCTAATGTTAATTTTGCAAGTCATCAGAGTAGTCTGTGAGTTCTTATTATCTACACCTTTGTTAACATTATCAATAAATAATATGAAGCAGAATATTTTTACTTATTCGCGCTTTTATTGACATATAACCACGTAATATATAGACCCTATTCCTTATTCATAACTAGAGTTCAAAAATGGCTCGCTGGATGATAAGGCTTAGCGGTGTTTAGCGTAGTTATTTAAAATAATAAATTCGCGTTTTAATTTGGAGATTCCAAACCCTGTGTTATTAAGATAATATCATGATGCTTTTATCTTCGTAAAGTAAACCTTGTTTAACTTTAGCAATATTATAACCTGTAATTTCTAGCATAGCTTCTATTTTATCCAAGTATATGCTTGTATTTCTTTATGCTAAGATCCTTAATTTCGATTGAACAACCTCTTTTGTTTGCTAAAGACTCATACCAGTAACCTAGTTCTCCTTTACTGGCAGTAAGTTCTAGACCTAACACTTTAACTCTAATATCTTTATCTTTTGGATATTGGTTAGGATTCTTATAGTTGTTCTGTAAATTGCATATCTTTAGCATCAAACCTGCCATAATCTAAATCCTCAAATGCTTGTTTTATTACTGGTATCACATTAATATTAGACTTCGTTATCAAATGAGTGGCAATCTTTTCTATTTGCTGTTTAATCCAGTATGACATTTTCTGCTCATATCATTTAGTCAATTAATTGCAAAATTGTCAGAATATAAAAAATAATGCTTTGTTGCACGACTCATTTAGATAATCATTCATCTATCTTCCAATACTAATTGATAATTATGTAATGGCTATACTCTGAAACCAATTATACAATGATACTTTCAGCATTATCTCCTTTATCATGTTTTCAAATCTAATAGCAGTAACATATTCTCCAAACATTCTCTTAATACAGGAAAAGATAGTTTCTACAATCCATCTCTTGCCATAGATGACACTATCCTTCCATTGTTGTAGATCGGTTTTCTGTGATTGTACAGGCTTGTTTCTGAGATAGTGATTTGTTTTTCTGTATATGGAATTCTTTCGTACCTTTATTGCTGGTCTGATTCCTTTAAATGATAATAGTTGGAAATTCCTGTTACTGTCATATGAACCATCAGCAATAACAGATTCTACTGTCTTATTTTGATTTATTGTTATATCATCTATCAATTCTGACAGTACTTTACCATCATGTACTTGTTTGCTGGTTACATCTAATGATATTATTTTCCTCTTTTTGATATCAACTGCTACATGTATCTTTAGGTATCCTCTCTTTACATTCCACTTACTTATGTCTAATCCATTCACCTCTATTTGTTACCTTGATACCAGTCGAATCAACTGCAATTACAAAATAATCATCATTGTTGTTATTGTTTTTGCTGTTTATGTTGATATCCAATCTGTTTATTCTTCTGTTAATGTTACTATAATAATCAGGAATGGATGGTAATGTACTTGAAGCGCGTTCTCGTACTACACCTTCGGTTTGTCTATACCAATTTGCATAATTTCTCTAACTCAACAATCGATTTTTACCTCTGAAATTCCTAAAGTGTAGTTAGAATACTTTTGCTAACTGGTATATAAGGTAGATGAAAGTACACCCTCATGTAGCCAAGTAATTCGATAAATGAATCTGGATATACAAATTTTCTACCTTCTTTACCTTGATTCATCTTCTCTAATTCAGTAGGCCAGTTATCTATAACATCAAAATCAAGTAATACCTCACCACGTTTAACAAGAGATTTGTTGTAATTTCTCCAGTTCATATAAGATGACTATTATCGGTTAGCTAAATGTGTTTATAGCAATGAGTTGTGCAACAAAGCAAAAAATAACAAAACCACTAATATGGACATGAAGATAGAAAATGGATAATAAAAAGAGGCAGAACAGAAGAAGATTGGAAGAAAAAGAAGCATACTCATTATCAGTAGAAGATGTGACTTTTATATCAGATTACTTTACTTGGTGTGTCTATAAGCTTAAACGTAAAAAAAGAGAAGAACAACAAGAAGAAGAGTACAATGCCTATGTAGAATGATAAATCATGCCTATTATTAGCCCATTTATGTTTAGATATTTTCTGGTCTAGAGATGAAAGTCTTCAAGGTTCAGAAAACATTCCAATGCCAGATATTATTGCAAAAGATATTGCAGAAAATTATTCCTATAAATATTGCACCTTCTTCTCTCCTCTAGCTGTACTCAACAAACAATAGAAACATTTTGTTTTGCCATAATTTGGATTCCTTCTATATGCTCCATCAACTCAATATAAAGGGATCTGTTAGGTTAACGATAAATCTATAGATATGGTGTCAAAATAAGAATAAGATATAGTATCAACCAATTTAATTATTTTCTAAAAAAATACACTATATTTTTAACTTGCCGGTGCTAGGTCATCTTGATGAGATAAAATACGCGCGAATCTTATTTCTCTACCAGCGAATTTAACATATTCTATTACATCATCTGCTACTATATTCAGCCACCCATAATATGATATTTCAAGTATTATTTCCACATGAGTGATTCGCAAAGGAAAAAATTGTGGATGCTCCTGTATTAGGACCATCCACCAATTGGTTTATCCAGTATTTTTGATCCCTGCAGCACTTCGTAAAGGAACCATTTGCGACGTTCTGTCTTGTCCAGAATGTCCTGAAGTAGGTTGCTAGTAGGAGAATCTCGGTTCTTATCGCATACCGTGATTGCATCACGTATCATCTTACTATATGGCCGTTGTCTTCCATCAAAATCCGAACCATCTCTCCTGGCGGTACCAAGTTGCTGTTATCGTCTTCTATGGTTTGAAGCTGACCTATGTGACTTATGCTTCGTGTTGTCGTACCGCCTACTCTTCACACACGTTCTGCTACTATATGCTCCCCCGCTTTAATCTATGAAAAGAGAACTATAATCAATGTACGGGATGATAGGGTTTACTTGTTCTTAAAGTACTACTTGATCTATTTGGCAGAAACTTTGTTCTACTTATAGGTAAAGATGGTAATGAGTGGATTAAAGCTTCAAGAAGTATCTTATCATCACCACAGGTTGAAGATTGCTTTCATTGCTTATACTTCTATTACCAAGTATTCCAATGTACAATCGTATGAACTGAGTTGCGAAGTGCAGGTTTAAAATCAGTACCTATGGTATATGCCACAGGAATTAATGCAGCTTGCATGACATCTTTGTATGGAATATTCAATATATTTGCAGCCTCTTCTTCATAGAATAGATGTAAGCTTGTCCAAGATGTACCTAAACCAAAGGAGCGAGCTCCAAGCATAAAGCTCCATGCTGCTGGAGCAATAGAACCCCATACAGCACTCTGCACAACAGTTGGTTGTCCTTCAGTACCAGCTGCTATACATGGTATTACATAAACTGGAACTAGCGCTAAATGATCTACCAAATATTCAGCAGAGGAAATAATTCTTTTCTGGGTAGCATTTCGTTTGGGATCCTCAAATTTGATGTTAGTGATTGACGTAGGAAGCTTGATATAAGTTTCCCAACCCTTACGAAATAGTTCTGCTAATGCAGCCTTCTTGATAGTATCGGTAACTACTACAAAGTGCCAATTCTGCATATTTGAAGCGGTAGGAGCTTGTTGAGCTATAGAAATGCATTCTTCAATCACCTCGCGTTCTACCGGACGGCTTAAGTCGAGGCGTTTACGCACTGCACGAGTTGTTGTAAGTAATTCTTTAGCAGATAGTGGAAGCATCATATTCTTTACTGTCCTGCAACTATAGAATTAATTAGCTTATTGTTATCAAACTACCAATTTGGTCATCATAATCCTTTGTATTAGAAGCAGAGCAGTATGGTTTCTGTATTAGATAAGCTTTGGAACTTTATAAATAGCATTATAATCTCACTAGTTTAGCATGTTCATGTATTTAGAAGAATATAACAGCTTAACAAAGATAATATTAATAATTGTGTTACTAGCCTTAGTTTCAGGTACACATGCTTTCAATTCTTCCTTTGCATATGCATTAGAAGAAGACGAAAAGGAGCCGGAGAAATTGCAGAATATCGTTATAAATCCCTTATCATCATCCCTAAGCTCCAAGCCTCCTTACTCCTTATTAGATCCAAACCCATCTTTAATTGACAAAGGTGGCAACCTAATTAATAACATCAGTAAGGTTGCAAACATAACCACATATCGTAGTGGAACTATAGCTGATGGTGTCTCAAAACTAATTCTTCTTGTATATTCCAACAATACGCTGCAATTTTCAATTAATGGTACAAAGCCTGATGATTTAACAAATGGAACATTAACTAGTCTCAACCAATCATCAAATGTCAATAATTTATCCTCTACTATCATTGTTAGTCCTCAAAATATTATTAATGGAAAATCAGTTGTTGCTGCCGTATACACACCTCCAGACTTCTTTAACAATCAATACACTGGAAGCAATAGGATTATCAATGTAAATGTCTCAGATCCAAATAATCCTGCTAGTATACTTTATGAACTTCCAATACATCTATACCGTCCTCCTGTCATTCTTATCCATGGCATTTGGACTAATTCAAAAGAGACCTGGGTAGAGAATAGTTTCACTAAAATTAACTTCAGTAAAACATTGAAAGATAGTGGCTTTAATATTACTTTTGCCAACTACGAAAACCATAATTCTGAAACATTCGATCCATATGCAATTAAAACAATTGGAAATTATGGAATAGACGCAACTAGAAATGCAATATATAAGATACTTGAAGGGTATCATAACCAATCAATAGCAGCATCCCAAGTAGACGTAGTAGCTCATAGTATGGGTGGTTTGATGGCTCGTGGCTTTGTACAGGAGCCTGATTATATAAAACAGGATAACTTTATGAAAGGTTCAATTCACCGATTGATAACTCTTGGCACACCACATTTTGGTGGAAACTTATCACAGATTCTGGATCGTTATAGTGATCACTTGTATTGCCGTATTGGATTAGAAATAAAACCACCAACACAGAATTGCGAAGCTCAATTAGGCGGGCAATTAGAAGACTTGAAAATTATTTTCAACAACACCTACAAAGTACCAATTGATCAAGGAGGTGTTAAGGCATTAATCCCTGGAAGTATTGCCTATTCCCACTTATGTCAAACAAATGTAACATCATATGCTATTGCAGGTAGATGGAATCCAAAGGCTACTGTCAGCCATGTTGTACAAGAAGGTCTTTATAGAAACATTATAGAAAATGGTAATTTTGATTTAGATAAGGATGGGTTCAATGACCAAAATGATCTGGTGGTAAGCGTAAAAAGCCAGCTTGGTGGCCTTCCAAATCAAACTCGCCAATCAGAGAGCAATAATATTCCCAATAATGATAATATTCCCAATCAGAGAGCAGTATATCCTAATATTGTCCATGCACCAAGGTATACAAAAGGTACAAACATATATTCGGAAACAATGTCACCGGATATTCAGCAAGATGTCATAACATTGCTTGGCTCTTCAGCGGAGAATAAATTTAGTGATGCCATTGGAATAGGTTCTGTATGTCATATTCCTACAAAGTAACCATAATAAACATAATTACAAGTGGGCATACACATCGTTATTTGTATGATGGAATTGTGCCGAATTACATAGTTACTAATTTCTCTATTCTTTGTTGCCAAATTGTAAGTCTACAGTGATTAGAAAAAGAGGTCTAGGAATATTATAATTCATGGATTGCTTAGCCACCAATATTCAAGGCATATGATATTTCAGATTTAGTGAGTACGTATGATAATGGATAGTTAATCTTGTCTGTCTTGATAGGATCATCTTCTAGAATTCCTAGGATACAAGCCATCTTCAATAAGTAAGTATTGTTCAAACAGTAGAAGGAAAAGAATTTCCTTTTTGACTGTCATTTGTTAAAATTTATCTGAGTGTTATTGTTATTGCTTCTTGCACAATCTGTTTCATAGCCAGTCACTATGCCATCTTCAGCTTTCAAATAGAAATACTTGGCTCCTTCTCTTGATGCATTAAACATTTTGATTAAAAGATCAGTTGACAATACTACTTCACCATTTGTTTCTTTCATTATCATGACTTTTTCCTGAAGCTCTTCTCTTTTCTCTTTCAGGCTTTCAATCTCTCTATCCTTATCTGAAAGCATCTCTGAGACATCATATAGTTCCTGAGTCGGTTCTCTAGCTTCCAATTGTTGATTTAGTTGGTTATGAAAAGTCGCAGATTCTTGCTTATTTTGCTCATATGAGTCATTTTCTGCTAGAACGATTCTAGCACCTCCTGCTTGTGTTGTATTTTGTGTGATTAGTAGCAGCATTGCCTTCTTTTTCTTCTCTTCTCCGCCCATTTTCCCAGCCTCCCGTTTCTTTGGATCCTTTGACTCTGGAGGAAGGTATTTTCGTATAGTTGCTTTAGACTATAAATCCACACAATCATGTTCTATCTTATCCCTGCAATCTTCAGGAGGCATCTTCTCCTCATCTCTTAGGATAATATATAATTCGATGATGTATTGATTGGCTAGTCTCTCACCTTTCTGCCTTAGTTCATTCAGAACATCATCATAATGGAGAGAAAGAAAAGAAGATTGGCTTCTGTAGCAGAAGCCGCTCGAGTTGTAATAGGAGATTATCTATCCCATAGTGAAGGTTAAGAACAATGGTCACATTTTCCCTGAAGCATCTTTGCCTTAAGTTTTATACTATTAGTCAACTTAGTTAACTGTTCATTAAATTTTCTACTATCGTCTTCCTTTCTTTTCTGAATGATATGATAGTTAGTAATGTCGGCAGATATTTCAGGATTACGAACTATATTATTGAGTGTAGTAACAAGATTATCCGCTCGCTTTTGATCGAATAAATGAAGATGAAACCATTTATTATTTGATATAATACCTCTCTCTCCTTTAGGATTACGTTTAAAGATAAAACCGTTCCAAGTATTGATATCATCAACTTCAGTTAGTGTGTGATTAGCTATTCCTTCTATGTCGAACGATGGTTTGGGTTCTACTCTTGAATTTTCATTGTCAGGTTTTATTATTTCTTCTGTTTCCTTTCTTATTCTTTCCTTAAGTTTCTCAGCAACTACAGCAAATAATTCATCTGTTTTCTTCTCAGATTCTATGACTACATCTAATGAGGAGGATACTTCACTATGTCCAGTTTTCAGATGCTGTCGAAACTCTTTTCCATATTTGAAGTTCGTGAAAAACGACCCCAAATTGTAAATGGGCGATCTTTCATATTCTTCAATAAATTCTTTAACTAATGTATCACAATGTTGCTTACGTTCTTTAGTCCTCTTGTTCGTACGTTGGATAAAAAACTGGTTAATATTGGCCCAATGCTTGTTAATATAGTTAGATATTTGCTGGCGTTTGGTAGTCCAAGGAGAGCATCTATTTGGCTTCCAAATATCGCAATACCTACAGATGATACTATGGCTATTGGAACCAAGATCATCAATGACTTGATGAAGCTTTTCATGTAAACTTCTATAGCTTCCTATAGCTGGAAATATAAATGAACTACCAATCTTCTTGAACTTCATTACAATTAGCTAATCCCATAAACTCGTCTAGCGTTATATAGCTGGTTCGATTCCATCAACCGATCGTTTACAACTTATGTGACATATCCAAACAACCGTAAACTTGACAGAACTAGGAAAAGAAATCAATAATAGTTAGAATCTCCTTTTGTATTGAAGTACAGCTTTTCTTCTATGGCGTCTTGAAATGTTTTGTGAGGATATTCTAGGCGTTCTTTTCGTATTGTTGTTGATGTTGCTGTTAGCATACTGGAATTCATACGTTTTGAATAATTACGAATTAGAGCATTCTGTCCATCACGCCATGTTGAGCAGAAGTTCTGTCCAGTATATTCGTTTGAACCATCTTGACCAAAGTGCCACATGGTAACAATCCATGTACTATGTTCTGGGATGGGAAGACTTTCATATCCACCTGCAACAGACTTGCCGCACTCATCAACTATCCTTGATAACTTTTCTTCCACTCTTGTCAATGCATTAGATAATCGAATAAGTCCACTAGTATCAGTAACTATTGGTGCATTAGAACATGCCACAACAACAGTTACCGTATCTGTCCTGTGTACAGTAGTTCTAATTCTAAGGTTATTACTAATATTCAAGAGAGGTAGGTCTATGAACTTACTTACAGGGTGTGATGTGTATTTGGATGATGACGATGATGAAGATGAAGAGACTATAGTCCAGATATCTGGTACTTGGAACTTCAGATGTATATCGTGGAGAGAGTTGTTATCTAGAGGAAGTTCTTTGATTATGTTGCAGATAGGTACGATTAAGATTAGGATTAGGATCTATGACAGAAGAAGCAGAATCAGTGACACCGATGACAGATGATACCCCCATATGGTTAGGTGTCATCGGTTTAGCAAACTTAATACCCTTCAATGTATAAAATGCAAGAGCTGAATTGTATGCTAATTCAATCTCATCATTAGCTTTCAATTCCGAGATCTTGTTACGGAACGTTCCATGTGTCATTTTATACTCCTTTCCATTTACTTCAAATCTTAGGAAATCAAGGTAAGAGAAGGTTCTGTGTTCTACAAATACCAAGTAAGCCATATATTCTTGCATGGCATCATCAAGCTCACTCATTTGTAGAATATCAACTGTAGCGTAACCACTGGTACCTGTCACTGTCATCAGACGTGTCATCATAAAGTTTACAACTCCTTTCTTCTGCAGTCTGTTGTATTCTGCAAGTATTCTGCAAGTATAGTTTAGCAATAATATTCATGAATGCACTCAATAGGCCATCATCAATTTTGTATCATCATCTATGTTTCTTGCAACCTGTTATTCACTCTGCCATACTTCCTGTATGAGCGGCTATAACTTTTCCAATTTGCTTATCAAGCCTCATACCGTTAACCCAGATTGTGGAAGAAACATTTCCATTATTATGTAAATTCAATTTGTGGTTATAACGGACTTCAGCATTGTAAGTTTGCTTTGACATTTCTAAGCAACTCATTGTACCTTTTCTTTCTTACCTATAACAGCAAAGAATTGTCCATTTACTATTTTGATAGGATCTGTGCCAACGAGTTCAAAGTCTTTAATTGCTAAGAATTGATTGGCTTGTTCTATTGGCAATATCTGAACTTGAACCGTTCGATAGTTTGACCTTTTACCAAAATATTGCTGCTGTTTTCTAGATTCATATTCTGCTTTCATGTTCTTAAAAACAATAAAGCCACCATCTTGATTTCTCTTTACGGTGTAATGCTCTTCTCCTAGTGTTATTTGATATCTGTCTTCTTGCTTTAGCTGTGACTTTATATCATCAGGTAGGCTTTCCCATCTACAATAAATCGAACCTTTCTGAGATAGTCGCCAAGGAGCTTGGACTGATGTTATTGATGATGATGGTGGTGGTGCTTGGCTATTATTATTGCTACTCATTATGTGCATCAGAACCTTTACTATCTCTGAATTTGTTTACACACTCCTTACAAAGTAATAGTGAAACTTTTCCTTTTTTTCCTACTTTAACTTTGATCTACAGTGGTAGCTCCTGCAAAGCATCCAACTGCTTCACATAGGCTTTTATTTACTTCAGAAGATATTATACCCTGACTCATAAAGGTCTTGACTCCTGTGGGTTTCGAGGTTTGCTTGGTTGCAGGGTCCAAAGCTACGATCAAGCAAACCTCGACTATTCTTTTTTGATCTAATCCTCAGCGATTGATTCATTAGCTGAAATCTTGCTAAATCATTAATCAAAATGCAAATTCCTATTATCATTTCTTATGTTCTCCTTCATCGTCTGATAAGGCTTTGACGAGCCGCAATGCAAATTTCAACTCAGCAATTTTTTCTTTATTCTCTTCAGCATATTCAGTTAAGGCTACAAATAAATTTTCTAATATCCTCATGGGATTATAAAGAAGTCTCTAATACGTAATCTACCGAGGGTTTAGCATTAATCGTATTCTTATCATGATCATTCCATACAAAAAGTCCATACCCACTATGAAGAAATACTCTTGTTGACCCCACTTCACCCACGGTTATTTGAAAATCCCATTTATCGTATTTAGACATAAGCGACCGCATGTTTTCAAATATTGCTTCATAAGCTCTGACGACATCGTCTCTTGAATTTCCATCAGTTGGTAGATATGTTAGTACCTTCAACCAACGTTCCGCTTGTACGGATATGTTTACTCCCGCTGCTTTGGCTTTCTCTATTACCTTCCTATCGACGCCGAGTGTTAGCTTGTGCTTCGTAGACTCATTACTCATATCTTCACTTTGTTGCATACACGTACAATTAACACGGGTTATATTTAAACATATACGTATAAATTATACGGGTTATATTATTTACAGGAATAACAATTTCAGATAAAGATGGAATTGGTGGCTCTTATATAACCCCTATATTTACGGCGAGATTTATTGCTAGCAAGTTAAAAGAACCTTTAACCCATATTTTCTAACTTCTTACTTGTTAATATCTCTGGTTTAACTTGTGCTAATTTTGGATTCTGTTGTATCATTGACATAATCTGACTGAACTGTTGATTCATTTCTTCACGTATCTTTTTTATATCTTGCTCGTATTTTTCTGATATTGCTTGAACTTTCGCATTTTCAGCTTCCTTGATTTCATCGAAAGCAGACGGAACTAACGGATAAGAACACTTTGAGCAATATTTATTTTCTATTGCATTAACCAATTTGCAACGGGGACAACTTAGTACTGATGGTCTTCTTTGCATGATAGCAGCCTCTTCAGTTATGATACCATTATGTACAAGGATTTGGTTCTTCAAATCATTTCCCATTCTTGTTTTAATATACCTTGAGCCTTGTTTTGAATTCATAGACCATCTTACTTTCTTCTTTAAAGCATAATCAGGAAGGAAATCAGAATCAGAAGTAATTGCAGAATGGCGTATGCAGTAAGGATTCCACTTCTTTGTTTTTAAGAAATGCTCAAGTTTTTCTCTTTCTTCTTCTCCATCATTCAATTCACCTTTTTTCAATAGTCTAACTATTCTTTTCCTTAGTTCTTGCATCATATTCCATAATGCTTTAGGTTTTAATGGAGAACCATTACGTAAATTACAAATTAGTCTAGCATTTGGTTCATTTTTAAATGGATGCTGATTTAGCCAATCACGAACATATGGAAAAGAACAAGTCAACAGCACAGGACCGGCACCGGTCTTTGCCTCATGTGGAATTTCTCCCTCTCCATACTTTTCCCTTAATCTAATGTGTTTTATTTTTAGTAAGGTGATTTCATGAGGTCGTGCATCTAAGTCCCACATTAAAGTTAAAATTGCTTTATTTCTTATGTATGGTTCATATTTTAATATAGTTAATAGTTCATCACGTTCCCATATTTCTGTTTCAGTATAAGGACTAAGACGTTTAGTAGATCTTTGCTTTATTTTAACAAAATCTGGAGTAGTCCATTCACATTCTGATAATTGCTCAGATATGTGCGATTCAGATTGAATATATTGTTGCTGTTGTATGCTATGAACATTGTATAACCATCTGAAAAAGAGTTTTGTTCTATTTAGATAATGATTCCAAGTAGTAATCCATCTTTTGTCTGGATCTTGTTGAGCATCCTTGATTTTTGTGTTTAGAAAGGATGTAATTTGTTCTTTTTTGTTTATACTGTAAAATCCTTCAGGTCCAAGAAACCTTGTAAAGTCTATAATTACCTTGAGATTATTAATTTGGTGATTTTCAGAAGAACCCTTATCTTGCATATATCTATAAAAATCCATAATTATCGATGCATTTTTCTTGTTTGAAAGAGAATCAACCTTACTTAATAAAGTCGAAATTTTGATGGACATTATTATTCTTTGATTCCTCTTCCTTTATTGCACCTACTAATCTCTTTGGAAGTATCAAAATCTGCAATGGCAATTATTTCATTTTCTCTAAATACTAAATTATGAACTCTTATTATTTGCAAGACATATAGTATTATTCTAGTTCTAGTATATGAATTCGTATATATAATGCGGTCACCGGGACTTGAACTCCCGCTCTATCATTTGTTAAAGATAGAGTCCCGGGTTACGGGCTTACTTCGCACTTGCATATATAAATGCATGGAAGGCCAGTGTCCTAACCAAACTAGACGATGACCGCATTAAATAGCCAACATGAAATGGATATTAAATCTTAACGATTAATGCTTGACAAGAATAGTTATCTTTCCTCTGGGAATATATAGTTAAGGAGTATATCAATCGCCTTATCTTTCGATTTCTTCTTGTAGTTTTCTAGACTTTTTCTTGGAACATCTAATGCCTTTTCTTTTTCAACTTCCTCAACAGGTCTATGATCTAATGCGCCTTCAAATTGAACTTTGTATCCCTTTAATTTAGATACTACTGTAGAATCATAAATATCTCTAAGCCAAACAGAACCTACGAAATAAATGTACGGCGGATTAACCCTAGTTTTAATCATATTTATAACACGATCGAACGTCTGTGCTACATTTTCTGAAGAAGAGTCTATTGCGATTATCTTTTCTTCAACTCCTCCTTTCACTAACTCCTCTTTTATAAGTTTGCCAGATTTCTCATTTGCAACAACTATGATCAATGTTTTTTGTTTGTCGGGTTTTGATTCCCTGATAATTTTAAAGGTGCCCTGGCATACATTCACCCGTTCTTTTATATGATCGGGCAATCCTCCATCAGTAGATTTCCCTCTATTTATACCGTAGAGGATAATCAGATTTCCATCTGTAAAGCGAAATTCGGACATTATTTAACTAATGCAGGTCATCATAGTTTAATTTATACATTCTTCTAATAAAAAAATGTATATTGGAAATGATTAGTAAGAGGATATTGTATCCTGTCAGGAACCCAGCAAAGGGTTTTGAAGCCAGAAGCCTAAGATATTACTAAAGGTATTGCTTAAACAACAGTTGATAAATAGAGATATACTAGCAATAACATAGATATTATCTTCCCGACTGTTGCTATTGATTATGTCATACATGCAATCGATATCACACAATGCTCGTGCTATCAATGATACTATCTATTGCTGATATATGCTTTCATTTAGAAATTTTTGTTTTATACAAAATATATATGGTATTATCAGCTTTCATGTATACATAAAAAATGAGCTTGAATAGTTACAATATTCAAAATGAACGCAATTTTTGCATAAAATAAGTCACCAGGTAAGTTGATTTTTAATTGTGTCTATGGTGGAATTATTGTTATCATCATCCACTTCTCTTGCTGTAATCCCAAGTAGAAAAGTAACTAGGTGATATTTCAAAATTACTGAATATCCTTTTTTAACTCCATCCATAAGAGACCTTGCCATAGAATGATCAAGGCTTCCAAGATACTTGATAATTATCTTTTCAGCTATGGTATGTTATGATTAATATCTTCATTCATTCTAACTTTTCCCTTACCATGAACTCCTTTGTCGGGGAGGATTCACTTCATCTATACAGTAGTAGATGGTAATGTTTCTTCTTAAACTGTCTATCTTTTTTGAGCTCTTGGATGTTTCATGTATAGTTTGTTGTAAGTATTATCAAAGTAATACCATATTGGATGAATGTTTGAATATCCTTTTTCATGCACTGATCCCAAATGGATATTTAATTTGCTATTTGTTAAAAATCTCTTACTTCCTCTTATGTTAGAGGAGCATTGAACCCGTGGCTAGCATTAAGAACTCTCATTGTCATATACATACACAGCATATACTAGTTGCAGCATATTTCTTTGGCTCTTTTTTTATAGGGAATCATAAAATCATATCAAATTGATTCAATCCCTTCAGCACCTAACCAAATATGACTTTCAAGTTTTCAAGATAGATTTTAAGAAGGGTTAGTAATAAAAAAGAGATTTTAATGGTAGCCAATAATGATAAAAACAAAAGAAGACTTATTGTTAAGATGCTTATGCATCTATCCACTAAACGACAATAGAGTAGGTAGGTAGGGCTTTTGTACAATTTCTATTCCATCTGCCAACAGAAAAAGAAGTAGACAAGAACAAAACAATTCTGATAATGACGACAACGATGCTAATGATAGGGAAGGAGTCAGATAGGAGAAGGATTTAGAGCATCTAAAGCGATTGATTAACATAAAGGCGTTAATATATAGCAAAGTATTCTGTTTGAAAATAACCATGGCAAACTTTATGTGGCTTATGATGGTAATAATAAATCGGGATCTTCAAGAATAATGAGAAGAACAGAAGAAAAAGCAAGTGATACTCATCTTGATATAGATAATGGTACTATAAACGGTAAAACTAGGGTTAAACCTTTAGCCAAAGTTGTGCAGAGAAAGAAAAAATTAAATTCTCCCATTCTCATTGCAGGCTTTCCAGGGGCAGGGTTAGTGGGATCGATAAGTACTAGTTATATTATCAACAAACTTCATATGAATCAAATGGCATGTGTAGAATCTGAGTTCATAGTACCTGGTGTCATTTACGCTGAAGGAAAGCTGAGGCACCCATTTCGCTTGTATTCAAATGAGGAAGGTGATGTTTGCGTACTTGTGTGTGAAGCGCCTATAATGGTTCATGGTATGTATTCTGTTTTAGATACAGTTGTGAAATGGGCTCTAGATAATAAAGTGAAAGAAGTTATGGTATTAGATGGTATTGCAGTAGAAGGATTACCTGATTCAAAAAGAGTTCCTATAATCTTGTCAAGCGATGGCAAAGCAGCAGATGCAGCAAACCTAATTCATGATAATAATAACAGTGACGTAACAAACAAAGAAGAAAAAGATGATGATGATAGTAGTATTTATCCAACGACGGCTTTTATAGGAGGAATAGCTGGCGGAATTTTATCCTCCTGTTTATCAAATGGTATTGCTTCTAAAGCTTTACTTATATTTGCTGCAAGAGGAATGCCCGATCCAGAAGGATCAGCCATTTTAATAGAATCACTTAGTAAAATCACGAATAATGAAAGCCTGAAAATAGATACCCAACAACTTAGAAAGCAAGGAGCTAGTCTAAAAACGAGAATGGAAAAGATAATTCAATCATTTGCTGAGCAACAGCAAGGACAACAACAACAAGGACAAAACCCTGCCCGAATTAGGGAAGGAGTAATGTATGGATAATGTTCTTTGAAGCATTTGAATATACGGAGAAATAGTACTTGGTAGGAAGTATATACTTGCATTAGAATAATAATAAAAATAAAGTAATAGTAGTAGTAGGGAGAGGAGGAAAGGCAAGAATAAATGTGTTAATAACACGGTGCTGCTGTTTTACTGGTAATAATCTTAATTATTGTTATTGTTATTGTTGCTTCCTCCACCACTCCAATGAGCAGATCCCAGCTCTATATGCCACTGCTATGGGTATTGATGCATTGACAGCTCTAATTTTTGGACGTCTATTTGACAAAAAAGGACTGTTGATTCTCATTAGCGTTCCTCTTTTGACTATACCCATAGCGCCTTTATTTTCAATGAACTTTAGAGACGTTTTGGTAGGTATAATATTGTGGGTGTCAGTATTAGGTATTCAAGAAACTATTATGAAAGCTGCAGTTGCTAATATGATCCCAATTGCAAAACGTGGTTTAGTTTTTGGTATTTTCAACGCTACTTTTGGCATAACATGGCTTTTAGGAAGTACATTCATGGGAATATTGTACAGCCTTTCTATTTCATACATAATCCTTTTCTCTATCATAGTGGAGCTAGTTTCAGTTCCACTGATTTTAATGGTAAGCAATAAAATTAAGAGATTTAAGGCATACAATCTAGAAGAAGGAATTATATACTTTTTAGGAATGCATAAATTTTTTTCGATATATTAATGCAACAAGTGAAGTTCCTATAAATGTGGCAGACAAATAAAGCCACAGATTAGTCAATACGCCGGACAGCAAAGCAGGAGCTAAAGAACGAGCTGGATTCATAGAAGCACCAGATATAAATGCTAAAAAGAATATGTCTAAACCAACCATGCCTCCTATAGCAATCGCTCCAAAACCTTTCAATCCTTTTGTATTAACTACTATTAGGATAACAGCCATAAGAAGAGCAGACGCGATTATTTCAACTCCAAAAATTACAGGTAGAGGAAAAGCATAATTTGGAGCATTAGCTCCTAAATTGGCTTCATTTCCTATAATATATTTTACAAATAGACTCCCTAGTAAAGCACCAATTATCTCTGCAGCAAAATAGTATACTAATTGAATTTTTGTAATATATTTAGTGATCATAAATCCAACTGTAACTGCCGGATTAAAATGAGCCATTGAGATTTTTCCAAACAAGTATACACCCAAGGCTACTCCAACAAAAGGTGCGAATGCAATAAATGGGATACCTAATATACCATTCATTTTAGCGTCTATTACTACAGAACCAGTAGCAAAAACTATTACAATAAATGTGCCAATAACTTCAGCTACAAACCTCTTTTGATTCTCAGTTAGATTCTTTGATATCTTGCTTATTAAGCTCTGCTGCAAGTTCCCTTACTCTTCTTTCTATCCCATCTCTTATCTCTCTAACTTTCTCTATTGGTTTATCTTTAGGATCTTCTAGCCCCCAGTCTATTACTTTGGGTATATACACAGTAGGGCAGAAATAATTGTCCATGCATCCCATATTAACTACTGTAGTGGCATTTCTTATCATATCTTCTGTCAAATCCTTTGATTTCTGTTTGCTAATATCTATACCTACTTCTTTCATAACTTGTAATGCTAATGGGTTAATCTCTGAGACAGGCTTGGTTCCTGCACTTAAGGTTGCATATCCTCTAGGAGCATATTTTCTAAAGAAGCCTTCTGCCATCTGGCTTCGGCCTGCGTTTTGTACGCAAACAAACAGAACGGTTTTACCTATTTCTCGTTCTTTAGTTTTTAATTTACCAAATGAAAATTTCATATTTGTTTAATCTTCCCCTCCTCTTTCTTGTTTTATCATTTACTATTCTTTGACAGCCTTGATAACTAGACTACTAATCTTTCTACTATCATTAACTTCCTCTCCTTCTTTGTAGCATTTGTCATCTAACACTTCAATATTTGTAAATCCTGCTTTTCTTATACTATTAAGATAGTTCTCTTTTGTTAATGCGCCATCTATACAACTACACCATTTTTCTGAATCAATTGAGTCCGTCTCCACTTCTTTATCTGTAACTAAATCTGAAATTACCATTCTTCCTTGACCCTGTTTTAAAATTCGATAAATCTCCTTGAATGTGCTTACTTTGTCTGTAGTTAAATTGATAACACAATTACTGATAACTACATCTGCGGTGTTATCATCTATAGGAATCCTTCTTTCTATATCACCTTTTCTAAATTCTACATTCGTATAGCCACCATTATCTTTTGCATTTTTTCTTGCTTTCTTTAACATCTCATCAGTCATATCAATGCCTATTACTTTTCCAGATTCTTTAACTCTATTTGCTGACAAAAATACATCAATTCCTGCACCAGATCCTAAATCAACAACAGTTTCGTCTTCTTTGAGTTCAGCATGGTTTACGGGTGCTCCACACCCAACTCCAAGTATTGAGGGTTTAGGAATAGATTCTAACTCTTTAGTATCATAACCAACAACTGCAGCAGCCTGTATTGGCGAACTTCCTTGCTCGCTGCATTCACAAGGAACACAACAACAATTAGAATTTCCTGTTAATGCAATTTTGCCATACCTTTCTTTTACTTTTTCTTTTATATTAGCAGCTGATTCTTGCACATCAATGTTTTACAAATAAAACTATTTAAGTTATCAAGGGTAAACAAGTAAACTAAGCACAATTATGGAAACTAATAGAAAGTTAAAAAATGAACCATTATTACCTGTAATACAACCACAACAAGAAGTTTGTGCTTTCAATGGATATGACGCAGATAAACTTATGTCTGAAACTGCAAAATTGAGAAAATTGATTACAAAAAGAGGAACACTTGAAATACTAATTCCATTGTGTTGTACTACAAATCCTGTAAGACATAAACAATTTAAACAAACAATGAAAGGCTTTAGCACAAGGACATTATCCAACAGGCTTAAAGAGTTGGAAAAGAGTGGAATATTGGAAAGACAAAGATATAATGAGATTCCTCCAAGGGTTGAATATAGACTTACAAATAAAGGACAGGAACTTGCTGAATCTGTTATTGGAATACTTCAATGGATGAGGAAATGGGCTAACAAGAAAAAATAGCAAGGATAAGTTGTTAATAATGAGATGGTATGAGATCGATGATTGCTAAATAATTGAACTAAGAAAGTTTTAATTCTTTTTTCTTCTCCTTCTTCTCCTTCTTCTTATTCCTTCCTCCGTCTTCCAGTGACAGTAATATCGTATCTTAGCTCGCTCTGCTGTCCTTTCAACAGTCTTCTAATAGAAAGACTTTGTGATAATACCCAGTGCAGTGTATCAATCTCTATCGATAATTTGTCATTTTCTGAGATTATCTGGGTCTTGTATATCTGTTCTTGCTTCTTCTTTATTTTATTACGTAGTATCTGTTCAAGTGTTTTTAATAAATGATATTGCTGCTTCTTTTTCTCCTCTTTCTGCTGCCTTCTGTTCCTGTTGATTCATTACCCATTTTATTAAGGATATTTTGACAAGTCCCATGAATAAGATAAGGTGAAGTACCAACAAGAGACTGAGAGAGGGCGGCCAGATGGAGGTATATTATATATTATTATGAAACTGGAAGAGGAAAGAAGAGGCAGAGCACAGAAGGAAGGAGATTCTCTTTTCTCTTTTAATTCTACTAACCCAAGTACTTTAAGAGTGATTCTTATTCTCTACATATACGGATATGGATGATAATAATAACAACTACTACGAACATAAGAATGGGCAACAATATCACGAATTCATAAATTTTGCAATACAAGGAATGAATGAGAATGCTCAATTTGCAATCGCAATAGCAGTAGGGATTTTTGGAATTCTTGCAATCTTTGTTACGTTAGATACTCATAAGGGCATGACACCACAAGATATATTTTGGAAAAATGCTTTGTGGACAAAACCCCAATGGATTTGGCTCACTGACATAGTACTATCCATTGCTTATTGGGCTTTAGTTCTCTTTGGAATTCAGAGTTATGTTGGCCGCCGTATATTTGAGGGCCTCATGGGAGATTATCTAAAGAAGAAGAACCAGGAGGAGTATTTCAATGATATTGGGGAGATTGCTAAGGAGAACAAAATTGCTAATTTGTTCTACAATGTTATATGGTCAAGTAATTATGATAAAAAAGACAGATATAAAGGAATGAACATAGTCTTGTCTTTATACATAGGGATTGCTTTCTTACTCTGGTTATTTATTATAATCCTTTGATATCAACTTCGACTGATAGACAAACAAAAACTATTCACCCGGTAGAAGAAGATAATCGTGATTGATAGTCGTCTTCTTCTGTTACTGCTACAGAGAACAACAGAGAATGAGTCCAACCTAGATTAATGATGAATGAGTAATCTTGTTAAAACTGCTGTGATTACTTTGTTGTTGTAGTAGTTTATACGGATGCATGTCGTTGATAGTTTACCATCTATGAGATGGACAAGGTGAGCCCAATATATTCACAACTCTGGTTTTACTACGATAAAGATGCAGGAAAATTCTCGATAACCACATCTAAATTAGCCAAGAAACCTCCTTAATTTTTAAATTGAACCCCTATAGCTACCTAAATAATGGCTAGTCTAGTAAAACAGCCTTCACTTTTTCCTATATTATTGGTTAATTTTGTAGGTACTCTTGGCTTTAGTATTGTTCTACCTTTTCTGGTTTTTTTAGTCATGAAATTTGGAGGTAATGCTATAGTTTATGGGCTACTCGCCGCTACTTATCCTGCTTTCCAACTTATTGGAGCTCCAGTATTAGGAAGGTGGTCTGATATTTTTGGACGGAAAAAAGTCCTTCTATTGAGTAATGTAGGAACATCGGTTGGTTGGATACTATTTCTTTTTGCATTATCTTTGCCTTCTGAAAAATCTTTTGGTATTGATATCGCCTTCCTTGGAACATTTGTCATTAATGTTCCATTGCTTGTCTTATTTCTTGCCAGAGCTATTGACGGTATTACCGGTGGGAATATCTCTATTGCCAATGCCTATCTTGCGGACCTTTCATCAGATAGAACAAGGAGTAAAAACTTTGGAAAAATGGCAATATCTTCCAACCTTGGATTTATTCTAGGTCCTGCACTAGCTGGAATTTTAGGTGGAACTATCTATGGAGCAATATTACCAGTTCTAGGAGCATTAATTCTATCTTTGGTCACGTTAATTGTAATATATTTTCTATTAAGAGAATCTAAGCCTTCGTCAGAAGAAATATTAGTTCCGGAAGAAGGAACCATCAGAAAAGTTTTCTCGCAGGAATGCAGAGAACCCTATTCCACGGTAAGCACTAAAAAACCTAGATTGTGGGATGTTTTCAAACTAAAACATATTTCTTTTTTACTTGTATTATATTTTTTGATATTTCTTGGATTTAATATCTACTATGCTGCCTTTCCGACCCATGCAGCTAATGATCTAAAGTGGTCAGTAACACAGTTGGGAATATTTTATGCAGTATTAAGTGGAATAATGGTTTTGGTCCAAGGTCCAGTTTTACGTAAAGCATTAAAAAAATTCTCCGAGGAAAAATTAGTAGTAATTGGTAGTTTGATTTTAGGTACAAATTTTATTTTATTTGTATCAAATAATATTGTATCAGTCAGCGGGGCTGTAATACTATTTGCAGTTGGTAACGGTCTTATGTGGCCCTCTTTCATGTCCATATTGTCAAGACGTGCAGGATCAAAACTTCAAGGAGCAGTACAGGGAGTTGCAGGCAGTTTTGGAGGCCTGGCGAGTATCGTTGGATTAACAATAGGAGGACTTTTGTATAATTTATTTGGAGGAACTACTTTTCTATTTAGCGCTGGAGTAATATTGGCTGTTTTTGTCATGTCTTTTCGACTATTGAAAAAGAAAGAGGCTTGATTTGGTAAGTCAGATCTTTTTTTAAAGTCACAGTTTCCTCTTCTCTTTTTCTAATTCTTCATAAGGTTGATTTAAATATTTCATATTCGATATGTCTTTATCCAGTCACAAGTTAGAACGAAAATGAAATACTATCAAATTGGGATTCATTTGAAAAAGAATAATTTTATTATTACCAACGAACATAAAACGGAAAGTATGTCTGCAATTATTAAGACAAGGCAAGGTGGACCAAGTTATTTCTGCAGAACAAAATTCCGGCATTTCATTAGATAAATATTCTTTTTGAAACGTCTTTCTTTACCAGATATTTTTCGTAACCTCTTTTGCAGTATTTTATTATGCAGAATGTCTTAGAGTATTTTAATGGTGTTGGTGTTGTTGTTTTTGTTGTCGTATTGAAAAATGTTTTTTGTCATAGTGTTATATCGCATTCCAAAAGTATGCAGTTTCTGCATTATGAACAAGAGAAATCCGATGCTACCTATACGAAAACCATAATCTAGTATATTTTTAACTGTTGTAATATTATTATTTATTATCTTTTGTAGTAGTAGCAATGACGTCATATGGATAACAAATCTCCTCAATCAAATTTACTGTTGTGATGGATGATGATAGTGATGTTGGCTTTCTTTTTGGTAATGATGATTGTTTTTCTTTTTCTTTATTATTGTAATCATTGTTGTCATAATAATCAAACAAAATTAACACTAAAATCTTACCGTCTAAATCTATATAGTCTCTAGAGGAGGTATCGTCTGATAACCTTTGTATTGTTGAATAGACCATCTTTAAATGAATAATATGTTTTTTGTACCCCACATCTTTGTCCAAAAATTGATTTAATAATAATTCAAAATCATTGACTGAGGAGGCTGAATCGTACATGAGAAAAAGTTTGGCTTTCATTTTTTATTATTTATCTTTCTTTTTTCTCCTTCTTTTACTACTACTATTATACTATTATTAAAATAAAATAAGATACAATAAAAAACCTATACTTAAATTAGACTTAAGTATTATCGTTCGCGCTTATATTTAATAAGATAGTCGTTAGGGTGATTTCCATCCACATAAGTATTAGTGTTGTCGTGAACCATCATATTATGAATTATTTTCTCTGAAAATCTTGTATCATTTACGTTGTAAATATCCTTCAAGTCCCTAGTTATTTCCAGGCCTGACATACCACTAGGTTCAGCCTTTAACCTATTTTCAATAAAAGATTTTGCGTATTTTGCAGCGGTTTTGTTTAATTCTGTATCTGGAGTATTTCTAATTTCATTGTCTAACCAAGGATTAAGTGATCTAAGAGTGAGTCGTTGGTATTTGTGACTTAGATCGTTACTATTGTTGTTGCTGCTGTTATTGCTGCTATTGTTATTATTATTGCTACTAC
>CAWIMJ010000055.1:0-30948 GCA_963837175.1 uncultured Nitrososphaeraceae archaeon
CATATCTTGCACAAACAAATTCGTTGGTCAGAAAATGACACCATGGAAATTATCATCATTACTATGAACACAAACAAATCATCTAAGTTATAATGATAATAGTGTATGATGAAATGAATTACAAAATATTAAAAGTACCACAAGGTCGAGAAAGGGGATTTCGCAGATTAATATAACCCAAGTATGATTAATCAACTCTGATGCCTATGAATAACAATAATCACCTTTTATTATCTTATCGAACTACCGCAGGGCTATTTATCACTATATTTGTCTTTGCAATTGTTAGCTCACCATTTTTTTGAGCAGCCATTATTTCATCAACAGATTTTAATTCCCTTACACCAACAGTAGATGTAAAAGAAGAATTGGAATTCCACTTTACAAAGTTTAGCTGAACTAGTGGAGTGTAATTTTTATCTCCAGGCAATGCGCTTGCAACTGGAAGTTGGAATCCAAAGGATCCTTCTCCTCTAACACCATTTATGAATTCATAACCTTGTTGACGGGTTGATTCCAGAGACAACGCTAAAGCTGGGGCAAAATTTACTTTAAATCCTGGATTTTTGGTTATCGAAGCAGCAGTTTGATTATCAGATGCATCGGTTGCAATAAAAAATGCAATTTTACCATTTACATATCCTTTTGCTAGAAATAAAGATATAGAGTTTGGTGTATTTTTAGTATTTATAGTATTGTTGGTGGTAATAGTAGAGACGACGACGATGAAGATATATTATTATTATTTTGGACTTGAGCAATACTATTTTGTTGTACCATATAGAGCATGATTATTAGTATAGTGATTAATAGAAATATTGCAATTGTAGTTACAATTGACAATGCTACTGACCCTTCCTTCTTTTTCTCTTTCATCTTAAATATAAGAGAGTGACACAAATTTATAAATCATAAATGAGAATAATAATTGTAAATCTATAATGTACTCTTCTTTCTATATTTTCATGTTCAAAGAGATTAAAAAGTATGGTCTTATTGATAAAATAATGATAATAATAATGGCAAATCTTAAAAATGATGTCAAATTTGATTCAGGAGGTGAATGTAAAGATGTATGTATATGTATGTATATGTATGTATATGTATGTATGTGTATATGTGCTTCTAAATATGATACTTCAACAACATTCTACACTCAAAACTATCACTGCATGTAATACCTTCTTTGAAGTTGACAGACAAAGGGTTAGTAGATGTTGATAAATTTCAATTTATTCTCTGTGGGCAGATTAGCTACCAAGATTTTCTATCTAATTATAATAGCGGTCACAATTTTAATCTATTATGAATAGAAGATGTTTGTGATAGAAATATCAGACTTATATTATTATGGTCTCATCAGACATCCTATTTCTTTTTGTAAGTATCAATACAAGAGATAAAGAGTGTCTGAAGCTATAGATTCAGTGGTAAGTAAACACAGCCGACAATAGGGTCAATAATCTTATATATGATTTTTCAAATTAGTTTTATTAATACTATATTCAATTCAAAGCAATGCATGTGTATTAGGCTCTTTTAGGTCGTTGCACATCATTACTGATTTCTTTTCCAAACATAAAACCATATTTACTTGCCATTTACTGAACAAATAAGAAATGTCTAAAAATCAAAAAGTAGCAGTTATTACAGGAAGTTCAACAGGCATAGGATTTGAGACTTCATTAATGCTTGCTCGTAATGGTTATTTTACATATGCCACAATGAGAAATACACAAAAATCTAAAGAAATAGAAAGAATCACACAACAAGAAAATCTTCCTATAAGAATTGTTGAAATGGATGTTAATAATGACAATTCAGTAAAAACGACAATAAAGAGAATAATTAGAGAAAGAAATAGAATTGATGTTCTTGTAAATAATGCAGGATACGGTCTTTTTGGAGCATTAGAAGACTTGCCCATGGAAGAGATAAAAAGACAATATGAAACAAACGTTTTTGGTGTAATAAGAGTATCACAAAATGTTCTTCCAATAATGAGATCTCAAAGGTATGGAATAATAATTAACATCAGCTCCATATCAGGCTTGGCAGGAATTCCTTCTCAGTCAGTGTATGTTAGTACAAAATTTGCACTTGAAGGTTTGAGTGAGTCTTTGTCTTTTGAAGTGGAAACCTATGGAATAAAGACAATACTTATTGAACCTAGTGTAATCAATACAGGATTTGTAGAAGATTTGGTTGTTCCAGACAAGTATAATATCAATAAGAATAGACAAGCCGTTCAGAAAGCAGTTAATAGGGATAATAATTCATTATCTTACTACAATAATACAATAGAAAAGTTTTTGTCATTTTATTATTCTGCAATGATCAATGCTCCTCATCCTAAGATTGTTGCAAATGAAATTATACAAGCAATAGAAAAGGTTTCAAACGAGAAGAAGGTAGGTCCTTTCTTAAGAGTTCCTGTTGGTAGCGATGCTAAAAAGTATTCAAAATTAAAAAGAGAATTGACCGATAGCGAATATCATAAATTGTTAAAGAAAGATCTATTAGAAAATAGGGTTTAAGGTATCATATGATGAAATCTATTGGAGCTAACTTTTAGAGTTAGCTCTGATAAATAAAGTTGCTTATGTTGGAGGAATATTGTAGGGATCACTCAAAAGATCATATAGCAATTAGGTAATCTATCTATATAGCAATTTATCTAAACAATTTCAATCCATATAATCTATATGCATTCGATGGATCCTATTAAGCACTATAAACTTTGTTTAAATAAATTTGAGCTTAATTTTAGACGAACTATACCTCAGGTTAAAACAAATTAGAATAATCATCTTAGACTAAATCATTTTACATTGCGCAAGTGGATTACATACACCAATGTATTGCATCCCACCGAACCTGTGAATTAAATTTTTATAGCTACTACTGTGAATTATTTTTCTATACTAACTAACAAAAGTTCGTTTACAGATTTTTCTTAATATGTTAGGTTTACTATGCTTAAAAAATCCTTTTACTTGGTTTTAAAAGATATACGAAATTATGTTAGACAGTATAGAATAAAAAAATAATTTAAAGAAGGAAATTAAATGCTCCTTTTCCCACGAAGTTTTAACCAAACATTTTCAATCTCTTTTGAATTTATAATGGTTATTAAATTCTTCATGTTTTCAAGTGATCTGGCATGTCCATCTTTATATGGCGAAGACACACAATCTGAAACTACTACAGAATAGAATCCTCTGTTGAAGGCATCCCTAGCGCTAGACTCTACTCCAAATTCTGTAGCAATACCTGTAAACACTATAGTAACGATACCAGCACTTCTAAGCATGCGCTCAAAGCCTGTGTCTATGAATATACTTGCTGTATGTTTATTTATTATTATTTCATCTTGTTTGGGTTTTATTATATAATCCATATCTTCAGTGGTAAACTGCTCGAATAAGCGGTCAAATCCTAGTTTACCAAGAGTGTATATGATTGCTGAAGATTCAAATCGTTTTGATAGCATTTGAATTGATGTAAAGAATATTGGAATGTTTGATTTGCGTGCCAATTCTACAATTGAATTGAGATTGCTACTAAATTCTTCTTTATTAAAAATCATTTTTGTCAATGCGCGTTGTACATCCCATGCCACCAATGCTGTATGCGAAGGATCTAGGATTTCTTCAATAGTGTTATAGACTATTTTATCACCAATCTTTTGCATGTTATATTATGCACACCATAAAAAAAGGTAACTGAGGAGATAAAAGTATACACAGAAGAAGACCATTCAAACGGATTTGATGATAACGTCAAAGAATTATACTCTGAATTAAAATCTGCAATACTTACATTGCGTAATGATATTGAAATGAGGACAAGCAAATCATATATTGGTTTCCGTCATAAGCATAATTTCGCTTCATTTATTTTCCTCAGCTCAAAGCTTAATTGTATATTAATATGGGAATAAATCAAATCAATGATCCTTTAAAGAAAGCAAAAGAGTATGCTAAATTCAGCGATAAAATACCCCTCAATCATTTACGTAATGTGTTCCTATTAGAAAGAACATTATTGTCCCAAAGGTATACCTTAGGTAATGCAAGAGATAAATTTTCTGTATACATATGGAATACAATATGTCTTTATAAACGAATAAGGCTCTTGTTAAATAGTTTGTGGAAGGAGTTTTCAATAACTACGACATATCAGTAATTGAAAAATATTTTGCTATGGAGAATCCTCTGATGATAGGAAGTGAAGCATTCAAGCAATCCTTGAGAGCGCAATTTAAGCCGTTCCCTGATATCCAGGCAAAAATAGAACATATAGTGGTAGAAAATGACATTGTAGTAGTATTCCTTAATTTTACTGATACACATAAAGGAGAATTACAAGGAAGGCCCCCAACAAACAAAAATGTATACATAAGATCTGCAGACCTATATAGAATAGAAAATGAAAAATTGCTGAACACAGGGACGTAATAGATCAATTAAATTTGCTGCAACAAACAGGCGCAACTCTTTGACAAGTGAATAAGAAATAATGTTGCAAAAGATTTGCATAAACCATACATACAAGCCGAAATAGAGAAATCATAAGAGGGGATATAACGCCCTTGGTATGCTTTTGTAATCCTCTTTAGAAGAGGACTTATCACATACCTTTATCTTCTATTACTGCATTATGTAGACAACACAAATATTTGAGTAATAGATACAGGCAGTTAGCAAAAGCAAAAAAAGACACTAGGCTAGGCTCGTGCGATAAAACTCGGATAACGGCTACGATCCCTGATACCTAAGATACAATATACATAATTTGGTTAGGCGTATATAGATCTTGACAAAGGCATTGAGTTTTGATGACTGCATACTTTAAATAATATACTAACGATTATGATCTTTTAATCTTTATGAACTATCAAATGCTAATAGATAAAGAGTATGAGGTACTGAGGAAAGCCACTTTATCTAGCATTGAAGATGGAAGCAAAACAAATCGCATTTTTCCTGCTAACACTGATAAACGAGTAGATTTCCTATTGTGTCCTTCATGTTTTTGGTGTGCATCATATATTAACTTCGGTGAATTATCCATTATTAGGTTGTCCTATCTGTCACAATAACCGCATGAAACAACTGCCAGTATCAACTCCATGAGATTGCAGTTACACATATACTGCTCCATTAATTAAATAAACGAGTTAATAGGATGACAATAGATATACGGGCTAATATTCGGAGAATATGAGAGGCCAATACATACGCCAATTTTCTTAATTGATAGATTTTTTATCCTGTGATTAAGATCTGTCTATATCTTATAAAGAACCATTTTGCAGTTAAGCTATAATAAAAATGCCAGAAGACACAGAAATAAGCATCGCATATGTTTCTACATTCACTAAGCCTTTGCGAAAGATGCTCTATAATGAACATTCTAATCACAAGTAATAAGTCTGCTTAGATTATGCTATGCTCTTCTTGACCTAGAATTAAGCTTTGATACTGCATAGTGCATAAGATACTTCTCATCTTTAAATCCTGTTGACTTCCAATAATACTTATTGACAATAAAAGAGATAAACATCCAAATAGCACTGTTTATGATAATACTAAATAAAAAGCCATAGTAATATGTCATAATTAAACCGGTTATAGTACCACAAATAAGGAAGGAATGGAATTTGTCGTTTGAGAACTGTCTTTAGAAATTTCCAAATTGTATATTCAAATTGCTTCGCAAAGTTGAATGGCCTCTCTTTGAAGTTATTGGAAATGTTATCAGCTGCAGCAGTTAGAGGAGTATTATTATTGTTATTTTCAGTAGGGTGTGCATATATGATTGGTTTATCACGATTAAAAAATATAACATACGATACGACTAAAATCAATAGCAATGAATTATCGTAATGAATCGAGAGAATAAGCTTCATTTGCTTTTTTGCTTTAAAATTCCAGCTTTTCGAATTTCACTTTATTATACCTATTATTTAAAGTAAATATAATATTTTCGTCTTGTAATTAGATTTATGGATATAAGTTTATGATCCTTCAACTAATAGATTTCAGCATCGTTATACCTTTAGTAGATCAAATATTTTATTAAATACGGTTGAGCGTAGATATGCCAAGTTAGACAAATCTGACTTAAGCAAGAGAAGTATAATGGATCATAGCAACAAGCCGATGCTTCAACGACTATTAAAAGAACTTAACATACATGTCAATTTAGTACATTCTGGTGACCTTCGCATGCAAATTTTGGAAAGGAGACTGAAAAAGAATTAATACAAACGATATAGTGCAATTCAATTATCATCCTAATACTCAGATAGTGATAACATTGAAACGTATTTGCTATTTTCGTTCAGCCATAGTGGTTTGGATATTAAGATAGATACTCAACAAACAAAAACAACATATTGTAAGGTTATCTGTACTACCACCTAAAGGAATATCAAGGTGGTTTCCAGCGCGTCATCAAAATCTAGAACATCCAAAACCCATTGCACTTATTAATAAAACTGAAAATGAATAAAAAAACAACTCGTATCTATATCTATCTTTTAGCCACCCAGAACATCGCCTAACATTCCACCGAGCCCACCACCATCTTTCTTTTGCTGCCCTCCTCCTCCTAGAAAACCACCTAATAAGGATTGCAATCCCTGTGGATTACTTCTAGATTGTTCGTTTAGTATATCCACTCCTTGTTGGGTGTATTGTCTAGCTGTCTCGGGATCTTGTATTCCAGCATTTTGTTGTACATGTCTTACTAGCTCATGATCATGGTTGAGTCCTCCTCCTACTAGACCCCTGACAACATAGACTGTATACCATCTGAACTACTACTACTGCCACCACCAGATAGTATACTTCCTATTCCTCGTCCCATCATCTTTTGTGCCATAAATCCAATTATCGTACTCATTATAGAGTTGCCCATAGATTGCTGAACTCCACTTCTCTGAGAAAACATACCTGCCAGATTGTCTAGATTCATTGCATTGTTCTATATAAAAAATATTATTAGCAATTTTAGAATATATTCCCACTTTCGCATTTAGGATTTTATAAATACTTCCATCATGATAATATAGAGATATATTTTTGTTTGATGCCTCATAACTTTCTTTTTCTTTTTTTATTTACAATGATTTTTCATCTTTGAATTGACACTTTTCTGCTCCTAATTTTTATTCTACATGTTTTCCACAGTATCTGTATCTGTTAATCTTTCACTTTTCACTTCTTCAGTAATTGTTTTCGTTTCTGTTACACGTCTCTTTTTGAGAACAACTTCTTCTTTGACATAGGGCTGCTTTATGACTTCTATCTCTTCTTTTTTTAATGGGATCTTTATTTCTTCTTTTGATGTAACGGGTGGTTTTAAATCACTTGCAGAGGTAGTACTCTCACTTGCAGGCCTTCTCTCAACTACTAATTCTTCATGAGTTAATGGTACTTCAACCGTCTTTGTCTCAGTCACTGGTTCTTTTGTTAAAGTGGCTTCCTTGTATGTGACGTCCCTTTTAGAAATATTTAGCCTTTCTTCTATTAATGGAACACGGGTTGATTCAGATTCCTCTTCTTCATGATCCTTCTCTGTATTTGTAGTAAGTGACGGAGGAGAATCTCTAGAATATTTGCTCTTTATTTCTTCTTCTGATAGTTTAAATCTTAATATATTGCCATCATAGCTCTCTACCTCATTTTGTGGAACATAAAATTTTTCTTTGTTTATAAATCCCTTTTGCACTAACACATATGTATCTCCAACTTCTTGTACCTCGCCTAGTACTTCATTATTTATTCCTCTTGCTTCTTTCTTTATTACATCATCCCAATTGATATCCTGTTCATTTGACATAAGAATATAAAGCGTATATGAAATTTAATACTTGTAGTTTTTTATTAGACAGCTCCAATCTTAAAAAGACTTCTTATTTCCCATAATAGAACGATTGTATTCCAAATGTATTTTTGCTGTACTGCTAAACTTACTTATGATGATGATGATGATGCGGTTGTACCTGTTAGTTGCTCCTTAACCCCATTAGGGTATTCTACTATTACCTTTTCTTTCTTGATATCAACATCAATTTTCTTATTTTCAATAATTCTTCTCTTACGAATTATAATTTCGCCTAACTTTATTTTCCTTTTGCTAACAATTATCTCTTCTCCCCAAATAGGCACTATTTTTTCAGTCCCATCTTGTTCTTGTCCTTCGATCAATGGTAATAATTCCCCTTCTATATTGTAATCATCATCATAAAGGGGTTTTTGACTCCTTGAATTTCCAGCAGAAAGATTTGAAGTGGAAGAGAGATCAGGAGAATCAGGAGAAGAATGAGGATAGTGATATTCTATATTGCTATCACCATCAGAAATGCTATGTGCAACCGTATCTTTTAATTTTGACAGTATTCCTTCTCTCCCTTTGTCATATATATTGAGCTTTTTATCATTAACATATACTTCTTCATATATTAGTGGTACTTCAATTTTTTCAGTTTTGGTAGCCAGACGTTTTACGATCTTTGTTTCTTGGACAATTGTTCTTTTTGATAAATCAAAATTTTCCTCGATAACTGGAATAATTTTGACAGTTTTTGCAGAAAGATTACTAGGACTGTTTGTTATGCTAGTATTATCATTGTTATTAGAATAGTCTGTATTGATACTGGTAATGTCGTTATTTTTTGGCAGTTTTTTCTTGCTATCTTTTCTTAATCTTGTCATTTTATATGCTATTAACTCCTACTATAATAGATATTAGAGATCATGATTTATAATAATTAGATAACTCGTATTTGAATAAACATATATCTGCAGCGCATGGTTTATGTAATTAATCATCCCACTTAAGCAGCTATAATAAAGAACATTTTTGAACTGGAGTACAGGTAAATCTCTAATTTTGTTATCTTTTATCACTTTTCTAATGTATATGTAGACTACGTTTAATGGACTCTTCAACATCTTTTGCCTTGTCAGATAAGGTTCCTTTTTTCCCGTCTGCTGCTGCCTCCTACTAGATGATGGTTTGATTATAATGGTAGAATAGTTAATCTTTGGGGGTCTAACACTCATAAAATAACCCTTATAATCTCCCAAGTTATTCTTAGTTTTTGATGTTGTCGATATTGCTTTTTCTCCTGTGTTATTGTTATTGTTGTTAGTATCGTTGGTGTCTTTTATCTTACCATGGGATTTATAATCTTCGTTGGTACTATCCATATCTCCCAGTGGAATTGATACTTTATAAAATAGACTTTATTCGTTCAATAATTTAATGCTCTTCTGCTGGCGTACTAGGAGACAACTTGTTATTAATCTGTTTTTCCAAGGTAGTAGGAACTTGTTTTGTCTTTAATTAATAAATGTTTTAATTTTGTATCTAGTAAAAATATAAATCCAGAAAAGAATTTGTTAACAACAACAAGAAAGTCTTATTACATTATATCGAACTCCTATTAGCTTCATCCTCATCATCGTCTTTTTTTATTTCTTCTTGTGCTCCTTCAACATATACTTTTTCACTTCTCACTTGCTGGCTGATTTTCTTTGTCTCTGTTATAGATTTCTTTTTAACTATAATTTCTTCTTTAAGATAGGGATGTTTAGAAACTTCTGGTACTTCAAATCTTAGAAAAAGCGTGGCAACCTCTTGTTCTTCTTCTGCTGTTGGAATGTCTGTTTGAACTGATGATGTCTCTGTTTGATATTCTTTTGCTGTAGAGGCTTGTTCTTCCTCGCTTATCGGTCTTGTTTCAATGTATAGTTCATCATGCACAAGTGGAACTTCAGTTATCTTTGTCTCTGTTATAGATTCTTTTATTATTTTTGCTTCTTGTGTATATGTATTTTTAGATACGTCTAATCTTTCAGCCATTACTGGAATAATGACTAGGTCATCAGCAATTGTAGCATCTTTTCCCATGAATTGTGATTGTGAAAATACTGGCGGTGAATCCCTCAAAAATTTATTCTTTGCTTCTTCTGCAGTTATATTGAATATCAGAGTATTATTGTCATAGCCAATTGCTAAATCGCATGGAAGGTATAATTTTTCTTTGTTTAATACTCCTTTTTCTACTAAAACATAATCTTGAGTAACTTTTCTTACTTCTCCCAAGATTTCATCATTAATTCCTCTTGCTTTTTTCTTTAGAACTTCATTCCAATCAATACGACTGTTATAAGAACTTCCTTCAAACATCCAATAATGTAATACGTAATATTAAATTTAATAGTTGGTAAATTTTATATTGTAAGTGTAGTATTCGTGACTGTTGAAAAACCATAGGATTTAATTCCTGTAAACATATTTCCATACTACAAATGGAGCATATAGGATTGTGTATATCTTAAAGCCGATATATGAGAACCTTCCCAACAAACCATAGTTGATTTATTTTTAATAATGAATGAATATTAATCATCACTCTATATTTTCTTCAAATAATGATCAATAACAACATAGGTGTAAATTTTCAGGGATTTGAGTCTTCTGCTTATCAAAACAGAAGAACTCCTACTCCTCCTCAGGATTATATAGAAGATTCATTCCAAATATTCTCTAAAAATAGTATTTTTATGCTGAGAATTCCTTATTCATGGGAATCATGGGAATATGATAAAAGTAATTTTTACGAAGATCTTGAAAAGATAAGCAAAGTAGCTGATGCATATAATATTTCCTGTATATATGACAATCATCAATGGGAATGTTCTTCATGGCTAGGATGGGGGATTGGAATGCCCAATAGCTTGTTATCTGCAAATTACCAGAAAAATACTGGAAGCCGACCAAACAGGAATGTGATAAAGTATTTTTGGAAGAAATGGTGGGATCGTAAGATTATAAGTAGGGATAATGTCGATGGATGGGAAGCTCAAATTAGTTTCGTAAAGGAAATTGTTGCTTATTTAAATAATAAGAAATCTACGTGTGGTTTCGAGATATTAAACGAACCACCAGTATACAATATTCTTGATTATAACAAGATTGGACATTATCATAATTATGCTATCCAAGAGTTAAGAAAATGCACTGATAAGCTTTTATTTTTCAATGCTCGCTGTTTCACACTTCCCTTTCGATAATCCCGTATCACAATCACAAGTGGCTCCAACTAGTAGGGGCGGTACTGTCTATGACATTCATATTTATCCTCCATCATCCTACAATATGCAATTTTTCAGACTTGTATGTTCTCTTTTACAAAATGTTCAGATCTATATTGGAGAGTTCAATTCTGGATATAAATATGGAGAAAATCTTTCTAAAAATAAATTAATGAAATACTTAAAAATGTTTCATAAATCTAAAATATTTGGGTGGGCATTATGGAGGTGGTATTATACTGAAGATAGAAATATACCTGCTTTTAATTTAACAAATATGGGCAATGGAAAGATTAGTCCGAATGTTAATTTTTTTAATCTCGTTGAGGCAGTGAGAGCAATATATCTGCAGTAAAATAACTCGAAAAAACTACTATTGTAGGCATGTTATTATTGTATGAGTATAGCAATTTATGAGTATCTAAGGGAAAAAAGTATAGTTGTAGAAAAGTCAAGCGGAAAAATGAAAAATGTTGATTAATACAAAGTTCCTATTATAATGTAGTGGCTTTCATTTGAAATTTTACATTGGTTGTTCTGGGTGGAGTTATTCTGCTTGGAAAGGACCATTTTATCCTCCTAACCTTGAGAATTCAGACTGGTTAAGATATTATTCTAATGTATTTGATTATGTGGAAATAGATTCTTCATTCTATAGAATTCCCAATCAGTTTATGATTAAAAACTGGTTCAAAAAAACACCAGATAACTTTAGGTTCACAGCCAAATTCCCTAAAATAATAACACACGACAAGCACCTAGTAGACGTAGAGGAACAAATACAATTATTTCTTAGAAATATGGAACCCCTACATGACAAGACTCTTGCTCTCCTCATTCAACTACCTCCTTCAATGCAAATAACGACTGGATTAGAAGGGCTAAGACAACTTGTTCCCCTTCTCGACGAGAGATTCAGATATGCAATAGAAGTAAGACACCAAAGTTGGTTCCAGGATTTAGCATATAATTTCTTTGCTAACAATAATCTATGCATGGTATGGAGTCAGCTTGCCGGTATACGTACCCCTCCAATTGTAACAACAGATTTTCTGTATGTTAGATTGATAGGAGATAGAAGTATAGAAGAAAGCAACTTTGGCAAGATTCAGAAAGATAGAGTTTTAGAAATGAACAAATGGGCTGGTCGAATAAAAAGAGTTAAACAAGACAGGGGTCGTAGTAGTAGTGAAAAAGAAATTAGTCTTGCAATAGTAGCCGCAAATAATCACTATGCTGGGTTTGGACCTGGAACTGCTAATATGTTCAGAAAAATAGTTGGTTTGTCTGAAGTTTCCTGGGAAGATAAAATGTCAAGACAACAAATTGATGCTGGTGATTCTCCTCTAACTTCCAAAAATCAAGTCAACAAAGAACAAAGCAGGATCACAGAATTTATAGAATAAATTAGTATTAAACTAATGTGGAACATTTTTGACATAGCATATGATATGGATATCTAACCATCCTTTTAATTCCGCTGCTTTTGAGTATCTTTGGATAAGTTGCTAGACCAGATCTAGCATGATTATTGATATTAGTTGTCTGCCATAAATCACGCATAATCTATAAGTCTTTGATAATTTGCTCACCATACTCTTTTCTAAAATCTATTCTATTCTTTTAGCGCGTCTTAAAGCTTCTCGAGTGATAAAAGTATAATATTCTTCATGATCTCGTGGATAAATTATTAATTTAACAGCAATTACTTCTAAGGCCATTGGATATAAGCTACATGTCTCCATTGCAAGCAGTCCCAAGCACCTATTCTAATTCCCCAACAAGCCATAGTGTAGACTATTGATTTTATATGCCTATCTGGATATTCAACTATATTGACTAACAAAAGTTAGTTATATTGTTTATCTTTTTATGTACTCAATATTTAGATTGGTAATATTTATTATTTTTAGTAGTAGTAGTAATTGATTTCACGTAAACAACTAAATTCTGCTTACAGAAAAGAAACAGATGCTGTTGTAAAAGAAAGAATATTACTTGTAAAATATGTTAGATATGATAAGAAGAAGGAAGCATCAAGTGTAGCAGAAATTGAACTAAATAAAACTAGGACATAGGCTTACAAATGGTTGCATAGATGTGATAGATAGAGATGGACTAGAAGAAGGATTGAAAGACAAGGAAAGAAGTGTACTTTTCTAAAAGAAAAGGAACAATTGGACGTCCTTTGGTTTTAGGCATCTTTTTAGCAGCAGGGAGTATATGTATGTTCTTTATCTCATTCCATAGTTTATCTGAAATATGTCTTATTGTTCTAAGATTTTCTTTCTTCTTGTAGTAATCCCAAATCACATGTACTAACAAAAAAGCATCAAGCTATATTCTTATCTGCAATTACTTCTATTGTGGTGCATTTATTTTTGAGATAGGTTCTTAGTAGCTTTGATTAAAGGATATCGCTAACGCCTGAACCACAATGCAAAAATTAGAACAATAGCAGCAGCACAAGATATAGATATTGCTTTACCATTGTCAAGCTGATTAGAGCGATAAAGAAGGCGTTAAACATATAGACTATAAGCAACAAGGTAAACCATACTGTTATACAGTCGAGGACTTCTTTTAGAAGCATCTATTACAATCTGATAAGTTATCAAGACATATAGATATCCAACTTTATTCCATGAAAACATATTAAATCATAACAATTAGTCATTCAAACATTTTTACCCCGCTCGGGGTATGAGTTTGACCCCATGTGGGTATGAGTTTTATCCCACTCTCCATGCAATTTTCCACACATATAGCGAGATATGGAAAGCTGGTATTACCTATCTTATACCTAATTTATCTGAGTTTTAAACTTTTAATATCTTTTACTGATTTACAAACAACTCGTCATATACTGATAAACCAAGTTCCTCAGATACCCAACATATCATCTGTTAATACAATCACAAATGTCTAAATTCATGTAAGCTAACTGAGAGCCTATCCCAAAAATAGATAGAGATATAGCTTGAAGATAATAATCTGCTTATACATGTGACATATAGGAAAAAGAAACATCTTCCCACCATTAGAAAGATTCCAGATGATTTATGGGATGAGATCAAGACTAATACTTCCATCAGAAAAACTAGATAAAACTGTAGGACGTCCAGTTGTTCCTTTTCTTTTAGAAAAGTATTTGACGGTATATTCTTTACGTCTTAAGAACGGGATGTCAGTGGAAAATGCTTCCTAAGAAGGAGTATGGTTCTGGCTCTACTACGTATCATCATAGACGATTTCTTAAGGAATGGACACAGTGTCTAAAGTATTTGAAAAATTATGGATTAGATTATTACAAGTTTATAATGATCTCAGAGGTATTTGATGGAGATGGTTATCGCTTGATAGTGTTTCTATCAAAGCTCCTTTAGTATGGGCGACTTGACTGGTCCAAATCCAACTGATAGATAGAGGAAAAAGAGGAACAAAACGTCATGTGTGTTGACAGAAAAGAAAGGTGTTCGATTATCTCTCTTGTTATCACTGCTGCAAATACACATGATATGAAGGCTGCTGTAACAGATACGCTTGATAGTGCGATAGTTGAAAGACTGTTAAAGAAACAGAATCTGTGTCTTGACAAAGGATGCGACTTTCCAGAAATAGAAAGAGAATCTACCAAAAGAAGATACATACCGCACATATTCTTCACAGAGGTGAAGAAAAAGAATTGATAAAGATAGATATCCAACAAGGAGGTGGGTTGTAGAAAGAATCAATTCATGGCATAATAACAGGTTCAGAAAGTTATTAGTAAGATACGAAAAGAAATGAGATAACTATCTTGCACTGGTTTGTTTAGCCTGCTGTATTATTGTCTATAGGAGGATAATTTTGGGATAGGCGCTTAGCCACTTTATTTTGAGTATGGGTGCTATTTTACTTGTGGTTATCGCCCAAAGAGGTTATTCTTGGTTGATACTTATAACATAAAAAATATATCTGCAGTAATAGTGGGGTAGCAAATTGAGGAATGCATGGCCAAAAAAATATATGCAAAACAAAGAAGAAGATTAAGATATGTCTAGGCCTTTGGTATGCGTATATATCTGTCCGGCTATCTTTTTTCGATATAACCTTGAGGTTCAATCGTTAAGATATACTAATATATTTGATTCCGATGATTCTGCATTTGGACGCTCAGGGGTATCTTTGCTATAATTTGATGCATTTATTGCAGCTCTTTAAAATAGCGCGTTGATATAGATATAGTATGTATGCTGGTGTAGTAGAGGCATGTTTTCTACTCCATGTATAGTGGGAATTCTACGTTCATCAAATTGGAATTCAGACCATCCTCCTACCACACGAACTCATTGCTGTTGTGGAGTACGACGTCCTTGATCTCTAACTCTTCTTAATGTTTGTGAAAGGGATCTGTTTTAGTATTAGTTTAACCGCAGGAGACTCAATAAGAACGAAGGAAACGAGATTGATTTAGTTGATTTTACGGCTTTCCCGTGGTCTCGATGAATTCTATGAGACAATGATTTCAGCTCCAAAAATATTGGGGGATATATCGTATATAGACGTGCCATTTTTGAGACTATTCACTTGGCACTTTTATCGGTCTCCCAAATACCTAAAGTGTTATTCTCAGTGTCAAGACAAATCGCTAAATATCCCATTCCTGGTACTGCCATTTTAGGGACGACTACTTTCCCTCCGATCTTCTGCACCTTCGACGAGTATTCGTCTACCGATTTTACATCTATGTAATTGGTAATCTGATGTTCTGGATGCATTCTTTTCATCATCCCACCACCTAATGCTTTATTCCCTTTCTCATCTGTTGTAGTTACCATCCAGTATTCCATATCCCGACTGACTGGTCCAGGCCATCTTTCAATTTTCCATCCAAAGAGATCACTATAAAATTTCTTTGACCTTTCAATGTCATCTGCAGGTATTTCAAAATGCACTATTGTTGGCATCTTATCTTTACCTCGAGGCGGATGAACTCACCCATGATGGGATTGGATCCCGGCGTGATAAGATCCATAAACTGTTTGTAAATTGTTTCATATGTTCATCATTTCCACACTCTGCCATGTATTCATCTCGGTGCTTGCTGTCTCTGTAAAAGATTTGCTTCAGCCAAATCTCCTCATCTTGGTTGTCCGAGATAGTTTTGGCTATATTGGTCCAGTCTATCATGTTCTCAGGTACTGCTGAGCTGAAAGTACTCCCCTCGCAGAGCGCCGTGCTTACTAATTATGTCATTAGCTTGCTTTGCAATCTGCATCATCGCGTCATGGTTCTTTTTTGGTACTCGGCAGATGAACTGCTGGAGAATATTTCCAATCTCTTCCTCTTCCTCTATTTTCGTTACGTTTGATTTACTCATAGGCTACACTATAACAAGTAGTTTAAAAAAATGTAAGGGAAAAATAGTATATTAGTAGTTGCAATCGCATTATATCAAAGGTCAATAAGAAGAAGCAGGAATCAGCTAGTTAGTAGCTAGAGTGCAAATGAAGTATTTTATGGTAAAGATACCAAAGGAAACCCTGTGCCGCTTATTGAGAATATTGCAAATTTTAGATAAGATGCTGAACACATCTGGGTTAGTCATGCTAAAATATGCATGAAATTAGAAGTTAAGTATCTGAGTAGATTAATAACAAAGCTTGAAGACTATAATACCTTTGGCGCCTGGACTGAAATATCAGAGGAGAGATAATTTTGCAGGCGTTCACAATACCAAGAATACTAAATCTATCTGTTTGTTCTAAATAAATACTCACAAGTTTAGATGAATATTTGTATTATTAAACAATGTATTAGAATTGGAAGACGAACAAACTCCTTTTTTTATTGAATAGAAGAAAACAAGGTTTCATGGCCTTCAAATGGAACATCAATTTAACTGATGATCTCGTTAAAACAAGATTCATTGATTTCTTGCTCCTATATTATGAGGTTGTGACTTTTTGGGATTTTTATATCCTTTCTCTCAAATCCACTACTTGATTAGTCAGAGCTTATTCCACTTTGTCTTGTCCTTGTTGCTGCTTCTGCGGTGCCCAATTTAACCAAGGCTTCCAAAATATATTATACCAATCTTCAGTCATTTTTGGTGCAGATTTAAGAAATTCTCCATAAGCATTAAACCAATAGGTCATCAAGCTTTGCCAAATTGCTGTGCCTGCAACAAACGGATTGACATTGTTGAAATTTTTATTATCTTTTTTCGTTGTCATATAATAAGAAGGTGCAGAACGTGGCTGTGCTTTAATTGTTTCTTCTTCTTCTTTAGGTTTATCAACAATAGCCTCTTCTTGATTTCTCTTACTTGTAGGCTTAGATGCTGTTGTTATTGTTGTGGCAGCAGCTTCTACTTCTTCTTTTGCCGCTGCTGTTTTTGCTAATACTTCTGCATTCCTACAATCGGTATGAACTTTTTCTTCGGTAATATACGCACATGAGGTACAGGCAAAAATTAAAGGTTCTTGACAAAGTTGACAATAGGAAGATACTTTGAGATCTGAACCACATTTGATACAAAGCGTTTGAGCCATGTCGTCTATATGTTATCGCCGTGCAATATATCTATTCTTGAAGCAGAAAGCCATCTTATACTTGAAGTATTTTGCGCGCCATGTTTAGGTGATTATTTCTTAATCACATCTTGCACATGTTAATATGATTAAGAATGGCCAAGACGTAAAACCAAGTTAAAATCTGTCTCCACTCTCCACCGGCTCTATATCATGCCAGTAGGAGAAAAAGCTAAATAAACAAACCACTGGGACCGTATACATTATGGGAACTAATCCCAGCGAAGCCGTTAAAATTTTCAGGCTTACGACAATCTACTTAGGATATGATATTGACTATTTAGCAAGATAAAGAGAACTAATAATTAGTTCAGTTGTTTTATGTTCTTTTGGATATTTCCAAATTGTAATTCTAGTAACATCTTTCGCACCGAACCCGCAACTATACGCGTTTATCAAGGGGGATTATTGTTGATGTTGCTTGCTTGCTTTATCTCTAAAGTAACTTAACTGATACTGACAGTAAGAATTTCTGACTGATGTATATTCTGCTAGACTTGCAGCAATGATAAATCCTAGGAATCTTATAACTCACTATGATTCCTAGAAGTAATAAGAATAATAATAAACCAAATGGAGAAATCACCCGTATTGCTATTATAACAGGTAGTTCAAGCGGGATAGGATTTGAAACAGCTTTGAAATTAGCAAGAAATGGATTTCATACTTATGCTACAATGCGTAACCTTGAAAAATCAAAAAAAATAACAGAAATAGCCAATACTGAAAAATTGCCATTGAAAGTTGTTCAGCTGGATGTCAACGATGATATATCTGTTAAAAATGCAATTAACAAAATAGTATCAGCAGCAGAAAACAAGAGAATCGATGTATTAGTAAACAACGCAGGATATGGACTTTTTGGACCTCTTGAGGATTTATCAATTGAAGATATAAAAGCACAATTTGAAACTAATTTTTTTGGAGTAATACGTGTAACACAGCAAGTTCTTCCTGTCATGAGGAAGCAGACCAGTGGTGGTGGCACAATAGTAAATGTAAGTTCAGTTGGAGGGCGCATGGGTATTCCTGTTTTGTCTGCGTATCAAAGTACAAAGTTTGCATTAGAAGGTCTAAGCGAATCAATGTCATATGAACTGGAGCCATTTGGAATTAGAGTAGTTATAATTGAACCCGGCTTTATCAGAACTAACATTATAAACTCAAGCACTTCAGTAGAAAAAGCTTTAGATCCAAAATCACCATATTTTCAACTAATGCAAAAGGTAAAGAACCACTTTAAATCAATGCTGGAAAATGAATCATCATCCTCTCCACCAGAAGAGGTAGCAAAAGTTATACTACAGGCCATAACATCTGAAAATCCACAACTAAGATACACGGTAGGTAATGATGCTGCTACTATAATACAAGCAAGAATGAATATGTCTGACAAGGAGTTTCGAAAAATGGTAATTCAAAACTTTTCATTATAGATCTCTGGGTATGATAAATGCACTAAGTGTCATAAGTCAAGTGTCATAGTGTAGATCGCCATCATCACTTTCAACACATCTCAAATCATATATTCGTAAAACCTATTTGCAGACATATGTGACTTTATCTGCTGGTTTACCTTTCTTTCATTTGATGAGTGCTCTAATAAATTCCTCTGTAAATAATAATAATTATGTATGACTGCAACTGGGGGGATTAACTTGTGCAGTTGGCCGCCCTTATTTCTTCCAAGTTGAATACAAGGGCATTTAAACTATTTGTAGAAAGGATTAGTTGCAACCGGGGTTCGACTGACCTTCATATATGCTATTGATAGATATTATACAATGATTGATAAAGTATGGAAGTTAAATTATCTTATTTCTCTTGCTACTCAAAACAATAGAACTTCATAGCTAGTCGAAGGGCATTAAGTATATTCGAGGATATACTCCCTTAGCTAATACCACTTCATTATTTACCGCAGTTCTCAGTGAAGTTATAAGCCAATTAAATCATTTTGGATGTACTGCTACAAGTCACTTTGATAACCAATCAGGAAAAAGAAAAACAAGAAAAATTGAGACTCTCAAATATAGGAACATTTGGATAGCCTATTGAATTCAGGCATAATAGTTATTGAAATCTTCCTAATGAGTTGCCTGTCTCTTCCTGCAATTATGCTCTAAGTTACAATGTTAAATATGAATTCAAGATAACCACGGAGGTTCATGTAAAGTGAGTATTGATTAATTTAAAGCATTTATAGTCTTCAATTTTTATCCTTATACAGTGACAACAAAAATTTTTGTAAACCTACCGGCAAAAGATCTTAATAAAACAATAGAGTTCTTTACCAAACTTGGTTTTAAGTTTAACCCTCAATTTACCGATGAGAATGCATCATGTATGATTGTTGGTGAAGATATATTCGTCATGCTCTTGGTTGAAAAATTTTTTAAAACTTTTACTAAAAAGGAAATTTGCGATACTTCAAAAAATACAGAGGTAATAGTGGCATTATCCGTCGAAGGTAGAGAAAAAGTAGATAAGATGATAAACAAGGCTATAGAGGCTGGAGGCAGGGAATATAGAGAACCGCAAGACCATGGTTGGATGTACGGACGAAGTTTTGAGGACATCAACGGACATATTTGGGAAATAATATACATGGACAAAAGCGCTTTAAAAAATGATGAAAAACCTTCATGACAGGTGTTTCAGTAGAATCAGCCTAACTAACAATCGATGATACATATCTCAGAACCCTCGATAAGACAGGACCAGCTCAAGCTTCACGAGATCTGGCCAGCGTCGAAGCAGATGCAGTATTAAATCCCAATTCATTAAACAAAAATACGCGACATTGCAAAATCACACGATAGCGGTCACGAAGACGTAGCCCATGAAGCTTCAATGTCTATTTCAGATAAATTATCTACTGGAGCAAAGCCAATAACAGCATCCGCAGAGAATTCTATACCAGACTCAGCATCACTTAAAGCAGCAGATGGAGGAACAGGAAGAGGAGCCTTATCAGCAACTGATGATGGAACAACTACACAAGGAGACGCAGCAACAGAGGTTAGTACGACACCACTAGATGGACAATCAGTAGGTCAATTAGAAAATAAGTTGATTAACAGAAAATAAAGAAGAATAAATAAACAGATTAATATAACTTATAAACCTAAAATCATTAGAGTAGTGAAGATAAAGATTGTACATCGTAGAAACGGTAGATAAGTTGAATTGTAATTACACTTATAAAAAATAACAATAATAGTGGTAAAGAAACCGAAAATATAGAGAAGAATAATAATAACAATATAAAAGAATTTATTCCTCCAAAAAATAATAATTACCACAGTGCTATTATAAATAGTGATTCCTATGAAAGTAGTGAAAATGAAACCACAAAAATATTTCATGGTACTGAGAATTCAACTAAAGCACTTGTAGAATTTGTATCTAAAGCAAAACAGAGGGTAGATTCTGTTGTAGATTCTACAGCACCATCTATTATTATTGGAACTGATTCTATAAGAAAAGAAAGACTTTCTGCTGCTAAGAATAGAGGTGTAAAGTTTAGATATGTTACTGAAATCACAAAAGATAATATTTCTTATTGTAAAGAGATGTTAAAATTTGCTTCTGAAATTCGTCATTTAGATGGAATTAAAGGTAACTTTGAAGTAAGTGATGAGAGGGAATATGTTGGTAGTGCGAATTTCCAAAACTCTAAACCACTCCCTCAACTCATATACAGTAATGTCAAAGAGATAGTAGAGCAACAGCAATTTATATTTGAGAGCTTTTGGAACAGAGCAATGCCATCTGAACAAAAGATTAGAGAAATAGAGTATGGCATCGTACCAGAAGTTACAGAGGTTATTCAAAGTCCTGAGGATGCTGAAAAGCTAGAGTGGAATCTTTTACGAAAGGCTAAAAAAGAAGTCAATATAATATATTCTACAGCTAATGCATTTTATATTCAAGACAATACAGGAACAATAGAATTTTTAAATCAATTAGCAGAAGAGGGTATTAGTATCAAACTTCTTACTCCTACAGATGATTATATAATAAAAACACTACAGAACTTAAATCAGCATCAACATCATAATCAAAACCAGCAGCAACATAATAATAATAAGATAATAGACTTTCGTAATATTGCACCGACATTAGGAATTAAATTCAAATCATTGATAATCGATAGAAAGTATTCTTTAATTATGGAATTAAAAGATGATTTAAAACAAAATATTAGTACAGCAGAAGCTTTAGGATGGTCAACATATTCAAATAGTCAGGCAACCGTTTTATCTTATCTTTCAATATTTGAAACTCTATGGAGACAAACAGAACTAAATGAACAATTACAGCAATCTGACCGTATAAAGACTGAATTTATCAATTTAGCAGCACATGAGTTAAGAACACCAATTATGCCTATCATAGGATATGCAGAAATGCTAGAAGAAGAATTAGGAGAGGAGGATAAGAAAAGAGAAAGCACTGCAGCTATAATTCGTAATGCAAAAAGATTACAGCGCCTAGCAGACGACATACTAGATGTTACAAGAATAGAAACTAATACTTTACATATAGATAAACAACAAGTCAATCTGAACGATCTAATTTTAAATGTGTTAGACGACATAGTGATAAATACAAAAGAAGAGGAATTGCAAGGTGGTCATGCTGATAATAACAGGTGCAAATTATTATACAAAGCCTGTGAAGAAGAAATAATTATACAAGCTGATAAAACCAGACTGATTCAAGTTATTTACAATCTACTACACAATGCAATAAAATTCACAAAAGAAGGAACTATATCTATTCTGGTAGAAAAAAAGAAAGATGATGAGAATAATAATAACAATAATAACAATAATAAGTATAGCAACAACAAAAAAGAAGTAATTATTAGCGTCAAAGATACTGGTTCTGGAATAGACTCTGAAATATTCCCACGTCTATTTTCAAAGTTTGCTTCAAAATCATCTAGAGGTACTGGATTAGGTTTGTTTATATCAAAAAGTATTATCAAAGATCATGGAGGGAAAATATGGGCTGAAAATAATGCTGATGGAAAAGGAGCTACATTTAGTTTTAGCCTACCAACCACTAATGAATGACAATAAGCCCTTCGCGTTTGTAAAATGATATTATAGATTCTCAGGTAATTATTTCTTTGTCCTCCTCCTTCTTTGTGTATTCTGGGAATATATTTCTATAAATAAATAAAACGAATCCTGAGGCTATAAAATAAAGTCAAATCTGTCTATCACATCCGACCTAATCTGCTACTATATCATTGCTTTCTTGATCAGAATTACGTAGTCTTGGAGAATTAAAATAGGTAATAAGCTTGCATATTTATCATATGGAAAACTTTCTTTTGTTATTGTATTTTGTAATGTCAGAACATCATCTAAATCAAGATTTCCTCCTTTTATTAGCATGCCTACATAGTAAATCATTTCATCAATTTTTTCTGCTGCGGTAGAAAGAAATGACTATCTTGATTCTTCAGGGACAAAAAAGTATTGTCTATCTTGTTACCGTATGCTTCTTTTTGACTTTTACCTTCTTGGATTCGCTTTTCAGCATTGTCTTCGAAGGTTTCATTTGAGCCTCTTTAAAACAATAAAGTCATCACAGGCTGACGATAATTAGCAAGATCTGAAGAGCCTCTGAGGATGTCTGTACGATTTTCTGCCATTATTATACTAACTAACAAAAGTTCGTTTATAGATTTTTCTTAATATGTAAGGTTTACTATGCTTAAAAAATCCTTTTAATTGGTTTTAAAAGATATACGAAATTATGTTAGGCAGTATACTTTTTCCTTCTTGCTCTTCCACAATATATCATTACGCCGGCATGTAAATCCAATAAATTCTGGAATGATGAATAACCAAAAGCATTTTACTAGAGGAGCATGATAATCTGGCTAACTAGCAATATGCCACCTACAAGTCCGGCAAATAGCTCCATTAGTATTAATATAGTCACTAATTGATCCTTGTTCACAGTAATATACTACATTTTAATGAAAAAGATTTCTACTAGGTTAAGTGGTAAAAGAGAGTCAGCTCTGTTTCACATTCCACCACATAGCAGTCAGATCTTTCTTGCATTACTAAATGTTAGAGCAGATTATACCGATTAGCTTTTAATTGCTTCATCACATAGTCAACTTTTACGGCTGTTACCTTGTCTATTGTAGTAGGATTCTTTGTATCATGTTTCGTTGCATTAATAGGCTAAAAAATCACTTCACTATTATAAAATACAGGGCTTCTGAAAGTAATTGTACTATTTTTGATGTGTAAACTTCACTACTGCATTTTCCACCTCTAATTAAACGAGGGCAGTTTTGAACTGATTTCATATACTCATATATTGTATGCAATTTATTAGGCGGAACAATATCAATACGTTCCTGTTCTTGTTTTATAAGGTAGTATGTAAAAGTACTATAAGGTGCAGTAATAATTAGTTATGATTACTGATAATACTAGTAGTAATGGTAGCAGATACAGACACAATAATAATAGCCGCATAGCAGACGAAAGTGATGAAAAGAATGTGAAGGAGTTAAACAGAGAGATAATGACAATTTTTGGAATATACAAAGCATCATTTGGCCACGCTTCTGCTTCATTGCTAAGTGTACTATCATATTTATCAGATAATTATATAAGACAACATCCAGAAAGTAAAAAGATATTGTCAGAGTATTTTGAAAAGGAGTTTGATAAGTTTTTGGATAGGTTTAAACAGCAACTTTAGCAGTCACAACTTTAGATGTCTATATATAGATATACTAAAATTTTACTTTTTGACTTACGTTATTATCTTTAGTATGAGGCATAAAGAAATTGGAGCCAGTCTTAGACTTGAACGCTCTTATAACTAGAGTAAGATTAACTCCCAGCCATTTATATGTGCAGAGAAAAACTTAGGACTTTATCCAACCTCTTACTACTATATTCATAGCACCATCGTCAATCAACGAACCTGATAAAGGATGTCTGAAACCAATACATCCACAATGATTGTCTCCCCACAAACGTACTGGTTCGATGTATTCAAAGCACTCCTAAACGTTACCGTCACCTTCAGCATCACAAAAAGGATGTATTTCATAGACCACGTTTATATCAGTATATTTTAAGGGCACTGCCATCCCCTTGTCGCTCCAACTAAACCTGGCGGGTCGTGATTCCCAAGCTCTTGATTAAATTGTAGGCCCTCATCTTGGGGACTATATAGATTGTAAAATTTATCTACTAGATGTTCTGTTGCATTTCCAACAGTATTGTTTAAGATCTATTCATGTTACTTTATTTTCTATCCTTGCCTGTTATATCTTCTTCGAAGCTGACAGAAAAAGGGGTTAGTGAATGTTGATAAATTTCAGTTTACTTCTCTGTGGGCAGACTGGCTACTGATTTGCAGCATACCCATGGCAAACAATGATGAACAATTCGAAGATGATAGTAAGAACAATATTTTTCAACATCTTGAATTCAATAAGGAAAGCATATTAGATTTGGCCGAACGCAATTATGTAATAGATTAAATTTACTCGTAAAGTGATCAGAAAATAAAGAAAGCAACCGGAAAAGAATTACTATGAAATAGAGCACGTCCTACTTAAGCAATGTTCTCCGTTACAACAGTTCTTTCCTATGTTACAAACATGGCTCATTAGTCATTCAATATAACATAAACATCACCGCTGATATGTCTATCTAAAAATATGTTATCAGATTTAAATCACATTCACAACATACTCTCTATGTACTGTGCAAATTTCATATATCACTCAACACAACTCTCAGTTAATTTGCTAAGTAAAATGATATAATTGCTACTATTGGATGCCAAATTTACTAGACTTTACTCGTTATATAAAAAATAAAGGAGGAATGAACTTGTCAAATTGCTTGTCTATATAAGAGCATTCAGACTCAACGCAGATTCCAAATATTGTAAAGGCTAATCTTATATTATTAAACAGGCATAATTTTTAGTATGAGAGTCTCAGCGGATGATAGAATTGATAAAAAATATTCACAAATAGAAAACGAACAAATTCATAACCATTCGTCATTCCAATCAGATGATAATAATAATAATGATATTAATAATATCAATCAGTTAGCTGTGAAAGCTTCTGATCTCTTCATCAGATGCTTAGAAGCAGAAGGTGTTGAATACATTTTTGGTTTGCCAGGAGAAGAAACAAATGACTTAATAATGTCGATATTAAATTCAAATATCAAATTTATCTTAGTCAGACATGAACAAGGAGCTGCTTTTATGGCTGATGTATATGGGAGAATAACACAAAAAGTAGGAGTGTGTCTTTCTACGTTAGGACCGGGTGCAACAAATCTTACAACAGGCGTCGCAAATGCAAACATGGACAGGTCTCCGGTATTGGCAATAACTGGGCAAACACATACAAATCTACTGCATAAAGAGTCCCATCAAAATATGGATGTTATAACCATGTTCAAACCTATAACAAAGTGGAGATGGTCAATACGAAATGCTGATAGTATCCCAGAAATTGTAAGAAGAGCCTTTAAGATATCAATAGATGAAAAAGCTGGAGCAGTACATATTGAATTACCTGAGGATGTAGCCAAAATGAAATCTGCTATAAAACCGATAACAAAGGCACAAGAACTCGTAAGATCCATGCCCCACAAAGATCTGATAAAACATGCAGCTAAAATGATCTGGAAATCAAAAAGGCCTTTAGTGTTGGTTGGAAATGGTTGTATACGAGGAAAAGCTATCTCGCATTTGAGAAAATTTGTAGATAAAACAGGAATCTATTCAGTGAATACATTCATGGCAAAAGGAGTAATATCTGATAGGTTAGAAACACATTTGCAAACAATAGGAATCAAAGAAGCAGATCATGCTTTGATAGCAATGCATGAATCTGATTTAGTAATTGCAATAGGATATGATCTTGTTGAATATAGTCCAAAACACTGGAATAAGAAATTAAACAAAAATATTATTCATATTGATTTTACTCCTGCCGAAGTTGATACATATTATCCTCCAACTATTGAAATTGCTGCGGATATTGGATATACAATAGATGCTATTTTACATGAACTACAAAAACAAGAAAAAAATGAAAATATGATTCAAAAAGACTTCGCTTATGATAAAGAAAGTTTAGATCTATTTAAGAGGATTAAAAGAGAAGTAATTCAGAGGCTTGGAAGTTTCAAACATGATGATTTCTCCTATCCAATTAAACCTGAGAAATTGATAAGGTTTGTAAGAAATGCTCTTAATGAAAATGATATTGTCATATCAGACGTAGGAGCTCATAAACTATGGATAGCAAAAGTATACGATACTTATTCTCCAAATACCTGTATCATTCCTAATGGCTTTTGTTCAATGGGATTTTCACTCCCGGCTGCCATTGGAGCCCAACTTGCAAAACCTAATCGAAAAATTGTATCTATGTGTGGAGATGGTGGATTTTTGATGAATGTTCAGGAATTAGAAACTGCTGTTCGTTTACAATTACCTATAATAGTCATTGTATGGTGTGATAATGATTTTGGTATGATATCTTTAAAACAAATTGACGAATTTGGAGAGAGTGCATTTACTCAATTCAACAATCCTGATTTTGCTAAACTTGCTCAAAGTTTTGGAGCGTTAGGATATAATGTTAAATCTACTTCAGAATTTCCTAAGATCTTGGAAAAAGCAAAAGAATCAACTTCTGTTCCTGTGATAATATCAATCGAGGTAGATTATTCGAGAAATCGCATTTTAATCGATGATGATTTTAGAAGCTAAATAGTTTCCTTACATCCAAGGAGTTCTAAAAAGAAAATTGACTTGTATGATAAGTAATGGTACTGGTGTAATCAGACATCAACTCACAACATTACAGGAAATGAACTATAGGATGTTCCTATTGTAGGGGAACTTTTTAGATCATCTATCTATAACGCTGGAGTTTATGTTATGATTAGAGTAAATATTCAGTAATCTAGTTGTTCAATAGAACATAAAAATAACTTCTTTTCAACTTTTAGCATATTTGCTAAAATATCTACAATTTTCTTCATCAACATTATTGTTTTTTTCTTAGGTTCTACCGCTAGAGATGGCTACCTTTATCATATGCATAAAACTAAAGATTTTAGCAAAAGTTGCAAATAAAAAATTATTTACGCTCACTTAAACTGAATAAAGGAGGTGATTTTGATAGACTAATCTGGATGCTGCTGTTGGCAAATGGGTATGAACGCTCAGCCACTGTTATTCATAAAGTATCTAATATTGAACAAAATTAACTGTATGTTGTAATAGGGTGTCTTAATGGTATTAATTAAGACAACATCTATATCCGTATATGAGTAATTTCTATTTCAACAAGAACAGCTAATGCTATTTTGATTAAGAAATAAGGTAATTCGTACATCGTGCGTAATTATCAATTATTATTACACTTTATTGCCTAACGACCTCTCTATACAATGTATGTATTGCAAGTTTTACAATTCTTTTTCGATAGCTCGATATATAACTGGAAAAGTCATAAAGTATAAAATCAGAGAGAGCTGAAGACTTTACAAAAAATTGGACCTTTTCTTCCTACTGTCATGCTTGCAAAAAAGAATGATGTTCTTACAAACCTCATTGATTAGCATTAACTTGGCAAAGGAATCTGGGATAAATAATATACCTCTGCTTACATATTGAACACTAAAAAGAGAAACAGCGATTGAGGAATGATTGCAGGCTAGTTAGTCGGTACGCTGCTGGAGTTCAATAGAAGAAGCAGCTGTTATGATTCCGGACATAGCAGAAATAGTACCTGATGAAAAAGCCTCTTATCATGAGGTATAATAGTGGGATTTTATTTACCTAAGTATACTATAATAAATATACATACACATATACATACACCATATTAACAGGGGCGGTAAACATGGCCTGTGGCCATATAAACGTCATAATAACTAATTATTTTGCCTTTTATAAAAACATGCTAAGCATACTTATATCTTAAAGTGGTGATTGATTTGTATAGTATATATATGATTAGTTTTTATCGCTCAAACATCGATAAAATTTCTGAAGCTGATATAATTATAATTGGTGTACCAGATGAATCAAAATCTCATGCAAAACGAAAAGGCACAAGCAGAGGACCTGATATTCTGCGTCTTGCTACGAAGGAGTCAGAATTCTTTGAAAGGAATGGTAAAATTATTCCTATTGTTCCAATGCGTGGTAGGATTGATAATACGCACATATTGGATTATGGAAATGTAAAGAGAGAGGATCTCTATCAATTAGTCTTTGAGTTAGTTTCAAATAACAAGATACCTATCGTTATAGGCGGTGATCATTCTATTACTACAATAACCCTACAAGCAATCGGAGATTTATGTGGCAAAATTGATCTACTATATTTTGATGCTCATCCGGACTTTGTTTCTTCCACAAGAGATTACTATGGATCTGTACTATCCGACTCTTCACGATATATAGATTTTAAAAATAGTATGTTGATAGGAACAAGGGCTGCAGAGGCTGAAGAATTAGAAAATGCAAACAAAGTTGGATTAGAAGTAATTACCCCTATGGATATAGCAGAATTAGGAATCTTGAAGATTGCTCATAGGATGAGGTCAAAAAGCAATAATAATAAAAAATATATCTCCATTGATCTTGATTGTCTTGATCCTGCTTTTGCTCCAGGAGTTTCTTTGCCTTCTCCTTGTGGCTTATCAAGCATAGATCTTATCTATCTTGTAAAATTAGCAGCAGGCATGGGGATAATTGGAATCGATATTGTAGAGCTCTCTCCAGATTTTGACATCAATAATATTACAGCATTTTTGGCAGCAAGAATTCTATCGGAGACCATTGCATCTATAAAGTTAGGTCACAACAGTGAGACTGAGCAGAATTTCTAAATCCATTAATAGGAAGCCAGGATGCCTTTCTAGGCACATCAAATTTATGTAAATTATTGCACTCATTCTTTTCATGCACATCTACCAATGTGTATCTATTATTGGCATTTTCCATGAATAGTTATTTCCATTTTTTTTCTTACTCGCGTTAAGCATTAACAACTTTAGATTTCCTGAGATTAAATTACGATAAATATTCTGTCGACAAGCATAGAATGTGACAGTAAGACCTTCTTGTGACAATTATTGGTCCAATTTTTTTATCTATTGCTTAATGAATAAAATCATTACTTATATACTTCATTGAGGAATAATAATTAGTCGATGTTCGCTAGCGTTGTTGTTGCTTGCATTTATACTTTGATAGTATTTGGAGTAATGATAGGTTTACTGAATAATCCTCAAGGATACGCTCAATCTATACAGAACAATAGCACATTATCAGTCTCTGGAACAGCCACGATGAAAACAAATCCTGACAGAGTTACAGTTTCATTTGGTGTTGAAACAGCCAACACAACAGCAAGCTTAGCTCTGATGTCAAATTCAGAAATAACGAATAAAGTTCTTAATATATTAAAAGCGTCAGGCGTTCATGAAAATGAAACCACAACATCATCATTCGTTATTACTCCTAACTATAACTATTCAGAATCCGGTACTGTAGGAAACATAACAGGATATACGGTAACTAATTCTATACAAATAGAGAGCTCAAATATAAATAATATATCAAGATGGATAGATATTGCAATATCAACAGGAGCTAATAGGGTGGATAGCATCTATTTCAGTGTATCCGATAAAAAATTAGATGACATTAAGAATAATCTGTTAAACGATGCAATTAACAATGCAAAATACAAAGCTGATAATGTAGCTTCTATACTTGGATTAAAAGTAATTGGAGTCAGGTCAATCAATCTTAATGAATTTGAATCACCTCCTCCTATTCCACAGCCTTATTTAGCTGAGAAATCCTTGGCCTCGGCGGCAGAATCAAGCCCTGTATCTACTCCTATTCTAACAGGTATGCAAGAAGTCACCTCGCAAATAAGCATTGTATTTTTGCTAGGAAATTAATACCAACTTTACTCTATATTGTGAATGAATGGGCTCTTCATTTACTATCTTTTTATAAATTAGTTCAATAAATATGAACATACAGATTCAGCCAAGCTATTGCATATTACAGTTCAGCACTTCTCTCTTTCTAACAAGGAAAACATCAATAAATTTCTACGGTTCTATATATTTATATTTATATACTCTGAATTGTCCTTTTGATAATACTTCCTTTCTCGTGATATGATGAAAGATGAC
>CAWIMJ010000056.1:0-66599 GCA_963837175.1 uncultured Nitrososphaeraceae archaeon
ACCACCACCACTCTCCATAATATATAGCATTAAAATCGTAAAAATGGGATATAAAATTTGTTTTCTATAGATCTCTGTTAACATGTTAGCATTGTATCTTAGTGTAAGAAGTGATCTATTACTGGCTATTTTCAATTAATCGATAACTAGAGTATCTTTTATGGATGTCTTCTTCTACTTCTTTTTACTGCATAAAAATAAAATATTAGTAGGAGTGATTCTGAAACTAGCAGTATTTTAGTTAATACATCCACCCATACATCAAAAGACAACAGTAGTAAACGTTAAAGTCTTTGTAGTTTATTCAACTATCAAATGAGTAACTTTTATGATTGGTAGAAGACAGTTCCAGCTGATTTACAGCAGAAAAGCCGTAAGGGTGATGAGGCAAATAAGCCGTTGTTAAACCAAATTAACTATGCTTTTTTCTGTATTTCGATTCGGCCGGCAAGCATGACATTAAGCCATCTCATGAAGAACTAAAGGACTGGTTGCATAGTAGTCAAGTAGATGTCCTACGGATCAACAAGTAGGCAAATAGAAAATCAGCTACTTATTATTTTTAAACTTAAATTAATCAGAGGCTGTTATTTACAATACTCTAAATTTGATAAGCAAAGCATACCAGAACACCTTAAAGTCTTGAAGAAATAAATCCCGATCCACATAATTTTAGCCTAGACATCTGTTACTGCATGGGCTGGAATTCCAGCACGAGGAGTAACTGCAAACTTTACCCCATTTAAATACAATACACTTATGCAAACCTGCAAAGAAAAAGTATCTTTTCTTTGATAGGAGCATTCAAGGATATCTCTACTGTATATATATGTTCTAAATGCTGCAAATAACACCATTCAACATCCAAATGTAGAAAAATAGATGCAGACGTATATAATTTTGATATATAGTTTATAGACCAATTTTCTAGTATGTCAGGTAATTCTGATAATAATAATAAGAGAAGAAGGGTTGTAGCAGTAACAGGTTCTGGTAAAGGGATCGGTAAAGCAATTGCAATGGAATTTGCTAAAGCTGGATATTACATAATGATAAATGACTTTGAGCAAGAAGAAGAGTTAAAACGTACAGCAGAAGAAATATCAAAATTAGTGAGTGATGACAAGGAGAATAATAATAATAATAAAATTGCATATCTCGTTGGAGATATTTCACAAGAGCAAATTAGTATATCGTTGATAGAAGAGACAATAAAAAGATTCGGAGGAATTGATGTATTGATAAATAATGCAGAAATTGCTGAAAAACCAACAACTACGAAAAAAACAACACCACAAACAACAAATGAAATAACTACTACTAATGCTACTAATTCTTTTCATAAACAAATATCACCTTATTTTACATTAGAGGAATATGAAATTGCAGACTTGTACCTAAAGGGTGTATATCTTTGTATCAGAGAAGCAGTTAAGCGAATGGTAATGAAGGTATCGAATGAAAAGAAAAAAGAAGGTAAACATAATAATAATAAAAGAAAGAGGAATATTTACTCAATTATCAATATATCCTCTCCCTATCAATCAATACCAAAGCCTGAAGCAGATGAATATACTTTCTCAATGTCGGGAGTAGATCCTTTCACCTCATCGAGAGTAGGAGTAAAAAGTCTAACTAAAACTGTGGCATTACAGCTAGCAGAGAAAGGAATACGAGTAAACGCTATAGCACCAGGTCTTATAGCTACTGATATAGTAAATAAAGAATTACTTGAAAATGAAGAAAAAAGAAGAGAAAAGGAAAAAGAGATTCCTTTCCATAGAATTGGAGAAGTTGAGGAAATAGCGAAGATTGCTTTATTTCTAGCATCAGATGATGCAAGCTATATTACAGGAAGTATGATATATGCAGATGGTGGTCTTTCATTGCCTCGTTCTAATTATTTTTTAGAGAGCAAATTAGAACAAGATTAATTAGTTGAATACTCGTGGATTTGCTGCTCATAAGATGTCTAAATATAATTAATTAGTAACTATGAGTTAACTTTCCTTATTATAATAATAATGACATTGAAAACCATATTAACCTTCAATCTTTGTTGTTAATAGTTATTTAAGAAATCGGTATAGATTTTATATATTTTATTTTATTTTATTTTACCGATTAATTGTTGTGCTGCTGGTTTTTTTGTTATCACTCTTCTTTCTAGGCTTAAATTCTAAATCTACTTCATGTTTATTGTTATAATTAAAAAGCTTCATTGGATAAGGTATGAAAGATTGATATTTCCATATTCAATCATAGGACATTTAAGTTAATTTTTCCTATAAAAGTATAATACTTCTAAGTAGCTTTATTTTATTTTATTTAAAAATTCTAACACTACTCCACGCTTAGCGTCATAATCAAATTTGTATACTTCATTTTTATTTATTGACATTGATTCTACGTTACCCTCAATACAGATAGGATAACGCGAGGGAGGAGCATCTCCTCTCCTTCTTCCTGCTGTAAATGAAGTCATAGTGCTAATATATGAAGCACACCAGAAACATGATTGACATATAAGAAAGGAAATTTCCTCAGAAATCCTCCTTCCAATATGATTATCGATAACATTTTTCTGCTCCTCCTCTTCTCTTCTACTGCTTCTTATCTCCTCTTCTGTTTTTACCTTTAGAATAACACTAAGAGCATAATTTTTTTGAATTAATGAATTATTTTTTGTTGTTGATTTTGCCATTTCAAACCTACGATTATATTCTGATTTAATAAGAATGTTTTTGCAATCGAAAAGTTGCTTCTACTTTAGTATTTGTTATATTCTCTATAACTATTCAGAATTTATCTTATAATACTAAAAATAAATGATTAGGATAGTAATGCATCGGATTTGTAGAAAACATCATCAATGTATTATAAGATTATTCAGTCTGTGCATATTGTAGAATGCATATAAATGATAATTCTCTATTCTGCATCCTTGTCAAACTTGATGTGAGGTAATCATCAAATAATTGTTTTATAACTGAAATTCTAGTTTCATCATTGCAATTTTGGCTCTAAGTTAAGACTGATTACCTCTCAAGAATCTAATCATTGTAGTGAATTTGATATGTCTAATTGCGGCATTTGGCATGAATACATGATCATACAGGAGTAAAGATTATGCGTTAAAACAGGGTTAAGTATTGGATATAATATAGATGTTCGACGAAAATCTTCTATTCTATTACTAAGAGCCTATCCCAAAAATAGATAGTAATATAGCTTGTTAGTTTATTATCATATCTGATAATGTTTAAGAATAAAAAGTATGTTAGAACAATTATACGCATTCCAGATGATATGTGGAATGAAATTAAAAATATTTTACCAGATGAGAAACCAGAGAACACAATAGGCAGACCAATTGTTCCTTATAGAAAAGTACTTGATGGTGTCCTGTTTGTCTTGAGAACTGGATGTCAATGGAAAATGTTACCTAAAGAGTATGGCTCTGGTTCAACATGCCATAGAAGATTTCAGGAATGGAGGCAATCTGGTATCTTTGATAAATTATGGATCCGACTGTTAAAAATATACGATAACAAGAGAGGAATCAAATGGAACTGGCAGTCACTTGATAGTATATCAGTAAAATCACCTTTAGGGGGGCGATGACCGGTCATAATCCTACTGACAGGAGTAAATTAGGAACCAAAAGGCATATTCTAGCAGATAAAGATGGTATTCCACTATCTGCTATTCTAACATCTGCAAATACTCACGATGTTACTGTTGCAATTGATACAGTTGATAGTATGGTTCTCAAAAGATCATCATACAAACTAAATCATAGAAAGAAACAGAATCTATGTCTTGATAAAGCATATCATTCCAAAGATTTAGAACAAGAAATTATCAAGAGAGGATACATTCCACATATACGATACAGAAGAGAAGAACAAATATTTCATAGAAAACATCCCTTAAGACGATGGGTTGTAGAGAGAACAAATTCATGGCATAACAGATTCAGGAAATTATTTACAAGGTATGAAAAGAAGGATGAGAACTATCTTGGTCTTGTACAATTGGCAAACAGCATAATTATTTACAGGAGGATAATTTTGGGATAGGCTCTAAGTATGCCATAAACGTTAATTAATAAATTTCAGCTTGAAATTTTACACTAACTATATCTTGGGTTAAAAACAAATTAGAATAACCCTCTTAGACTAAACCATTTCACATCATGTAAATGGATTACATACACATAGTTAATTTAATTTTTCTATCGGGCTCCGATGTCATTTGAAAATCTCAATCTCTAATATTATTTAAAGAGATTCCAAATTGTATATAATTCATTGTGATTAATGTGTGGTAAAAAACCTTAATTGGTAATAATTTTTGTTTCAATGGTAAAGAACTATTTTGAAAGATATTCTTTTATTGGAATTTGTGTTATTCATATATTATAGAGGTTCTATTAACAATCTAATGTAAGGAAAAAAGGAGACTTCATAGAATCATTGAAATGGAGAGAGGATTGGGAATAAAGATATGCGTATTATCTTTTTTCCATGAAGAATTCCAGTCAACTTCCATGAAATACTAGCATTGCTAAGATTCTGTAAATGTTACTTGTTTATAATAATAACCCAACAGCAACATTCATCCTTGATACAATTTGGGCATTCTATCTTTGATTTACTAGATTTACATTCTTTTGGTAAACAGCCACAATCTGCACATTTAATCTGCATAAATAAAATATTATCTATTACTACAGAAAATAAAATTGTCTTAAATATACATTTTAGTTTAAAATAGTCAAATCATGTTTCTTACAGAATAATAGATGTAATGGTGTTGCTGATAATGATGTTTTATTTGACTAAACAAAAAATGGCTTGTAGAGTAAGAATAAAAGCTAAAGATTAAAAACTGTTGAAATGAATTAAATATTGAAAATATACTCTAAAAAATAAAAGAAGTTAGCTTTTACTGCTTGGAGAATCGTTGCTGTTGATCCGCAGAAAAGGCTGTACAAGCCTTTGCGACATTATTGCTAAATTCTGTTACTGCATCAAGTGTTTGATTATATACTTTCAGATTCTCTCTTGCCACGTCTACTGCATTAATTGCTAGTTGATTATTGATGCCAACTGTTCTTAATGTATTGTTAGTAATTTCATTTGATTGTCTTGTAAATTGCTCTGAGTATGGCACTGACATTGGGATGTTAAAGTTTCCTACCAATTGCTTTTGAGCTGAAATTGTATTCTCTATTACATTCTTTCCGCCTGGATATAATCTAGCTGAAGATTAGAGATTGCTTGTGCATATTGTGGTTGAACACTTGCCATCTGATCTACTGCTCTAACAAAATTTTCTGTTACTGTGTCAAATACATGAGTTGCACTATTTGATCCTACAGTGCTGCTTTCATTTTTTGATTTATCATATTCCATTTTAAATACACTATTAATGGGTAATAGGACTATATAAAGTCTGGTAGCAAATGGTAATGATTACCATACAAAGCCTCTGAAATATAACAATGATTTGTATTGTATAATCGCCGTCACCCATTATCAGCCAACCTAATCAAAGTGATATCTACGGAATAGGAAGAGCCAGAAACTTATCATAATAGCAAGGCGATATAGATGATTGATTTAATAACTGCATTGTAATAGTTTCTTCTGCGATCCCCATTCCTTAATATTGTAATATGCGGCTTAAGAGAAAAAGGATACCTCCATAGATACTTCGATTACAGTAACCTTCGATCAAGTAATTATATCAATTTTATCGTTAGCATCTAAGTTAATAGAGGAAATAGATTACATAAGAAAATATAGAAATCTATGTAAGATTTAGGCGGCTATATTTTTTATATAATACAACAATAGATAAGTTTCTGTAAACATAAATTTTTCTGTTACAATATATTATCTGGAAGAATAGATGAAGAATAGGTCATTAGATTTTCTAATGGTAACAAAATATAGGTAGAACAAAAATAAAATTGTATAAAAAATATTAGAAATAATATTTACGATATTCTAAAAAACCAAGAAAATATTTATGTTAATGAGCGAATAAGATTTATATTTTTCTCCTCTACTTGTATTTCTTCCAATCTATTTCCTTCAGAGCTTTATTAACCAAATCTAAACATTCACGGTTTTTTTGTTCTATTTCTATTTGAGTATAAGGTGTTTGATCATTTAGCCTTTTGTTACGCTCCTCTAACTTGCTATAGAAATCGTCAATTCGAAGATAATCATCCACATGTGTAATAAATCGCTTATTTCTCTTTAGATACCAATTACTTAAAGGTTTAGGTGTCCCCCACGGTGAGTAATATTTCCATTGATTGTGTAAAATCTTTGTAGTGTTAGGATCATCACTCAAATCACGACGAATGTTAATCATCTCACGTACAACACCAGTAAGGAACCTTAGTCTAAGCTTTTTTGTAAGAAATAACAAATAATATACTGGAACGCCAACTAAAGCACCAAAATATAGCATCGTCAGTAAAGGGTATCTGTCCCATCAGCTAGCCAGTATCTCTTGTGGAGTATATTGATTAGTTATCTCTTTTTGTTTTTTTCCCACGGTACTGCCCTGGTCATAAATGAGAGAAGCCCTATAATCCTCATAAGATTGATTTGTTTTAGAGTCAATTAGTGTTTCTATTAGAATGTCTGACCCCCCTCCATGAACTAACTTTGCTGCCTTTATTTCCAGAAATCTTTCGTTAATTGTCATTGGGATATTACTATGCAGTATTGTATTGTTAAAATCAGGCAAGGATAAATGACTAGTGCTAAATATATTGGTGACAGTCATGATTTTTTTAGGGCTGTCTATTAACAAGGAGAGATTAGTAGCAGGTACGACTCCAATATTTCTTATATCGAATCTGGTCCTCTGACCGTTACCTTCTATATTTGGGATAATATCAAGTATAACGTTGGGTTTGCTGTAAATTTGATTATAGATGGTAGTTATCAAGAAAGGAGCTATTGCGGCAACTATACCCACAATTGCCACTAGAATATGGCAAAACTTGACCAATTTACCATAAATCATTTTATATTAATTATGTTGCTTATTTACATTTCTCCTAACATTCATTAAAAAACAATCAAATATTAATGAAATGTGTTTTCATTCCATTATATATTCAGAACGATTTTTATCAGAGAAACAAATACTTATCGTGTTCTTGCGACGCATGCGGCTATTTGCTCCTTATTTACAGTAATATACTACATTTTAATGAAAAAGATGTCTATAAGTTGGGTGGGAAAATAGAGTCAATTCTGTCCCGAATCCCACCGAACCCGCTAACATTATCGGTTCATATACTATTTGGAAAACATAGAATATTGTATCTTGTACAAGAATCCATATGCTAATGCCCGTAAATTAACTACAACAATCAAAAAATTATGTCTATACCAACCGATAAACTCCTTGTTTAGTATTATTGACTTATTTTCAATCCTTGCAATTACGAAATTCAGTACTTCTCCATATAGAGATTTTGGCCAGAATTCATCTCAGCAGAAAACTATCGTAGCCTAATAATGCTAATATCTATAATGAACCTAATCAAACTAGTATGACTACTGATGTATTTACACCAAAAGTAAAATTAGAACACGTTATTTCTTTTAGCGATGCTGTTTTTGCATTTGCAATAACTCTTATGGCTATTTCAATAGATATACCTGATTTACCTACTAATTTAACACAATCTCAATTACTTGGCAAATTGTATGAGATGTATCCACAAGTCGAAAGCTATCTTATCAGCTTTGCAGTAATTGCTATTTTCTGGATTTCTTACCATCAGGTCTTCAATCATATTATGGGATCGCCTATCCAAATCGTTTATCTTAATTTATTATTTCTTATGTTTATAACCCTCTTATCTTTATCTACTTCACTTGTAATAAACTATGGTTCATATCAGATCCCATACATTGTTTATTGTACCATTGTAATAATGACAAGTTCTATACTTGCAGTTATATGGTGGTATGCAACAAGAGATCGCAAATTAATAAACAAGAGTATTCATCCACTTTTTGTGAAAGGTGTTATGATAAACCTTCTTTCAATTCCTGCAGTATTTTCCCTTTCAATTTTTGTATCATTCATAGATCTAAATATTGCACAGTATATTTGGTTGGGAATTGTACCATTGAGCATTGTTATTAGAAAAAAGTATAAACATTGATTTACATCATGAGACCTTCCGACAATCATAACATATTTCAATTGTTTATACAGATTAAGATCCTATCCTCAAACAATCAACTTAAATTATATAAGCATTAATTGTAATATAATATATTTAAATTGATCAAATAATATGATGATGATAATACTTCATCAGCTATTCGGAATGTTTGTATTGCTTACTACATGGAGAAAGCCTTTAATTCTAGCGTAACTAGCATAATTTAGAATCCTATTATAGAACCGATAGCGATAGGTCAAGGATAAGAGGAAAAGAAGACTACAATAACTGACGTTAATTTCGGTTCTCCGCAAAATAATACCTTTAGTTTAGGACGTCCATTTCTAGTTCAGTATGCTAATTCAACTAGCGTAAAGCCATTTGGCAAGGCTAGCTTGAATAACTTTGAAATAACATTTACTGGCCATGGAATTATAAATGGAATTATTAAATATATTGATAATGGTAGTGGTATTTTCTTAACTAATCCTGATAATCTAACTGTATACCAAAAAGGAGTGATTGAATTAAGAACAGAAAATGGTAACGACAGCATAAAAACAACTTATGAATCTCTTGGTATCCCTATTCACACTTCTGATAGACATTTACTTCTGGACAATGGCGTTATGTTCTTTAATGTATCGCCAACTAATGGAGGAGAACTGTCATTTCTCAATAATAAGGTAGGCATTTATAAAGATACACTAGATCGTGACAGACTCAATCTTACAACTATAGTATGGGGATGGAACTAGTAAAATATGATGATAGCAAAACGAAAACTACTCTTACTCATAGGTATCGCCATAACTGGAATATCTTTAGGAGTAGGAGTATGGGCTGCAACAATGACGGCACCAACAACCGTCAAAATAATTGAATGCTTGAGCAAGAAGGACCCAAATCAAACATTTACAGGGCCAAATTTAAAAGGCCAGTTAGAAGAATGTGCTTCTCAGTATCCATACAATCCTACTGCAGGACTTGTATTTAGTATAAGCAACTTGTTATTTTGGACTGGCATCATAATAGTAGTGGTAGCTGTAATATTGATTATACGCGATTGGTATGTTAGAAGGAAGACTGGAAGCGTGAAAAGTAAGAGTAGTAGATATGATAAATAATAGAGGAACAAAAGAAGGAGAAGAAGGCAACAACTGGTTCACACCTAGGAATGTGCTGGTCTATTGCATAATTGTGGGAGTAATTATGGCTCCCCTCTCTATTTTCATAGACTGGTTAATTCTACTTTCTACAGCGGCCTTTGTATTTGCGTCAATTACAGTATGGTATATGTTTGCAGAGAAATTTCATAGATGGAGAGAAGGAAGAAACAGGAGCAGAATTGAACAGGTCTTATTTAATCTATTCCAATATCTAAAACAACAAATTCGCTTTATCAAAGTTAGAAGATGAAAGGGACTTGCGTATACCAATTATCTTCTATCTCCATTTACAATCCTACAAGCCCAAGTCTGTTTCACTGTTTGTTTTCCCAAGCAATAGATTGTTTGTCTTTTTACTTCTTCAAGTCTGATGATGAAGGGGCTGTGAAAGCAATGAAGACTCTAGAGAAAGAATGGCAGTTCAATATTTTTTGCAATTACAGAATTAGTGTTATATTGTGATAGTTTACTGTTGTTTTTCATATTATTTAAGACTAAAGTGCTCATTATACTGCTATTTCCAGTACCATTCTATTGTTAATTCTGGAAGATATTATCTATAATGACTTCACTACAATCACTGTATTCACATTCTATAAGTGTTGTTTTAATATTAAGCACTGCCCATTTAGGTATTTACTTTTGTTAACCTCACTTAGCGAAATATTTCTCACTCTTTCATTAATTCCAAATATACATCCTCCCGAATATAATAGCAATGTATTATGATAAAACATAAACATTGTCATATTATGACAGTTGTGTCAACATATCAAAAGTCGGTTTTACCTAAGTAGATAACTTAGTTCAGATGCTACGATTATGATGATGATGAAACATCAAAGTTCAATATTAGAAATAACAATAGCAGCTGTGGTTATAGCAACTGTGCTAGCATTGTCAGTTCTTGTACTTGTTACCCAAGAAGCAAATGCAGCAGGAGTCAGTACCAAAGCCAGTTTAAAACAAACTCAATTGAATAGATGTACTGACAGTGCAAAATGCAGTAATACCAGTATGATTACATTTAGGTTAGGTGGCGGTGGCAACGGTCCTAACCATTAGGTTATGATTAATATACAATCATCGTATCGGATTTGCATAATGCTATAATTCCTCTTAATTTTATTTCTTTCAGAACATTATATGTTACAACATCAAATAAATTATAATAGAGGTATCTTACTTTCATTAATCAATTTGTATTTTGAACTGTTTGTTAACCATTAATTAATGTCTATGAGTGTTATAGTCTAAATACTTAAACAACTTCAATACATATCCAAAATCTGCTGAGTTAGACTGTTTTCCTATCATCCTTTCGTAAATCCAATAGTAAATCCAGCTGATATACTACCTGTCAATGGGAAAGCTAGTCTTTGCCAATGAGGAAACTGTTGCAGCAGCATTGCTATCATCTCTATTACCAGTACTAATACCTGGAATCTGCATAGTTAGATTTGAAAGTATAGTGATAGTATGTTCAGACATTTGTTGAAGTTTATTCAAGTTTATGTTTGCTAGCTGTTGACTCTGAAGATATGCTAATCCAGCTAGAAATAATCATACTATTACAGCTACTAATTTGATTACTTTCTTTAAAGCATATCCAATTAGAACACCTACAAAGAAGCCACCGCCTATAGTAGCTGCAGTTGGTCAAGATTTCAACAATGCTTATAATTCTAGATGCATCTCCTTAGTTTAGTTGTAATTATGAAATGGTTACTTTGACAGCTCTGTGGTGGTGTATTAGTCCTGTATATGGTAACGTTGATAGATATGCTAATCTAGGCTATAGAATGAAAGCTTATAGCAGCATATTTTGAACATACAATGTCTTCTATATCTATTTAATTACCGAAGGTTTTGACAATCTGTTTTTGTAGTATATGTAATCTATTTTCTTTACAATAAAAGCTATATCTTTTGTAGTAGACTTTTCTATAATTAACTAATGTTGTTGCACCCGGTATTGCAGGCGTTTGAATACTCAGAGCTCTATCTAACTGCAAAGGAATTACTCGTTCTAAATTTGAAATAGAATGTGGACAACTCTTAGGCTTCTTTCTTTCTTCTAATGGCTCAACAGTAATAGCAAGATAGGAAGAATAAGAAGACTCTAAAAAGAAGAAATAAAGTCTCTTCATGCCATCACTATTATTATTGGCTTTTTATGGTAATAAACGCCATTGTATACCATTCTTTATATGCTATAATATACTATGTAACTAGATGTCAAATAAAAGACAAGAACGTAAAGAAGAAGAAACAACAGAACAATTTCAACGAGAACAGCAGCAAGCTGTTAATAAAGCATTAGATGAAACTAGAGATAATATCAAGAAAACCACAAATGAAGCAAGAAAAGAGATTCCACGTTATACGCAAGTTGTTACTGATTATCAGGAAAATACAATTCAAGCAATTAGAGAAATTACAGACAATTATGTAGAATCTCAAAAGGACATTATCGTTAATTCATTCCAACTTTGGTCAAATTGGATGGTGTCTCCTAGGCAACTGGCTGAAAACTATGGAAAGGTAGTTAGTAGCTTTGCAGATAATGCCGTAGCAGCGACTAGAGTAGTAAACAATAGTGTATTTGCAAATCTGGATTCTTTCAACACATCTATTCAGCATACTAAAGACAATGTAAAGGAACTATCTAGAATAGGAGCTAATACTGTAAAAACACTACAACAAGTATCAAGAGACAATATCCACACGGCAACAAGCTCTCCTAATTCTTAATAATAAGAGAATATAAGAAAAAAAGAAGAAATACAATCAGGAATAACATAATAAACATTTTATCTTCCTTTTTCATTTCATTGGCTCTGTTAACTTAGCTGCTTTCCATTAAGAATCTCATGAGTTTAATTCTATTTGTTCTCATATGTAGATACAAAATAAACACAACTTAAGCCAATTACTGACATGGTTTCTATCACACTCTTCTTTATTGCAAGGAAAGTGATCATCATAGAAATGTTCTTTGTACTATCGTTTATTTGCTAAATGAATATATCTCTCTCTCATATTCTTCAGCGGTATTATATCATACATGATATGATGATATGCAAGCCTTAACCACCATTTACATGCATCATTATATACCAATAAGCGCCATCAGTGTAGATTGGTTTCCTTCTTCCAAATTTCGTTGTGATCTGCTTAAAAAAATTGATAATAGACAAAAATCGTTCTTTCTCTTGATATATATATGAAATAACAATAAGCACGAATATATGTTTGGTTCATCATAAGCTATCCATAACCAATAATTTTGACCATCTATCTTTACTAGAGTCTCATCTACAAATATTTCCTTAACTTAATGTCTATCTACTTTGAATTTGTCCGCATATTCTGAGTATTTTTGTATCCATTTCCATATAGATACGTGGGAGCTTTTGGTAATTGCTTGTAAAGATTTTGATGCAGACCTATAATAACTTCTAGAATTAAAATACAGGTATTATATAGCATATGCAATTACAGCTGGATTTGTCCTATTGATACGTTTCACTATATCCATGAAATTGTTAGGACACACTCAGCTTTAGCTTGCTCATGTTCGGATAACATAGTGCTAAAGTTTACCTTAAGTTAACAGAGCCATTTCATTATAATACAATTTTAAATACAAACAAAATATTACATATAAATTCTTAAATCCGAAGGCAAATCATACAATGGCAGAAAGTAAGCTTATATTATTTAAATCGATTTTATATAGTGGAATTCTAATAATTTTCTTGCCTATTCAATATCCATTATATGAAAAGACTTTTTGTGTCAATAAGCCCAATCTAAGCTAGGACCTGATGCTTGATCCCAATAAGGATATTCGTGTGCTATCTTAGTACCATCAAATTTCTAAATCAATAATGATAATAATAGGCAAGTATTCAAAAAGAGACTGGATTATTGTTGTTGCTTAGGAACTATTCTAAAAATGGTTCCCCTTTCCTGTGGAAGATTGACTGAAAGAATATACAAATAACCATCAGGGCCGACTTGTATATCGGTAATTATGCCAAATCCTTTACCCCATATTATATCTTGGTTTTCTGAAATATTGTTTGCTATTTTATCAGCAAGTGGTCCTTGAAGAGCAAGTTCTGTTCTATCATTATTCAAATCAAAATGGTAAATGTTTCCATTGTTGCCATCTCCTATAAATAAGTCATTTTCATATTGTGTGCCCAATTTATCAGAAGATAGAAACTTGGCTGCAGTCAGGAGCCACTGTATTATTCCATACAAATTTAGGAATGCTATAGTTTCCTTTACCACTAAAATTTACTAAGCTATTAGAAGGAGGATATAATACAATTTTTCCCTCACTACCTCTCCTTACTTCCCATATTCCTTGCATCTTAGCCCATCCGCTATTAAATCCTGGTTTGACAAGATTAATTTCGTCACCAAAACCCGGACCATTTTCTGTATCCCATAAATTACCAGTTACAGGATCAAAATCTATTCCAAAGCTATTGCGTATTCCATATGCATAATATGATTTCAGCAGAGTTGTATTACCCAGAACTCCTCCTTCTACTACTTTTCCATCTTGAGTAACTCTAAGTATGCCGCCTCTTCCATCAGGTGCTAATCCTTTTTGTACGTTTGAAGCTTGAGTTCGCATCAAGGTAAGCTCACCAATGACAAGATACAAATTATTATCAGGCCCAATTATTATTTTTCCCCCATTATGAGCGGGCCCAGGTGTCGCTGGTAAGTCTAGGAGAAGTTTACGATTTATTAGTTTATCATCTATCAATTCATATCTGTAAAGACGGTTCCCAAGAGTATCATTTCCCTTATTGCATATCGTAGCCGTAGGACAGTTATCGGTACCATCTTTTCCTTCGGATTCAGTGTAATATAAGAAAACATTAGTAGTATTCTCGTCATCATTCTTTGCAATAGCAATTCCTAACAACCCTCTTTCATTTGCGTTAGCAACATTAACATCAAGCAATGGTTCTGATAAACTCATACCATTTACAATTCTTCTTACTATGCCATTATTTTTCTGTAAAACCAAAATATCATCTGAATCTAAAAAATCCATACTTGTGGGAAATTCAATCCCCTTAAACACTATCTCTGCTTTCAGATTAGGATCATTAATAAGTGGTTCTGCAGCACAGTAATAAATAAATTCAGCTGATAGAAAACCCAATAATGTCAAAATTGCAAATAGAATTATTTTGAGCAACTTTTCACTCATAATTTTCGAAACCATGCCTATTTCGGATATTATAATCAAACAGTTATTAGTATGGTATTACCATAGCACAGTACCACCATCTATTACAATGGTATTACCTGTCGCAAACGAAAAGCCATCACTTGCAATAGATGCAGCAATCTTAGCCACCTCTTCAGGTGTTCCCCATCTTTTCATAGGAGGTTCTTCGGCAGCCTTTTTTCTAGCCACTTCAGTCATTGAATCATATGTTGCCATTGTTGCAATGTTACCAAGAGCCAAAGTATAAGACCTGATGCCATTGATACCATACTCCTTTGCAATACATTTTGTCAATGCTATATTTGCAGCTTTCGCGATAGTATATGGAGCACCCTCGGTATGTCCTACGATTGCAGGAGTTGAAGACATGTTTATTATTACTCCTCCTCCTCCATTTTTTTTATTTATATTTTTTTGAATCATAGAAGAAATAACTGCCCTGGATAATCGTACAGAACCTTGAATGTCAACTCCCATAATTTTTTGCAATTCTTCGTCGGTACCTTCATGGAATCTCTTATACCAAATGTTATTATCAAAAGGATAACCTGCATTATTTACTAGGATATCAATTCCTTCAAATTTAGATAACATTTGCTGCATGAATTTTTTTACACTCGAATCACTTGTCACATCAATTTCAGCAGCAAAGACTTTGCCGCTGCTTATCTGCTTTATTGCTCTTTCGGCTTGCTCTTTAATTCTAGAACAAACAATAGTGGTTGCACCGTTATTTTCTGCAAACTCCTTTGCTATTGCAAATCCTATCCCTCTGGTAGATCCAGTCACTACTGCAACCTTATCCTTTAGTAACAATGACATTCCATTTCATTTTAAATCTTCTTTATTATCCTATCTGATATGTCTTTTGTTGTACTATAAAACTAAACCAAATAGTGGTAAATATATAGATATATATGTGATCGGACAACTTCAAGCTGTGCAAATAGCAAAGTCCCCTATGGTTAATTTAAAAGAGTCGCACAAATCAACATTGTCTTTAAATAGTTCTTTTATCAGTTTTCTTCGTAAACAAAAGTGATTTTAAATTATGGAAGGATTTGAAATTTTTACAAACACTTATTTTAATACAAATCATCTCTACTATGACTTCTATTGGTTTGGGGTTGAATCTAAAGCAGATCAAAAAATGTATTATCTAACTATAATTTGTTGGCACGAGCCACTCCCCGAAATGCGTCTCGTGCTTTCTTCGCTGCAGCCTTTATCTGATCTTCAGTCATTATATGATATTCGTTAAGAACCTCTTCTGTTGCAGGATTGATTGTTGTTAATTTGGCTCCGTTCAGGGATTAATTATCCCTCTCCCGAGAATGTTACCATTCTTTAACATCGTTAATGCTTCGGTTGCCTGATTGAGTTTGAATCGGTTTGAGATAATTGGTCGTATTACCCCTCTCTTTGCCAATGAGACAAGCTCTACTAACTCCGTTATGTTACCTGTGTATGATCCAATTAACTTATATGCTTTGGTTGGCATTGCGACTAAATTAAGTTTTAGTTCACCACCGAAGAGTCCAACCAGTACCAATTTCGCTCTTCTTCTGAGCAGCTGCATATCAGTCTCTACTGTTTTTGAAGCATTGACAAAATCAATTACTGCATCTACTCCCATATTATCAGTTAACTCCATAACAGCTTTGATTGGATCTTCTTTTTTTGAATTGATGATATTAGCTGCGCCATTTTCCTTTGCTGCTTTTAATTTTTCATCATCTAGATCCATAGCAATTATTCTTGAACCGGTAATTGCCTTTGCTAGTTGTATAGCCATCAATCCTAGTCCTCCTGCACCAACAACTACAACATTATCATCTGGTTTTAGATTAGTATTCTTCACTGCACCATAGGCTGTAAGAGCAGAACATGATAAAGGAGCACTAGAATCAGTATCCAACTCTTCACCTATTTTCACTAGGTACTTATAACTTGGCACCAATACATAATCCGAATATCCTCCATCAGTATAGATGCCTAATGATCTCGGTTTATCGCAGAGATTTTCTTCACCACTTCTACACGCAGGACACAGCCCTTCACCTATCCAAGGATAGACGAGGACTTTTTCATTCTTACTAAAACCTTCTGCTTGCTCACCCAAACTATCGATTATACCTGCAATTTCATGTCCGGGAGTTAAAGGATATTTTACACCTCTGTCTGTGGTTTTTAAAAATACACCTTCAGGACCTTGATATCCTCCTTCCCATAAGTGTATATCACTATGGCAAACACCAGATGACTGAACCTTGATCAGTACCTGAGAACCTATAGGTTTGGGAGTTTTAAGTTCTTGTATTTGGAGAGGTTCATTTACCTGAGTAATTCTAGCTGCCCTCATAACAAAGGTTCTCTATAACTGCTATTATATTAGACTTTATTATTAGGAATTTTAATATTAAAAATTAAATTTGTTGTTCAAAACATATTTTACGCCTAACTTGAAGCAATTCAAGTTATTAACAAAAGATGAATGAAAATTTCAGTTTGAAACACGTTTTGTAATCATGGTCATTGTGAAGAGTTGTTAGAATAATGAAGAGCGAAAAAGATCAAGTAATATGTTCAAGCAATTTCTAACTTTTGATTAAACTCTATAACATGTTCATAATTATTTTTGTATTATGATACTGACTACTCAGTATTGCAATAATAAGGTGAGAAATGATTTCGTCATTATAAAGGGCACTGACTTCTGTTGCAAGCATCATAAAGATATTTTACATTCATTATTAACTAGCAGCACATCTACAATCATCTTAAACTTGATTCACATTATTGTGTATATGATAGAGAAAATTAAACATCTACAAAGAAGTCTCCATCTATTAGCCGCTAGAGAATTCATAAGACGTTTTTGTGTAAATCTCCTTTACTTTAATCCTTTCAGTATAATGAATTTTTTCACTCTTTCTAATGTAATCCTATGTATTTTCTCTCTAGCTAACTCTTCTTTCATATCGGGATCTGTTCACTTTATTGGATTATTTTCAAGTGAAGACCAAGGGCAGAGAATTGATTATCAATTATACTAGATTAAGAATCATGATTAAAAGAAAATGATCCTAAAAGAATGATATAGCATGCAAAGTATTGAACATGCTCATCCACAAACCATCTAAATGATTTCTAGATATTATAAGTTTATTATAATATTGTTCGAATTTTAATTCATAGATGTTATTAAGTGGGATGAATTAACAATATATATACACATGCTAAAGGGGTTTTCAACCAGAATAATAGCATTACTTTGTACAGTATTGTTTCTTTTGGCGTTACTAATACCGTTTGCTGAATCATGGGCTGATAATGTAATAGAGGCAGCCTGTTCTAGTGGTAGTAGTATCCTTGGAGGTGGTAGTAGTATCCTTGGAGGTGGTAGTAGTATCCTTGGAGGTGGTAGTAGTATCCTTGGAGGTGGTAGTAGTATCCTTGGAGGTGGTAGTAGTATCATTAGAACTGATGGTACGAATAGAGCTGATCTAATGCTTGGATGTAATACGCCGGATATAATGTATGGTAAATCTGATAATGATGTACTTCAAGGTCGTTTAGCTAATGATAGGCTATATGGTAATAGCGGAGATGATAACCTACAAGGTGGTGCAGGAGGAGATGAACTATATGCGGGAACAGGAGATGATGTTATCTTTGGAGGACATGATGATGATTTTCTAGTAGCTGGAAAGGGTAATGATGAATTGTATGCAGAGGATGGAAATGACATTCTAGAAGGAGGAGATGGTGCAGATTATTTTGACTGTGGAGATGGTCTTGATATAATAGTAGACTTTGAGCCAAGTAAAGGTGATACTCATACAGACAACTGTGAAGATGTAAGAGAAGACCTGTAGTATGAATTCACTTTATATTACAAAAACAAACGAGTAAGTTATATGAACAGAAATGTATTCCACTATAGATTGAGTAATCCATACTTTGAAATTTGTTTTGTTAACCAATCAAAAAGTTTAAGTTGTGAAAGCAATAACGCCATAATCAATGGTTCAGATGGAAATGGTTCGCCTTTTGCATTAACTGCAGTAGCGTATATATAACATTCATTTAGTATATTCTTAAATAATTCTCTATCATCTTTTGAAGACAATCATTTCTCTATCTTAATGATGATATCTATTCTACTCTGATATTAGAAGAGGCCGAAAACCTTTACAATAAGTTAACAACAAAATTGACAAATAGGATTTTATATCAGCATCTGCAGCTACTGGGACATGGCATCCTAGTCACCATCATTAAACCGCATCAGTCTTGGATTGAAGGGTTGCCTAATCTTCTCTATCCATAGTATTATCATACGAGTAATATGCGCCTACTTTAAATAAAAAGGATCTCATCTCGTAATCTTAAAATTAGGATTAAGATATCAAAAGTCTAACTAGTTTTTGGAATTGAAATCGAATTTATAGCTTGCATGAAGCTTCATGGTAAATATTGAGCTTGGATATTATTATAATGAATGTTGTATATTGATTTATAGGATATGAAAATAAATCCATATGTATTAGTATTTGTGTTTACATTAGTTACAGCAGGGTTAATAATTATAACGAACAACCAATTTCTATTACAACGACCACAGCAAGCAATAGCTCAAGGCCAACAAGAACAACCTGCAGTTGGTAAAAAAATCGTACAACAAGGTACGGTTAGTTCAGATGTGGATCCACTTAAAGGGCATGAAGGTCACCAAGCGGCTGTAATTCTTCCACCAAGAAATGATAGTGCCGTATACTCGGGTACACTTACCTTTACAGCTAGCAAACCAGTACAGGTGGCAGTAATAAACATGTACAATTTAGATAACGTCACAGCTGCGCAAATTCCTGATAAATTTGGACAACTTCTTAATGCTCCAGCACCCTGGAACACCAGTGCTACTGTAACCCCTCTGATGATGAATGTTGAATATTTAGACTCACCTACTATGTCAAAAACTGTACCATTTGTTGGTAATTTAGTTGCACTTCATACAATGAATGGAGAGCCATTTATCGCAAATTATGCAGTCGTTGCTGATGTGCTGCAGCCTGAAATAATCAATAGCCTTGATAGTGCAATGACCAATTCTACCACCACGACCACTGGCTGAGTAATATAATAGGAAGAAGAAAAAAAAGTAATAATGCTAAGGCTACTAAGATTAATATTTGCAAGAAAATAGATTGTGTGTGTATAATCACCCTCTTTTTTTCTTACTCCTATAGATAAAAAATTTGTTGAACAGTTATATTATTTTTAATTGGTTATAAGAAAGTATTTTATAAGCAAATTTTAAATGTAAATAAGGTCTAATGCTAAAACTAGGACAACAGCAAAGAAAAAGAAAACTGAATAAGATTATTATTATTAAATATATCCCCTTTGCATTGCTCCTCTTATTTTTAATTATGACTATTTCATACGAATCATATTCTTCTGGACAAGGCATGAAGAATAAGTATGATAAGTACATATATGCAGCTACATCTACCGAAGAACCGCAACAACAATTAAATAATCTCTCACTATCAAATCTAATACAAAAGGGTTCTCCTTATCTAGGAAATCCTTCTACTGCTCCGATTACTATAATTGATTTTAGTGACTTTCAATGCTATTTGTGTGCTAGATATGTAAAAGCTACAGAGCCCCTGATTAAGGAGGCATACATTCAAACAGGCAAAGTTGTCTTGATCTTCAAACATTTGCCAAATAGAGGATCTGATTCTATGGGTGCTTCTGTTGCTGCTCAATGTACCAATGATCAAGGAAAGTTTTGGGATTTTCACAAGCTATTATACGAAAATCAAAAACCAATTGATTCAGGATGGGTTAGCAAAGATAATCTAAAAAAATTGGCAGCCAAGATACCTGAGTTGGATATTAACAAATTTAACTTATGCTTTGAAGGTCAAAAATACAAATCATTTGTGGAACAAGACGTTGCTTTAGCTGCTTCTTTATTTGGATTTCATGATACTCCTTCATTTGTTATTGTAAATAGCAAAGACGGTTCTAATCCTGAAATACTGAAAGGTGCACATCCTTTTCCTTCATTTAAAGCGATAATTGATAAAAAACTTGCAGAAGTCGAGAAAAAATAGATATAGAGTAATAAAACACACTTTTCCTCTATTATCAAAAGTAATCCATATAAAACTATCAGTAGATGATTATAATCCATTTTAATTCTAACCAACCTGGAATATCAAGTTGGAGTAATTAAAGAACAAATTACGTCAGAATTATTGATTTACGATAAGACCTATACTAAATCAAGTTCATAAACAGCCTGAATATCTTATACTCAAACAACAACAACAGAATGCTGAAAATAAAAACCAACAACTTCATAGCAATTTACTTTACAGTCTCCTCTTACTGTTGGTCATCAGCATCAAGTTCCTTACATATCAGAGAAAGAAGTTATAGAGATAAATATATACCAATTATAATACGGATAGAGCAGATATTAACAGCAATATTGAAGAGGACTATCGTTCCAAAATAAAGCTCGCCTAAATTGATCATTATGTATTTAGAACAACTATACCGACACCAATATCTCATTATTCAGACAACTTAAGATTAATGACAATGACCGACTACATTGGCAATTGACATTTGATGGTAATAGTAATGAAGAGAAATCATTGTTAATATGAGAAAAGAGAATATAATATGCCATACAATAAAAAAACACATTATTAGTGACTGAAAGATTTATTCTTTGGCCATTTTAATGTCTCTTCTGTTCCGAATCACACAAACTATTGTATTAGCTATTCGTTATTATGGAAGTCTATAATAGAAGAATTAATAATCAATATCTATCTTATACATCTTTTACAAAGGGTATTATTTTATTCAAAATTATGGACTCATGGTCTGCCTCTGTATCAAATGATACCATTAGAATAGGGTAGTCTTCGTTGTCTAATGATAATGTTGTCCGTTTTATTTTTTCGTATACTGTAAATGAGTATATTGGTTTACCTATTTGTAATTGCAAATCTCTTCTAGTATTCATTCTTATGATAGATTCAATAGCGGACAGATCTGATTGACATTCTGTCAGTAGTGGAATCAAGCCCTTTCTATATTCTCCCGCGATTTGGTTGCCAAATTTATCAGAAATACCCGCAAATCTAATACAGCTGTCTTCTGCTAGTATTTGTCGACAGAAATCTTTTAGATGTATGGTCATCGCTAATTCTTCAAACACAAGCTTACTATAAACAAGATACAAATTTACTTTGTTAAAAGCTATTTGTGATTTGTTAAGGATGCTGCTTATAGTTGTTTTATTGTTTTAAACATTCACAAGTTAGAAAAGTAATATGAGCACAATAGATTTCACATACTAGGAATGGAGTATCATTATTTATTGGGTATTAATTTGTGTCATATTTGTTTTCGTTTTACATCTCATCAAAGCTACTAAATATACAAGTCTGGTTACATATGAAAGTTATACAGACAAGTTAGAAAAAGTACGGGAAGCACTTTCTAAACGATGCCCTCAAAGCTTCTCGCTTATCAATTTTTCAACAAATCCCCAATTCTGTTAAGTATGTCTTGGTAAAAGAGAATTATTAATATATGAAATATAAAAGTATTAATGATTTCAAGTTTCCATTTTGATAATTTACTGATGTATAGTTGACAAATTTTACTCAAATATTAGGAAAGGAATAGCAGATATATTTTTTTAAGAGGAAAATATGTATTTTCATCTCATACACTTGTTAATAATACTACTACAATTGTTTTTCTTCTTTTGGTCTTTGCTACTGCTATTCTTCCACGTATTGTTTAATAAGTCATTTATATAGCTCTGGCTATCCGCTAATTATACGATTCAGAATAAAGGCGGGGTATAACAGAATTTACAAGATTAGAATCACAAAATGCAGATCCATAAGTGGATTGACTGATTTTAAAATACAATACCATTGATACTTCTAAATTAGAGAACCTTGCAACTGCATCTTCATACATGAGACTCAGCGCGCCTATGCTGCGAGTTAATGATTTGCAGAAGGAACTCTCATATTATCAGAAGAAATTCGGTATGAGGACCGTAAACAGATTCAATGAAGACGGGCTTGAAATAGTTGAGCTTGCAACTGGACTTGACGAAGGGAGCAATATAGTTCCTTACGAAGATAATCCCATTCTCATCCTTAAACATGATCCTAAAGCAAGCAGACCATATCCCAAGTCAGCCGGCTTGTTTCATTTTGCAATTCTTGTTCCTGATAGGAAAAGCTTGGCCTCCACCTTTCTATCTTTAGAAAACCAAGGTGTTGATTTCACAGGATTTGCCGATCACTTGGTCAGCGAATCTCTATATCTTCAGGATCCAGAGAATAACGGAATAGAGATCTATTGTGACAGGCCTAGAGAAGAATGGATCTTTGAAAATGGACATGTTTGCATGGATACAATACCGCTCAACCTTGACTCAGTGCTTTCAGAATTATCACATGATGAGATAGCAAAACCCGACCTCATAACAAGTTTGAAACCTTTCCCAAGAGGTGCGACTATAGGACACATTCATCTGAAGGTTACCAATCTTATTACTTCAACTAAGTTCTATCATGAAATTCTAGGATTTGATCTGATGCAGAGCATATATGGAGCTTCTTTTCTTTCAGTAGAGGGATATCATCACCGTCTGGGGCTGAACACTTGGCAGAGCCTTGGTGGTTCTTCTGTTAAGACTAGAGAAGCAGGACTTGAGCATTTTACTATTCTTGTGTCAGATAAATCATTCCTCAAAGACCTATCTCTGAAGGTGGCCAACACGTCTTATTATACAACAAAATCAAATGAAGAGGTCTTGGTGACAGATCCAGACGGTATAAAAATGATGATTAGATATGAAGGTAATAATAATAATTCTAAACCGTTTAACTAAGATTTTGTTTTGATCATTGGATGGTCTAACTGGACAATCCTTCACTGAAGTTATAAGAAAATACCGCCGCTTTATTAGACTCTGCAGACAATGACTAAAGAAAGAGTTGCAAGAAAAGATAGAAAAGCCTCCCACAGCCGCAGAAGAACGACTAAATCTGTCTGCTATTGAATCCTTTTATCTTTATGATATTCTAGTAGGTATAATAATACATAATACGCTATAATAAATCACCTATGTTGTAGTATTGCCTATCCTTTCCGCTTGTAACATTTTACCCTCATGATAACCTGGACTATTTCTTTCAAATTGTGACTTCACTTGATCTTCTGAAAGTGCAAGCCTCACTTTTCTATAGTTATATGATTAAACCTTGTTCCTTGGTATCCTATAATACTTAGGATTAATCAGTCCGTCTTTTACAACAAATTCATTGTTCCACCCCATGGGTGATACATAAGCAAAAATCTATTAAATAATTCTAAAAGCAGCGGAATAAGACCCTATGCAGTGCACTTAAGTCATTAAAATTTAATCGAATGAAAAGTATATGTATGTTTTATGTATGTTTGCTTAGATAATATACTGATAACATCTTATTTTGCATCTACCACTTTCAATAGGAGCGGCGAATGGATACAGCCTAGATAAAGAAGTAACTAGTTACGAAGGACTTGATGCTTTGCCCTTGAGCTTGCAAAATTACTAATTTGCATAAGATGACAATTCTCAATAGTAACAAGAATTGAAATATCCATAGAGAGAAACTAAAAAAACTCTATCTATTGTTATAATTTAATGTTGGTTCAAATACCAAATCCATTGTTGATATCAGTAGAAACCATTGCTATAATAACAAGATTGGTTAATCTGTGCATATTGTAGGCTATACATCTGAATGACAATTCCCTATTTTGTGTTCTTGTCAATTTTGAAGTGATGTATTCGCTGAACAGCCTTTTTATAACTGACATTATAGTTTCGTCTTTGTTTCTCTGATGGTAAAGTATTCTTGAATATCCACGCTTCATCTGCTTCCTATATTTACCACATGTTTTCCATATTGGTATGTTTTTGAATCTTGCAGGTATTATACTAAATGCATGAATGCGTTCTCTTACAAATACGTGATTATCTTCACTGTCATACTCTTTATCGGCTACTGTAATTGATATTGGTAGAATTTCTGATGTTTTAGTTATTAGAGGTCGAAAGTCCTTTGTATCATGTATTGTGGGAGCTAGTCTAATTTTGATGATACATATTAATTGAAATAACATATCTGCGCTGACTGATAACTTTAGGTATTTCTTTCTAAGGTTGGCCTTATCTGTATAATATTGTGATGCATTGGTTATTTTAAATCCTGACGAATCTATACCAATGAATAATCGTCTAATAATATTGCTATGTAATAATATGAAGGAATAGATTATTTTTTCCAAGACAGTCTTAGTAATCCTGCTAGCAAATTTCTGAAGAGTAGTATAATGTGGTATGTGTGATAGGCCCATAAAGGTTCTTAGATAGTAAGCTTCAACCAACCAGTCTACAAACATACGATAACTTTTCCTTTCATATTGTCTTAATACTAGTAATACTACGTGCTGCCATGCAGTAAATACGTGATTACTTTTCCGATGAAGAAATAGTGGTATCCTAGCATACTTTAGAACACGAAATAAGGTATTAGCAAGTCTAACATACTTTGATTCTTTCAACAGATATATTATATTACACTGTTACAAAGCTTTGATGGGCTTAACCATCATTTCTACATAATAAATTAGTTTCCTATACAATACAGATAAAGATCAGAAACTCATAATTTATATGCTATTTTGAGTTATCACTCTAAAAGTTCACCTATAAACAATTATTTATTCACAAGCCAACTGGTAGTAATAAATTTTCTTTTGATTATCTATCTTCTTTACCGTCACACAATGAACACTTACCATACTGAAATAACATCATACACTTCATTCTCTCTCCGCAATCATATATGATTCCACATTTTTTACACTGATGTAGACAAAAATGTCTTGCTTGTGTAATTATATTCAATGATTCTTGTAGATTTACATATATTTTAAAGCAAACTACTAATTTTATAAGTTGGTAAGCTTATGACAATTAACTTAATATTATAAATAGAAAAATATATACTTATAATTTTAATATCGAATATTTTGAAGATTTCGTTGCATAGCTTCGATAAACTGTTATACTATAGCGGAGAATGATCTGAATTTGAATGCACAAAAGCAGCTTTGCGCCATGTAAAACTCATTCTCAACCGAGGCTTTATAAATATGAATTAATAGAATTGCGGCACTGTTCAGTTAACGGATAGATCTATAGCTAAAAACATCCTATTATACCCATAATGGCTATATTCAAGGAAAGAAGTAGGACCTCTTCAAAGTATATTTATTACGCATTACAGCTATACTCTTCAGGGCTATCACTCAGGAAAACGTTTGAAAGATTAACTGCGGTACGTATCAAAAGAAATCATGTCTCTATCTGGAATTGGATTCAACGATACAAACCAAAGAGGATATTTCAGGCTAGAAGTACAATATCTGAATTCATAATTGATGAGACATTGATTAAAGCAGGTAGTGATTATGTATGGATTTGGGTTGCGATTGAGCCAATGAATAAGATGATTCTAGGCATTCGTCTCTCTATAGAGAGAGAAGTATGCTAGTTGCTGAACAGTTTATAAAATCACTGATTAGAAGATATGGAAAGCACAATATTTCAACAGACGGTGGTACTTGGTACCCACAGGCATGTAGATTTCTAAACATTGAACATCACAATCATTCCTCGATTGAAAAAAGCTTCATAGAAAGGACTATACAGTACATAAAGGATAGAACTGAATGTTTTGATGATTATTTTCCTTGTACAAGAATTAACTGCAAACTGGAGCACATAGTGAAGTGGTTAATTTTATTTGTAGATATGCATAACAGAGAGCTCATAATAAAACGAAGAATTGTTAAATGAACAGGGCGAATTGCCTGTCAGAGAGTAGATAAATTGGTGATTATTCAATTAGCAAAACAATTTAGGATATATAGCCTTATAGAAAAAGAGCCTCGGTAGAATATTTACTATAGGCTAAAAGAATAAAATTATTCTATAAGCAGGTTAACTATATTAAGTTCTTATAAATTAGTATATTAGCTTCTATTTAATTAAGACTTCGTCATTAAATGTTTGGATGTACATGATTTTTGTTGAATTAATAATTTCCAGTAACAGTTTCAGTTTCTTTTTTATTCAATGAATTATTGATATTGCTACGAACCATTGCTTAATCAAAACAAAAAATCGTAAAACAATTATTGGGTGGAAATCCTCTTATACCAACGGCTTACTATTACACTACTATCAAACATGTCTGAAGTACAAGAAATAAGAACCGTATTTCAAGGATTGCAGACCTTATATGAGACGTACCTTCCTAAAGTCGATCCTATACTCATTCACGATTTACTGGTACGTGAAAAGGAAAAATCTGAAACTGCACCGTTTTATATGGTCGAGATATTTACAAAACCTGGAACAGATGATGAAGCAATGAAAAATAAGATATTTGAAAGAACTGGATGGCTTCCGGCTGTATATGATAAGGGCACGCATTATGTAAATAATCAAAGACTGACTTTGGAAATGCTCAAAGAAATATCTGATCCTGATGATGTTTTAGAGGTTACTGGTGACTATACTGGAAGCATAACCGCAACAGGAGCGTCACACGAAGCTAGAAATCGTGCCCATTAATAGATACTTTGAAGTTCCTTGGAAAATAAATTAGCGTTACCAAAATCTTCCCATGGAATAGTAAAACAATGACATTCTAAATTTTCGTCATCTGTAGAACATTATCTATAATTTTTTGATGATCAGCTTCTACCTCTGTTGTTATGAGAAGTAAGTGATAGTCTTCTAATGGTATGGTTATGCGCTTAACCTTCTCATATTCTGCGATAGCATATTTTCCCTTTCCAATCTTCTGAGCTAGAGCATTGCGCAAAGCCCATCTAGCTAATGCCTGCAAATTTGATCTTTTTGTTTCCTCATGCGAAAGTAAATTCTGAACTCCTTGGCGTTGGCCTCCATACTTAGTTTCACCAGTATTATCACATATACCAGCATAACGAATCTTGGGATCAAGATTTAAGACGTCTTCACATAGCTTCCCGTAGTCCATAGCAGTGAGTTAATAACAGTAAGAATGACCTTAATAAGCATTTTATTTGGGGCTCTGAAAAAGACCCTTAGAAGCATCTTTTTCTTGAGGGTTGAAACAATCTAGACATATTGCTTTGTAACAGCGTTACTAGCATAAAAAATGTATAGAGCTAACCTTCACGAGCAAAATATTATTTTATTAATATGGAATTTTGCATAATTTAAAAGAAGATTATCAATAGATGAATACCAGAACACTTCACAAATTATTTACATTCCATTTCTTTCAGCCAATATCTTGTTGTTTACAATGATCAAGAGGCAAAAATAAAAACACATAAAAATATTTATATTTATATATACCAATCGCTTAATTGATAAGTCTATCTCTCTTGTCAGATTCTAACTGAAATGGTGTAAATCACTTGTAGATAAATAAATATATCTTCCGTTGGGACACTCGGTGGTAAAAAGAGTAGTTACAAATAATAAAGATCTTCAGCTTTCATAGTACGACCTTAGAAATAATCATTTATTATGATTATGAGTGCAGAAATCTATAATGTCGATAGTAAGGTATATTTAGATCATTATCTCGTGTGTAGCACTACTGTTTTTGATGTATCCATAGTAATTTTCATCACTATAGCTACAATATTTAGTTAATAACATGATTGCCAAAATTATTATTATACTTCCTTTTCTTTCTTTTAAAAATGGATTGAATTATCTCGTCAATTAATAAAAATGAAATAAATATAGTAAGGCGCGGCGATGGAACTATGAAAATTGAGTAATATCAAAATAATATTTACTACTACGAAATAGTTATAGATATTTACAGGTTACGCAACACTGACAATCAAAGTGAATGATTCATGGGCATTTGAAGAAATAACTAGACTAGAAAGATCTTATCTCACTCATAGCTATCATCGATATCCTGCGAAATTTATTCCCCAGTTAGCTGCAAGATTGATTAAGGAAAACAGCCAAGTTGGAGAAGTTATTTGCGATCCTTTTATGGGCTCTGGAACTACTCTTGTTGAAGCAATTGTTAATGATAGGAGAACGTATGGAACCGATATCAATCCAGTAGCTGTAATGATTACAAGGGCTAAGACCACTCCGATAGATCCTCAATATCTTCAATCCAAAATATCCGCATTAAAGGTAAAGATTAAGACACATATCATTGATGGAAGTAAACAAAACCTACTCTTAAAAAGTGATGACTTCGCAGTCCTCTTTTCTGGAAATAAGAGAATAGACTATTGGTTCCCTGAAAAACAAAAGCGTGATTTAACCATCATTCTATCAGGGATCATAATGATTAATAAAGACAAAAATGTTAGAAATTTTTTGCTTTGCGCCTTTTCAAATATTCTGAAAGGATGTTCGCGGTGGATGATGAAATCGATAAAGCCCATAATAGATAAGAACAAGACAATAAATGATGCATATAGCAGTTTCTTTATCCATATACAGAAAATGTTAAATAAGAATCGACAGTTTTGGAAGGTGCTTGAAGAGAAAAAGATTGACTGTACTATAGACAACGTTGATGCACGTAAAATGAGAATAAATGATGACTCAGTGGCATTGATAGTCACCAGTCCACCTTACGTTACTTCCTATGATTACGCTGATCTTCATCAGCTAACTGCAATCTGGTTGCGATATACCGAAAAACTTTCAGAGTTTAGAACCAAATTTATCGGTTCTTTTCAAAAGAAAGAACTGACTGAAGTCAAACTCTATAGCGATCTTGGAAAAACAATAGTCGAAAAACTTCGCTTGATAGACAAAAGAGAGGCAGATGCAGTCGAACAATATTTTTTTGAGATGCAGGAATGTTTTGAAGAGATGTATAGAATCTTAAAGTTGGGTGGACGAACATCTATAGTGATAGGTGATACTGATATTAAAAAAGTTAAGATACATAACGCAGATGTATTTGTACAAACACTGAAAGAAATAGGCTTTAATATTCACAAGATTATCAAAAGACGAATACCTAGCAAGGTTCTTCCATTGACAAGAGATGAGAAAACCGGACGATTTGTTGCTACAATGAAATCAGATAGATTGGCCTATCCATTTGAATATGTTCTCATAATGGAGAAAGCCTAAAGTGAATAGCATCTGCTTGGTTCGATCACATAAAGAGAAAGGGGGAAACTCATGGTATTCATACTTATCTTTATTGGAGATTCTGAGTGAGCGCAACTTTTCTCATTTGAAATATTTTATAACAAGAGAATGAATTGATTATGAATAGTCAGGAAAAGGACATCCGAATACATATAAATACAATTATGCTCTCTCGAATCTAAAGTTCAGTTAATATGATGTGCCTAGAAGATACCGTATTTAATTATCGATAGAGTATTGAAGGTACCAGAAACAGAAACAAAAATAGCATCTATGAGTAATAATAATTATATTGTGAAAAGATAGTTATTTAGAACAACACCAATTCTTCAAAAAACTTGAGGCTGATCCTGTATCGTTAAATACTCTATTTTCGTCTATTAAACCTTTAAAATCTAATATTTTAAGAATTGAATTATTTAAAGTGACAATGCATTCAATTCCCGCTTTATTCGCCGCTTGAACCCCTAGCGGTGCGTTTTCTACTACTAATGCTTCTTGAGGTTTCAGATTCATTCTTTCCAATGCAGTTTTAAATGGAGCAGGATTTGGTTTGCCTTCTTCTAAATCATCACCAGTAATTACAGTATCAAATTTTCCTTTTCCAAATGTTTTATAAAGAATATCTTCAACTTCTTGTTTTGAAGCGCCACTTACAATAGCTTTTAAGCAATCTAATTCAGCTATTAATTCTCTTATTCCCTCAATAGGTTTGAGAATTAATATTTGCATTAAAATCTCTTTCTTTAAATTATAAATTTTGTCTATAATAGAAAAATAATAATGATTATCGTCATATCCTTTAGCCCTGAAGATCTCTTTTATCATATCGTTAGCTGGCATCCCCTCTAGTAGAAAGATTGTTCTATCGTCAATGTTAATATTTGTCTCCTGTTTGATGGCCCTCTGCAAAGCTTTACTATGATATGGCATTGCATCTACCAATACGCCATCCATATCAAAAATTATTCCTTTCATAAAAAAAGTAAACCATAGGTTTATTATATTAATACTGCAACATAACATTTTACAGTATTAATATAATAGTGGATGTATATGCCGATATATAATATGACAACATAGATATGAATTTGCAAATATCTACTAATACAACTTTTACACAATATATTATCTTTTTATATTTGAAATCTTATTATTTCTAGACAAATTAGAAGGCCTATGCAAAAGGAAAATATTTACAGAGCAAAGGAGAAAGAGGTAAATGAGAATTACTTTAATGGAAATGTAGTAATAAGGGAGATTTTAGGCGAAGGTAATTCTGCAGAGCAAGAAATGTTCCATGTGACATTTTACAATGGTGCTTTAACCACATTACATTACCATGAATCAGATCAAATACTTATAGCTACAAATGGTAAAGGAGTTGTTGGTATAATTCAAGGAAGTAGTATAACGAAATTTGAAATCAATGATAATGATGTGATCTTTCTTGAGAAGGAGGGTGACACAGTATGTATACCGGCTAATAAGTTGCATTTTCATGGTGCCGTCGCTGGAGAGACCTTTTCACATATTGCTATAAGGAAGAAGTTCAAAACAAATGGAATAAATGATGCAGAATCTCTCAAAAGAGCAGAAAATAAATGGGAGTATGATCTAATTTCTGAAGAAATTGGTAATAGCGATCCAGAAGGCATAAAAAGAGTGGCAAAAGAAATAGTACAAAAGATACAAAATACTATCTCAAAGAAATTATAGAAGGAGAAACCGTAGCTAGGGAAAGTAAATTCACTAAAAAGGCATATTCAAATTATATTGGAACACAATATGAAGATATACTGATTTAAAAAGGAAAGAGAAAATATACTCTAAAAGGAATTTAGAAATGGCTATTGAACAAAGGTGGTGTTTGTATCCAAATGTTATGACTATTGTAATTAAGAGCTACGCTCACAATATGCTCAACGGATTTTAGTAGATACAGATGGCTTCATTGTGTATTTCATTAATATTGTGTTTTCGATTTTTTGGATAGGAATATTCCTTAAATTGTGCGTTGATTATCAATAATAATATACCATATTTTAGAAACATGCTAATCAATTTATTGGATTAAGTATCGATTGGGATAGTTCTATTAATAATATGATAAAGGCGAATACATTACATCAGTTATGAGTCTAAAGTCAAAGTTATTATTAAAATAGTCGTAATAGTGCTATTCGTTATCCAAAATAAAGTTAATCAATTTTTGTAATTATTATTGATTATGTTCTTTTCATTTTTCATTACCGCGCTCGATTTTGAATCCAATTCTTACCTCTGTCTGGTATTCTTTGATATTTTGATTTTCAATTCTTACTGTAACACGTCCTAGCTCTGCCCACTGAAGGTTCTTGACTGTTCTGGCAGCTTCTTCAATGGCACTTTTTATTCCATCATCTATGCCTATTGTCGAACTTCCTACAATATCAATATATTTGTAAACCATCTAACTGGACTTGGATCTCTAAGGGTTATTAAATTTATATGTTTTTTTTAGATACTCCGAGGTCGTTGCTCTTATCACACGATTTATGTGACAGATTTGATTAAATATGTATCTTCATTCTCTACAAAAAGAATTGCAAGTTTTTGCTTAGCCAAGCATTTTATATGATTTGGTTACTCTATGAGTGTGTAAAGAGATCACATGAAAGAGAAACAAATTTGTCCTCACGTTAAAGATGTTGATGAAAACATTTCACCTAGGACATCAGGCTGCGAAGAATGTGAAACAGAAGGTGCGGAATGGGTGGCACTGCGTCTTTGTTTGACTTGCGGTCATGTTGGATGTTGTGATTCATCGGAGGGACTGCATGCAACAAGACATTTCAAAGAAACAGGGCATCCTGCAATGATTGCATTGCCTAATAGATCTTGGAAATGGTGTTATATTCACAAATCATATTCATAGGTACAGTCTACACCAAGGGGTAATCATTGGTTATATTTTTTAATATATGATTTTTATGTCTTGAGGTACTTTAGATTGTTATAGTCAATTACAGTACTAACTTGTTGATGCATTCCAAAGAGAATGAGTATTCAAGTATTCAATAACACCAATATAATTAGTCTAACAAGTAGCGGAAACTATTGTTTATTATGTAATGACCTGAATAGTCATATAAACAACAGATCTGCCAAGCCGTAATTGTTAATAACTGTTAACCCTTCTCTTGATGATTGGGCGGGAACAAATTATGTAGGAAATCTCAATATGATGTCAAAATCTCTGGATTATGGGACATGCTTCATATGTCATTATCTAGTCTACAATGTCTTGGCATTCCTTAAGTAATCTATATGATTACAAAGAATGCTTTTATTGGATTTACCAACGAAAGATGAGAATAGAAACATTTCTCTTCTAGGACATTATATTATATGCTTGCTTATATTATGGAATTACAAGATCCCATTAAACAACTTGCCTACCTTATCGATTTCTTATCAAATTTATAGACTAGAGTAATTTTATATTTTGATTAATCTAAGAATTTGTATTGATGACGACCTGTAGTTGTCGATGCATTAAATGCAAGAGTCAAAATTTGGAGAGTTTCACATTTATTGCTCCGGATGGTTTTGAGGATATGCATCATACTTGCTTAATTTGTAGAACACATTTTAATCATCTTGATGGTGAGACTTATAGTAGTTGTCAAAGATGTGACTATTTTTCTACCTAAAAAGGGCTTTCTATCTAACCGAAATTGAATTGTCAATTTGAGAAGCTACAAAATTCAATAATGAATGGGTTAGCCTTGAGTAATAAGGATCCATATTTTAATCTAATAATAATCATTCTGAACTTGAATTAGTTACAAAAGAAATGCAATAAAGTGACCAAGCATTTGGGTGGTCTGAGCGTATTAATTAAAAATATTAAGGAGCGAAATGTTCTATCAGGTAAAGAATAGCAATTTTAAAGAATACTACAAAGAAAAACTTACAGATAGAGAGTAATCGAGCCGAAGATTGCCGAAGCTTTTTAAAATTTTCTAGCTATAAAGTCGGATCCATTGATGTCAAATAAATATTACTACTGAAATCTATTCAATTACACTATGGATATAAAGAGGCAAAGAACCAATAAAAGTCGGGTGCAAGTATATTTTCAATGAATAAATTAGCTTCTGAAGGTCAGGTCGTAAGTTATCCTTTTATGAAGTATTATAGAGGAAGAAATGTTCTTAGAATGTAGGTTCAGTAGGTGCAGTAGAAGCTTCTACACTAGTATGTATAAACAATAGCACAAGAAGAGAAACTTTTGTCTATTTATATAGAGCATAAATATATGCAATAATTAAAATGGGAAGATGATTATTTCTGGCAGAAATGAGTATAGTAAAGAATTTCTTTACAAGTGATATATTTATAAATCACTATGACTAATATTCAAATAAGATTATTTCATAAAATCGATTCAGAAAGAGTCTTAAAATTAATTACCGATATTATAGTTAATGAATTTAAGTTTAAACTTGAGTTTAACTCTCTGGATTCTGATCTGCTTTGCATAGAAGAACATTATAACAAATCTGACGGAGGATGCTTTTGGGTCGCACAAGAGCCAACACATAAACAAATCGTGGGTACAACAGGAATAAGAAATTTGAAACAATATGCATCGACTTGTGAATTAAAGCGAATGTATGTATTAAAAGAGTATAGGAGATTAGGAATAGGTGAAAAGATGCTTGATACGGCATTAGAATTTGCTAAAAACATTGGCTATTCGAAAATAGTTTTGGATAGTTCAAAATATTTAGAAGGTGCACGAGCGCTCTACTTAAAGAATGGCTTTGTAGATATTGCTAGGTATAATGATAATCATAGAGCAGATATCTTCATGGAAAAAAGCCTCTATTGATAAATATATATGTATGAAGTATTATTTTAGATCCTAGCATAACTAATTTATAAATCAGAAAGTCACAATTATTACAAATTGCAGAAACAAATGGGTTAAAAATATAACCACTTAATTGAATCCCAGAGTATTGATAGACGCTCCTAATGAGTATCTAATTGTTAGGCATCAGATCTATCGGTGGATCCACTTTATTAATAGACAAAAATTAGTCCATCCTATTACACAGGTAGTAAACATGAAGATAGGCTATCCCTGTATAAACACAAGTATTGAACGTCATTCCAGCTCCACTTTTAGATTGGCTTGCTATTCTGAAAAGCGATTAATTCAAACTGTAAGAGACAATTTATTACATCTTCATAAGATTATAAAATATAATGTACACCATCATTTGAGATTTTTTAGAATTAGTTCAAATCTTGATACCGTTTGCTTCTCATCCAATATGTAAATTCAACTGGATAAATCATTTTAAATCAGAATTTAGACAGTTAGGTCAATATATCAAAGCAAATAATATCAGAATATCATGCATCCTGATCAATTTGTTGTTCTTAACGCCTTTAATGAAAAAGTGACCACTAGTAGTATAAATGAATTAGAATATCATTGTAATATTTTAGATGAAATGGATCTCGACCAAACTGGCAAAGTTCAAATCCATGTAGGCGGAGTTTATGGAGATAATGCGAAGGCTAGGAAAAGGTTCATTGAATGTTATTCTACTTTAAATGAATCTATAAAGAAGAGGATTGCTATAGAAAATGATGACCATTTGTTTAATTTACAAGATTGCTTGGATATTAATGAATTAACAGGTATTCCAGTTGTTTTGATAACTTTCATCATGAATGCTTTAATTACAAAGAAGAATCAACTATTCAAGCAATTAAAAAAGCAATTTCAACATGGAAAGTTAAAGATGGATTAGCGATGCTTGACTACAGTAGTCAAAGTAAGGGAGGAAAGGAAAACATGCAACTACACTTGACCCTTCGTTATTCCGAAAGTTGATAATGGAATCACAAAGCGTAGATTATGATTTAATGCTAGAAATAAAAGATAAAGAAAAAAGTGCAATATTAGCATTGAAATTATTAGTCGACACAAAATAATCATTTGTAACTAAGTTTGTGGATTACTCATTCATGATATTACGACTCTACCATCTTATCTAAATAATCTGGATATACAAAGTAATTCTATTGTTTTATATGCTCTTTTAGAGATTATATAAATTAGAGATTCATATATTTCTGTATATGTCAATCTGCTCCTAAGTATTCGCCTTTTATTTCATTGTGCCTATGTTGACCGAAACTCCTTAGATGTATATAGACAAAACAATTGGCTAATTCTTCGTATTCTCAATAGCTCGTTTCTTTTTCCTTTGAATTAAAATTATGCTAACCATTAGTGTAATACCAACTGTAATAGCAACAACTACTATAACTAGAATAAAAGCTAACGACGAAGAGCCTAAGTTCCAAGATTCTGCTATATCAATAAAATAGATAAAATTGAGGGTTTGCTTGCTATAACTCACATCATTTACATCAATATATAGTATGTATCTTCCTGATTCTGGAAATACATAGTCATAATTGTAATGACCATATGGTACCAATATCTGAGGGGTATTTTCTAGCTCAACGTTGTCTTTGACTATCTTTATGACGACAGGAATATCAATTAGATCATCTCCATTAACACTTCCAAATCTCAATAGAATCCTACTGTTCTCTCCTATTACAGGATTTTTTGGATCTGTTACCATCTCTACTTCGTAGTTACCAATTCTTTGTTTGACTGCACTTTTAAGAGAATCTGCATATACTTGATGTGATGGAATTATTATTGACGCAATAGTAATAATCATAATAAAAGCAATCAATGAAGCAATAGAGAAGCGCATTATACGCAAATTTTATTGTTATACTCTTACTTTAAAATCTATCTAGAAAACCAAGTGAATTAATTTGAATGAATGACTTAATTTTGAATTTTTCTCCGTATGCGTTTTTGACTTGTTGTACGCTTTCCTTTTTGCAATTTGTCTACACGGTTCTTAAACATTTCACTATAATTGTCAATAATTTCGTCCACAAAGATTTGGTATAATAAAATAATTTGTGGCTCTGACTATTTTATCAATGACCAGGAGTGCATAGTATTATTGTTAATGCTGTCTATGTCACACACTTATAGATATCCATATGATAGCTTACTTACAAGTGAATTATTACTCTTGTAAAAGTGATTATAAATTGAATCAACTCTTGATAAAGAATCACGTTGTATCATTGTCGAGGTTTGAATTCAATTACAGAAATTAACATTTCAGACAATTTATTTGCTTTTAGAAGATTGAAGATTATACTAATCTGCTTACTAATTAATATAGTTTCTGAAGAAAAATGAAACCTAAATTTATTCGTCCTTTATAAAATAGTTTATGATATCTTAAACTTAAAGCTAATTACGTAGTATATTTTTTGTTTTCTCAAGCCTCTTGTTGAACAGACCTTATCAGCCTAGCACACATAATAAATTTTATGGAATTACTTGAATCCATCACATGGATTGTATTAGGTTTTGTGCCAACATTGATTTTTTTGGAAATGTCATGGAGAATGGGAAAAGTGGTAGGTAGAAGAAGTAGGATGACAGGGATTATGCAGCGAAAAGTGACTAGGGGGGAAATAAAGTGAAATCAGGAAGATATTTTAGCAAAGATGTTTTGGCATTAGAGACGCCGCGTATAGGATATGTGATAAGAGAAAAAGAGAATCAAATTATCGTATTTAATGGTATAATGGACAGATATGACATTCCAAAGTCGGAAATCCAAAATACTGGACAAAATGTACTAATTGGTCTTCCTTTGTATGCGATAGTACACAAGTATAAAGTGAGTCGTGAAGACCCATTACCTATAAGTACAACAGAGAGATATGAACAAGTTAGAAGTTATAGGAGTTGCTAAAGACTAGACAATAACTCTACAGATGCATATTTTTCAATCTGTTGTAGCTTGAATATTATTTATAGATAGGTCGGTATACGTGTAACAAAGTCCCAAATGCAAAAATACGAATATATGACATATATACTAAAAATATATATAATTTACTTAAGTTCAGAGCTTGCAAAATACTAGAAGTTATTTGAGTAAATTCAAAAATGATGGTTTATTTGCCTGATAAGTCAACGAAAAAAAGGAATGTACAGAATCAGCTATTTTATACATGAGATCTGATTTAATTAATTTTTTTTCTTTCATTTAAGCGTTGATATTCTTCCTCAACTTTTTTGTAATATGTATGTGCTTTTCATTCCAGTGTTTAACAAAATCACTGATTAGCGGTTGGTAACTGCTCAATTCACTATAATTTTTTTTAGCGAGATTGCCAAACTTACGTCCATATGTTACACACGTCCAACATCCAACGAATGGCATCAATGGGGCAATATAGTAACCTGTCTGTCTTCCCGTAAATCCCCAAGCTTCACCTACCATACAGTATTTAGAGTCATTCCGCATGGTTGATTTATCGTTTTCATTTAATCCTGATTTCAACTTCTTATACCAAATAGGACATATTTGTTCAATGGTTAGATCTGAAAATGACGCTTTCATTTGTCCTCTTTCTTCTCTTGGTATTTGATTTTGCATCTTCATTGTAATTCCTATTCCTACATATTTAATATTTTGCGTTGATATGTGATAGATTAGTAAGCAAGTTCACATGCTAATTTAACTTATATACAGCGTGTACGGATTTTTCATCAACGGAAAAAGTAGCCCTGACTTCTAATTGATTAAGTTGGATTTGTACAATTATACAAGGAGATATAGCTTATTTAATTTCCAAAATGTCCAATATTACAAGTATCAATACATATTGGAAAACAACAAATGCTGTTAAAACAAGCATACTTTACAAGTTATAAACCAACGAGACTACTTGCCTCCGTCTGCATTTTCTAGTTGTATCTATCTTGGAGAACTTATAGGTATAGATGACATTTCAAACAGGAGCTGATGGAATACCAGTAATAATGAGCATTCGAACGAGAATTAAAAAGCAACTATCAAATTGATCTGTTCTAAACAAGCTGGATGCCACAGATATTTTAACGAATATTAAGTCTCTAACACAGATGGGCTAAGAAAAGAAGCGGATTCAGGATACTATAGTATTATTGACAATAACAACAAACTGCCCCAAGGATGGCAATTCAAAAGTACTTTAGTTCTATTAGCTAAATATACGATAAATATGTCCATAAAATCTACTTTTTTCGACAATTCTCTTAATTAAAATATATCAACTACATCGGAAGCGATCCCAATGCATATATTAGTATACCATAAAAATTAAGTTAAGATGAAGTAAAGGACTTAGTCAACAAAGGCCAAGACAGTAGAAAAAGCCAGCAGAAAACAAAATTTTCAATTCAGACAAAGATATTAACCTGAGTATCAAGAAGAACTAGCAATAACAAATCAATAAATAAATTTTTTAACAAAAATCACACTTTTTGTCTATATGTGATATGTATATATGCAAAATTAGTTAGCTATCGGTTTTGATAACTAATTATTATAGAGTGGAGAGAATATTGTCTTGAATAAATAAAGTTGGCATCATCAAATTACTCTTATTATAGCAAATCCAATTATGAATCCTAAAACAGCGCCAAATGTCGGCAGCCATTTTCTTTCTCTATGTGCCTTTGGTATCATGTCATAATGCAACATATAAAATATACCTCCTGCCGATAAAGCAAGTATTAATCCAATGATATGGGTCATTCCTTGTAAATAGATTAAACCAACTAAGCCAAGAATAGTTGGAATTATGGATACTATTCCTATAGCAATGAGTGCTTTTTTGCTAGTATTAAACGCTGTTTTCCAGATCTCATTTCGCGATATGACGCAATACCCTCAGGGACGTTCTGGATTCCAATCAGGATAGCAATGGCAAGACCAGGGCCTGCTGCGATGGAAGCACCAATTGCAAGCGACTCAGGAATTGAATCTAATCCGATTCCAAGAAGAATACCCGCTCCACCACCTTTGCGCTCAGCTATTAAATCTGTTAGAGTGAATATTATTGATCCACCTATAAAGAACAATACTGTCATAATCAAATGATGGTAAAAAATTCAGAAGATATACTTGAGGATATGAATGCAGTGCAAGTTAGAAAAAGTGTAAATAAGAAAACTGTAGCCATATTAGTTTTTGGCGCATGTGAAAATCATGGCGACCATATGCCATTTGGATCAGATTTCATTGTTCCTATCGAGTTGGCAAAAAGGGTTGCTAGGAAATCACACAATGTAATTGTACTGCCTGCTATGCCGTTTGGAGTTAGTTTGCATCATATTGCATTTCAGATGACTATAAGTTTGGAGCCGAGCACACTTATCAAAGTCATAGAAGATCTTTTCAGAAGTCTTGTTAAAAATGGAATAAGTAGGATTCTTGTCATTAATGGGCATGATGGAAATATCCCGGCAATAGAACTAGCTGCAAGGATTATAAAAGATAGATATCCAGAAGTCATAATTGCTTGTTTGGAAGCTTGGTGGATGCTGGTCGGCGAAATTAAAAAAGATCTTTTCGAAGTATGGAATGGACTTGGGCATGGCGGAGAAGCCGAAACCTCAGCAATGCTTGCAGTCCGTCCTGATTTGGTGGAAATGAATAATGCGCCGAAAGAGATAATTCCAAACTTACCCAATAATATAAGAATTTACTTTAATTTTAATGAGCTAACAAATACGGGAGCGACTGGTGCTCCTATGAAAGCATCTATTCAGAAGGGGGAGAACGCTTTGAGTGCTCTCGAAGATGTTTTGCTTTCATTTGTAAATAAAATGGAAAAGTTTGAATGGAAGTACGGAATTTCCTTACAATAAAATCAACAATTCAAAATGAAAATTATTAGAAGTCTAACGATATATATAGATATGATGATAAAAATTGCTCATTCTGACTATAGAATCAATTGTAATGAGTATTGAGTTATTTCATGCAATAAGACAAAAAGACTGTTAGATTTCCCTAATATTTCTTAATGATGGATTTTGTAGCATTATAAATACAGGTAATGAATTTATAATTTGAAGCCATGAACCCACAGATTTTATTGATGATATTCTTCTTCATCTATCGGATGTATTAGAAGAAAGAATAAACTAACATGCAGGGACTGTGATGATGTCATTGACGTAGTTGATATTGTCTCTTAATTATACAGAAAATGCAATATATAAAAGACGTCTATTTTGATTTGAATCTTTATGAATATATATTTGAGCTTTACATAAGGCCGATTCACTTTTTATGTTGTTTATCATACCTTAGCTTTAGTCCTATTAGGAGAACATTGAGAACGAAGCCGCTTACATTAGTACCAATTATTACAAGGTCATTTCTTAGAATGCCATATATTATCCACAAAAACATTCCAGTTGATATAAGCCCCAAGAGATAAATTGAGACGTCGATCATCCTCTTCGTCTTGTATGCCTTGATTACTTGTGGAATAAACGACGATAATACCAATACGCCAGCAACAATACCTATGCTGTCAGCTAGGGCAAAGTAGTTTTGTAACATAAATGAAAGACCGCATTTTCTTTGATATAAAGCAACTTGCATCTGTCTATTTTTTGCTACTAGAAGGGTTTACAACAGTATCGTTCTAGTCTTCTATACATAATCATGATAACAAAATATTAACCTCTAAGAGCTTGATCATTCAAATTGTTTTCAATACTACTAAACACTTGTCAACAGCTCTAAGATGTGCATACTAAAATCTTTGGCTTGACAAGGAAGATGATCCGTGGCAAAAAGATTTAAGAAAATATCTAGATGCTGTAATGCAGCTGAGCTCTGGTCAATTCTACCTGTGATTCTACAGTGACTTCTGTAAAATACTGAGATAGAGACTTTAGCTTCACCAAGAAGAATTAACAGTTAAGTTTGGCAAATGTTATCAAGAGTTTTAAAATTTTTAATGAATATTGATTTTCAATACTGGGGTTGTTTCCAGCGTATCGAAGCGTTATGATTTAGATAAAATGTAGAATATATATTACAATATACTCTGTAAATAGATTTTAGAAGTCAATTCTAATAGAACGAATTAAAAAAAAATAAAGGTTATAAATTTCATAATATTATATAACATTAAATTACATTAACTTATAATATTATTAAAGTGCTACCTTATTAATACTAAAATAAAGCCTCTTAAGTAATAAAGTAGAATTATATATGAATATCTCCTATATGTGCCTAATTGTGAATAGCTATGACTAATGAACTGTTTTATTTAAATCTGAGATCTGTAGCCAATTCTAGCCATAGCACATATCTTCACACAATTGTTCAGTTATTTAGTTATTTGCCTATAAAGCAAAGTTTTCAGAGGTTTATCACTTGACTGTCCAACAACATAAGTCAAAGATTAGAGAATTAGACAAGAAGCGATGGATGGTAAGATTCCTCATACTCTCTGCAGTTGCTGTGGTTTTGGTAATTAAACTTTACTTAACATTATTTGTAATGGATAGATTATTGGGGATCTATAGCTTCCTTACAACCTTTATATTATTTAATATATTGACATTCGCTTGGCTGAGATATAGAGATCCTTATTTTAAAGCCAAAGACACTGACCTTTCAGATGTTAAACCGCCTCTTATTTCAATTGTAGTACCAGTAAAAAATGAAGAAGATAATATCAAAAACTGCGTTATGTCTTGCGTGAATCAATCATATAAGAATAAAGAAATTATCGTAGTAAATGATGGTAGTACTGATAATACACCTAGAATTCTAGATGAAATCCGAGCAAAAGTAGGACCAGAGGAGATGCATATACTTCACTTATCCAAAAGTGTTGGAAAAAAAAGGGCAGTTGAAGCAGCAAGTGAAATCGCTAAAGGAGAAATTTATGCTTTTATGGATAGCGATTGTGATATGGCAAGTGATGCTGTTGAAAAAGCTGCGAAGATCTTTATGTCAGATACGTTAATTGGAGCCTTGACTGCACAGGGAAAAGTCAGAGGTGCGCATACCGGTAATATATTATTAAAAATGCAACAAGTATACATTGATGGATCATATAGAGTAATAAAAGGATCCGAAAGCTCATTTAATTCACTTACCTGCTGCTCAGGATCGCTGAGTTTCTATAAAAGAGCCGCTATTCAGGACTTTATCCACGAATGGGCGCACGATCGCTTTTTAGGTGTAGACTTTAAATTCTGTACTGACAGACGTATGACTGCACATGTGCTTGGAACAAAGGTTATTTTAAACGATAATAATTTGCCAAATCAAGAGAAGCGGCGTCAAAAGATTCCAATACTACAAACTGGAAATGATGATCTAGATTCTATGAAATCATCTTCAGATCCGGATATGGATGATGATAAACGTACATCCAAACCTTATTGGAAAGTGTTGTTTAGTTCAAGCATTAGAGTAGCCATAGGAGTTCCTGACAGCGTTCCAGCACTTATGAAACAACAGATAAGGTGGAAAAAAAGTTTCCTCCGAAGTCTCTCCTCAACGGGTGGAATATTCTGGAAACGTCCTCCTTATGCAGCAATGTTGTATTACATACAAACTGGCATGAAATTTATCCGTCCATTTATTCTGCTCCATGCAGCAATTATGCTACCACTTACAGGGGATATTTTATCACCTATACTGTGGTTGTCAGGAATAATGTTTACAGGAATGATTTATGGAGTAGACTTCAGGTTACGAAATCCCGGCGATAAATTATGGTTGTATCGTCCCCTATTTACATTCCTTACAACATTTGTATATACTTGGTTGCTTATTTGGGCTGGAATTACCATTAGAAAACAATCATGGAGATAAATGCACAGTATGCTAATGGACTATCTCTGTTCATGCGTAGCTACTACTCTACGAAGAAGCAAATTATAAATAACAATTCTTATTCATAATTTTTAGCTAGGCAAATGAAGTTCAAAAGAGAGAGAAGCTAAAGAAGTACTGAGTATAGCATACAATGTATTTATCTCGATAAATACATTCTATCTATGAAATTTGAGAAACGAAAATCATTAAGCAATGCTATTGTTGTTTTAAGTCTTTGCAGCGTTAGTTAATTAATAAGTATATATGGAAAGATAACTTAATAAGGACAAATTGAATATTTGTTGTGATTTAAGAAATAAATGCAAAATTCAAATGACAAGCCCAATGTTGAATCTCTAAAATTGAGGGGAAGAAGAGCTATAGACATCGAACACAAGAATAAGTTTAAAGAGGATGAAACAAGGATTAATATTAAAATATCCGATATTTATAGTGTCGACTTAGAAGAAGCAAAGGATATTCACATAAATTATCATTCAGGAAGAATATTGTTTCTCCTGATGGCCAGAGCAAAAAAGAATGGAATGATCGATTCTATGTTTATTGATAGAGTAAGAAACATGAATATTTATGAATGTGCTCTTAGTGTGGCGCAGGGAGAATTGATAGAAATGGCTGCAGTTGATTTACTATACAAAGAATTATGTGAACAAGAAAGTAAAGGCACTATACAAGATAGATATAATAGCTTCTATGGCTGACCAATCCTTCTTATTACTCATTGCAAATATCTATAATGGATTAATAAGCTTTTGACTTAATCTCATAAGAAGGAAAAGGGGCTCGATATATCTACTATATTATCGCTATGTAAAGGTTGCATAATCAAGCAAGCTTACAGAGGCACGACCGCTAAACTGTGTATTACAGACATTTACCTTTGCCATAACAATATGCCAGAGGGTTATCTAAATTCGCCACATGATATGATTAGTAATGTCTAGAGACCCCCTAAGAGTGAATTACTTGTAAAAGTGAATCATTGCTAGCAATTTGAGATTTATCAATTTTCTTAACTGTAAATGCCTTTTTCAGTTGTAAGCAGAATGAATCATAAGCATTTGGTAGAGATAAGTAAAGTATAATAAAATTGTGGCAGTCTTGTTCTTCTTGATTGACGAAATAAAGGCGCTAAATTCAACTTAGAGATGAGTGTCCTTGAAGTGCTTTCTTCAATGTTTGGTTAACTATGGGAAGTATTCGTGGATCATTAAATTCAGGTATTATGTAATCTTCTTTTAAATGAGCATCTGCAACTAGTTCTGCAATTGCCTTTGCAACTGCTATTAACATATCTTCCCGTATCGTTTTGGCTCTCAGATCCAACAAAGTTCTAAGAATAGAAGGGAATACTAAAGCGTTATTAACCTGATTCGGAAAATCAGATCTACCTGTAGCGACAATCCTTGCTCCAGACTGTAACGCATCAGATGGAAGTATTTCTGGATCAGGATTACTTAATGCAAAGACTATGGCATCAGGATTCATTGATTTCACCATTTCATTATTTAACAAATCTGCCTTTCCAGATACACCTATGAATACGTCTGCTTTTCTAATCACATCAGTAAGAGTCCCTTGTAATTTTTCGGAATTAGTTTTTCTTGCGATTTCTTGTTTGTACGAGTTATCTAAACTTTCATTTCTTCCTTCATAAATAGCTCCTTTGCTATCTGTCACAATAATGTTCCTACAGCCTGCCTCATACAAAATCCTGAATATACCATAGCCTGCTGAACCCGCTCCAGATATCACTATCTTTATTTGTGTTAACTTTTTTCCTACTAATCTTAAGGCATTTGTCAATGCCGAAAAAGTGATTACCGCTGTTCCGTGTTGATCATCGTGGAAAACCGGTATCGAAAGTTCATTTCTAAGTCGCTCTATAATTTCCAATACCTTTGGCGATTCGATGTCCTCTATATTTACAGCTCCAAAAACTGGCTCAACTGCTTTAATAAAGCTGATTATTTCTTCCTTGTCTCTAATCGATATACATAGAGGAAAAGCGTTAATTCCGCCTAATACCTTGAATAAAACGGATTTTCCTTCCATAACAGGTAATGCACTTTCTGGTCCAATGTTACCCAGCCCAAGTACTCTAGTTCCGTCGCATACAATGGCCACGTTATTCCATTTAGACGTGTACTCATAAACAAGCTCTTTATTTTTACTTATTTCATTGGCGATATAAGCTACTCCAGGAGTGTAAATTAAGCCAAGCGTACTTCTTTCTTTAACGGTATTGTCCAGAGCAACTCTAGTTTGTATTTCTATTTTGCCTTTCACCATACGATGAAGATTGATGGTATCGTCTTTTAAAGTCAAATGAGTAACTTGTCAAATTCAAATATATAAAACTAGCAAGCACAACAATTAGAAATTCATATTCTTTACATTTCTTATATATCAATTATATGAAATGTACTATATCGATATTCACAGCAACTCGTGTAGAACATAATGGCTTGTAAATTTAGTTGGAGTTAATTATCATACCGAGTAATTTTTGCTTTTGTATCCTTATTAGATTTAGATTTTTCATTCTGTCTCTCTTAGATTTGCAGTGAGAGAGATGACCGTTGTCAATGTCATGTAGGTGCTATTAGTTGAGAAATTATTGAGAGTATTTTTTTAATTTACTTATGTCTAAAAGTTTATGCTCAGCCTGTGGACTTCTAATACTTTATTAATATCAATCTAAAGTAATAGCTGTTCTGTATATTTAATAAAATATATCAAGCATGTATACTTCAAATTATCTTTTTTCATTTTTTATTCGTCATAACATCAAACTGATTAAGGAAATGTTTTTCACTAAATATTCATCCCATATTTAATATGAATAATTCTAAGCCCCTTTTAATAATACAAAAATCTCATAATTTCAAAGACGATAGAATAACCATGAAGTCAGTTGACGTGTACTCTCCAAAAAATCTTATCAGATTACCAATTCTAAAGCAAAGTTTGAGACAGCTTTTGAATATAATAGCAGGATTGAATGGATTGTTAGTGCTATTCCTAATCCGATTATAGGTACTGATTGAAATATCAAAATTATTCCTATTGTCGGTATTGCGATAATACTAGCTAAGATCGTGGAAGCGTAAAAATATGGAAGTAAAACTCCCATTTCCAAGTGGTTATTTGTAATGCCTCTAGCTGCATTAGTATTCCCATAGATAGGACTGAGAGGTCTATTATATGTTATCTTACATCTCAATAAAGATGAATGGTAACCTGTTCTTATAACGTTATATGTCCTTTTACCTTGCGATAAAAATTAATATGAATCTATCTCTCTGTCAACGTACAACTTATATTTTGGTTGTAAAGTCTCTTTTTTTATGGCTAAGGGAGCGAAACGGGGGGGTAGGGTACGTGATAAATGGAGAGATAAACAGTGGGTCGTAGTTAATGCTCCTGTTGCATTCGGAGGGAATCCTTTGAGCTACGTCCCCATTACAGACGTTGATAATTCTAAGGGACGTGTAATTGAAAATACTATGTTTGATATTTTAAAACAAGATCCCACACAGCATCAGACAAAAATCTTTGTCCAGATCGACAATATTAGAGATGGCAATGCTACTACTATCTTTAAAGGACATGAATATGCAAAAGAATTCTTGAGAAGTCTTATTAGAAGAGGAAGCTCCATGATCAACTATATACACGATTTTAGAACAATAGATGGTTATACTTTCCGCGTATCAACAATTGCATTTAGTCAAAGAAGGTTAAATTCTTCAAAAAAACATGAAATTAGAATGGTAACACACAGGATACTTTCAGATAAAATACCAAAATTAACTGTTGACCAATTTGTACAGGAAGCTACTATGGGTAAGATGGGAGCCGATCTTCTTGCGGACGCAAAGAAAATTGCTTCGCTAAGACACATTGGTATTAAAAAAACAAAGTTAATATCAACACCAGAATCCAGAGCTATTCAAGAAGCAAAGACAATTGGATCGACAACAACATCTGGAGACGAGACTAATGAAGAAGAAGAAGACGCTGAGGAACTGGAAAAATTTCAGCCGACAACAGAGCTAAAGTAATAACTTTTTAATCGCTATTTAAGTGAGTCTTAGGCTATTGGTATTAGTTTATGACTGTAGAAGATAACATCGCATTTTCTACTGCAGAAATTAGTATTATCGTGCATGCTACAGAAAATCAAGACAAGATTTTGCAATCTATTAATGATGTACTATCTGTATCGCCTCATAGATTTTCCTCTAATACTTCTGAAGGTCATTGGGGAAACAGAATTTTAATACTCTCTGCTGTTATATCTGCTACTGAGGCTAACTCTCTTCTATCACAGATTTTATCTATATTAAACAAAATTGACAGGCAATCCCTTTCAGATTTTTTTGATCGTTATATAGATGAAAAAGGAAACATATACATTCGTTTAGATAAACAGAGAATTTGTCAGGGAAGGGCATCTCTTTCTGATAATGATTCCATTAGAATTCGATTGCGGCCAGTAAGAAAATATAAACCTACAAGAACATTAGAAAATTATAGGAGGCTTTTGACTTCAAGCGAATAGATCTTTGTATAAATTTTAAAGATTATAGCAAAATTACCCGTATGGCTCAAATCTCTGAAATTGACTTAGTAGGGATTGATTATCCTGGTCAAGTATTCACAGATAATTTTATTTATCGCCTTAACAGAAAACCAGCAGAATTAACCAGTTATCCGTATCTAGTGGTTTGCAAAAGAATTGAAGAGATTTCTACTTCTAACACAGACATTTTGATGGTTGAAGATTTTAAAAAAATAGAAGCAGTTCTAAAAAAAAGAGTGAAAAAGAAACTCGGGCTAGAGGTTACTGTGTTTCCTGCTCGCAAAAAAGATGGATCTACTACTGGAAAATGGTTTAACCAAATACGAAATCTGTACAAATTTTGCAAATTAAACGATTATCAATTTATTCTATCTAGCGGAGCAAATTCATCCTTGGAAATGGTTTCAGGTAGATCTTTTGAGTCTATATTAAAGGTTTGTGATATAAAACCTGAGCATTACTGGAGAGATCTCGAGGAGTGGCTAGAAACAAAATATCAACGAATGGTGTTTTTGAATGCTTAAACGAAGATCAAAACGTCGATATCTTGCAATATTGCACGGTACTGACTTGGATGATATCAGTAGAGATGAGTTTAGTATATTAAACTCGATAACAAACCGAAATTCTGAACTTTTTGGTTATATCACTACTGAATTATCATCTGTCAGGTTGATTCGATCACACCAAAAAAATATGATTATAATTAGTTGTTGGCTACAATACGTTGATAATATCTTGACAACAATAGCTTTAATTGATCCTCCCCTTGTTACGATTGTTATTTCAGGTACATTAAAGAGGCTACGAAGACATCTTCAAAAAATAGTTGACACTGCTTATCTATAAATATATTATTCTTACAATGATAGACGAAGCAGATGGGCAGATTCGTAGAGGAATTTTGGGCAACTTATTATTCTTTTCATTCCTTAGGAATGAGATAATTGTGTCCACATCAAAAGTACTTCTGAATCTCCTTATTGTGATTGGAGCATTTCTGAAGATGATGTTCTCTCAAATACACTTTTAATAGCGGCTATAATAGTTATTTATGGGGATGAGGTAAGATTTCGCTGCTCCAGACTGAGTCAAAGCAATGAAGATCTCGCGACGAACCGACCCAAATTATCTCAGAATAACTATCGTCTTAGTGAATTCCTCATTTTAGACAGTATAAGTTAAATGTGATATCTTATAGTAAGAATAGTATAGTTAAAATGGAAATTCTATATGATTCTCCTCTGTATAGACCGCCTTCGGAAGCCAACTCTATGATATTTCAGGTTACATTAGGTTGCTCATTTAACAAATGTTCCTTTTGTAACATGTATCGTACAAAAGAATATATGGAAAGACCATGGGAAGATATAAAGACAGAAATTGATTCAGCTGCAAACGCATATCCTAATACTCGAAGGATATTTCTTGCAGATGGTGACGCATTAAATCTATCTACCGATAGGTTGACCCAGATTTTGAAATATTTAAGGACAAAATTTTCAAATATAGAAAGAATATCGTGCTATGCAATGCCAAAGAATCTGTTGCAGAAGAAGGATGATGAATTAGACAGACTAAGATCTGCTGGATTAGGAATGTTCTATGTAGGAGTGGAGACTGGAAATGATATTCTTTTAAAGAAGGTAACCAAAGGTGCGACAAGCAAAGGAATTATTTACAGCTGTCAACGGGCGAAAAGACATGGCTATATTTTATCATGCATGATAATTCTAGGCATAGGTGGAAAAACTTATACTTATGAGCATACACTCGATACCGCCAGAGTGATAAATGAAATTATGCCTAATTATCTCGGAGCACTAACATTACATCTTGAAGAGGGAATTTATAAGGAATTTATGACTAAGTTTAACGAGCCATTTATTCCATTAGAGGACACCGAGATATTGAATGAACTTGAAAGATTAATATCAAATATTGATGTATCAGCGCCAGTAATATTTAGGGCTAATCATGCCTCGAATATTTATTCATTAGGTGGTACTTTTCCTCAAGATAAAGAAAAGCTTCTTTCTTTAGTCGTGGGACTCAAGAACCATCCAGAAATGCTAAAGCCCAAAGTGCTTAGAAGGTTCTAACTTTTACTATATCTGAATTTTATATATCTAAATTTTCTTCTAAATAATAGGTCTTTTCTCCGCATTGTTACTCTATTTAATATTGGTGCATCCGAATTTCCATGAGTCAAAATTCAATTTATAATGCTTTTCTTAATATGGTCAAATAATAATTTCATAAATGCGGTCGTGTGATCAATCTAAATCTATCTGTTTTAAGTTCTATCCCTTTTTATCTATTGGATTGTTCTTCTTTAAATAATGCTTTAAAGGCATTTCTAAAGAATGAAAAAGACCTAGAAAGTACAAGCACAATTACAATCCATAAGCAATATCTTCAAAAGATGTCCTATTTCTTGGTTTAGATATCAAGAGAAAGAAAGAATACAATGTATTTAGCTATAGACTTTTCCTTAAGTTAACAGAGCTTCGGAGATTAATTTTTCCTAAAGAGGTAACTTAGCTGAAGCGAGCGAGCAACGAGATTAGATTTAACAGGAGTATATTATTATTATGATTATTGTTAATTTCAAATTTTAAATCTTGATTTTCTTGACATCTCCCATATATTTTCGAAGAATATCTGGAACCTCAACATCTCCATTTGAAGTTTGGTAATTTTCCATAATACTAACCATTGTTCTCTCAGTTGCTACAAGTGTGCTATTCAGAGTATGAACTAAACTTGTTTCCTCATTTGTCTTGTCTTTGAATCTTATCCTGAGCCTACGAGCTTGATAATCCGTACAGTTTGAACATGAACCTATCTCTCTGTAAGCTCCTTGTCCTGGCATCCATGCCTCTATATCGTACGTTTTGGCTGAAATTTTACCCAAGTCTGCTGAACACAGAAGCACTGTCCGATAAGGAATACCAATTTTTTCATAAAACTCTTCAGCTATAGTTAACATCTTATCATGTTCTTCCCATGAATCATCAGGACGGGAGTATACAAATTGTTCCACTTTTTCAAATTGATGCACTCTGAAAATTCCTTTCATATCCTTGCCATGAGCGCCAGCTTCTTTTCTAAAACAAGTACTAATGCCGGCATATTTTATTGGCAGCAGATTACCATTTAAAATTTCATCCATGTGCATTGACGCTAGAGCATGCTCAGAAGTTCCAATCAGGTACAAGTCCTCTCCATTAATCTTGTAAATTACTTGTTCAAAATCTTCCAGAATTACGGCCCCTTCCATCGCACCTCTTCTAATCATATATGGAGGCTGAGCGAGTATGTATCCTTTATCAGATAAAAAATCTACTGCAAAATGAATTAAAGCATAATTCATTCTTACTAATTCTTTTTTTAAAAAGTAAAATCTCGCCCCTGATATTTTTGCAGCCCTTCCTATATCGACAAGATCTAGAGAAGTTGCAATTTCAACATGATCTTTAGGTCTAAATTCAAAATTCTTAATTGTTCCATAATGCTTTATGACGACATTGTCATTTTCATTCTGTCCAATTGGAACAGATTGATGGATGATATTAGGAAGATTCCTAATGAGAAGGCTATATCGTGATTCGACTAACCTTTTTTCTTCCTCCAGACTTAAAATCCTATTACCTACAACATTCATCTTCGAAATTTCTTGTGATGCGTCAGCCTTTTCTTTTTTCTTGGAGGCAATAGAATGCGAAAGAGTGTTTTTATCATGTTTCACCTGCTGCAATTCTACGATTAATTGGCGCCGTCTGCGATCTAAGGAAATTAAGTCGTTAACTGGGAACTCTACATTCCTTTTCTTTAGCATATCTACTATTATTTCTGGATTCTGTTTCAGTAATTTGGAGTCAATCACGAATTATCACTTTTTTCGCAAGAGAGATATCTTGTAAAACTTCATCTACAGTATTGATCAAGGTTCCGATTTCAGTACTGGATGAAAATTTGATATAAATGGTAGTATTATCTTTTGAACTCAGATCCATAGATAGGCCTTCTGGAAAGTTGATGTTATCTGGTATTAGTGCCTTGAGAATTGCCTCTGTTTCAGATTGTTTTGAGAACTTTAATTCAATGATCAGAGTTACTTCAAGAAGCGGCTGTGAATTTGGCATCTTGTATTGCGTTCCTAATTGCAGATAAAAATTCTTCCAGTCTTATAGATGGAATTCTACATCCTGCTGCCGGTGAATGACCGCCTCCGCTTCCTCCAACCAATTCTGAACAATATCGCATTATCAAACCTAAATTCGACTTTGATCCACTTCCAAGGGATTTTCTTGCGGAGAATTTATAGGACCCATCCTTAGTTAAGGTTCTCACAAAAACTAACCGACCACCAAGACTTGGTGATCCACTTAATAAGGAAGAAACCGCTCCTAGCATGTCTTCAGCTAAAAGTCCCTCTCCATTAATGAAAACTGATTTACCATTGTCAATTAAGCGCCACTTTTCAGCAAAAATAGAAGATATGTAATTTCTTAAGGTTGTTCTGTATGTCGTAACTATTTTTTCACCTTCATCCAATATTGCATTCCTGTCGCCCATACAAATTCCGATGCCAATTCCTGCTTTACGAATTCGTCCACATGCATTCAACATTGTCGAGAATTCTCTTGCATCACGGAGTTGGCTTCTTTGATCTTCGTTAATGAGCGTGTATGTATAGCCTATCAGATTATTAATCACATCGACCTCTTTGTTCCTAGATGAATCGACTACAAATTTGGCTATCGCATCTAAAATAATGCTTTTCTCATCTTGCGAAATTTCAGAGAGTACGCGCCATCGTCCATTTTTTCTAATTTTTATTCCTGTATTTTTTATGAGTGCATAGCAGGCTTCTGTATTCCACGTCAAACCTTCAATATATGGAAAAGCTGTATACGCTAGTGTTTCATGGATCGGTCTAGTCTCACGTCCTGTAAGCATAAGATCCAAATCGATATTGATAAGCTTTAATGATTCGGCAGTCTTTAGAATTTCGGAATTAACGCCAAAAAGTGATTTTTTTTCTCCCTGATCTTGTCTGTCAGCTAGTGCAGAAACAATGGCAATTGGAGATAGATTTTTATTTTTTCTATCGAGTGTAGTTGCAACCATATATGCCATACCCCCTGCAGAAATCTCTTTGCCTCCATCTATTCCATATTTCCAAGCATTCAGGATTTGGTTATTGTCGTCTCTTGATATTTCTTCTTCGGGGATTTGATGGTGATCAACGATTACCCATCTGTTATCAAGCGCTTGGTGAAATTCTTTAGCCATCCCGGCGCCGAGATCTGTAATTATATAGAAGTCATGATTTTCAGAGCGCATCTGATGTAGAATACTCAAGGTCATATCTGAAACAGTACGAACAGCGCATCTAGCGCCTAGTCTAGCCAACGCGGAAGCTATAATACTTGCTGAAGCTATTCCGTCTGCGTCCAAATGACTAACAATAAGAATTTCCTTTTCATTTTCAACCATAAATTCAATTTTGTCACAAAAAGACTTCAGAGCCTGAAAGATTTCTTTATTGCTCATAATAATTTCTTATTCTAGTTGCGCAATAACTGCTGCATATTTCCAATTTTTGTTAAGTTTGCCTATTCTCTTATAATATTTGGACAATCTGTGAATCTTTGATTCAATTAATTCCAGTGAACGGACGTTTCTATGATCGCTATTATGAGCCCTAAGATGCTTTTGCAGGCCTAAAGCTTTCATGACTAGATGCTCTAGGTCTTCAGGCATATCTCTTCTGATGTTACTTTCGACAAGCACATCTGTGATTGATTTACCCAAAACAACCTTAGTAAGAGGGATTCCATTTTCGTCCCGTAAACGCAGACCTATGTCACTTGGTGTTAAACCATCCTTCGATAGTGAAATTATTAATGAGGATACTTTTCCTTGGCTTTCTGTCAGCCATGGAGGCAGATCCTTGGAGGTGGGACGGGTAGAGTGTGATTTACCATGAGTATGAGCATGCATTCGCGCCATACCTTTTATAAAAAATTTAATGCGTATCTAAATGTTACTTAATTCTTGATTGTAAGACATAAAGGTTAAATAATTGATTCTGAAAAAGTATTGCTATGAACAAGCCAATTTTCCTGGCTACGGTCACAATAGTACTTCTGATGGGTGTTGCATTTGTTTTTCCTGTAGTTGAAATTGCTTATGGGCAATACACTAGCAATGCTCCTAGTAGTGTTGAAGAAGAATTAAAACTCGCAAAAGCCAAAGTTTCCAATGCAAAGACGGCGGGCGCATATGGTTCTGGTACATCCATGTTAGGAACTAACATAAACGAAACAGTTATTATGATAGCGGTCTTGGTAGTAATATTTGGTGGCGTTGCGGCAGCTTTCTTCATAAAAGGCAGATCAGGAACAAAAAAAGCAGCAACCAGCTAAGCTAACTTTTTTTATTTTATTATCAAGTATTTCTTTCATTCTTTCATTCTTTCTTTCATTCATTTTCTATTATGATTGAATCAGCAAAAAATTAAGTTTTTTTAGTTTTGCATTGTCAACTTTGGTAGACTTGAGTTGATATTTCCATCTCGATTTTTTCATATATTGTAATTGTATAGCAATAATCGTGTTGTTAGGTGGGATTGTTTTATGACTAGGAACTGAACAGCAGCAAAAACGAATTTCCATAATCACTCGAACCAAAATGTATATATCATAGATTTAGTCTGCTGTAAGATAATGAGCGCTATCATAAGCGTTATGGCAATGGTAAATACTAAGTTTAACAGTCTGATTGGGCAAATAGGACCATCGTACAATCCACTGTTCTACGACGTAATGGTCTACATCTTCGGCACGATGTTATTCGCTGTGTTCCTGCTGGGTGTCATTGCGTTCTGGCTACGGAAAAAGGGTCTTGGTGGCGGTTCAGCCAAGGAGAAATGGACACAAGAACTAGAAAGATACTTCGAACGTGAACAAATAGGTCTAATTCCAGATGAAAAACACCATTGGTAAATCATAACTAGACTACTAAAAAGAAAGACAAGCAATTGTTAAATTCTTGCTTTTTTCTCGTACTTATAATTTAAATCCTAATTTTTTATTATTCTTGATTTATTCTTGATTGTACCTTAAACATAATGGTAAAGGGTTTTGATGAATATGAATTAGCAAGTACTTTATGACTGTAGAGTGGCACTAGAACTAGATCATGGCTTATAACATTTAACCCCTTTCGGGAATCGGCTCAAGTATATAATACTAGACTATATGATCTGAGTGAGAAAAGAATACAGATGAATAATATCCAAAGTCAGGAGATATATTGTTTTAGAAATCGTTATTCTGGTTTCGGCTTTCTAATGTGAAAATATCACATTATCCATTAATCTGCCTCACTATAATGGGATTTGTGGTTTTTCTCAATTACTATCAATCTTTGAAAATTAATTCTTTTTATGAATAGCTTGTAAAATTATTTCATATACTATAAAGAATACTTGGTAGGTTGTCGTTAAGATGTGTGGCTATACGTTGATAGAATTAAACTAAATTTTTTAGAATGAACAATAAAGATTTCTTGTAAAAATAATAGAAGGGAAGGCTTAATTTTGTATTAGATAACCTGCCATGGCCTTGTAGCAAAGGTCACTCCTAAGCCTGCTCCAATAAGAATTACCTGATAGGCTACATTACCCCACGGAACTGGCTTTAAGATTGCCTCACCAGTTACTTGTACCGTCTGTCCTGGACCAAGACCTGGGCCAACGCCTGCTATGTTCATCTGTGTATGCACGTGGTATACGCCTGGCTCAAGAGCTTTTGCTCTCAATTCATAAGGAATGGTTCCTTGAGCAGGAATCTCAAATACGTTTCCAGGTGGATCTCTTGAAATGAATTCCCACCTGTTTCCTGCATTAGTTGATTCGCTGAATAACGAGATCCATGCTCTAAGAGGTCTATTTACTAGACTCTGTAATGTACCCGATACTGTAATTTCATCACCTGTTTTGAGAGTTTGAGCCGAAAAAGTTTCGTCTTGAATACGTACGAATCTGCTTTGAAGCTGTGCCTGCACACCATGACCTTCTACGACCGGTATTAATGCCAATGCTGCAGAAAACGCCATGACTGTTGCAAGAGCCGTGACGATTAGGGTGGTGCTTTTAATCATACTATATATCTAGCCATAGGTAGAAAGACAAAGATATATGCTTTGCTGTAATCATGAATGAGTTCTATAGGTTAGATTAGCAATAATGATTATCATTGATGACTAATGGAATAAACTTAATAATATTATCGTTATAAGTGTATATTTATGTATAAATTATAATACACTACGATTTTAATATAATTTATATGATAAAAACGATGCAAACAAATCTAACAACCTTATATACAAGATCGATGAAACAATATTGAAGAATCATGGCACAAATGCCAGCGCTAATACCAAAAGAAGTAGAAATCCAACGACTGAAGAAGATCTACATCATGATAGTGATGCTGGGATCAATCGCAGCATCAGTAGAGGTAGATAACTTTGTCGATGGCTCACTGCATCAAACAGCTATCAGAGATAGTGCATTTACACCGGCACATTGGTGGTTATATAGTCATTTCGTTGCTCTACCACTAGGATGGGGCTTCGTAGCAATGTACGATAGAAGAGTACCAATTCTTAGAGGTCCAAATAACTCTATGAACACGGGTTTGAAGATAACCATTATTGGTTATTTAGCAACAATGTTCACTATCGGAATAAATGAACTGTGGCATTTCTGGTTCGTAGAGGAAATATTCTCAGTTCCTAACCACTGGATGTTTAACATGGGAGTCGTTGTGGCTTTCATGGGTGCTCTTGCATACGTTGTGAGAGTCTATGCGCGCATGGTAGAACTTGGTGCAGAAACACCAGCAAAGAATCCGTATGTAGCTGAAATGTACAAGCTAGCATTAGAAGGCAAGCTTTACAGTAGATCTATCCCATAGGCTAGGGAAGATCAATCAACTACTAATTCTAACTGGTTTCTTTATTTTTTTCTTTAATATTTACATTTTCAAAAATATTTTACATTATTTCGTAAGATTATTGTATCATCATCAAGATAGATATCCTAGTATTACCTAAGGAATTTACCTATGCTCGTCTAAATAACATCCGTCTCATCAATGAATGTATACGGCGTATTTGTGTAAATATGATTATTGATCGGTTATTGGATTATTGAAAACATTTATCTTTGCAATCTATCTCTATCTTCGAACTTTATCATAGCAAAATTTAAAAAGGCTTGTTCTGATGTTAATATCAATGACTTTACCAAAAGGATGGGGTACTGGAGGAACAGGTGGCGAACGTAGAGACGATATTGAGCGTATGATTGGCCGAAGAGTTGAAAACATGAAAGGCGTATTTATCTTAGGACTTGCGCTATGCTGGATAGCAACCGCAGGCGGAATTTATGTCGGTGTAACAGTCTATCCTTGGGCATATCCATTACCAAGTGGTATATATGCACTCTCTGTGCTAAGCGTTATTGAAATTTTAGGATTCATTTTCATTTGGAAGTTAGCAATGGAAAAACCTGTTCGGGCCTAAGGGTTTTCTTTTTTTATCTAATTTTTCATATATCAGGATTCTATATTATGGATCCTTACTTGCAAATTCGATTAATCACTAAAACTCATTTTCGAGAAATTAAGGTAATATGTCGCTTGAATGATGCAATTTAATCTAAAATTTTATATATTACCTATAAGCGTAGGTTGGTAATGGTCTGGCTTAGACGTACAACGCACTATCTGTTCATTGTTGTAGTTGCAGTAAACAGCACACTTCTGACTATTAATGCAGGGGACTATATTTTCTACACTGATTGGGCTTGGACTTCATTTGTAGTATTTTCGATTTCACAATCTACTATGTTGGTTGTAGGAGCAATATACTACATGCTTTTTACAGGAGTCCCTGGAACCGCTACTTATTACGCGACCATCATGACAATTTATACCTGGGTTGCGAAGGGCGCCTGGTTCGCATTGGGATACCCCTATGACTTTGTCGCAGTGCCGGTTTGGATACCTTCAGCAATGCTATTGGACTTGACGTATTGGGCAACACGACGCAATAAGCACGCCGCAATACTTATTGGCGGTACGCTAGTTGGCCTATCGCTTCCAATGTTCAATATGATAAACCTTTTGTTAGTAAGGGATCCGCTGGAAATGGCGTTCAAGTATCCAAGACCCACACTACCTCCCTATATGACTCCGATCGAGCCGCAGGTAGGAAAGTTCTACAATAGTCCTGTAGCCTTGGGAGCTGGCGCTGGAGCAGTGCTAAGCGTTCCTATAGCAGCTTTAGGTGCCAAATTAAACACGTGGACTTATAGATGGATGGCAGCATGGAGTAAATGGGACTAGCCAAAACTCCCTTCTTTTATTTTATTTTCTTAAAGTCCTGATTAATCATAAACCTATACTAATATTATATTAGGTTAATTGTCTTTGTTCACTTAACTATAATCATCCCATTATGTATATCTACAGGCAAACAGATTAAACCAATTTTTAATGTGTTGTAGTTTACAATTATCTTTTTGGCATGGGAATAATCATCAAAACTTTCAGTTCTACATTTTTTTATGTACTGAATGGTTCGCTCTATGATACTCTTTTCATAAGATGAATGAGGCTATGATGTTTTAATTTCAGAAATTTGCAGGCTTGTGGATGATACCATGTACCACACCATATCATTAGAAGTGTATATTTTTCATATTTTCTAATCAACTCTTGAAGAAACCGTTCTGCAGCAACAAGATACTCCTTTCTAAAGAAATATGTATGTCAAGAATAATTACCTCCTCTATTGGTTCAATTGCAAGCGATAACCAGACAGACCAATTCTCTTCCTCCTACTCTAATTATTGTTTCATCTACAATGAATCCTGAAGTATGATGCATGGTAAATATATTTTGAAGGTGTTCTGCTTCTTTTAGATTTGACCATCTAAAAAAGTAGGATATCTTTAGCTATAGATTTATCGTTAAGTGAAGAGACAATTAAATATGCTATTTATAATATAAATCCCTTGCGTATCACGTTTGTTTGTCGACTCTCAGTTCTGCTAAGAGCTTGTCAATACTAGTGATTGCTTGGTTATACTGATCTGATACAGCTTGTTTAGAGGGCGGGTTTTCTATATAATCAGGTATTCTAGCCTGTATTCTCTCTTGATAAGTCGGTATATGTTCATTTTGGTAAAATATCCCTATAGGTATTTTATTATTCCATTCATTTGATTTTTCAATTACTTGTGCCATTTTATCATTAGTCTGATCTTCTTCGTGTATTACACCATCATATCCAATCTCATCTAGCTTGTACGTTCTTGGCATCTGCGTGTCTGTTTCAGGATTAATATTGTCTAATCCTTGGAACCATTCCCTTGTATTGATATCATTATAAGTTGGACACGGTTGCAATACATCTAGATACGCAAGACCTTTGTGCTCAATTGCTTTTCTGATGAGATCTTTTAAATGTCTGACATCATACGAATATCCTCTTGCAATAAACGTAAATCCTGCAATCAAAGCAAGAGCTATTGGATTAACGGAATTGTTAACATTAGGTTGTGAAAGCGATTTGGTTTTCATACCTAATTTTAAAGTAGGTGCAGCTTGGCCTTTTGTTAACCCGTAGACTCCATTGTTGAATATAATGTAAGCCATATCTACATTTCTTCTACCCGCACCTACAAAATGGCCAGCGCCAATTCCCAAACCATCTCCGTCTCCTCCAACAGCTAAAATTTCTAGTTCTGGATTAGCCAGCTTTGCACCTTGAGCGAATGGTAAAACTCTACCATGCAATGTGTGTATTCCATAAGTATGGATAAAGTGGGGTGTCTTCCCAGAACAGCCTATTCCCGAAAATATTGCTGCACGATGGTGAGGAATATGCATATCAAATAAAGCCATTTGAATAGCATTGAGTATACCGAAATCTCCACAACCAGGACACCAATCGTTATGAACGTTTGTCTTGTAGTCTGCTAATTTAAGTGCCATTGTCTAACACAATTCTCCTTGATGCTTTTCCATTTATTATATGCATTATAGCATTATAAATCTCACTTGAAGACATTGGTCGGCCATTGTATTTTACGATATTATAATTAATCTCACGCTTTAGGTTCTGTTTTATAAGTAATCCTAATTGTGATGAATAATTCATCTCAATATCTATCAAAACTTTTGTATTGTCTAACATTTTTTCCACTACTGCCGTAGGAAATGGATGTAACAACCTTAATTGAATGAATTTAATTTTCTTCCCCTCATACGTCAATCAATCCATAGCATCGAGAATTGCTCCCTTGGTAGAACCCCAACTTATTATTGTCAAACCAAATAAAGGGTCATTTTCACCATAGGCTACTGCTTTATCTTCATTGTCTATTTCACTTAAAGCAACATCTAGTTTACCCATTCTTTTATTCATCATTTTAATACGCATTTCTGGATCTTCAGTAATATGACCTTCTTCTGTGTGTTCATCTCCTGTATTCCAGAATATTCCATTTTCAGTGCCGAGGCTTATACGTGGAGAAATTGGATTATCACTTAATTTAAATCTTAAATAGTGACCACCAATACCCGTCTCTTTCTCTTTTGATGGAGCAATATTTCGTAATAGTTGTCCTCTATCAATTTTAATTTTATATTGGTCGAACATTTTGCATGTCATTATGCTGTTTGCTATGGCTTTATCCAGCATATGGATGACAGGCATTTGATATTTTTCTGCAAAGTTGAATACTTTTATTGTATCATAAAAACTTTCTTCAATATCTCCAGAAGCGAAAACAATTTTTGGAAATTCTCCATGTCCTGCATTTACGGCAAATAACAAATCGCCTTGTTCATGTCTGGTTGGGAGGCCGGTAGCAGGGCCCGCCCGTTGATATAATGAAACAACGAGTGGGACTTCATTCATTCCTGCCCATCCTAGTGCTTCTGTCATTAGCGAAAAACCAGGTCCTGATGTAGCAGTGGCTGAACGCACTCCAGTTAAAGCTCCACCTATTGCCATCGCAATAGCAGCTATTTCATCTTCAGTTTGAAGAACCACTAGAGAACCCTTCTCACCATTTCGCTGCTCAACTATCTGATTAGATTCTAAGAATTCGCTGTCATCGCTTGCTGGAGTTATGGGATAATATGTTTGGAACTTGCACCCTGCGATGATCTTTCCTAAACCTGATGATTGGTTTCCCTGCACTAGTATTATGTCGCCAGAAGGGGGTTTGCAGCTTAGAAGGAACTTACATTCAGATAAATCAAATTTCGATCTGCTATAATTATAGGCATAATTGGAGACAGAGATATTGCTCTCGGCAACTCTGGGCTTCGAACGGAAAACATATCTTATTGCGTTATTTAGTATATCAGAGTCAAAGTCTAAAATTGCCATTGATGCCGATAAAGCCATTACATTTACCATCCTTGTAAATTTGCTCAAAGAAGGGTCATTGATCTTTTCTGCAAATTCTTTTAGTACTTTAAGATATGGTATGCCGTAAACCAGAGCTCCATTATCCTTAGCATAATCAATCATCCCTTGAATCGTCAATGGCTTACCAGCTTTTTCTAGCGCTTTAGATATTCTTACAGCGGCAAATTCATCAATGGTTGGGACTTCTTGAATGGCAGAATTAGCTAACTCTGAATTATAGATGATGGCTCCTCCATCTGTTACTTTATCCGCATGTCTGAATACTGTTTCGGCATCGAAGGATGCAAGTATATCGATTTTATCAACATGAGAGCGAATTGGAGTATCTGATACTCCTACTGTAAAATAACTGTGTTCACCTTTAATGTTGGAATAAAATTCTCTCTTTCCAAAAATATGCAATCCACCCTGAGCACAGGCACGTGAGAATATATTGGCAGCAGAATCTACTCCACTTCCTTGAGCTCCTCCAATAACCCACGTTAAAGAGTTAGTAACTTTTGTTAGAGTCATATAGGCTGATTTTCGCAAGACGTGCTTTTAACGATTTGGAATTGAAAGAAAAAAGGTCATTATAAACTATTTGCTTATCCACCACCAGTTACAGCATCATACAGACAACATTCACAACCATTTAATTCGCCACAATAGGGACATACGCACATGCAGGCTTCCAGTGGATTACCGCAATAATCGCAGTTAGTTCCATCATTGTTAGAATCTGATTGTTTATTATTATTTGACAATTTTATATTAATAATGCTAATGTATTCAAAGTAATATAGATATCTGCTAGAAATGTATACTACTATCAATCAATTAAGAGGTGGATTAACCAGTTAGTCAAGTATATGACACTATAGTCTACTATTAAATAGCTGATGGTTACTTGAATTATCTATTTCTATTATCTTCTTTGTCTTTGTGGTTAACTCGTATTGTTCATCCGGTTACCGGCTGCCCAGGTCCAATTCCAGGTGTTTGATTGCGGATATGACCAAGTACTACAGTTTTTCTTATGATAATAATAATAACATTTGTTATTCATATTCGTGGTTAGATTACTGATCATGATCTACTCTTGAAAAGCAACCTATTGGATCTATCTCATTCTTATTCTTATTTTTATTCTTGAGTACAGACAATGTCGTATACTATTGGTTATAAACAGTTTTATATTTTCGAAAAAGAGTCTGCTTTATATTTTCAGTAAGGTCAGTAATTTCTTTTCTATCCTTCATATCATTTCTTCTCATTCTTTTGATTCCAAGAGAAGATAGTTCGCTTATCCACCAGCCATATTTTTCTGGATGTTCTTTCTTGGTAAACATTATTACTTTATTCTGCTATTCATTATAAGACATTCGCCTAGGATTACTGAATGTACACTTCACAATAATGGTGAAATAGACAGTCTGAGTATATAGGATTTTAATAACATTTTTTGTATCCATACAGCTAAAGTTGAAAAGAGAAGAAAAACTAATGTCTATATAGAGCGAACTAAGAAACTAAATTATGACAATATCTCTTGTGGCAAATGAACTTGAGCCCAAGGGCATAAAACTGGGTAAATCAGAAAATGCAAAGATCGTTCGAGGCACTACGCTAATTAAGCGTGGTTTTGCTCATATGCAAAAGCATGGAGTAATAATGGATGTTACTAATGTCGAACAGGCACAGGTTGCAGAAGATGCTGGCGCAGTTGCTGTAATGGTGTTGGATAAACTACCATACGATGTGAGAAAGGCTGGGGGAGTCGCTAGAACAGCAAGTGTTAAGATAATTCAGAACATCATGGATGCTGTTACTATTCCTATTATGGCAAAGTGTAGAATTGGTCATATTGGCGAGGCTAAAGTACTTGAAGCAACAGGAGTAGATATGATCGATGAAAGTGAAGTTTTAACTCCAGCAGATGAGGTCAGTCATATATGGAAGTGGGATTACACAACGCCATTTGTCAACGGAGCAAAGAACCTGGGTGAGGCATTAAGAAGAATAGAAGAAGGGTGCGCTATGATTAGAACAAAGGGTGAACCAGGTACTGGTAACGTTGCTGAAGCTGTCACTCATATGAAAATGGTTAACACAGGTATACGTCATATTAGCTCAATATATCATGAGCACGATAATCAAGGACTAATCAAGGTTGCAAGAGAATTAAACGTCTCATTTTCGCTCGTTGAAGAAACCGCACGTATCGGTAAATTACCCGTAGTAAATTTTGCAGCAGGGGGAATATCTACTCCGGCAGATGCGGCATTTCTAATGAATCTTGGGTGTGATGGTGTATTTGTTGGCTCTGGTATCTTTAAAGCAACTGACCCATCTCAAAGGGCAAAGTCGATAGTTCTTGCTACCACATATTACGATAATCCAGAGATTGTTATGGAGGCACAGAAAATGGTTGATGAGGAAAAATCTATGCTCGGACTCGATACAAAGAACCTTGAACTAAAGATGCAAGAACGAGGACCATCAACTTGAAGGATGAAATTATTATCGGCGTTTTGGCAGTTCAAGGAGATGTAGAAGAAAATATTATTGCCGCTAATGAAACACTAAAGGATATGAAAGTAAAAGGCACCGCAAAATCTGTCCGCTATTCTACGGAAATTGAAAAAGTTGATGCCTTGATAATACCAGGAGGCGAAAGTACTGTAATTAGTAGTCTAGTTACAATACATGAAGGATCGTTTCAAACAATCAGAACTCGGATCTCCAATGGTATGCCTGTAATGGGATCATGTGCCGGAATGATCATGCTTTCAAAACGTGCTTACGATAGAGTGGTCGGTGAAACAAAGCAGCAATTGATGGGCAATTTAGATATTGTGATAGAACGAAATGCGTTTGGAAGACAAAATGATTCTTTTGAAACTGATCTCTATATACCTATACTCGGTAGGGATACGTACAAAGGGATTTTTATACGATCTCCAGCTGTAACTGAACTTGGAAATGGAGTTGATATCATCGCCAAATTTAATGATAAGATTGTTGCTGTAAATCAAAACAACATTATTGGAACTGCCTTCCACCCAGAATTATCGGGAGACGATAGGCTTCACAGACACTTTATAAAATCAGTGCTAGCATACAGGCAAAATCAGTAGAATTCCGAGATGCGGGGGGTGGGATTCGAACCCACGAACCCCTGAGGGACGGGATCACCCATTTTTCAAGATCTTAAGTCCCGCGTCTCCAATTCTATGTTTAGCCCATTTGGCCAGGCTCTACAACCCCCGCATTATCTATCAGGTCAAGTTTATTTGGATACTGTAATTAAACCTTACATGGATAATATTTCTAATTCTATTTACAAAAAATCAACAGCCATATTCTTTCATTATAGCACTTTATATTTCAAGATAAAGAAATTTGACATGAGCTTGTTGTTTTTATTTGCTTTACTAATCATTTGAGTTTGAAATAAGATAATCGAAGAACTACTGATAGCTAGGTTAATAAATACAAATAATAGCAAAACTATTTAGTTCGCCGATTATGGTTGGAATATTGCTATAAATTCTAGGCTATAGAAAATAAATAATGAAGACCCATAATCTTACTGAATAATAAGCGCCTTGGTAGCTCAGCATGGTAGAGCGTTGCCTTGGTAAGGCAAAGGTCCCGGGTCCAAATCCCGGCCAAGGCTTATTTGTTTTATACTCAAGAGTTCGATCAGAAGCTTCTATCCTTTTGAATAGTAAGTGCTTGTGATTGTTGTTCTTTGCTCCTACACTCTTGTTCACAAGAGAATGCGGTTTTATCTAATATTGAAATTTTATTCTTCAAAGCTTGTATATCGTTTGATAAACATTGTCTTGTGCGTTGCATATTATCTAACTCATCTTTGACTTGTCTATGAGACCTTCCATCTGTGGATGTTCATTAGCAGCAATATCTACAGCATTAACGACCTGCTCATATCCAATCCCCCTTTCTTTGCCAATTTACATAACTTTACAATCTAATGTTTACCATATATAACGACATAAACTTTACCGTATACTATAACGTAAACTATGCATTATGGTGTATTACAAAGTACTACATGCCAGAAAAACCCATCAAGTTTATAGAATAGATCCGCATACACAAGGGAGATAGTAGAAATGGCTAAATATAGAGATTCTATGTCAAATGTAGTCCAGAGATTGGTAGATTTGTACAAGAAAAATGCGGTGATACAATAAGCTATATATTCAAGTATTATTTAGTGTAGCCCAGTAATACAACGCTTTACACGAATTTAAAATTATTACACGGATTTTTACACGCACTTTATTTTAGCGAAGTTATTAATATAGAGTAAGCTTTACACTTCTCCGATGGACGCAAACGTTACCAATGAGAAGAACGGAAAAGCAAAGAAAATTGTTGATTTCAAAGTACACCATTTGGACACAATATTTTACGACAATATGAAGACATCTTCTATAGCCAAGAAATAGAAGATTCTGAGACAAAACATGTAGGCAATTAGTTGAAGCTGGCGGTCTCGGGATTTTGATTCGAAAATGCTACGTAAACGCATATGTGTTTTGCGAGCTCTTTTGAGATGTCTTCTGTAAGCAATTATTATTATTACTATTATTATTACTATTATTATTATTTTTTATAATGATATTGATAAAGGATGGGGTATAATTCTGCCACTAATTTTCATATTTGATAGTTGGAGAT
>CAWIMJ010000057.1:0-239841 GCA_963837175.1 uncultured Nitrososphaeraceae archaeon
GGGCCCGTCGGGATTCGAACCCGAGACAGCCGGATTTCTTTCCTAAGGTAAAAGTCCGGTACTCTACCTGGCTGAGCTACGGGCCCATATCACAAATACGCTCGTAGAGGGTATAATTTAATGTTATACATCCCATTTAACATAAAATACAACCAGAGCCGTTATTGTCGTAGAAAGACAATGTCTTAGTTTAACTATATCTTACAAGAATTCCTTGCTAAAAAGACATAATATAAAACAAAACATTTTAATTGGTTTCTCAAATCTCGATTAGTGCGCGCCCGGGTAGTATAGAGATGCTTATTTAACCCATTGTCAGCATCGTAAATTCCGGTCCAGTATGGGGGACTGTCACTCCTTCGACCCGGGTTCGAATCCCGGCCCGGGCGCTCAATTGTCTGCACTATCTAATTATCTTTAAATCCTCTGCAAGCATTTTATACATCTGGTCATCTATAACAGCCATAAAAGACATCGTTCTATCCACTCCTAACTCTGATTCTAATTCTGAGCCATTGTCAGAATATATCTTAGCACCTGCTTCCTTTAAAATCAGATATGCTGCAGCCATATCAGTAGCACGGATTTTTCCTCTAAAATCGATATAAGCATCCATTAGACCACGGGCAAAATAACATAGCTCAAGAGCATTTGCTCCAAAATGCCTTATATGGATAGACCTTGAGATAAGCTTAGAAAGACGATTAAAGGTATCTTCTGAAATTCCAGAAATATTCATACCTATCATCATATCTTGTAGGAAATTTTGTTCACTAGAACCGTTATTTCTAATTTTATTCTGACCTGCACAAATCCTATCTTCATTCCAAAAAGCTCCTTTTTCTCTTGAAGCATAATATATGTCGCCTATAGACAAGTCAATAACTGCTGCATCTACAACAGAGCTAAGTCTAAAATCAGTTGAATAAGCCAAAGAGCAGCAGTAGAATGGTATTCCTCGACTTGCATTCATTGTTCCATCCATTGCATCCATAATTAGAAAGCCATCCTTTCCTTGTATTATACCACACTCTTCACCAATTATTGTAGGATTAAAATTATGTCTCTTAAGCGTATTAATTACAGCTTTTTCTGCATCAAGATCAATCCTTCTGGAAATATCTCCACCTGCCCCTCGGTTAAATTTTTTATTACCGTCAACTGTTCCAATAATATTTCTAGTGTCTTGATAAACCTCGTTGCATGCTTCTTTTAAAATATCTATTATTATTACCATGAGTTTATTTCTTCTATTATCACCATTAATATTTGGTTTGTATTGAAATAATGCTACATATTAACACTGAAATGTACTTATGCTGAAATTTGCTTGTCTATCTTTCTTCTTCTATCCTTTATAAGTCGATAGAGACGCAGCTTCATTGCAAGATAAATGCTATAAATTTGAAATTTAGATTGCATACTCCATTAATAGACAATATACCTTTTAAGCGTGATGGAATGTGTATTCAATATCTTTTCAACCTAAATGATTATCATTGATTTAATCATCCTAACTCGATAGAAGGTCTCTTGTCTATTTATTCACTATTACCATTGTAGTTAACATCAATGAATTAGAAGCCAGCACAATATCGCCGTTATCCATCTGTAGTTTGCTATATAGTAAACCTATATCATAAACCACGCCAGTATTTCCAAATACAGTAATTCTGTCGCCTATCTTGAAGGGTCTAGTTATAGCTAAGTATAATGCTGCTATCGCATTTCCTATTATATTCTGCGCTGCAAAACCTACTACTAATCCTGAGATAGTGCCAATCGACGCGGCTACAAGAGGATCCTGACTAAGGTAAGAAATTATGATTGCAATGATAATAATGGCGCCGGCAATCTTAATGAAACTCGTTATCGACTTAGCGGTATCTTTAAGATAGTCTCCTGCTAACTTATGAAAGGTATTGCCGGTTATTTCTATAACAAAGTATCCAATGATAGAGACCTGTGCGACTTGTAAGAAAATTAAATACTGTTTTGGAAGCATAGGCTTCAAGAATGCTGTACTTAAAGTTAATCCAACCGCAAGTATTATTCCCAGAATAATAATTCTTTTTACGGCTAAGCGTTTGGTGAGTGTTCTCTTAGTGCTATTGTTTAGTGTCATGTTAGCATCCTTATCTGGTTCTTCAGTATACATAGTAAACTGATTAAATGATTAAATTTCATACTAAAAATCTATTGTAGTTCTGTATCTGAACAATGTTATAATGTCTAATAGAACTATTGAAAGTAGTTACAATTCATGCTTTAAAGTAAGTCCTTAGCCGTCAACTGTTCTTTAAACAGGGAGTGCTATTATTTAGCTTTCATTCTATCCAAAATTATAGTATTCTGTCGGACAGATAAGCAAATAGAATATATCAAATCCGTATAAGAATATTAATTGAATGTCAGAAGCCCCCCTTTATATGAAGAATAAGCAAATTCAATCTTTATCTATATTGTTCTGTAACTAAAAGAAATGATCTTTATATTATGGATGCACATTAACCTTTCTTTAGACATTGATTTGCTATTGTACAGAAAAATATTACTTGCTGTGATAGGCACATTCTTTCTCCTTATTATTTTGGGACCATACAGCATCTTTCAGATAGGCGTTGTGGATGCCAAAAAAAAAGATAAAGATTTCTCCGGCGATAACGATTTTCAAGAAGCAAACTCCATACAGATCTGTTGTTCCTGGGGTGAAAAACTTGCAGATGGTTCTTTGACTTACAAGATAAGTGGAGGTAACTCAGGTATCCAGCAGGCAGTTCGGTACTGCTATCGAAGATTGGGATTCCAAAATAACTAACTTTCAACTTGATGAAGTAAGCAAGAACAATAAAGGCGCTGACGTCGAAGTGACTTTCAAGAAAGGTGGCAAAGAAATAGCCGGACAGACAGTAAATAATTTTGATAGATTTGGTTTTATCGATAACGTTCAAACGACTGTATCAAAAAGTGCTTTCGGAACAAATTTTGATACAAAAATTATTGAACAAATAGCTAAGCATGAAATGGGTCATGCCTTGGGTCTTGGTCATGCAAACTTTGCTGGTAACCTTATGACTGCGCAGATAAATGATGGTGCAGGAACAATCTCTGATTGTGAAATTAAAGCTGTTAACGAGGCTAATCAATGGAAGCTTGAAGATAATTCTGATAACCCTTATGCTCCCAGTAAATCGGGCGTGCAATGTTGAATTCATGACTTTGTAGAATTTTCTTTATTAATGGCTAATAGTCTCTTCTAGCAACATCATCTATATATAGATAAAAATTTAATAGAAATGCTCACAATAACGAGATAATTTATCCTGACAACGACCGTCTGATCAAGAACTTCATTAAATTTCGTAGATGTGTATATAAACTAGTTTAATTGCTAAGGCAGCTAAAATTTTTTCAACTCTCGATATCAACTACCTTTGAAAAATTAAATATATATAAAAGACTAAAATATGTCTATCAAAACGTTTTTGGAAAGAATCTATATCATAATGATCATACTGCAACAATATTTTTGACTACGTATAATTACCAAATAACATTATCTGGATTCACCTATTATACTTACAATAGCATTGGCAACGACACTTTATTATCAGTAATGAATATAATAATGAAAAGAAACTAAATCTATTTAAAGTGCTGACAGATTTTCTAACATTATCAAGGACCTGTGATTATACAGAAAATATTAAAGGAAAATTAAAGAACTTTCAAAGGAATTCGTTCTAATGTCTATGCCAATGAATAGTCCTATACAGGAATAGTAATTCAGATTATTAATTGCAATGTTAGGTACAAGGCAATTTCCTATATACTATCGACAGCAATTTATTGTATAAAATCTTAGAACAAGCTACTTGCTTCTCATAAGATATAGATTCAGGATCACCGGTTTTTTATCTATCAGGATGGATTAAATACAGCCAGATGACATGGATTTGAAATTGAATGCTGCTCCTAATGTTGCAGCTGAAACATCCGGAAGCTGGTAAACGAATTCATAGAAAAATATCCCGATATTGTGATTCCCCCTTTATGATTATATTTGTGATATTATCTCAATCTTTTGCAGAAATTAATTCATCAACTTGGTTGTATAGTTGCAAGAAACGCAAACCCTTTTCTGTTATTCTAAAGATTCGCTCCTCTTTATTACGTTCTATTAAGTCATTTACTAATAATTTATTTAAATATTCATTCAGCCGAGCATAAGAGAGAAATGCCTTATGCATGATCTTGATCTTTGCTGCTCTACCATTTGCAGCCTCTAGCAACAAGACAGCGATATCAGTCCTGCTTCTATATTTCATATTATTATTCATCCTATAAATTTAGAAAAAGCTCTCGAGAAAAATTCTGGAATCTCATATAAATTAATTCATAAGAAAAAGCTAAAAAATATTTTCTTAGAATATGAGACTTACTTTCAACGATTATCTCTAATGTATGCCTGGCTAAATATCGACTTAACCTGAAAAGATCATTTTCCATTGATATCCCACACAATATTAACAAAACGAATATCAAAAATAGTGATATTCTGCTAAAGGGAAAACAACATTCGGCTATTTCCAGCAGGCAGCAACTGCTTTTTCAATATGATTAAAAATGGCATAAGAAAAACTATGGAGATTAAAAATGAAAATATTAAACTTGTATGTGTAATTATTTTGGTCCCTATAAATATAGCAGTAATTATATGCGGCAAAATTATATGCAAGTTAATATATAAACCCAGTGAGAGAAATACCAAAAACCCCATAATCAATAAAGAAGTTGAATAGTCCCTTACAAGTTCACTTAGTGGCCGTGGTTGTCTAACTGTTTCCTCAGTTTGAATTCCGAGAGACGTTGATGTTTCTTCTTCTTTGTCCTGTACTGAAGCAACTGGCGATCTGTTGTCGATCTCGCGTAATAGTTCCAATCCTTCTTCAGTAATTTTGTAATGCTTAGAGTCCTTGGTAACATAATTGCCCATGCGTTCCAAATGATAATAGATAGAACCAGTTGAAAGTCCTGTCGCATTTTTGATCTCAGAGAAGCCTGCTGAACCGTTTCTCTCTGCAATTGCTCTCAATATTTTGATCCTCGTTAGCCTGGCTCGCAGCTGAGTCTCTCCAGTCAATGGCGTTTATATATCGCAAAATTATTTATTTCTTTCTAGGGCTTATGAATGAGATCGGCTTACTTGATTTAGATCCAGCAAAGCTTATACAGACTTTATACTATTACCTCTAATACGTTGCCCGGTGGGGTCGTAGCGAAGCCAGGCATCGCAACGGGCTCCAGATCTAAATATTAGTGCTAGCAATTAGAAAAAGACACCCGTGGATCAAGGGTTCAAATGATTTGGGTCAAAATCCTCATCAGAATAGCTCCCTTCGGCCCCACTATTGATACTATAAGTATTCAATGCGGCTTCTCGTAGCACTGCAAATGCATTGATTAATGTATATATAAAAAGCCCGATATACCTAACTTTTGACATATCACTTATCGATGATATGCGAAGCTTAATTTACGTAGCTGGCGGGCTACTCTAATGTTATATCGACGTCTTCATAGTCAGAATCAATTGTTTTTATAATAGCATCTATATACAGAATTGAACTTTAATTATTCAAAATACACTTCGATATTTCATTATAGGAACCAAAACTTTTTCTCGCTTCTGGAATAATCCTTGCTATAATTTGACAAGCAGAATCAATGAATAATTTTGCAGGATCCTGTCTTTTAGGTAATTTAAAAAGTTTTTTTATTGGAGAGTTCAATTTTCCAAAATAAAGGATAGAGATTTCTTCAATTATCATATCTGCATCTGAGCAAGCAACTCCGTATTTTAGTAAATGAGTCTCTAATTTACAGGCTAACTGCGCAAAAAGCACAGAGTAAGGGTCATTATCAAATTTCGTCATATACTGATCCCCATTTATATATATTAATTATATTCGTAGGACATGCTTTTTAATTTTGCATATTTTAGAAGTTTAGATAATTCTCTCAAACTGCGTTGTCGATTCGAAGATAAGATAAATTATGAAGATGTATTTTGTAAATATATACTCATTTTCTAGGTATAAGCACAAATAGTTATATAAATTATAATTCATCCACGATTATTATATTTTCAAAATTTTAATACCCTTTGTTAACTTAAGGAAAAGTCTATAGCTAAATACATTGCATTCTTTCTTTCTCTTGATATCTAAAACAAGAAATAGGACATCATTTGAAGATATCGCTTATGGACTGTACTTGTGCTTGTACCTTCTAGGTCTTCTTTCATTCATTTCGAAATTCATCAAGCATTATCTTCAAGAATTATAAAAAGGAGTCATGTTGCAATATGGAACTAGGTCCAAAGGAACAGACTGATCCAAAAGAATTAGCTATAAAAGAAGAAAAGTTTCTGAATTTACAATTTAGATGAAACACAAAAATAAGAGTTGGAAATAAGAAGTATTTTTGGATTTGGATATATGTTATTGAACCAACAGCAGAAAGAAAGATAGATTGATTCTTGATGTTTATCTTTCAGCAGCAGCAGAAAGAAACATGTTTATTGTTATTGTAGAAGAGAAATTTCTAAACTCATTGATAAAAGATAAGATTATGGAAAACAAACATACACACACACTTTCAACAGATATGGTGGTAGTGGTACCTGGTATCTATTATACATCATATATGTAGACTACTACTACTTCTCAAAGTAAATCACTACCACCACCACTACTACTACTACCACCTCCTTCACTCTACTACTACTATACTACTACTCAAACTATAAGAGAAAAGCATTATCTAAAGAAGAACAATTCAATAGATTAAAAGGGATAGAACTGAATACTATGATGATTATTTTCCATGTAGAACTGAGAAGTGTAGACTAATCCATTTGAGAAATTGGTTCAATCTTTTTGTAGACTATCATAACAGAGAGGTGATTATTGCTTAATTTAACAGGGTCTCACAAATACATTAATTTTATCTTATCATTGATATCTTGGCATTGGCCATTCATTCAGAATAGAGTAGAAGGAAAGATTGTACACAAATTCTCCTACCTTAATTATTAAGGTGAAATCATCATGTTCAATATTAAAACCGGTACAATAATGGACATAATCTAATTATATTTTTCTATACTGATACCAAGTGCCAAAGCGAATAATGGCTACCCCTGATGCAATGATGATTAGAGCCGTAATTAAAAAGATAGGATTAATCAAAGATTTTAACGGCATAGGTGCTGTTGAAATAAATTCGCATCTTTCATCTAACTTTTGACATTCTTTAAGAATAGGAAAAGCTAGCAAGATAACAATGAAGATAACCAATAGCGCTGTTCCTATACAGGACAATATGGCCCCTGAGCGAATTATTATCTGTAGACTCAATCAATTAAGAAAACCTATCCATGTTGATATTAGTGTTCTTATAATTATGCTGAAAGTTTGTTTACGTCTAAAGTTACAAATCGGTAAGAAGTATGCTTTGATACCTTAGCAAAGCGTTCATTATAGTATATGAATGGAACGGCATTGTAAACATGTTGATCCCACAAATCATGAATTGCATCGAAATATTCCCTTCTTTTTTTTCCTTTCATTCTAATCACCTCATGAGATAATAGGTGGGAGATCTTTGCGCAATTATTGTCTGCAAAAAACTTAACACGCTCACTATCAGAAACAGATCCCTTCGGCCTTTTCCACTGGACCATACAAAAGTTTTCGGTTGAATATCCTTCGGTCTGGCAGTCTGTCCATAATGGTTTAAAGTCTGCAAAGTAAAAATGATAGACTGTTTTCCCTCTTTCATTATGATCTCTGGTCAGATAACCCACTGACATCCGATCAAAAAATCTGCCGGGGATAACAGGTAAGATATCAGTCTCAACACTAAAGTCAATATTAAAATAATGCTTAATCCACCAATGATAAAATCTCGTCATCGAAGTAACGTAATCCCAATCTTCTTTTTGTCGTTGTTGCCATTCGTCGTTCTTAGCCACATAAATGAAAAATAATTTCTTAGGCAACTCTATATTTAATTTTAGTTACGATTATAAAAACTATCTAACAGCAGCCTTATTGTTATTTTCAGATAAATTATTTAAGAATTGTTTCATTAAAAGTAAAAAGAAATAATAAACATCTCCACTTGACTTGCATACAAATTCCCCAATTTTATCATTAAAGCAGATAGTACTGAAACTTACTCATGTAATTATTGTTGTCCCTATAAATTTACCGGTTATATTATGGATGAAACTTACATGGCAAAATCTCTGGATAACCTTGCTATGATAATATTCATCGATAAGTTCTTAATTTACCATATATAAGATTCCGGTGGTGATACAAAGTGTCATTCAAAAAGATAGGGTCTGTAATCCTTATTGTATCCGAGATGGAAAAATCTCTGGTTTTTTATAAAGACATTCTAGGCCTTCCCATTAAAAGCCAATCTGAAGCTTGGACAGAATTCTTCGTTAATGGTACCGTTTTAGCACTGCATCCAGCAGAGAATAAAACTAAATTAAAAACTGGAATAAGTATATTGATAGGATTTATGGTCAGTGATCTTGAAACTAATGTTAAAAAATTAAAAGAAAATAAAGTAAAATTTTTTAAAGAAGCTAAAGAGGAGCCTTTTGGAAAGCATGCTATTATTGAAGATCCGGATGGTCATTTGATATCGATTGCGGAAATAAATACAGAACCCACAGAAGGATTTGATCTGATAGGATTAATCGGGGTAGAATAACTGTCTATTATTTTAACAATTTTATTCCTTCTCATTTGTAAATATGATTATTATTTTTTGGGCTATTTATTCAAAGTTAAAATATTTATAATATTTACTCAAAATTCTTAGTAATTCAGTACTCCAATTGCAATGAATTCTGCCCAGCTAAGATGTTCAAATTGCGCTATTGAAAATATTGGTTAATCTTATTTTATGATATCATGTTGCTGCGTTTTGCAAATGATCGTTTTTTATGTCATGACTATCTTCAAATATTTCTGATCTAGGAAATCCCTCTTCAATATCATTGTTGTTAATGTAAGGTTGGATATCCCATATCTTATTCTAATGTGATGTTTATTCTTGATAGCATCTTAGATCTTTCAACACCATTCATTTGCATAATAAAGAAGATGGATCTTTTGCTTGATAAGTATAATGTCCACTTAAAAGATCTTGCTTATATAAAGAGTTATAACTTTGGGGCAACAATTTTCTAACTTGATTCATAGATCTCAACTCACAATTTGATCTGACTTGCGGTCTTTAGATCTATGTCGATGCATATAAGCGCCTTATTTACATATATACGCTAATCGACAATATCTGATCGGAGTAAAGATGATAGTTCAGATTGCTGATGACTTGCAACGTATTGCTAAAGGTGAAATTTTATCTGATAGCTGGAGTAGGAAAATTTATTCTGTTGATGCAAGCAACCAATTCATAACGCCATCTGTCATTACTTGTCCACACGATGAATATGATGTAGAAAAAATATGCCAATATAGTTTTTCAAAAGGAGTGTCAATAACAGCAAGAGGCGCAGGAACAGGCCTTCTCGGACAATCCCTCTCTGATGACATCATCATTGATTTCACTAAGCATATGAACAAGACAATTGAAATAGCAGACGATTATATCATAGTACAGCCAGGTCAAATTAAAGGCAAATTAGATAACGAATTAAAAAAGAGAGGGAAATTTTTTCCACCTGATCCTGCAAGCAGTAACTATTGCACTATTGGAGGAATGATTGCAAATAATTCGAGCGGACCACATTGCCTAGGTTACGGCAGCACAATAGACTTTATTAAAGAAATTAGCGTTATCTATTCGGATGGGAGTTTTGGATATATCTCCAATAACAACGTATTTGATGATAAGATAGCAATACTGTTACGATTATTGTCACACTATACAAACCTAATTCAGAGGAGTTATCCCAGAGTAACTAAGAATTCGTGTGGATATCGCCTGGATGCAATAATTCAGAGCCAAAAGCTTGCTCCTCAAAAACTATTTGCCGCTTCCGAAGGAACACTAGGGATTGTAACCTCTGTGAAGTTAAAGACGCTTGATGTTCCATTGTACAGTCATCTACTGGTGTTAGGTTTTGAAGATTTGTTATCTGCAGTGTCTGTAGTTCCACTTATATCTAGATTTTCTCCCGTCGCTCTCGAAATGCTCGACAGTACGGTAATTCGTCAAGGAGAGGATACTTTAAAAGCCTCACACAAAGCTGGTTGTCTATTATTCGTAGAGTTTGCTGGGGATAATCTTATAGATCTCGAAACAAAGTTTACCCAGTGTAAATGCAAATTATCGGGTATTTGTAAAATTCTCGAGAGTGCAACAGATGATCAGAGTAGGACGAAGATATGGGAAGCAAGGAAAAATGCCTTAAATAATATTATGAAACTGACTGTGGGAAGTAGAAGACCCTTAGGTTTAATAGAAGATACAGTAGTCAATGTAAATTTGTTGCATGATTACACACAATACTTGCAGCAAATGTATATGGAAAATAAATTAGATTATGTAATGTATGGTCATGTAGGAAATGGAAATCTTCATACGAGGCCATTAATTAATATGAACTCAGCCAGCGAGATGGAATTGATAGAACGACTTGCTCAAGGAGTCTTCAAAACAGTAATAAGAAATGGAGGAACAATTACAGGAGAACATGGAGATGGTTTGGCTAGAGTAAAGTATATAGAGTTAATGTATGGTCGTGAACTCTTCTCACTTTTTAAAGATGTCAAGAAGTTATTCGATCCAAAATGCCTTATGAATCCTGGTAAGAAAGTTATTTAGAGATTTTTAAATATATATCAAACTTTTATGGACTAGCATAAAAAATTTTAGGTATAAATGCATGATGCCAGCCGTGAGATTGAAGTTAAATAATAAAAAATAATAATATTTTTAAAAAGGATTTATTGTATGATCAAAAATATCGTGGGCTTACTTGTCTCATATCCAGAAAATGGTTTCGACTAAGGAATATTAATAGAATTATAATAGTTTATAAAATGAAGGTCCAAATGGAATAGTTGCATAGGCAACGTGTTAAAATTATATGATAACAATTACTAAACTAAATATATTTTTTCAATGCATTTTATTTCCCTATATCTGTCTTTTGTATAAAATGGATAATTACATTCATCATATAAGTGGATAACATCAATACGAAACATTACAATCATACATTCAATAGCAGGTATGGTAACGAATATTATTAGGCCAAGAAGGATTTTGTAGTATCCCCTTAAATTTATCTGCTTGTTTCTATTATTGAAAGAAAAAAGACAATGAGGCATATCCCATATTTTATTTGTTGTTAGCCGGGTTTATATTTCATAATTTTTCATGGAATACTGATTAAAAATTGAGTTCTATCACTCTATTGGAAACATTAAATAAAAAATACATTGATTTTATAAATTCTAAATAACTTTATAATGGCTTGGTAAAGTTGATAGGTATGAGCTACTAAAGATCAGAGTTAGATTGGTCAATTCAAAAAAATTAAAATTAGAAGTTGAAATCGAAGTTAATGTTCCCCTTGACATCGTAGAAGATAAGAAGCGAATTAAAGCAGTAGAAGACGGTCTGGGGCGAAGTATTTCTAGAGGATTGTATGAACAAGGTGTTTCTTTTAATATAAAAAAAATCAGTTCCAAAGTAGAATAGTATAAAAGAATAAAGTTGTGTTCCTTTTTGATTTCATTCATAACTATTCATTAAGAATGAATAATAAGAAGCTCTAGTGCATAATCTATGAAAGTATCATAATTATTTACATATTCACATATTCTGTAGTCCAAGAACTTGTATACAATTCCTTGGTTTTGTAATATTGAATTAGCATCTGATTACTAATACGGAGAAAAATTTTAGTTCATAACATGGCAGAAAACAACTTTCAGCTATTTTTATCTATTTTTATACAATTGATTCTTCTTTTTCCCATATTTATAGAAAGCCGCGGTATAGATTATGTTTCATAGGCGAATGATACTATTTGCGTTCATAGTCACAATCCCTGCTTGAACTGAAAAAATCGTAGGTGTAATGTAATAAGAATAATAAAAAATAGCATGACCATAATTAAACTAATATGTACAAGAGGTTCATTTTTCATGAGAAAAAAGACAAGCACAATCTGTATAAATACCTACAAAAAAGAATTATAAAGATACATCATACAAAACGATGCACAATGTTTTGAAGTAACCTTTAATTGTGTTTGAAAATCTATTCAATCTGGATTCGACTATAAGACATGGTTATTCTTTTCTCACTTCAGCTCGGCAGTCTTTTTGCTCCTGGGGGATCGAATACAGACAATCCTTTGATGTATATCATTTGGTTTGCTCCTATAATTATTCTGATGATTTATGGCCAGAAGTTTCAATCATGGATGATTTTGAGTGATGTTTCTAAATCACTGACCAAATTGAAAACTATGAAAGACACTGCAAGGAAAGAAGCTATTGATTATGTTAAAACGTCAATAAAGCCTTCATATGATCCCAGCAACAAAATCGACAAGTTCTTAGAATACTTCACGATTATGCCAGTAGATCTTGATCCGAATGGCATTATACACAAGCTTAACCATCTTATGAGGACTAGAGATGAAAGAATTCGAACCGAAGTAAAAAAAATGGCCAGTGTAATGACAGAGTCAGACGCCTCTCGTATAGAGAACATTTTGGAGGCAGCAATGGCATTAAATATGATCTACAAGATAGTCAGACATTTTTACTTGATGGGTAAGCGGACAACGAGTATGTTTGTACTTGTACAGCTGCAAATGGTTATGCCTCTTTTATTGCAAGAAGCAGAAGCATTACAAAATGCAATCGGTGCATTCAAAAAAGGTCAACCTATAGGGGATAGTATTGGTCCAATGGTTGTAGGAAAGATGATGGTTGGCAAAGAAAAAAAAGTAATAGCGAAAGAGACATTATTTTGTGAAGACGAACACATGTACAGAAAATTATATTTGCTAAAGGCCCACGGGCCAGGTGGTGCTGTAGGAAGGCCTGGAGAGGCAGTGCAACGCCTCATTGTCGAACTTGGTCTAAAAATTGATGCCATCGTAATGATAGACGCAGCTTTGAAATTGGAAGGAGAAAAGACTGGTGATGTAGCTGAAGGTATTGGATCTGCTATTGGTGGTATAGGAGTGGAAAAATACCAGATAGAAGAAATCGCAACAAAGTTCAATATTCCTGTCTATGCAGTCATAGTTAAAGAATCTATTCAGGATGCAATTACCGTTATGCGAAAAGAGATTTATGATTCATTTGATAAAGTAAAGGAAACTGTCTACGCCATAATTGAAGAGAAAACTGCTGAAAGACAATGTGTTTTGATTGTCGGTGTCGGAAACACAGTGGGGGTTGCGCAATAGATGTGGTTTAAAAAGAAGAAAATTACTCCCACAGTTTATACAGAGGAAATATGTCCGAGATGTGACGAAAAGAAGAAAAGAAGTTTCTGCGATGGAGATTATATATATAAAATTGGCTCAAACTGCAAGAAATGTTCAGAACTCACTATGATTATTGCAATTTATGGTGAATATCCCATGGAGAAACAAAAGCGAAACCAGGAATTCTAATTCTGAAAAGTATCTATTGACAAAATTTTATAAAGTGATTACATTGATAACAGTATCTGAAGGAATTAATGTATGTTCAGCTTGAGCGACAATCTTCCTATTTCCTTCGATAAGAACTGGATATGCATGAACATTTCTCTTCCTTATTAATTGCTCAATTAACTGACGAGCCTTTTTCTCTTCATACTTTTTCGTCATCCATCTAAGAGCAAATGGCAAAGTTTTGAACGTGTTCCAAATATATTCAAGAAATTCATCAGCTTCTTTATCTTTTGTTGGTTTACGAGAAACAATACCAAAAATATTACGTGTCTTGCCTTCATAAACAATACCATGACCATCTTTTGTTGTTACAAAGGGTTCGATGGCGTAAGCTTGATTGGAAACAAGGCTAAATGATCCAATAGTCCAAATGTTTGGTATTGATTTTCCGGCATGAATAGTGTATTGTTCTAAAGAATGGCCGCTTAAATTCTGAATTGGTCTGAATCCTTGTTTTGATACTGTATTTTCTATTATCTTTCCAATATCACTAGCTTTAGTGTTGGGTTTGGCTACTTTTACCGCTTCAGTTAAAGCAAGCTCAGCTGTTTTTACCATCGCCTCGTACTTTGGATTATAACAAACAGTCACGGCTGTATCGGCAATATAACCATGAATCTGCACGCCAATATCGATCTTTAAAACATCGCCATCTTTCACAATAATTTGATCGTTGGGTTCGGCGGTATAATGAGCAGCTATATCGTTTAAACTTACATTTACTGGAAATGCAGGTGATCCACCTTTCATTATAATATCATCTTCTATAGATTCACAAATTTGAAATAGCGTATCACCCACATGGTATTTATTTCGTGTTTTTTCTCGCACTATCGAGGCTATTCTGCCCGCCTGTTGGTAATATTCAAAAAAATACATATACTGGCAACTTTTGCATTTGAACATATATAGAGATATTGTAAATATTTAAGAATGAAAATAAAGCATCACTAATTTAAGATTTCATCTCCAATTTAATTCTCTAGAAAACTCTAGACAAAAGGAAACTATTTTCTGGCTTGATACATAAATTGGATAACGTTTGAAAAACGTACTAATATTGAATCAACGTTTAGTCAGTTATGTTCTATTGTCATCTCCTCTATGGGTGAAGATAAAAAATACTGGTTAGCCATCACTCCTATTAGCATAATATATTTCTTTTCGTGAGTCAATTAAAATAGATGTGTTCTTTATCGTTGGTCTTAAGTTAAGCGGTTCCTCGGGTGGAGAGGATGGCTGCACTAAACTGATAAGTTCCGGTGTTATCCCTGGCTAAGCAGTATAGATCCACTATTGATCGGTATACATATGAGTTTTTGCAACTCCGTCTTTATCTCTTATAGTCTCGATTTAGTTCTAAATGGATCTAATCTATTTTACTATTGTTCTAATTCGAGATATATCCAGAAGACATATCTTTCCATCATTGAATAGATTTATCTTTAATTCATTAGAATTAAATCTAATAATCTGTAATTTTGAGTGTTGTTATGGGAATTCTGAAATTTAGGCACTGGAATTCTTGGATATTATAATGTATGAGAATTCATTAGAAAAATGATTTTTAGAATTAATTTATGCATTTAAGGACATCATGAGCGTAACTTTATAATGAGAATAACGAAGAAATCGTCTTACCTAATCATAGGGATATTTTCTCATTCGTGACGAAGCTTAAAATTATCCTGTTGAATAGTGCTCTGTAAAAATGATCTTAGGATAGGGGTCGTTGTCTAGCTTGGTATGATGCCAGCCTTGGGCGCTGGAGGCCGCTGGTTCGAATCCGGCCGACCCCACCTGTTTCAAAGTGAAAGTTACAAGGGTCTTGTCTCATTTTCTAATTTAGAATATTTAAATTCCTTCAACTGAGAACGATAATATAATGAATCTAATTTAATAGCCAACTCTACTATTTCGCATTTTAACAGTAGTATCCAATTATATTTAATTTACATGATATTATCGAGTAATTTTTCCTTCTTTTTAAGATATTTCGAAATTAATGAGCATGGTAGTATATTAGGCACAAAATAATAAATACGTCTGTTGTGCTTGTAACATATCCAGACAAAATAGATTGCAATCGTATTAATTATATCTTTAGGGTCTTGAAGAACTTGTTTAGAGTATTATCTACTTTCCATAGTTATTGGAGATTAACAAGAATAAGGATTAGGGTCTGGAGAGACATCTCATCCAAAATTATAGAATTACCATCAATATATATGCAGTAGAGCTGTAAGGGTTTAGAAAAATTATTATTTAATATATAGTTATAGAGATATAATTCGTCCTAGCATAGTAGAACATTATTCAATAGTACATTTTCTAATAAATGATTAATAACGCTCGAAAATATGCATTCATAGCAAGAATCGCAGTATTGAAAGTTTGTATCTTTTCAATAGATAGAAATATTACGTGAAAAGTCAAGTATCTAATGAAAACTCTAAACATTGAGGAATATACCCATAAGAGGCTTACGTCTGTGTTGAAAGAAATTATGCATGAAAAAAGGCGAGACGTTAATTACGACGATGTGATAAATGAGCTAATTGATATTTATCAACAAAATAACTGGGATCATTTTGGTGCTGGTGCGGGAGGCGGATAGAGTATATGGTTTCTTGCTTAAATTAATGAATTATTTAAAAAGGTCTTTAACGATTTTAATGAAGTTATGAATATCATAAAGATAGAAAAGTCCCCTGATGGAATTAAATTAAGTCTATATGAATCTAATCTGACCTTAATTGAATCAAACTCATTTGTAGATATTTATACTACAAATTTTTATATGCAAACTCTAGCAAGAAAACACAATATCAAAAAAGTGTTATTCGTGGTTCATGATAAAAATAAGAATTCGGTAGAAATAACAATTGCCGAGGAAGAGAATGCATTTTTTATCAAATAAAAAACTTTTTGCTCTTGTTCTTTCTAATTCGTTATATTCTTATTTTGAACAAAATTTCTTTTTGCGATAGATACTTTCATTGAACTGTGACAAATTGGACACTCTGCCCACTGACGGCCGCCGAAATACCGCCATTCATAAGAACATTTTACATAGGTGCATTTAATCCAAATACCTTGTCTTGGTCCCTTTATCCAGTTATCTTGCAAAGGTTTTCGCGCTCGGCGAGCTGAGCGTGGCGGTCTCTTTCCCTTATATTCCAATAAAAATTCTTGTGCTATCTAAAATAAAGAGATTATTATTTTTAATAATATCTACCAGAAGTGGATCCCGTCCAAAGTAGTAATGATACTGTAATACAAAGGATTATTTTACCAGAGATACGGAGTTGCAATATGAACTTCATATCATCTTTGACTGATTTCATTGCAGATTAAGTTAATAATGATCCTTTGTTGCTCATTTCTACCGCAAAGCTTTTGTAGCAATTTCCTTACAATCTTAATTCTTGGGAAAACGACAATTTACTATCGATTTAGGTAATGAGCAGATTCCAGTCGAGGGACAAGTACATAAAAATGTAGCGATAAAATATTTGATGAAGAGACGGAGATCTTTGCTTATGACCAAGGACCCAAATAAGATTGAATCATTATTTTCAAATTTGCCCCAAACCATAAAAATAATCGGAAAACAGGTCACTCGATCCTATAAGGTGAAATGGCAAAGGGAAGGTACAGAAGACTTTAATGGATCGCGTTTTATATTTATACTCAATACTGAAGACAATAAAGAAAAATAGATAGCGAGCGCTCCATATACTATAAGATCTTTTTCTTTATCCACATCAATTTCTAGCTACTTAACGTTACTACTATTATTATTACAAGACCTACAAGTCTACCTTTAATTCTGTTTCTACGGCTATTGACTACCATATGCCTATTTTGTACCAATTTGGTCTTTAAATAAATAATGAAGGATCCAAAATCAAAATACTGTTATTAGTTTTAAATTACAAGAATTCTGAATGAATGTTAAACTAAAGAAAAATCGCCCTGTTATTCACACTAAATTATCCATTCAAAGCTTATCAAGTGTGTTGTATGTCGCAATTGATATTTCTAAATGGTCTGCAGTTACTTCAAAACATAATTAATGTTATGGTAGAGGCCTATATTGATTATTTCTCCTCATCAAAGAGGGAAATACCAGCTGAATTATTATTATAATAATGATTTAAACCTCTCTCTCCTGAATTAGCGCCTTAGATATGATTGGACAGAATAAGATTGTGATCCTACCATTAGGTAAGTAATACATATATGACGACTACTACTACTGATACAATCAGTATTTTGGTTATGGGGAGTTCAGGGTCAATTGATTGTGATACAGGAGTATGTAAACAGTTTTATTTTTTCCATGTTGCTTAAAACTATTTGAATAGTATCAATTTCGTTATTGTTGGAGATTCCAGTATCGCAGATGAATTAGGAAAGAAAGGAACCGCTTCCACAGATATTGAAATTTATGACAGAAAAACATCAGACTATATTTATACTTGGACATTGCCTGTCAAATTTCCGGACAAAATTCAATCTCTAATGCAGGCTGTAAACATAGCGGAATATGCTGTATTAAATGTCACAAAATTAGACAAATATTTAGGAGAAGAAATTATAGCTCTGGATTACGTAAACTTTGATTATGGATTCATTATCCATTCATATGAAATCGACGAAACTAAACTAAAGATGTTAATCAAAAACACCTCAATCTCTGGATTCAAGTTTCTTGATAACATTGATCAATTAAAACAAGAAATAAATAAACTAAGACCCAAACATATTGAAGGACCTGTTATAATTGAGATAGATCATGCTTTTGATGTTAAGGGCGTGGGAACAGTAGTACTCGGTATGATAAAACAAGGAAAAGTAAAAGTCCATGACCAGTTGAAAATTATGCCTTTTAAAAAAGATATTCAAGTTAAATCAATACAAATGCATGATGATGCAGTAATAGAATCTCAAAGTCCTTCAAGAGTTGGGCTTGCAATTAAAGGCATGCAAGCTAGTAATATCAACCGAGGAGATCTAATATGCCCTCCTAATACAATAGAAGTATCGTCAGAGAAGCTCCATGCAAATTTCACGAAGAGTCCCTTTTTTAAAGGAGAGATTGCAGAAAATCAAACATATTTGATATCTATTGGATTACAAATTAAGCCTGCAAAAGTACGATTAATTGGGGAGATGCTTGAAATTATACCTGAAAAGCCCATTGTATTTTTACATAGACAGACATGCGTACTTTTAAAGCCTGATAGTCAGGGAACTAGGATAATCGGTAAAGCCATCATTCAATAAAAAGCCTTATCAAAAAGAACTGGCTACAATATATAGTGTTGCAATTAGAAATAACTGCTGCCTACCAAGATTATGACTGTTCTCATAATCCAACTTGTTGCATCAACACAAGCGTTTGAGTTGAATGATTCCTAAATGAAAATATCTATTAATGAATATTCTAAGTTTCCTCGGCATTTTCATCCTGAAAAGAGAGGAATTCGAATATTTGGAATAGCTGAAAGTTTCAAAAGGTCTAATTCGACATCGACTCTGGGAGGGGTTGTTATGCGGCGTGATCTGATAGTAGATGGAATAGTCTTTGGCAATGCCACATTGAAAGGCAATGATTCAACCAAAAGCATTCATTGCATGTATAACTCCCTTCAGAGAGATGATATTAATTGTATAATGTTGGATGGACTCATTATTAGCATGTATAATATCATTGACGGTGAACAACTCAATAATACAACAGGCCTTCCAATAATCGCAATTACATTCGAAGATTCAACAGGTCTTGAAGAGCATATAAGACACCATTTTTTAGAAGAAGCAGAGAGGAAACTTGAGCAATATCGTAAACTGGGCAAAAGAGACCTAGTAAGATTAAAAACTGACAAATTGCTCTATATCCGATATTGGGGATTGTCATTAAAAGGAGCATTGAATACACTTAATGCTTTTACGCTTCAAGGATCTGTACCAGAACCTATTAGAGTGGCAAAACTCTTGGCAAGGGCTCAAAAAAATAGTAATATTTCTTCAGACAATTTATCCCTTTAGTTATCAGCTCACCAATGAAAAATATACTACCATTATTGTTGCCTATACACGTTAATAGCGATGTGGATTATGCTTTTTATTGCCGTGGTTATTTACTTGGCGATATTCATTATATAAATTACCAAATCAAGTTTAAACAGAAAGTATTTGTTGCTTAAACCCTTGCTAATGTCAATCATTTTGTTTTTTTATATCTTTGTATCTGTTTCTTATAGTCACTTCTGTCACACCTGCTGCATCAGCTATGTCCATTTGAGTTATGGTTTCACCAGTATTTAATGAAGACATATAAATAACTGAGCCTGCAAGTCCCATAGGATCTTTTCCAGCAGACGCGCCACTTTTGATAATATCATGCATAATATTCATTGCTTGACGTTTTGTCTTCTCGCTTAATTTCGCCTTGTTTGCAACTTTAACAACGCATTTCAGTGGGTCAATCATTGGAACTTTAATGTCAAGTTCCAACACTAGCAGTCTAAAGGTTCTTGCAAGTTCTTTATGCTTTAGATTGTTAAGGTTAGCAATGTCATCCAGGGTCCTTGACATTCCCATTTCTCTACATGCTATGTATGCTGCTGCAGCCAAGACTGAAGATATGGTCCTTCCCCGTACTAATCCTCTTTCCTGAACTTTTCTATAGATATAAGCGGTCTTTTCTATTACTGAATCTGGTAATCCAAGCTTATCCTTTAATCTGTCAAGTTCGCTGAAAGCTTGTCTGAGATTTCTATCAGTAGAGGTATGAGCTTGTGTTCTAAAGTCCCATGTCCTTAATCTCTCCATGGTAGTACGCATTGCTGCATTTAAAACCTGTCCGCTAGCATCCTTATTTGCTCTTCCAATTATTGTAGCAAGTCCTTTATCATGTCGAGCTAGTGAGGTAGGCATTCCTGTTCTGTTTCTTGTATTGTTTACTTCATCAGTAGTAAAGCTACGCCACTCAGGACGGCTCTCCTGCAGATTATCTAACATTACCCTACCACAATTCCTGCAAATGATCTCGCCGGATTCAGTATCTGTAATTATTTGGCCAGTATTATTATTATTGCAATTCGAACATGTAATTGACGTTTGCATGATATATATATATGCGTATTAATATTTAAAGAATAATAAACTGAATTGTTTAAAAATTATACATTTTATTTATAAATATTTTAATGAAAAGGATACCGTATTAAATACTATATGCATTGATATCTCTAAAATTAATGTTTCTCTATGTTATTTGTCCAATATAACTTTCTTAATTTCATTGAGCTGATTCTTCATACTTTAGTTGCCAATTTGTTATTTAAACAAGCCAAAGCGTAATCATTAGAATAGATATCACAGCAGAGGCCAATAATTATTTTTTCGTAAGGTTCAAATTAATCATACAGAGCACAAAGGTTGCGAATTGGTGAAGTAATTAAAGATGTCATTGCAAAGCTATTTTCCACTTCCTAACATGAGAGATAAACAACAAAAGATACTGGAAGAAATTGAGCAGGCCATTAAATCAGGATTCAAGTGTATCTTTCTGGAAGCTCCAGCAGGGTTTGGAAAAAGCCCAGTTGCAATTGCAATGGCTAGATATCTTGGAAGCTCCCACATTTGTACAGCTACCAAGGATTTGCAAGCTCAGTATTCTAGAGATTTTCCTTTCATAAAAGAAGTGAAAGGTAAAAACAATTTTCTATGTATTATAAAGGATAATATAGGTTTAAAGGAAACATGTAATTACGGTCCGTGTTTAAAGGATGATGGATATGATTGTGTCTACAAAACGAAATTAGCTGATTATAAAGTACAAGGCGAAGGAACGAAATATGAAACTGTAAAATTAGAATACTTTGCTGAAAAAAAATATAATGAGAAGACAAAATCTCAATCAAGAATTATACAATTTGATTGGAAGCCATGTCACTATTATCATCAAAAATGGATCGCACTTAAATCTACACATACTATTTACAACTACAAATATTTTCTTTCAGATCTTTTCTATTCAGGAAGTATGCAGAGGAGACAATTGCTTATCCTTGATGAGGCACATGCAGTAGAATCTGAAGTCTCTGATTTTAAAAGTTTTACAATATTCAATGAGATCATTACAGGCTTTCTTCCAAAATTAAATATTCCAGATAAAAGCGAATATGACATTGAAACTTGGATCGCTTTTGGTACTGAATTAAAGGAAAAGCTTCTTAATTTCATAGATAAAGCAAATACAATACTCGAAAAAAATATAGAAGAATTTCCTTTCACTGAGAAAAATCTCATTGATGCTATAACAAAAGAGAAAGATTTAACGACAGTTATTGAAGATATGAGAAATAATAAGGAAAACTGGATTGTGACAAACGTAGAGAGGGCTGCCAACAACCAGCTACGAAAAGTGTTAGTTACTCCTATTGATGTTTCACCTTATTTTAAGGACATTCTAGATACAGGAGCAATATCTCTCTTTATGAGTGCGACCATTTTGAGTAAGGATTATTTATGCAAAATTGGAGGCCTTAAATCCGATCAAGTAAAATTTATTCGTGTTCAAGAGTCAAATTTCCCTGTAAAAAATAGACCGATTTATCTAATGAATATTGCTTGGCTTAATGCAAAAACAATGAGCCAAAGCTTACCCGCCATAGCTAATGCTGTTAACAATATTATGAGTATACATAAAAATGAAAAAGGGATCATTCATACTACATCATATTCTCAGCTTCGATTCATAAAAGAGAATATCAGCAAAGAAAATGCAACTAGACTTATAGAAACAGGATCCAAATTTGATCGAAATGAGACACTTCAAAGGCATTATAAAAGTTCAAAACCTACAGTACTGATATCTCCGTCATTATATCTTGGAGTAGATCTGAAGGATGATCTTTCTCGATTCCAGATTATTGTAAAAGTACCATATGCAGATCTTACTGATAGAAAAGTTTCCGTTATGAAACAAAGAGATCCAAACTGGTATACCTGGAATACAGTCTTAAGGCTAGTTCAAGCATATGGGAGAAGCATTAGAAGCAAGGATGATTTCGCACATACCTATATTCTCGACAGCAGTATATCCTACTTACTAAAGCAAGCTAAGGAGATGTCCCCAAAATGGTTTTCAGATGCTATAATACAAAGGTAACAATAGAAGATTTTTATTTAGACCCAAAAAAATAAAGACTGCTGCTACATTGTTCAATAAGAAGAAAAGTGTTTCTTCTGATAGAAAGACAAAATCAACAATATTTGGAATCAATTCTGGTATAGTTATTACTCTACTTCTTATCGCGCCAATTATTTTTACTATGATTATTTCTCTTCATTCATTTAATCTATCCTGGAATGCAGGACGTGGAGACTTTTTGTTTGTTATGGTTTTTATTGCGGCAGAGTTAATTGGATTAAAACAAAAGATCGATAAAAAGAAATTATACGCAATAATAGGCTTGTTGAGTCTCACAATAGGATATTTTGTAGCTATTGAATATAAAATACCCTTAGGACTCAAAGAGTCAATTAGAAATTCTGCGCCTATCTATAATGTTCAGCTGATAGATAGTTGGATCATTATGTGGGACTTTATCATAATGACAGTTTATGTAGGGCTTTGCCTAGTTATAGTATATGGAAAGAAATGGTACAAAATTGCTCCTGCGGGATTGATATTTCTAGCAGGCACAGCAGCAATTTTGTCGCTAGATGCATTCTTTCCACAAGATACCCTTGGTGTCCTTCAGTATATTGTACCTGTGTATTTACAAATAGATGAGGGAGTAATCAGATTTATCGATAGCTCCATCATGGATTTTGGGCCAGATAGTCATTTAGTGACAGCACGGGACAATACTCTTACTTTGAATGGTTTAAATGGATCGATCCGTTTGACAGTATTTTGGCCATCAGCCGGAGTTCACAGCATGATTATATATAGTCTACTCATGCTCATATTCCTTTTGAAAATGAAAATACCCTTTAAGAGAAAGCTGGCCTATTTCTTAATTGGTACTATAGGAACGGCAATGGTAAATATAGTACGAATAATTTCATTATCATTATTTGCATTAATAGTATCTGCAGATTATATCGTCTGGCAACCATTTCATTCCATTGCCGGAGTAATTATATTTCTACCTTGGTTGTTCATCTATCTGTATAGTGTTATCTGTCTTGAAAACAGACTAACGCAAAAACTACAAGTGTTACGGATTTAAGGACCCACCTTAAGAAGGTGTTTAGAAGAATAAATATGGAATAAATTTAGCGTTTCATTTTAAAAATATAGAAGATATTTATGAAGAAGGACAAGATTGATTATCTATTTATTGATATTATCATTAAAAAAATTAAGCATTGTGTCCTGTCCTTTATTATCCTTCAGTTCAGATAGCTTAATGCCTAATCTTCTAACCTTAAGATTAGGATTATAGTTTAATGTCTCATTTAATATCAATTTAACAGTTGAATACAATTCATCAAAATCAGCAGAATGAGTCTTCAAACTTTTTGAACGGGTAATATTATTGAGATCATTTAAGATCAATATAATACCAATATTTTTAAAATATACATTTCGATCTAAAGCCATTTTGTGTACTGATCTGCATATATACTGAAGTTCCGTCTCAATGTCAGAGGCTTGAGAAACATCACTCTTCAATGTAATTATTCTTCCGATCTGTTTTGCTGAACCACGCGACTTGATGGGCTCGTCATCAATACCTTGAGCTGCTTTGTAAAGATATGTTGCAGAGCTTTTCCCAAAGGTATCGATTAATCTGAATAAACCAAAGCCTGACAATTGATCTCCGGTCCTTATTCCCATTTCCAATAATTTAGCACTCGTTTTAGGACCAATACCTGGAATTTTATCTACATCACATTTAGAAATGAAATTTCTTGCCTCCGCTACTTGGACCATAGTCATTCCATCTGGCTTGTGAAAGTCGGATGCGATCTTTGCTATCAATTTATTGGGAGCAATACCTAATGAGCATGTCAATCCAATCTCTTTTCTTATATGCTTTTTAAGGGTCCTTGCTAATTCCTTCGCTTTCATAAAATCTGATCCAACTTTATCTGTTACTTCGATAAAACATTCATCTAATCCTATATATTCAAAATTAACATATTTTGTTGACTGATAAATGCCTGAGCCACTAGTAAATAAAGAGTGGTTTTCTACAAAGTTGCGTATTAAGATCATTGTATTATCAGATATATCAAAATAATACTTCATATCTGAAGGTAGAAATATTGGACGAGAGACACGAGCAAGTTTTGATTGTGCCATCTTGATTGAAATGCCCGATTTGACTCCATATTCTCTTGCTAGATAGTTACATGTACTAACTACCCCACTATCTTTCGTCCTACCGGAATAGACGCAGACAACTACAGGTTTATCTTTTATTTCTGGCCTTCTAATTTCTTCACACTGGGCAAAGAAATAATCCAAGTCAATATGAAATATTATTCTTGGATTTGACGTATTGTCACTGTGGTTCATCTCTTTTACCTCTAGTGCACATGTTCACGAATATAACTGAGCTGTACGGAGTCCTGTATACATTCGACAAATAAAGCATACTGCTATTTTTTGTGAGTGTTTATGAAATGAAATATCATATATCGTCTTGAAGGTTTCATATGATAGGTTATCATAAGTTTTATGAGAAATAAATACGATAAATCCTATTTTTCATAAATCATATTACTGCTAAACCCATCTAGAAGAAATATTATTATACATAAATAAATAAAATTAATCAGTATCCTTAATGTTTTAGAATTTATTCATCTTTTTATTTTCGAACTTACCTCTTTAAATGCCTCAATGTTGGCCTCCATATAGCTGGAAATAAAAAAAAGTACTCCGTACTTTTCTCCCATTCTACTAATAATGTTATTCTTTTCCAGTACCTTGACATGATGTTGTATTGCTTTGTAATCTAAATTTAATTTCTCTGAAAGTTGATTTATATTATAGGGACGTTCTTTTAAGAATTCAATAATTTTGATTCTGTTATCGCCACCCTTCGAACCGGCAAACAAATACCACAACAGCCGCTTTGCATTGGGGTCAACCATGAATCATGCTGGCTTAATTTGGTAGTAATTTAAACTTGAATGAAATCTAAGCGACAATTGAAGGTCACAGTCTTCGTAGTGAATATTTTATCACCGCGACATTATAAAGTAAAATGCATTATCTTAAAGACATTTTTAATTCTCAAATAACAGAATTTCATTAATACCTGATGATATTTATATATGTGTAGTATTAATGTTTTCAATTAGTTCGGGTTTGGTTGATTAAATACTATTTAATACACAATGTAAAATTCTATCTTGACACGAATGAAACTAAGATCGACTAAAAAATGTTTAAAATAGATAAACATATGTAAGTTCAACGTTATAAATATAAACACAATAAACCGAATTAAAAAATTTATTAAAATCATAATATAATCTTGAGGAAAAATATCTAGATTATACTCCTAAAAAGATAATCCTAGTCATGGTTTGACATATGACTTTATTCATACATGGCTAATTTTCAGTTTATATTCGATAGATTTTTCTCTCTGTATTACCAATAAGTATACAGTGACTTGGAATATCCTCTAGTAGTTGGACCGGATGGCATTAAGTTAAAGCCTGACAAAATGCATATTGATCAATTATACCATTGTATCTTCGACGAAAAGGTTTTTCTATTCTATAAAGATGAACAGGAATTACTTCATTGTTATGAGGTTGAGGATCCCGCTGCTGTTAAGGAAATATCCTCTAATCCGTCAGATATCGAAAATATATTGATAAGATATGCGCAAAGAATTAAATAATCGAGTAGAGAACAATCAATAAAAATTATATTCCACTATTAAAATCATCATTTCACACAATGTCGACAAACAACGCAAATACTGAAATCAAAGCAAATAATGAAATTTTTATTGGAAAAAAACCATTAATGACATATGTTACAGCAACTCTTGTACAGCTTGCTAATGAGCCAATTGTGATTATTAAGGCTAGAGGAAAAAGCATCACCAGAGCAGTTGATGTTGCACAGATAATAGTAAAAAGAATGGATACTTTAGGTTATAAGATTGGCCCAGTAAAAATAGGATCTCAATCGGTACAATCTCAAGATGGCAGAAATCGAAATGTTTCTACTATAGAAGTATATATTTCTAGAGCTAAGTAATTCAATATTTTTACAATAATCAGGCTTTCATAACCAATGCAGTATAAATACATTCGTTAATTAATGAGAACATCGCTTAGTGCCAAAAATAAAATAGAAAAGTAATTATTATCAAGTCAGACTGGAACCCACAGAAATATAAAAAAGAGATTTGCAATAGTAAGAATCCTGCCAATAAGAATGGATCATTTCTCACAATTGAGGTAAAAAATGTTTTTTTAGGCTATTTTTTCTTTTAGGAGGCAACAACTTAGATTGCAGAAAAAACTAATATTACATTTCCTCTACAAAAACTAATTATTATTTCTAGATGAAGACACAGATACTCATGGTAATTAATGAAAATGTACTCAAAAATGAAGCTAAAATAATGATCAATGGCAATTCAATAATTGTATGGCCGTATGTCATTCTGGTTTCTGAAAAGATATCCTGTTGGCGCATCTAGATAAAATTTGCAAAAAAGGTTTATGTGAGATTAATATAGATGCAGAGATAATAGAAATTGTGCTTGTAATCGTAAAAGATCCATATTCTCTATTTAATTTGATGAAACAAAAATTCTAATATATCTACTTCAATTTTAATTTATAATGTCACAAAGTGAATGGTTTACCTCCTATTTGAAGTACAAGAGCTTGGAAGATATGCTAAAAGTTATACTCTATTCGTCTCAATCAATTTTTGGATACACACCTATGGTTTATCATATCGATTACAATAAACAAGAAATAATTTTCATCCAGACTGGAATGGTAGGAGGAGTAATAATTCATTATATCGTGCTAAACGAAAAGCCAGATAAGAAAATTATAGAGTTGAAGCGATTGACTGGTAAATTTAGCTTTATTGATAACTTGGGTACTGACGCGCAATCCATATACATACCTATATTAGAATTAGAAAACTCCAGTCTTAGATTTCCTTTATTTGGTTCTTCTTCGTCAAATAGTTAATAAAAGAAATAGAATTCTATCATTTGGAAAGCGCTAATGACTGTAATTTGGATTTTAAACCTTTAGGGTTGAAACTACCAAATAGCTTTCCTTATTCCTGGGAAGCAAGCAACATTATTTCTCTTTCTCGCTCTATATTATATCTCAACTCTTGATATGATTATTAATTCATCCAATCGCTATATGACTATAATGCTTAGGATTCTACATAATTTGTCCTTGTTAACGTGAAGGTACATTTCTTAATGCTTTATATATCTGATTTCTATACAATGTTAAACCAATCCTTCCAGCATATGGCTGTCCCTTTGCAAATGATTCGACCATATTTTGAATATATTCAGGACCTACTTGTGGTGGCATAGGCGGTTCAAAAGGATCTACATAGGCTTCAATTATTGTTGGCTTCTTTTCAGACATTGCTAAACGCATAACTGATTTTACTTCGCCAGGTTCCTTGATAGTATAACCTTTAGCCCCACAGGCTTCAGCAAACTTTGTAAAATCAATTGGTGTAAATTCAACTCCAAATTCAGGGTTACCAAGAAATGCCATTTGTTCCCATCGAATCATTCCCAATGTATTATTTTTAATGATTATTACTTTGATTGGAAGATTATATTGTACTGCTGTAGCAAATTCTCCCATAAGCATCGTAAAGCCTCCATCACCAACAAATGCTATACATTGTCTTTCTGGATATGCAATTTGGGCCGCTATCGCATAGGGTAGCCCACAAGCCATCGATGCGAGAGTCCCAGAAACAGAAAACTTCATTCCTTTCCTAATCTTGATATGGCGAGCAGCCCATACGGTGTTAGTACCACTATCTACTGAGACTATAGCATGATCATTTAGTTCCTCGGAGACAGCGTCAGCAATAACTTGAGGTTTGATCGGTTTGTCAGTTCGACTGCTTTGTCCTTGAAGTAGAACAAGCCATGTTTTCATTGCTTGTTGCTTTGATAGTAGAAAATCTTGATTATCTCTCTTATGCAATAAAGGAAGCAACGCAGAAAGTATGGATTTTGAATCTCCAACAAGACCTACCTCAATAGGATAACGTAATCCTATTCTTTCAGGTTTTATATCAATTTGTATACCTCTTGCTTGTCCTGGTTTAGGAAGATAATCGATATAAGGAAATGATGTTCCAATCATTAGTAAAGTATCAGCTTCGCCCATTGCATCGCTAGCAGGTTCGGTCCCTAATAGTCCCAGACCTCCAATGCTATTAGGATGATCGTCTGGAATAACTGCTTTTCCTAGCAATGCTTTGACAACCGGAGCACCCAATTTCTCTGCAATTGCACTTACCTCTTCACCAGCATTTAATGCTCCTTGACCTACGAGGATCACAATTTTCTTACCTCCATTTATGATCGTCGCGGCTTGTTCCAGCCAGCGTCGATCTGGCAAAAAGGCAGGAGAAACAAAATAATCAGATGTATGACCCGGAACTTTATGCTTTGAATAGTTATTTTCTAATTTTCTTTCCTGCACATCTATTGGAATTGTTAAGTGGCTAACTCCTCTCATTGATAATGCAGATCTACAGGCAATATCGACAGTCATTTCAGCTTGCTCTGGGGCATTAATCATATTACTATATACGGCTACATCTGAGAATAATTGTGGAAGATTAACATCTTGCTGATAACCTGAACCTATCATATCAGAATAAGTACTACCTGTTATGGCAATAACAGGAGCGTTATCGGATTTAGCATCGTATAATCCAGTTAAAAGATGTATTGCTCCTGGTCCTGATGTTGCAACGCAGGCACCTAGTTTTCCTGTATATTTGGCATAAGCACATGCCATAAATGCTGCAGACTCTTCATGTCTGACAAGTATAAACTTTATTTTGTCTTGTCGCCTTCTTAATGCTTCTATGAATCCATTAATCCCATCTCCTGGTAATCCGAAAATGACCTCTACTTTCCAATCAATTAATGCTTCAGCAACAATATCTGCTGTTCGGGCATTCTCATACTCACTCATGGTGTACTACTTGTGACATCATATAAAATAGCTGGGATAATCATATATCGATCAGTGGCATTTTACTTTGCAAAGTATCGAATACAAGTATAAGATAAATTATTTAGACCTGTTCTTAATATATAGCTGTTATTGTTATTTCATATACCTGTCGTCAGAATATATCCTAGTAATATAATTTTAAGCCATGACTCATTGCATTAAGGTTAAGACAAGAGATTTACTAGGTGAACTATTGTCTTTGGATATAGATGAAGGATTAAGAATAGAAAGTTCGAGCAAGGACACTCGACTCTTTGTCAATAAGAGTGCTTCTGCTATCTTTGTCCTCCAGTTATGCGATAACAACTCTGACAAAGAGAATAACGATAATAATAATTTTGTTTATTTTGATTCAGCTGAGGAAGTGATTAAATTTATAAAAACCAAATTTGGAAGAAATTTCTCAATCTGGTCGTATTAAAATGGCTATTAATCATTTGATTCGAGCAATAAATTTGTATAAAGGAAATGGTCATGCCTTTATTACCTTACCTGACAGTCAGTCTTATTTTTTTATTTATAACTATTGATGGTTGCAAATAAATTAAGAAGAAAAGAATTATCTGTCCGTTAATATTTGGGTTTAACTGGACATACTATCTTCCAATAAGCTAGATCTTCAAATGTTGTTAGATTATTTCATGGTATAGGCAGCATCTAAATTGGATTAAGATTTGAAATGCATCTTACTGGATTAATAATGCAAAGGGATAAAAACTGTTGGAGGGACCTGCATTCTACAAAATTGATTCGTATTTGAAAGGTCAATAGTATAATAATAGATTAAGATTGTTTCTAGTTAGTTTCATTAATCAACCATATATTATTATAAAGCGAATTCTAAATTATCCTACATGAGAGTACTTGTATACTTAAGACTACAAGTAGAAGTAGCTATGACGAAGGTAATGCTGATGATATTGTTGTTATCTTTTGGGTTAGTTCTTTCTACTGTTGCTGGCATTAATAGCGTATTTGCTCAACAGACGACAGAGGAGGCAGGTGTTAAAATTACTTCACCTAAACAAAACCAAGAAATTCCAGTTGGCCAACTTACTATTTCAGGAATATCTTCAGATAATCCAACAACTGATTGCCAAGTTTCTGTAGATGTAAATGACATAAAACCTTTGCAAAATGCTACAGCAACTGGTCCTGGTGGGGTTAGCGATTATTCAACATGGAAGTTTACATATACAGAAGCATATCAGCTTATTAAAGAAGGACTAAATGAACTAACCTCGAAATTAACTTGTATTAGTAATTCTCATAATATGACAAAATATTATAGTGTGAATGTAACTGGCGTATCTCCTACACAATCAGGGGGTAATGATATTGCTCCTTCTCTTGTCCCCACACCATCAGGGTATTTTGATGATGAAAAGAAAATAGCATCCAAAATATCATAGATCCTACTGATCTCAATAACTAACTAGTAACAGTAAAGACAAATTAACAGATTGATTGATGAGACCACATCTCCATCTTATTGCTAGTGTTGGAACATTCTTTTGTTGTCCGTGTAGAATGGGATAGTTAATAAAAAAATTATCAATTATATTTATTTAGTACAGAAGTAACACTTCTGGTAGTCTTATCGAACACAATTTATAATGGCACGCTGATTAAGTGATTAGTAGTTATATTGCCTTAACTGAAAATTCGTGACATACCAAATAATTCTATGATTTGAGTTCTTTTATATAGAAATCAGTTAATTGACTTCAAAACTTAATTGAATACATTAATCGGAAGACATACACTCTAAGTATTGAAAGTTTCAAATTCTGTAATCATAGGTCCCCCAAAGAATATTGCTTTCTGCCAATCCATTTGTATCCTATATTTTATTTTTTATCTCACCTGCTTGGCTTTTCCTCAATTTTAACAACTGCAGATATATAGACAAAACCAAACATTAACATGCGAAACTTTTTATTTATTAATAAAACCTTACTTACAACGGTAATCACTGGGTGTGGTCTCCCCCCCTGAAAAGTGTTTCAGCTTTTATGTACTATCTAAAGAATTAGTATAATATGCATGAATATCTTTCATATACTAAGCTAGTTTATTATGATTGTATTGAATGTAAAAAGAGAACTCCTCATGTCTGTATTAGATGTCATTATTGCTATTCATGCCATCCTAAAATTGAAAGAATAGAAAAAGAGATAAGAGTAAAGATGAGATCAAATTATAAAATGCAAAAATCGACATTTCTTATGCATACTAAAAGTGATAACAAATCCAACTAATCATATACCAGTAGCAGTAATAAGAGAAGCCAGACAACATTATTCTTTTTCATGCAATCATAACAATGATGTTTGAACCATTTGACCATCACTCATTTTCCTTCCAAAATTTAAAGTTGTTCATAATTTCATGAGAATGAGCGAAGGATTTTGATTGCAGTTGTAATTCATCCTGCCAGAACTAAGTACTATTACACAGGTAGATTTTCAAATCCCCACACCAGATATACCTTATACTGAAGTGTGCGATTTAAATTCAGAAATTATTTAAAATAATATACTGATATGAGGTCTCTCATATTATGGGGGTTAATAGTTTAGTAATGACAGCTTTAAATTGGCAGAACTGATTTTATTATGGGATTGTCTAAAATATGTATAAAGGATAGAATGAGGGGGAAGGTGGAGCCGTTTTATTTATATTGAGTCTATTGGCTACCCTCATAATAGGCTCATGCCTTTATTTTTGACTTAATCTGTGTTCAAACGAAGCAACTATTTCTGCTTTTTATTAAATAATTTAGATTAGGTAATCTTTAGTTTAATTATCTTTGATTATGAGAAGCAAAAAGGCTTTTTTCCTTATTAATAAAAATTTTTATAATAACCCTTATAATATATTTTCAGTTAGTACAATAGGTTGTGAGATATTAAATAGTAAGAATGAAGAAAAAGGAAGAATCGTCGATGCATAATTCATTGTTCAATCTGCAATTTGGTAAGTACGATACTCTAATCAAATACACACTTGTACCCTCAATTCCTCTTTCAATAATAGCTATTCTATCTTTTAATTCTAATACATGGATGACATCTGAAATTCATCATTTTTATATTGAGTTGTTTGCAGTTTTACTTGCTGCTATTTTATCATTTTACTACATGGCACGTGCTTATACATTAAATGATAAGTTCAGTTTGTTTATAGGTATAGGATTTCTTGTTAACGCTTTAATTGACTTGTTGCATGTCATAGTATCTTATACTTTTATGGATGAATTTCTCTTTCTCAAGTACTTTATACCACAGACATGGTTTGCAGGAAGAACATTTCTCAGTGCTATGTTCGCAATAGCAATTGCAGCATATCCTGCATTAACTGCTTCTGGAATTTCTAAGAAATCATCTTCCTCATCCTCATCACCTATTATTAGTTCTACCTCCTTACCATCATCACCACCACCACCATCATCATCATCAGCCCGCCGCCTACAAGCAGCAGAATCCTTACCACTACTACCATCTCTGCGAGAAGATAACAACAAAAAACAAAAAATACCAAAATTCCTTGTTGCATCTCTAGTTATACTTACTATTGGTTTTGCGTACGTAGCACTTAGTTCACTTTTTATAATTTATCCTGGTTCTGTAATAGATGATTTTCCTATACATAGGCCCTATGAGCTGCCTGGACTTGCTTTATTTTTAGTAGCTTTATTTTATTTTTATAAAAATCAACTTTATAAGAAAAGTGATGTTTTCTATAAAGGAATAGTGGGTTCACTAGTTATAGATATTTTTGGACAAATTATAATGTCATATTCTACTACCTCATTTGATACAGCACATAACGTAGCTCATGCTTTAAAGGATGCAGCCTATTTTGTTAATATTATTGGATTGGCACTATCAAGTATTCAATATAATGAAAAATTAAAAGAAGCTAATTGGAATTTAATAGAAAGAGAAGAAATAATTCGCTCTCAGTTAGAGAAGTTAAAAGAATCAGATAAGATGAAAGATGATTTTATCAATATAGCAGCTCATGAACTGCGAACACCTATACAGCCTATACTTGGTTTATCTGAGTTTATCCGGCCTAAAGTAAATTTTAAAGAGCGTGAATATATCGATGTTATTATAAGAAATGCAAAAAGACTAAAACGCCTTACAGAAAACATACTAGATGTCACAAAAATGGAGAGCCATTCGCTAAAACTAAACAAGGAAAGATGCAATCTAAATGATGTAATAACAAATACTATAGATGATATGATACTAAATAGAGAATTTAAGAATAAAAGGAATAATGATAATATTGATGATATAAAATTATTGTATGAACCTAAAGATATGTTTGTAGAAGCAGACAGAACCAGACTGATGCAGGTTATTTACAATCTGTTAAGCAATGCCATAAAATTCACAAAAGAAGGTAGAATCATTATTACAATAGAAAAGAATGATAACAAAGAGGAAGTTGTCGTTAGTATTAAAGATACTGGTGAAGGTATAGATTCTGAAATATTACCACAACTATTTTCCAAATTTGCTTCAAAGTCTTATCAAGGGACTGGATTAGGATTATTTATCGCTAAAAGTATTGTGGAAGCCCACGGTGGCAAGATATGGGCTGAAAATAATAATGATAATGATAATAATAGTATTGCTGATAGCAAAGAAAAAGGATCTACTTTTTACTTTACCCTGCCACTTATTAATCAACAACTAAATGTAAATGTGGTTGATTAATAATAACCAAGAGAGAGTCTTGTTGGTAAATGACGGACGAATCCGATGCTATTTTAGCAATAAAGATAGTTTTAAATGAAAAATTGAATTCCAAGTTGATTCCTTTACTGATCCATTTGTTGGTATTGGAGAAGCTTAAAGAAGCCGGGTCTGTATGAATTCTAATTCTTAATGTTAAAATGCCAGATATGATATCCTTGAGTCATATAGCCAAATAAAAAGAAGAAGATTGATAATAAGTTAAGGTTTATTTTCTGACGGCAGGTTAGATGTATCTAGGTATATAGAGATATGTTTGAAATATTGAATATTAAATGTTTTATTCAGAAGCCAATTGAATATATAGCATTGGTCGCTCGATTAAACAAAATATGATAATAGATCAACAACAAATAAATATATACAAGATTATAAAAATATGAACTAAAGTTTGATAGGTTTGTTGCCCTGTACAAATCAGCTAGATCTGAGAACTTAAAGTTTGATTGATAGCCAGAACAGAAGAGCAACAAAGACCAATGATAAACGTTCCTTAAATTGGGATTCCTCATCATTCATTTATAGGAAATTATGTATCATAACAATTTAGAATTAATGTTTAAAATTGCCTTTGCTTGTTTATAATGAACGGCGTCTATCATTTTTCCTTCAAGCTTGACTGCGCCTCTACCGCTTCCTCTTTCCATTGTTTGGCCTAATGCTTCTATTACTTTCTTTGCCCACTCAATTTCATTTTTTGTTGGTATGAAAATCTTATGTACAGGTTCTATCTGACTAGGATGAATAACGCTTTTGCCTGAATAACCTAGGCGTTTTGCAACAATCGCATCCTTAATTAATCCATTAGTATCGTCTACTTTTTGCCAGATGGCATCAATAGCTGACACTCCAGCAGCTTTTGCATCCACAGGGATTTTTCCACGAGCATACATGTATTCAATACCATCATTTTCAGCGTAATCAAGACCCATATCATAAAGAAAATCAAAAACTCCGAAAATTACTGTATTTACTCTCTGATCCGCCTTTGCTATAAAAAAAGTATTTACTACGCCTTTTGCAGTTTCTATAGACGGCATCAATTTAATACTTCCCTTTTCGATTCCTCTTTCATCTTCAAGGATAGAGATAAATCTAGTAATGTCGACGATTTCATTTTCATCATTCACCTTTGGTATAACAATGCCATCAACTCCATTCTGAATAATCTCTTTTAAATCTGAGAAAGCCATCCCAGAATTTAATGAGTTTATCCTGATGTAGAGATTTGTTTTATATTCTGTTCTATCTTTAAGTGTCTGAGTAATCATCTGTCTTGCTGCAGCTTTTTCATTCATTGGAACAGAATCCTCTAAATCAAAACATGTTATATCGGCAGTGAGTGTCTTGGCTTTATCAATAAAACGTCTGCTGTTGCTTGGGACAAAAATGAGACTTCTAAACATCTCAATATTAAAAGTATGTTAAGATTAGAGTTTCTGTGGAGTAGTAAGAATTTTTCCAATCTGTTCAGCATTGGCCATCAAGGCATGACCTTTTACCATGTCATTGAAGGGTAGAGTTGTATAAATAAGAGGTTTTATCTTATCTTTACCTGTCCAATACACTACTTCTTCGAGCTCAGCTCTAGTTCCCTGCGTAGACCCTAGCCAATTTGTTCCTTTGAAGAATAGGTATCTCAAGTCAATAGTTGAATCATACCCCGTCGTAGCACCAGTAGCAACAAGCGTTCCTCCCATTTTCAAAAGACTGACTTCTTGTGGAAATGTGGCTTTTCCGATATGCTCAAAGACAACATCAACGCCTTGTTTCTTTGTAATTTCTCTTACTTTTTTATACCAATCTGCTTCCCTGTGATTAACTACATGGTCCGCACCTATCTCCAAACATTTATCCATTTTTTCCTTATTTCCCGCGGTAGCGATAACATTACAGTTGTATAACTTTGAAATCTGAATCCCAGACATGCCTACACCACTAGTTCCTCCCATTATCAGAACCGTTTGACCTGGCTTTATCTTGGCCCTACCGACTAACATATGCCATGAAGTCATTCCTACCATTGAAATTGCTGCTGCCGCATCAAACGATACGTTATCTGGTATTTTTACCACATTGACCTCAGGCAAATGAGTGTATTGAGCAAAACCTCCCCATAGTGGGCCTGTCTGAAAACCCCATATCGTTCTATCATTACAATCGTACTCTCTGCCAGAGGTACACATATCGCAGACCCTACAGCTCATATTGGAATGAGAGACAACCCTGTCTCCGATCTTCAATTTTGAAACATCCTCGCCAACTTCTACTATGGGTCCTGCCACATCACTGCCAGAAATATGCGGCAGTGGAGTCTTTATGGGATCACCCCAAATAGCCCACAGGTCATTATAATTGTAGGATGCTGATTCTACTTTTATCATAACTTCATTTGCTTTCAACTTTGGCATGTCAATATCTTCAATCTTCACAACTTTTGTTGGATCTTTATTATATTCACGAAAGACGGCTGCCTTCATAAAGTTGAAGGATTGTTTAATACTTAATATATTTAACTAGACTTTTGTGTAGCCAAAGTAGTTTCTCAGGTACGAAGTCCATCACTGCGTGTATATGATGGATCCGCACTAGAATGATACGAAAGTTGAATAAAAGGTTGTGCATTCAAAAGATTAGAAGTAATTGCATATCATTAACGTCTATTTATTTTGAAATCTCTTTTTGGTTGCTGTAGACTAAGTAAAATCTGTTTCAATTCGTCATCTGTAAGAGCTCTATTCAGTCTTCCTGTTGATGCTGCATTTATAAGATAATTTTCTACAGCAGCAGCAAGTTCTGGTTTTACTATTCGTACATTCATTAGCCTCTGACGAGCTGCAGGATCCAGCAGAACTAGTAAAGCGCGTTGTCGCATAGCTGTGGCTTCAGCCTCTCGTCGCCTTGCTTCCTCGTCATTTGGTTGTGGTGTTTGAGGGGTTGACATATACCTTCAAGGAGAAAAACTACGCATATCGTTGCAACTCCGGTGAGGTCTTGATAATTTCATTATGAATTTCAGTGGCTAACCTATCCATTTTTTTCGTCCCGTCATCTGTCATTAATCTACCTTTATTTTTTTTGGTTATGTAGCCAGCTGACTCCAATTGTTGTAATCCCTTGCGGATAATTGCCCCACCAGCATCTTTATGATGATCCAAATTATATCCAATCCTTTTTCTACCGCCATACGCACTTTTCAAATCAGAAATTCCTATGGGACCGTGCATGTAAACTTTCCTTACTAAAGAAGCACATCTAATGTACCACCAGTCTTTATTTTGGGGAATTTTTTCAGTGTGAGGACCGGTCTTGACAAATGCTGACCAACTTGGAGGTTCAATTTTTTTATCTTTCTTTAGCTGTTCAGCCAGTCTGGCAATGAGATAAGTGGCTGGAATATCATAAGCCTTAGCCATAGTTATTACTGAACTATCACGCGATAGATCCCTTATAAATCCTTATTCTCATTTGAGAGAATTATTTTCTAGGTACTAAGACTTTACGATAAGTGTGGTTACATTTCATACAAGTAATTCTTAATGCTTTTGTATTAGATCTCCCTATTCTTACTCGAGCATTTCTTCCTGGAACAATAAAATATTTGCACTTTTTGCAGTATAACTGACGTATATGATAGGGAAGTTTCAGCCTATATCGCATGGCAATTTTTTTGGCAAGCATTGCTTGGTCATCTGCAAGCTTTTCATTAGCTCTGACTTCTACTAAAGCATTTGCTATTAAAAGATCAATTCTTTCTTTTGCAATCTCTTTTACAATTTGTTTTTTCACAATCGCTAAATGGTATATTAAATAACCGTTATAAAAATACTGGTTGTTAATATAAGTTATAAAGATTTAATAAAGTAAATAAGTTGTTAGATTAATAGAAATTTGACAGAATGGTAGATTTTGACAAATTAGAGGAATTAGCGAAAGAATATATAGATTTGAAAAAGCATGACGGAGAATCCATGAGGAATAATTTTGCACTTACGCTTATAGGTCTCATATCATCAAAGGATTTCGCTTTTCCACTGAAGAAGGAAACAGTTGAAAGTAACGGAACGACAACATTTATTTATATGAATAATGATACTTATCCAAATCTAATCGAGTTTATTGCCGAGACATTGCATCTAAAAATACCTATTATGATCAATAATGCAAAGTTTGGACCAGGAGAAATTATAGTAAACAATGACAATGAAAAAGAAGCAAAACAAGACTTAGTTTCTTCGGTTATGGAATTACAAAAATTGATTATTGGAAAGAAGAATAAATTTTTTGCGATATAAAGGTGAGTTGTCTAGCATACAGATTTGGTCTTGTTAGAATATTAATATATATTTTTGTAATGAGAATTTGCTAGCCTGATTTAAGATAATATATTAAATCACCTCGCATCCTACCTTTATTTATAAAATATATAAAAAATCAATATTCGATCTTTTATGCCGAACTTGAAGATACGCACGAAGCAGCCTGTTTACTAGAGTTTGGATTTTATATATGAAGAATATATAGATTTGAATATGATAATTAAGATTTATTCTTTTTAAAGTCAGATTGTTCCAAAAGACTTTATAAATGGTCACAGTTTTATATAGTTATTTTCATTTCTATGTTTTTTATCTTCTCATTTTATTATTATAGAATATTACCGTATGCTATAACATACTAATTTTTTTTTGAAACGATAAAACTATCAAAATCTATCATAATTAGGCAATAAACACATATTGAAGTAGAATTGAAGAAGAATCTCTTATCTTGCTATCTATTGTATCTCCTCTCATTATTATATTGCAAAACAGCAAGTCCGACATAATTTGTGTTAGATTCCTATTAAATAGTATTCATTATCTATATAATAAATCTTGGCAAGAAATATGAAAGATTATAAACATCTCATTAGTTATCAAAGAAAATTAAATTGTCTGCGTACAAAAAATTTCAAAAACTCGTTGAATTAGAACCATTGCATTTGACTGGGTTGATAATAGGATCTATTTTATCTACAATGTTCTTGTTATTTTCTCAAAGTTCAGTTGTAGCTCCTTGTATTACCTATGACTCATCTAGTAATATAATTACAGTTACCTGTAGTTCTGCAAGTCTTACTGACATTAATAATCAATTAAACGACGATAACATTCTCTCTAAACAACAACAAGAGTCTAATGTAATATGGTTATTAAATGCAGGTATTGTAGTTGCTAATAACGCTGCATTATATATCAATTCTACAGATACTACCTGGCTTAAGATTAATGCCTATGGAGATACTGCTAATGGAATAGATGTCCATGGTAGATTAAAGATTGATTCAGTAAAGATAACTTCATGGAATATGCAAACAAATGATTATGCTAAAACTGATGTACAAGGAAAGATACCTAGACCATATATATTCGTCGGAGATGATGCAACAGGGACTACAGATATTATCAATTCCGAATTGGCATATCTTGGATATGAGGGTGACTATCGTACCCCTGGTCTTAGATATGATGGAGGTTCTGCAAGTCTGGTGAAAGGTAATCATATACACAATCTTCAAACTGGTTTCTATTCAGATGGAGTAGGTGGAATGATTATTGAAGGTAATCTCATCCATGACAATACCATTTATGGACTAGATCCTCATACTGGGACACATGATATGATAATTCGCAATAATGTGGTTCATAACAATGGAGAGGAGGGAATAATCTGTTCACTAGATTGTTACAACATTACAATTGAAGGTAATAAAGTATACAATAATTCAGATGCAGGTATAATGTTTAGTAGAAATATGTACAATTCAGTAGCAAGGAACAACTATGTACATAATGAAGTTAAAGGGATATTTGTATCAGCATCAAATAATAATCAAATATATAATAACACAATTTCAGATAGTATAGATGGAATTTATGTAAAGGCAGAAGCTGCAAACAATAAAATATATGATAATACCATCACAAATGCTAAATCAAATGGCATACTTGTCAATACAGGTGCACATGATAATACATTTAGCTCTAATACAATAACCAATGCTACAAAATTTGGCATAAATGTTGCTCCAGATTCAAATAATAATATATTTGAAAACAACAAGCTAATTAATTCTAAGGCCGCAGGCCAACAAGAATCGGTAAAGTATGAATATCGGTGATGATAATGATAATGATGATCGTATCTGAAATCCTTTAAGAATATCCTTCAGACTTTTTTTTGTTATTATATCATACTAAAAAATTAATTCTGATGCCAGTGGGGCTCCGGACGACTGATTAATGGCAAAGATGGATAAATTATTCCTAATATAATTTTCAGTATAGGAATGCTGATTAGACAGCAGCATTCATTAGCAAAAATAAAAGAAAATCCTCTTAATTATTGGTTGCTGTCGTACAGGATAATCTACATTTTTTGAGTCAAGCGGTTTACGTGGAGGTTGTGGCAGTAACTTCTCCTGCCTATTGTTGTTGTCGTCTTTGTTTTTCTTTTAAGCCTGGCAGAAAGTTTTCCCATTCTTCTTCATCAGAGACCTCGTCTACCAGTAAATCCTCAAATATCTCATGAGTGACAAGGTCTTTCATATGATATTTTTTTGCTAACTTGTTATACTTTTCTATTGCACACCTTTCGCCTTTGAGGACACGTTCTACTATGCTGGCAAGATCTGCTCTGTCATCCGGTGGCTCAGAAAAGCCGCATGTAGAGGCATTCATGACATCAGTCGTTGGTTCACCACCAAGCTGAAGTATCCTCTCTATTAGTTCCTTTGCGTGATTCAACTCGTCCTTTGATTGTTCCTCAAGTTTAGATTTGAGTGCCTCCGCATCTATGCCCTCTATCACCTGAGCATAAAGAAAGTATTGATAATGAGCTAACCATTCGTCTGCATACGCTGAATTAAGATCCTTTATCACTTCATCTACATCCATTTCTACTATTTCTCGTCCCTTTTGTCCCATAGTAAGAACAGTATGGAATATGAGATTTAATAGTTATATAGACTGAGTACAAATAAAACGGTAGTAGTACAGTTAGAAGGCTTTGTTGAATTATCTATATTACTATTACTATTACTATTAAAATTCTATATGGTTTAATTAATCGATAGTAAGGAGAAATTAGGCTGAAGTCGAAAATACAATTCACGTAAGTGATTTTCTCTTGATTTAGTAGCACTAGCAGATAACGATGACGACCTATTTCTGACATTTTGATAAAAGGATTACATGTATTACAAGTTTCTATTATTGCTAACTTAGATAAAGCTGATGAGGATAGCAAGGTATTTTCCTTTCCCGTCTTTTCCATCTGTTGTGGTTATTAATATTTTAAGGTTGCAATCAGAGACTTTTTCATTCTCATTGGAGTAGTTTCATGAATTTCTGATGCTCTTTTAGAAAACCAATTATTAAGAATTCAATTTATCACTCCAACCCCATGAATTTTATATTATTGAAAGGGGATAAAATGATATTATGTGCTTTTAAAAGTATAGCTCAGAAATATATATAAAACTCCAAAATTTAACAAAAGATTGCAAAAAACTCTATAAATATAGATGAATGTCCATGTCAAAAAGAGGATTATGTGGATATAATATACTCAGTAATTTTTTGCAGATTCTTCATAACAATGAGTAATAAAATCAATAACCAAGCCATTAATAATGGATGCTAAGATGATATCCTATGGAAAATATAATGTTAGAACAGTTGGACAAATTATTGTCTTCAGGTGAGAAAGCTGTTGCAATGTTTTATGCAGATTGGTGTCCCTTTTGCAAGAAATTTCAACCAGTTTTCGAATCTGTAAAGTCGAAATATAAAAAGATTCAATTGAAACTGAATGAAGATGAGAATCCAATGTGGGATCGGTTTGCAATATCCGCAGTTCCCACTGTGATTGCTTTTGATGGAAATAACATTGTTGCAAGAAAAGATGCCAGAATGGGCGTAGGTCTAGATAAATCAGACATTGATTCACTGCTGAAAGAACTAAAGTGGAATCGATAGATCACACAGCTTTGTTGTACAAACTGTATCACTTTTTTTTAGAATTGACATTTTGGTGTGTAATGGTAATTTGTGATTGACAATTGGAATTTGCCAAAAAAGCAGCCATTAGAGGACCTCATAATTGATTGAGGGTTTTTTGATGTTTCTTATAGTAATAATAACAATAATAATAATTGATCATAACCTAGAACCTTGTCATTAGATTAATCGGTAGACTAATCAATTATTTTATCCTCTAGCTTAGTGAGAGATATAATCTGAAAGTTTGATGTTCTCTTCACCAGGAATCTTTGCAATCTCAAATCTCTCTCTTGGTTTGATAAGAGTGGCAGTAGCATCGATTCCTACTTTCGTTGTTAGCAAATTTTCCTGATCACTTGATGGGTCGAGACTTGATCCTTTAGCATTGGTGATTATTAACAACCCTTTATCCGCCTGACATCGGGTAGACATTGCATATTCTACAGAAACAGGGCTGGTTGGATCGATATCGTCGTCTACCACAATCGCCATCTTCAGTGAAGGATGAGCCGCAAAAGCTGCTAACAAAGCATTTTTTGGCTCGCCTTCTAGACGTTTTTTAATCTGTATTACTGCATCAAGCCAGTTGCTTCCACCATCCGTGAGATGTACTGTCTTTGTAGATGGAACGACGTTCTTTATTACCTCAAACATCTTTGATTCAACTGGCAATCCCATCAATAGACGATGTTCTGCATATCCTGGTAATATATCGTAAAAAATTGCATCATTTCTATATCTTATTCTGTCGAGCTCAAAAACAGGCTGTTTACGTTTAAAATCATAAGTTCTAAGCATTTCTACCATCCATTCCTCTTCAGTTCTATCCTTGAGAATTTTGCCCTCAAGAACAATTTCAGAATGGGTGGGAACATATAGTCCAGAGAAATTACTTATACTCAATGTAAGATCATTTCGAAGTAATGAATTCGCAATTAACATTTCATCAATACCATATGCCGCCTGATAGGCTGCAGCTATACTAACCGCCGGATGTACTCCAACTACGATTGCAACTTTTAGATCTTCCCCATGCTCCTTTGCGAATGAATAACACTTGTGTAGATGCCTGCCTTCTACCATTCTAATCGCCATGTGTTTTTTATCGAGTAGCAACAGTCGATGTGTGGAGGAATTCTGGTTATCTTTTTCTTGGTCCTTAGCAAAAACTATTGAGGAAGTAATAAAGGCACCTGCGTCTTTCTCAAAGTGAGTAATCACCGGCAGATCTTTCAAATCAGTAGAAGAATTCTCATAGAAAGGAGCATCAGAGGAGACTTTTCTTGGCGGAGATGCCTTTGCAATTGATTGAATAATATGAGTATGGATTGAATTTTCGTCAATAGCTCCAATGGCAAGGGCAAATCTTTTCCTTGTTCCTAGAACATTGGATGCTACATATATCCTGCTATCTTCCACATTTTCAAATAATGCTGCCTTGTTTTCTTTCAAGCTTGCTTACAAGCGCTGCAATCTCAAACTTTGTGCTCACAGTTTTGTTTATTCTTATTAGATCGTTTTCTTTCTCCAACACATTCAAAAAACTTCGAAAATCATTGTTTTTCTTAAATACTCTCTTTTCGTTGCTTCCTTCTATCGCCGTTTTCATTATCGTTATCTCCTATTAAATTCATAATCTCTCCCATAATTGCTTTCATGTCATCCAGTTCTAGTTGTGTTAAACTATGGAGAGAAATCAGGCAAATACCATTTATCATTGAAGATATCCTTTCAGAAATAGTACTAATAAACATGGGATTGAACTTGCTTGGTATAACTTTGGCTGTATTGATCTGGTTAGAAGAACTTATTGATACTGAAATAGATCCTATCCTATCCAATGATTCAGATACAGAAATAAAACACCCGTTTTCATATGATAGAAATTTTATAAGGAATGTTCTTTTATCTTTTGATGTAATCATTCGTGTAGTAAATGCATTGTGTCCACCGTTCTGCATTATAACATAACCAAATATCCATAAACTGAAAAGTCTTTCTCCACACTACTTCTTACTGTTTCTTACTTATCTATAATTTCTCCTTATACTTTAGATTTTTGTTATTATTCTGGTTCTTAATCTGTTTATACACAGTAAAGTACAACCAACTTTGATTTGATAATAATCCCAGTTTTGACCATATAAGATTAAGCTGGAGGTTTGAAGAGTCTGCCCCTTCTAAAAGCAATTGCTCTTGCTGACGCTATGTCTCTAGCACCCCGCCTGTTGGCTTCTGTTTTTGGAGGTAGTGAGGTACCGCGTTCATCAACAATTTCAATTTCAATTAGTTCTTGGAATTTTGTTTTTAATATCAGGGCGATTTGCCTAGCCATAGCAATATTACCGTTACCGATTCTTACAATTTTCTTATTAGACGTGATTCTAGAAAGTAAATGTGATACTAGTTTTATAGCTGCTTCAGGTGAAGATTCTACTATACTTTCTATTTCATTATGAAGAAAAATGACTGATATACCTATTCTAACTCCAGGATCGATTCCTATTGTTAACTGATCATCGTGATACGGGCCCATGATATTACGCAAAATTTTTGCTTTCGTAAAGACAGGATAGTCATCTAGCTCAGTGTCAAGTAGGACGTCTTTTCTTCTAACAATTTCTGCTTCGTCTCTTGTAGTTATAATAATTTTAGCATTGGATAATGCTCCTTCTTCTGGAGAGAGCGACTCAAATTGCATTTGCATTGACTTTAAAGCATTAATAATTTTGTAATATGGTCGGCCATAAACAGTGGCAACAGTAACTTTATTTTGGACGACCTCCCTACTCAGGGGCGTTTCATCATATCAAATTTGAACAAAAATTGTTATTAAACCTTGTGGTTAAGTTCTGCATAAGAAACTTTCTTCTTGCCATCATATTTTGGCTAATCCTATCTTTATCTCTAATAACTTTTAGAGAGCAAACAATCTGTAAAGTTTAAAGACTATTTCCCATATTCTCTGCTAAAGCTTAATATCATATTCTAAAAGGATATGCAATCCACTATTTTTCTTCCCTAGTGAGTAACCTAGGCATGATCGTTTTTGAGCCAACCTTTTGTTCTACACCGAAAGCGATTGCTCCGAGGTTTCGGACTTCAATTGATTTGAGTTTGACTGCCGCAATCATTGTAGAATAACTAAACATCTTTGCATAGGAAGTGACAGCTCGTCTATAGATTAGGCGTTCAAAACCTGCCTCCAATTTTGAAATCATTTCAATTTCATCAGAGTCACTTGGCACTATACTCTTATATACGGTACTCGAAAATATCGAAATTGCTTCCTTTACGTTTTCTGCATTAATCATTTTATCCAATATATCTTCCTGTACTCTGAACGTGGGTTTAATTCTTAAAGATTTGATATGCAATTCAGATAAACCCCAATATTTTGCACGTAGTGTGCTCAATGCATTATAGGAATCCACGTCTAATCCAATTAGTGGATGAACATCCGCAGGTTTACCAATTACAGTGTAGGCAGTAGCGAGAGCTTGATAATAAGAGTGGTCTAGATAGACATCAAAGATCTGGATATCTCCTTTTTCTTTATATGCCTGGGCAGCTCCCGCAACGTCAGCCCCAAATTCTGATGGTTGCAATGTAGCTATAGCCTCATCTAAATCTTTTGCAACAAGTGCTTTCACAACTATGTCTCTTCTACCGATAAGCTCTTCCGCACGCATGTTAACATGGGGTAATATTTCTTCATACGTTCTACCCATTGCTTTACCTTTAAGGATTACCTTAAGATTCCAGATTATATATTTTGTATAATAAGCATTAAGTAAATCCTGTCTTGTTACTATCTTAGCCATGGACGCATGAAAATCAACCAGATCCTCCCGCAAGAGATTTTCAATTTTTTCTGCATTGAATGGTTTTTGCAACTTGGCCATAACTTCTGTATACGCAGTATTCTTTAATTTTGTCACGAGCTCATCGAGATCCCTTGAATCGGTGAGTGATTCTAACTCAATTTTTGAAAGCATCTTTCCTTTTTCAGCAAAAGCTCTTACAGTGCCAAAAATCCTCTGTGGCTTGTTGATTCTACTCAAGGAATCTTACTCTCATTAGATATTTTGTCTGAAGGAGATTTATTTGCTCTATTTGCAACCTTAGTCGACCCTTTTGGAATATTCTCTGTTTTTTCAGGTTCTATAATATTATTATTATTATTTTTTTTATTTTTATTATCATCGTGACGTGAATCGTTTACAGTCAGAACCATTTTGACTACGGTGTCTACTGCTTTGTTAAATGAAGAGTCAATATTTTTTTTTATTCTTGCAATTTCTCTTTCCCCTTCTTCTACAATTAATGAGGCTTCTCTATCTGCTTCTGCCTTCGCAGCATCAACTATTTTTTTCGCTTCATTGCCAGCTAGAGCAATAATTTGCTGATTTAACTTTTCAATTTCCTCATCTGAATAAACCATAAGACGCTTTTCCATTTCTACTGCTTTGGAGTTAACATTATCGATATCTTTTTCAAGTTCTGCTAGTGCATTTATAATACCTTCAACTGATGACGTCTTTTGTCCCAAATCATTGGGAATGCAAGAGTACGGCTATTAAACCCTTTACCTCATTAATAAATTAAGAACAGGATTTTATAATAGAAAAGGCACAATAAATAATAAAATTGACGTATAGACCTAAACGAGGGCTATAACCACGAATTTTTCAATTCTACAAAATAGGACATTTTAGTTATTAGTATTCGTATCTTTTTTAGTAATATGCTATACTATTAAACTTAAATGACTTTGGGTCTTCTCTTATGTTGTAAGACTCAAAATCGCCTGAGCCATATCTCCTTTTGACTCAGTTAATGCACGGATAGCCTTTTCTTTTGAAACATTTGCTTGTTGCATAACGAGAATGATATCTTCTTCCTTAATTGCGGGAATGTCTCTTTGCTTTTCTTCTATATCAGTAGCAACCACTTGAAAGATGGTACTGTCTTTTCCTTTCATTTCTAACACTTGAGGATTCATCAGATAAAGCTCTTTGGTCTCTGTTTTGATAATTACCTCTTCAATACTGCCTAGGTCTTTCATTTCTAGTCCCATCTTGTCTAACATACGTCTCATTTCACGGTTGCCACCACGCATCATGTCATTATTACTCATTCAAGCGGCTTTTTATTCCTTCTCTAACCTTAATAGCAACGCCATTATGATATTTTTTCATTATGCTGCATCCGAATTGTGCTCTCCCTGTCGCTATAACAATGTTATCTTTATTTATAATTGCAACGTCTGAACCCACATTAATGTACGAACCACACCACTCAACATGCCTACAAAATAGTGATCTACCTTCACTAACAAATAGGATTGCCTCAGGAGTTGGTATGACACAATTTTCTCTGAATTGTTTACTTTTTAACAATTTTTTTGCTCCATATATTGTTAATGCGAGTCCTCCATCGGTGCGAAAGGTAGCTACCAACTTGTTATTGAGGCTGAAATTTTTGATTCTGCCTGTTTTTTTGGAAAATTCATATTGGAGATCTTCTCCTTCAAGTGCAGTACTCACTCCGTCCCCGAAGATAGCGTCAACATGACAATATATCTTATTTGTCCAGTTCAGTGATAAAGGCTTCAAATATCATGAAAAATGTATATACGTATACATTTACTTTTCATATGTCTATATAGTGAAAGTGAAAATATATATAGAATAAATGTTTTTTATTGTATATATGCAGAAATCTTATGATAGCAATATAAGCGATCAAAACGAGGAGACCAGAAAAATACAATATACAGGGGGCTCTTCATACATAGTATCTCTTCCTAAAAAATGGGTTCAAGATCTGGGACTAAAGCAAGGTGATCACGTCTTAATTCGTAGAGAAGGAAATTCGCTTCTACAACTCACACCTGCATCAAAGCATTTTTCAAAGGAACAAAAAGAAGCGACCTTAGAGGTTTCAAAGAATAATGATCCGTACTTTCTTGCACGTAAATTAATTTCGCTATATTTCTTAGGATTTAATCTTATAAACGTCATTCCCAAAGACTTGGGAAGATTAACCAGCGAACAACGAGAGGTAATGAAGGATGTTGTAAAACGAGTTTTGATGGGAACAGAGATTATTGCAGATTCTGCAGGCGGCATAACGTTGCAAGTCCTGATTAATTTACTCGAGTTATCGGTAGATGCTGCATTTAAAAGAATGTTGTTAATTTCAAAATCCATGCATCGAGATGCTGTTCTATCGTTGCGAGAGAACAATCTTGAATTGGCAAAGGAAATAGTAAAATCTGATGATGACGTAGATCGTTTTAGCTTTTATATAGTTAGGCAGTTAAATATTGCAATAAAGAATGAACATCTATTAAAAGAAATTGGATTGGATGATTCACGTAACTGTCTTGGCTATAGATTAATTACCAAGTCAACTGAAAGAGTTGCTGACCATGCAACAATAATAGCTAAAGATATTATTGAGATGAGACAGCCTTTGAATAAAGACACGGTCGAAAATATTGCTCACATGAGCAATTTTGCACTTGAAGTGTTGGATGAAGCATGCCTATCAATGTTCAAGCGGGATTACAATTCTGCTGATAGAGCCATAGAAAAGGCCCGTAAAATTGAAGCTCTAGAAAAGGCTATCTTAGATACATCAGATAAAGCCAAAGATGTTAATGAAATGTATAGAATTAAAATGATCACAGAAAGCATACGTCGAGTAGCTGAATATGCTAGCGATATTGCAGAAATAGTTCTTAATATGACTGTAGAGCAAACTTTAAGAAAAGACTAAATTTACATTAATCAAATATAATCACAATGTCATCGTTTTGCGAATTATGTGGACGTCAAGTTATTGACGGCAAAAAAACAGTCTTGATAGACGGCACGGTTTTCAATGTATGCATGTCATGTTCAAAACGTGGCAAACCATATGTACCTGCACAAACTGCCAAACAGAGATCTATCGGTACTTCTGCACCTAAGAAAGTGATTAATCCTCTTAGAAAAATTTCAATGACAGATGACGTAATACTTAATCCTGAATTTGCTAAAATAATTCGAGAGGCACGTATGAAAAAAGGTTTGACACATGAACAACTGGGATTAAAGATGAATGAAAAGGCAACATTACTCCGAAAATTTGAAACAGGTACATTGAAACCAGATGAAATATTGGCAAAAAAACTGGAAAAGTTTCTGGAAATTAAATTGCATGTCAGCATAGAAGAGATAGAATAATAATCTGATAATAATAATAATAATACAGAATTTAATTCAAAGACTTGCTTCTTAGCTACCTATCCTTTAGAGGAGGTAACAAAAGAAGCTATTTCTCTAGCAGACGCAGCTGGATATTCTATTATTAAAATAGTAAACCAGCGTAATCTTACACAGTCAAAATATGGAATCGGTAGTGGGAAAGCAGAAGAAGTAAAGGAATTAGTTGAGCAATTAAAACCAGGAGTAATTATTTTTGATGAGGTGCTAAAGCCAAGTCAACAATATAATTTAGCAAAAGTCTGTAAAATAGACATACTAGATAGAGAGCGCTTAATTCTAGATATCTTTGAATTAAGAGCAAGCACTGCGGAATCAAGAATTCAGATTAAACTTGCACAGTTACGATATGACATGGTTAGAGCTCGAGAAAAAGTTAGACTCGCAAGAGCAGGAGAACAGCCAGGATTTTTTGGTATGGGAAAATATGATGCTGATGTCTATTTTCTAGATATCAAGAAACGATCCGCTATCTTGAAGAAGAAGTTGGAAAGAGAAGAGAAGAGAAGAGAACTTTTTCGGATTCAACGATCAAGAGCAGGTTTGCCTACCATTTCTATTGCTGGCTATACTTCTGCAGGAAAGACGACTCTATTCAATACTTTAACAGGAGAATCAAAAATGGAAGGAAAAGAGGTATTTACTACTCTATCTACCTTTACTCGAGCAATTAATTTGAAAAATGATAAGAAGCTGTTAATTTCAGATACTGTCGGATTTATCAGCAAGCTTCCAGCTTATATGATCGATGCATTTAAATCAACACTTCAGGATATAACTTATTCTGATCTTGTTTTGCTTGTAGTTGACATTAGCCAGTCTATAGAAGAGATTAAGAAGAAATTAGACAGTTCCATACATATATTATTAATTAGAAGCTTTAAAGTTCTTTACTTGTTCAAGAGGACATATATGAAAAATTTCTATCATGAAGTTTATACGTTGGTTCATATTGGGATGCTATCTTTACCACAACAGCAGATTTTGTTAATTGCGCTAAAGACAGGTTTTAACATAGAACAGTCAAACGACTTTATGTCATTACTTGTCGTTCCTAAGGTTGATAAGATAAAAACAGAAGAGTTGCTTTATTGATGGAGGTCGGTAATTATAATATTAAAAATAACAGTTCTTAGAATAGGACACAGATTAGTACGAGACGATCGGATAACTACCCATGCAGCTCTCGTTTCAAGGGCATTTGGTAGCAACAAAATATTCATGACACAGGTAGATGATTCTATACTAGAAACAGTAAAAGATGTAAATAAAAGATGGGGAGGAGAATCGGAATTTGAAATTGAGATAATTGAAGATTGGAAAAAAGTGATCAAGAACTGGAAGAAAGACGGAGGAAAAGTAATTCATCTGACAATGTATGGTATCAATATAGATGATGGTTATGTATTAGACAATATACAGAAAGAAGAAAATGTCTTAGTCATTATTGGTGCAGAAAAAGCTCCAAGAGAAATATATGGACTTGCGGATTACAATATTGCTATTGGAAATCAACCACATTCAGAAATAGCCGCTTTAACAATATTCTTAGATAGAGTCTTTAAAGGAAATGAATTGAAAAGAGATTTTAAAGGTGGAAGATTCAAAATAATTCCGATGACAAAAGGCAAAAGACTCCAAGAAATAGAATATTAAACTTAATTGGTTCACTTTTTAAGATCAACCTAAGAGCATTGTTTAGATTCAATCAATGCTGAGTTGAAAAATAGCCGTACAGAAATTTATAGTATCTAACTACTGCTACTTCTAGTAATGTTATTATTATTATTTTAGTAATGAAAATAAAAGTAACTTAAATTGGTCTCTTCTGCATTCTAAAATGCAGCTTAATCTGTGGCTTTAATAAATAAAATTATAATATACGGTACTATTGTGTCTTTTCCTTCTTTAAGATATCATACAAGGGTTACTATTTGATTTTATTCTTTATTTTTTATATCTTAATTATCTTTATTTCTTTTAAACGGTGGTATCCATGTTTTTATGTTCTATAAACTAAATCTTCATTACAAGACAAGAACAGACATATTTAAAGACTGGATCTGATAAATTATATAGCATGTCGTCATCATCAACTTCAAAGTCAGCAGTATCGGTCAAAAACTCTCTGGACTTGATATCCAAAAAGTGGAATATAGATTCTGAAGTATATGATCTCCACATCGGAAGAAGGGATGATGTAGCCGACACAATAGTAAATGTCAATGGCGTTTTATTTCATATTCCCACCCTTACCAAAGATAATCTGTACGTTTTATGGAAATGTTTATGGCCAGATTGTCATAATTGTTGCGAACGACAAGGAAGACTTCCGTTGACAAAAGACGATATTAGAATTATTGCCAAAAAGATAGGATATGACTCAAAAGCAGAATTTGTTAGACATGAAACAAGAATATCTAGCTGGCAAGAACAAGAGCCATTTGGCAATGTTATTACTACCATTACTATGCTCTCGCTTAAGAGAAAATCTGACGAGAAAGAAGAAGAAGATGGTACTCCCATCACATGTAGATTCTTGAATAAGAACGGAGACTGCAGAATCCATCCAGAAAAACCTGGAGTTTGCTGGCTGTATCCATTTGCTTCCTGGTTAGAATCAGACAAAGGAAGAGCTATAGTACATGCCACGTTTCAACTAACCGGAGATTGTCCTGGATTCTATGTAAGCAAATCGATGTATGACATGATGCCCGTGTTAGAGGAATATTCAAAAAAAATATACAACTATAACATGTCTGTCAATAGGACAACGAGAGAAAATTATGGATCTATCAATTTTGTTGATATAAGAAAAGAAACAAGGTAGGTAGGTAAAGTTGCTGTTGTATGAAAAAATACGTATATGCATCTATGGAGATATTTATACTACTAATACTTATCAACGATTTTTATAACGTGTTTGGCAGTAATTCAATGAAGTGTGATGAAAGATATTTTCTCCATTTAACGATGGTTAAAAAGTGTAATAATCAGTTTTCAAAAAGTATTGATAGTGGAATGGTTAATAGCTTACTAAATAATAGCGGTGAGTGACGAAAATACTATTGTCGTTTATAAAGTATAGACTTATACGAATTAGAAGGATAACAAAAAACAGAATTTATTTAATCATAAAGTATATTTTGTTTTTATATATCAAGTTCAAAATAAGGTTTGGTTGGTATTAGGAATAAATTATTATTTTTTTTAATAGATTATAGATAAACAAATAATGATATCAACTATCTATCCAGCTTGGGAAGGAGTGAAAACAGGTATAACCAATACAAGTATAAAATCAGCTAACTTAAAAAGACTATATTATCCAGCTCTTTCATACAATCAAGAATTTCCATATAAACGAGCCAAAAAATGAAGATCACAAAAAACTGCTTATAAGCGTATAAACGTTGCCTAAAAAGACCCACCTTCACTGGTATTCAGTTTCCCATTTATAATCGAGGGTGGAACAAGGTTGTAATCTAGGACAGTTATAGCTTCTAGTAGTAGCACAGGGTCGCAAACTCCTTTAAGTCGTTGGACAGTTAAAAAAGTTGTCAATATAAAGTAATTCAAATTAACACACAAATAAAAGAAAACCTTTTTGCAGACTGATCTGGAATTACGACAACCGCACCTTTGATAATATTGAAATCGGTTCTAGTGTGACAGCATTGGTGCTACTGCTGCGTTGTACACATCTAATAAGCTCTTTTTAGATAACCTCCTTAAGTCAATGCTCATATGATAAATTTTTAATGGAGTTTCACTCAAAATTCTCTCAAAAGAAATGTATCATTACAATAGCAGTTTCAAATTGGATTCGTTCAACATTACTCTTTATTAGTAACCTGTAAACTCCTCAACTTTGATTCTTTCCTTTGGAATTTCTAAATCGTCTTCGAGCAAAGCTTGCATAGCTTTTAGCATGCTAGGAGGACCACAAATATAGAATATAGAATTATTCAATTCGTTAGTATCTACGTACTTCAAAATCATTGCTTTGTTTATTCTCCCATATTCTCCATTCCAATCATTCGTAGTAGATGAAGATTGTTCATGTCGTTCTTCTTCACCATCTTCACTAATAGTATAGATAATCTTGAGATTTTTATTAAGATTCGACCAGTCATCAAACTCCTTTTTGAATAAGATGTTGCTACGGTTCCTGTTGGAATCAAACATTACTATTTTTACTGGCAGCCTCTTATCTGTAGCATACTTTATCATAGTTCTAAATGGAGTAACACCTATGCCACCAGAAAGAAATACAGCAGGCTTTGAATAATCTTGATGTAATACAAACTGTCCTTCAGGACCTCGTACCTTAACTTTTGTACCTTTCTCTAAAGTTGAAAGTCTCCTTTTGTATGGTGTATCTCTGATTCGAGTGCTGAACATTATAAAATTCTCAGTTGGAGAAGATGAAATAGTAAAATGTCTGATCGGTCCTTTAGGATCATTATAGACTCCTCCTATGTCAAAAAAAGCGAATTGCCCTGCAGTATGATCTAATGGTGATTTGTCTTCTTCTTCTCCTTTATGATTATTTGGCTTACTAAACTTAAATGACGTTACATCAGTATCTTCAACTTTATCTTTTTCTACCAGTATGACTTCGAACTGGGAAGAGGATTTATTTTTACTTTCTCCCTTCTTAATTAGTATGTTATTGCCATCTACTTTTACCTCATAGGCTGGTTCTGGTTCACTTGCAGGAGGGTTTCTCACCTCTCCTGTTCTTACATCAAATTTGGATCCATGCCAGGGACATTCAACTTCATAGCCCTCAAGAGTGCCATCAGCTAGAGGACCACCTTCATGCGTGCAAATACTGCCAATAGCGTAGTATTTTCCCTCTATATTTACTACACAGATATTTTCACCATCAACTTGAACTTCTTTCATATGCGACGGCTGAATATCCTTTGTATCGGCAACCTTAACAAAATCCTCACTCAATATGAAGACCATTTTCATTTTAGAATCCGAACCCTATATGCCTTTCTATTTGATTCTCATATATCTTAAGAAATAATATATTTCTTATAACTAACTTGATAATAACATTCTATTTAGCCTACTCCTGCAGGTCGTTGACTTTCCTGACTATGATCCATTTTCTTATGAGAATTTAATGTTTCAACACTATCAAAAACTCTACCACAGAAACTACATCGATATTCCTTAGGAGGAGGACGTTTGGAAGTTGAAGCTGTAGCCATCACTCATCATCGTATTTAATATGGACAAACATGTAATTAACACTTAGCATACCAATAGAAGAACTCTGACTACAAAAAGAGATAAAGTAGAAAATCCGAAGGTTATCGCAAATTTTCAGAAAATGGTCTAACGATTTTATGCTTTATTTTTATTCTCTGTCAGTTAAAATACATATAACAGGTAAACAAGAATTTTGATATGTTAATATGTTAGATGATTAAAAAATACTACATGCAGTTCGTAGAGAGTTATTTGATAAGATTAAGAATGGATCTACCAAAGCCTAAGCAAAGATAAAGATTTAGCAGTAATATTTATCCCTGTCAATCACTTTGCCAAAAAACCTATTATTATTTCAAAATCATTTTGGCAGTTGGCCAAAAGTTAATTGCATCAGAATTTGCTCTTCTACATCATTCTATAATAGCATTCGCTATTCAAATTACTACCAAATAATCGTACCTAAGAAAAGGAGGCCAACCAAAAACTTTAATTTTTCATGCAACTAAGGCTTAAGTTTTGAATGTTAATGCCTTATTTCCTTTCAAAGATGGTGAGAATAATAGTGAAGTATTACATTGCATATTCTTTTCTTGTTTTTAATGTCCATATTTTTATTAGTAGTTCTTTTTATGAGGAACAATATATATCTTATAAATTAATAAAATATTGTCAACATAAATTTTTTACTATTAACTTATGTTATACCAATACACAATATAGACTAATTATTTAACATAACCAATTTAAGATAATTATTGGTCTTAGTATAAGGTTTTAGAATCATATATAGTATTTGCAGCTCTCAACAATATGACATTATATCACTATATCTTATTAACAGAGGTCTTTAGACTTAGTCTTTGAAATTGTTAGAAGATCTGCAATATGGAATAAAAATGGTAAAATAAAATTTAAAAAAAATTACATCACCTAAATATAATATCAATGAATTTGTTAATAAAAATAAATCGTTATTATATATTGGTAAATCAAAGCTCTACTTAGATTTCTTTCTTGGATATTATAAGTTATTATTGATCGCTAATCTAAGTGAAAGGATTATGTATGTTTCATTAATCAAGAACAAAAGCAGATTCTATGTATGTAAGTTACATTCTCACTACTATAACAATAATAATAATAATATGGCAATTTCTTTACTCTTAACATTAATTTGAGGATCGGAATACCAAAACTGTAAAGTATTTTATTATTAACAAAAAGTGCGGATCAATTGAATCAAATGTTACTTGACTATTCTAAACCGCTCTTCTGTTGTAGAAATTTATTATTCAAATATATAAAAATATATAGCATAAATAACTATCCACCTATTTTTTATATTTATCACTTTATTATATAGTACTAATTTATTATTATGTGGTAGACTTTGTGTTCCCAAAACAGGAAGAACTTAAAAAAATAGGCGATAAGGAAAGATTAAATGTATTTAGACGTTACTTTGCTGCCAGTCGTTACAATCGATTAATAATTCAACAAAATTTAATTAGAACTGCATTCGATAGATCGCTGATTTCTAGAGTCAATAAACTAGAAAGAGCTTATAACAAAAATTTTCTTGAAATGGTCAAAACCGTAAGATCATATGGATATTTAGAGGAATTCTTAGCTGCAGTAAGGGAAGAAGATGAAGCACTCAAAAAGATAATTGAAGCATATGAGAAGAGGATGAGCCAATCACTCAAGTAAGGTATTTATGAATTTACTTATTCTCTAATATACCTTTTTACGATGAATAGCAGCAAAACCGGTGAATATAATTTATTGATTTGATGGTGACATCTATTGACATTAAAATAACTTTATTCTAACGAGAAATTATGTTTTACTTTTAAGCGACGTTAGAAAAAGAGTCAGTTCCGGGAAGCGGGGGAGAAATTATCTTCTAAATAATACATCTTGTTATTTATTAATATCTAATGTTCATTTATGTTTTTTAAATATTAAATAACTAGATAAATAAAGGATATATTCATAGTTCAATAAAGAATTTCTTCAACAAGATGCGGAACATCTAAACTCTGTTAGTATATCGACGCATCTACTTAATTTAACCGCTCTTTACATTGATCAACTTTTGCATTTATTGCAGTAGATATGTGACAGATTCAGAACGTTGCTGTCCTTTTTTATTGGTCTATATTACAACCATGTATGAGGATCATTATTCTTTGTCTTTGCAATATTGCAAATTTTATTAAATTCTTTAAACCTGTTGTATAATATTGTTCATATACTTAATCCTAGCAAGTTTCTGACGGCATAGAATATTGGATAGGCATAGAAATATTCCATTATGTATATGTGACTTTCCTTTTACTTCCTAAATACTATTATTTATCTTCAACGCCTTTTATTAACCGTGAGAGATTATGCGACAAAAGAATAATATCAAAAAATTGCATTGTTTATTGTGGCCGGTTCGTTGTTGATTCTTCCAACATTTTTGCAGCATTCACAGATACTCTCGACATCTCACTTGTATTTTCCCTTGTATATTGCATAAACATTTTTGTTGTTTCAGTATTTGTAAACATCATATTATTTCCCATGCGAATGGTCGCTATTGTGATATCTGACAAGCCGCTTACCAATCTTGCATATGTTTCTGTAATCCTTTTCGGTGACATCCAGAAATAATTATCAAAAAATGAACTCCATGCAGTTTGGAACGAATTGCTTATCTTTCTTTGTGATTCTAGGTAATTTTCTACCGAATCTCTAGCTGCAAGGACAGCCTGTTCTTGATTATCGGTAACTATCTGCATATATCTAGGCAGCCCTCTATGTGTTTCATCTACTGCATTCCTAACATTCTTCTTTGCATCATCGAAAGTTTTATTGATTATTCTTTTTGTTGTGTTGTTATCGTATGTAGAGTTGTTTTTAATATTATCCTCTTCATTAAATCCTGCAGACATAAACATCTTAGGCGAACATTACAGTTAAACGTTATTCTTAAATTGGTATTATGAATAATAAAGATATAATAAAGATTTGTTCTTGTCTTTATTATGCTATTATGGGAACGATATATACCAATGTTGTTTACTAGAGGTTGTTAACAAACGCAAACTAGCTCAAATTATAAGCTACTCCTTTCCAGAATTTTCTAGCAAAAATTACTGCATCGTATTTATCCAAAAGATCCTTTATCCAGGATCTGTTAACTTAAGGAAAAGTCTATAGCTAAAGACATCGTATTCTTTCTTTCTCTTGTTATCTAAAACAAGAAATAGGACATCATTTGAAGATATCGCTTATGGACTGTACTTATGCTTGTACCTTCTAGGTCTTCTTTGATTCATTTAGAAATGCATCAAGCATTATCTTCAAGAATTATAAAAAGAAACAAGTCACATTTCAATATGGAAAGGGTTCAGCATTACAGACCAGAATGAACCTTATAATCAAAAACCCAACCTGTTGTGGAAAAATAACCAACTTGAGCATCCAAATCTGAACATTTCTTTTCTTTATGAAACAAGAGTATACTTTCAATGATGTAGAATCGACAGCAATTATATTACCATCATAATGAACCATAGATTTTATCTTTAATATTAAAGTTCTAAATAGCTAATATCCATATGGTCACGATATGGATATAATATATTTATGGTTTGGATTATTTCCGACAGACTATATATATTAATACTCTAAATGAAATTGCAATATGAGCCAAAGGTCAAACTTAGGCCAGGTAGATAACAGTTGTAAAGTAACTATTCTTACAGATATAATTGAATATTTATACTTGAAAGAGTGCGATATACTTACTATTGGTGGTTTAAAAGCAAATAATAAACTGATAATCTATAAAAATAAATGATTTTCGCTACACTATTCATTGTCGTTCGCAGCTATTGTGTTAGATTGACTCCAACTGAACTAAAATATAATAACATGGTTTTAATTCAAAGTACTCAGGAATGGAACAATTCTTCCAGGAATTTTGTGACCTAGTGATCGAAGTCGATTCATCAATTAGGTTTATCGGTGTAGCCGATGGACACGGAAGCTTATTAGCCACATCAGAACGGAAAGGTTTGAAGCCTTTGTTGAACGAAGAAGAAACAAAACAATATGCAATCACTGCTGCAACCCGTCAATATACAAGGATTAGATGGCAGCCACTTTTAGGTAAAATTGATTATACTTGCTCTCATTATGATAAACTGCTTCGAGCAACTATTCCGCTTACTGACAAAGACAATCATCTTTTATATGTAATTATATTTACATTTGATGTTCAGACGGACAATTTTCACCAAATTATAATGAAAAAGATAGTCCCATTGATCCGTAAAAATGAAAGTATTTTCCTTGGTGAGATTAGTAATTAAGATCTTTAGAAATAAGAGTAAATATACATCAATAATCATTACGCTTCAGGAATCAGTAAACATCCTACTACAAACATTTAGACTTAAGGATTGCAGAAAGCTTATGTAATAAGAAAATCAGACGCCTGTTCCACCGCCTTTTTCCACTCTTGTACCCAACTTCCACTATGATTTTCCACTCGTTGCCGTTATTTCCCCCATCTCTTTCCACCTATTCCATTAGGAGTAAAAAGTAGAGCAATAAATGAAATAGACATAAGATATATATAGAATATTATTATAGTACACAACCATAGACAAATTATGAAAAGTCACTCACGAGGTTAGATTCAAGTTAGCACATGAAGAATACCTGTATTTAGAAGGATTGGCGAAGTTCTATTATGATCATCGAATCATCTCAAGACCGACTGTTCATTCCCTAACTAAGTTTGCTACAATCAAAGCGAGCCAATGAATGGATACAACAGCAGTCGCTAGCCTTAGAGGCGAGAAAACAAAGACAGAAGACAACATTCCCTTACACATTATAAAACATAATAGACTATCTTAAGCAACAATATCATCACAAACGACATCACCGATCGAGAATAATGCCTGTAGAATCAAAAAAACAGCAACTAGAAGTAGAGATTGAACACGAATAAGATCCCATAGATGTTTTTTACTCACCTGAAGAGGTAGAAGCGACAGTCAGGTTTATCAAAGGGGCCTTATCCAAAGAGCAGCAAGCTTCTATCTCGATTCTTTCTCGACTTTAAGTTATCATATACTACAACTAACAGATTTATTTCATGAATGTGTTGGCAAGTTTAGAATTGAAGATATTTTAAAATTATCCTCTGTAGGAGTGAATGCAGATTAATCCTCTAACAACCATTTATATATATTTATTATATCCAGTAGACCTTATAACTATACCTATATTGTATCTATAATTATCTGCTTTAACTTATTTTGCTATTCTCGTTTCCTACAACTGTATACAGGCTGTAGACAATTAATGAAACGGTCTTGTGTCAATATAATCTTTCAGAGCCTAAGTAAATTCTCTGTTTAGCTTTTATTTAAGGCGAATTCAACATCGATTATGTTAGAACAAAATCATATTTTCATTTATCTATTATGGCTGATGATAAGTCAAATGTCATAGAATTTACCACTATTATTCCCACCTTCCAAATCGCTTATTCAGATATTCAGATATTGCAACTTTCTGATCCTCTATATCTTGGTAGAATCTATTAGCACATACATATGACGTTATTCTTTTGTTTAAATTTCTTTCATTTGGGTTTAAGTATGGAACCTTCTTTGGAAGATAAATTATGGTTAGCCATCTTTCTGGTTGTTGATATATTTTCGTACCGCCATACTCATATGGAATGAAGCTCTCCCCATCGCAACACTTGATGACATGATCCGTAGTGGAATCAAAAAGAAGAAAGTGGAAATGCACAAGTCAAATGAGAGAGCTGTGACAGATTAGCTCTGGACCGAGATAGAGACATTGTAATAGATCTTGGCACAGATTCTTACTATGAGAAGAAGAGGGCTGGGTAAGGCGGGCGATATTACTAATAGGAGTACTAGGGATGGTGAAATAAAAGAGAGAGGAAAAGATAAGATAGAAAAATAGAATGGCTGAATGTTCCCATTCGCAGTAGTTGTAGTTACCATATCGGCTACTATATATTACTCGATCATAAACTAAAATAGACTAGACTTTCGGTTTTCTCATAATCCTATGTTGGTCTGCAGGTATGTCTCTGCATGTTCTAATATTTTTCTTTCATTCTCTGGCAACGGAGTATTAGAAATCATTTCTTTAAATTGCAATGCGTTGACAACAGCCTTTCCGCCCCAATGGTTATTAAAATATGCACGGAGGACCTTAGTTTCTTTTCTTATTTTTGAGACTTTTTCAACCCAAGGTTTTAGTTCTTCTTTTGTATACAAATAATTATACCAATAATGTCCTTTAGTGTTTCTTCCATGAAATCTTATAAAAGAATGGTTTGCTGTAATAATGACGTCTGACAGAAAACGAAGATTCTCTATTGGTGGTGAATCTGTAATGACTCTTGCAATATTATAATGTTTTAGCATTTCCCAAGGTCCTTCAGTTTTCCATGATGGATGTCTGAATTCAACAGCATAGTCATAATTATTACTATTTGGCAATCGATCAAGAAATGCTTCTATATTTTTGAAATCATTAACATTAAAACTTGGAGGAAGTTGAATCAATATGGCACCCAATTTCTTTGCTGTCTTTAATGGTGATATTTTGTCAAGAAATTCTTCAAAATCTGTGATAGCTCCTCTTCTTATATCTAATCTTTTTTCATGTGTAATCATTTCAGGTACTTTAACTGAAAATTGAAACTTATCTGGAGTTGCTCTGATCATTCCAATAAACGTTCCCTTTGTCATATTGGAATAGAATTTGTGATAGAAGGTCGAGTCCATCTCTACAGTATCGAAGAATTGGGAGTAATACCGTAGCTTTTTAGTATTCGCGTCAGGATAGAATACTTCTGTCCATCCGCCTTTGTCAGGCGTATCAGCATAACTCCATCCCGAACACCCTAATAGGAAGTCTCTTTGTGACGACACTCTACCATTTAATGTTCTCTTAATCTTTTATATCTTGATTGTATTGCAGCCATTATTTGATTAATAAGCAGCTTCTCTACTGCTGATGAATATTAAAGTCATAAACAATCAATAATTCAGATGACAAGAAGTATTCATCTTTAATTGGATTATTGTATACATCTCAAATACTCTGTCATGTATTTTTAATTCTATATCTATAGCTATCTATATATTCTAGAAATCTCTCATTATTTCTATACGCTTCTATCCTTTACTGTCACTTCATACGTGAGAAAAGGATATAATATACCATAAGTTAGAATAGAAATTATTTTAGCAAGTACTTCGATTACGAATCAAGTGATCCAGAGAATAGGAAGAGTCATAAGAAAATATGAAGGTAAAGAATTAGCCTCAATTTATGTAGTTTATGTTTCCGAGACCAAGGACAATAATCTAGTAGCTTTGATAAATAAGGGAGTAGATATAAATCAAGAAGAAGAGAAAGGTCAAGAAATAGGTGGAGCATATTCTAGTTTGTAGAATCATGCGATAATATTTCTTCCATTCTGATATATTACTCCTTATATATTATTAACAATGTTTGTAAAATATTCAGACCAATTCTACAATTCCGTAATTTTCGTTGTTAGCCAAGGTGAATCATATCTAATTAGCATTATCATTATTCTCATCATTATTACTAAAGAATGCCGTTATTCTCATTTGTTCTTTCCTATTTCTGTAGATTTTACTATTTCTGATCCATTCATTTTTATGTACCGATAAATCCATACATGCAAAGGATAGTGCTTTTTCGAAACTCTCAAAATGTTTTTTTTGACCCTTAAACGCTTCTCTGATTCCTTCTCTTATCTGCCATACTCCTACTGGCATAACATATTCTGGATGAATTTCTCTTAGAACTAATGCCGCTGCTTTTCGTTCTACTCTTGACAAGTGTTCGGCTACGCCTAATCTGGCAGCAAAATATGCTCCTGCTATGGAAGGATAATGATCCAAACCTTTGGCATTTTCAAAATCTACTCCTCTTCCCAAATTTCCATTGTTGTCAAACCATGCTTCTTGCATTTCGAAGCTCCATACATCATCAGGAATTAATATAATACTGTAATAATTACCCAAATGAAAATATTTGTAAAGTTCAAAGAAATCTATTGTTGGATAGATATCTATGTCTTTTATCAAAGAGGCAGAAATAATGTCATCCGTAGCTGAGATGCTCCATCTAGTGGGCACCAGCCTTCTTCTTTTTTGTAATCCTAACATTCCTAAACTAAGAACACGATGAATCCTGCTAATTTCAAGTCCTTTTTTGTAAAGCTCCACTACCGCTTCAGATGCACGCAAATCCTTATCATAATAAGCATTTTCCAATCTTTGATCTACTGAAAGGAAAGAGGAAGTTTTGAAAGTCTTTAAAGGTGCAACTGGGCCAAATGGAGCAGATTCAGTATCAAGACCTATATCATTTTCATGCTCTATTTCTGCGATAGGTATTTTTTCGAATGTTGCTTCACTTTCAACTGATTTTAAAGCTATTGCCAATTCCTGTAAAGATTCTATGTACTTTCCAGATGTCGTATGGATATCGATATCAGATACTCCTCTAACAAGCGACATGCGATAGTTAACAATTTCTTCAATACTTTTACCAAGCCATATCTCTGGCCTATCTAATATTGTAGTATCACCATGGAATGGCGGTACCATTGGTCCGACCTTTACTTTAGGGTAGCCATATCGTCCAACAAAAACTGAAGGTGGTGTCGCGCCAGCAAATGTTTTCAACGATAATTTGGCAGAATTTGCGTTAAGGAACTGAATCCAATTTTGTTCTAGCTGCTTCTTGATTTCATTAGCTGTTGGCACAGCTTATATCTTGTTGTGTTTCAATTTAGAATTATTTGAATATATATGTATAAGTTAACGTTCAAAATGAGTAATAAGCTTAAAGTATGTAATTTATTGATATATAATAGTTCTGTACTATAGCACCGCTCATCTGGTCGAGATCTTCCAAATTGAGTGCGTGACTAATCAAAGTTTAAAGTCTACAGACTTTTACTAATTTTATTGATACCTTGTCGTCACATCGGGAGATCTGCATATCTGTGTATATCTTAGCATTTACGAAAGTTTTTTAGATTAAAATACGACAAACTATCAAACATGTATTTATTGATAACTGCAATTTTTTCATTGGTATATCGGAATCTTATCGCTTCAATCGATAAAGTGTTTTTAATATGGCAAGTAGTATTTCCTATTATCTACATATTTGTAGCGGGTTATTCATATTCTGCATTACTAGGAGAGCAGCCTATTAGATTCGGCAATGCCCTGATCACATATCCTTCATATTTAGCAGCGGGCATGATCGGTTTTAACGTTATGAATAGCAGCACAGTAGCTGGGAGCATTATTTGGAACGATAAACGAAACGGAATGTTTCAACAAATATTGGTTATGCCGTTCACGCGGATGCAATATATCATTAGTAATCTTGTCACCATTATGCTAATGGGGCTTGCTAGTGCCTCACTCATCGTGGCAGCCGGTATTCCAACTATGCTCGGAAATGCAAATCCTACTCTCTTGACTATGCCTTATACAATATTCGCACTACTTTCCGGAGCAATATTTTTCGGTTCAATTACTATTATCATCTCAACTAAGCTTAAAAGTAGTGAAGGATTCAATGTGATTATTAATGGAATATTTCTTTTCTTTGCGTTTGCTAGTTCAGCATTTTATCCATCAGATGGAGTGCCTGAACCATTACGTACGGCATTCTACCTCAATCCATTGACATATATAGTAGATATTACAAGAGCAGGTATCTTTTCACAGATTAGTATGCTTACTACAATTGAGGTTGTTGTAATGGCAGCTCTTTCAGCAGGAGCATTTCTGATGGCCACCTTGTCATTGATTAGAATGAAAATCTAAAGCTTAATAGAAAAACACTATATAGCTATTTTTCGTGATTTACTATAGTTAGGAATACCTCTTCTAGAGACGGCGGAGATATACTAATACTTTCAATTTGAACGCCATTCTCTGAAAGTAATTCAAATATTTTAACCACCATTTCTTGCGCATTAACAGAACCTATGCTGAAAGTGTTTGTTTCTAAAATGTTAATATCTGAATTATTAGCAACTCTATTTACTAAATGTAAAACTGATTCGGCTGAAGTATCTTTCAACTTAATCTCAATAGCCTTACTCCCTCCATACTTTTGTTTTAATCCAGCTGGAGTGTCAAAGGCAAGTATTTTGCCTTTGTCGATAATAGCAATTTCGTCGCAAAGATATTCTGCTTCTTCCATAATATGCGTAGTAAAGAAAACAGTTAGGCCAGCCTTTACTTGCTCTTTTATATAGTCTAACAGACTTCTTCTAGCAGAAGGGTCCAAGCCTACTGTGGGCTCGTCAAGAAAAAGCAAGTCCATATCATGCATAAACTCACGTGCAACTTGCACTCTTCTTCTTTGACCAATCGAAAGTTCGTCATTCTTTGTATTTCTGAGACTCTCTAAATCAAAGGCATGAAAAAGTTCTCTTAACTTATACTTTCTTCTTTCGGTTCCAAGTCCCCATAGAAAACCGTATAGATCGAGAGCTCGTTCTACTGTTAAGTTTGCCTCAAAGCTGGGTTGTTGTAAGACAACCCCAATTCTTTTTCTAACTTCTGATGAATCCTTTACAATGTCTTTACCGAAGACATGAACTTTTCCAGAAGACGGACGAATAAGAGTAGTAAGTACTTTTATTGTTGTAGTCTTGCCTGCTCCATTGGGACCAAGAAAGCCGAAAACCTTTCCATATTCAACATTAAAGGATATTCCATCTATAGCGCGTATGTCATTTTTATAATATTTCCGAAGTTCATGCACAGAAATGCAATGTTGCTCTCGTATCAAAATTGTATGCTACTATCAAATATGTCTAATTTTTGTGTTTATTATTATTGGCTATTCTCAAAGCTATTGTTAAAACATATAGGCAAGTTATTTATTGATATATTAATAATAAGGAGGATGTTTGCTGGCTTTGTCTGCTGATTTTCAAAAGATGGTTGAAGTATTGTTAAGTCAAAAACCGGAAGTCAGCGCTGAACAGATTAGAGATATGATTGATGAGAAGAAGCGTAAGATTGGTGCAGGTTATTTGACAGATCAGGGAGCATTATTTCTGGTTGCTGCTGATTTGGGCATTTCTTTTGAAAATGTTCCCAAGTCACAATTAGACATCAAGGATCTTTACATTGGTGCAAAAGATATCACGGTTACAGCCAGAATAATGAATATTTATCCAATTCGTAAATTTAGAAAAAAGGATACTAATGAAGAATCTCAAAATCGAACTTTAACTATTTATGATAAAGAATCAAGCGTAAAACTGAAGCTTTGGGATAATCAAACTAGTATCCCTGATAAAATGGGGCTAAAACCGGGGGACCTTGTAAAAATTTCACAAGGGTATGTTAAATCAGGCCTAGATGGAAGGCCCATTATCAATCTGGGTTCTAATGGAGTAATTGAACCATCGAATGACAAAGACAGCGCTATTCCGGATATCGACACTAAATTGACTAAAGTGGATGATGTTAGAGAAGCTCAGGATAATGTTGTTATTGTTGGTAAGGTTAAATCCAACCCGAGAATCTCAGAATTCACAAATATTCGTGGTGAACAAAATAAGTCACTGCAAATGCAAATCTCTAATGAAGACGGTTCTCGTACCTTACGCGTTGTCATTTGGAATGTTGAAGAACAAAAAATTCCAAAAGTGTTTAACACAGGTGCAACAATTAAATTTATTGGAGTAAGAATAAAACAAGGAAATCCACAATATGGCAAAGGCGACTTTGAAATTCACGGTGACGAAGGAACATTATTAGAATTTTTTGGATCACAAGAGGAAGTAGAAGCCATGCCTTTGCGGATACTATCGGTAGGCAGAGAGAGCGGAAGAGGTAACGTTAACTGCTTAGCAATAGATAGAGGTGGCAAATTTGTAACTCTCGTAGTTGATAGTATTCTAATAAATGAATTAATAATTCCTGAAGCCATGATTGAATGTGTTCCGAGTAGAATCTTCGGTTCGAACATTACGCTAACTAAAGATGAGTCATATATTAGAACAATAGATAATGATCCATCTTTTCCAAAACTTGCCACTTTAGAGTCGAAAATAAAAGACATTCAATTATCTGACAACCCCTTCATTCTAGAGGCTATTGTTTTACAATCACCGAATATAACCGATGTTAATACTAAGACCGGAGAAATTGTGGCTGTGACTGATACGTTACTAGGTGACGACACGGGTGAGATAAGATTGGTAGGTTGGCGATATCATAGCTCTACAATTAATCAATTGAGCGTAGGCGACAGGATAAAGGTAATTGGTGCCACATCAAATAACGGAAGAGAAGCAAAAGTAGAACTTACACTAAAGCCGTATTCTTCCATCATAAAGATAGGTTAGTAATAGTATGGTCATACCATTTTTGGAATTTGTCTAGCTTATCTAAATACTATGTATTCCTGACTTTAATAAACAAGTTTTTATACGTCTTAGTATGATTTTTGACGAATGCCCCGAAATTATGCTATTCTTAAAGAAACTAGTTTCTTTTAAAACTTAATATTTTATTCTCAGAAAATTATAAAATCAATTAGCGTATTAATAAATATAATTCAACTTAAACGGAAATGCATAAAATATAATATTCCTAGGATTTCACAGAATTCTGATTCCAGATAAAAATGACTTCAGATGAAAATACTCTATAGAAGAATTTTAGCCAAAGGGAAAAAACATTTTTTTAGTATATCCTATACATATATACATAGTTGGTAATTCTGATTGCTTGAATTATTCCTACATGTATAGAAGTAATCCAATTAAGCCAGTCATTATTCTATATAATATAATTATAGCTTAAGGTTGACTATATAATCTAAGAATATCTAATCAATCCCAAAAGCCTCGGGTAGTTACGTATTGTCTTTCTGCTTCATATATGCTCTTGTATATTTCGTTCTCGTCTACGCAATTACGTAGAATGCGTGCAGCAGTGTCCGCACCGATCCCAAAACCGGCTAGTACAACGATCGCTGTCTTACCAAAATTGTTGACTAATGAAGAAACTTTCCAGGCACGCTCGAATTTGTGATTTTCCTCTGCTGATAGCTTGTTTCCTGTGAGTCTTTTCCCAATAATTTTTGTCAAGTCATAGTCATATGAAGATGTTCTTGTTATAAGTCTAGATCGGCATTTCGGGCAAGAAAGGTTTTCTGGAGTTTCTCTCGTTTCAACAGTCCTTTCCCATTTTCCACATCGGATGCAAATCAATCTATGCTTGGTCTTTTCAAGTCTTTCCTTTACAAGTTCCATTACACCTTTTTCAATGCTTAATGGAGTAGCAGAGAATTTTGCAGAATGTTCCAGAATAGGCTTTGCTAAATCAGAAAATTCATTAGTTTCAATCCAATATATTTTTATTACATCATTTTGTATATCATGTATTATTTTTTCTGTCTGGCTAATGTCATATTTATCGTGTATAATCTCTCTTATTGATTCTCTGCTTATAGGAGTTTTAGCATATCTATCATAAATCATACGTGCTACCTTTTTGTCATATATCGCTTCTCTGCTTATCATCCCGAATCTTTTTGCCACCATCCAAACCTTCCAATTGATATTGTGAGTGCCAGTAAAAGAAGCAATGATTACAGCTTCCAGATCATATGTATCTTTTAGCATCCTCTCAACATGATCTCTTCCTATTCTAGCAGTTGAAGAGAGCATAATTCTGTATGCATCAGATCTTGTTTCTACTAAGTATCCCAATTGCGACGATAGTATTGTAGATAATAGCGACGCTATTGTATTATTGACCTTGGAGCCAAAGGTAGAATGAACAATGACAGTATTTCTTGAGGTTAAATTTTCTATTACAATATTTTTAGAATCAGGAATAACATTTAATGACTTGATGCTTTCATCTATTATAGAAGTAGAAATCTTAATGTGGTTCATGGCCGCTTGATTTCGGATAGAGCCTACTTCTTCCGCGGTCTTAAAGTCTACAGGAATCATCTCCCCTACCCAGTAAGGAATATTAATTGCAGTACCATGTAATGGTTCAACATTCACTTGCATTCTACCTTCATCTATTGAAAGAATGCGCCATTGCGAACCTTTTAAGACAAAAACGTTTCCTTTCTCCCCGTAGTCTCCCACAAATTGCTGATCCAGAGTTCCAATTTTTCTTTTGCGAATCGAATCTATAACCTCAAATTTTAAAACATGGGGAATCATAGAAAGATTCTCAAAGTAATACTTGTATGCCTTTATTCTGCGCTGATACGTGTGATCTTCTCTGTTATATGCAATTATACGATTACCATCAAGTAAATTTATGCATTCTTTAAGATCATTAAATGTGATCAGGCGAAATGGATACGCCTTTGTTACCAAATCAAAAGCAATTTCAACTCTAATAGGCTCTCTTGTTTGCATAGCTAATCCTACGAGATGATGAGCCAAGACATCAAAAGCGCACGTGTGCATCGACTGTTGTTCTATTGAACCTTTTTTCATCCTTCGAATAATTGCAAGAGACTCTATTTCATCGTCTGGAATGTTGGTTACTATCAAGCCCTTTGCAGAACTTCTCTGTCTATGTCTACTACGACCAATTCTCTGCATTAATTTTGAAACTTGTCTTGGTGAACCATAATGTACTACCAATTCTACAGAGCCTATATCTAAACCAAGTTCTAATGATGAAGTACATACAACTATGCCAGCAGACCCCTCTCTTAATCTGATTTCAGTCTCTTCTCTCATATCCTTTGATAAAGAGCCATGATGAACATCTATTTCAATATAGTTTTGATTTTTGAGAATAGTACCAAGATATTCTGCTTCGTCTCTGGTATTGGTAAACAGCAAAATGGAACCTTTGATGTTATTGTCTCTAACATAGTCGATTATGAAATGAGCGACATTGTTAAGAGAACCTTTTATAAACCTGACATCTATATCATATATCCTCATAGAATTATCGGTAAGAATAGCACATTTTCTGTTAACGCCTGAAATAAATCTAGCAGCCTCTTTTAAATTACCTACTGTCGCTGAGAGTCCGATCCTTGTAACAGATAGAAGACTCGCGGCCTGTAATCTTTCCAGACTAATTGATAAATGTGAGCCTCTTTCATTTGATACAAGCTCATGTGCCTCATCAATTATGACCCACTCCAAACTATCTAGTGCCTTAAGCATTTTACTGCTGGTCAGAACTACTGCAAGAGATTCGGGAGTTGTGATCAATACTTCAGGTGGGTATTCAACAATTTTTCTTTTGTCGCTAGTGGTAGTATCGCCATGTCGTATTTGTACTCGAAGATTCTCAGATTCAGCATATTTGATGATTCTTCGAAGAACATCATTATTCAATGCACGTAATGGAGTGATATAGATTGCCTTGATTTTTCCCCTATGATGTAGCTTGTGGTTAGATAAATGTGTAAATACTGGCAGAACAGCTGCTTCTGTTTTGCCAGAACCAGTTGGAGCAATTAGCAGACAGTTTACTTTTCTTGAAATGACTGGTATTGCTTTTTTTTGAATTGGAGTTAGTTCCTTGAAACCTTCTTTTAGAAATTTTTTGCTAACTAACGTTTCACCTTTAGTCTCTTTTAATGTCAGATGAAGATCCCACTTCTTGCCGTTTTTGTTGTTGTTGCTGCTCCTGTCTAGAGTGTTTTATCTTTGAATTTGATATCTCATAGATCATTACGGTAAATAGACCAATGATAAACAATGCTGCCAGCAAGCCAGGCATATGAATCGAAGTTTGCAATTCCCTCAGCTGCCATCTTTTCATTGTAGTCCGCGCGGCGGCAATAAATATATTCGCTTTAAGAACTAAATTTAATAATAGCAAATGAATTTCAAGCTACTAATGTCAAGCAATACTCCTACTATAGAAGACTCAGAATTCAAGGAAAAAAAGAAGGCAAAGGCAGTGGCATTACTATCAGGTGGTTTAGACAGTAATTTAGCGGTTCGGATGATGTTAGAGCAGGGAATTGAAGTAGAGGCAATTGCTATCAAGACTCCATTTTGTGATTTTGATTGTGGAAAGGGTTGCGGTCATAGAGTTAAAGAAGTTGCCTCGGAATTAGGCGTACAATTGAAAACTGTATATTATGGTGAAGAGTATCTCAAAATGCTAAAGCATCCCAAATATGGGTATGGCTCTGGAATGAATCCCTGTATTGATTGTAGAGGAATGATGTATAAAACTGCAAAAGAGCATATGGAAAAAATAGGGGCTGATTTTATCGTTACTGGTGAGGTTCTATTTCAAAGGCCGATGAGTCAGAATAATCGTGCTTTAAATATAATAGAGGAAGAGACAGGGATGGAAGGTAAAGTCTTAAGGCCTCTTTCGGCAAAACATCTAACTCCTACAGAAGCTGAAAAGTATGGATTGGTTGAGCGGTCAAAATTAGGTGATATCAGGGGAAGGTCGCGCAAAAGTCAAATTGCTCTAGCAAATTATTTTAAAATAAGCGATCCACCTAATGCCGCCGGTGGATGTTTGTTAACCGACCCCGCATTTTCAAAAAGAATCAGAGACCTTATGGAGCACAGCAAAGGTATTCCAAGTATCAACGATGTAGAACTCTTAAAGATCGGGAGACATTTTAGATTGTCTCCTGAAGCAAAGCTGGTTGTAGGTAGAGATGAGGATGAAAACGATATGATCGAAGCTATGATTATAGATGGTGACATAAAAATGGAGGCAACCGAATATGTAGGACCTAAATGTATTTTGAGATGCAAAAAATGTGATAGTAGAATATTGAGTATGGCTGCAAGAGCTGTGTTGCGTTACTCTGATGCCCCTAGAGGAAATCCATCTAAAGTAAAAGTTGAAATTAATGGTCTTCAAGAAGATGAAGTATTGGCTTTGTCTGCAAACGAGACCGAGCTTGAAGGATTACGAATCTAAAATCAACCAGTCTGTTAACGTCTTTTGACCAGTATGACTATTTGTTGATTCTTGTGGATTTGTCTATAATTGATATAGGATAAATGGATTTCATGCAAACACAAAAGACACCAATTTATTTGAAAGCAATAACTTTGCGCGATACGAGCGACGTAGCCAGTATAAAGAATGATGCCAAGAAGCAAACAATCGTTATCTTACGAGTTACTCCATTGGCACAAAAAGATGTAGAGGGTTTACGTAAGGCAATTGATGAACTCTATGGATATGTCCAGTCAATTGGTGGTGATATTGCAAGACTAGGAGAGGAGCGAGTTGTATTAACTCCGCCTGGTGTAAAAATATGGCGTGGTGCATATGACATGAAATAAATATTTTTCATTACCCCTCATTCACTCATAATGTCGTTAAATGTACTAATATCTATAGCAACCGCGGGCAAAATAGTCTCGATCTCTTCCCATGTTTGCATAAGTAAAGATTTTCTATAACATGTATAGGGTAATAAGAATTGTTAAAGATCAATGACGTCTTAGTGCCATACAAATCTATCATACAATTAGTGAAGTAAATTTTTTACATGTTATTCTATTATTCTGAAGCTTGGATGTGTTTACAAATTGGAAAATCGAAGTGGATAACGGGGTGGATCTTTAGATACAAATAATATTTTTAAGATAATGCTATCCTCATATTATTATATTTTATTTCTTCTTGTTAGTGTAATCCCATAACAGTAGAAGGGTCACGGCTAACATTTTTTCAACAGCAAATAGTAGTATTGTTATTTACGAGTTCTATTAATATAATCTTTATAATGAATTGACTCTTGCAATTATTTTTTATAGTACCATTCGCATTACAAAAAAAAGACGGACGACCAGAGGTTTAGAGTAATTTTATTGCTTCTTGTACTAATGGCTGCTGCGTTGGAATCTTTAACATCTTATTGATTGAATTCGCAAGATTCTGTCCATTAGCTCTCTCTCCATGATTGACTAATACTCGTTTCAGTTTAGGTCTTAATCTACTTATATATGCTATCAATTGATTATAATCGCTATGCATACTAAAACCCTCTATTTTTTGAATTTGGCAGTCTATATCGATACTTTGGGTTCCGATTGTAATTTGTCGATTTCCATCTTGGATATATCTACCTGGAGTATCCAAAACTTGATACGAAGCTAGTATTAATTTATTATTCGGATCATTACATATTTGCTTGAGGTATTCCACCGAAGGACCACCTAGTAACATAGAAGAAGGAGCTAAAATTATTGCAGATTCATTCTTTTCTATAGTTGTATATTCACTAACTTCAAAATGATTAGATTGAAGAGGAGTCTCTTCCTCCTCCAGAATCCCCTTCTTTAGATCTTTTGAAAGGTATTCTGGATACGTGTCATATATTGAAGTTGCCTCTAAAATGATCTTTTCTACCAATATTTTTGTGTCATTAATTTTACCAGCTTTCATATACATATTAATCACAAGCATAATTTCTTGAGACAATCCAACAGCAGGCACTGGAATCAAGACTTTTCCTTTTCCATTTATTGTGCTATTTATGCTATCGATAAGATGCATCTCAGCCTCCTCGCGTTGAGGGAACACATCTTCCTTGCCCCCATGTGTGCTTTCTATAATTATCGTTTCAACTCGGGGAAAGTTCCATGCTGCATTTTCTAGAGATAATATCTTTGCAAATTTCAGATCTCCCGTATAAACAAGATTGTGATCGCCGCTACCGATATGTAAGTGAATCGATGCAGAGCCTATCATATGACCGGAATTACCCAAGACAAGTCTTATATCAGGAGAGATATCGGTAACTATTCCAAACGATAAGGGAATGGTATGCATCACCGCTGCATCAATGTCTCGAACGGAAAATAATGATACGTCGTCGCTATTCTTAATATACTGTGTTTGCAACAAATTCATTAACGGTAAGGTTGGCTCAGAGCAGTATACAGGCCCATGATATCCATATTTGAAAAGAGCCGGCAAAAAACCTGAGTGGTCAAGATGAGCATGGCTTAAAATTACCGCATCAATTTCATCCATCTCAAGTCCAGTGATATCGAATCTTGGAAAAGAGCATAGTGCATTTTTAGCAGCTATGTTAACTCCACAATCTAGTAAAATTTTACTTTCATGAGTAGTAAGTAAAATAGATGAACGACCTACCTCGGAGAACCCGCCAAGAGTAATTAAACTTGCTTCTGCTATTTCATTCAACTTCGATCTAAAAATTTTCTCTCCAACTTCTTTGTAAAAACGAATTCTCTCATTTACTGTATTATGAAGAATTTCGTTTATATTTCTGATAATATCCATTATTAAAGGAGCTTTTCTTATCCGTATTCTCCAACCAGTTTTTTCAACAAGATCAATATTATCATAATCCTCCCCTAACTGGAGAAGTAAAGAGGGTTTTCCAACAAAAACTGTCGCTTCACCTAATGCTGGATCGAAGAATGTTTCAAGTATTCTTACTTCTTTTGGAATAAATTCGTGTAATATTTGATTTGCTTCCTCTTCTGACTTACGTATAGATTCATCGATTCGAATCACAATTCTTTTTTTTATCGTATTGACTATATTAGAAACAAGTTGAGCATTTTGCATTAGATATCTGGGATTTTTAGAGTATAAAGCAATACGTGGCCCTTCATATTCAATTTTGGTCAGTCCTGATTCCTCAGGAAGATTTTGAAGTATTGTTGTCATAATATGTTGACTAGTATTTTCGTTGTAGGATGTCCTGCGTTGCATATTAATTTATCACTAATTATCGGTTGTTAAATCACGGCAATAGCCAGATTTTTCAAGATTCGGTCTATCATTTTAGCTAACCAATTAAAGAATGTTTCGATCATTTATAAAAATATCAACAAGAATACAACGGAGGCTGCACAAATTTCAATTGATAAAACATTAATATTGAAATAGTAAGACGATTATACTAATTTGCTGATATAGGTTGGAAGAAACAGATTCAGACGTTACTACTACTACTAAGGGAGCAAGTTATGGAAGTGGCGGAGGGTATCGTGGCAGTGGATATGGAGGCGGTGGATATGGAGGCGGTGGATATGGAGGCGGTGGATATGGAGGCAGAGGACGAGGCGGAGGCTTTGGAGGTCCAAGACCATTTCGACCAGCACCAGTTAAAGTTGGTGACGAATATGATGTCAAAATTGAATCAATGAGCAAACGAGGCGATGCAGGAGTTGCAAAAGTTGAAGGGCTTGTTATTTTTGTCTCTGGTACCAAAGTCGGAGACAGCGTCAGAATAAAAATCACCAAAGTAGGTAGAGGATATGCTACTGCCGAAATGACAGCTCAATCTTCAGGTGATAGTGGAGAATCAAGACCAGAAACTTCTTCATCTGAAGGACTAGAAACGTCTTCATCTGAAGGACTAGAAACTTCTTCATCTGAAGGACTAGAAACGTCTTCATCTGAAGGACTAGAAACGTCTTCATCTGAAGGACTAGAAACGTCTGAGAAAACATGAGAGTCTTATAAAAATATCGCTAAATACCTCATTTTTATTTAGGGCTAAATATTTTAATCATTTTTAATTAAAAACTACAGGATTTTTATGTGCCACACTAGCAATTTTTCAAAGAGTTCATCGCCAATCCATCTAATGGAATTACCAAGAAAGATATTGATAGGTGATGGTGTAATTTCTCAGCTTGGCTCTATTATCAGAGACTTGGATGCTAATATTTCAAAGGTTGCGATCATAACTGGCTCAATAGTAAAAACAATGATGGAAGCGATCTGCATGTCTACTTTTCTTGAATCGCATTTGGAAAATTTTTGGTTCATATCAACAGACGCATCAATGGAATGTGTTCATAGGTTACAACGAATAATCGAAGATCATTCTGCTGATCTAGTCATAGGTCTTGGCGGAGGGAGATCTGTTGACGCGGCCAAGATGACGGCATTTCATCTAAAGAAACCATTCATTAGTGTCCCTACCTCAGCTTCCCATGACGGGATATCTAGTCCTTTCGCTTCTATAAGGGGAAATGACAAACCTCATTCTGTCAAAGTAAATACTCCTGTTGGAGTAATCGCTGACACTCTTTTGCTTGCTAAAGCACCCCACCGTTTATTGGCAAGCGGGTGCGGAGATCTTGTCGCTAAAATTACTGCTGTCAAAGATTGGGAGCTTGGACGTGAAGAAAACAACGAATACTTTGGAAGTTATGCTGCTAATCTCGCATATATGAGCGCAAAAATAATTCTGGATGAATCATCGAAATTGCGCGAGAATAATAAATTTGGAATACGAACAATTGTTGAAGCATTAATTAGTGCAGGGGTCGCATCATGTATAGCAGGAAGTAGCAGACCGTGCTCAGGCGCAGAACATCTTTTCAGTCATGCCGTCGAGTACACAGTAGGCAATAATTGTGGACTACATGGAGAACGCGTCGGACTGGGCACTATTATGATGGCCAAGCTTCATGGTCTTGACTGGGAAATAATTGCTGAAACTTTAGAAAACGTAGGTGCGCCAACAACAGCAAAACAAATCAAGCTAAATGCACACCAAGTAGTCAACTCTCTATTGATTGCACAATCATTAAGACCAGATAGATATACAATCCTTACTAAGGTAAAATTAGATAAACATTCTGCTATGGATTTAGCCAAATCTGTAAAGGTACTTTGATGCTTTTTTACAAATAATAATTTCTAATTAGATATAGAATAAAAAATTTAGTTATCTTTTACTTATTTCTGACTGTTTCTCTCTTTCTCTTCAGATTTAAGGTTTGTCTGCTGCTCTACGTTTGAATTTTGATCATTTTCTCGCTGATCTTGTGGCAATGATGACGACGAGGATTTGAAGCTTTCAATAAACTTAATATCCTTCAAACTTGGTACAAATTTAAAAACATCATTAGCAGCTGCGCGTTTGATAATTTGCAATCCTTCTGTTAGGAAAGTTTCTTCAGGTAGTTCTATCTCTAAAGAGAATCCTTTAAGACTGATTTTAATTTTCTCATCCTCTAACGGTAGCCTTCTTTTTATTAACGATCTTATTTTATCATCATCACTCTCAAGTTTCTTTACTATATCTATATCGTACTTGAGAGTTCGGCCTGCAAATCGATGGTTAAAATCGACTTGAACTCTTCCAGATCCTACATATCTGACAATTCCAGTACGATTATCAATTTCAATCACATCCCCTACTCTGACCTCATCAGCCTTCTCGCCTAGCTTTCGTTGTGCAACCATTCTAACTTTATTAGGATCTCTTTCTCCAAAGCCTTTATCAGGAGAAATTTCAACATCAAATTTGTCGCCTATATTTGCAGCTGCCAGAGTCTCATCCAATCCTCTTAAAACCCAGCCTTCACCTATAGATATAAGCCTTGGCTCATATTTGCGAGTAGGATCAAAGAGATCAGATTTCTTTGCCTCCTCTTCACGAGTTGTTTCAAAAATTTCGTTACTATCTTTAACTTTAGCAGTATAATCTACCAGTATAAGAGAGCCTCTCTCCAAAGTCATAAAATTCGCTATAAATTTACCTTATATTAAGATTGATAGTTCTTCAAACAATAGCAAAACGTTTTAGATGCACTCGATTATTCTAACTCCTTGACTTTTTTTAAAGCAACAGAGATGACCTCAGGATCCACCTTAAGATCTAATATATTCATGGCAGATATAATCGATGATAGCGTTCTCATTACGTGGTATCTGCTAACTTCTCCCATGCTTCCTACTCTGAATACTTTACCCTTTAAGTCTCCAAATCCACCTGCTACAAGAACCTTGAATTCATCTGATAACAATCCTCTGAACTTCTTATCATCCATACCAGGAAGATAATTGACAGCGATTACCAAGTTACTTCTGGCATCAGGCTTAGCAAACGGTGTTAATCCCATCGCACTTAATCCTGAATAGAATGCGTCAGCACAAATCCTATGACGTTTAATTCTTTTATCTATTCCTTCTTCTAAAACTAAATTGAGAGCCTCATTGAAAGCATGGAAGAGGGGAAGAGCTGGTGTAAAAGGTGTTTCATAATTCTCTTCATAATACTTGAAATATCGCTTAAGATTAAGATATTGGGTTGGTGGGGGGTTAGATTGCATATGTTGTTTAGCTCTGGGACTAATAGATATGGGCGATACTCCAGGAGGTGCGGCAAGAGCTTTGTGTGAGGCTGTTACACAGATATCAACATTCCATTTGTCGACAGGCAATTCGTCTCCACCCAAAATTGAAACAGCATCGACAATGAAATAAGTTCCCTTTTTGACTGACAGCTCACCTATTTTATCCAAGTATCGAAGAGTAGTCCCAGTGGATGTTTCATTGTATACTGTGTATATTGCTTTGATATCATGATGTTCATCAAATATATCTTCTATCTTATCAAACGGAGGATTCTCTCCAAAAGGAGCAGATATTCTGATTGCCTGACCTCCCCAACTGTCTATCAAATCTGCAAGGCGGTTTCCGAATTCGCCATTTACTGGGATAACTATCTTGTCACCTTTTTTAATGAGATTAACAACTGCTGCTTCTACAGCACCCGTTCCTGAAGTAGTTAACAATATAATATCATTGTTAGTAAGAAACACTTTCTGGGTCTTTTCTATGATATCTTTGTATAAAGTGCGAAAATTATCACTCCTGTGATTAATTATAGGCGCAAGCATTGCATTCATTACTCTATTTGACACGTTTGTAGGACCAGGAAGCATAACTAAGTATTCCATGCTGTTTCATTAGACCAGCATACCCTCGGATATTTATAATTACGTCGACCCTAGTAAAAATGATAAATCTGATTGGGAAATGCTTCCTTATGATAAAATCACATCGCTTCAAGGTGTTACAGCATGCCAGCAAATTAGGATGTAATGTCATTGCTGCCTTTCAACCTGAAAATATTTTTTACCTTACCGGCTTCTGGGGAGAAGCGATCGCGATATGTACAGAAGGCCATGCTAGTCTTCTTGCTCCTAAGTTGGAAGTAGGAAGAGCTCTTCAGGAATCAAAAGAATGTGACGTTATTCCTACAGAACGAGGTAACGGTTTGATCGATAGTCTTATTTCGAAAATCCATAAAAAAATCACATGTACGGATTGTAACGATCAGGATATCATCAGAAGTATTCAAAATCAAATTGGAACAAGATCGTTCGTGGTCAATGTCGAACCATTCTTCCTTACTCGAATAATCAAAGATGAAGAGGAAATCAAAATGATCGAAATGGCAGCTAAAATTTTAGACAGACTCTACAATATTTGCAAAGACGAAATCAAATCTGGGTTATCAGAAAGAGAGTTGCAGGCAAAGCTGCTCTTTGAAGCGATGATCATGGGAACATATCCAACGTCTTATAAATCATCACTAAATCCCTTCATTATTGCTGGAGGACCAAATGGGGCTTTACCTCATGCACAGGTTTCAGACCGCAAATTTATAAAAGGTGACATGATTATTGTAGATCTTACATTAAGATATAAGGGCTATATAGCTGATGCAACCAGAACCTTTGTTTTGGGTACACCAACATCTGAAATGAAAAAAGTATATGATATAGTCAAGAGATCCCAACAGGGGGGTTTGGATACATTGCGTGATGATGTCACATGTAGTCAAGTTGATGCTATTTGTCGAAAGATAATCTCTGAAGAAGGCTATTCAGAATGCTTTATCCACTCAACAGGGCATGGAATTGGTCTAGATGTTCACGAACCTCCATGGCTTCGAATAAAAAATGAAGAGATATTGAAAGCGAATATGGCAGTAACAATTGAACCAGGAATATATTTGCAAGGCAAATTTGGAATAAGAATAGAAGATAGTGTCATAGTTACTAAACCCTCCGATGGAAGCGCAAGGATACTAAATGCATTCACAAAAGATCTAATCGAGTTGGACTAGGAAATCAAACTCTAGAATAGAGTGGTTAGATCACAGGTAGGTAAAATTTCGCCTTGGAGTAAATAAAGGGAAATGTGTATATTTTATTGAGCCTATTGTGACATTTTATTTTGAATAATCAAATTCTCAATAACATTAAGCAAATTTCTGGCTATGCTGAATTTATTTTGAGTAGGTAGATGTAAAATATTTTTATGCTTATCTATCACGAATACCTCATTATCATCTGAGCCAATCTCGGAATCTTTTCTTCCAACATCGTTTGCAACGATTAAATCACCTTTACACTCCTTCAATTTTCTATAGGCTCTTTCGATTATATTAGTGTCTGATACATCATACTCTGCTTTAAATCCGACTAAAAAAGTTTGTTTGCTTATATGCTTAACTCTGTTTATGATCTTTCGAGTTGGCGAAAGAGTCAAAAGCACTTTTCCTGTACCCGTCGTAATTTTCTTTATGGATTTTCGTTCGGGAGTAAAATCAGCGACCGCGGCCGATAAAACTGCAATATCATATCTTTTTAAAGAAAGTTCGGACATTACGATATTATACATTTCTCTACTTGTATTCACTCTAATGATATTTAGATTAGGCGAAGATTTAGGGTTATAAGTTCCATGACCATATACAAGTGTAACCTTTGCACCCAATCTAAGCGCTTCTTCAGCAATTATATTTCCCATTTTACCCGAGCTAAGGTTAGTGATTACCCTTATTGGATCTATATATTCAATAGTACCGCCCGCTGTAACCAAGATGTTTTTTTCATAAAAGAAAGATTCAGTAAACTTTGTAAATTTGTTTATTATTGATTTTAGTATTTGTTCTGGAGAGACAACCTTTGCCTTTCCCTCTGTAATTATGGGCTGCAGAAAGTCTACTCCTTGATCTTTGACCCTCTGGATATTTTCCTGGATGAGGCGATTGTCATACATTGACTCATGCATAGCAGGTGCAATAATTATGGGAATTCTAGACCCTAGTGCTACACTCAGAACAGAAGTAACAGCTGTGTCATTGATTCCATTTGCAATCTTTCCTATTGTATTGGCAGTACATGGATATACAACAATTAGATCAGACATATTGTAGTTTGCAAGAGCAATGTGTTCGAGACTTCCTGTTATCTTAGTAACAACATTATTCCCTGTAGCCCATCTCATCATATCTGGTGTGAGTAGTGTGGATGCAACAATCTTTGACATTACCGGATAGACGTCAGCACCATGCCGTATAAGTTGACGGGCTAAATCAATCGCTCTGTAGGCGGCAACGCTACCTGTAATACACAAAACTATTTTTTTCCCTTCTATTTCGCCTCCATCTATGCCTGCAATATCTTGTGATGAGTGAAATTCTGTTTTCTTTTCTGTATCCATTTCTTAATTTATTTTTTCTCCTTTAACATCTTCCTTAATTCCTCAAGATCAGAGGGACATATATGAAAGATGTTTTCTTCTTCTGGAAACTTACTTGACTTCACCTCATTAATATAAACTGAGACTGCATCGAAAATTGATTTAGATAATTCTGCATATCGTTTTACAAATTTGGGTTTAATGTCTTGGTAGATTCCGAGTAGATCATGCAGGACAAGTACTTGGCCGTCGCAGCTCGAACCAGAGCCTATGCCAATAATGGGTATAGAAATAGTTTTACATATGATCTCTGCTACCTCGCTTGTAACCATCTCTATTACAATGCTAAACACCCCTGCTTCTTCAAGTGCTCTAGCTTCTTCAATCAATTTTAATCCTGAAATTTTTGTTTTTCCTTGGAGTCTATATCCTTCCCATAAACTAGTCGTCTGTGGTTTCAAACCAATATGGCCCATTACAGGAATTCCTGTATTTACAATAGCCTTGATTGTTTCAATTATTTCAATACCGCCTTCAAGTTTTACTGCATGACATCCAACCTTGATAAATTTAACAGCATTTGTTATTGCCTCACTTATAGAAATTTGATAAGATCCAAAGGGCATGTCAGCAATTATCATTGCTCTCTTTGCTCCTCGTGAGACAGCACTGCAAAATATCAGCATCTCTTCCATGTTTATCTGATTTGTAGCAGCATAACCAAGCATTACCATCGCCGCGCTATCTCCAACTAACAAGATGTCAACTCCTGCCCTATCACAGATCGAAGCAGTAGAATAGTCGTAAGCAGTTAGAACAGAGATTTTTTGTAATTTTTGCTTCATTATCGCAATATCATTTATATTAACTCTTTTAGTATTAAAATTCCTGCTATCTTTGTCTTGCAATCGCGCCACACCGGATAATTTTAAGTGATTCTGAGAGATTCTTGCTGTTGTCAAATTCATCTACTATCCTTTTGAGAATCTTGTCATCTTTTAGTTTCAGCTGCTCCATTTCTACAATCATCGCGGGCAAGGCTCGAGTAGCATTGTCTATGATTGTGATTGTCGCAGCCTTTGATGTTCTTGACAGAGGATTAAGATCTATTGCGATTACTTTTTTATGCATTTTAACAAGAGCTTCTGTTCGATCTCCATCTTCTAATGGAACAAGTATGCTGTCAGCATTATAGATTCCATCCTGATCTACTGTTCTACGTTCGCTTCGTAATTCAGGAATTCTAACTGAATATTTGCTGCGGATACCTCGAACTGTCTTTGCCCCCATTTTTTTTAGTTCTTTTTCAATTGCTAACTCTCGTTCTCTTGTCCAATAGAATAGATTGATTTCTATATCAGCATTGAGTAAGTTGCTTAATTCAACAATTTCTCTTGGACAGAGTGCGACAAGGTTACCATTAACTGAAATGACAGGATGGATTGCAAGTAAAAGTAATGAACATGACGCCTTTATAGCGGTACGGGCAGTTTCGGTTGTATTTTCACCCAAAAGATAATCAAAAGTCTCTCCTCTACCATGAGCGATTAAACCCTCTGGTACCACAATACCATTTCTATATCCGTTTACAAGCAATTCTCTTATATAAAGAGATTCTGCTCGCGGGTGACTTGATGGAATAATACTACTTCTAGGCATTATTATCTATAGAACTCTCGCTCCAGTATTATCTATATTACATACGATCAAGGTGCCTTCAAAATTCTTCAAATATTGTTTCACATAATTTACCATGTCTAAAGATACGATAGTAAAAATCGTCTCTCCGAATAATGCAACCCCTGCTTGAATTCTGTGAGATTTTAAGCGTTCAAGTGGTTCTTTACACCTTAGTTCTGTTAAGCCAAGAGAACGGGCAAATTGGTAAGACATCCTTTGGAATTCATCAATATCTTTGGATACTCTTAATCTTTTTAACATCTTTTCACCAAGCGGATTTGCCAATGTTAAATTATTCATAAGAAATGCTTTGGTAGAAAGCGGGGCAATGCAAAAAATTACAGCTTTATAATCTTTGAGATCCATACTTTCTATATGTCCTACTCCCGGAGCACCAATACTAGTCCGTATTTCAAATCCTCCTGAAAATTCTGCAATCACGGTTCCTAAACCTGTTTTGCAGGCGATCTCCGCACAGTGTGCGATTTGTCCTACCTCGTACTTGGTAAGTTTTCTATCAAGCGCATCATTAAGAGCATATGATAGACTTAGGGCTCCTGCTCCACTTGAACCTAATCCAAAACCTATTGGTATATTAGTTTCATGCTTAATATTAATATAATATGGCTTGTGGAGGTCTTTAAGGTATTCCTCTACAACCCATCTGGATACATTCGCATCTTCGACTTTACCATTAATAGAAATCTGATAATTTGTTGTCTGAGATTCAAACACTTCTACGGTAGTCGTAATGCCGCGAGCAATAGAAAAACCCGCGCCCTTTGAACCAGCAGAATGGTAATCCAAGCAATTATCAGGTTTTATGACAATACCGGTAATGTGACCAGGACTGAATGCCTTTGCCGTGGCAACTGGGGTTGCGATTACTGATACCACACATGATAATAGACTACCAAAAAATATAAAAATATTGTTTAATTAGTTTAAACAGGTATAAACAAAATTCATGTCACGCTATGCAAGAAGGTTACAGAAAATAGGAAGTAGTATGTTAATATCTTTGCCTAGTGAATGGGTCAAGAATAACAACTTAAAGAAAGGCAACATGGTAATGATCGAAGTTAATAGAAACAACTCAGTATCATTATATCCTTCTGATGCAGAAGCTGAAGATGTAAAAGAAGTAAATATACCGTATCCTGTACGACCTACGGAGAGCCTCATAAATCAGATTTATGGTGCTTATCTGTTCGGATATAATATCATACGTATTAAAGGTAGGTCTCAAATATCTTTTGAAGATCGAGAGCTTATTAAGCTTGCAATGAGAAAACTTGTAGGACTGGAAATCGTTGATGAGGATGGATCTAATATAATTTCCCAGTTCCTACTCGATGCAAATACGTTAGATGCAGAGAAGATTCTTAGACGAATGAGTTCAATCGTAGCAGGAATGTATAAAGATACGCTATTGGGATTTCAGAAAAGGGAAAACGGCATTGAGAAATTGATTGCGAGTAGAGATGATGAAGTTGACCGACAATATTTTTTACTAGTAAGGTTGATACGAAGTGCAATGATGGATCAGAAACTGGCAAGCAAACTCAATTTAAGCAATATTGATATTTTAGATTATCGAATAGCTGCAAATCATCTGGAGAGCGCAGGTGATTACATTACCGATTTTGCGACAGCTCTGCCTATCATTTCTCATGACAAACTAATCAAAGAGATAATTCAGGCTGGAACATTAATTGAGAAAATGCAAGAGAAATCTGTTGCTGGTTTTATAAGCAAGAATAGAGTTGAATCAAATGAGGTTGTTAATATGTATAGTACATTTAATGAGCTATTTAATTCAACAAAGGCCCTAGCGGCAAAGACAGAAATCTACAAACAAGAATCAACTGTTGCAGTTCTTATTTCGATCTTTTCAATGGATAAAATTGCACGATGCTGGGTTGACATAGCTGATTTAATAAAGCCTGTATATTTAACAGCGCCTTTGAAGAATGCATAAGATCGTAAATCCAAAAATCGGTTCTTTTTCATAGATGTACTTAAACTTGCGATTTATAACTATAAAAAATAATCACTTTGCAGAAAATGAATTATTTTATTTCATCATAATGTTAATTCAAAAATGAGATTGTCTGTTGTTCCCATTTTTTATCAGTATCTTGTGTATTAGAAAATAGAAGTCATTGAATTAGTAGTGTCATCTATGCATCTTGCATTTTTTTCTTAAGGCTATCGCAATAGAGAGCAGACACAATCATAATAATTCGATAATGTTAAATTATGTTATAATAATTGCACGGAAAATAATAACCCATAAAATTGCTATGTTTGTGTTATTAGCGACAAGCTGAAATCTAAGGAAAATTCTTTCTCCTATACAAAAAAATCTCTACTCAAGTTAATTCATTAGAAGTAGCGAACTTTCTACTGAGAGAATTAGATAACTTTAACAACCTAATCGGTACTCGAGTTTTCATAGGACTTATGAGTAGTGAAGAATACAGAAAATCTTTGTATAATTATTTGGTCTGCAGAATATCTCTATGATAAAAAATATGATGAGAAATCAATAGATGCCTGTTCTATCAAGCTTCGAGAATTATTAAATCAGCAACACAAACAATAGATGTAGTAGATACCTTTACAGTCCAAGATGTTTATACAATCAATTATTGATCTTTTAAATGAATTGAAAATTATAATTCATCTCCTTTAAAGATGGGCATCGTCTTTATCACTGAGGAATCCTTAGAGCACATATGAGGAATCTAAGAAAATATGAAAAGATAATAAATATAAAGGATTTAATGAAATGATCTTAAACAATTGGAAGTTAGCCGTACAGAGTACAGTTTGAGTGAACTAATGTTAAATGTACTTTTCTTCAAAGTCTAAACGGATTTACTTTTATAACAGAGTTTTGTTAGTAAGTTGATGTCAAATCCAGAGATTACAAATACAAAAGGTCAGAATAAAACAACAAAAATTGCTATAAGAGATATGACTCCTGAACAAACTGCTGAAACCATTAAGAATATTGCTAAAAATATTCGCGAAGGATCACACAAGATGCGAGAAGCAGTAAAAGTTCTCCGCGAGAGTGGTGCGATTGACGAACTTACAGAGGCAGTTCGTGAAGCTACGGTAGCAGCACGTGATACTGTTAAAGAAATTAGCGATACTGCAAAGGATATGAAAGAGCGTGGTGTAATAAAGGAGACTATTAATGCTGCGGAAGAAACTACTAAAGCAGCTCGCGAGACTGCAGAAACCGTAAAGGATAGTGTAAGCAGAAGAACACAGCAGCCACAAACATCAACAAGTCAAGCCGAACTGACTGGAAAAACTTCGCGAACAAAAACATCAGAAGTTTCCTCTCGCTAGTTTTTTTTAGAATGGCAGCATTGTGAAAAGGCTACTTTGCTTATTTTTTTAAAGGCTCATATCCACCTCGCTTGCTAGAGAAGCATATAATTAAATAATATACTCACATTTGATCATATTTCTTTCTATTCTATCAAATCGAACCCTCAATTGATGTCAGAACCGCTGACAGTCATTGGAGATAAAACTCGAGTTTCTTTCATTTTATTATTTGAAAGCAGCTTCCTATTCACTGGATTACACCAGATGTTAGTGTTAAAATATGGGTGGGAATCTTTCTTACTTCCAAAGAGCCTTATACAGATAATATGATGATTAATTAAGATTAAATATCCTAATCTTATATCAAGAACTATCGTTGTGTTGGCTAAGCCTATATCTGAACATCTTGAAATTTCCGCATGGATCATAATGTCTTAACATTACTAATCCTTCGCCATGCATTGGATTATAAAGCAGTTTGGATAAGAAGAGTCTTCACCTCTATTCATATTTGACAATATGTAACATTGGCATATTTTTCCTCAGCTATCACTTAAAGTTCGTGAACTGATTACCGAATCATTGGCGGAGCAAAAAGAAAATCTAGCAGAGTGTTGAACAAAAATGCAAGCGTCATTTAAAAACAAAGAAGGTCAATTTATAAGACTTCAGGGTTATTGACTGCCTATTTGTTAATAAATTTAAAATGAAATTGAGAATGTTGTCTTTTCAAACTTTGTCAACAGTTAAATTATATTAAATTTAGGATATTAGAAAGTATATGGTTAATTTGTTTAAACGCTGGAAACCAAAAGGTAAGATGTATAGTTTAAGATGTTTTCAATGCGGTTCCGGTTTTCTTTCAAGTTACGATCTCGAAGCACCAATTTGTAGTAAATGCCTACAGAAGGCCAAATCGTTGGATTCAACTATTGATAACGAAAAGATTTGTAGAAAATGTGGGAAAAATGGCGTTATCTACGGAAAACAAGAGTGTCACTCTTGCTATTTTGGGTTTGAAAAGAAAGAATCACCTCGATAAACCCAAGGTCCTAACCTAGGTTGTAAACTATTAATCTGATATATAAAATATTGAGTTTTACTGTGGACTTATATACAAATAATAGATTATATGTTTATTGGTAACAATTACTCCTAGAGCTGCTAATATAATAAAATTTAGTCCTATCGAGTCATCAAAGCATGAGGAGGAAATAGATAGAGCAACTGATAGATGGAAGTAAGTATCATAGAAATACTTAATTTACTGAATTTATTCTTCTATGCGACCTTGGAGGAGATAGTAAAAAGAGAGTAAACACTAATGAAAAGTGGAGGTTATCGCAATATCTTGGAGAACTAATCGACTAAATCTAGAATGGCAATGCAGTAAACCTATTCTACAATTGTTCAAGTTGATGAACACAAATCTTTAGAAATTTATTTTAGATGATTGTTTCTATTATATGCTTTGCCATTGTACAGTGGTTGGATCCAACTAAACCAAATGATATTCAGGTACGCATACATTAGAATTGGAGGTTGATATATAGACTAATACTTTGATTGATGACTTTGTTTTATTACGGAGCAATTAGCACTAAACTCACATCATTTTGAAATTATTTTTGCATATGAACATGTCAGCTAATGTTTAGTCTATCAATTAATGAAAATATTTCATTTATTTGAAAAGAGTATAAATGCCAATCAATATTTGATAGATGAAGAATGGCATGGTGGTTAATTACATTTCCAGTACTGGTAAAAGCGTTAATCATGAATAGAATCACGATTAATGCACCGATAACTGACGTTAAAATTATAATTCTCAATTTTAAGTCATTTAATTTGATCCTCTTTTTTCCTTTTTGTGATTGCTCCCTGATTTTCTTCACTGCTTCCTCTTTTCTCTTCTTGGCTTTCTTTGAATTTAGTATAGGTATCTTCTTCAATATAGATCCATCTGTAATGGATTTTTGAATCTCATATAGTAAAACTTCTCCTTGTTTAGATTTTTCATCGAAGAGTTCTAACGCTAAAGAGTAGTCATCTTTTTCTTGGCGTGATCTTTTACCTAGAGTACTAGTCCATTCTATAATCCAGGTTTTAGTGAAATCTTGTGGACCTCCCTCTGAATTGTTATCAGTGCTAGTATTCAATAGCTTTCTTAAGATTTAATATACAACAATAATTTATAAATACATACGTTTTCAATAATTCAATTATTCATTCTATTATAAACGTAGAAGCGGCAGAATTAATAATTGATTATCTTGAGGAAAGTTGAAATTAAGGAATTCGTATTATATATTTTATATTAAATAGCATAATTATTTGTTTGACAATGGTGTGCTATTTCAAAAAACTAGTACATAATTACTAAAATTATTTGTACACTTACTATGTCTACCATATGTTATGATGATCTATTCTAGTTCTGTTAATAAAATTTTATCTCAAAGGAGCCGTCAGATTTAATAAAGCGTTAGAATCTACTTCCTGTATTAGATTCATATCAACTTCGTAAGTGATTGTTATGATCTCCTTTGTTCGCTTTAGCTACGGAAGAGCGGTTGTTAGAATAGTTAATAATAATTACTTTCAAGTTCTCCTTAACTGCACTTATATTTTGTATATCAATGTAGATGAATAGTCAAGCTTAACTAATCCGCTTAACTAATCTACTAATTGTGTTTCCTGTTCAGTTTGTAATGATATTGTATTAAGAAGAAATATCAATCATTATAGCTATACTAGGGCAGTCAATCTCTCGTATCCTATGTTGGAAGAGGACCAAAAAATTTTGTCTATATTATATAGGATACCAGATAAAACATTAATGATCCATGTAAATAAACCAGGGCTTATTTTATAGAGTTAATGGATATAGAGAAAGATATATCGTTAATTGTTTCTTGAATCGTCTTTGAAGCATCAGTAGAATAACAATATTCTTGATTAATTTTCCGCGTTGTTGTCCAGGGTAAAGCAACAAAAGTATGAACAGATAAATTTTTAGTGTCCGAAAACTATCGGCATATCTTATGTCGGGTATCGGAGCATCAAGAACTGTTGCTATTGATGTAGATTCTGTTTTAGCTGATGTCATATCCATATGGACACATGAGTATAATAAACGCAGGCACACCAGAATTACTAAAAGAGAAATTATAGCTTGGGATATTACCAAAATTCTACCTATTAGTCCAGATGATATATATCGACTTTTTAGTTATATATGGAAATATCGCTGGAAAGAAATCCCTCCCACTGAGCCTCAAATAGGAGAGATCACGCGAAAAATTCATTGTAAAGGTTATAGGATCTCCATTCTGACAAAGAGAGAAAGGCCAACAGTAGCATATGTTGCAAAATGGCTTGACTTTCATGATATTTATTCTGATGATTTGCTATTCGTTTATGATGCTACACCTAAAGCTGAATATCCATTTGATATTCTAATAGATGATGCTCCAAAAAACCTGTTAGATATAGCTCCCCCAAAGTCTGCAATCTTATTCAATCAACCATGGAACAGAGATTTTGACTGGCCAGTAAGAGTAACTTCATTGAGTGATGCAGAAAAAATGCTCTAAATAAGGCCGAATAGACTTTGAAAATGCAAAAGCAAGTTTGCTGTCAACTATCTGTATCGACTCACAATAACTGGCTGTGGATAACCTTTGCGAATAGAAGTTAGACATTTCCTAATTAATTGAATTTATCCCAAATTGAAATGTCACTGATTGGTATATAAATTTAAAGCGGAATGCGACAAAAAAACAAATCTATAACTTATACTGCTAAACTTTATTATTTCTATTATTTTTGGTTTACTTCTCTATTTTATAAATCCAGAAACGTTTAGTAATCAAGAATTTAAAAATAATTAAGTTTAGTTTTCAAATGCTACATTAACCACGACAATGAGTTATCTATTATTATTTATCCAAGTAAATGGACAGGTAGATCGATATATTCAACTAGAAAAGGGTTATTAAATAAATTTGTCACAGATGTATATGCATTGGATAATTGATAGCTATAAAATCTCACTCATGTTACCTGATATTTGATGCCTTTGGGAATGTCCATCCATGGTTTACTAATTAGCCGAGTAAAACTAGTCTCTAACGTCAAGATTAACGTTTTAAAGGATACTTCATATCCTAAAATCCTAAATCTGGCTAGGATCTAAAATTCGCCACGGCTGTTTCATTGCCGTAGTTATGAGACTAGTTTTCTAACTGAGGCCTCCATCTTGTCAATTTATACTGATAAGGTGCGTGTATTTCTTATAATCCTCATCTACCTTTTGACCAATTACTAAGTATGCGAAGTACTGATTCGATTCGACTAACCATTGCTTCTTTTTTAATCATTTAACGTAATCTAAAAATCTTACCCACTCGGGGAACCAGAGGTCATTTTCTGAAACACCTATACCACGTGCGAGTATTGCAGGCGAATTATAGTACACGGCATCTGCTTTGATGTCCTTTTTCAATGAATTGTTTAGACCGTCTATTGATGAAACTTTCCCGATATACTTATTTGCAATTAATTCCCTATTTTGCGTATAAAGACCAACCTGACGGCCATCTACTGTTGGAACATAACATACTATAACATAGATGTGGCTTACGCCAGCTTGACGTAAATAATGGATTGTCTCTTTGACTGTGCCTCCAGTTTGAATGGTACCCTGGATGGTCGCTATTTTCCTGTTCTGAACAAGATTGTTTATTACAAATTTTAGCGATTTACCAGTTGTGAGTAATTTATTTTTGCTAATCTGTTCTGAAAAGTCAATCATATGATCAGAATCGTCATATCTATCTTTAATTATGCCCTCAGAAGCCTCAAAAGTTTTGGAATATTTTTGATACTCTGTGCTAAAGCCTAAAGTCATTGGACGAGTATAATCAGGTTCAGCATATGCTGAATCAAGCGCTATATCATTTGCTAGAAAATTAGCCTGTTCTTTTCCAATATTTTTTCTAATGGCGTAAATACTTTTCCCATTGACTATTGCTGTAACATGAGATTCTCGGATAAATTCAAAGGGATCCATCATCACTCGATCTTTTGAGAGATGAGCAAGAAGTTCCAATCCATTTCTCTTACTCAATTTTAATAACTGACCAGGCTCTACATCATTAAAATGCATATTAATCAAAGATGTCCTTAATGAATTTTCCGATGCGATAATTCTCAAAGTCTTGGAATTATTGGTAGCACTTACAAGTGGCTTGAAACCACTGCTATTTCTATAAGCATAGATATCATCATGCAATTTTAAAATCATGTTCCCTTTCAAATGCCTATCTAAGAACTCTGCTGCCTCGTTCTGGATTTTGTTTTTTGATTAATAAATCTACAAATATGTAATATATCTTAAAAAGAGAATCTGATTCCTTGCCTTGTCCAATATTAGGATGCAAGTGTAACTTTTCAGTATCTACAAGGAAGCCATCAAGTAATACCTGTATTACCTTCATACTAGGAAATTGCGGCGGTCTCTTAGAAAGGTATCCTATTCCATTATCACCACGTAATTTTTCATTCTCAACAATTTTCAAAATGGTATCGTCTTGGGGAAGTGATCCTTCTCTTTCGGCTACTATATTTCCTATAGCCATTTTCCAGTATGCTTTACCTCTATGCTGAAGCATTCGCATTGAGTGTGCAAGGTAATAGATTGCGTCCTTGGACGCGTCTGCACCAAGATTGTAAACAGCGACAATTCCAGCCAACTAGAGTTACTATGTAGTGTTAATTATGAAATGGATAAAAATCTTGTCTACATTCACGAATTCTATCTTCAAGAGGTTAATTTTTATCTCTAGAAAATGGTCTATATTTTTCTTCAGAAAATAGATTAATCAATTTTGCCTGGATGTAACATGCTAGTTAGTTGTATTATGATAATGTTATTATGATAATTAATAATTTAATTTTGGTATTGAAAGATATTAATCAGGCATATCATTTTCTTATAGTATTATTATGCTCATTGGTATTGTTGGCAAAGCCAATGTTGGAAAGTCCACTTTCTTTAACTCAGCAACAGAACTTACTGCGCAGGCTGCAAATTATCCCTTCACAACCATTAATTCAAATTTTGGAGTAGCGTATGTCAGACAGAATTGTGTATGTACAGAATTTGGTGTTCAGGACAGTCCTGTTCATTCGATATGCATTGAAGGCAATAGATTTATTCCAATAAATTTGATTGATATTCCTGGCCTGGTACCGGGAGCTCACGTAGGCAAAGGCCTAGGAAACAAGTTTTTGGATGATGCGAGACAGGCGGACGCTCTGATCCACATAGTCGATGCATCTGGTTCTACAGACAGCGATGGTAAACCTATTAGTCCAGGTACAGGAGATCCCATATCAGATGTTAGGTTTGTAGAAGAAGAGTTTGATATGTGGCTCGCCTCGGTTGTTAATAGAGACTGGAATAAAGTTTCCAGAGAAGTGGAAAGTCAAGCACAAAAATTGGAACAAATGCTTGTTAAACGATTATCCGGACTAGCTATTAGGCCGGGTTTCATAGCAAATGCTCTAGATGAAACGGGCCTATACAATAAGAAAGCAGTTTCATGGACACAAGATGATATTTTTAATTTCTGTAAAATTCTTAGGTTAAAATCTAAACCAATTGTTTTAGCTGCAAATAAAGCAGATCTTCCAACAGTAGACAAAAATATTAATGCATTTAAACAAACAGGTCGTGATGTCATTGTCTGCGCTTCTGAAGCAGAAGTTCTACTCAGAAGAGCTGCAAAAAAAGGGGCTATTCATTATCTTCCAGGGGATAATTCTTTTAATATCAAACCAGGAGCCGAGTTAAATGATAAGCAAAAAAAGGCGCTCAGCGTGGTAAGTAAGATAATTTCAAAGTATGGCTCAACAGGGGTACAAGAAGTGATAAATTATGTCTGCTTCAAACTTTTAAATTTGATAGTGGTTTATACTGTAGAAGATGAGTTTAAATTATTAGATAAAAAAGGTAATATTCTTCCTGATGCACGATTATTGCCACTAGGAGCCACTGCTAAAGATTTGGCTTATATGATTCATGCTGATTTGGTAAAGGGTTTCCTCTATGCTATAAATGTACGAACTAAACAGAGACTAAGTGCAGAGTATAAACTCAAAAATAATGATGTTATCAAAATTGTTTCTGCTACAAGTAGAGGTTGATCATATAAAATGATATCTCTCGGATTAGAAAGTACTGCCCATACATTCGGTTGCTCTGTTGTGGAAAAGAAACCAACTAATAGTAATATTGGCAAAGTGCTTTCAGATAAAAGAGATGTTTACAGACCGCCTGAAGGTTCTGGAATACATCCACGTGAGGCATCGAGACATCACACCGAAAAATCTATCGATATTTTGAAGCGTTCACTAGAAGAAGCACGAATCACTATAAAGGATGTAGATATTATAGCCTATTCTGCAGGACCGGGCTTAGGGCCTTGTCTAAGAATAGGCGCGGTGATCGGAAGAACATTATCTACTTTCTACAAAAAACCACTTATCCCCGTTAATCATGCGTTGGCGCATATAGAATTAGGAATTATGCTTTCACGTGCTTCAGATCCTCTGGTATTGCTCGTTTCTGGTGGCCATACAATGATACTGGCCTTCTCAAAAAATAAATGGAGAGTTTTTGGAGAAACTCTTGATATTACTATAGGACAACTGCTCGACCAATTTGGACGATCATTAGGTTTTTCCTCTCCATGTGGAGACAAGATAGAACAACTTGCAAATGGATCCTCCCAAAAATACATGTCTCTACCTTATGTTGTCAAAGGAAATGATGTCTCTTTCTCAGGATTGCTTACATTTGCAAAGAAGCTTGTTCAAGATAAAAAAAATGAATTGTCAGAGATCTGCTATTCAATACAAGAGACGGCATTTGCCATGCTCACAGAAACGGTAGAACGTGCTCTGTCATTTACTGGCAAAAGAGAAGTGATGATCGTGGGAGGAGTTGCAGCAAACAAGAGACTTGTACAAATGCTTGAAATCGCATGTAAAAGACAAAATGGAAAATTTTACGTTTGCCCTCTCCAATTCGCGGGAGACAATGGAGCCCAAATCGCGTGGACTGGAATTCTTTATTATAATAGGATCAAGAAGGGTGTAACTATAGAAGAATCCTTTATAGATCAATCCTGGAGAATTGATACTGTAGATGTTTGCTGGCGTGATTAACGATCGCTTATGTTGTCAATTTTTGCTTCTCGATTGCCTTTGCCCACTTGCCATTATTAAAAACGCCAAATTTGTAAGATGTGTGATCAACAATAATTGTAACTTTTTTTATCAAAAAGCCTTCTGTCTTTACAGATGATATTTTATCAAGGCGGATGTCTAAGACTACGTCTCCAGTTTTTTTTGAGAGAACAACCATACTTCCCTCAGTCTTTTCGAAGATGAGCCTTCGGTTAGTTAAAGTGAGTATACCATTTCTTAATTTATCTTCTGCGCAATCTTCTTGTAGGATTATTTTCTCTCCACTTCCTCGTTCAACAGAACTCACATTTTTATCTTGATGCGCAATGATATATTACTATTGCATCAGACAAAGAAACTGCTTAAGAGAGGAGCCGAGGCGGACATTTATCTTCGAAGCTGGTATGGTAAATTAACGATCTCAAAGGTTAGGAATGTAAAGCCATATAGGCATAAATCATTAGATGATCAAATTCGCAAAAGTCGAACAATCAATGAAGCCAATATGATTTCCGCTTCTAAAATAACAGGCGTTGTATCCCCCTTCTTATATTTTGTAGATCCTTTTTATGCAGAAATCATAATGGAATTCGTAGATGGTAAAGTTGCAAAGGATGTGATAACTCCCAGATTGTGCGAAGAGATTGGAAAATATACCGCATTGCTTCATACAAATGATATTATTCACGGAGATCTGACAACATCAAATTTTATCATCAGTAAAAAATTAGTGATACTTGATTTTGGGTTATCTTATTATTCTCAGCGTAGGGAAGATCGCGCAGTAGATATTAGATTAATTAAGGAGATATTTAGTAGCGCACATGTGTCATACTATAAAGAAATTTATGAAGGCTTTCTACGAGGATATTCTGAGATATGTGGAGAATATGAAACTCAAAAAATCTTGAAAAATGTTTCAGAAATTGAAAGGCGAGGAAGATATACACAATTCATTTAGTAATGAGATTATCTTAAAACTTTGGACCTTCATTGCATATGCATATGTTGTGTTACCATGATACATATGTACTACAAACCTTAATTCTAACAAAAAATGTTGTCTTGAGTAAACTGGGTTTGTACAATCCATTGAATTCATTGGATGAATTTCTCCTTAAATAAAACTAAATAATTATTTAAGATACTGAAAAGACTGACTAGTATTAGGTTTGTATTTCCTGAAAGATTTATCAAAAATAAAATAATAGAAATACTTAAAATACTTATAGAATTTATATATCGTAAAAGGAGTAATTATTAGATGCATAAATGCCAATACAGAATTGAACCAGAAAATCAGTAAGTACTTTCCTAGTTCTTAACATCTAATTGAATTGTTTTAATCTTATTCATTGATAGATATATAACGAAATAGACTGTCTGTGATTGGTTATGTAAAGTAATTTTGTTCTCGAGATACTGCAATCACTATGTTATGCAGTTTGTTGAATCCTCAATACAATATATACACACTTATAAAATCTAAGAATATCATCAACTTTCATAAACTGATCCACTGGCTGGTGCTTTTCAACAAAATATGAATGTCCTTTTATGTCTGATATTACCCATTATATTAAATGAAATCACTTTACTTTGCAAGTAATAATTATGATAAGTATGTAGAGATTCAGCCTGTCTTGCAAAAATATTCGATTGATGTTCATTTTTCAAGAATGAAATTAACTGAAATTCAGTCTACATTTTTGATCGAAATAGCGATAGAGAAATCAAAATCTGCGTTTGAAAAGATATCGATGCCTATTATCGTAGAGGATGATGGACTTTATATTGATGAGCTGAATGGTTTTCCTGGTCAATATTCTTCTTACATCTTTGAGACTATTGGCAATGACGGAATACTAAAATTATTAATCGATTCAAAAACAAGAATCGCTTATTTTAAATCGGTCTTTGTATTCTATGACGGTAAGATTTTACAGAGTTTTGTAGGTGAAACAAAAGGGAAGATAGCTCGTAGACCGATGGGTAGAGGCTGGGGATACGATCCATTGTTTATTCCTAATGGAATCGAACTAACGTTTGGTCAATTAGATGAAGAAAATAGAAAGGAAGAGTTTTCTCATCGCACACAGGCATTGATAAAATTTGCAGACTGGTATAAATGCAAAAAAGAGAATATTATTTATTAAATAAGTAATGTCATCCCAACAGTTTAATGAGAATATGGACAAATGTAACCAATATTCCACATTTTTATATAGAGTTGAACATGATATATGCTTAACAGATTTTTTATTCTCATCACTTTGTAATCAGGAGTTAGCAATCTCTGGGAGTTGAATATTTTTGGTCGTGCTGATAACTGTTACGATTATTATCTATGACTGAAATCTTATCACTAGGTTAGTCATATACCTATGATTTTGCCTGAGATTCTACAGTCGACTTCTGTAGTTAAGGTATACTAATAAAAACATAATTGGTAAGAGATTTTCCTTATCAAAAATTCAAATATTTAATTTCATGCTGTAGTCCATTTGTACATACCTGATTAGTCTATGGGAATATATCCATTAATCCATCTATTGATATATCTCTTGTTATTCTGCAAAACTATTATCCTGGAAATCTCACTCTCATCCATTATAGAAAAGTCATCCATTTTGTTATGCAATTGAGAAGCAAAATTACGGATTTCACTCATTTCAAGCATATTGTTTTTCTTAAGTCGTTGAGTAGACATACCAATATGCATGTATGACTTTAGTTCAATGAAGTGGGGATTACCCTGTGTCATCATTTCTGCTAATTCTTCGATAATTTTTGTATTATCATTGTATTCTCTGATCATTGTCATTCTTAAGACTGTTCGAGTATCCACTGTTGCAAGAAATCTTAAGCTTTCCCACCATCTTTCCCACGCGTCTTTATGACGTGGTCGGTTAATAGTGTAAAACATCTTTCTATTAGATGCATTTGTGGACAAATATAGTTGAGTAGGCAATGCATCCTCATCAGCCAATCTACGAAGCATTAGCGGTTCCTGACCATTTGTTACTAGGAAGATAGATTTGGTAGCTTTCAAGTTTTTTAGATATCTTATTAATTGAGGCAACTTTGGATACATTGTAGGTTCGCCAGATAGTGAAATAGCATAGTGAGTAGGAAGCAAAGACTCGTCTAGCTTTTTCTTCTCATTCTTATGATTTCCATAGAAACCGTTGATCAATTTCTTTCTCTCATGCAATAATTTCTGTACTATAATATCAGGTTCGTCTACTAACTCCGTAGGCATTTCCAAAGTATCATAAAATTCAGTTGGACGCCAACAATATACACATCTGTTCTCGCAGTTCATAGCAGCTGGAGTCATTTCCATACATTGGTGAGTCGAAATTCCGTAGAACTTATGCTTATAGCAATTTCCTTCATTTGCAAATGACTTTTTTGTCCAATGACATAGTTCAACAGCGGAATGGTTATACACTCCGTACTTTGCCTTCTGTAATTTTGATTTTATGGGTAAAGTAATTTGGATAAGATTGTTTTGGGTGGTATGCGATATGTGTTCGTCAGAACAACTCATTAGAATGATTATTCAATAGGAGCATTTAAAGTTTGCAATATTTGAAAAGCATGAGAAAGCTATGTGTAATAAGAATTTGTATATTGTTCTAGAATTCTAAAATTTTTATAAGATTTCGTTCCGTCTACTCTATTCATAGATTTTGGCAAATATAATTTTGGTATTAGGTTCGAATGTAGATATTTAATAGATATCTCAGGAATGGTTTTCGAATATTTTCTAAATTTCAGAATATATTGCATATGTTATATCGTAAATAAGAGATGCTTTTTCCATTAAAGTCAGCAATCTATTAACTTATCACAAATATTCTAAGGTAAGATTCAGAAGTCTCAGTAGGACTTAGAATATTATGCCACAACATTATAGATAACAAGATCACATTTTTAATTGTCAAATACTGAATAATTGCTGTGGTGTGATGATCGACACTAATGAAATTATGAATATTGGACTCGAACTTGTAAATTGGAAGAGGATACCTCCAGATAGTGCGATTCATGTCAAGGGGAGAAAAATCCATAAAGCCTTGATTGCAGTTGATGCGACGTCTGCCGAAATAATACTTGCAAAAAATTTGGGATGTGATGTGGTAATTACACATCATCCATTAGGCTCTGCCGCACTTAATTTTTACAAAGTCTTTGATACACATATCAATTTTATGTTAGAGCATGGAATTCCACATGACAAGGCATCTGATAGCGTAAGGAAGTTGAAGGATAGGATTGAAATTAAAAGTCATGCGCAAATATATACTGATGTAGTAGCCACCGCGAGAATTTTGGGAGTGCCTCTTGTAAATATTCACCAGCCATGCGACGAGTATGTAAGAAGAAGAATCTTTAACAAGATAAAGAAAAGTGATCCTAATCTAGTTTTGGACATAGTAAAATCAATTGAAGAGATTCCTGAATTCAGAAACTCAGAAACTAAGATAAAGGTTTGTTATGGAAGTTCTAAAAATAAAATTGGACGGTGGGCACTTGTTATCGCTGCAGGAACTAATGGAGGATTTCCAATTGCTAAAGCATATTTTGAACATGGAATTTCAACACTAATCTATCTGCATATTGATTATAATGAACTGATGAAAATTTATGAGGGCAACTTGAAAGGTAATCTTATTATTCTAGGCCACCTCGCAGGCGATTCGATCGGATTAAATGCATTAGCTGATAGATTAGAAGAGAACGGACTTGAGACTGTCAGGTTGGGAATTATACCTTCAACTTAGAAAAGAGAAATTATGCAGTACGTGTTTCATGAGACTCCTGACGCAATATTTAACAATTATATATATAGTAATTGTTGCAATTTATTAAATGGCCTTCGTAGTATAGCCTGGTTAGTATAGGCGGCTGTGGTCGATGGCTCGTAAAGGAGTTTATGGTAGAAACCGCTTGAGGAGGGTTCAAATCCCTCCGAAGGCCCATATTGATTATCGCTTCTCCTAACCAGTTATTATAAACGCTAAGAACAATCTAAATTTTATAATCAAGTAATATATTTGCCCAAGTATCTTGGTGATAATATTTTTAAGCGAAATTACGTAAGCACAGAATGACAATGTCAAATGGGAGTATTTTGATAGTTGATGATGAATTAGATATTACCCTTGCCTTCAAAAAGGGTTTAGAAAGGAATGGATTTCTAGTAGATATATACAACGATCCTATCCTAGCCCTCTCTAATTTTAAATCAGGATTTTATGATTTGCTATTAGTGGATGTTCGAATGCCTAAAATGAACGGCTTTGAATTATATCAAGAAATAGAAAAGGTAGACAAAAAAGCAAAGGTTTGTTTTATTACTGCTTTTGAAGTTTATTATCATGCATTAAAGGAAATATTTCCGACACTAGAGGTAGGGTGTTTTATTCGAAAGCCAATCGAAATTGATGATTTAGTAAAAAAAATAAATTCAGAGCTACATTCAAGGAAGATTGAATAATTGAACTTTCTAATTAGCTGATACTCTTTAGATTAGTAATAGGGAAAGCAGAATACACGCTCTAAATGTAAAAAAATCTTGAATCAATTTCCGACTATATTAAATAAAGATAAAGTTAATGCTTAAGGTTAAAACTGAATCTGTTATATCTTGTGGTTGCTATGATGAATGCTATGATGGCTATCCCCAATATGATTGCAGCAATTGGTCCAAATTCTGGTATGATGTGAGTACCCGCAATTTCTATTTTCTCAGCACCTTTATCAAACCCAATTTGTAGTGTCCTTACTTCATTATTATTTGTTATTTCTTCAAAGGCTTTGGGTTGGTCATCAATGAATACTGCGTAATCTTCATCAGTATTTCCTTGTGCTTTTGAGTCAATTACATTTCTTGGAAGTTCAATTGTTAATGTTCCGTCTTCACTTGAAGCAATGTTTATCAAAAATGTTGATTGGGCTGGATCTGCACTTATATTAGTGACTTCTCCTCCTGTAGTATTATACTTGAGAGGATATTTTTGATTATTTATTGTTACATCAAATGTGTTATTAGTTGATGTTCTAGTGCCTGTAGCATTACTTCCTTGAGTAGCTCGCAGTGCCTGTAGCATTACTTCCTTGAGTAGCTGCAGTGCCTGTAGCATTACTTCCTTGAGTAGCTGCAGTGCCTGTAGCACCTTTCGCTGTTATTTGAGTACCCGCAATTTCTATTTTCTCAGCACCTTTATCAAACCCAATTTGTAGTGTCCTTACTTCATTATTATTTGTTATTTCTTCAAAGGCTTTGGGTTGGTCATCAATGAATACTGCGTAATCTTCATCAGTATTTCCTTGTGCTTTTGAGTCAATTACATTTCTTGGAAGTTCAATTGTTAATGTTCCGTCTTCACTTGAAGCAATGTTTATCAAAAATGTTGATTGGGCTGGATCTGCACTTATATTAGTGACTTCTCCTCCTGTAGTATTATACTTGAGAGGATATTTTTGATTATTTATTGTTACATCAAATGTATTAGCATCTGAAATAGTTTGCGCAAAGGTTGTTTCTATTGTGTATGAATTAATAATTGCAACTGATGACAATAGTATTGCAACCAGTGTGCATATTCCGTAAAACATATTACACTTAAGCGCCACTATCCTGTTATATTTCTGTTACTATTTATTGTCTCGCCGATTTTCTATATTGGCTGCATATTGGCGCACTCCATTAATGATTTCATCATAATTGAGACAGATCTCTATTTTTACATATAGCACGGATTGAGGCACTATGCTTATATAATGTTACAGTTAGATTGAAAGCAAACATGTTTTTCCTAGATTATAGGATCTTCGCTAATAAAACAAAAGTGTGGAGGGTTTGTATTGAAATTGTCATCTGAAAAAAAAGTTATGAAAATTACTAATCATATTTTTCAACCCAAGCATGAAATTCTTTCCAAGAATGAAGCACAAGAAGTTTTGAAACAATACAACACAAAACCAAGTCAACTTCCTTATATTATGCTTAGTGATAAGGGTCTAGAAGACCTTGATGTACGCCCCGGTGACGTTATCAAGATTACTAGAAAGAGCACAACTGCAGGTCAAAGTGTATATTACCGCTATGTTGTAGAAGGTTGAACATATTATGATGGAGATATCGATCGATATGTGGCCTATAATTAATGACATTCTAAGGAGAGAAGGTGTCGCAAGACAACACCTAAATTCTTATAATGAATTTATGGAGCGTGGACTTCAGAGTATTATCGATGAAGTTAGTGAAATTGAAGTAGAGACTGCCGAATACCCATATAAGATTAAGCTAGGTAAAATAAAACTTCAACAACCGAGAATTATGGAACTAGATGGTTCCATAACTCATGTTGCACCAATGGAAGCCCGTCTCAGGAATCTCACATATGCATCTCCTGTTATGCTTGAATGTAGTATAGTTGAGGACGGTAAGATACTGGAGTCCAGATTTATCCATATTGGGGATATGCCTGTTATGGTCAAATCCAATGCTTGCATTTTACATAATTTACCAGAGACTAAATTAATTGAACTTGGAGAAGATCCAAAGGATCCTGGTGGCTATTTTGTAATCAATGGTTCAGAACGGGTAATTGTTGGTCTTGAAGACCTTTCTTATAATAAAATTATTGTGGATGCAGAAGAAACAACAGGTGCAATGCTTTACAAAGCCAAAGTGTATTCTTCAATTGTGGGATATAGGGCAAAACTCGAACTGATCATGCGACCAGATGGCTCAATAGTAGCGAAAATACCTGGTTCTCCTGTTGATATTCCATTGATTACTCTTGTTCGAGCACTGGGCTTAGAATCTGATAAAGACATTGCTAATGCAGTTTCCCTAAACGAACCTATTCAAGACGAATTAGAACCATCTTTTGAGAAAGCAGGAGAAATTATAACAAGCAGAGATGCCATCATCTACATCAGTAAGAGAATTGCTCCTGGTATGCTGGAGGAATTCCAAATAAAGCGCGCGGAAACTCTTCTGGATTGGGGATTGCTACCACATCTTGGAAAGAATCCTGACAATAGGCATGAAAAAGCACTATTCTTAGGTGAAGCTGCATGCAAATTAATTGAGTTAAAATTGGGTTGGATAGATTCCGATGATAAAGATCATTATGGTAATAAAGTTATAAAATTTGCTGGTCAGATGCTTGCAGATCTCTTCAGAACTGCTTTTAGAAACCTGATAAGAGATATGAAGTATCAATTGGAACGCTCAGGACAAAAGCGTGGTATTAATGCAGTAGCTGCAGCTGTTCGACCAGGGATCATATCGGATAAGCTAAACAACGCTATTGCCACCGGCAATTGGGGTAGAGGCAGAGTCGGTGTTACACAACTTCTCGATAGGACAAATTATATGTCAACAATTAGCCACTTGCGTCGAATACAGTCTCCTTTAAGCAGAAGTCAACCTAACTTTGAAGCGAGAGATTTACATGCTACTCACTTTGGTAGAATTTGTCCTGCAGAGACACCTGAGGGTTCTAATTGCGGTCTCGTCAAGAATCTTGCTCTTTCAGCCATAATTTCGGTAAGTGTATCATCAGCAGAAATCATTGAAAAATTATATGAATTAGGTGTTCAGCATGTAGACGAGGCAAATGATAATCTCAGAGGTACAGGCAGTAGAATATTCGTAGATGGACGATTGATCGGTTATGTTGAAGACGGTCAGCATTTATCTAACACATTACGAACAATGAGGCGGTCAGGAAAAATACATCCTCACGTTGGAATGTATTTTTACTCGTCTTTGAATAATAATGCTACTAAACGATTCTATATAAGCTGTAACGCAGGCCGTGTTCTAAGACCTTTAGCTATCATCAAAGATGGCAAACCTTTGATGAGTGTTGAAATAATTGAAAAGGTAACAAAGAAATTTCTTTCCTGGACAGATCTTCTATATATGGGTATAGTTGAATTGGTTGATGCAAATGAAGAAGAAAATTGTTACGTTGCTATAGATATAAAGAAAATAGAGAATGTCCATACCCATTTAGAAATATTTCCATCCGCAATTCTTGGCGTTGGTGCGTCAATTATCCCCTATCCAGAACACAATCAGTCACCACGAAATACTTATGAGAGCGCTATGGCAAAACAGAGTCTTGGATTCTCGACTCCATTGATGAATGCTAGTACATATGTAAGACAACACTTTATGCTCTATCCACAGATCCCTATGGTAAGTACAAAGGCCATTAATCTGTTAGGACTTGATGACCGTCCAACAGGACAGAACTGTATTGTAGCTGTTCTGCCTTTTGAAGGCTATAATATTGAAGATGCTGTGGTATTCAATAAATCTTCAGTAGATAGAGGATTAGGCAGGACATTTTTTTACAGGGTATACGAAGCAGAGGCAAAGCAATATCCAGGTGGAATGAAAGACAACTTCGAGCTTCCGGCATCGGATACTAACATTCGGGGTTACAGAGGAGAAAAGGCATATAGATTGCTTGAACAAGATGGAGCAATCATGCACGAGGCTATAGTAACCGGTGGAGACATTCTTATCGGCAGAACCTCGCCTCCTAGATTTATGGAAGAGTACAAAGAATTTGAGGTTAAGGGTCCTTACCGTAGAGATACATCAGTGGGAGTGAGGCCATCAGAAAACGGTGTCGTTGACAGCGTAATCATGACTCAGTCGGTTGAAGGTGGTAAGATGTATAAAATCAGAGTACGAGATACACGCATACCTGAAATAGGTGACAAGTTTGCATCACGTCATGGACAAAAAGGAGTTGTGGGTATGCTGGTAGCCCAGGAAGATCTACCATACTCAGAAGATGGAGTTATGCCTGACATAATGATAAATCCACATGCGTTTCCATCAAGAATGACCGTTGGACAATTTATGGAATCCCTTGGAGGAAAAGCCGCATCGCTTAGAGGAAGAATTGTTGATGGCTCTGCTTTCCTAGGTGAGAAATTGGATAATATAAAGGACGTGATGGAGCAATATGGATTCAAACATAGCGGCAAAGAAATTATGTATGATGGTAGAACGGGAAAAAGGTTCCCTGCTGAAGTATACATAGGCGTTGTATATTATCAAAAGCTCCATCATATGGTTGCTGACAAAATCCATAGCAGGGCTAGAGGACAAGTACAAATGCTTACGAAGCAGCCTACAGAAGGTAGGGCACGAGGAGGAGGTCTTAGATTTGGAGAAATGGAGAGAGATTGTCTGATTGCATACGGCGCATCTATGATGCTCAAAGACAGACTGTTGGAGGAATCTGATAAGGCAGAAGTTAATGTCTGCGAACGCTGTGGCCTTTTATCATATTATGATGTAAAGCAGAGAAGATATATTTGCAGGGTATGTGGTGAGAAAGCAAAAATTTCATCCGTTGTGATTGCATATGCATTTAAATTGCTTTTACAAGAAATGATGAGCCTGAATGTGGCTCCGCGGTTGTTAGCAAGGGAGAAGGTCTAGAGCCAAGAAAAAGGAGCTGACAAAAAAAATGGAAGAATCTGTAAAAATATTAGGAGGAATAAAGTTTAGTGTATGGTCCCCCATAGAAGTTCGTAAGTTCAGCGTTGCAGAAATCACAGCACCAGAGACCTATGATGAAGATGGAATGCCTGTACAAGGCGGATTGATGGATAATCGTCTAGGAACACTTGAACCAGGCCAAAAATGTGCAACCTGCGGCAATACATCTGCAAAATGTCCCGGCCACTTTGGCCATATTGAACTAGCAGAGCCAGTCCTTCATATTGCATTCGTTGATGACATCCACAAATTGCTACTTATTACATGCAGATCATGTAATAGAATTAAACTCGATCCAGAAGAATTAGTTAAATACAAAGAGCTCAGAGATAGTAAGGCTGCATATGCCGTAATAACTTTAGAGAATGTTAAGGATACAATTATTGAGAAGGCGAAGAAAGTAAAAATTTGTCCTCATTGTGCAAAAGAACAGTATGATCTCATTTTTACAAAACCAACTATCTTTGTAGAAAAAACCGAAGTCGGTGAGAATAGACTCTTACCAATTACTATTAGAGAAAGACTAGTCCATATTCCGGATGATGATCTGAGACTTTTAGGATACGATCCGACGACTGCCAGGCCTGAATGGTTTGTTCTTCAAGTTTTAGCGGTTCCCCCTGTAACTGTGAGACCTTCAATTATTCTTGAAACCGGAATAAGATCAGAAGATGACTTGACACACAAACTCGTAGACATCATTAGAGTAAATCAGAGATTGAAAGAGAGTAAGGAGGCTGGAACACCTCCACTTATTGTGCAGGATTTGGTTGATTTGTTGCAATATCATGTTACGACGTACTTTGATAATGAGGTTTCAGGAATCCCTCAAGCTCATCACAGATCTGGCAGGCCTCTTAAAACTTTGACTCAGAGATTAAAGGGTAAAGAAGGTAGGTTCCGAGGCTCACTTTCTGGCAAAAGAGTAGATTTTTCGAGTCGGACCGTAATCTCTCCTGATCCAAACCTTGAGATCTCTAACGTCGGAGTTCCCGTCGACGTTGCAAAGAAACTTACCATTCCAGAAACCGTATCACAATGGAGTCTCGAAAGATTAAAGAAATTGGTAATTAATGGTCCCAATATATATCCAGGGGCTAATTATATTATCCGACCAGATGGAGTGAAAATAAGGTTAGACTATGTTACTGACAGAAAAACGATTTCAGATTCAGTAGTAGCAGGTTATATCGTTGAAAGACATTTGTCTGATGGGGATATAGTAATTTTCAATAGACAACCTTCATTACATAGAATGTCGATTATGGCTCATTACGTTAGAGTACTTCCATATCGTACGTTTAGATTACATCCGGCCGTTTGTCCACCTTATAATGCAGATTTTGACGGTGATGAGATGAACCTTCATGTTCCTCAAAGCGAAGAGGCACGTGCTGAGGCTGCTTTGCTGATGAAGGTTCAAGACCAGTTAATATCACCAAGATATGGTGGGCCTATTATTGGTGGAATTAGAGACTTTATTACTGGAGCGTTCATTTTAACCCGGGATGATACAACTCTAACAAGAGAAGAATTCGCAAATTTGGCCTTGATAGGAGGATATACAGGTGTTCTACCAGAACCTAAACTGGGTAAAGATGCAAGAAAAGTATATTCTGGTAAACAGCTGTTTTCTCTTTTCTTGCCAAAGGATTTTAATTTTATAATTACTTCAAAGTGGAATAAATCTGCAAAGCGTGAAGGAAAGGATGTCGTAATAAAAAATGGAGAACTCATTAGCGGGGTTATTGACAAAGCCTCTATTGGAGCAGAAGAACCAGATAGCGTACTGCACAGAATAACGAAAGATTATGGCAATGACACTGCTAGAAAATTCCTTGATTCAATACTTATTATGCTCAAAACGTACATAACGCATCAGGGCTTTAGTTATGGATATTCTGATCTTTGGCTAAGCGATGAAACGAGAAAAGAAATTAATGATGTTATTCAGAAGGCGTATACCAAGGTTAATGAGCTCATAGAACAATATAAATCTGGTACATTACCTCTCACTAGAGGCCTAGCTCCAGAAGAAGCACTTGAATTGTATGTAGTGAATGAGTTGTCCAGGGCAAGAGATAGAGCAGGCAAAAACGCGGATAGAGCATTTCCCGATGACAATTCTGGTGTAATTATGGCATCTACTGGCGCAAGAGGCTCAACCCTTAATATTGGCCAAATGACTGCAGCTTTGGGTCAGCAATCTATTAGAGGCAAGAGGATCAATAAAGGATACCATAATCGCTCTTTACCTCATTTTAGGACTAATGATGCAAACCCAGATGCGAAGGGTTTCGTAAAGTCAAACTATAGGGACGGATTGAGCCCATTAGAATTCTTCTTCCATGCAATGGGAGGTCGAGAAGGTCTAGTCGATACTGCTGTCAGGACACAGCAATCAGGTTACATGCAAAGAAGGTTAATTAATGCTCTTGAACATCTCAAAATAGAATATGATCAGACTGTTCGTGATCCACATGGAAATATTATACAGTATCTCTACGGTGAAGATGGTATAGACCCAGCAAAAAGTGATCATGGTGAGGCAGTAAACATATCTAGGCTAATAGAAAATGAATCGGTTATCGATGAGGGTAAAAAGGCTACGGAAAATGAGATCAAAGATATTATAGAAAAATACACAGAAACCCTCAATCCACGCTTGAGAAATAGCCTTGAAACTGCTTTGTTCGAAAAGAGATTAAGCAAGGAAGGAATTGAGAAAGTATTGAAGAAGACCGTCGATTTGATTGAAAGGGCTATGACTGAGCCTGGAGAAGCTGTAGGTGTTGTGACTGCGCAATCTATAGGTGAGCCGGGAACACAGATGACACTTAGAACATTCCACTTTGCTGGTGTTAAAGAGCGCAATGTTACTCTAGGACTTCCTAGATTGATCGAATTAGTAGATGCGAGGAAGAAGCCTGTAACACCAACTATGGATATTTTTTTGGATAAGACACATAGGGTATCGAGAGAAAAGGCGCTTGACGTAGCAAGAGAAATTATTTTTACCAGGGTAAGTGATTTAGTAGAAAAAACGGATACTGATTATAGCGGTATACTTTCATTTTATTTCTCTGAATCTAAGCTTGCAGAACGAGGATGTAAATTAGACGAAGTACAGGAGGTGCTAAAAGGATCGAAGAAGAAATATGAAATAAGCCTTAACGAAAAGAAGCAATTTATCAAAATCAACGTTTCTGACCAACCTGACGCTCAAACTCTTTTGACATTAAAGAACAAGCTACTCAATACTCGCGTCAAGGGGGTCCCTGACATTGAAAGAGTTACAATTGTTAAACAGGATGAAGAATGGATCATCCAGACCGCAGGATCTAATCTTTCCAAAGTGGTGGCAATTGAAGGTGTTGATACCTCCAGAATTACTACAAACAATGTCTATGAAGTTTGGCAAACACTAGGAATCGAGGCTGCCAGAACAGCTCTTGTTAAAGAGATCACAAACACCCTGGAGGAACAAGGCTTGGAAGTTGACACCAGGCATATTATGCTAGTGGCAGATCTTATGACATCCAAGGGATATCTACAACAAATTGGTAGACATGGTATTGCAGGAACTAAGACCTCTGTTCTTGCAAGAGCAGCTTTCGAAATTACAGTTCCAACGATAGCAAAAGCTTCACTAGAAGGTCAAATTGAAACATTAAGGGGAGTAACAGAAAACGTTATAGTAGGTGCTACGGTACCTGTCGGCACAGGTATGGTTGATCTCTACATGAAGGTGAAAGAAGAAAATGGTCAAGACACTTGAGAAAATAATTAAGAACTCGATAAACGAGAACAAATACAAGAGTGGAACTAAGGAAGTATTACAATCTATGAAAGGATCAAAACTAATAGTTATGTCAAAATCGCTTGCTCCTGATGATAGGTTAAAAATAGAAGAAGAGGCTGAATCTTCTAATATTCCTATCTACTGGTTTCAAGGTAATTCTGTTCAACTAGGAAAATTATGTAATAAGCCTTTTAGAATTAGTATCTTATCTCTAAAAAGTGGTATTGATGAAGAGATAAGTTCAATAATTTCTAACCGTTCTAAGGAAAGTCCATCGGTAAATAGATCATAATATTACTCATTTTCCTACCTTTTTATCCCCTGTTATGGTTCGCTATATTTTTATAAAATATTAAAAATTGAGACAATAACAGTTCTGTTCGATCTTCATTAAGAAAAATGGTAATTGCTTTTGAAATATAAGATAATAATATATCACCGTAATGAAAAGATAAAATGATTACATTATTAGAATAGGCACATTATCAAAGTATAGGTTACAAAAGCTTATAGATAGGCCCATATGCTAAGAAGAAACCTCTTCATGTTAATTAATTTTCTTGCATCAAGACTTAAATTGCTCTTCTTCAAGAAGCATGAATTGTCGTTTGATGCTTCGAACTTCATATATAATTACTATTTCAGAGGCGCTGTGAGATGACAGACAAGATTAAATTGACATCTGATGAATTACGATTAATGTCTTTATTTCAGAGCATAACAAGTGCAACAGCGCGAGATTGTATTTTGGACGAAAGGATGGACCGTGTCATCTTTGTTGTCAATAAGGGACATATGGGTCTTGCTATCGGAAAAGGGGGATCAACAATCAAGCAACTACAGAACGTGGTTGCAAAAAAAGTTGAGCTAGTTGAATATTCTGATGATGTAATCAAATTTATTTCTAATATATTAAATTCGGATCTGATAAATGAAATTAAGATTAACGAGAGGATAGACGGTACGAAACAAGCTGTTGTTGTTGTAGATGCCAAGAAAAAAGGGGTTGTGGTAGGTAGAGAAGGCAGAAATGCTGAAAAGGCAAGGATACTCGCAAAGCGATATTTCCAAATATCCAATGTCCTTATAGTAAGTGGAGAACAAACTCTAAATAATAACGAACAGGTGAATATATGAATGGCTAAATCTCCGTTAGGATTGTTTGCTGGGCGTGTTCTAAAATCTAAGAGGAACCGAGCCAGATGGGCAAATAAGTACTATAAAAGAAGAATGTTGATGCTGGACAAGAAGGCCAATCCATTAGAGGGTGCACCTCAGGCGAGAGGAATAGTATTAGAAAAAGTAGGTATAGAATCAAAACAGCCCAACTCTGCCGTCAGAAAATGTGTCAGAGTTCAATTGATTAAAAATGGTAAATCAATAACGGCCTTTCTTCCACGAGACGGTGCCCTAAACTTCGTAGACGAACATGATGAAGTAGTGTTAGAAGGCATCGGAGGATCAATGGGAGGGGCAATGGGTGATATTCCCGGAGTTAGATGGCAAGTTTTTAAAGTAAATGGTGTTTCGTTGATCGAGCTTGTATATGGTAGGAAGGAAAAACCGAGGAGATAGTAATGAGCGGTAAAGAACAAGTTAATATCATGTTATTCAATAAATGGGATGCAAACAAGATTGAAGTAACTGACGTAGGTCTACGTAGAGTAATCTCATTAACACCATCAGCAGTAATTCCAATTACCTTCGGAAGACATGAGCACCAGAGGTTAAAGAAGTCTGATGTACATATAATAGAAAGATTATCCAATAAGCTGATGCATTTCGGAAAAAAATATGCAAAGAACACAGGCAGAATGGGAGGAAAAAAAGCCCGTGTATTAAATGTAGTAAGGACTGCTCTTGATATCATCCATCTAGAAACCGGTAAGAATCCATTGGAATTGTTAGTAAGGGCAATAGAGAATGCATCTCCTAATGAGGATACTACTCGTATTGTCTATGGTGGTGTAGTATACCATGTTTCAGTAGACGTCGCGCCGCTACGCAGAGTAGATCTAGCTCTCCGTTTTATCGCCGAGGGGGTAAGGGAAGCAACATATTCTAATCCACAATCTATTGAAGAGGCGTTAGCTAGAGAGATAATCTTGGCAGCAAACAATGATATGTCTAGTCATGCGGTTAAGAAAAAGAATGAACAGGAACGGATCGCAATGGCATCTCGATAGTCCTCAATTCTTTTGTCTTTTTACATTAACATTTTTATTTAGACCATAATATTCATATTTTATACTACAGCGAACATGATCCTGAAAAGTTGAGATGTTTATAAAAAGAGGTATATTAAAGTTATAATAAAATTAAAGATTAAGACATTTATTCTTGTACGCGCTCATTGGTTATTTGTAGAGCATTGGCAGTGGTTGACAACATAGACGTATGTAAAATATGAAAGTTAAATACTGGAAATAGAGTGAGAGCAATACATATGAGTGGTAAGGACGAATACATTTTCACAAAATCTGCATTAACGAGCACAAAATGTGGAAAAGAAATTTTGAAACAAATTTTGCTTAGGAAAAACGGCTATAAACAATTTACTAAATATAAAAAAAAATATGAAGAGGAGTTTGAAGATTTTACAAAGAGATTCCTAATGTCGTTACACCATCGGATTATTTCTGATTCTAATCCATCTGTCACAATGAAAAAATTCAATGAAGAGGTTGGATCCTCAGAATTATTCCTAGAGGACAAGAAACTCAACGATGTTAAAACAAGACTATCCAGACCTGAAAATCTCACAGATAGAATACAGAGGATTTTAAATTCTAATTTCGTAAAGATGGCCTTTCCCGTTTTAAATGCACTGTTTGACGGTGCTTCAGTCTACTATAACGAAGAAGTTTCAACCGACTTGAAAAATTCAATTATTGACGGTCATATTATAGCTGTCGATCTCAGTGAGCCAATGGATAGGATAATGGACAAGGATGAAGATGTCGAATACCTTGACGACTATAAACTTATGAATCCGTATATTCTGGAAGTTGCGAGAGAGAAAATTTCTAAAGGTGGCGACTCAGTATTGAAAGCATTTGAAGAGGGATTCAAAGACGCTAGAAGGGGGCAGTACATAGATTATAATTTAAAGATCAAGCCAGAATCTATCAACTATGAAAATATGATACTCTCTTATAAGAAATATCGTGCGGTGATAGGAACCGCTGGAAGAAATATGGCATTCAACCGGGCTCCATTGAGTGATATTTACGACTTGGGTATGGCAAAAGCAGCAGAATGTGTTGGTTGTGGAAATGAGATTGAGGATTCTATAAAGCAACGCTCAATTAAAATACCATCTTGGCCATTTTATTATTCGCTCATTAGCAGAGATGTTGAGAAAGCATTTGAAATAACAATGAAAAAGAGTGAAATATATTTGGAAGAAGCAAATCTTGCGATGGATATGCTTCCATTGGAATTTCAATTCAAGCCATTTCTAGAATTTTTATTTTTGACAGTTAACCATTATAACCAATATTGGTATAACGAACTTAGAAGAGGTGACATATTCACTCTTTTACAAAAGGACTTTGATATAACAATAAGAATATAACAACCGCACATTTTTATGTGGTTTTTTGTTGTGTAATTAATTTATGATGTGGTCTGAAATTTACCGACCTATGAAAATTCAGCAGATGGTAGGAAATGAAGACGCTCGACTGGCAGCCGTAAAGTGGCTTTCAGGATGGGTAAATGGCAGCAGGCCCTTGCTTCTAATAGGCCCTCCTGGCACAGGTAAGACCACTCTTGTTCATACATTATCACAACAGTTCAATTATGATATGATAGAATTGAATGCGAGTGATAACAGAAACAAAATAGGCCTTGAAACCCAGATTATGCCAATGTTTTATAATGATAGTATACTTGGAAGAAAAATGCTGTTGTTCTTAGACGAAGTTGATGGAATTTCCAGCCGGGAGGATACAGGTGGAATTGATGCTCTGATATCTATAATGAAAGAGCCGACGATCCCTGTTATCATGTCCGCAAATGCTCGGAACCCAAGGGTTAAAGATTTATCAAAGATCTGTAAAGTAATAGAATTGAATTCGATTCCAGCCAGCACGTCAATGATATTACTAGATCATATTCTAAAGAAGGAAAACAAGCAATTAAGTTCAGATGATAAAGTTTCCGTTGTGAATAATAGTAAAGGAGACATCCGTTCAATGTTGAATAATGCACAGTCTAAATGCGCCGGATATAGCTCCACCCGAAGCGATACGTTTGAAATTGAGATTGCTGCAGCGATAAATGGTTATTTTTCTGTGACTGAACTCGAGAAAGCAGAGATATTCCTGTCCAATGCAGATGCTGCTTATTATGATCCACGCTTTGGGATGTCAGCCGAAGACAGAAGAAAAGATATGATAAACGCACTATTTACAAGCATAGTTTCTTCGCCTGCAGATTTAGAAAGTCTTGCAGGAGCGTTAGAGGTTCTTTCAAAGGTAGATATAATAGTTGGCAGAATAGGCGAAAACAGATATTGGAGGCTTATGAAATACCTCGAAGTTATGATTGCATATGGTATATTTAGAAATACTCGCAATAAGGGAATTAAATATAACCAATATGGCGTGTTCTGGCCTTTAATGAGACCTATTTTTGCCAGGGGTAAATCCATAAAAAATCTATTGTCAAATCTATCAAAGCAGACCCATGTTACAAAAAGTGTCTTTGGATCAATTTATTTTCCATACCTTCTTCGATTGCTTTATGATAAAAAAATAGACCTGAAAGAATTGTCAAATATTCTAAATCTTGACGAAAAATATAGTGAAGCGTTGGTAAAAGAAATGGATCTAATTAACAGAAATAAGAAATAAGTGAAAAATCACAAGAATGGGGTGAGGTTGCAACTTAAATACAAAGGCAGCTGAAAACATTGTGGAAAGGGACTATCTCCTGGAGACTATGATCTGTAGTCAAAATTCTCGAACTCTATCATACATAAGAAAGTGTTTTTCCAAAAGGTTATTGTCAAATTTCACTTTGACAAAAAAAGCGCAGTTGAAATGTTTTATTTGTTGTAACCCTTCGGAATCTGTAGTTTGTGCCTATTACCAAGATTGGAGCGAACAATGGTTTTACAAGCATATTTGTAATATATGCCTACAGATTATAAAGTGTCGAAAATTCCATAACAACGCACTAAGAAATTGTATAGAATAGTAAAGGTTCAAATTTAAATGCAATTAGACCTCTTCAATACATATGTCAAGTGAATACGAACAAAATGTAGGAAAGCTTCTCGCTAAGAAGACCGAAAAGTTAGAAGAATTGAAAAGGAATCCATCTATTAACAATGAACAGCAAAAAATGCTTATGACTGAAATAGAGACCCTACAATCTCTTTTCGAGAATTACAATCTGGGAATGAACTATTTTCGTAGAGCGCGTGGAGGAAGAAATGGTCTTAGAGAATAGCTTTATTTCTTTTCTGTATATGTCGTATGTGATAACCCGTTTTTATCTCAAAATTTAAATCTAATAGATATTTATGCGTTGAGAAGGTTATTTTATAGTCAACTCATGTTAGAAGAAAATAGACTTAATGTCACAAATATCTACAATATGGAAATGGTTTCAAAGGCAAAGATGACAAAAGTTGGTATTTTAATATAGAATCACACTATTATGTCAAAATTCATTCCAGATGGAATTCTCTTTAAAGTAGATGAAGAATTTGTGTTCCATGGATTACAATTAATCCATCAGATAAGATAACTCTTGGGTTTCATATTACTTTAGAAAGAAACATATGCTTTCTGAACATAGGCATTCTTTAGTAAAGAGTATGGAAAACACAATATTTTCTGCAGATGGCGGGAGGACGTGGTATACCGGAGAGGATTAAGTTACTGCAAAAAGACATCTTCTCTTTCTTCAGAGGGAAAAAGTATCAATGAGAGAGAGCAATCAATACATAAAAGATAGAATCCTGGAAGGCCGCATTCTTATCTTGTTTATGCAACGCATACTTGTGATTGATTATTTCTCATTGAAATATATTATGAACTTAGGTATGCATTGACTGAATTTTTTGCCTTGACTTGAGAGAGAATTAGAGTAGATTATATTAAATAGTAAATTTTATTGTAATGAATTTATATAGGCAATTCTTGGGATTAATACAAGGCCATGCATGAAGATAAAATCAAGAGATTATACAATATGAAAAAAATGGCTGAGGAGGGCGGAGGCGAAGACAAGATCGAAGCTCAGCATTCCAAAGGTAAACTTACTGCAAGAGAAAGAATTAGTCTTCTTTTAGACGAAGATACTTTTATTGAGATTGATAAATATGTAACTCATAGGAGCGAGGATGCTGAAAGTAAGAAATACTATGGTGATGGCGTTATTACCGGATTTGGTAGAATCGATGGTCGCCAGGTTTTTGTGTATGCATATGATTTTACAATATTAGGAGGATCATTGGGTGAGATGGCAGGGAAGAAGATTGTTAAGGTTATGGATCACGCTATAAATGCGGGGGCACCTCTTATTGGCATTATTGATTCTGGTGGAGCACGCATTCAGGAAGGCGTGACTAGTCTTGACGGATATGGTGATGTCTTTTTTAGAAATACATTAGCATCTGGAATAATACCACAGATTACTGCAAGTATTGGTCCTTGTGCAGGCGGTGCTGTCTATTCTCCTGCAATGACAGATTTTGTTATTATGACTGAAAATGTTGCCCAGATGTTCGTTACTGGGCCTGAGGTGGTAAAGGAGGTTTTAAGTCAAGAAGTCTCATTTGAAGAATTAGGTGGTGCCAGAACCCATGCTTCCAAATCTGGCGTAGCACATTTTGTTGCCAAAAATGAGTATGAGTGTATGGATAAAATAAAAAAATTGCTATCGTTTATTCCGCAAAATAATACAGAAGAACCTCCATTAATGCAGAGCATAGAGGATGTGAATAGAATTGATCCTAAAATTATAAACATTTTGCCAGAGAATCCATATGAACAGTATGACATGACTCAAATAATAAAATCGCTCGTTGATAGCGGGGAATTTTTTGAGGTTCATGAACTATTTGCAGAGAATATATTGGTAGGTTTTGCAAGACTGGGTGGAAGGTCAGTAGGTCTTATTGCTAACCAGCCTATGTATCTGGCAGGTGCTCTTGATATAAACTCATCAAATAAAGCCGCACGTTTTATTCGATTTTGCGATGCTTTTAACATTCCTATTGTGACTCTTGTCGATACACCAGGATATCTTCCTGGAACTGATCAGGAACATAACGGCATCATTAGACACGGAAGCAAGTTACTCTATGCATATTGTGAAGCAACTGTTCCAAAAATCACTTGTATTATCGGCAAAGCATATGGTGGTGCGTATATTGCTATGGGAAGCAAAAATTTGAGGACTGATGTAAATTATGCCTGGCCCACAGCAGAAATAGCAGTGCTTGGACCAGAAGCGGCAATTACCATTATACACCGAAGAGATTTGAAGGGATCTGCAGATGCGATAGCTACAAAAAAGAAACTCGCTAAGGAATATCGAGAAAAGTATGCCAATCCGTATATAGCAGCTGAGAAGGGTAATATTGATTTGGTAATAGATCCAATGGAGACAAGACCAATGATAATCCGGGCTATTGAGGCTTTAGTAAATAAAAGAGTATCAAGGCCATGGAAGAAACATGGAAATATAAACCTATAATATAGTGAACAAAATTGGCAGCCAAAATTTCTAGCATTTTAATTGCAAACAGGGGTGAAATCGCTCTTAGAATTATAAGAGCTTGCAGAGAATTAGCAATAAAATCAATCGCGATTTATTCAGATGAAGACGCTAGATCAGTACATGTTAGAAGAGCAGATGAAGCTTACCATATTGGTCCAGCAGCCGCTTCAGAGAGTTATCTTAATATCAATAAGATAATTGAACTTGCCAACAGTGTAGGAGCAGATGCAATCCATCCTGGATACGGTTTTCTATCCGAGAACGAAAAGTTTGCAGAGATATGTGAAAACAATGGGATCATATTCATTGGGCCGAAAAGCAAGGCAATGGAAGTCACAGGAGACAAAATGAAATGTAAGGCTATTATGCAAAAAGCGAAAGTTCCAACTGTTCCAGGCAGTGATGGTATCATTGAGGATGTAGAACTCGCAGCAAATATAGCTCATGATGCGGGATATCCTGTTCTCCTAAAATCTGCGTTTGGAGGAGGAGGAAGAGGTATTCGACTTGCCAATAATGAAAAACAGTTAAAACAGGAATTCGAGATGGCCTCTGCAGAATCAAGAGCTGCTTTTGGAAAGGCTGCACTTTATGTTGAAAAATATCTTGAAAGAATTAGACATATTGAATTTCAGTTAATAATGGATTCCCATAAAAATGGAAGACACATTTTCGAACGTGAATGTTCTATTCAGAGGAGACATCAGAAGCTTATTGAAATGTCTCCATCGCCAATTGTTGATAAAAAAACAAGAGAACGAATAGGAGAAATTGCTGTTAGAGCTGCAACTGCGGTAGATTATCTTAATGCAGGCACAGCCGAGTTCTTGCGTGATCAGCAAGGAAACTTTTACTTTATAGAAATCAATTCTAGGCTACAGGTAGAACATCCTGTAACCGAACTTGTAACAGGAATCGATCTCGTTAAATTGCAAATTGCAGTTGCTCAAGGTGAAGAGATACCTTTCAAGCAAGAGGAACTAAAAATGCATGGGTGTGCTATTGAATGTAGGATTAATGCTGAAGACCCTTTCTCTGATTTCGCTCCCTCTATTGGTATGGTTCCTAACTGCAATATTTCTAGTGGCCCAGGTATCAGAGTAGATACTTATCTATATCCTGGATGTAATGTATCAGGATATTATGACTCTTTGGTTGCCAAATTGATTAGCTGGGGCAACGATTTTGAAGAATCACGAATTAGGATGAAAAACGGCCTATCCGAGTTCACAATAGAAGGGATTAACACAACTATTCCGTTATTTAAAACAATAATGGATGAACAAAATTTCATCAAAGGTGATCTTTCAACCGATTACCTAGAAAGATTCAGTATAATAAATAAAATGAATGAAGATGCAAAAAAAAGATCAAAGAAAAATTCATCTGCTGCTATTGCGACAGTCCTTTTGCAAACAGAATTTGTTAAGAAAAGTGGGCGGATTATCCCCACCGACGTCGCACAGTCCAATTTAAGCTGGAAAAAAATGACGGGGAAATAATGATGGAATTTAAACTAGCGGATCTAATTGAAGTGTTAGATTGTGAAATTGTCCAGACTCTCGGGAATGGATCTATTATAATTAGAATCGGGAAAGAAGAACACAACCTAAGGTTGCTAAAATTAGAAACTAACGAATTTGAATTTATTTTAGATCATACTTTTCATCATGCCAAGATAATTCAGTCGAACAGTATTGAAACAAAAATTTTAATTGACGGTCAACCCTTGACAGTTAAAAAACACTTGAAACTAACTCAAGTCCTTGGAAAATCATTAGCAATGGTGGAGTCGGGGGGTGGTGCAAACAATCTTACAAGCCAGATACCTGGCAGAGTAGTTAGTGTAATCGCAGAAACTGGGATGCCAATAAAGAAAGGTGATTCAGTCGTAGTCTTAGAATCTATGAAGATGCAGGTTGCAGTAAAAGCACACAAGGATGGCAATTTAAAGGAAATAAAAGTAAAGCAGGGAGCCGCAGTGGCAAGGAATGACATTATAGCATTAATAGAATAGTCCGCGACTATAATTTCTTACTCGGTATAATAATTTTATATCTAATTCACTTAGGAGAATAAATCAAATGACATTTCTAATAATGCTAATTGGAATGTATTTATCATATCATTAGATTTATTATAAAATTATATCAGATGATAATATCTTGGCATTTTATTTTTTCTTTAACTCATCCTTAATTTCGTCGTAATTAGGTTCAATTAATGGATTGTCTGAAATCCATCTATACTGAACTGTTCCGTTTTCATCAATTATGAATACAGAGCGTTTTGCTGCATTATAATCCTTTAATGTGGCAAGATCTCTCATTACTATTCCATATTTTTGTATAGTTTCTCTTTTGTAGTCACTTAATAGAGGAAAGTTCAGATGACGATTCTCAGTAAAAATTTTGTTGGCAAACGGACCATCAACGGAAACTCCTATTACTTGAGCGCCATAATCGTTTAATTCATCCAATGAATCTCTAAAGACACACATTTCAGCGGTACATACGGGAGACTCTGCAGCGGGGAAAAATGCTAAGACTACTTTCCTCTTTTGGAAGTCTGTTAATTTGTACATTTTCATATTTATGTCAGGCAATTCAAAATCCGGTGCTTTGTTACCTATATTTGGAATATATGTTGTTGATGTATTAGACATACATAAAGTTAGAAAGTGCGAATAATAATGCTTTCGGTCTTTATCAATGATACCTGGACCTGAAAGGTGAAAGCATTCTTAATTCTTCTACTATCCCTGACAAAATTGAAACCGTTTGATCGATCTCGCTTTTTGTATTTTGAATTCCCAAGGTAAAGCGTAATGAACCTTTTATTTCTTCATAACTAAAGCCCATTGCTTTGAGTACGTGTGATGATTTTTGTCTTTTTACTGAGCAGGCAGAGCCTGTGGAAGCAGCAATTCCCTTTTCATCCAGCTTTAATATCAAATCTTCACCGTTTACTCCAAAAAATGTAAAGTGCGCGTTATTGGGATTTCTGTTGTGGTGTACACCATTCAGTCGTGAATAAGGTATCTGATCTATGACTTTTTCTATCAGATAATTTCGCAGTGTTGTAAGCTTATTTTGACATTCGATACTTCGTTGAGATGCTATTTCGCATGCCTTTCCAAATCCAACTATTCCGTGTACATTCTCAGTGCCTGATCTCATTAAAAATTCTTGTCCACCGCCATGAACTAAAGAGTCTATCATATTACCTTCACGAATATATAAAGCACCAACTCCTTTTGGACCATTAATTTTATGCGAAGATAATGAAAGAAGATCTATTCCCAGGCTTTTAACGTTGATCGGGACCTTGCCAAGAGCTTGAACAGCGTCTGTATGAAAAATCGTTTTTCCTCCCTTGTCATGAGTAATTTTAACTAGATCACTAATTGGCTGAATCGTTCCAACTTCATTATTTGCAAACATTATACTCACTAGTGCAGTTTTCTTTTGAGATATGGCATTCTCTAGTACGGAAGGTTCTAATGATGCGTCATTTCTTACTGGAAGATATGTCACGTCAAACCCTTTTTTTTCCAGATCTCTACACGGTTCTAGAACAGCTTCATGTTCTATCGCGCTAGTAACGATGTGATTTTTCTCCGGATCCTGTTTCCGGGCATACAGAGCAGCGCCTTTGATTGCTGTGTTGTCAGATTCAGTTCCTCCAGAAGTAAATATTATTTCGCGATGATTAGCACCAATTAATGATGCTACTCGTTTCCTTGCATTCATTATAGCATGAGATGTTACCATTCCAAATGTATGCAAAGAGGATGGATTGCCATAGTATTTTGTAAGATAAGGAATCATTTCCTGAATTACTTCATCTAAAACAGGAGTCGACGCTGCATTATCCAAATAAATGCTTATGGAAAAGCTTATCACTCCTTAACTAATATCTTTCTTCTATACTCATTCTACAACAATGAGGTTTCCGCTGCGATACCCGCTTATGTCTATTGATACGAATCTAAACCCTATCTCCTTAAGTTTAGTGTCTAGTATCATTAATTTATCAATATCAAATAGTTTAGTAAGCTCATTCCTTTCAACTTCGATTCTAGCGATCTCTCCATGATCTCTTACTCTGACTTGTCGCACGTTGAATATGTTCTTTACTATAATTTCAGATTTTTCGATTTTCCTTAGTTTTTCAAAGGTAACCTCTATACCTCTGGGTATCCTCGAAGCCAAACAAGCATTGGATGGTTTATCATATAACGAAAGTCCAGAGAGCCTAGCAATTGATCTTATTTCATCTTTGTTTATACCTAATTCTACCAAAGGGCTCCTTATACCGTTTTCTCTAAGTGCTTTGATGCCAGGTCTATAATCGATCAGATCGTCAATATTTGTTCCATCAACAATTATTTTTATTCCATATCTCTTGGCTGCTACTATTAAGTGCTGTGCTAGCTCGGTTCTGCAATGATAACACCGCTTTTCATCGTTCTTAACGAATTCAGAGTTTTTTAATTCATCATATTCAATTATTTTATGGTTGATAAATATCTCTGCTGCTATTTTGTTAGCAGCAGAAATCTCTTCTTTAGATAGTGTTTTATAATTTGCAGTAATCGCCATAGCATTGCTTCCAAGGGCTTCCTTGGCAGCTAAAGCGACTACTGCACTGTCTACTCCACCTGATAAAGCAACAACGACTTTGTCAGCATTCGTTAGAAACCAATTTACCAAGTTAATATGATTTTCTGTTGATTTGCTTGACACCCCTAACTCCGTCCAATGCTATGTAATAATTCTGCGTTTGTTAGATCTGAGGCTTGTTTAACTGATATTCCTATCCTTGAAGCAATATCTACAAGATCCTGAAATTCAGGTTTCACAGTAATGGTCTTACCATTAGAATCTTTTGTAATCTTGACTTGAATGTTAAAGATATTATCATGAATTTTAACAGGAACTGTAATGCTACTTCGTGGAAGAATAACTCGCTGTATCTCTTGAATTCTCACACCAATTGTACCTGTTTCTCTAAATAGTATTTCCAAGATAGTATTTACTTGTGTCCGATCAGATATAACTTTAATGAGATGAGTCGGTCTGTTTTTCTTAGAAATACCCTGTAATACAGTGACATCTTTAGCGCCAGCTTTTGTTAGTTGTTCTATCATATTTCCAATTATTTCGCCAGAAATATCATCTATATTAGTCTCGATCATGAAAATGGTATCTTTAGTTGCATCACAGCTTATATGAGAAGTGCCTATAACCAATTTCAACGTATTGGGCATATGGGAGAATTTCTTCAATCCAGCACCGTAACCTAATATTTCAGGACTGAAGCTTGGATAATAATTGATACTCTCAGTCGTTAAATTAACAAGCATAGCCGCGCCAGTAGGAGTAGTTAGCTCTTCGTCTACCTGACCTCCTAATAGCGTAAATGATTTTCTCTTAAATATTTCGAGTATGGCATTAGTTGGATTAGAAATTATTCCATGTGAAAATTTTGAAACTCCACCACCAACGGCTACCTTGGTTGAAAATATTTGAAATTCAAAAAGTTTGAGATCTTGCAATGCGGTAGCACAGCCGATAAGATCAGCAAAGGTATCTATGTTTGAAGATTCATGTAAATGGACACTGTTAATATCTTCGCCATGGATAAGAGCCTCTGCTGATATTAGTGTTTTAAATGATTCCAGAGCAAATGTCTTGGCTCTTTGTTCTAATTTTAAAAAATCACAACACAATGCAAGGGAACGAAACATTTTCATTCCGTTACGTTCAGAGACGCTATCTCTAAAGTGAAAACGAAATTGTGTGGCATTGAAACCATGAGATTTTGTTTTAATAAATGTTGCATTTGTAATTTTGCTTCCCTCTAAGAAATTCTGAGAGGCAATAATTGCTCTAATAACTTTCTTTCTATCTGCTCCAGCATCGATCAAGCTTGATAACAACATATCACCAGATATACCAGCAGTCTGGCAATCAATTATAGCAATTTTTGCCATATGGTAAAATGCTGTATTTGAAAATATATAATTTGTCTGAAAAGGTAAACAGCTTTCTTTTGGTGTTAAATTAAATTTGTTTCATTCTGAATCACATTCACTTTTTATAGAATAGAAAGCCTGATTTTACATTTATTAAAATGAGACTTAATCAATAAAATTAATTAAAAGGAGCAAATACTAGTCGTAGGCTTAGACAAAGTTTAGTCTTGTTAGGTTTGGGTAATGATATTTTGATCTGAATTGTCGATTAATTATCTTTAGTTTATAAGATTAATATTTAAAATGACAGATATCAACTATAGTTGGATAGCTATTATAAGGTTTATATAATATATTTATATATTACTCTACGAACGTAAAGGATGTATGTGTATCAAGGGTGATCTAATGGCTGTCATCGAAGGTCGGGATAAAGCAAAATATATAAGGCCGGGACCTTCAACTCGAAGAATTCTTGATGAAAGTCTTTTACATAATTATTCTATAAAGCCTTATGTAAAGTACCTCCAGTTTAAACATAAGATGAGAAAAAAGAGATTGCTCAAGGAGCCACTTCCTATTACATCAGTAAATGTAATAGTGTTTAGATGTTGTACGGACTAATTTGCAATTTCTCGTATTTATTAAATTTATCGTTCTACTGGGGCCAATTACTCTAGAAGATAATTCAGACGGAGTATCAACTCGTGTTCGTTGTCTGTATATCTGGTAGAATATTATCTCCATTATGTGATGAGTAGTTTTGGCAAAGTTGACATGCTGAATAGTACGTTTTGACATTATGACTTGTTTAACGTATCTGACAATTATCCGACGTAGTGCGAAATCCATTTTCTTCCACAACCCTTCTTCTATCTAATAATCCCATTATCGTGCCATAGTTTTTTTGACATACAGAATTGTTCATTTTGTTGATTTTTTTGTCGAGTGAAGCTGAGCCTTTAGTTTCAGAAACATATATGTTTGTGAAAAGTGATTATGCCTCTGGCCGTTGAAGGAGTGTTTTCCTTTGTTTTTTTACCTATTCACGTTAAATTTTTACAAAAACAAATTTTTTTCTAATGAAGAATGAACACGGTATTGTTTTAATCCACCGTTCTATTCAATGCAAATCCAAAGTGCTATTTTGTCGCTCTTTTTAACATCTATCTATGTGAATTTAGAATCTTTTCTCTCTGTATTATAATATCTTTTCCTTTCTGAATTCTTGCTTCCATTTCGATATAGAAATATGGCTTCTTTTTACAACTCGAGATAATGATCTTGCGGTATAATTCTGTCTGTCATTATAAATTGCTTTGATCTTTTTTATTTTTAAACGAAATTCTCTAATATTGGAACCACTGTTAACGGTATCTGTATAAAAGATTAATATTATTCTGGGAAGATGTTTTTACACTTATAAAGATCTAATATTTGTCATCTTTAAATGACTATCACTATTATAGGCTCAGGAAAGGTTGGTGCGTCGGCTGCTTTAAATTGCGGTTTGAGAGAATTGGACAATGATTTATTACTATTAGATATTGTTCATGGACTCCCCCAAGGAGAGGCCATGGATATCAACCATACCCTATCAGAAAGGGGTTTGGATTGTTTAGCAAGAGGATCAAACAACTATGAAGAAATGAGAAATTCTGAATTCATTGTATTAGTTGCTGGAGTTGGAAGAAAGCCCGGAATGACTAGAATGGACTTGCTGAAAACTAATGCAGGTATAGTTAAGGAAATTTGTTCAAAAATTGCCAATTATTCCAGCGATACCACATTAATTGTTGTTACAAATCCACTGGATCCAATGACTTACCTCGCATTAAAAAATACAGGAATAAACAAAAACAAGGTTATGGGAATGGGAGGAATGTTAGATCTGTCAAGGTTCAAAAGTTTTATTCGAGATGCCACAAAGACATCAAGAGCTTCAATTCAAGCAATGGTAATAAGCGAACACGGTGAGAATATGTTGCCTTTGACACGCTTTGCATCCATAGGCGGCATTCCACTAAATGAGTTCGTTCCGAATGAAATGTTAACTGAAATTTTTGAAAATACAAAGAAAGTCGCTGCAGAAGTCATTAGCCTTAAAGGTGCTACTGTATATGCACCAGGAAACGCTGTTGCAACGATGATTGAAGCCGTAGTTAAAAACAAAAGGTCTGTTATTCCTGTGTCAACGCTTTTAGAGGGTGAGTATGGCTGCGAGGATGTATGCATAGGGGTACCAACTATAGTTGGTACAGAAGGAATACAAAAAATAATTGAACTTAAATTGAATAGCTATGAACAGGATATCTTTGATAAAGGCATTAGTAATGTTAAGCAAGCTATTAAGGCTCTTGAGTTGTAAACTTTTTATCTGTATGTTTTGGGATTATTCCTAAGAATGGAGTTAGAGAAGGAGGAATACTTGCTAATGTATAGACTTTACGTCTATAAATTGCCATTTAGTGCATGACATAGTCTCTACGATCCTTTTACTTTCCTCCTAAACTTAACAATACTTGTCTCCTTCTCAACTGCAAATTCCCATTCCAGTTTTTTCCATCTTTAATTTTGAGTTGTCTTACTATTAATGCTGATATTGGTATGGGGCTTTGTAGAAAACATGCTTTTGGATTCCGTCAAAGCTTTCTAGAATCATAATAGACTATGGATATTGAAGGAATCTAAGTATGTCAGACTAGCAAATACAATATGTATCGTGTTTTAAGGAATTCAAGAATACCACTGTTTCTTCATCGAAAGAGCAACCATGTATTTAGCATATGGGCAGCATATAGTCTTGCTTGCTTACTATACGACATTATGAAGGTAAGAGTTATAGGATGTTTGTACAATGGTTGATAGAAGCATATTATCTTAGAATATTTCTTTAATTATCCCATATTCCACATTATACTACTCTTCAGAAGTTTGCTGCAAGAATAAATGGTACATTATTGGAGAAGATAATTTCCTCATTCATATTTTACTACTTACAAATATCAGAAAAATATTTACTGGAATAGATTCATCTGGATTTAAAGCAATCCATGCTTCTCAGTACTATGCAGAGAGAACAAAACTAAGGAGAAGAAAATACATCAAATTATCGTTAGGAGCAGATGTACTGAAACAGATAATTTGTATCATTAAAATCAGACGTGCACCAAAACGACACGATAATATAGATTTCCAACCACTTATAATAAAGATAGCCAAAACCCTGCCATTATCTGTTGTTACAGCCAATAAAGGATATGATAGTGAAGTGAAGATAATCATATGTATTAGTCAGGGAAATGCTCCATACGTTCAGTGTTACACCACCCACCCAGATACCAACGGGTATCAATATGGAGAACACACGGTAAATATAGGATAGGAAAACAAATGAAGCGCGGCTATTGTAAGGTGCTTTATAATCAGAGAAACAAAAACGAAACCATAATATCAGTCATAAAACGATTGTTTGGAGAACACATTACATCAAGACTAGTGAGAACACAAAACAGGGAATTATCATTCAGATGCATAGCCTACAATACCCACAGATTAACTAACTAACTAACCTTACTCTAATCACATGGTTTCTACAGAGCCTGGTATGGTTTTATTTGTAAAGACAGAATTTATACTGACCTTTGGTTGCGATGGCGGTTGTCAAAGCACAAGCTGAGCAGCAAATAGAACACTACAGCCATAGTCGTCCTCAATAATATCTTGTTAATATTGGAGTGCAAATTTAAAGAAGTCCATCAGGAGGCGGACGATAAACTGTTATGCATGTGTGTTGGTGATAATACCCAAAATTTACTCTGGGCAATATGATGTCCCATGAAATATTCTTTTTATGATTCTGTTCATAATTTCATAGATGCGCGATTGTTTTATAATCAGATCACAATCTCTACATCCTTTATCTCAAATCGATTATCATAATATTCATCTAATTGGCATATCTATTTAGACTAGAGTTGGTCAGACCAAGTTAAACCCACATTCAAATGTTTGTCAAAGCTCAGGTTATTGTTGAAGACGTAACGCTAGTACTAATAATTCAATCCGTCACTATGCCTAATCCTACAAACAATAGTTTCTTTGGTATAGACATTGTTTGATTAGATTCTTAATTTGTTGCTTATGGGTAAACACTCTTTCTAATTATGCGACTACAACATTAAGATCTATCTTATATCTCCTCCATCTGTTGTATTTTCTACAGACATACCTGCTGCAGTCGCTGCACTTTTTAATTCCTGAACCACACTTTCTAATGCCATCATAGCATCTTCATCATCTTTTACTGCAGTCATAGCTGTTTGTAAGTTGTCCAACATTGTCATCATAGAGCTTTGAGGAATCAGTACTGTAGCAGTTCTAGTAACTGCTGCACTTTTTAATTCCTGAACCACACTTTCTAATGCCATCATAGCATCTTCATCATCTTTTACTGCAGTCATAGCTGTTTGTAAGTTGTCCAACATTGTCATCATAGAGCTTTGAGGAATCACTACCGTAGCACTTTGATTAGCTCGCTTCACCTACTACCCTAAAACCTGATGGAGGACGGATAGTTGCTGATGATAGAGGAGGAGTAGTTTCTGGTGTTGGTGGTGCTGGAGTAGTTGATGATAGAGGAGGAGACCTTCCTGGTGTTGGTGGTGCTGGAGTAGTTGATGGTGCTGCACTAGTTCCTGGTGTTGGTGGTGGTGGTGATTGGCGTCGTAGCACTTGACCTTGGACTCCAATTTGTAATGTTGGAATAAGAGATATTCCGGTTATTAATACAATGGACAATACAATAACTCCTAGTTTTAAAGAGAATTTTTTAAGCTTCATAATACTATAATACCTCGAATGGAATATAAGCTCATCTGACATCTGAAAGTGGCGAAAGAATGATGTTTTTGTACTAGAAAATATAAATAGCTATTTTAGACTTTATCGAATTTGGAGATGTTGGTAAATAGGACTAAATATTGGAAGACTAGCAAGGGAAGGTACAACGCGATTATCTCGAAAATACAAAATAGACTCAAATAAAGTCCAATGATATTTGAATAAATTATAATTACAGCAATGGTTGAAGATTAAAGATTAAAGACTAAAGTCCCTATCCAGTGATAGGTAAATGAAACTCATAGAAAGTGAAGGGAGTGAAAGTAGTGACGATTAATATAGATAATGATACCTCGTATAAAAATAATAAGCAAATTATGATATTGCAAGCAGTAGTGTAATAGCTAAGTGAGTCTTGAACGATGACGAAAATACCAACAAGCAGTCAGAATTTAAGACCAATTTTACAATAGAAAATAGTATTGAAACACACACTACGTTCTCTACTGTCTTCGTTCTCTTTCACATCATCAGATTTTGAACTAAACTAGGTACTACAATGCCTAGGAAATACGAGCACATGAATAGCAGAAATTGTAAGTTGAGTGAGAGACGGACAGGATAAATGACTTATGCCAGACCATTCCTACAACGATGGAGGTATCTAAAAAGTAAAATTCAATTTATTGGCAAAGTTAAATAATAAATAATGAATTTCAATATTCCTATGTATTATAAGTTGTTATCTTCAGGACTTCTAATAGTTGTATCTATCTTAATGATTATTATAGAACAACCATCGCTAGCACAACAAGAGTTGAATACTGCTATTACCAATTCTAATGCTACTACTAATGCTACCAGCACCCCCAAGATCAACAAGACTGAACTTGATGAATGGTTTAACTCTTTACCTGATGGCACATATGGTACAATAGTAGACTCACATAATTTTAACTCTAGTAATTATGCAGGAGAAGACTACAGTAATTCAGTTGATGTGAATAGCTCTCTTAGTTTCGCGTGTCCCAAAGTTTAGTTCATCAAGCATATTCGTCTGGATTAACGTACCAACTGCCGATTATTATCTTGATTGATTTAGGTGAAATCTCTTTTAATTTTAAATGTATTTCTGCATCTCGTTCTCGTTAACTATCTTCTTAGGTGTGAACGGCTAGTCTTCTTCTTGTCGTCGTCAATTATACTTCCTCAACAATATACCTCTATTCTCAATCATGATTGATCCTCATGATGTTGATGTTTCTTCCTCTTCTTTCTTTCTTTCTTACTATCAGTCACATTCCATTAATACAGTGTTATCAAGCCTATGATTAGCTATGAGAATTGTACCAACATCGACTAAATTCTCTACGTACTCTGTCTGTGGAATGTGATTTGATTATTGTTATTACAATATTACTTGCTTAATCTGTAGTTAAACTCAAATCGTTCAGACTAAAATTATATCCACATCGAAAATACAGATAATCGTTGCTCTAATCATTCATATTCTTCTATCAACCTAAACTGGCATATTTCTTACATCCATTCTCATTAAAATATACTATATATGACCTGCTGCAGCTAGAGTGGGCGGACGATTCTTTATAGGTGTTCTAATTGGTTATACTTTAAAGAATCTAATTAAAATAGTGTTTATAATAGTAGGATTATTCTTCGCCGCTGTAGCGTACTTACACTATCATCAGATAGCCACTTTAAACTGGAATAAGCTTCAAACAGTATCTGAAGATGCTATAATAGCACTTTCAAAAGAAATATTATATTGGTTCCAGGTATTAGCATTAGTGATAGTAGTGGTATGTCCATGACGCTGCAACAGCTTCCTCATTTGGAATGACCGGTTTAGGTGTCCCCTTAACTGGCAGTATGTCAGCAGCAGAAGCTACTAGTGGATTTAAGAATGATTTACAAGAGAATAGGACAACTAAAAAAATTTTGTTATAGGCATTTAATATTCTCTAAATCTTAGACGGTTATATTTTCATACAGTATAATCAATGGTTAACAAGTTATGAAATCAAGTAGTACACCTGAAAATTAATGCGATATTGATCCTTTGATTAACACCTTAGTTCCTATTACTCGACGACTTCCGCAATAGATTCTTCGGTAGAGAGTGGCACATTCCTATCTACCTTATACTTGAATAGTTCTGAATATTCCATATCTAATATAACATTTCTTCCTACCTGTTTTATTTTTGACTTTGGAACATCGAATCTATAATTATATTCACCAAATATAACGATCTTATCTTCTGTTTCCTTCATTATATGTCCTATGTGATCCTCATTTTCTATTCTGACTCCTTTATTGAAGAGTGATTTTGGATATTTTCGCTCATAGCTAGCAAGGTCTATATTTTTACCCTGACTCCAATGCTCACTTGGTGCATCTATAGGTAGTAAAGCGTCATGATCTACTTTGTACTTCTTCACAATGCTTTGAAGATTAAGACCAATTAGCACATTTCTTCCAGTAAATTGAATTTCTGACTTTGGGATATCATATCTATTGTTTTTTTCACCAAATATGATGAGCTTGTCATCTGTTTCTCTCACCACATGTCCGATATCCGGAACATCTAATGCCATCACGCCTTTGTTAAAGTATTTTCCTGATGTCAATAACCTTGATCTATTATAATATATCAGATTAACTCAACTCAGCAGAATTTTATACAAATCATAATATATGTGATTAATAACAAACAAATATTACATGATAAAAGTTATTTCATAAATTAAATAGCAATTGTTTTGTTAAATTCAAGAGAATCTACGATAAAATCTCTCGCTTGCCAGATCGGCTAAGACTTCCGTTTCCATAATTCAAAGCCCATCCATATTTGGCATTTTGATATCAACCATAAGCAAATCATACATACCAGCTTCTTTTCTAAAATTCTCCAACGCCAACACAGGATCAATAAATGAATCGACTTTGAATCGATTTTCTTCTAAAACCATCTTTATTGCTAAATTCACATCAGACTCATCGTCTACTATCAAGACTCTCTTGTTTATCATTGGTCGAGCACCTTCACTTTAAGTCGTCGATTAAGAATTGACAGAGTAAAGTAAAAGATATTTCTTTTTTCTCTATGAGTATTAATATTATTATTCTTCGCCCATATCTTTCCACCATGGGCTTCAATTATGCTTTTTGCAATAAACAGTCCTAATCCAGTACCTTCAAACGATTTGGAAGCAAACTTGACTATTTTGACAATATTTCTGAGTCTATGCCTTCACCAGTATTTTTTACACTAATAATAGCTTCCTTTTGGTTATCTTTCCTTTGTTTGGTTCTATTTCAGGATAATACAACCAGTTGAAGAATCTAATAAAATGAATTCTGTATAAGTTGTAAGTGACAATCCGTTTGTACGGCGGACCAGCCGCTTCTGGTTTTCTATAACTATCAAAAAAAGATAAGATATCTTGTCTTGTGATTTGTTTGAATGATTTATTATTATTATTACTATTACAAAAGATTGATAATTTGCTTAAAAGATAGATAATGTCTTGTCTATACTGATCTGATAGATTTATTTCTGTTTTCATAGCAAGAATATATTTAGCTATAGTCAGTGCATTCTCTTTAGATATATCTTTTAAAAGACGTCTATAATATGGAATTAGTCCGGCTGTGACCATCTTTATCTTTATATCAAATAATGAATCTTCAATGACTGTAGTTGTGGTAGTTGTGGCAATAGCAGTTGTACAAACAGGCAGCCGTCCTTCTAGATTTAATCACATAAAACGATGGCTTCGACTAGACATATAAGTATCTATTCCAAGCTATCTATGAATGGAGTTAGAAGGAATTCTAAATAAATTTGCACAAGGTCATCTCAGCATAAAAGAAGTTCAGAAACAGATTTCTATCCATTCCATAGAATATGTCCGAAATAATCTTGCTCAATTAGATATAGGAAGAGAAATTCGAAAAGGAGTACCTGAAGTAGTGTTCGCAGAAGGCAAAGAGTACCGAGATATTGTCCGTATAGTCCTAAGCGCCATAAATAAAAAAGAAAATGTTATGGTTAGCAGAATCAGAAGAGACGAATTGTCTAAACTTTGCAGAAATTTGAAAAAGAGAAATCTCAAACTCGAGATAGGAAAACATAGTACGACTATTTTAGTCTCGAAGGGAAATCATCAAACCACAAAAACTGGAGCAAAAATAGGTATCCTTACAGCTGGTACGTCTGATATTGGTGTTGCAGAAGAAGCTAGACTGGTTGCAAACGCTATGGGTTGCGACGTTATTTTCACATACGATGTTGGAATAGCAGGAATTCATAGACTTTTCTCTCCATTGGAAGAGATGATTAATAAAGACGTTGATGCTCTAGTAGTTGTTGCAGGAATGGAAGGCGCCCTTGCTTCTATTGTTTCTTCAATAGTTGATATTCCCGTTATTGGAGTTCCGACCTCGACAGGATATGGATTTGGTTCCAATGGCATGGCTGCTTTAGCGTCTATGCTACAGAGTTGCACATTTGGCCTTGCAGTAGTGAATATAGATAATGGTGTTGGTGCGGGCGCATATGCTGCATCGATTGCTAATAGAATGGTATTAAAAAGACAAGCCAATATACAGCCTTGAATATTTGGTTATACCATTGAAGCGTCTAATGCTAAAAGGTTTATAAGTGCTTTCTATCGTTTGCTTTTTAATTATTAAAGTGGTGAATGGTTATTATGACTCATATTAATACTCTTAAAAGAATTAGACAACATAAAACGAATTACCGTAAAAGGAGTGCAATATTAATTGGTCGACGACCTTTCATAACTACAAAAATCAGCAGCCAAAATATTTCAGCTCAAACTTTGCAACCTTCTTTAACTGGTGATGTTGTAATTGCTTCTGCTCATAGCAGAGAACTTATTCAACATGGCTGGAAAGGTTCAATGAATAACATGCCTGCTTGTTACCTTACAGGTCTGTTATTAGGAAAGAAATCTGTGGAAAAGGGATCTGCTAATGCGGTTTTATATACCGGAAACGATGCGTTTACAACTAGAGTAGCTGCATGTTTGAAGGGACTTGTCGATTCAGGGATTAATATTCCAGTTTCAAAGGAATCTCTTCCTGATAAAGACCGTGTGAGTGGAAAACATATTGCTGAGTATGCAAATTTGTTAAAGGATAATCAAGAAAAATATAATTCTAGGTTTTCTGCCCTTATAAAACAAGGCTTGAGACCTGAAGATTATCCAAAACATTTTGAAGAGATTAGAATCAGAATTTTGGACAAATCCCCTCTTGAGAGCAAGAGATTAAATGAAGCATCCAATTCAGTAAACAAATTGAACAAAGAAGAATTCCATAATAGTGTTATGAGTAGGTTAAAAGCCTCATCTAAAGGAGATAACGAGTAGGAATGAGTAGATATTCTCGTCAACAAGAACAACATATAGAATGGAAACCTAGGACCACATTGGGTATAATGGTGGCTGGTGGAAAGATCAATTCTATTGATCAAATCTATGAAAATGGAATGCGAATTCAGGAGTCAGAAATTGTTAAAAAGTTATTGCCAGAGATAAAGAGTCAAGTAGTACATGTAGGAATTGTTCAGAAACAAACAGATGCTGGTGAAATGACTCGGTTTAATGCATTAGTTGCAGTTGGTAACGAAGCAGGTTGGTTTGGAGTCGGGAAGGGTAAAGCAGCCCAAATGCGTATTGCAATAGACAAGGCAACTACCGCCGCTTATCTTAATGTAATTCCAGTAAAGTTAGGGTGTGGAAGCTGGGAATGTAGATGTAATCAGCTTCATTCTATTCCATTCAAGGTTCGAGGAAGAGGAGGCAGTGTGACAATAGAGATCCTTCCGGGCCCAAGAGGATTAGGTCTAGTTGCAGGTGAGAATATCAAAAGCCTTCTAAAACTTGCAGGATTAAAAGATGCATGGACGAAATCTTTCGGATCAACAAGTACAATGGCGTCTACAATAAAAGCAATTTTCGATGCGCTCAGAAGCACCTATATGTCTGGTTGATGATGAGCTATGGCTTATCTAGTTGTTCGAATAAAAGGAACTGTAAATGTACCGTATTGGGCTAATATTACTTTGGATAATCTAAATCTAGATAAAAGATTTCGTGCAACAGTCATACCAGAAAATCCCCAATGTCTTGGTATGTTACGGAAAGTCAAGGATATAGTTGCTTGGACGTCTGCCGATGCGGTAATTATAAAAGAATTGCTAGAGAAGAGAGGAAAAAGAACAGGATTTAAACCAATAACAAATTCTGATTTACCAGAAGGTTACAATACTATTGAAGAGCTTGCATCTGCCATTGCAGATGATAAGTTAACATTATCAAAGCTCGGATCCATTAAACCGTGGTTCGCACTTAATTCCCCTCGTGGAGGCTTTAAACGGAAAACAAAGACACAGGTACTCTCAAGAAGGTGTACTGGGAGAACATAAAGGATTAACTGATATTGTAAAGAGAATGTTATGAATGGAGCAAAGCTTAAGTAAGGTGATATTATGAATTTACAACAACTTTCAAGATTACTTAAAAAAGGGAGAATGCAATAAAAATGGCTACTAGATTTAGGAAAAGTAGAAGACAACGTGGCAGCAGATATTGCGGATGGGGACAGGTAGGTCAACATAGACAATCTGGTAGTCGGGGGGGTATTGGTGCAGCTGGAAAACATAAGCACTTCTATATTCGAACAGTAATTGAAGAGCCTAATCATTTTGGACACGACGCTTTCAATTCATATAACAGGAACCTGGTTCATAAGTGGCTTAACATCAGAGATCTAAATTCTGTCATTGCTAAACACGGTAAGGTAAACCAGGACGGGAAAGTTATTTTAGATTTGTCATCGCTTGGCTACGACAAGCTATTGGGTGGAGGCAAGGTTAACAGTGCTTTTGCAGTTAAGGTATCAAGTATATCAGCTGGTGCTAAAGAAAAAATTCAGCAGGCTGGAGGCGAGGTATTGTCAAATGAAGACATCACAAAATGAAAGCCCGTTTAGACGAGTAATTAAAGCTGCGTCTAGATATATCCCTCAGGTTGAAAAACCGAAAAAGAAAATATCGCTTACTGAAAAGTTTGTTTGGTGTGGCATAGCTCTTTTTGCATATTTAATTATGGGCCAAATACCCCTTTACGGTGTTACCAGCGATCCGAAGTTTGATTTTCTCGCATTTGCCAGGGTTATTTTTGCAGCACAACAAGGTACGTTGATGGAGTTGGGGATAGGCCCTATAGTTACTGCAGGATTGCTTATGCAGCTGCTTAAAGGTTCGGATCTAATTAAGCTTAATTTCAAGAATCCTGATGATAGGTCATTATTTACATCGGCTACAAAGATAGTGACAATTATTGTAATAATTGCAGAGGGCACATTATATGGTGTAAGCGTCTATGGCCATCTTGTAGCCTCACCGAGTATTATACCAATAGTGGTTGGACAATTAATTGGAGCCAGTATCATTGTAATGTTTCTAGATGAGCTTGTACAGAAAGGCTGGGGATTAGGATCAGGTATTAGTTTGTTTATTATGGCAGGCGTAGCTCAGAGTATACTGTGGAGTATATTCAGCCCCCTGCCTGCTCAGGATGGGCCAGTAGGGATAATTCCTTTTATTATAGATTCTGTAGCTACAGGACATGCTGAAGATGCTATCTTAAGATCTGGTCAACTTCCAAGCCTATTTGGCTTGGGAATTACTGGGGGTATACTACTGGTGTTAGTATATGTTCAAGGTATACATGTAGATATACCAATCGTATCTACAAAATATAGAGGGTTTACTGCTGTATATCCAATCAAGCTGTTGTATACATCTAACATTCCTGTAATTTTGTCATCAGCGCTCATTGCTAACGCAATATTTATGGGCCAGATGCTCTGGGCTAATTACAATCCTCAAAATGATAATCCAGTTTTCAATTGGATTGCACAATTTGATCCTAGTGCACCGCAAAGTCCAACAGGAGGATTATTCTATTATCTTACAGCTCCTAGAAGTTTTGAAACTGCAGTTCAGGATCCCGTTAGAGCAGTCGTTTATGTAGTATTTTTAACAACTATTGTAACAATTTTTGGGAGATTATGGGTGGAATTAGGGGGATTATCTGCAAAATCCGCTGCAAAGAATTTGCTAGATGCTGATGTGCAGGTTCCTGGTTTTAGAAGAGCTGAGGGGTCGGTGGAGGTTTTACTTAATAAGTATATTCCTTCAGTCACAATTTTAGGTGGCATTATCATAGGCCTATTAGCATCAGTATCGGATGTCTTAAACGTATTTGGTTCAGGAATTGGTATTCTTCTAATGGTGGATATTCTAGTAAACTATTACAATTTGTTGATTAGAGAACAAGTGGACACTCACATGCCTAAATTGGCGGCTCTTCTTGGCAGAAAATAAAAAACGCGTAGTTGTAGTTGGAATACCTGGTGTCGGAAAGACTACCGTAATTTCTCGGCTGGCTGAAATTCTAAACCAAAGGGGAAGACAAGCTGCAGTAGTTGTATTTGGTACGATAATGTTCGAAGAAGCAAGAAAACTAGGTCTAAACAATCGAGATGAAATGCGAAGACAGACAATTGAAGATCAGCAACGTATGCAAAACCTTGCTGCGAGAAGAATTGCTGATATGAAAGATAATATTGTGATTGTTGATACTCATCTTTTTATAAATACCATCGAAGGATACTATCCCGGGCTTCCACTACATTTACTTGAAACTATAAAACCTACAAATATTGTAATGGTTGCTGCTCATCCCGAGGAGATAGCTAACAGAAGAAAAACTGATGCAACGCGTCATAGAGACGTTTCATCGATAGAAGATATTCAGCATCAACTTGATATTTCAAAAGGTATGGTTGCCACGTGTTCTGTACTAACCGGCTGTCCATTTATTATAATCATGAATAGAAACAACAAAATTGATGAAACCGCATCAAACATAGCTAAAGCATTAACAGCTGAAGAGCATGAATTAAGAAAATGAATATTATTGATTCGATAATAATGCAGCTACTAGGTTTAACACCTCAATACACAAAACATCCACTCTTTCCAGGCATACTTACCAATATGATTGCAGCTGCATTAATTGCGATCAGAATGAACATTGCATTTTCATTATTACGAAAAAAGACGACTGACATAGAAAAGATGAATAAGGTAATGAAAGAAACCAATGAATGGCGAAAGCAGTACACCGATGCAATAAAAAAACAAAACAAGGAGCGTGTGACAGAATTAAAAGCGAAACAAGCTTATGTAAACAAAATGGCCATGGAAATGCAGCAGCAACAAATGCATCCAACGCTAATCTATGTGACACCCTCCTTCATGTTATGGATACTCGTATTTGCATCAATATTTAGACAATCTGGATCTCTTTCACCTGTAGAAATTTCATGGATAATGTGTGGTGAACAAGACCTGAAAACAAATACACAACTATATGAAAAAGGCGAATCTAAAGGTGGATGTTCTATTCGTGAAGTCTTTCTTTGGGGATGGTTCTTGATTACATTATCTGCATTCAGTGGGATAATATCCAAGGTTACACAGACTGTTATGCCAAGTTTGGGTTAGGATTGATATTTATTCAAAACCCAAAACAGAAGTTAAGCATTGTTATCTCCGGCTGGCCCGCGGTAGGTAAGACAACTATTGCAGCAGAACTTGCAAAAGAATTTAGATTAGAAATTTATAATGGAGGCGATATCTTGAAAATGCTTGCTGGGGAAAAAGGATATTCAATTTCTGGAAAAGACTGGTGGGATACAGAAGATGCAAAAAAATTCATGATAGAACGAAAATCAAATCGTTGCTTTGATAAAGAAGTAGATCGAAGACTAGTTGAAATAGTTAAAAAAGGAAATGTCGTAATTACAAGTTATACTCTTCCATGGTTAGTTCAAGATGCCTTAAAGTTTTGGCTTAAAGGGTCACAGAGTAATAGAGCAAAAAGAATGGCCTATCGAGATAACATATCTTTTGAGGATGCTACAAATATTGTCAATTCGAGGGATGAGGATAATATAAAGATCTATCGTGAAATCTATGGATTCAATTTCGGTAAAGATCTTTCGGTTTTTGATTTTGCTCTAAATACTGATCTAATAAGCCTTAAAGCCTTAATTCTCATATCTAAAAGTATAGTAAAACATCTTATAATTTAGTATAGCGGTAGGTGATGAAATAAATCAATTTGACTTTTCCGCAGTTACAAAATCTAGTAAAGATAGATGACGATATTACTAATGAAAAGTATGGCTTTCTTCCAGACAAAAGGCCGATAGAATCATTGCTTAATTATGGATTAATTTTGATTGATAAACCAGCCGGTCCAACAAGCCACGAAGTAGTAGCATGGATAAAAAGAATATTGGATATTGAAAAGACAGGACATAGTGGCACGTTAGATCCAGGAGCCACCGGGCTTTTGCCAATAGGGCTGGGCGAAGGGACAAAGGCTCTCTCTGTCCTACTCTTAGGACCAAAGGAATATTATGCATTAGCACGCATTCATTCTCATATATCTGAAGAAAGGATAAATTCAGTGATTGGAGAATTTGTGGGTGATATTTATCAAAGGCCACCGCAGCGATCATCTGTAAAAAGAGCAACCCGAGTACGAACACTATTTGAATTTGACAAAATGGAACAAAATGACCGTCTTGTTTTGATGCGAATATTATGTCAAGCTGGGACATATATTAGAAAAATAGTTTATGATATAGGTGAAGTATTAGGCCCGGGAGCTACGATGGTGGAGCTTCGACGGACTAAAGTAAGTAACTTTTCAGAAAGTGAAGAAGCTCTCACAAAATTACACGATCTAGCTGATGCATATCAGTTATATAAGGAGAAAAGAGAAGATGCAAAGCTACGTAGATTGATAAAACCAATCGAACATTCTCTAGAGGGAATACGCGCAGTTGTGATAAGAGATACAGCGGTTGATGCACTTTGTCACGGTGCACAACTAGCGGTTCCTGGAGTAGTGGCAGTACCTGCAAATCTGAAGCCGGATGAGCTTGTCGGCGTATATACCTTGAAAGGAGAAATAGTTGGGCTGGCACAGGCTGCATTGACAACAACAGAAATTGAAAGCAGTACTAAGGGTCTTGCATTTTCAATAAAAAGAATAATTATGAAACCAGGCACTTATCCAAAAGTATGGCGCAAAGGTGGCCAAAATTTCAGCGAAGCAAAGAGTCAAAATATAAATATTAATCTTGATAAATTAGACGATGCAGATTTGGAATAAAAGAAGATCAAAGTGATTCACCGAGACCTGGGAATTGCCTTTCTAATCTAGCGATATTTTTTGCCAGGTTATCCATTGTACCTGGAATGTGACAATTGCATATACATTCTTCACATTCTATATGATTTCCATTCTTACACTGGTCTGAGAATTGTTGATTTTCCATAAAAGATAATATCTAATCTCATAAACCTTATTTTTACGTTTGTCTTATAATGTAAGAATATTATCCCTTAACTACAAATTAGACTAGATTACGATGTAAAATAATAGAATTAGCAATGTCTGTTAACATAAGTAAAGATAATCCTGAAGATGAATTCAAAGATTATATGATGTTATAATATTGTAGTAGAATATTAATGAATCCGAAGTTCCTGTTCATTGTAAAGAAAAATTATTATTAACACACTTTTAATTGTATATTTCTCTACTAAAAATCCTTTAAATCAAAATGTGAGTTGCTCTCTAAGATTCTACGCCAAGAATCTCTTGCAAGGAGATTCCTAATAAAATAGTAAACGAAACTAATATGATCTGCTTACCTATCACTTAAATCGTATGAGATTGAATCTACTATCAACATGCATCAAGATGACTTGAAGACGGTATGGATCTGTAACGTCTGCCGGATGAGGTTTCTTTTTTTTTCAGATATAGAAGATCACAAAGCTAAAACTGGACATTCAGGCATAAAAAAGTATGATTTGTCGTCTGGTAAATTACTTGAAAGTATCATGTGCGATATCTAATCCTAATCTGGCTCCATTCAAATGGCGAGATTCTATATTTACTCGTATTTTATAATGTAAGTATGAATGGTTTGAATGGTTAATATACAGATTTAATTAGGAAATTACACTGCCGGGGTCGCCTAGTCTGGAAGGGCGCAAGCCTGGAATTCCCACTAGTCAGCTTGTGACCTGTAAAGGTCCCGAGGGTTCAAATCCCTCTCCCGGCGTCTCAATACCTGCTTTCACTTCGACATGCTCTACGGATAAAGAATGATAATTCCTAAGAAAGGTCAATCTAATAATCAAAGGTTTAGAACCATGATATGCTAAGCTTCAGTAAATATATCAAAAGAAACGCTATTGCTATTATGAATTTTATATTAAATACCAAAATAGAGATTAACCTTTCAGATAATCGATTTTATTTATACTATTACTATCATAGCAGTGCCGCTAAAGTGAAGTATAAATCGTCAAAGGCAAATAAGAACCATGCAGAATGATTATTTTTAATCTCCTGATTTCATATTTCTTCATCAATCTGTTCGAATGATGTAGCTTTAGAAATTTCATGTAAACGCATAACGCAGGTCCTATCGTACTCTTTTTGATTGATTATGCCTTTTTCGTCAAGCATTTCTATAAGTGTTGTGAGCCGAGCGCTAATTTCTTCCGAAGGTGTTAATTCCTTCCCTGTAATTTTTTTAAACGATCCTGGGCCTTCGATACTAGTATCTTCGCTCCTCGCGTGTCTTCTATTTGATCGCATATATATCTAAGCAGTTAAACGTAATATATTCCAAGGTTCTGCTTAGCATATCCACATTCCTTTGGTAACGTTGGTAAAAAAAATTAAAGCTGATATATAATAAAGATAACATGATGAAAAGTAATCAAAAATAATAAATAATAACAATTGTGCTCTATTCGTGATCGTGGGATCTTAATTGTAAAGTTTGTTATCAGTTTATTTAGTTATGATTTGCTTATAATATTGTATTAAGATCAGATCATGTAAGATTATGTAAACAAATATAGATACAATAAGAAATTATTGATGCTTTAGAACAATACAAATTCTCATGCGCCAGCCAGCACTCATTGATTCAAGTTGTATTGCCATGGATGGAAAATAACAAAGTTGGTCAAGGAATTGTAGGTATTTTCAATTATTAAGCTATAACTTAGCTTTAAATAGAGTTAATACATTTCAGCCGTTGTTGATCAATGTCATTATTTAGCCCAGATTACGATATTATTGTTGCTGGTGGCGGTCTCGCCGGCATGATAGTTGCATCCTCTGCAGCTCATTATTCGAAGCAATCACTTCGAATCCTAATCATAGATAGAAATAATTTATCTAGCCTGGGAAAAAAAACCCTGTCAGGATGGATATGCGGTGATGCTGTGGGTAAAAACAGCGTTGAATATATGTCAAGTAGGATAGGAATTGAATGGAAATACCCAGAAATTGAACATCCTGTAAAGGGAGTAATTGCATATTCTCCAGATCATAGAACTGCCATTTCTTTTGATGGAGAAGGTTATATTCTGAATAGAAAGCTTTTACCACAGAAACAGATGAAAGATGCAGTAAAAGCAGGTATAGAGGTCAGAGAACAAGTCACATTACGTTCCTTGATCGTAGAAAACAATAATGTGATAGGAGTAGAAGGTGATGATACCTTTAACAGATCTTTATTCAGAAAGACTGCTAAAATTGTTGTCGATTGTACTGGAGTTACTTCAGTTCTGAGGAATAATTTAGCAATTAAATCATATATTCAACGAAGAATTGATAGGGATGACCTAGAAGCCACGGGTCGCTATATCTATAATTTCGACGTTGCAGATCATGACAATACATTCTTTGATCCTGACTACTGCATAATCCATTTAGATCAAAAACTAGCCCCTGGGGGATACGGTTGGGTCTTTCCGAAAGGTAAAGATAAAGCTAACATTGGTCTAGGCGTACAGCAAAAAGCATTCGAAAGGCATAACAAGGAGACTGGAATACATAAGGATCTTAAAAGACTAATAGATGAATATGTGAAAATTAATCCTGTAATTGCTAACCCAAAAATTGCTGACTCAGAAATGGATGAAGGGAATGCCTGGGGAACCTGGCAGGTTTCAGTAAGAAGACAGAATGATTGCATGGTTGCAAATGGATATATGCTCGTAGGAGATTCTGCGTGGATGCCAAAACCACTGGATGCAGGCGGAATAGGACCTGCTATTATAGCTGCTACAATTGCTGGAAAAGAAGCAGTAGACGCGATTGAAGCTGAGGATGTCACAGAAAGAGGTTTATGGAAATATAATAAGAATTATGTTAATGACTACGGATATAAGACCGCTGGACTTGAAGTATTCCGTCGAATGTTACAAGGCTTAACAAATGAACAGATTGATTATGGTATGAAACATTTCCTGTCTAAAATGGACATTGATAAAATCACAAATGGCGAACATCCTCAGTTTACGAGTCTGGATAAATTAGGTATGATTATACGAGGAGGAATGAACAAAAGCTTGGCCGATTGTCTAAAATTTACTGCTGGTATGAATGAAAAATTGGTAGAGCATTATCAGAACTATCCCTCAGATCCTGAGGGATTTCCAAATTGGCAACAGGTTCTAAATGGCCATCTCAAGGAAGCATTTATCAAGTTTAAGTAGTTTAAATCAGCTGTATGAAGTATTGAATATTATGACATGATTTTTATTCAACGATTGCGTTGTGTGTATCTGAATATTAAGTTCTAGAAAGCAATTCGTCTGCAATTAAAAAAGGTGAAATAATTATTATACAATAATACTCTTATTTAAAAAATTCCTTTTGTAAATTGTCGACAGCTTTTATCATTATTGCTCGCCTGGTTTCCTCAGTAATGACTGCCCTGATGTCTTCAATGAGCATTTTTGATATATCCAATTTTCTCCTTAGACCGGGTATTAAATTATCATAGACTGCAAAGGGGTAAACTATGCTATAGAGATCTTGCATTATAGTAAATAACTTTATAGCATCCTCAGCTTTTCCTACTCTCATCCTGTCATATACCATTCGTTTTACTTCACCAATGCAGTCTAACAATCCTGTCAGATAGGATGAACCTAATACATTTAGTTCTTTTTTACTTGGTAACAATGATTCTTCAACAATGGACTTCAGCACGTATGCCTCTACGAATTCTTGTTCAGCTACAGCAATGTACTTATGCAGATCTGTTTTTGCGTACTCTTTAAATTTATCTAGCATCACCTTCGCCTGAGATATTTTATCACGTGCATCATCCATTTCATTGTTGTGCAAGGCGATGATCGATTTACTACAGAGCATAACTATATCACGTGTATTTTTGATTAAGATCTCTCTTCGTTCTTCGACATTTTGAAGCTCTCCATTTATTTGATCAAGTGAGCTATGAACATTTTTAAACGACATAACTACGTTTACAAAGAATTCAATAAAGACTTTGCCATTATGATGCTATCTGAGGGATATGCAAAATAGGAGTGTGGCGAAGCTACAGTGACAGTAAGTCACACTATTTAGATGATGAAAATTTGTCTGTTAAATAAGGATTGAGTATAATAGATATCCAAAAAATTTAAACATATATACTGAGAGAATGTTTTGATTGAGGAATATTCGTCGAAGTAGAGGTTATAGTTATGAACACACTCTCGTTCAGAGATTAAACACGGAGTTGTGGAACGCACGACGATTAGGTGGGTCTAGTATAGGATTACCGGATGTCATCGCTGTTAACAATATAGAAGCCATATTGTTATCAATAGAAGCAAAATCGGGAACAGGGGACGCCTTATACGTTCCATCTGATCAAATTAACAGATGCTTGCAAATCCGGGACATGTTCAGCTTTTACAAATCAAGACACGCAATTTTGGCATTTAAATTTATGAGGAAAAAAAGATTTAAGCGGAAAGGTCAGATTGTTTATGAACAACGAAAACTTCTGGAATATTACAAAATTGCAGACAAGCTCGAGAAAATGACTGATATGACGATGATAAAATGTACATACCAAGGCAAAACGTTCTTTATTCGTGGCAGTCAATGTATAAAATTAAATCTACCTAATTATACCATGCCTTTTCAAAAAGTCATAGGAACTGAGTTAAAAAACTTGGTTTGTAATAAATCTCTATTAAAAAGTCGCAGAGGGAGAACTTTTATGTCACCCTATTCTCCTCTATCTTGAGCGAGCAAATGGATGAAACCTATTACATCAGATCAAATGTATAGGATTGAAGATAATAGTCACAACCTAATTGGAATGCAACGTGTTTACATGATGGAGAACGCTGGACATGGAATAGCTGATTTTATAGTTAACAAATTCAAGACTAAACTAAAAGATAAGAAAATAGTTGCTCTATGCGGGACAGGAAATAATGGTGGTGATGGATTCGTCGCGTCGAGACATTTAACATCTTATCATGCTTCTGATATAAGTGTAATATTGATTGGACTTCCATCCTTTATACGGAGTGAAGAGGCTGATATTAACTGGAAAATACTTGAAAAAATGGATTCAATTAAAGTCATTTTTGGAAAAGATCTAAACGAAGATATTAAAGCCAAAATCACTAAAGCTGACATTATCATTGATGGCATTTTTGGGACGGGAATAAGAGGAAAAATTCGTTATCCTAACAATCATGCTATTGACCTTATTAATTCATCAAGAGCTTATATTGTGTCTATTGATGTTCCTTCCGGACTTGATCCAAACACAGGACAAGTACATGAGAAATGTGTCAAAGCTGATGCTACGGTTACTTTCCATAGAATGAAAAGGGGATTGCTAAGGAACAAAAAATTTACAGGAATTATTCATATAGAATGTATAGGCATACCACCGGAAGCGGAGAGAGGAGTACTTTAATATCTACATGAAAGTCATTCAGTTTCTGGTGGGTCAGATGGCAAATTTTACATACATTCTTGTCGACGAGGAGACAGGTGAAGCTCTTGTAATTGATCCATCGTGGGATCTGGAGAAGATATTTTATACATTAAAGAAAAACTCTTGGAAACTCGAATATATAATCAATACACACAGCCATTTTGATCATGTGTTAGGAAATGAACAAGTAGCTGCAGCGACAGGTGCTAAAATAATTCAGCATAATACATCACCGCTTGAGAAACAAATACCAGTAGATGATGGCGAGACTATTAAACTGGGAAAAATACAGATAAGAGTATTATATACGCCGGGGCACTCTAAAGATAGTATATGCCTTGTTGCAAATGAAGAAATGGTATTTACCGGTGATACATTATTTGTAGGAAATTGCGGTAGAACTGATCTCCCAGGAAGCGATCCTGCCGAAATGTATCATAGTCTACTTGATAAAGTTGCAACACTTGATGAATCATTAATTGTGTATCCTGGCCATGACTACGGACCAACTCCCACTTCCACCATTGATGCACAGAAGAAGACGAACTATGTATTACAACCTAGATCAAAAAAAGATTTTCTAGCATTTATGGCAAGTGATGATTGACTATGAATCAGAGAGAATATCTTAATATTTCTTGTTTGAACCAAAGTAATTTTGATATTCGAAATTTTGGTGTTTATAATCCAATTTTTATCTGCATCATATCTAATACTGAAACAAGTGATATCCCAGGGATCACAGTTGCAGGTGCGAATACAGAACTTATTAAGTACACTTCAGCAGGAGATTCTGAATACCTTTATTACGGCTATTGTAAATCTATGAATAAGATACCAGTAACACCTGATGGAAAACCAACTCCCGCTGTAATATCAAGAACAGCTTTGCAGCTGGCTGATATTCCATTTTTGGTTGTTGATGCGGGTTCATTTATCAAACCTTCTATTCCATTTTTTTCGTTTGATTTGAAACCTGGCAAAAATATCATAAATGGAGATGCCGTTGACATTTTTGATGTTAAAAAGGCATATGATTATGGTATGATTCTTGGAAGACAACTGGCAAAAAATAATGACTTGACAGTAATAGGAGAAAGTATTCCAGGCGGTACCACGACTGCCTTAGGAGTTTTGACTGCGCTTGGTATTGATGCAAAATTTAAAGTAAGTAGTAGTATGCCAAGAAATCCTCATGAGCTCAAAAATAGAATCATCGCTGAGTGCATGCAAAAGACAAACATAAATTTGGATACGTTAAAAAATGATCCTTTCGGCGTCATATCATATTTCGGCGATCCCATGATTCCTTCTGTGGCGGGTATATGCGACGGCGTGATTACTTCAGGTGGAAGGGTTATGCTTGCAGGAGGAACGCAGATGTCTGCTGTGATTGCTGTTTTAAAAACTCTTAAACGTCCTCTTGATAATGTATCTATTGGCACAACTTCATACGTGGCAGATGATATATACTCTAATCTTTATGAACTTGTGATGGCAATATCTCCAGAGGTGCCTATTTACGTAGTAGATCTTCATATGAACGAGTCAGAATATGCTGGTTTACAAGCATTTGCGAAAGGATTTATAAAAGAAGGCGTAGGAGCTGGCGGTCTATCAATTGCTGCGTCATTGAAATCCAAAGGCAGAATTAATGGCTCCATTCTTCTAAAAGCCATAGAACAACAATATCAGTTGACAATTGAACATTAGCTGGCACTAAAATTAAGGCATAGCTGTAAAACTTGATTTTCCTATATCTATATAATTTATTCTTTAAATGATCAGTAAGATACCGAATTATATTGATATCTATAATCCCAAAATATTCAGATGTTTGATCTCAAACAACATGGCTGTATCGTTTTTGAGATATTTAATGAATGTGTGCAGCATATTTGCCGATCATGCTTTTCAATTTATTGTTGAAGCTAAAAGAGATCCTGAGGTTTGGATGAGAGCTCGATCCTTTGATACAGTTCTGTAGTTTTTTTATATTTTTTATTATTTCTCACATTTCCCATGTGAGGTGTAAGTTTGAAATACGATACCTCTAGAATATCCACATTATATATTACGTAAATCGAGCTTTTAGGAGGCTTTCATCGTCTATAATCTAGTGGTTAGTTGAATAATTTTTATTCTTGAATTTTTCTACAATCATTTTTAAATATGCACAAGGAATAAACTGTATACCTATAGTAATGTAGAGATATATGATATTCTAAAGATATAAGTAAATTGCTAATTACGATCAACTATTTTACAGTGACAGATTTTGCTAAATTACGTGGATAATCAGGATCCGCCTTTTTCTTCAATGCAAGATAATAAGCTAAAATCTGTAATGGAATGACCTCTACTAATGGATAGAGATTATCTTTGATTTTTGTTATCTCAATGAAGTGATCATAAACATCGTCAATTTTATCAGAGATCCCTATGACCGTCGCTCCTCTTGCTTTTATTTCATAAGCACTAGAAGTAGTACTTGTGTGTGTACTATCTGAAGGATTAATCACTATTACAAAAGTATTTTTTTCTACTAGCGCAAGAGGACCATGTTTTATTTCACCAGCTGCTATACCTTCTGCATGAATATATGCCAATTCCTTAATTTTTAAAGCTCCCTCAAGAGCTATAGGATAATGTAATGATCTTCCCAGAATGTAAATATCCTTTACATCTCCCATAGTATCTGCTATTTTTGAAATTTTTATTTCCTCATCAAGAACTATCTGTATTGCCTTGATGATTTCTGATTTGTTTTTAGAAATTCCAACGCAACCATTGCACATTCTGTCTATTATGTTGTAGATAACTGAAAGTTGTCCAGTAAAACTTTTTGTGGCTGCTACTCCAATCTCTGGACCACAATTTACGCTAAGAAAAGAATCACTGATCCTAGCTAAGGATGAAGTAGGAATATTGACAACTGAAAGTATTTTTGATCCCATTTGCCTTGCTATTTTAACAGCGTGCAAAACATCGGCAGTTTCGCCACTTTGAGAAATCGCGATTATCACTGATTTGTCATCCACGGAATCAAGCATATACTGAAACTCACTTGACATTATTGTCTCACATCGAATTTTGACGAACCTAGATAACAGGTGCTTCGCAATCAATGCTGAGTGATAACTCGTCCCACTACCTGTAATGAATACATTTTTCGCATTTGTTAAAATATCACAAAAGCTATGTAACCTTTCATTATTCTGATTCTCAGCTTCAACTATTGTCTGTATTTGTTCATGAATTTCTTTCAATGTATGGTGTGCGTATTTGCCTTTATTTGTTGCACCTAATTCCCAAGCTACTTGTGTAATCGGGCGCGTAACAGAATTGCCATCGAAATTAAATAACTTTAATGTTCTTCCATCCGTAACTACAATGTCCTTATTGTCAAGAAAGATAGCCTTATCTGTATATTCAAGAAATCCAAGAACATCGCTTGAAATAAAACATCCAGAGTCTATTATTCCAATTATAAGCGGTTCGTCATATCTAGCACCGCTAATAGTGCCATCCTCAAAAATCGCAACAAATGCGTAGGTACCGCCTAATTTATTGCATGTTTCTATCATTGCCTGTTTTACGTCTTTGTAGGTTGAATAATTGAGTTCAAGCAAATGGGCAATGACCTCGCTATCTGTCTGGCTCTTAAATTCGTGGCCAAGACGGATCAATTCTGCTTTTATTTCGTTATAATTCTCGATAATTCCGTTATGAACAACTGCAATATCATCGGTACATCCAGAATGTGGATGCGCATTCTTATCAGTAACTCCACCATGGGTTGCCCATCTAGTATGACCTATACCTATTTTACCAGGTAAATGATCTAAATCTAAAGATTCGGCTACTTCAGCTACCTTGCCAATTCCTTTTCGTATAAGTATTTTACCGCTATTTATAGTAGCGATTCCGACGCTATCATAACCTCTATATTCCATCCTCTTTAAGCTTTGAACGAGGACAGGAGCTGCAAGTAATGTACCTGTATAACCTATGATCGAACACACATCTACTTTAAGTTAATATGACCCTTAAAACCATTATTAAAGAGAGTTCTATATTATTATAAGTTGGTAGTGATCTTTTACCGCGAGTTGATTCGAAACTGTTTGAATTAAATGCTAATATATGCATAATAGTACCATGATAATAATCTAGAATGATGATCTATTTTAATAACAAACCTCTGAAAAAATATATATGAACTGCTATCATTATATTAATATTTTTAATATTTCCTATATAATATTATAATCTTGATTGTTTATTAAGATTAAAAATTTTATTTCTATATTATTCCAAATATTATAGCTTTTCACAAAAAATAATTGCCGGATAGAAACATTCCGCTCATGTATCCATTTTTCTTTATATTTCAATATTTATGTTAGGAGTCATCATTTCATGAAATTTCACTGGCATTAAATAGTGATGATGAATTTGTATCAATTATACAAGATATGTTAAATTAATTATTTTTAATTCAAGAATCTTTACTGCCTCATTGGTTTGCTCAAAGCATTTACTATTTCCACTATCTTAAGGTACTTCTAGTGCACTATGACTAAATCCCAACCAATCAGTTGCATATTCTAAATCCATGAAAAAGTGCGCGGACTGACTCGGATAAGATAACTAGTTTGAAATGTCTTGGATAGGTTTTGGTGCTACTTCTAATTGATAGCTTATAAATTCTCCTATATTATATTTCATACGATGATGATTCTGCAATTTGCTGAATGCTGGAATAAGTTTATTTCCCCATTTCCCTTACGCTCAAATGAAGCTAATCATTAGAAGCCAGATATTCATATTTTGACTAGGCAATATCATATCTTGATAACCCTAGTTGCCGCCAAAACTGCCAATATTGCAAAACTTCTTGCTAATATACAGCATTATGAAATTGCATATCAAGAACTGACGTGCTAGGTGCAACCTTGTCTGTATTTGCAGCCACAAAATAGGTTTCTGATGGAAAGTAAATTTTGTTTGATAAAACGTTGGCATAGATACGTGAGGAATTACAGTAGATATTCTGGGATGATTTATAAGCCAAACGAGGTTGTGCTTTTATATTCACCTTCTTGTTTTATCATTTTTATTATATTTATAATTTTATCAAATGGCAAAATTAAATGGAGTCGACGTGATTTTCTGGATAAGCAATTTATTCATAGAATACATAACCGAAACATTCCTTCTAGTTATCGTATTCTCACATCAAATCAACTTCTATAATTCCCATTATCAAATATATTGGTCAATATTTTAATCAATTGTTATTCATTCCAATCTCTGATTTTGAATTCCATAATTTTTGGGTTATTGTTATATTGATTGGTAACACTTTCAGAGTGTATGCGTATCAGTTTAATTCTATAGCCTTTAGTGCATTATAACTTAATAGTGATAGGTCGCAAGGAAACAGTGGCTGTGTACCAACCCATTTATGTAGAAAAAGTACGGGTGTACCATGCTTTTTTGCTGTATTAGTAGAGTATGCAGCTTAATATAATTTTTTTCAGTTCTGATTTTTACCGTGACTTTGCTTCTAAAACTCCATTAGTTGTCTATCTTGCAGATGACAAATGTAAAATTGCATAATAATCAACATGGTTGTCGAAGGTAAGACACAAATATGCTTTTGTGATGATTTTATAATAAATGAAAGACCTAAAAGTGTACAGAATGTAGTGGAAATTAAATATCTATTTTAAACGTTCTATTTCTTGTTTTCAACATGAAGAGCATTACGGTATGTTATAAGCTACTCTCTTATTGTTACGTCAACAGAGACTGATATCTGCTACTTTGTATTACAGATCGATATTGAACAATTGTGGTGCATAAATTGATCCTTCTCTAACTCTCTTAACCTTTGCAACTGAAAGGTAATGGGGCCATATAGTCACCATGATACAACCCTCCGGAATACCTTCTGGTACTTCGATAATAATAATATCATTTTTATTTACTCCGTATTCGCTCAACTTTTCAATGCTCAGGCTGACCAAATCTTTTGTCATCCCACTACTATAAACATATACTTTACCAGTGTAATCGATCTTATTATGCATAAAGTCCTTTCACCAAATTGGAAACCCAATGTACAGAGGATATTATAATTCTTCGTTCAAAAAAAAGAAATTATCTACATCTACATCTTCATTCTCAAATGTGTTCTATTCTATACTACAAAGATCAGGTTTTTTTGGTAGGTTTTATAAAGAAAGGCTTATCAATAAATAAATCTTATTTTACAACTTTTTCTATTTGATAAGAGATAAAGAATTTTAATATGGAAAAATTATTGGAAGAATTATTATTAACATCTTGGTTGTATCACCTGTATCTTCAAGCATCTTTGTACCATCCTCGATGCAAGAGCTGCGATACCAATCTGCTCTATCGTTATTCATATTTTTAACGTATATGGAAAAGTAACGGCCTGCCTTCACTTCTCTTTCGCACTTTGCTTGATAGAAATAGTTCTCTTAGCATTGCTTACCTTTGCAGCAAAACTTTCGATATTCGGCGAGAATTGCCATTAAAACTTACAATAAACCCAATATTACCATTCTCCACACTTAAAGTCTTTAGAAGAAAGCAGTTTTGAAATAATTATATAATGTAATGACAGATTCCATTTTTAGGAAACTAGACTAGACTCCTCCATTTTAGTCTGTCGTACTCCGTCTAACTATATTCGGACAAATTCATTGATATTCCTCATTTAATCAGAGCTGCTAATATAGTATCTAATTTCATTCATATGACTAGAGATCATCTACATGATATTTTGACATACAACCCGTACATTCAAATATTTCATCTCCTACTGGACCGCTGACATTGAACCTCACAATAGTAGTACATTTTGGACACCGACCTTCCACACTTCGAGTCTTTCTTTGTGGTTTAGCAGTTCTTCTCTTTCTACTGCCCATATCTCGTATTATGGGAGCTTTTACCGTTTTATAAATTTGGTTAAATTATTGAATTAGTTTATTGTAGATATGTTTATAGTCTTATATACAATCTTCATAAAAGCTCTAAGAAATACATACGTACCTAAATCACAAACTGAAACGATAGTATCGAAAAGAATAATGTCTCCGCCTTACATCAAGAAGTCTTCAGCAATATTGCAATGTTGACAGAAATTCTGAAAGATTTCTTTTCTGCGCGTCTCATTTGTTATTAGAGAAGCTATAAGGTCACCTTTTGAATCAACAAAATCTCAAGTGTAAGTATTAACTGTAATCTACATAGTATTTGTACCTCCGTTCTACTTCTTTATTATTTCCTGCAAGAACCTTTTCAATCTCTATTTTTAGATTATTATTTACATATTCACGAAATTGATCACCCTCTTTACTCTTTGGATATGTTGAAAGAGTATACTCGAAGTGCTTCATGAATTCAACTACTTTTGCTCTAAATTCTTCCTTTGTAGGCGTCTTATTTTCTGTCATTTTGAACCAGGTAGTTGCACATGCAGTAGAATATATCTTCGCGAGATCCTCAATCAAACGGTCTATCTCAAAGTAGTCTGGCATAGATTATTCGTTTCTATATCTAAGGTGAATCCTATAAATGATGCTAAAGGCCTTCTATGTCTGCTCGATTAGGAAATAGCTCTAATGGTAATCACCGTCAATATTAATAAATTTGATGGATTTCTCCAATAAGTGCATGGAAAGTTCCTCGCGCGAGAGAAAAATAGATCTTTCTTCTTAGGACATCCAGAAAGTTAGAGTAATACTTTAAGATCTATATTATGATGCTTTGTGATAACTAATTACTATACTAAACAACCTTAGTTGAAGCAATCAACTTAGGCAAAGTATCCAGTATTAAGCTTCTCTAGTTCCTTAATCCTGTATTATCTATATTGAGTCATCTGATATAGAAATAATATTTGCTAGATCTCTTCAAAATTATATACTCAAAGGCAGAGCCCAGAATAGTATATGAACTAAAAATATTTACTCAATCTGTCTTGTAAAGTGATAATTTGGGCGAGACAACAAGATCACATTATTTATGTCCAAAAGATGCTTAATATATATTGAATTTTAATGAAGAAAAGATCTCACCTTGCAGCCTTTACCAATAACTCGCTTTGATCTTTTCTATTACCTTCTCATGTTCAGGACTTTTACTTCTTGCAAATTTTTCCATAGCAGTTAATGGCACTCCGCCTAGCGATCTCGCTAGTCCAGCAAAGAAAAGATTTTTGATCCTTTTTTCTCGGCCTACTTTGTGCATAAATTTTTGAATGCCATGTTTAAAGTTATGCTGCCAAGTCTTGTACATGACTCCTAATTTTGGTGGATCCATGGTGTTTCCAATATCAAAGAACTCTGATTTTTCGAGTAATCCTATTGGTACAAACGTTAGAGGAGTCACGGTAAATTTGGAATCAGGTTGTTCCGTTTCAAGTTCATGTATAAGTCTTATGGTTTCCCAGCTATCATCGGGAGTCTCGTCGTTGTTTAGACCCATAATCAGAGTGAATGCTGGTACCCAATAATGTTCGTTTAGGGTTTTTACGGCCGTCTTTACAACCCAATGCCATTCGGATGGCTTATACGGAGCTAATTTTCGGTCCGCATATTTTCCTATTAATCTTGTACTTCCTGTTTCAAATCCACATTGAATACCAATATGATTATCTGGCCGTGCTTTAATTATCTTGGATATATTTGGAATTAATCTCTCATCAGCAATTGCTCCCGCAAGAGTGCCATGTGTAGGATTAGTATGTTCAATTCCGGTAGCCATTATACCTGCAAATAGTTCTTCAATCGCTTCTCTGTTTGGTTGCATATTCTTTGTAGTTCTTGGATTTAATCCGTAGACGAAAATATCATCGCTGTGAACCCATGCATTCTTCAAACCACCGTATTTCATATTTATTTCGATTTCCTTTTGGACTTTCTCTACAGGATAGTATCTTAATGGTCTTAAAGTGACATCACAGAATTTACATCCGCGTCCACATCCTCTCATTACCTCAATCATGCCATGCATACTTGGATTTACAATATTTGGGATCTCGTCAACTGATGGTTCGTCCCCATAATGTATGAATCTGCCATGGTAATTTTTGTCACTTCTGTTAAATTCCTTAATCTCTATTTTAAATTCTGTCTTTTTGAATGGGTTAGCGTTTTCCATTTCACCATGGATCAGCGCATCAAAAAATCTTCTACCTACACCATCGATCTCTGGTGCGATACCGCCAAGGTCTCCTTCAAGAATTCCATAAAGACCATATTCCTCAATCTTAGCGGGATCGTAATTATATTGCCAGGTGCCCGACGCACCAGCAATTATTTTTGCCTTACTACCATTTTTAGTCTTGGCAGCATTTATCCTGTAGTGTAATTCTCTGTTGTAATATTCGTCGTATGACATTTGCTTCCGTCCATATGTGAATGTCATAGTAACAGGACCCATTCCAAGAGGATCCATCTCATATGTTCCCACTACTTCAGTTTCTGGGCCTATGAACTGTTCAATATAGTCTGGATGAGCAACTACAACGTCCTCTCGGGTATAACCGTCTCTTAAGAGTGATGCTTCTACTTTCCTTAGTCCATATGGTGCGTAATTAGCACGTCCGTTTATACTTTCGATTGGATTGCATATAAAGTCAAAGAGGACTCTTGGAGTAACTTGGTTGCCCAATATATGATACCAAATAGAATTATGACTTCTATTCGTATCCAGAGCTGGTGCACAACCAAAAAACGATGCTAACGAGATACCTCTATAAGGAGACATTAAAGTTCGGTCAGCTGTCAAAACAACCTTTGGATGAGTCATAAATCTAAGTCCCTAATCAGTATGCAGTTAAAGATGGATAGATTTTAAGCTTTCCAATTGTGTCATCACCGTCAGACAATGCACTCCTTTAATATTTTCTTAAATAGAAAAGAAAGCAATATTACTGTATTTTGGATCTAGGATGAATTCTATTACTCAATTTGGAAATCCCGATCAATTTTCAAGTAAGGATAAAGTACCACGATATAGTTTTTGAAGCTAAAAACTGAGAAACATGTCTAGTAGAGGATGATTATTTCAACATGATTAGAGTATTATCATAAACGGTCTAACGTTAAAGTTTTGGCTGGTACATTTTAAGACACTAATGCATGTCAAGAATTACTGTTATAAGTATAAAAATGCAAATTAGAAGTGATTTGGGTAATAAGAATTTATTTTTTAACTCCCAAAGATCTATTCTTTAGCCTCATCTGAGTGCCATGGCATTTTCTACATCGAGAAGAAGAAATCGGGTTCTTTCCGCCGCATTTGAAGCAAATTTTGAAAAATAGTCTGCGTTGTTGCGCTATCTGTTTTTTTGTTGTATCGGTAATAGGCATGATAGTTTATCCAGCCTCAGGTAAATTTCTACTTTTCTATTTTGAAACAGAAATTTAATATCTTTTCGGAATCTTATAAACTTCAATAGCAGACAAATACTACTATTATAGCAGACACAGTTTCATTTAATAATTAATGATCATTAGTATGGGCAAATAATCAAAAGAGAAATATCGGCTAGATATAATAAGTTTGAGTAACTTTCGTATAACTCTGAATTACTTACGTATGACTTGCTGGCAAAGATGAGGCTGGCTACGATTTGAACACTATATAATCGATCTTGATAAAACGACTACCTCATTTTTTGAGAATATCATAACGTGTAGAGATTATACTACGTATCTTTTCTAGTTTTGAGTTCTTCAAGATGAATATGTCTGAGATCGTTAAGAGAGAAGTATATTTTATCCAATTTACATACCCATTGCCCAGCTGATTATAGAGTTATTTTATAAATATAATTTCGTCATCATAACAATTCTAATATATTAGATTTTTTTCCTTTTATTATTATGATGTCCAATTTAAACTATAACAAAGGGTTTTGTTGAGTATTGATAGAATGTAGAGGTTTTTGACCAATGAATGGAGAATATGCCATGACCAGAAACAGTTTTTGCTTTTATATGTTATGAACAGTATAATTCTGAGGGACATAACTTTTCTATTTTACACCTAGCTGCGATGTACTAGCCTCTACATTAGCTATTTTTATCGTGGGTGACACTGAGTATTTATGAGATATAATAAAAAGAGTCATTAAAATTAACGGTTTTGCGGTTATACGTGGAGTAAAAAAGAGAGGAGCTATTATCTAATAGTTATTGAGCCCCTGGCAAAAGTCCCAATCGATCCATCAGTTAGTCTAATATATACATCTAGAAGATACTTCCCATTTTTGACATCATCTACGCTAAAGAAAACTTTGCCATTATGAATATCTTTTTGGAGAAACTCACGGGGACCGATATCACCATTGTTTTTCATTTCTGATATTGCCGCAGACAAGATCTTTCCTATACCTATTAGCTTTACCTTAAATTCATTGTCATTCAGGATGAACGCTCCATTAAATTTGCTAAATGGCATATTATATTTTGCGTCTTGAGTATTTAGAACTCGCAAAACTAAGTTACGCTCTTTGTTATTACCAAACTCGATATGGATTCTTGGAACTTTAACAAGTGGTTTTTCGGCCTTTAGTGTATTGACGGTATCCTGGATAACTTTGATCTGTGTAGGAGAGGTAGAATGAATTTTTACATTATTATAGTTATTGATTTTTGTATTGATATTATTTATGTTATTTATTATCTGATTGGATACCTGAACAAGAGTTTGCTGGATATTTTGGCCCTTAGCTATTTGGGTACCTATCTGCGCGGTGGCTTGGCGAACTTCATCCGTGTTACCTTCAGCATATTGTTTTGCTATTTGGAGTATTGCCTGTGCTACAGGACCCTTCGGATTACTAGCTACTTGTTGAGCTATCTGGTTTATAATCTGATCGGCATTTCCTCCAACCTGTGCAGCCTGTAAAGCAATCTGTTGAATAGTTTGTTCTACGGTCGATGCACCTGCTTCTTCACTATCGCCTGTTGATTGTGCTTCAGTTGATGAATTTGCTATCTGGGTTGCAACTTGGTCTATCTGTTGGACTGCATCAACACCGGCAGCTTTTTGTATTGCTTCTTGTTCTATTGCTTGTGTAATATCTTCACCCGCTGCTTGTTCTAATGCACCTTGTTCTATTGCTTGTGTAGTATTCTCTCCTCCTGCTTGTTCTAATGCACCTTGTTCTATTCCTTGAATAATTTCATCTTCTCCTTCTTCTTGGCTTGTTACTAATTCAGATGATTTTTGTGCTGCTGCTAAATCTGTTTCCTGTCCAGTATTATTAGCATTTGTTTCATCTTCTGTTGTTGTTGCTGCTTAAATCTGTTTCCTGTCCAGTATTATTAGCATTTGTTTCATCTTCTGTTGTTGTTGTTGCTGTTAAATCTGTTTCCTGTCCAGTATTATTAGCATTTGTTTCATCTTCTGTTGTTGTTGCTGCTTAAATCTGTTTCCTGTCCAGTATTATTAGCATTTGTTTCATCTTCTGTTGTTGTTGTTGCTGCTAAATCTGTTTCCTGTCCAGTATTATTAGCATTTGTTTCATCTTCTGTTGTTGTTGTTGCTGTTAAATCTGTTTCCTGTCCAGTATTATTAGCATTTGTTTCATCTTCTGTTGTTGTTGTTGCTTCGACTACCTGCTTGTCAGTACTATCTTCATCATCTCTAACATCTTCTGTTGTTGTTGCTGTTAAATCTGTTTCCTGTCCAGTATTATTAGCATTTGTTTCATCTTGAGATGCTGTTTGATCTGTCTCTTCGTCAACTTGAGCGAGAGAAATAGGTGAAAAATTCCCTAGAGTTGTAGCAAGTGAAAGTAATAGTACAGCAATCAATGTTACAACTCCAATAGTTTTTTCGATTTTCATTTAAATGCAAATGATGAAAAGAAGATTGGATATTTAGACTTTACATATTATTGGCTCAATAAATCATCAGTTATTATAATAAGATTGGTTAAACTGTGCATGTTGTATGCGATATATCATAATGGTATTGTCTATTCTTCGTTCTAATTAACCTTGATGCAATGTGTTCTGAAAATAGTTGTTTTATCGTTTTAGTATATGGCTGAATCATTGTTTCTTTTTATTTTTATACTTCTCCATTTTTCCTTTTTTATGTACGATGACGTATAATAATATGAAATTATATTAGTAATCGTCATGATGAAGCATACGTTATAATCCTTATGACTTGAATACGAACAGCCTCAACTACAGTAATAGGAACCTCCATGATTAAGCATAGAACAATTGTATCTACAATCATCATAACACTTTTTGCACTGACCTAGCTCAGATAATGTACGTGTTTATTTATTATGAATATTATTAAAAAATTCTTTAATTCCTCTATGTATATTGATAACAAGTATCACAAGATGACGGTCAACTCATTTTGGATGATAAGAATATTCTTAGCTATATTTAGGATACTGAATTATCGAATTCACTACTATTTTTCTAAATTTTTTTCTAAACCCCATAACTACCACCGGAGGGCTTCCAATAAAATAGTTTTCCTTACTTATATCGGCTCTGTTAACTTTACCACCTCTGATCAATAAAAATTTCATAAATCGTATTCCTGTTCATTCCCATATGCAGGTACAAGACAAACATTTTCAACCAGTTATTGATGTGTTGTCTATCACATTTCTCTTTTCTACAAGGAAAATAGTCCTCAAAGCATTCTGTGTCCTGTCTTTTATTTTCTGAATAAACCTTTCCATTACATTCTTTAGCTCAGTACTATATACATGATATACATGATGATTTAATCGAAGCCATTTACAAGCATCATCATTGTACCAATGAGCTCCATCAGTATGGATAGGTTTTCTACTGCCATATCTAGCCCTAAGTTGTTTGAAAAAGCGGTAACATATGAAAATGGTTCTTCTGTCTTTAGATAAGTACATCATCAAACACGAATTTATATTTGGTTCATACGCTATCCATAACCAATAATCTTGTCCATCTATTTGGATTAGTGTTTCATCAACAAATATTTCCTTGACTAAATGTTTATTTATTTACTTACTTTAAATCTGTCAGCACAATTAGCGTATTTCTGAACCCATTTCCAGATCGATACATGTGTCCTTTTAATTATGAGATCTAAACATTTTGATGCACATCGATAGCTCCTGGAATTAAAATATAGGTACAATCCATAAGATATTACAGCTGGGTGTTGTCTTATTGCGTTCTATTTGGTCAATGAAATGCTAGGATACATCTAGCTATATGTATTACATAATGCTTAAGTTAACAGAGCCCTTCTATCTATCATTAGCCTAGAAGAAATTCCTCAACTCAACATTATCGCTGTGCATTAGCGATACACAATAGAGATGTATAAAAATCAAAGTCTCGATTCATTTTCAGATTTAATTAATCTTGTTTCCTCAAATAAAATGGTCAGATCTATAATTTCGTCGTAAAATTTTTTTGGCGGCTTTAGCAAATATATTCATATTGTCTCCTCGCTTTAGATTTTTCAAGAAGAAAGATAATCTCGCAGAAATCAGACCCTCTATTGATAATGACCAAACGACAAACTTTACCAACATAAGCACTACAGAAGCTTTAGAGAAATTATCTAAGATTGAATCAGAAAATGCCCGAGTTTTATCAAATAATCTTTCTCCCATTAAGGAAGATGTCACTAGGATCCTAAAGTCAATACAAAAAGTAGCAGATGAACTCGAAAAAGATAATATTAAACTAGAAGAGGACAGGTTTAAATCAATTGTACAGAATTCAAAAGCAACAGTAGTAACTTCTTTAAAAAGAGAGGCTTCTTCAGTTCTGCCTCTGCCACATTCTCCTTATGAAGCAAAAAAGTTCCAAGAGAGATTAGAGTCTATCGTGAATCGTTTTGGTGAAGTCAGTGGTTCTCACAGTAAGGTTTTTAATATCTTTATGAAGAAATATGCTGGAAAGCTAAAGGACGAATTTGAGAGACTTTCCTCGCTCTTAGAAGATACAAAATCTGTTATTACAGATTTTGAACTAGAATTAGGTGTAATCCTAGAATGCAGAAACCTCCTAAATACAATTTCTCAAAAAACAACTTCTGTAAAATCAAACAATCTAGAATTGGAAAATACCAGTAAGGTTGTTGAGAAATTGGAATATGATTTTAAAGAATTAGAAAATACATTAAAGAATTTAGAAGATTCAGGTGAATTTAAAGAGATTACCCGTACTTTGAGGGAAATAGACAGGTTAAAAATAGAAGAAGAAGAATTTCATAAACAATTGCTAGATCTTTTTGGTCATTTATCCCGAGCTATTACCAAATATTCTTATGGAATGACTAAGGAAATATCTACGAGACTCCATGTTTTGTGTAATGAGCCATGGAAGATTTTTGAGGAAGCAGAAACACTTTCCCGGTATGTCAAACTATTATATGAAATTCGTAGATCAGTCGAGTTATATACTATTACTCTTAAGGATTCTGACAAAGTTATTCAATATTGTGATATTATTCTGAAATCGCTTCCTGAGTTTCAAGTTATAACCAAAGAAAGAAACTCAAGATTGGAATTATTACATAGGAGTAAAGTTGACACCCTTGTCAAAACCTCTGTCAAGATAAGAGAAAAAATGCAACATTATAATGAATCGATTCAAAACAATAAAAGATTATTAGATCAGTTACCTAAACAAATAAATGAAACTAACCGCGAATTAGAAAATTTGACAGTTAAGGCAGAAGAGTATCTTCTAAGGATTACTGGAAATAAATTAACCCTATCAAGATGATTACATAGTTACATATTCTATTCAAATCCAGAAGTAATTATGACCCGATGTTTGTTATTTGATTCTTTATCTTATACAAGTACGAAATTTAGAGTACTTGTTTTACTTCTAGCAAGATTTGTAATTCCGCTAATTCTACGGCTCATAGTCAGAGTAATATGAAATTTCGTTTTTAAAATTTTTACGTCATCGTTTGTGATCCAGCCTGTTTTCGATCTTATTTGCCGGCAAGTTGATTATAATATTCACTTTTCGAACCAATTCAGCTGTACAATCAAATGCTAAGTCTACTTATCTAGATGATCCATCTCATTGACTGGGTGAAATTCTACATCAATAGTTGGACAAACCCAATAGAACCTTTCTTCTAATGCTCTCTAAAACTAGATATAATAATGATATCTTCTTTCACATTGCAGCGTCAAGTAATAACGTCATTGAAAATCTTCAACTATACTCTTTTTATGTTTGATCTGTTACAGTCTAATGCCTATACATTTTATTGGAAGAAGTAAACAGCACTTCAATTAACACATTATCGTTGCTTCAAGAGGATTACCAAAGATGAACAGAATTCAAACTCGAAGGCATCCTAGTGCCAAAATTACAAATATCATAACAGCAAGAGTCATACTAATAAGAATTGACTTTTTTAAATTTGTTTTTAACGGATCTGCTTTGATAGTATACCATTTGAATCATGTTCTTATCTAAGGTATAGAAAAATATTAGCGCCAAAGCGCTGAAACTATTCCCAGTCCGGCAACGGCTAGACCTCCGTACGATAAAAAATTGATTCCTAGTATAAACGCGCCGAGAGCTAAACCAAAACCGCTAGCAATCATAATAGCTTCCCCAATTCGTCTTTGGTTCCTCATAAATAACAGATCAATAGTAGATGATAGATTATAAAAGCATAATGATAGTGTGTATCGCATTTTATATTGAGATAGGGATCAGATAATAAAATATATCGAATTGAAAACGTCTTAGGCTTCGAAAATTTATAGGATCTATTATTTTTAAACGATACGCTATGAAAAGGTAAATATCTCAACCATCATATAGTTTGTCCGTAAATGGGTATTCCTGAAAAAATAAAGGCCATCGAAGATGAGATTCATAAAACGCAGATCAACAAAGCGACCGAATTTCACATTGGTGTACTAAAAGCAAAAATGGCTCGTCTTAAACGCGAAATGGAAGAAAACACCCATGCCAGAACAGTCTCAAGCGGTGGTGAGAATGTAGGCTTTGACGTCAGAAAAACAGGTGACGCAACAGTTGTTCTCATTGGTCTACCAAGTGTTGGCAAATCAACTCTTCTAAATATATTGACAAATGCTAACTCCAGAGTCGCCTCCTATCATTTTACAACTCTGACGGCTATACCAGGCATTATGGATTATCGAGGTGCCAAGATTCAAATTTTAGACCTTCCAGGAATTATAGAAGGTGCATCAGCGGGAAAAGGAATAGGCAAAAGAGTACTCTCTGTGGCAAGAAATGCTGATCTTGTTCTGATAGTCCTGGATGTATTTCAACCACATCATTTGAGAATTTTAAAGAATGAATTAGCTGAAATTGGAATTAAAGTTGACCAAAAATCTCCACATGTTACAGTTGAAAAGACATCTGTCGGTGGAGTTTCAGTAAATATGCTCGTTCCTACGAGATTAACACATAATTTTATAAAGGAAATTTTGCGTGTATCTGGTATACACAATGGTCGTATAACAATACGAGAAACAGACTTAACCGAGGATCAATTAATCGATGTTTTAAATGGTAATAGAGTCTATGTGAGTTCCTTGACTGTATTAAATAAAATTGATCTTGTTAATCAGGCATTTGTGAAAGAGATTCAATCTAAGGTTGGAAATAATTTTATCCCAGTTTCTGCTGATGCAAATATCAATATTGATGCTCTGAAGGAAGCAATATATGAGAAACTCGATTTCATCAGGATCTACCTGCGTCCGAAGAGAGAAGAAACAGACTACAAAGAACCATTGATAATCAGAAACGGAAGTACCGTCGCAGTTGTTTGCAATAAACTTCATCGCAATATGATAAAAGATTTTCGCTTCGCACAGATTTGGGGAAGGAGTGCAAAATTCAATGGTCAGAAAGTTGGTTTAGATCACGTCCTAAAGGACAAGGATGTATTGACAATAATAAAGAAGATAAATACCGTGTGAATTTACAATCAAAGCTCGATAAAAATAATACTATTTTCTAGATCTTATGTTATATTCTAAGAAATATCCAAATGAGTTTGGATAAAGAATTTATACACTAGTTGTAATAATGTCAAAATCTAATGCATTATGGTTAATTCGTTCTGACATCTCAGTATAACCAGATATACTTCAAATTCAGTAATCTTGCCCATACGACGTAATGACGAGGTCGGGTTTACAACAAACTTGCTATTACTTGAATTTTGTCATCTATACACATAGGAGATGAGTAGCTGAACAAGCCTGTAATAGTATTAAAATTAAGACATCGTGAAGAATTTCAATCTAAAAAGGACTTCCCGTAGGTGGGGATGAACTATCCCCTCCGCCTGTTTCAGCTGATTTGGATGGTCCAGAATCTTTCTTCCTTAAGATGTGGCTGAAAAAAAGCATTGCCAAGATTACAGCTATAATAATATAATTAACTGGAGGACTTATAGCTCTAGTTATTAATCCAACACCTGGGATTACAAATGCGACCTTTCCAATATACTCTTTTTCTGTAATAGGAAAATCTACTCCTGGAATAGAAGAAGGATTAGCATCGCCCTTGGTCCTGATAACTCTCTCTTCTTGAGAATTGATAACAATATCTTTGATATCTGCTACCCTATGGACTATTACCCTATCAGCACCGTCAGGCCTATGGAAAACAATAATATCTCCCAGATTTAGACCTTTAAAAGAGCCGCCATCTCTCACGACTAACACATCATCTACATTTAGGTTGGGCACCATACTACCACTGGAAACTATATAAAATGGATTGGCAGTATCAAACACCAACCTCATACCTACCCAAATAATTACAACTCCTATGGCAACAATCGCAATGTCTTTGATAGCACTTGGAATCTTCGACTCACGTTTATTTAGCAACTTTAAGATTATCGCTTTTTTCGTTAGATAAACCTTTAGGTACATTTTTTTAAAAAATTAACTAAAAAAAGATATTTTTAGATTAAGATAATATATCTATGTATTTACAAATATAGAAATGTATACTCATGCTGGCCCTTCCGCTGATTTTTAAGTAAAGCAAATCAGATGACAAAACTTTTTTAGTATTCTTAATTCTTAGTAATTGTCTCTAAGTGGCAATTTACTTTAAATAAAAATTTCATTAGAGTTGTAGTTATCTTGTGATTTCTTGTCTTCTTCTATTATATGTAAAGATTGTATGTTCCATTGCTGGTAAGCACATTAAATAATTATCTGTTTATGTATCTAGCTTATCATAGCAGAGTAATGGATCATTTTAACCCGCAAGGTAGGCAGAGATTAAAAAAGATCCTCATGGAGCAGAGCTTAACGAAACATCATTTTGTGTACTTGCATTTCAAGTTAAAAAAATAGATCTATTCTTCTCGAACTAAAACCTATGAATTCTTTATTATATAATGGCAGCTCAGTCAAATGCCTTCTCCGCATCTTTTGCTCTCGCAAAATCAGACTTAACTCTGAATCTTCACTGCTGCCATCCTTTCTAAATATTAGGATTTTCATATTTAATGTGTTCGTCTATCGCCTGATTCGCCAGCAAATCTGCATTTCTATTTCTCGATCTAGGCACATGTTTATAAATAACAGTTTGAAAATGTTTCTCAAGGTTAGATATTTCTCTAAATATGTCTTTTAGTTGCCTGTTTCTCAGCTTGTATCGGTTCGTTCGCTGATTAACAAGGAGTTGACTGTCTGACAAAATTGTAATCTTGTCATCTAAACCGAAAGCAATTTGCATAGCTTTTTTTAACGCTATGTATTCAGCCTGGTTATTTGTCTTAGAGCCGATGAACTCCTTGTGCTCTAATATTTTCCAATTTTCTTTGGCTATTACAATTCCTACTCCTGATAATCCAGGATTACCCCTGCTGGCACCATCGATATTAATAATTAGCAAATGGTATAACACAACGTTGAACTACATTATCAATATAATAATTACTCTCAAATCTTTACAAATTAACACCAACAAGAATGTTATCCATATTGACGAAAAATCCAGTTACTAAAATAAAAGTTTATACAATATAAAAATGATTCTATATGTTCAATACCTTGACTGTTTAATACTGTGCAAAACAAAAATCAGATAGTTAAATATAGAATAAAGAATCATATCATTGTAAAACGGAAATAATCAAATCACTATAATCATAATTTTCTACTATTAGTGCTTAAATTATCAAATTAGACGACTGAAGTTGCTAATTTGTATTCTAACATGTTCAGAGTGAAGTAGCCAATCCTCTGTGCTTAGCTGTAAATATTATAGTATCTGAAATACAGTAATATGGCCCTTATCGATGAAAGTATCAATAAATATCTTCTTTATAAGCACCAGTGAAGTGAATATTAGATTAACGAACTAAAATGATGATGTTGTATATCACAATAACTTTTGTATTAATATGAAAGTTAGAAAAGCAATAATAACTGCTTTAGTATTGAATACCAATAGTTTTTTTAAATGCCAAAGCGGAAAGTTAAAGAAGAAAAACCGAGGAAGAAACTAGGCAAGAAACAAATTCTATTACCGCCAGTGATAGTAGGTGCTGCAACGCTTGCAGGTATTTTGATAATGTATTTTGTCCCTCATCCCCCTGTACTCAATGTATGCCTGAAAAAAAATGCCATTGATCCATTTAATGTTTATCCTAGAATACAAATAGTAGTGGATGGAGATACAAAACTGATGCCTGATGACGTAGGCAAGGTTTGGAAAGACGGTAAAGAATGCATGCGGGTTATTCGTACTGATGCTGTCGGAGATATGCTTCATATACAATATGTCAGACCCATCAGGCTAACCATAGATGACTTTATGAAAATATATTCATATGATAACCGAACTATATCTGTGATGGATAATTCTACAGGAACGCCAAAGAAGGAAATATTAACACTCAAAGACTTTAATATTGACTATTCATACTTTTCTGAAAAAGGTGAATTCACTAGAGTAACTAAGTCATCAGATATTCCTCCGTTTACTAATGACTTAGTTGTAAGAATCCAATTAAGATCCAAATAGATATAAATAGAGAAGATTTTGCCCTAGATTTGATCATTTGGCTAATAAAAGCGCTGTGATACTGCGTGGAGACGGTACCGGTCGAGAATTAGTGGAGGCGATGATGAGAGTCTTGAAAGCCTGCAATACTAGGATAGAACTAATTTTAGCCGACGCTGGATCCGAATGGTGGCAGGAAACCGGAGCGAATTCTTACATTTCACAAGAAGTTTGGAAATTACTTGAAGATAGCGATGCCTGTTTCAAGGGTCCAACCACTACTATCCCTAATCCGAATGCTCCACGCAGTGTAGCGGTGAGTATTAGACAGAAATTCGAATTATATGCCAATGTAAGACCTATAAAGACATACAAAAATGCTGAAAGACAGCTATATTTCATATGTGTACGCGAAGCGACCGAAGGACTATATGCAGGGATTGAATTCAGAACCAGTGACGACTCAGCTATTGCTATACGCAAAATAACAAGAAAAGGCTGTGAAAGAGTAGTAAAAAAAGGTTTCCAAATAGCAGAGGAGAGAAATTTTCAAAAAATTTATGCGATTACAAAAAGGAATATATTAAAAGAAACTGACGGAATATTCTGGGCGGCAATAGAAAAGGTTCAAAACCAATTTAAGAATATCGAGGTAGAAGAATATTATGTAGATAATATGACACAACAACTCGTTAAGAATCCACAACGGTTTAACGATAGCATATTGATAAGTACAAATTTATTTATGGATATAATCTCAGAATGCGCCTCAGGACATGTAGGTTCGATAGGGTGTGTATATTCCGGAAATTATGGTGATGATTATGCAATGTTTGAACCTGCACATGGTAGTGCTCCAAAATATGCGGGAAAAAATAAGGTAAATCCTGTAGCCACTATCTTGTCAGCCGCATTGATGGTGGATTATCTTGGAGAAAAAGAGATTTCGAGTGCAATTTTTGAAGCCACAGAAAATGTTATTAATGAAAATCTGTACGTTACGTATGACTTAGGTGGAAAATCTACTCTTTCTCGAATGGCAGAAGAAATAGCAAATAGGGCAGCCAGAATTCTGAAAAAGTAAGTGTTACAAATCAAGAAGTAATGAAGCTAATCTCAACTAAGGAAAGTGTCTCAAAAAATATCTTCCTTTCTTTTATGATCCTTTTCTTTAAGTTCAATTCTATTATCAATTTGTCTAATTCCGAGGTGAAAGACAAAGATGACGTAATTGTCAACATCTTCCCTTGCCTTTGCAGAACCGAAATAGCGGATCGAACAAAATGGAGAGTATATTCGATACCTGTGGGACCTCCATCTATAGTACGGTCGTGATTTGTTTTATTGAGATCCGGTAGATATGGAGGATTGCTTACGATAAAATCAAATTTAATAGAAACTGCAGAAGCGGCATCGCAACAAAGCAGCATAGTATTCTTAGGGAGATTATTTTTGTAATAGTGTAGAGACCTGTAATCAATGTCTGTTCCAACCACAGTATTAAAATTCTGAGAAAGTGCATTCAATATTATACCCGATCCAGCACCTATTTCCAAAGCAAAATCACCACAATAATGTTTAGCGTATTCTGCCAAAAAAAAACTATCTTCTGAAGGGATATACAAGTTCCATTTTCCCATCTTATAGTGTTTAACTAGAAGAAACTAGGTAGTATATCTTATTCATGTCAAATGGCTCTACCGAATAATAAAAGCGATTATTTTTCTTACCATGTTGGTGACAATAACAATAAATGTTAACGATAGGAAGAGACATTATTTTATTTTAATTTTATACATATATCTGTGTACCGTCTGTTGAGATGGATTATTTTTAAATTCCTTGTATCTTTAAGGTAACGTTTTTGAAAATGCAATAATATTGGTCTAGATTATATTACAACATTGGATCAAATCTTTATACTATTAATAGCGGATTTAGGTATTAATTGATTTTGAAAATCATTATAGGAATTTGTTATAACTATACTCAATCATATTGATGGTATTTAGTCTACATGCAGAAAATCCCTTATTACAATATTAAGTAATTATACCATAACATTACTATATTATTCATGCTAAGTATAACCACCGTTATGAACATAATGCTAATTTTTGCAGCAAGGTTTGCTATAAACATCTCGAAAAAATTGATTTTGCAGTGAAGATTAGCTAAATTTTAGGATTCCCAGATATCTTAATATAGATAGTTAAAGGGATGAATGGAGGAATAATTTGTGTTGATAGAATTTAAAAAGCAAGCAACTAAAATCAGAGCCCTTATTTATGCATAATTAATTCTCTTTCTTTCAATAGTAGTTATTTTTAATTTTATTACATCAATAAATCGCTTCATAAAATACAATTATATATCGCTTCATAATACAGGAATGTGTCATATGTCGATATAGGAGCAAATCTTTCTTTGTACAGCGTTTCTAATCATCAAAATGATAATTAATTCATCGTAGCTTTTTTCATATTTATTAATATTAATAACAGGAATTTTCAAAAATTGAAAATACTGAGTATTCAATACTACCTTATTTCTCATAATCGTAATGTTCTTGTTGTTTACTTCGATAATACCTATTAGATAGTAATGAACTAAATAGCATGATTATTCCATCTCTTTTCTGAAGGATTGATTCTGCTGATAATATTTAGTATGGCTATATATCTAAATAGCGAGGTTTTTCTATTCAGCTGCTATTTCCATTAATTCTTTAACAGTTAATTGGTCTATTTTCTTAACATCATGCCTCATTTTAGTGCCATATCTTTTTAACAATGTGGAAGCGTTCTTATTTCTTTGGGAAAACAGAAAGTTTAGCTTAGTGATAATACTTTTATTCATTATCGCAGATCTTGGAACTAATCTTATAAGGGTTGATTCTATAGAAGGTTTAGGATAAAAGGCTTCTTTACTTACATTAAATAGCCTTTCAATACTAAAACAATACTGACTTAATACTGTAATTGCTCTATAATTTTTTTCGCCGGGATTAGCTTGTAATTTATCGGCGAATTCCCTTTGTGTCATAATTATGGCTCGTTTGAATTTTTGGAATGGCAACCATTGTAAAGCATCTTTACTTCTTGAATAAGGAAGATTCGAGATGAAAACATCGAATTCCAAATGATAAATATTGAAAATATCAGCGTTAATTAGCTCCAAATTTGGATAACAAGTAGAAATATTACGTACTTTTCTAAAAATTTGCCTATCTGCTTCAAATGACTTAACTAAATTGGCCTTTTTACAAAGTTCTTCAGTTAACACTCCATTTCCAGTGCCTGCTTCATATACAATTTCTTCTTCATTAATTTGAGAAGCTTCAATAATTCTTGCAAGAATCCTATTATCTTTGAGCATATGCTGGCCAAAAGATCTTCTTTTTGACCATTTCATTTTCTAACAAACAGATTCATTCTAGCTTCCCCAGCAATTTCATCTATAATTCTTTTCGATATAAGTTTTGCCGGATCTCTCAATCCAACCCTATTTTGAATATCTTCAAAAGATTCAAATCTTTTTTTGTCCCGCTCTTTGATTATGGTCATCATATAGGTTTTTCCTATTCCCGGAATTAGTTCAAGAGCATGAATTCTAGGTGTAATTGGCTGAGAAATATTCATGTAATCTATAAACCTTTTCTCGTTTGCAACTACTATTATTTCTACGATATTTGGGAGTTCATTTTTCGCTGACTGTGTTATGTTTGGATAATCTAGTCTGCCAAGCACGCTCATCACTTTATTGCGACCCTCTCGTCCAATATACACCCGCTCTCCAACTTCAAAGCTCATATTTTGAACACCAAGCAATTCTAATAGGGTTAACCTTTCCTCTCCTATGGCCTGAATGATTATTCCTTCCCTTCCTCTTACTGTATTAGATTTTCCTCTGAGAGTAAAATCTAATACGTATGCGTACTCCTCATATTTTCTTTGAAATTGCTGTTCCCCGGGGCTGGATACGCTTGTCCGATTATTAGAGTAACCTGCAGGCAGTGCTGACAATCTAAATCACCGGTATATTTACTGATTACTTTTTATTTAACTTTCAGTTCTAATTTTAAGTATATTTAGCATTTTTTCCAAAGTATCTGTAAGAATAAGTTTTTTCCATCCGAATGTGAATGCTCTTAGTTCCTCTATCGAAGTAGGCATCGCATTGACAATTTCAACTGCCTCTTCTTCTTTTAAGTCACATTTTTCAATTAATTGGCTTACCATTCTGGCAGCAAGATTCGAATCTACCTGAGCAAACTTCCCAACATAGTCAAAAGTCCACCTTTGGATCTGATCCATATCATCCACCTTAACTCCTTCCAAGATTTTCTTTACCTGCGAAAGTGTAATAATTTCTTTTTTGACTATATCCGTCATTTTGAATTCTCCTTATCGGTAGTTAATGGTTTAATATGGTTAAGTTTAGTACACAATAATTTTCGCTTGTCTCCTATCATTACAGAAAACTTTATTGTCCTTCTTCCAACCTCTTTTACAATACCAACTTTTCCTTGGAATCTCCTGTGAGGAATTGTATTATGTTCTTTTGGATCCACATCTACAATAACTTTATCACCTACTTTATAATCAATAAGCAAATACGAAATTCCCCTGGCAACTTTATCTTTAGTAAGCATGGATCGAGACTTTCTTCTGGTACCGTGCGAGCTTGGCATGACAAATACATTATCAAAATCCTTAATTTATATTATCTGCTTAATTTTAAGCCTTAATTTTCAGGATCTGTAACGCCTAGTTCAGATAAAGTGAATAATACTTCACTTTCCGGATGATATGGGCTATCGACCATTCTTGCTATTCTATTCTTACCGGAACGTTTAAGATATACTCGATAGGTGCTAGTATGAGCCACTACATGTCCACCAGCTGGTCTATATGCATCTCCAAAAATTGCATCTGGAGATGATTGTATCTGATTAGTGGCCAAAACTGCAACTGCATAGGTTTCTGCAATTCTTACTAATACATGCATAAATTTATTAAGTTTCTGTTGCCTTTCTGACAAGGTCGCTCGCCCAAGAAATTCAGCTCTATAATGTGCTACTGCTGAATCAACTATTAGCAATTTTACATTATTGCTGTCGATAACTGGACCTGTTTCTTCAAGAATTAATTCCTGATGCGCGCTGTTATATGCCTTTGCAACGATTATGTTTTCTAGTGATTTGTAGGGATTCAGGTTTCTGGCGTTTGCTATAGAAACGATTCGTTCCGGTCTAAATGTATTTTCGCTGTCAATATAAATTGCCTTGCCGTTTAATCCTCCTTGTGATCTACTTTGTTGTACCAATACAGACAGAGTATGACATAACTGAGTTTTGCCGGTGCCATACTCACCATAGATTTCTGTCACAGAGCCTGTTTCGATTCCTCCAATGAAAAGATCGTCTAAGTTCTTTGAGCCAGTTGAAATTCTTTCTTCCTGTTTTCTTTTCTCATAAAGTTTAGTAGCAGTAACAAAGCTCTTGTCAATTATACCTAGTTCCTCCAGTCTTATTCTTGCCTTATTGCAGATATAATTTGACTTTTCTATCTCCATTCCAGTTGCTTCAGCAACATCAGCCGGCCCTCTGACTATGAGATCTTTGATTGATTTGAATCCGGATTCTTCTAAACGACTTTTGGTTGCTGGGCCAATCTCATCGATACTATCAAGATCAAAAGAGTCTGGGTGATGGTCATCTTCTTGCAACTATAATAATTCAAACTAACGTAGCCCACTAATTAGGATTGAGCCGAGTTTCTTATCGAAATGATCGGACTATATAAATCGCGGACTTTTTTGAGGATGCAATAGATACAAGTGGCAATTTCTGAATGAACGTGTATGTTCTCCTTAATTTTATAGCTACACAAATTATGCTTAATATAAAGAGCTTCGTTGATCTAATACATTTTATTATGAATTTATTCGTTTAGACTAGATTGTATAATTGTTTTAATTTTTTATTACACATTCGGTTAATGTAGGTTATAATAATGTTTATCTTATGACCTAAATATTCCATCTACTACAATTTATCTTCGTAAAATCAATAGTAAATAGAGGCTTTGTTAGAATCAAAATTGTAAAAGCATAACCTTTACTACTTTGCTTGATAATTTATGAGAAGCCAACAATCATAAATGAAATCTGAAAAGAAAATGCAGCCATAAGTTGTTCCATTACGATTGCTTGAATATTATGAGCTTATATGATGTAGATTGTTAATATTAGGTTTGTAAACGTTAATGCAACGATTAAATAAAGAATTCACATCTATATCTTTGTTAATAACTATCGGTGTATTAATTGATTGTTGACCTGAATGTTGATGGTAAGCATGTCATTGTGGTCGGTGGTGGCAGCGAAGGTGTAAGGAAGGTCCGCGGACTCTTAGATCAAAACTGTAAAATTACAGTTATTAGTAACCGTTTAAATCGCTATTTGTTAAATCTATCTGAAGGAGGCAAGATACAAGTTGTTAAGGCAAAATTGAAAGATGCTGACATACTTGTCAATTACAAAAATCCATTCCTGATTTTAGCTGCTACTAATGATAAATCGCTGAATCGTAATATTGTTGATAAAGGCCGTCAAATGGGTTCATTTGTATATGCCGCAGATGATCCTTCTTACAGTGATTTTTCCTATGCGTCAATAATCAATATTGAAGGAATAATGCAGGTGGCAATTTCCACATCTGGTAAGAGTCCTATAATGGCACGTAAAGTTAGAATAAAAGCCGAACGAACTTTAAAGAAAATAATCACAAGATCCGATATCGAAAATACAAAATTACAAGAGTTTGCGCGTAACGCGGCAAAATCAAAAATAAAAACAGTTGGTAAGAGAAAGGAATTTCTATACTCTATTATCCATGACCAAACAATCCAGAACCTTATTAAGGAGGAAAGATTTGAAGATGCTAAACGCACAACGCTGAAACTATTGGAGAAATGGGAGAATAAGAATAATTAATGACATTATCATCTACCATGACACAATCATTGCAAATAATTAATGCCCGTGTAACCTTCAGAGATGCTCCTATACACTTACTTGAGAAATTTGCCTTCATTGACATCGACTGTGCACATAAAAAGTTTTTAGAAAATTGTAGCATTAGTGAATGCGTAATCATTCAAACATGCAACAGGGTTGAGGTTTTTGCTGCTGGTACAGCTGCCTGATGAAAGAAAATTACTCGAAGTCTGGGGATCAATAGTTGGCCTGACCACCGATGAATTTGCCAACACGATTGAAATTAGTAAAGATAGAGATGTTGTTCTTCATTTATTAAGATTAGCATCAGGACTAGATTCATTAGTAATCGGTGAAGATCAAATACTGGGACAGGTTAAGCGAGCCTTCGACTTTGCGAACAAGCACCATTATGCCGGTTCAAATCTTTCGGTTATCTTTGATAGAGCAGTAAAACTCGGTAGCAGAGTTAGGACTAGCACTTCTCTCAATAAAGGAAGTATATCAATTGGATCAATTGCAGTTAATCTCGCAGAAGATCATTTAGACAATCTGAAAAATAAATGTATCATGCTTATAGGAACTGGAGAGGGTGCAAGTCTAGTAGCCAAGTCACTAAAAAAACGAGATATTAATTTTTTAGTTACAAGCAGGACATTTCAAAGAGCCAAATCATTTGCCGATACCGTAGCAGGCGAGCCAACTCCATTTGAGAAAGCACTTGAAATATTACATGAGGTTGATATAATTTTTGTTTCTACAACTGCGCCATATTACCTAATTACATATGATAGAGTTGAAAAAGCCATGAGTAACCGTGAAAATGGAATGATGATTTTAGACCTTTCAAATCCAAGAACTGTAGAAGAAAGAGTTGCTCAACTAAGGAAAATCAAATTAATAAACATGGATCAAATAGCAGAGATTGTAGAAAATAATAGGCGTTCTCGAAGAAATGAAATCAGTTCAGCCGAGAAATTAATTGATATTGAAATGAATTCTGTGTATAATATGTACAAGAGAAAAAGGGTCGAACCTATTGTTGTTTCTATTTTTAAGAATGTAGATGCTATAAGAGATAGTGAACTCAAAAAAGCATTTTCTATTTTGGGAAAGAGAATAGGACCTGAAGAATCTAAGATAGTTGAAAAACTTTCATATGCTATTGTTGAAGCAATTCTTTCTTCTCCGATGAACAATCTTAGGAAAGAGCTGGAAGAATGTGAAGAAAAGCAAGAAGATTTTATGAAATTCATCCTAAAGTTGTTTAACTATGAAAACAAATAGCAATGGCAGAAATGTTGGGTTTCCAACTATTAGATTGCGTCGTTTAAGACGCAGTCCTGCTATTCGTGATGTTTTGCAGGAAACTCGTCTTTCAGTCAAGGATCTGATTTGTCCTATATTTATTAAAGAAGGGATTAAAAAACCTCAGGCTATAGAATCTATGCCTGCTATTCAAAGGATACCTGTTTCTAAGTTAATTAAGAATATAGAGACAGTTGCTGATCTTGGCATTAGAGCGATTCTTCTTTTTGGCATTCCATCTCACAAAGATGATAATGCAAGTTCTGCCTTTGATGATGAAGGAATTGTACAGCAGTGTACAGATATTATTCATAAACATTTCGGAGACAATATTGCCATTATTACAGATGTTTGTTTATGTCAGTATTCCTCCCATGGTCACTGCGGAATATTAAAAAATCAAAAAGTAGATAATGATAGTACTACAGCCGCTTTAAGAAAAGTTGCTATTAGCCACGCAGGTGCTGGAGCCGATTTTGTTGCTCCCTCCTCTATGATGGATGGTCAAGTAAAGGCTATTCGCGAAGGTTTGGATAATGCGGGTTATTCGGATACTGGAATTATTGGATATTCTGCAAAGCAAGCATCACCATTATACGCTCCCTTTAGAGATGTAGCCCATTCAATGCCAGAGTTTGGTGACAGAAGAAGCTATCAATTGCCAATTAGTAATGCGAGGGAAGCCCTTCGAGAAATAGAATTTGATATTAATGAAGGTGTTGATATTATTATGATAAAACCTGCCATTCCCTATTTAGACCTTATTTATCAGGCAAAGACGACTACTACTTTGCCTGTCTGTGCTTATAGTGTCTCTGGAGAATATGCATTGATTAAAGCAGCAGCAGACGAAGGTTGGATTGATGAAAATGCTGTAATGAGCGAGTTTTTGATCTCTATAAAAAGAGCAGGGGCAGATATGATAATTACTTATTATGCAAAACAGATGGCCAAATTATTAAATGAATGATGATTTATGTCAGACGATACAATTATAATGTTTGCAGGCAAAAGTTTTGCCATTAGATGCTTAGCAAATCAGAATCGTTGTTCAATAGAGCAAGAAATGTAATTCCATCTGGAGTTAATAGTCCTGTACGGTTTTATGATCCATATCCATTTTTTGCAGTTTCTGCCAATGGCAGCAAGATTGTTACAGCAGATCACAAAATATGTATTGATTATTGTATGGGATATGGTGCTGTTTTACTAGGTCATGCTTACCAAACAGTAACTGAATCTATAAAGAACCAGCTTGATATTGGAAGCCTCTACTGTGTCCCAACTGAAAAGGAAGTAAAGCTGGCAGAACTGATAGCAGAAATTGTCCCATGTGCAGAGATGACAAGGCTTGTAACTACAGGCGCGGAGGCAACTATGAACGCTATTAGATTAGCACGCGCATTTACAAAGAAGAAAAAAATTTTAAAATTTGATGGTTCCTATCATGGTTCTTATGACTATGTTTTGATAAATGCTGGTTCGGGTGCTGAAAGTTTCGCACAATCTGACGGGAGCATAGAAGAGGTAACTTCGCAAACTAAGGTAATTCCTTTTAATAATTCTGAAGAATTAGATCGAGTGATAGCAAAGAACGATGATATTGCCTGTGTCATAATAGAACCAATATTTGCGAATATGGGACTTGTTTTACCTAAAAAAGAATATCTCAATGACGTCAGGAAAATAACAAAGCAAAACGACATTATTTTAATATTTGACGAAGTTGTGACAGGCTTTAGACTTGCCCTAGGGGGTGCTAGTGAATTCTTTGGAATTAAGCCTGATTTAGCAACATTCGCTAAGGCTATGGGAAACGGTTTTCCCGTAGCAGCAATAGCGGGCAAGAAGGAGATAATGCAGCAATTGGCGCCAGCCGGTAGAGTATATCAAGCAAGTACATATGCAGGAAATCCTATCTCTGTTTCAGCTAGCATATCTACCATTGAAACTCTGATAAGGGCAAAGAACGACATATATCCAACTATCGCCAAAACATGCGATCGTCTGGTTAATGGAATTAAAGACGAGCTAGAAGATGCCAAACTGAATTTGACGCTGAATACAATAGGATCAATGTATCAATTGTTCTTTACTGAAGGAAGAGTAACCGATGCCATCAGCGCAAAAAAATCTAATGCAGCAAACTTCAGGCTCTTATTTGATGAATTATTGAAGAGAGGGGTTTTCATACCTCCTTCTCAATTTGAAACTTGTTTTGTTTCTTATTCTCACAGCGAAGATGATGTATATAAAACTATAGAGTTCTATGGCGATGCTATACGCAGAGTGAAAGAAACCTGATGATCAACAGATTAAGAGTAGGTACAAGAGGGAGTAGGCTTGCTCTTCTTCAGACTCATATAATATTACGTGCTTTACGAAAATCTAATCCTTCTATTGAATGTGAAATTGTCACAATTAGTACGAGAGGTGACAAAGATGATAGAGCCATATTTACGATAGACGAAAAAGGAATATTTGAAAAAGAATTAAATGATGCCGTAAGAAAAGGAAGCATTGATTTTGCTGTTCATAGTTTAAAAGATCTTCCATCGGACCTTAACGATGAATTAGTTCTTGCTTCGATACCAAAGAGAGCAAGTCCTAATGATGTATTAGTTAATGAAAAAAAACTGAAATTAAGTGATCTTCCTAAAGGATCGATAGTGGGAACTAGTAGTTTAAGACGAGCCATTCAGATAATGAGAAGACGTCCTGATTTAAACGTCAAGCCAATTCGTGGAAATGTCGAGACTCGGGTCAAGAAATCAATTAATGGAGAATACGATGCTGTTGTTCTTGCAGAGGCAGGTTTAGTTAGGCTTGGAATGAAAGATGTCATTGTAGAAAGGTTTAATGTTAGAGGCTTTATGCCATCTCCTGGCCAAGGCGCAATAGCAACTGTCTGCAGAAAGAATAATCATCAATTAATTAGAATTTTGAATAGTATTGAAGACAAAAAATCTAGATCTGAAGTTGATGCGGAACGTGCGATGTCAAGTAAAATAGAGGGAGGCTGCAGATTTCCCGTTGGCGCCATTGCAGTTACAAACTCTGACCGCAGAAAAATGACGCTCTATGCGTCTGTGTTTTCAGCAGATGGTGTGAAATCGATCAGTCTAAAAGAGAGTGGAAGTATAAAAAATCCAGTTAAACTTGGAATAATCGTTGCCGAAATGCTTATGAAAAAAGACGTTAAGAAACTGTCAGAAGACTGGCATGATGCAGTTGATAGGTGGAATAAAAAATGAGAAATAGAGGTAAAGTTTTCCTTTGTGGTGCAGGACCCGGTGATCCGAAGTTAATCACAGTCAAAGCAATGGAACTTTTGAAAGATTGCGATGTTGTACTTTATGACAGACTGATTAGTGAAGATATCATTAATCAGATTCCTGCTCAAGCTGAAAAGATCTATGTTGGAAGAAAAGTAGGAGATCCAACAAGTCATCAGGACAATACAAATATTCAAATGGTAAGGCTTGCGAAACAAGGCAAGAAAGTTTTGCGACTTAAGGGAGGGGATCCGTTTATCTTCGGAAGAGGAGGAGAAGAAGCGGAATTTCTTTTTCAGAACGGTGTTCAATTTGAAATAATTCCTGGAATTTCTTCTGCTATAGCGGCTGCTCGCTTATGCTGGGATTCCCTTAACACATAGGCAATATGCCTCATCTCTGGCAATTGTTACCGGCCATGAAGACGGAAATAAGGCTGAATCAATTGTCAAATGGGATAGATTAGCTAATGCTGTAGATACTATTGTGATCCTCATGGGAATAGAAAGTCTGGAGAGGATCTGTTATAGTCTGATAAATGCAGGAATGAGTACAAATACAGAGATTGCCATAATTGAAAGTGCAACACTTAAAACACAAAGGGTAATCAGCGGCAATCTCATGAATATTCTACGTAAAACTGAAGATTCTAGGATCAAACCTCCTGCGATTATTATAATTGGGAAAGTTGTTACATTATGCAGAAAGATTGCATGGTTTGGTAAGTGATCCAAATGTCACAAAGCTTTCGTAAGAAAATACTTGCGATAACAAGAAACGATGCTGATGCTGAAGAATTTTCACAGCTTGTCAGAATGGAAGGTGGCAAGTCCATTGCCTTACCTACTATCGAAATAGTTCCCAAAGGTCCTGAAGTTATTTTAGAATTTATCGATGAGCTAAAAGAAAAAAAGCATGATTATTGTGCATTTATGAGCCAGTGGGCAGTAAATGTGCTATTTGATCTTGCAAATGCAATGAATAAAACTGATCAGGTTGTCTCTCTATTAAATTCTAGGACTATTATAGCAGTCGGACCAAAAACCAGAGAAAGCCTTCTTAACCGTAGAATATATGTCCATTTGATGCCAGAAAAATACTCTGCCAAGGGATTGGTGGAACTTTTTTCAAAAATGAATCTCACGTCTCATAGAATTATTATTCCCCGAAGCAGTGCATCAAATGACTTCATTGCAACAGCTCTTAGTAAAATAGGTATGAATGTCGATGAACTATTCTTATATGACATCCGGACTTCTATTACGAATGCCATTTGGAAAGATTTTAAATTACTTTTGGAAAATAAAAAAGTTGACGCTATTATTTTTACTAGTTCCTCTACGGTTCAGTCATTTTTTGAAATCTTACAAAGGATATCTGCTGATGTTCCAACATTAATCAGGGGTGTAAAGGCCGTAATAGCAATAGGCCCATTTACTCAGGAAGAATTGACGAAAAAAAATATTCACTCTATTGAGTCTAAAATACATACGATAAGAGGAGCTATTGAGTTGGCTAAAGACATTCTTCATGAAAATTAATATAGAACAAGATGTTCAGTTGTTTATGTATAAACTATCTATTAAATGTTTGATGATTAGTCATGCATTAATTACACTGCAACATATATATAAAACATAACAGCGTTATACATTATATGACGACTGAAAAGATGAATATGGATTATAGTAAATATGACTTTAAGGACTCAACAGAGCTTTATGTATTTTTAAGTAAAAGAGGTCTCTCTCGGGGAACTGTTGAGGAGATTAGTAAGATGAAAGGTGAGCCTGATTGGATGAGAGATTTTAGGTTGCGATCCTATGATGTCTTTATGAGTAAACCAATGCCAAAGTGGGGTGGAGATATTTCAAAAATTGATTTTCAAAATATCTATTATTATGCCAAAGCATCAGAAAAACAAAGTAAAAGTTGGGATGATGTTCCACAATCTGTAAGAAATACCTTTGATAAACTTGGCATTCCAGAGGCAGAAAAGAAGTTCCTTGCAGGTGTAGGTGCTCAGTATGAGTCGGAAGTAGTTTATCATAATCTAAGAGAAGATCTTCAGAAGCAAGGAGTAATATTTGTTGATACAGATACAGCAGTTAAGGAATATCCAGACCTGATGAAAAAACACTTTGGAAAAGTTATTCCACCAGAAGATAATAAATTTGCAGCATTAAATAGTGCTGTTTGGTCAGGAGGATCCTTCATTTATATTCCACCAAATGTAAAGGTCGACCTTCCTTTGCAGGCGTACTTTAGAATCAATGCTGAAAATATTGGCCAGTTTGAAAGAACTCTTATTATTGCAGATGAGAATGCAGAAGTTCACTACATTGAAGGATGTACTGCTCCAGGTTTATGCTACCGAATCATTGCACTCCGCAGTTGTAGAGTTAATTGCAAAGAAGGGAGCCAAGATTAGATACACTACAATCCAAAACTGGAGTAAGGATGTATACAACCTCGTAACTAAGAGAGCATATGCATATGAAAATGCCACAGTTGAATGGATTGATGGAAATATAGGTAGCAGACTGACTATGAAATATCCTGGTGTCTATATGTTAGGAAGGAATGCGCATGCTGAAGTAGTATCAATAGCTTTCGCAGGCGCCAACCAACATCAAGATGCAGGTGCAAAAGCAGTACACCTAGCACCAAATACAACCTCTAGAATTACAAGTAAATCAGTTAGCAAAGATTCTGGTAGAACAACATATAGAGGACTATTGCACGTTGCGAAAGGTGCAACGGGAGTAAAATCTAACGTCAGGTGTGATGCATTACTATTAGATGAAAATTCTAGAACTGACACATATCCATATGTCGAAGTAAATGAAGAGGATGCAACAATATCACATGAAGCAACTGTAGGAAAGATTGGTGAAGAACAGATCTTTTATCTGATGAGTAGGGGATTTTCAGAATCTGATGCATTGTCGATGATCGTTGGTGGATTCATGGAACCATTTACAAAAGAATTACCAATGGAATATGCGGTAGAGCTGAATAGACTTGTAAAGCTCGAAATGGAAGGTTCAGTAGGTTAAGAGTATAAATTCTCTTTCTTTTTTTCTTAAGGGATGATATGATGGGTTGGTAATTTTATCTGATATTGACAGTCAAGATATTAAAACAATAGCAAGAGAAAAAAGAGAGCCAGATTGGCTGGTACAGATGAGAGAAAAGGCATTATCCAGTTATGAATCACTCCCTGTCGAAGTTTCACCTCTCTATACTAAATATTCTGACGCAAACCGTTTAAAGCCAGAATATATCCATCTTCCAGATAGAATTATACGATCGGAACCATACGGAGATCTCGCAGATAGACTTGATGATTTAGAACATGGTACGAATATATTACAAATTGGCTCTTCGACAAATCGAGTTTTAATCCCTGATAAAATTGCAAAACAAGGAGTTATTGTTGCCGATATAAAAGAAGCGATAGTACAACAAGAAGATCGTATAAGGGAGATTCTAGAAAGTAATCAGTTGGACTATACTGAGGACAAATTCCTTGCATTAGAAGCTGCTGCTTTTCAATCAGGTATTTTTATCTATATTCCAAAAAATGTAATACTTGAAGAACCGATAAGAATTGTAAAATCACTGGCAGATGATAGAATCTCTTCGATATCACGTAATATTGTTTTTGCAGATGTTAGCTCTAAAGCAACAGTAGTTCAGGAGATTTATGCGCCGTCAAACGCGACAAAAAAAGATATTCAACAGGCTTATTTTGAGTTAGTTGAATGTCATGTACATCCTAATGCTCATCTCGAAATGGTAACATTGCAAGCTATGAGTGGAGATACTATAAATTTCTCAAACAGGAAGGCTTTCATCGATAGGGATGCTAAAATGTCTTGGTATTTAGGAATGTTTGGTGCACAATTATCACGATATAAGATTGATAGCATAATGAAAGGGCCAGGCTCGTCTGGCGAAGATGTAGAAATCATATTTGGTATTGGAAACCAGTCATTTGATGTCACATCTAATTTGATTCATTATGGTGGTAACTCGAGAGGAAGAGTTCTTGTCAAGTCTGTTATGAAAGATACTTCCAAATCATTGTTCAAAGGCATGATAAGGATAGAAAAGAATGCCAAAGCTGCTGAGTCGTACCTTGCTGGACATGCAATTCTGCTAGACAAGGGCGCTAAATCAGATGCTATTCCAGGACTGGAGATCCAGACTAATGAAGTAAGAGCGACGCATTCTGCTTCCGTAGCACAATTGGATGAGTCTCAACTTTTTTATTTAATGAGTAGAGGATTAAGCAGAGAGGGTGCAAAAAGAGAAATAGTTAGCGGTTTTCTGGAACCATTATCAAGAAAAATGGGACCAACTATTAGAGCATGGATCAATTATCTAATCGAAAACAAATGGTCTGGCAAAGCTCTTATGCTCAAGACAGACGAAGCAATGGAACAGATCTTGGAAATAGAGAAGTCGCGATATAGAGAAACTCAGGACATCTTTGAGAAACACTACAAATATAGATAAATACATAGAAATTTAATATGACAGAATGGATTAAGGTATGCGAGGAAAATTCACTCAAAAATGGAGATTTGCTAGATTTTGATTATAAAGATAAGAAAATACTTATAACTAAAGCAGGAGATGAGGTTTTCGCTACAGATAGAATATGCACTCATGCATACGCCGATCTCTCTACTGGATTTATGAACGTAGCCGAAAGGACAATTACCTGTCCTTTGCATATGTCTATCTTCAAATTAGAGGATGGTGTTCCGCAGAATCTCCCGGCAGAACAACCATTGAAAATATATCCACTCAAGATAGAACAAAATTGGATCTGTATTTTTATAGAATAATGCATAATCTCTACATTGATCACATATGGGTTTATTTTTCCACAAAGATATTATTAATCCACGATACATTTTGCTTGGCATCTATATTATCAGAATAGATATATATTTTTATTATAACAAGTGCAATGCATGTCTAAGCACGAACTATCTCTTGAAGATGCTCAAAGAAATAGAGAGAAATGTCGTAAGATCCTTGATTTATCAATAAAGATACGGTATGTTGCAGTAGTAAACAAATTCGGCAGAACTTTGGCTGGACAGTTACGTATTGGAATAATACCATTATTGCAAGCCGATGAAGTCAGAAATGAGTGTTTTATAGAGGCAACAAGGTTTCAGCTACGAAAAAACTTCGAATCTTCCATAGGAAAAACTGAATTTACTCTAACCGAAAATGCAAAGGTCAAAACTCTCACTTTAGCCAATCATAATAATAATAATTATTATTATATCACAATAGAGAAAGATACAATAGAGCCCGATCTCGAAAATATCATAAAATCTGTCATGACATTCCTAATCAATCTGAATGATTAAATTATTGTCTAATATTTAATACTTAGATTTTATGTATATTGACTTATATCTTGAGGAGGCAGGCCTATACCATATTTTAGTAGGAAGAGATTTTTATTTTGCAAAAGCCTTGAGCTTGCCACGCATTTCCTTATCTTTGGAAATAGATGGATGATTTGGATATGCGAGTACTATTTCATACCAAAGATACATTCCATCTTTGTACAAATAGTAAGAACCTAATACTTCCAAGTTTGGAAATATTTCGTTGACTCTTCTTTCTGCCACTTTTCGCATACTTATTCCCTGTTTAATATGAACTACACCAATATGTTTAGGTCGCCTACCTGCTACAGGCCTCTGCTTTCTCATTCCACCTCTTCCTACTCTTGCACGAACTACAATGATACCTTGTTTAGCTTTATAACCTAACCTACGAGCGCGATCAATTCTACTTGGTCTTCGAATTTTAATAATGGCCGGCTCTCCTCTCCAAAGAACAGCTTTGGACTTTAGTTCATCACTATTTAACTTCCACATATTTGTCCAGGTATCAGCCATATAACTTCGCATAGCAAATGGCTATTAAAGCGCCCTTAATATTTGTATATTGTGATCGTAATCGTAAAACTACTGTGATACTTTAGATATTTTATCATTGATGATAAGTATTTTCTGAGATTTAAGAAGTGTCAAAGTCCCCGTTGTTATTATATATGTCATTAATAAAAAAGCCTTCTTACGTTTGAATGAGTTAAGAAGTATATCATAATTATTAACTCCTACATTAACAGTAAGATTTCAAACCATTTACTTTATATTAAATATCTCTTATTTTGTAATTCTGACTACAGAGTAGAAAAACGTAATGCTCAACATATTTTTTTAATAGCTTATTGATTTAGCTTGATCTAAATAATACCACGAGTTATTTGTATAATTTTTTCTGCAATTACGATCGACGCGAGTTGCTGCGCCTCTTTTGTTTGGGCACCTATGTGCGGAGTACAAATCACGTTTGGAAGGCCTATAAGAAGCTTATTTATTGGCGGTTCTGTTTCAAAAACATCCAATGCCGCACCAGCAATACTCCTATTCAATAGGGCGTTATAGAGAGCGTTTTCATCAATTATACCTCCACGTGAAGCATTAATTATATAAGCAGATGGTTTCATATTGGAGATTAGTTCTGAATTAAATAGATGCTTTGTTTCTTCTAATAGAGGAACATGGCAAGTAATAAAGTCGGAACTTTGGATCAATGTGTTGAGATCAGTTACAATTAAGCTGACTTCTTTGATATAATCGCGGTCTATTGGATACGGGTCGTATCCGATTATATTCATTCTTAATCCTTTTGCAATACGTCCCACATTCCGACCTATATTTCCAACGCCAACAATACCAAGATATTTACCGCTTAGCTCTGTGCCCATTAAATCCTTCTTTATCCAATTTCCTCTCTTCATTTCATTGTCTGCATAAGGAATACTTCGAGCAAGAGATATCATATTACCTATAGTAAGTTCTGATACGGCGGTGATGGCTGCCTCAGGCGCATTGATAACTCGAATTCCTTTCTCTTCTGCTGCGGATACGTCTATATTATCAAGACCTACTCCTGCCCTCGCTATAATTTTTGCCTTAGTTGCTGCTTGAATAACTTGTCTAGTGATTTTGGTTCGACTTCTAACTATAATGACTTGATACTCTTTAACAATAGCGAGTAATTCGTCTGTTAAGATGTTGGGTTTGTAATCAACTTTCATGGATGCTTTTTTTAAAATGTCAATTCCTGTCTGATTGATCGAATCACAAATAAGAACACTTCCGCTTACTTGCACACTCGTTGGGCAATGGTGTAGCAATATAATTATTACTAGTAAAGCTTTCTATATTGTGAGAAATTATGACAAACTAATTATCCAATTCTTACTTATAAAGAGAACGTTTTTGTTAAATTTTAATTTGGACCTCTTAAATTAGAAGTAGATACAAAAAATAAATACGAGTAGGTATTACTCGATACTAATATTCTCTAATTTAATTAATCTGTTATTAGCTTGTAATTGCATTCTCTAGAATGGTCATTAATTCAGAATAATATTAAAAGATATTTAATTTTATTAGATATTGTTTGTACTGTTGAGATAGATGTGAATTATCTAATGGTTCAAAGGTAGTGCATATCTAAAAATTAAGTCGGTATAACTATTATAGCAATGTAAGGGAGTAAAGCTTAGAGATAGAATGGGTTGACTAGATAGCGATCTTCAAAGTTGATATTAACAACAACATCACCGAAAATACTATCGAGTAAATAGAGACTATGATTAGGATGATGACTATTACATTACAATATATCAAGAAAAAGGGATGTTTGATAGATATACTGGACTTTGACTAATCCCGTTTTTCATTTTTATTTTATACAAATTAAAGAGAAGCATCTATATACAAAAGAAATTAAATTATGGTATTTGTAATCACAAAAATTATTTTATTATGAAAATTTATATGTATTTTTGGCTATACTCAAGCTTTGCCTATATCATATGATTTCGGACCAATAACTTTCAGAATATTTATTTGAACCCTCTTCGCCTCCATTTATTGGTTTATCATCTTTACTACCGATGAATTTAGCTGAACTAACATTTGCCATCGTCACTTCGAATATACCCGTGTCTCCTTTTTCTAATTTATTCAATCTCTTATTCATTTCTGCTGCTATTACGTCCTTTGGTAGACCGTTATGACTCATCTGATTATGTGCTTCGATCATTAATTTGAGAGCATCATCTATAGAAATTCTATCTTCTTCATAAGATGAAGATATTCTTCTACAAATTGCATTGGCCTGCGTGTAAATTTGCTTATGTTCGCATTGGGTATTTTTCTTTATCATATTTCTAAGCATAGCACGCCTCTTTAAGTTTATTATTACCAATTTGTTGTATCGCTTTCGAAGAGCAGTATTATTATTTGCTAACTGGTTACCTCTAGAGGAAGGTATGATATGCGATTTTCGATTCATTGAGATCAATTTTTGATAGGATGCTTTTGATATATTGGTTTTAGTATTCCAATTGTGAAATTTCTTATTACTATTATAATGATATATAGTTGACGTTTTTTCAATTAGAATTTTGATTTTGATATGATCTCACCGGTTACGTGGTCCACATAATATCTCTTCTGGTTTTGTTTATTTTTAACTTCCCAGGCAAAATGATTTCCAGTGGTAACTGTAGGCTCTGTAGTAGCAAGATATCGTCCTATTGAATTTGAAGAAATGTCAGATTTATAGATAGTTCCATCTCCTTTAATATATACATAATTTGTTGAAAAGTCATTTAACTTATTCTGCGTTAAGTTTTCTTGTTTAAGTATAATTGAGACTGCAGTCTGTGAGGAAATTGGTAATTGATTCAGTGAAGGTCGAGTTAAGGAATCTTGTAATGCTAAGTATGTTAACAGCATCACTCCTACACCAACCGATATTGACACAATCATTTTCTTGTTTACCATTGTTCGATATATATGTGATAAATATGCTTTATCAAATATTGTTATGTTGTTAGTTTGCGATGAGAATGACAAATAGTTCTTAAAAAGCTAAGACTGACCTACAAATCTGTTACTGCCTTTTAAAAAGAAAAAAATTTCTCATGATGGTATTTATGTTTCTCCTATAGTGGGATATTTCCAATATGTTGTTTTATTACTTGCATGTTATCACCGATTTTTTCCATCCATCTTAATAGATGAATCTTTGATATCTTTCAAAAGTGATGTTCATCGCTATATTTTATGAAAGGTTATTTAAAATAGTATAAATTAGATGAAACAACATTTATATGTCAAGGAGATTTTAAGCCAATAATATTTTCCTGAGAAAGAGCCTTATCAATTTCTTCTTCTTTCATCAAACCCGTGCTTAAAACTAATTCTTTTATAGTCTTATTTGCTTTTGATGATTCCTTATATATTTCTGCCGCATTTTTATAACCAATATACGGAGTTAGCAGTGTAACAAGTATTGGGCTTTTTTCTACATATGACTCCAATTTTTTCCTATTATCCTTTAAACCATCAATCATATTGGACGCGAAAATAGGAAGGAAGTTCTTCAGCATATCTGTCGAATCCAAAACACATTTTAACATTCCCGGTAGCATTACATTGAGCTCAAATTGTCCAGCTTGTGCGGCCATTGCCACGGAAACATCATTACCTACTATATTAAAGCAAATCATATTAAGACATTCAGCAAGAGAAGGATTGACTTTTCCTGGCATAATAGAAGAACCTGCATGAACTGCAGGTATCAGGATTTCTGCAAAACCAACAATTGGCCCTGAGGCCATCAATCTTAAATCATTTGCCATTTTGATCAGCTCTAATGCGAGATTGCGAAGAGCAGAGGAGCAGTTAGCTATATCATATTTGCTCTGTAAAGAGTAATACATATTTGGAGATGGTTTCAACTCTAAGTGGGAAGTTTTAGAAAGATAATCTATAGCCATCTCCTTATACCCCTTAGGAGCGTTAACCCCAGTCCCAACCGCGGTAGCTCCAAGTCCGACGTATTGCAAATCCTCTATGACTTTAATTATCTTTTGTTTTGACTGTCCTAGGGAATAAGCATATTCTTGAAATTCACTTCCAAGTGTTACAGGTATGGCATCCATCAAATGAGTTCTACCAATCTTTATTATATTGCGGAACTCTTCTGCTTTATTAAATAATGATTGAATGAGTTTATCGAGCGCTGATACAGCCTCCTTGATGTTAAATAGGATGGCCACATGCATTGCTGTTGGAAAAGTATCATTGCTCGACTGTGACATATTGACATGGTCGTTTGGATTGATTACTTCATATTCTCCTTTTTTATTTCCTAAAATTTCCAATGCTCTGTTTGCAATTACTTCATTTGAATTCATATTAAATGCAGTTCCTGCTCCTGAATTTATCGATTCAACAACGAACTGATCAATTAATTTGCCTGAGAGAATCTCTTCACAAGCTCTTATAATTGCATCTGCCTTAGTTATATCAAGAACATGGAGCGCTTTATTAGCTTGCGCCGCCGACATCTTAATCATTGCATATGCCTTGATAAGATTTAGGTGCGCTCTCTGACCAGTAACCTTATAATGCTTCATAGCTCGTGCTGTAAACGGACCAAAATAAGCATCTATTGGAACCCTTATCTCGCCTAATGAATCGGTATCAATTCTAAAACCTGACATCTCGCTGGCCACTAGTGACGAATCATTAATAAATCAATCGACAGCTATTGTTTTCCATATGCTTGCTTAACCTTCGCCTTTGGTTATGAATAACAAATCACAATTTCGGTGCTTGCTTTTCAATAACTATTATGGATGAGTACAAAACAGTCAATGGTGATAATACTTTCACCTGACTTTTTTTTGATGTCATCAGTTACAGTCTCTTCCAATAGCTTATCAGCCAGTTTGGTTTAAGCGTATCTGAATCCTCACAATCTATCTAGTATTGTAATTTTATTAATGAATTCACTGCTTTTCCATCTTAATGCTTTGGCAAAGAGGTGAGCAATTTTGTATATCAAAAAATGTCGGCATTGTCTATAGATATCACTTTATTCTCGATAGTTACTTTTAAGGCGGTGCACATGGATGGATAACCTTTAATTATTCTTGTTTTGTTGTAATAGATTCCAATATTTGGATCAAATCAGCATTTATTTATCAACAATAACTGGCTCTGTTCACTTAACAATAAATCTATAGCTCAAGACGCTCCACTTCCTTGTTATATGGTTATATTAGAAAGAAGTAGAACGCCTTCAAAATATGTTTATTATGCATTACACTTATACTTTTCAGGTCTTTCACTAAGGAAAACATCCCAAAATCTAGCTCCATTTATTAAAAGAAATCATGTCTCTATATGGAATTGGATTCAGCGGTACAGACCAGAAAAAATATTTCAAAAGAAAAGTATCAGAGTATCTGAATTCATTATAGATGAAACTCTAGTTAAAGCAGGTAATGAATACGTATGGCTATGGATTGCAATTGAACCATTAGATAGGAAAATCCTGGGTATTCGTATTTCATATAGAAAGAAACATGCTTATTGCAGAACAATTCCTTCAGAATTTAATTAGAAAATATGGAAAACATAGAATATCAACCGACGGTAGTGGTACTTGGTATCAACCTCAAGCCTGCAAATTCCTGAATATGAATCATCATCTTTATTCCTCATATGAGAAAAGCATCATCGAAAGAACAATTCAATACATAAAGGATAGAACTGAAAGTTTTGATGATTATTTTCCATGTACTAAAGAGAAATGTAAATTAAAGCATATAATGAATTGGTTTAATATGTTTGTTAATATGCATAACAAGGAGATTGAAAAAAGATTGTAGTTAACTGAAGAGCCCAATAACTAGACCAAATGCTTAATTATCAATATAGAACAGGTGTGTATTTGAAGAAAGGAAGTGAGCAAAGTTATACTATCTGACAAAAAAGGAATACGACAAATAATAATATTTGACGACAGGAATAGCGATGTATTTAGTCAGATGGAGAACAAAATGCTAAAAGACTGTAATAGCGGAATTATAGTAAAACAATGGATTATGGATGAATATACAGAAAGCTAACTTATCTTACAACCCTTGAATAAAACGTCATAGTTTATTTTATGGTAGACTTAATCGCTCTCGCAGATCTATAGCTTAAAAAATAGTATGGATAATGAAACCCAGAATTTTAACTTCAATATATTTGAATGAATAAAGTCTTCCTAAAGGCTGTTAAGCATTATAATATTTTTTTGCAATCATCACAACTATATATTCTCTAGACGCACTGACTCCATCTACAGTCAGATTTATATTTTTGAGGTTATTTTTACATGAAAATTATAATGCATTTATAAACCACTAGTTTAATCTACTATAAACAATAGGTCTACATATATATATATCCCGCCTTTATAAAGGCATTTTAGTATGCCACAAACTAAGCCTATAGTAAGCATAGAGAACGTCGTTGCTTCTGCGACTATAAATCAAACGGTAAACTTAAACTTAATCACTCAGATTTTTCCTGACGTTGAATATCATCCGGATCAATTTCCGGGGCTCGTTTTTAGGTTGAAATCACCTAAGACGGCGACTCTAATTTTTAGTTCTGGCAAGATGGTATGTACGGGAGCAAAGTCTGAAGAGCAAGCCATCAAAGCAGTAAAAAATGTTGTTGTAAAATTAAAAAAGGGAGGCATCCCAATACAACACGAACCGCAAATAGAAATCCAAAATATCGTCGCCTCTGCGAGCCTCGGTGGAAAAATCCACCTTGAGCTAGCCGCAAGGGTTCTTCCTCGGAGTATGTATGAGCCTGAACAGTTCCCCGGTCTAATACATAGAATGCTAGATCCCAAGACAGTAATATTGTTGTTTGCTAGTGGTAAGTTAGTTTGCACCGGAGCGAAAAAAGAAACCGAGGTATATAGAGCTGTCCATAATCTTCATACATTGTTAGAAGAGAAAAATTTAATGATTTATGAAGGTTAATCTGTTTCCAATTCTCGGTCTACTTCTCTTTGATTTATTATTTCCTCTAGCGTACTTCCCTCCAATAGACCTTTATCATGCAAAACATTAACTAACTCATTAATCGTCGCTATCGAAATAATTCTCACGCCTATATTCTGTAAGTTCTCTTCTGCTCCTTCAAGCCTACTAATAATTGCAACTACATCTTTAACAACAGCGCCATTCTCTCTTATGACTCTGATGGCATTACTCAACGAGGTTCCTGTTGTTGCCACGTCGTCAATTAATAACACTTTTTCGCCGGGTCTTAAATATCCTTCTACCATTTTACTTCTGCCATAAGGTTTTGATTCTTTTCTAACATAAACAAGTGGTTTTTGCATTTCATAACCTAGTGCAGAGGCAAATATTAGTCCAGATGTTGGAATGGAACCAAGGGAACCAAAATCTGTACCAATTTCTTTGTTTATAGTGTCTCGCAATGCAATTATAGCAAGACGGAAATAGTTAGGGAAGCTTTGTAAGATTCTTAGATCAATATAGTAAGGGCTTTGCTTTCCACTTGCTAATGTAAATAGTCCAAATTTTAATGAATTGGTTTTAAGAAGAAATAATGCCATTTCTGAAACAAAATTAGTCTCCACGCTGTCTTTTGTTATGAAAGAGATTTATTTTAACTGATCATCAATTACTGGCATGCCAGAAATTTGGTTCAAATACGGTACTACGGATATTGTTCTTGATATTAAATTTGAAAATCTGCTTAAACATGTGTCATCGGACTATCCGTTGCTAACTGAGGACGAAATTAAATCGGCATTAAAAGATGTCATAATAGGAGAAAATACAATATTTTTGGTGTTATCTGGTTCTAGGGCTATTGCTAAAATCATTACAATACTTTCTCAAATGGCACAGTCTAAAGGTTACGAAAAGACAGCGGTAGAAGCTTTGTCGAATATCGCAGAACCACTAAGAAGCTACCTTGCAGATACAAAAATATCTTTAAGGCGAATTGATTCTCTCTCCTTACAAGACAGAATCGATAAATTTCGAAATGTCATTTTTATCTCGCATGTAAATTATGATCCTCTATTCGGATTCAACGGTACTCCTACACTAGCATTACGAAATTTTATGAAGGACAAGATGTATGAAGCATTCAAATCTAGACTAGGCAATCTCCCGGCAGTTGGAGTTAAAGGTACTCCACTTGAAATTGCACTAAGTTATTGCGAAGATATTCCTGCCTTATCTATTGAAGTTGTAGCAAATTATCATGGTATTGCGGGTATTTATTACGGAAATATTTCACAAAGCTTCAATGATGCAGTTACAAAACTGAGTGCGATTTCCATAACCAATACAGAATCGACCAAATCTGCAATTATTAGTGTGAGCAACGAAATCGTTCCACACTTAACTCTTGCAAACTCTCTAAATTCATTATGGAATTCAAGCCACATAGTTAAAGAAGGTGGATCGATAGTATTGCTTGCTGAAAATAGACAAGGGATTGGTGGAGGAGCGTTACAAATGTTTATTGAAGGAAAGTTAAAGATAGAAGATGCTAGAACAAGTTCCTCATATATAGATGGTTTAGAACACATCCTTTTCATTGAAGCATTGAAACAGAAATATGACCTATGTATCTTATCTTCTATGCCGCAGTATTATCTTAGAACTCTTGGTTTTACAACATATCGAGGTATGAAAGATATTTTACAAGATTTATTAGCCAAGTATGGGAAACAACATAAAGTTCTAGCAATATCTGATGCTGAAATAATATTGTTGAAGGCTATATTGTAGTAAATATCCAATGGCAATAGGATTGTAATTTATCAGATAATTTAGCTCATTTGGTATCTATCTACAGAATGCAAGGTAGAGGAGCAGGTAAAGAATCCAACTGGCTGCCCTCCCCTGAAGGATCATTCGACCTTCTTATGCTCATATATTTGCGACAACTACAGTTCTTAACGGAACATGACAACATCCCACAGCACAGCGTACGGCACGATAAGGATTGTTACTTGTCCATCTTCATTAATGGGGCATAACATGATCTCCAAATGGCAGGTCAATACGATCAGCCAATAAAGATCTTCTAAACATTATGATAGACTTTTTTGCATTTTACATCTTCCTCATTTATTATAATTCTTAGCGCCCAGAAGTTCATATTTCGGAAATAGAATATAAGTAATGTCAAAGAATTAGTAAGAACGATTGTCTGATCACTAAAAGATTATCCTAATATATATCATTTCATTCTCCCTTTTGCGTGTAAAAAATCCAGAAGGGAGTATTTCATAAGATTAAATATTTGTTTTGTCATAATCTAATAATTGCAAACGGCACTCCGAAGTGTAGGTGATTATATTATTAGACACTGCGAAGAGAGAGATCTTGTATCAGTTATTGAAATTAATATGATCGCTCTTCCAGAACATTATTCTGATTACTTTTTTGAATCTATTCTGAGAGAGTTACCTGAGGCATTTATCATCGCAGAAATAAATGACAGGATCGTAGGTTATATTATGTGTAAAATTGAATTTGGATTTTCTAATTTTAGAAAATTAGGATTTGTAAAGAAAGGTCATGTAGTTTCAGTTGCCGTATTACCAGAACACCGTGGGAAAGGATTAGGGAAGGCTTTGATGCTTGAAGGCATTAATGGTGTCATGAGCCGAAAAAGTGATGAGATTTACCTTGAAGTCAGAAAGAGTAATGAATCAGCGATCAAGATGTACCAAAAGCTTGGTTTTCAAATAAAGTCTAACTTACGTACATATTATAGAGATGGAGAAGATGCGTATCTTATGGCTTTAGAATTTGGATGAAGAAATCCAATAAATATGAGCTCTGAAATTACTGTCCTATGAAATATAAAAGAAGTGAAACGAAGGTTGCCGGCTATGCTCTCTTGGTTGCTTCTATTCTTGTGTTTATAATTTACGCCTATCTTTTACTTAATACTGGTTTAGGCATACTAATTCTAGAACTAACCGTCCTTGCCGCGATTGCTGCTTTGCTTGCTGTCTTGGGTTGGATAGGATACACAATGGCGACAGTGCCAGCACAGAAAGATGAACTTTGATGCGTCATCAACTTATATAGACATCAGATACTATCTGATATAGCCTTGGACCCACTTCTCTAACTACTCTTGTATCGAGGGTTTCATGTTTATATTTATTGAATGCAGCGCCTATGTTAAATTCGGCATTTTCTCGGGCAAGATTCTTGGCATTAGCTCTTATATGTGCAAAAAAATGAATAACTCCTCTTCCACCCTTTAATGCCAGTACCGCCGAATCCACGAATTCATCAGATCTTTCTGGTAATGGCATCAAGACCCTATTGCATAGGCCTTGGATCTTATTGTGAATAATATCTTTAGCATTTCCGCAAATGGGCAATACTTTATCTTGAACTCCATTTAATTTAGTATTGATTATAGACATTTCATGGGCAAAAGGATTAGAATCGATACTATAAACTTTACACGTCTTGTTCATCTTTGCAATTATAATAGAAAATGTTCCTACCCCTGCAAACATATTTGTAATAACCTCATTATCAGAGATGAGCTTTGCGATTCGCAATCTTTCAGTCGATAACCTAGGAGAAAAATATGTATTTTGTATATCCACTCGAAACCTACATCCGTGTTCTCTATATTCAGTTATTGTATTATATTCGCCAGCAATAAATTCGAGGCCACGTATTCTATAATCTCCTTGAACTGCAGTGGTTTGTGTAAAAACAGATTTTGCCGGCTTGACATTCTGAAGAATTCTCTTACCTATTATTTGTTTTTTTTCCTTTAAAGAATCAGGGATTTTTACTATTACGATACTGCCTATCACATCGAAGGCCGAATAGACTAGAGATATTTCGTCAGGTGTTAATTCTTCACTTAAAATTTTTTTAAGAAGATGACCCATTGTCTAGCTAGAGGATTTATTTACGAAATAATAATCACCGGTACTTTTTTGGGTTCGATCTAGTCTACCTCCTTCTTTATTAAGCCGGGGTCTGCCAGTAACATCGTCTCTTCTGTATGTAATAGCTAAAGTTTTCAAGAAATGATTCATTCCATTCTCTTTGTTCATTGGATTGCTAGTCGATCCTTTTATAGATGGAATACCTTCGAAAATTACTAAGGTGTCAGCTACTATATCTATTAACTGCATATCGTGATCTATTATTACTGCCGATTTACCTTGTGATCTGACGAAACGCTGAATGAATTTTGCCAGTGTGATTCTATCTTCCACGTCTAGGAAGGCAGACGGTTCGTCCAATGCATAAATATCGGCCTGTCTCATCAATGATGCGGCTATGGCTACCTTTTGTAATTCCCCTCCACTAAGATTTTTGACATTTTTATCGTATAATTTCTTTATTCCCATTGGAATTAAAATTTGCTCCTCCACAGGAGAACCTTCTATCGCATTCTGATATGCAGTATATAATAAAGAGCGCACGTCTCCGTCATAATCTTGGTTAAGATATTGAGGTTTAAATGAAATTCTTGCGCCAACGTCAATAGTGCCAGACTCTGGTTTGTCTATTCCTGCTAGCATTTTCATGAATGTTGTCTTACCCAATGCGTTGGCACCGATTATTCCAACAATTTCTCCTTGACGTATTTTACCTGCAGATATTTTGAGATCAAATGATGGAAAAGACTTTGTTATATTCGTATAATGAGAGAGAGGAACGTCCATAATCATATCGTCAATTGAACTTCTTATATCGAATCTGAAGGATTTCTCTCTAAATCGTACATTTTCGGCAGGGAGAAATCCTTCAAGGAAGTTATTAATGCCTAGTTTTGTACTTTGAACTCGAGAGACAATACCGTATGCGCCCGGCTCGCCGTATAGAATATGAATATAATCTGAAAGATAATCTAATAATGTCATATCGTGTTCTACCACCATAACACTCTTACCCTGTCGTGAGAGATCTTGAATCACTCTACTGACGGCGAGTCTTTGGTAGACATCGTTGTATGAAGATGGTTCGTCGAAGAAGTAATAGTCAGCGTCCTTTGCAGATGCTACCGCAACAGCCAACCTTTGCAATTCGCCTCCGCTTAATTCATTAACATTTCGTTCAAGAGAATTTTTCAGTCCAAGTTCTTCTACCAGAGTATCTGTCACTTTACGTTCGTCATATTTTTTCAATAACTCTTTTGCACTTCCCTTAAATGCTTTTGGAATAAGATAAACTAATTGAGGTTTGATCGACGCACGTATGCTACCGTTCGCAATTCTCTCAAAATATGATTTTAATTCGGTACCTTGAAAATACTTGAGAATATCGTTCCAGTTAGCCTTGCAGTCATAATTTCCCAAATTAGGCTGAATATTTCCTGATAAAATATTTACTATAGTTGACTTACCTATTCCGTTTCTTCCAAGCAAACCTACGACTGCGCCTTTTTTTGGTGTTGGAAGACGGTATAGTCTGAAAGAATTAACACCATATTGATGAATCTTATCTTGGCTTAACTCCTTTGCGAGATTAACAATAACTATCGCGTCAAATGGACATTTTTTTATACATATGCCGCAGCCAGTACATAGGTCCTCTGAAATTAATGCCTTTCCATCTTCAGGACGCTGTACTATACATTCTCCACCTGTTTTATTTACTGGACAGTAGATAATGCATTCCAATCCGCATTTTTTAGGCTGGCATAATTCTTGGTCTAGAACAGCCACTCTATGTGTTGACTCTGTTGAATTTCCCAATGTAATATGCTTAGTTTTGCAATAATATATTATAATCCTTGTGCAGGAAATAGAAGAATTTCTTCTGAAAAGTGCAAAAAGGTTCTTATTGTAATCTGCTATGTTGATATATATAGATATTTGGTATACAATATACCTCCAAGTTTATATTTTATTTTGACCAATATTCTTTATGGCAGATGAATCTGTAGATGATCTTCGAAGTCTATCTTCAAAGACAATTTATTATACCAAAAACTTCGACCTTGATCACATTAGACTACAACATTTTTTTTCAAAAAAAGATGATCCTCGACCAGTTTTAATTTATAGTCTCTCATCAACCGTTCTTCTTCTAACTTTGACAGGTTTATTATTTTCATCTGCGTTTGCCCAACAGACGCCAGGAACACAAAATGAAGAGAAATTATTAAAACCGCCAGGAAATATGAGTAGCAATAACGATATGAAGGATACAATATTGAATACAACAGGCACAGATCTGCCAATTTTACAGAAACTATCTGATAAGGGAAATTATTTAGTACAGGTACGATGGAGTCAGGATCCTACTCTACTTGCTGCAAGTGGATTTGATATGGAGATAGTATTCCTTAATGCAAGCGAGCCAGAAGCAACACCACAAACCTTTCCACAAAAAGAGACAAATTTGACAGGAGCGTCATCTCTTGGTTCAAGTTTCTTCACGGATCCGTCTATCATACAGAGAATGGTTCCAATTGAAAGTTATGATATAATTGTATATTCTGATAGTGGTGAGGAGTTATGGAAGAAGGCAAACCAACCGGTTCAAGCGGGAAGAGCATATGAAAGAATAACATTTGAAAAACCCTATACAGGTAATATTACTATACAGATAAATAATATCAAATCTGGCGGTAGCATGGGTGGAACAATTGGAGGTACATTATCTGGTTCAAATGAAAATAAGTCAAGTGATGAGCGATTGGCAACAGACTCAGTAAAGTTTACTGCAAGAGTCATAGAGAATAATCCTTGAAATCTTATAAAATCTTCTTATATCTTTATGATTTTAATAATAAAAAATTGAACAAAAGAAAGGTATATTCCTGTTTATCCTTAAAATTGCTAGAGCCATGGAACAGATCTATTGACTCATATCATTGCAAGTCCAAAGATCCTTTGTAAATTCTACCCCTATCTCATAGAATATAATGCAGTATAGAGGCATAATCTTGACGATAACAGAGTTACTATTTTTGATTTCAACCATCATCATTAATAATAATATTCATTTCTATAAATTATCATTGAGTATAAATTTCTTAACTCGAATAAGTGTTCATTTTGATATTTATATGCAAATGTGGTAGGAGTCTTTTCATAAGAGTCGAAAATAAAATTCTGTCGGTTTAAACGAATCTGTATGTGTATATGGCTATATAACAAACTATTTCATTATGTAATTTTTTGCATTTATTATTTAACCCTTTTTTAAGCTCCTTTGAACACCAACTTCCTTGAACTTTTCAGCTCCCTAATTGGAAATCTTCTCATGGCTATTTATTACATTACTATAGGGACTCTAAAAGATTAAATTAACCCTTTGAGGATAGTAAATTAAGCCGGCCATAGCGACAGGGCGCGACCCGGTCCCATTCCGAACCCGGAAGTCAAACCTGTCGTCGCTGTTGTAATACTGACCTGCGTGAGCGGTTGGAAAACAGCAGTGCTGGCATTCTATTTCCTTAAGCGAAGATATATTATTCCATATTTCAAATTTCTTGTTGCTTGTATTCCAATATATATTCTATATTTTTGCCCCCTTGATTTACTCCTCTCTAGCAGCCATCTAGAAAAAATGTGCAAGTCTAATAGTTTAAAGCAATCCATTATTATTTATTTTATATGATATCCAACGTGCGAGCTCATTATGTTATAATAGTTTGATATTTTCTTAATTTTATTTTCTTTTTTATACTAATCGTATTCTATTGCTATTCTTCAGGGAAGAATATTGTTCTCACCTAAATGGATCTGTTTTAACAATCGCTTTATATTTAGCCCTATTCGGTCAATAACGGGGTATATCGACACTAATCCAGCTGGTTCCCAAATATGAGTTTCAATAATGCATGCAAAGTTTGCCACTTTAATTGATATTTTTCTTATTTCTTCCTTCATGATATTTGCGGTAAAAGAATCACGAAGGGAGGTATCTTCTGTCAAAATGTCAGCAAGGAGACCCCCGCTCCAGCCGAATGTAATAACTTTTCCATTGCGTAGTTGGAAGTATGGGTTAGCGAGCCAATAACTTATAGGCGCTGTCGTCTTTTTCTGATATTTGCTGATTTTCTATTAAACAATAAACATTGTAAAAGGGGCCCATTCTTACTATGTCTTCTATTCCTATGTAGTCTATATTCTCGTTATTAAGTGTGAGAAAACCATCTCTATTCAACAACCACCTTTCGAAATATGGCTTTTTGATATTATTAATATCAAAATTTGAATTACCAATCTTACAGTTTACCCCTATAGATATCAATTGTTCTACAAGGATCTTCATTTGAAATATTGGCAATTAGTATTCTAGATCAATAATGCTTATCTGTTAGATATATTTGACGCAAAAAGTGCCTTCATTTGTATTCTATAAAAAAGGAATTACAGTGAATGTAATGAGAGGCAAAAATTACAGGATAGTATTTAGATTTGGTATAAAGAAGAGTTTCCAACTAATGGATTTACCATCTTAAGTAATCTTTTTTTTAAATACGAGACTGTGATTTGAATAATACTAATTGACTTTGCAGATATGTCATTGTTATCTTCACCTATTACTAAGTCGTGTCATGTTAATTGTATAATATACCCAGAGTCTTAATTCTTATATTTTCCAAAAAGAATCTAAACTGAAATATGGTAATTAAATTATTTTATCTTCCATCAACAACTTCACGAGAGTTCGGATCCCAAATCCCGTTGCTCCCTTTGGATTGTAGCTTCGTTCATAAGTTCCTTCCTGTGTCCATGCTGTTCCTGCAATATCTATGTGTATCCACGGCAATCCATTAGTAAAATTTGAAAGGAATGATGCTGCAGTTATCGCGCCGCCTGGTCTTCCACCGATATTTTTGATATCAGCCACATAGCTCTTTATTTGTTCACTAAATTCTTCATATAATGGAAGCTCCCAAAACTTTTCACCAGTTCTTTCAGATATGTTATGCAGTTCATCAATAAGCTTTTTGTTTGTTCCTATTACAGCAGCCACATTGGTGCCAAGTGCAATGATACATGCTCCAGTGAGAGTCGCTAGATCAATAACGGCCTTTGGATTATAAGTTGAAATCCCAAACGCTAAAGCATCTGCAAGAATCAGTCTACCCTCTGCATCAGTATTCAAAACCTCGACAGTTTTACCGTTATACATTTTGATTATATCTCCTGGTTTATAAGAAGTACTAGATGGCATGTTTTCAACTGAGGGGATAAGCCCAATAACATTTATTGGTAATTTCAGAGATGCAACTGCTTTCATAATGGCAATAACGTTACAGCCTCCAGATTTATCAAATTTCATTTCATCCATTTTGTCACTATCTTTTAAGGAAATTCCACCAGTATCAAACGTTACTCCTTTACCGACTAACAGGTATGGTTTCTCATCATCATTAGAACCACGATACTCCAAAATGATCAGCTTCGGAGGATAATGACTTCCTTTGCCAACGGACACTATTCCATTGAGTCCCATTGATTCCATTTCATATCGTTCTACAATTCTGGATTTAAGTCCATATTCGGTGGCTATCGATAATGCAATACTGGCTAATTGGGATGGAGAACAATCATTTGGAGGAAGATTGCTTAGATCCCGTGCAAAGTTCACTGCCTCAACCAACAAGCTAGTCCTATCTACAATGGATTGAATGTTGGTCATCTCAGCATTAATTAGTATTGTGACCTGATTAGCCTTTAATTCCTCCTTATCATCATTTGTTTTGTATCGATTAAAAGAATAAAGCGATAGACCGACGCCCTCAGAAATTGCTTCGATCAAACCTTCATTTAAATTAGAGAAAAGTAAAATGGAAAATTCTGAAATTCCCATCTCTCTTACCTTTACAGCGGCTTTTGCGGAGGCAATTCTTGCAATTTCGTTGTTGAATTTGTCTTTTTTGCCAAGACCTAGTAACATGATTTTTTTCATTGGACCTTTGTCCATTGTAGGTAGAACTAAACTTGTCCCTAGATTAGCTTTAAACTCTTTGTTTGATAGTATTTGCTTGATAATGTGATATAATATTGACTCAATCCCATTTGAATATAAAAAATCGTTTTCATTTTCATAGACTCCAACGACTAGAAGAGGTGTTTGTTTTTGGTCAATTCTTGCTTTTTCTACTATGATTTGAACCATTGAAAACTAATAAAGTTAAACACTTTATTTTAAATTAATGTATATAACTCATGTCCTTATTTTTCTTATACCGATATTATCCCAAAATGACAGAGACGATAATAAGAACAACATCGCTTATCTCTCATTTTTTTGGTATTATAGGAAATGCATTTGAAATATTGTTATTAATAGAATTTTATGCCCTCTGAGAATGACTCGACAATCCGCAGTCTAGTCAATATATTAGAAATATTATCATTTTGTAGCAACCAAATGAATAAAACCGGAATGGATGAACCCGATGGCATTGTAAATTTTTGGAGGTATGACAGCCATGCTTTGTTAAACCTTATAATCGCCCATATCTTTTTATTTTTGTTATCCTCGCCTTCTCTTATGACATGTATATCATCTGATGGCTGTTGTTACCATGGCTTTTAGTATGCGATATCTTGATTTGAAAAGAAAAATACGTGATGTCCGTATGCTGGCAATACAAGGAATCGCCAAAGCTGGTTCCGGTCATCCTGGAGCATCATTCTCTGCAGCCGAAATAATGGGAGCGCTTTATTTTAGAAAAATGAAACACGACCATTTAAATCCACATTGGGAAAACAGAGATTACTTCATAAATTCTAAAGCTCATTCTGCCCCTGGTTTTTATGCAACTCTGGCGGTTGCAGGTTATTTTCCTGATGATGAAATAAATGATTTGCGTAAGCTTGGTTCTAGGCTGCAAGGACATCCCGTAAGATATAGCGAACAACAGAAATACCATAGCGTGCCAGGGGTAGAGTACTCTGGAGGATCTGAAGGTATTGGGCTGTCGGTATCAATTGGTATAGCATTAGCCAATAAATTAGATAATAAAAAGAATCACGTCTATACCTTGATAGGTGATGGAGAATCAAACGAAGGACAGGTTTGGGAGGCTGCAATGGCAGCATCAAAGTTTAGATTAGATAATTTAGTAGCTATACTAGATCGTAATCGCATACAACAAGATGGTTTTACCGAAGACATCATGCCGCTCGATCCGATGCGTGATAAATGGTCAGCTTTTAATTGGAATGTTATTGAGATTGACGGTCACAAAGTTGAACAGATAATTGACGCTCTATCCAAAGCGAGCTCGGTTGAAGATAAACCTACTATAATTATTGCTAATACCATCAAAGGAAATGGGATAAAGCATATGGCTAATGTTCCACAATGGCACGGAAAGGCACCGCCTTATAAGCATACTCCTTTATTATTAGAGGAACTGGATAGTGAATTCCTGATTGCTCCATCAATCATTGCAGGATCGCGAGAAAATTATGAAGAGAAGGTTAGAGCGGCAGAACGTGGTGACGCTGATATTATTCATCTAGATATAATGGATGGCAAGTTTGTACCCAATATCACTTTCTTTGCAGATACCATTAAGAAATTACGACGTATTACTAGTCTTCCATTTGACGCCCACCTTATGATTGAAAATCCGTTGGATCATATAGATGAATACATTGATGCTAGATGCGATATAATCACTGTTCATGCAGAAGCATGTGATGAAAATCAATTTCGGCATATCAATAACAAACTTCTTTCGAATGGTATAAGTCCAGGTATCGCAATTAACCCAAGCACAGAACTTCCTGATTGGATTTATTCTCATCTTCAAAATATCGATGTTATTGTAATAATGTCCGTAGACCCTGGTTTTGCTGGTCAGAAATTTGTTCCCAAAATTCTGCCAAAAATGGCATTAACAAATAGAAAATTAAGGGAGAATGGATTCAAGGGATATATTGAAGCAGATGGCGGTATTGACGCTACTACTTTACAACAAGTATACGACATTGGGGCAAGGATTGTTGTTGCAGGGAATGCAGTATATGGGAGCACCGATATTCATGCTGCTATTATCCAACTCAAACATAAAGCAAATGTTGCATTAGAAAGGAGGCTTCTTGAACATGCAACTAAATTGGGGATACGAGTAGATTGGATGAAGACACGTAAACATATATTGATTCCACTAGCAAACGAATTGGGAATAGAAGAGGAATTTCATGCAATTAACGAGTGAAAAAAAGAGCGCCGATATGAGAGGAGCTTTTGGTGATACCCTAGTCGAATTAGGAAAAATTAATCGTAATATAGTGTGCGTAGGAGGTGACACCACAGAGTCTGTAAAAACAAAGAAATTTGGAGATCACTATCCTGATCGGTTATTCAATGTTGGAATTGCAGAAGCAAACCTTGTCTCTATTGCAGCAGGGCTTGCAATCGCGGGCAAAATTGCATTTGCTAGTACTTATGCAGCTTTTCTCCCTGGTCGCTGCCTCGATCAAATCCGCAATACTATTTGCTATCCAAATTTAAACGTGAAACTTATCGTTTCTCACGCTGGATTAACCGTAGGACCGGACGGAGCATCACATCAACAAATAGAAGATTTCTCAACTATGCGAGCTATTCCTAATATGCGAGTAATTGTCCCTGCGGACGCAGTTTCAGTAAGACAATTAATCAGGACAATAGCATACACTTCCGGTCCATTTTACGTACGACTTGCAAGGCCATCTAGTGAAATAATATACATGGAAGATGAAATATCATTTAATGTAGGTACAGGAAATATTCTGCGAGATGGATCAGATGCAAGCATCATATCGTGTGGGCTTATGGTGACAAGATCTTTGAAAGCTGCCGAAATACTTCAGCGGGACAAGGGTATTTCCTGTCGTGTTATAGACATGTTTTCGATTAAACCTATTGATAAGGACCTAATATCTAGCTGTGGTAAAGAAACCGGAGCAATAGTGACTGCTGAAGAACATAATATAATTGGAGGATTGGGAAGTGCAGTAGCCGAAGTGACTGCAGAAAATTATCCTGTGCCAATCAGACGTGTAGGGATAAATGATATGTTTGGAGAATCTGCCAGAGATGAAGAAATTGAACTGTTATTAGAAAAGTTTGGCTTAACAGCAACAGAAATAGCACGGGCAGTAGTAGAATGTAGGAGTAGAAACAAAAGATGAAAATATTTCTCGATACTGCTAATTTAGAAGATATTAAGACGTTTAATGATATGGGAGTCGTAGATGGGATTACTACAAATCCTAGTCTTCTTTCAAAAGAAATAGGTAATCCATCCGAAATAATGCGCGATATCGTGAGAATCGTAAATGGACCGGTAAGCCTTGAGGTTGTTGCTACTCAATTCGGAGAAATGTTAGAGGAGGCTCATAGACTCAAGAAGTATGGTCAAAATGTAGTTGTTAAAATCCCGATGATTCCAGAAGGGATGAAAGCAGTTAAAAGGCTAAAAGAAGAAGGTATAGAAACAAACGTTACGCTCATATTTTCTGCTGCTCAAGCAATTATCGCAGCTAAGGCTGGGGCATCTTATGTAAGCCCATTTATTGGAAGATTAGACGATGGTGGACAAGAGGGAATGACTCTAATAAGAGAAATTAGTCAAATATTCAAAAACTATCAGTTCGAATCTAAGGTTCTAGTGGCAAGTATCAGACATCCTCTACACGTTATCGAAGCAGGAAAGGTTGGCGCTCATATAGTCACCTTACCTCCAGATGTTCTAAGAAAAATGATGACTCATCCTCTGACAGATAAGGGGCTCGCTGCATTTCTTAATGATTGGGAAAAGGTTAAGACCCAAAATCCCAATCTATTAATCTAGTTACGAAGTAAATTTATCACCTTTTTAGGTATGTCTTGCAACTTACTAACTGACAATGTCTTCTCATAATTCAAATAAACTAAATTCTGACCTATACTAACTGAGTCACTCAGGTTTCTACCAACTCCTAGCGAGACCATATGTATTCCGATTTTTCGATATAATAAAACCATTTCACGAACGGCATCAAAGTCAGATGGCTCACCATCGGTTAGCGTAACCATGATGTCCGGCTTAAATGATTTTATAATAGGCTGTAACAACCCATAAATTTCAGCAAGTGGGGTTCCACCACTTGCCTTTATTTGCGCCAACCTGCGAGCGCTAACTACTGTCCATTTTAAATTAGCAGGTTTTATTACCCAGCATTTAACTCGTCTCTCATCAGTGCTAAAAGCAAAAACTGCAAATTTTATACCAAGATAATGCAGTGCTTCGCATAATGCTATAGTAGCCCTCTTGTATTCCAATTCAACATCTTCTATACTACTAGAGTGATCCAATAGAATTACAACTTTTGTTTTAATCGAGAGTTTGTAATCAGTCAAAAAAGTCTTGGGCAGGCTTTCAGTATAACTTTCAGGATCGAATTCCTCTCCTTTTTCCATATGCTGTTCTATCCATCCCGTTTTCCAGTCTCTGAATGATGTCTTTACCTTTTGAATTAAATCCGTATCATATATGGAAGTTTCATCTACGTCTATTTTTTCAGGAATACTTAATCCAAAGTTTTCCAAACTTTCATAACCTTTGTTCTCAGTCTTTTGACTTTCTTTTAACAAAGTTTCAAATTCACTAAGAATTTCATTGCCTTCAACAATTTCTTTTAATGCGTTTTTATCATCTTTCGACTTATTTTTCCCCGATACAAGTTTTTGTAGCTGTTTTATCAGATCACTTTGACTCATTGCCATCCCAATTCTTGTTCTTGGAGCGAGAATCGGAATTGATGAAAGAGGATCTAGTTCCAGTATTTTAATTAATTGCGAAATATGTCGTTCTATCCATTCCGTATTATAATTATTGTCAATAGCTTCTGTTACTACATTGTTGGCAAAATCTGAAGCCTTCTTTACTCTTTCAAATTCACCACCGTACAACTCACCTTTCATATATCCTGTTAAAAAATATTGAGAGAATGCTTCTGCAGTCTTGTATCTTCCGTATATTGAATTTAAAAGTGGACGCGATATCCAAGAAATTCCTTCATTGAATGTGATCTCGTTGTTCATTCCATTCCATTGACTTAATCCAAGCAACTCTATACGCTTAGTTTCAACTGTGTTGAGAAGAAATCCAAACGCATGATCATAGCTTAGAACTTTGGTCGAGTGGAGCATTCGCATTGATTCATACCATAATGCAACACGCCATTGACGATATTTTTGAAAATCTGTACCTGGGTAGTAATTTAAAAACGGAAGAACAATCTGATTCTTCTCTGGCCTTGCGATAGGGATTTTGTCTTGATTCAAAACTATGACAGCTTTGGAATTCTCAGACCACCTTCTAGCTAAAAAAGTACCAATGTCCAATAATACGTCATTTCGCATGATCATATTATTTGATAATGACGAAGACGACATACTCTAGTTAGCAAAGATTGATGTTACCATATCCATAACCTTTCGATATTCGACTTCTCCCCACTGATCATATACGTTGGCAAAAACGATTTCTGCAACCTTTTTTGGAGAGAGATTTGTATTAAGAAGTTTTGCAAAAGCAATTGTCTCTCTTAAACTGGGACTATAGTATAGCTCTTCCATAGCAGCTGCTTCTCGTAAACTTTTGGCCAGTTTAATTGCACCTTTGACATCAATTGTCTTCGAATTATCAAGTGTAGTATGTTGTTTTATGATCTCCAATTCTACATCTTCAGGAGGATAATCTAACCTCAACCTTACTGGAAACCTACTTAGAAGCTGAGGTGGTAATTCTTTTGTTCCGACATGTGAAAGAGGATTAATTGTTGCAATTACAAACCAACTATTAGACGCATTGATTATTTGTCCTTCTGCCTCTTTTAGTACGAGTTGCTTTCTGTCATCAAGGGCCTCATCAAGTCTCAATAATACATCTGGTTCTGCAGCATTTAGCTCATCAAGATATAGGAGACTTCCGTCTCGCATAGATTTTACAAGTATACCCTCTACAAAACTGATATCTCCTTTGTCGAGGGTTTTACTCCCAATAAGATGAGACTCTCTTGTACGCAGGCTGAAGTTAACCGAGTATAACTCTTTATTCATCATCGAGGCAAATTTCCGAACAAGTGTTGTTTTGCCAGTTCCTTTTGGACCAATAATTAATGCGAACAGTCCTGTTTCACGAGCCTTATTCAGTATTTCAATCGCATTATTCCAATCAAGATAATTTATTTCAATCATCATACTGCCAAATCGCCTTTAGATAATTTCCATTATCTTAATACATAAAAACTATAGCTATTACCAAATGTTCAGCAAAATAGGTTTATTGTAGATCTTATCTACGTCCATGAATAGTCGATTTTTTGTTACTTAAATAGTCATTAAGAAGAACTTTGTCGATTACCGAAGGATTAATATAATAGGATCTTCCTTTAACATATTTTTCCATCTCATTAACGTACCCTAGCAAAGAGTCTTCTTCACTTACCATAATAGTATCAATTTCTATCCCCAAACTATGGCATTTTTTTGCTTCGACTATTGTTCGTTCCCCTATATACTGATCGACCTGTCTGTAGCGATAACAAAGATATACAAGCTCTCCTGAGGACACATCTAGGCTTAGATCTTGATTATCTTTCACTGAATCAACAGTTTCTTTATCTGGTGAATAAAAATGAGAATATGGTCGTTGCGACATTATCTTATCCTGTTCTTTTTTATCCTCAATAAAGCATGCACTAGGATGACCGTCAGTTATCAAAACTATTCGCTTATTCGAAGCACTATCTTTTTGCAATATTTTTTTTGCTAATCTAAAAGCTGCCTGATAATTTGTATAATGGAGAAAGTCAGAACCAGGCTCAAACGTTTGTAGATATGGAATATCTTGTGAAGCAACCCTTGAGGCCAGCGCGCCGAATCCAACTATATATACAGAATCCGAGGGAAAAAATTTTCTATTTAGAAGAAAAAGAGTCCAGAGCGCCTTTTTAGCAGCCTCAATTCTACTCATATCTCCAAACATAGAAGAGTATCTCATTGTGGAGCTTAGATCAATACAATACACCAATGCGATTCGCACATCTTGCATTGTTTCGTACTCTTCGAGGTCTTCTAACTTTAAATCCAGAGGAATTTTGATTTGAGCAGATGTTTTGGCCATCCGTTGCACCGTATTCAACAACGATCGGGGAACATTGAGAAGCCTAATATCATTGCCAAGCTCGTATTTTCGCGTAGTATCTTTAAGGAGAGATCCGGTTCCCTGACTAGAAGTCTCATGTAATCCAAAATCACCTGTCTTCAGAGCCTTCATAACGTCATTTAGAATTTTACCGCCAATGCTTATGAAGCCTTTTGAGCTAAGCCATTTCTGAGAATCTCTAAGATATCCTCTTTCTATTAGTTGAGTCACAATCGGCATTCCGAAGCCCTTGCGATCTTCATGATCTATTTCCCTGGTTTCTCTCTTTTTAACTGGCCGTTGCTTACTGTTAGAATGTTCAGCTTCCTTCGAGATAACCTCTTCCAAGATTTGTTCTAGTTGTTGCAAATTAGGAGTCCTTTCCCTGAGCGCTTCTCTACCAATGGCTTGAAATAGCTTTTCGAGTATTTCATTAGAGATATTTTGAGAATTCTGATCTTCACTTGTTCTATACTTCTGATCTTCAGTCTCTTCAGCAGGAAAATAAACAAATTCTTTTGTTCCTCTTCTACTGTTATTATATTGGTACATAGCGATTATCCTTTTTATTTACCAGAGGAGGCTGAATCCATCTAAAGCCCTCAAGGATTACCTCAGTAATCGAGGCTGTGAACTCGCCATCTAAGTCGTGCATATTGGTCAAGCTGTCAACGTTTATCCCGAGATCTTTTGCTTTATTCACAAACTCTTCTTGTTGTTCTTTCACAGTATCAATTTTATCGTTTATAATCTGTTTTAAGCTGGGAAATTTTGATAGTTGAGATTCATAATCTGTGGAAACAGATCCCTTTGCTCCCAGAATTACCTGAGAGACTAAAAACTCCTTATTCTTCGCAAACTCATTTTTTAATTTTGTTATTTGTTCTGGGGATAAATTTTGTACATATTCAAGACAAACGTCTTTAATAGCACTTTCAATGATTGAATTCAGTATTTGCATTCTATTGTGATGATTATCTTCCATCTCAGATAATTCAAATTTAGCTGATTGATGTATACTATGAATATCACAAAACCTTGGTATGGCTTTTACATAATGCAATATCGCTCTAGTTCGTTCGGCTTCACCAATCATGGCTTCCATAGAATGGACTGCCATTCGGACGCTTACGCCTTTATCATGATTGATGTCATGATGAGATCTAGCTAATTGTGTTATTTTACTAATCGTCCGTAGTATAAATATTGGAAGAAATACGTTTTTATTATCTGCGATTCTTACTTCCTGAGCTATAATAAGCATCTCGTCGGTAATGCTATTTGGATAATGTGTATATATATGACTTCTAAGCCTATCAAACAAAGGTTCTATGATCTTTCCTGAATGAGTATAATCTATCGGATTTGCAGTAGCAATTATTCTGGCATCAGGCCTGAATATGACGGTATATGATCCCGTTGTAAATTTGCCCTCTTGTAGAACGCTCAGTAATGCTACTTGTTTTCGGGGATCAAGTACAGGAAGCTCATCAATACATAGAATGCCATGACGTGCCTGCAGTAGTTGACCTGGAGAATATGATTCAATATCATACAATTCAACTCCTTTCTTAGCAATTTTGATTGCATCGATCTGTCCTACTAGGTCTTTTACAGAAATATCAGGAGTAGCCAAGACGTATCTAAATCTATCACTCCCTTCGATCCAATCTATTTTCGTATCTAATTTGTTATTGCTAATGATATTCTCGCACTCTTTAGAGACATTAAATTCAGGAGACGAACGAGCGATTTCAGAGTCACTAAGTAATGCGGTAAGCTGAGCTTCTGGTATAGAAGTAGGTATATCATTTGTAATTGTTCCACGGACGACCGGGATTGGCGAAAGTAGATTCTTGGCAATTGATTCGGCGATCTTAGTCTTTGCTTGTCCTATCTGTCCAACAAAGAGCATATCATGTCCCGATAAAATCGACCTATTAACTGCTGGAATAACATCTTCTTCGTAACCAATAATGCCAGAATAAGGATGTTCTCCTTTTCTCAACCTTGTGATAAGATTACCACGCATCTGTTGTTCAACTGAACTATGTTTATAATTGATCTTTAGTAGATCCTCTAAAGTCTTCATTTCTTTATAGTCCTCAGGAAATCCTGGCATTAATTCAGTATATTTTGGCTTAGATGTATACGAATGATGTACAATATCTTCTATATTTTTAGAATTCATGAATTATTAAGTTCGCTCGCGTGACAAATTTAAACATTCTCAATTGGCGTTGAAGTAGTGTACAACTTTATTATTCGTAGATAACAAAACTTATCTATCGCTAACAAGTTCTCTTCACTAATTATAACACAACTAAAAATTCTTATGAGGACCTAAATTATATCTCAATTTTTAAATAAAAGCTTTAAATAAATATAGTTAGTTGAATGCGCCTATGGTCATCTCGTAATATTATATGTAATACTATATTTTTTATGGCCCCGTTAAGTTAAGAAGTAAGTAATGCTGCAGCAGCAGAGCAAGAGCAGATAATTCGATCATTCTTTGCAAAGACCATAAATGAAACATATAGCAAACACTATAGAAATTTGACAGCCTTTGAACAACAAAAAGAAGACCAGACCTTAAACAACAAGAAACTTGAACATAGACTTCTTTTTTGCTGTGACAAAGAATTAATTCCATTTCTAAGGAAGAAAGATGGCAATATACTTATCATGCATAACATAGTAAAAGATATGAAAGACCAAAGGATTCACAGTGCAGCTACTTTGACAGAAATTGCAAGGATACTGCAATGCGAAGTTAAACCCGCTAAAGTAGGTGATAAAACATATAGACTAATAGCAATACCAATTCAAAATTTCATAGACTTTGTTCTACCTATGCTATAATAACTTATACTCTAGATTCTTACTAGCACAGTTACATCTTTTCAAAAATGGTTCCTTATTCTGCTACTCGAGTATAGTTTTTATTGCCGAATCTTGTTTATTTTTTTGAATTGTCAGGCAGCAGAGTATAAACATATCCTTAGGATTGCAGGGAAGGATATCGAGGGTAGCAAAAAAGTTATTGTTGCTCTCAGTAAAGTTAAGGGTATCGGTTATAATTTTGCTCATGTTTTACTTCAGTCATTGAATATTAACATGAATAGCAGAGTGGGTTTTCTAACAGATGGAGAATTAGCTGATATTGAAGCGGCTATAAGAGATCCTTCAAAATCGAGAATACCAGAATGGTATTTGAATAGGAGAAAAGACATGGATACAGGTTCGCATAGACACTTGATTACATCGGATCTTGATTTTATGATTTCTAATGATATTGAGCGCGAGAAGGCTATTATGAGTTGGCGAGGATATAGACATATGTTTGGTCTAAGAGTTAGAGGGCAGTGTACTAGAACTACCGGAAGAAAAGGGGGCGCAGTGGGAGTAAAGAAAATTGGCAAACCTATGCCTTCAGCGGTTTCGAGCACTCCTAGCAAAGGTACTGATTCAGGAGCCGCGACTGTAACGGGCGAAGTTCCTAGTCCCACCAAATCTGCAGCAGGACCGGAGAATGCAACTACAACACCTCCTAAGAAATGAGGTAGATGAGAAATGGGAGATCCTCGTAAACCTAAAAAGAAGTTTCACAGACCGAGAAAGATTTGGACTACTGATCAACTTAGTTCCGAACTTTACATAGTGGGTTCCTACGGCTTACGCAATAAGCGGGAGTTGTGGCGGGCACAGACTGAAGTTGCGAGACTCAGAAATCAAGCTCGTGCATTACTTGCTCTTCCCGCAGAGGTACGACAGGAAAAAGAGTCACAGTTGTTAAATTTCCTAAATAGGCAGGGACTTGTTAACGAGTCGGCTAGTCTTGATGATGTTTTGAACCTGAAGGTTGAAGATCTCCTCGATAGAAGACTTCAAACAATCGTTATGAAAAAGAATGGATCTAAATCGCCACATCAAGCACGGCAAATGGTTGTACACAAACATGTATCTATTGGCGACAGGTTTGTCAACATACCCGGTTATCTCGTAAGAAAAGAAGAAGAATCTCGGATCTTGTTGCATCTGGAAGTTGGCACTCCTTCACAACCACATTGACGCAGATCGGTTACTATATCTAGTACTTTCTGAAAGTGAATCGAAGTTTGGGATACGATCGCTCTATGCTAACAGCAGAAGCGATATTACCAATATTTTCTTGATTGTAAAAGGTACGTCATGATAAAAGTCTTCATTTGTTTTCACTAACTCTCTTCTCTGTGGGTAGATTATTGTACAGATTATGGTTATATTTGTTTGAGTTACAACTGTAATGGTATTAGGGCAATAATGAACAGCTATCACTTACAGAATATATTACGTATAGATGTCATTATCTGAATTTAATATATTCCATTAAAGCACTCTCTAATTTAGATGAAGTAGTAAATCAAAGGAGTTGGATATGTCCGTTAAAGATGATTGGAGATCATGTGTGCATATTAGTAATAAAAGAATATTGAAAGTGTAATACTCTGTTTATAACCCCTCACACGGATCAGCCGGCTTATAATCAGAAAATAATCTCAAATAATATCCTCCTCAAGCATGAAAGCTTCTCGCTATTATAGATTATTCTGATATTTTGCTTTCCTCCTATGAGGAAAGCATGATTGAAAGAACAACGCAATACATCAAATGGATAGAACCGAAAGTTTTAGATGACTATTTTCCTTTAAGAAAAGTGTAAAATACTGCTTTGTTGCGCAAATCCGATATTACTCAACCGTATTGAAAATTCTGACCAAAAGTGAGTACGTCAAATCTTATTTATACAGAGTAAAGCTGGAAACACTTACAATAGCGACTTTTCTGAATCATGCTACAAAGCATAATTCTCTTTAAATTCAAAAGAAGTGACATATAAAAAGTATATTTTTATTTATGGAGTAAAGTTGCGACCTTTCATCGCTTTCATTTGGAAAACGTAACCACGGAAGTATATTTGTGTCTTGTTTATACTCAAGTGAAATCATCAATAAAAAACGGAGAATATGAAGTATGAAATGAATAATAAAATAATATATGGTTATGAAATATAGTGGAATATCAATAACCAAAAGAAGTGACTCTAATCTTAAGTCATCATACTCACCGTATTTCATTAATTAGAAGGAAAACATTTTGCTAGGAGAAATTTCTTTGAAGCATAGCTAAAATATATGGGAAATAATAATACAAGATTTTACAAATACACACAAATGCACATAATTTCACTTAAAAAACAAAGAATACACATAGAGCGAGATAGATGGTGTAGTAGCTTTGCTATGCGTAAATTCTACTGAATACAAAATATCATTTACATTTACCCTATGGTTTGAATGCGAAAACTCGGAACAGCATCATGCAGATAATATTGGAGTGGTGATAAAATTTAGCAAAATTAAAGCGAGTTATTTAGAAATGCCCCATAAGAGAGCTATAAATGTTTACAAATCATTTGTAAACATGCTTAATTAGGCTATTTTAGTCATCGCAATATCAAGTTATGGTACATAGTTTACCAACTATGTACGTCAGAACATGTTACCAATGATATGAACCAGTTTCAAAAATATTACAATTCAAAGTGACATATCGATATTGTTTAATACGTTTTAGAACATTAAGGGATTTTTTTATAAAAAGATTTCAATAGTAGTAGATGACACAACTACAAGAATATGACAAAAAAGAATGAGATGTGTGTGTTCTAGATAATAATGACATACAGTGAATTACTTACCTAAACAGGACACATATATTTATCTAACGTTGTCTAATTATATATATAAGGTATATATAGATATACAACAATGAAATTGAAAAAAACAATAGCAATTTGAATAATAAAAACGTATCATTAAATCAATCAACAGCAACTCATTGATTTCCTAAAGCTGAGGCTAGCCAATGGTGATATAACCAATGAACAATTTCGCAAATTAGTGTAATTTCCTTAAATCTAGCGATAGAGCATGGCTACGATCGAAATGCCAAGTGAGGGTTGAGTAGTAGTAGATTGCAACAATATAAAAAAAGTAATATGATAATTTTCACTTTAAGCTACGAACATTTATATCAGTTCTACCAGTATTAGAAATTAAAGTCCAAGGTTAATATCAATTGATAAACAACAAAACATATTAGAAATTGGTTTAATTTTTTGTTGGCTATCATAAGAAGGAAGTGATGGCTTAAGTAACCAGTGCGCTTGACACCTAGTTTTTCTTCATATATTTATACTATTCATAGAATGTAGAATGTATCTCTACATAGTAGTATCTTTTTAATTTAATATTGAATGAAACCATAAGTAAACATGGTACTGAATTAGTGGGACTATGGATTGAAATTAAACATAAAATTAAGAATCGGTCATCTCTATATTCATCATGTGAAAAAAGCATTATTGATTAACAATGCAATATGACAGAAATCAGAATATTTTGACAATGATTATCTATCATATGCGCAAAACAAACCTTTGACTAGAACATATGAAAAATTGGTTGAGATCATTTTTATAGAAATCTACATATAATAAACATATGAAATAATTATTATAAAAGTTTCTTAAAAGAAAACAGACAGATATGACAACACAAAAAATTAAATTGTTAAATCTATATTTGAATAGTATTGAATTTGACGTTCTTTTGCAAGCGCGGAAGGCATATTGATTGTCCAGGTGAATGGCCAGTGGATGATAGCTGTGGATTTAACCATGACTGTTCATTTGACGTTAAGATGACAAAATGTCTCTGTGACTGTCATAAGTTCCCAGAATAGGCTTTAAATAAGAGCCAAAAGAATACACAGACGCAAAAGGTTTAAAAATAATTTCTAGCTTGGTGTATCAATGGAGTCATTTAATGCAAATAGATCTTGTTCTTTCTGCAATACTGTGATTAATGATGATAGAAGCATATGTGATGAGTGTATGATAACATACAATATCAAAACAAGTGATCCTCATAATGACGGATGCGGCTGCAACACGTAGTCAAACTAAGAACATTTCATTTTTTAATATCACACAATTTTTTTCTAGACTTGATCCTTAAATTCATTCAACGAAAAAATGTCGTAAATTTGTTCAACTTGTCTGTTGAGCATTCCAATAAAGAAGAGACCTTTTAATTTAACGCAACAAAAATTGTGCTCTTTAAGGCGAACGTTATTTGAGTTCCTATATACTGGATATTACTATTTTATGCACACTACGAAGGTAGGGTCAGATATTTGGTATAAACTAATCATTTTTCTATTAGGAAATCATACAGCCACCACATCATCATACCCTGAATTTAGTCCATTCCTATTCTATCCATTAAATCTTTAGCCTTCTTCCGGACTTTCGAATTGATTTTTACTACAACCAAACCTTCAGAGGGTTGTCCATACAGCAGAATAGATCCCTGTGGGACAATTAAGAAAAGTGGCAAGGCTAGTAAATCCTCTTCTCCTTCAACTATGATTCTTACATTGGAAGACATACTCAACGCATCTTCTAGCACATCAACTGCATTCTTTGAAATAGTTCCTGCTTGATTAGAACATTTGAATTCTTTGAATATGATCTTCTCTACTTGATCCCCCTTCGAGGATGAATTATTGCTAGTAGCCCTTTTTATGCGTCTTTCTTTACCGTCAATAACTGAAACGTGTGGTATTATGTCGAAGGAAATTAAACGTTCAGTCGTAGCATCACCTACAGATATTATTTTCTTAGCATTTTTTAATATTGCATCTAGTCTGCTTTTGGTGATGTTTTTATCAAGAATGAGATCTCCAAAAGGTTCTTTTAAAATTCGGATACATTCAGGCGTGAGAGGCATTATGAGATTGCATTTGGTCAAATTCTGCTTCATTTTTTTCCTCTGCATTCATCTCTGTGGCAATTACACTTATTCGTCCTGCCACTGTCTTGGCGACGTTGATAAATGCATGAGATTGCATAGAATCAGGTTCAGATATTGTAATAGGTTTTCCATGATCGCTGCCTTCCATGATATGTGTATGAAGGGGGATTTCGCCAATAAAAGGTATATTGAATTGCTCGCTTACTCTCTGACCACCTCCCTTTCCAAATATGTGAATATGTTCGTTGCAATGAGGACACTGCAAGTAACTCATGTTTTCGATAACACCAACGATAGGAATATTTAATTTATTGAACATGCCAACGGCCTTGACGGCGACGTTCATTGCCACTTCTTGAGGAGTTGTTACAATCAATATGCCTGTAATTGGAATCGTTTGTGCCATTGTCAATGGAGCATCTCCAGTACCCGGTGGTAAGTCAATAATTAAATAGTCCAGATCTCCCCAATTTACATCTGTAAGAAATTGCTTGACTATCCCTGATACAATAGGCCCTCTGTAAATTCCTGCCTGCTGCGACTGCTCGTAGAAAAATCCCATGGATATTACTTTGACACCTGACATTATAGGTGGTTGGATTTTATTATTAATTACTTGCGGTGATTCCTTTAATCCTAACATTAATGGTACACTTGGGCCATATACATCAGCATCTAATAATCCTACCTTTGCACCGGTCTTCGATAATACAAGAGCCAAATTCACGGCTACAGTTGTCTTTCCTACTCCACCCTTTCCACTGGCTACTGCTAAAATATTCTTGACGCCAGGTAATAATTCGTCCATTGATATAGCGCGACCCTCCATTACGCGTGCTGTTACCTTTAAATTAAGATTCTCAATTCCTAAACTGGCTACTGCATTCCTAACATCCTGTTCTATATCGCTGTTAAATGGGCAAGCAGGAGTGGTTAGCTCAAGTGTGAATGCAACCATACCATTATTTATTATAACGTCCTTTATCATACCCATAGATACGACGTCTTTATGCAGTTCTGGGTCTATAACCTTCTTTAAAGCACCAAAAACTTGGTCGACCGTAACCATCCTTAAAAATTTGTTTTCACTGTATTTAAATCATTCACCTATAATATATTAAAACGGCCTGTTCTAGAAAATAATAGATTGTCAAGAAAAAATTTTCCTTACGTCTTGGAATCTTTTCCTTAGAGTAACGATGCTTGTGTCTCCTGCTACGGCTATCTGTGCTTGACTAACCTTCTCGTCTTCTTTGAGGCATGCGGCGTATAACACTGCAACTGCGAGTGCATTGGGATCTTTGCCATGTGAGACAGGATTTTCTTTAATAGTGGTTAACATTTCAAGTGCCCTCCGATATGTCTTTTCACTTACTCTAGCCTTGCTCGCTATTTTCGCAAGATATACGCTAGAGTCGATGACGGGGAGGTGAAGTTTCAAATGCCTTACCAATAGACGATAACATTTTCCTGCAAAAATTGAGTCAGTGTTTGCTGTTTCAGCGATCTCGTCAAGGGTTCTAGGAATGTTTAGCTCCCTACATGCTGCATAAACTGATGCGACAACTAACGCTCGGATTGATCGGCCTTTAATGATACGTTTGTCAAGCGCTTTACGATAGTTGTATGCCGATTTTTCTATCAACGCCTCATTTAATGACAATTTGTCCTTAACTGTTCCCATAATGGCAAAAGCATTTTTTAGGTTTCTATGGTAGCTCCTATTATTACTCGAAATCTTGTTCCATCTGCGCATTCGCTGTACCTTGCTCATTTGTTCTGGGCTAATGGCAGCGCCATTTGCGTCTATATTAGAATACGATATGAAAGTAGATAGACCCATGTCGTGAAATGCTAAGGAAGTTGGCATTCCAGTCCTACTTTTACTTTCAATATCATCACCCGAGTAAACTCTCCATTCTGGTCCTAACGATTCTATATTGTCATGGATGACTACGCCACAGGTACTACAAACGATCTCACTAGTCTCGGCATCAAAAACGGTTGCCGTACTATTACACAATGAACAAACATCGTTACCCTTATCGGATTTTGGTTCAACTTGTAGCGAACGGTTAATGTTACTTGGTGACATTTTCATTAGTAATACAATCTGTAGAATAAATATAAGCGATAGGTGTACTCCTTTGTCATAACTAACAACTTGTCACCATTTAAAGTACAAAAAAACTCAAGATAACACAATATATTTAACTGGTAGAAATAATAATAGTCTGAGATGCCGCCTAAATTGTCTTCTAATAGTCTTTCAACTACCTCAACAAGGTCTTTTAGATTTGATGTGGAATATTCAAAAATATTAGATGAGGAAGCGGAAAGAATGGGTATATCAGTAAACGCCCTAGTGGGAATTATCTTGAGAGGATATACAGAATTTACTCGGTATTTATCGAAAATTGATATGATTGTCGTAAATCGTGAATTCTTGACTTCATTACTTGAATGTAGTAATGAAGAAAGTCTCTACAACCTTGGCATGAAACTTGGCGAAACAGTTCCAATTGATACAATAATGTTTTGGAAGAAGGATTTGACTGAAAAGTCAGTCTTAGAATATATAGAAAAAATTATTTGCAGATATGGTCATTTAGGAACATATGATGAAATTTCACAATCAGGTAGCAGGATTATCGTGATACGACATCGACTAGGACGAAAAGGTTCCAAATTCTTTGAAGGATATCTTCGATCTACTTTAAAAAATACTATAGGAAAAGATGCTAGTTTTGAAGTAACTGAATCCTCGATGAAGTTTGAAATATTATACACATAGAGCAGTGAGTTCTATCAAGCTATCGTTATTCTAATCAAAAGGTTCATAAATTGATGTTTCGATCAACAGCCTACATACATTATGTTTTCGATAGTACATATGAGTGACGTTGTACGAATTCCACCAAATAGATTAACTGATTCTCTAAAGAATACAGCTATTGGAATACTAAAGGAAAAATACGAGAGCATGATAAGTCCAGATATAGGTTATATTATTATGATTATTGATGCTACAGCTAATGGGATAGGTAAACTACTAGCTGGCGATGGTGCGACTTATCATAAAGTTAACTTCAAGGCATTAACTTTTTTTCCAAAATTGCAAGAAGTAGTTGAAGGCGAGGTCGTAGAGATCACAGACTTTGGAGCCTTCGTCAGGATCGGGCCGACTGATGCTCTGCTTCATTTATCACAAATAACTGATGATTATTTGAAGAGCGATGTGAAACAAGGTGTAATTATAGCTAACCAATCGGCAAAAACATTAAAAATAGGTTCGAGAATAAGAGCGAGAGTTACAGCTATAAGTCTGGGAAAAGGAGCAGCTATGGGAAAAATTGGTATAACCTGTCGCCAACCTTTTCTTGGTGCAAGTGAATGGATAGAGCAGGAGGTAAAGAAGGCTAATCAGCCTACTACTCCTTCGCCAGTAAAAGAGAAGAAAGGAGGAGGTAAATAATAGTGCCCAAAGAGGTTGCGTGTAAAAAATGCAAGGCGATAACCATCGGGAAGGTTTGTCCAGTATGTAAGTCGTCTGATCTCACTCCAGACTGGTCCGGAATAATTCTTGTCTTTGATCCGTTGAAATCGCAGATAGCGAACACCCTTGAGATTACTACTCCTCATAAGTATGCACTTAAAGTCTCATAATTACAATGAAGAATTTACGGGAGTTTCTGAATGTTAGAGAATCTCTCATAATGTTCTTGCGTGAAGACATCGGGAGTGGCGACGTTACCACTAATTGCCTTATTCCAGCCGATATAGATAGTGAAGCACAGATCGTATGTAAAAATAATAAGCCAGCAGTCGTATGTGGTCTTGAAGAAGCGGCTTTAGTATTTGATCTTTGTGGCTGCAATACAAAAACTTTGGTTTCTGATGGATTTTGGGTTCAAAATGGCACGCTTGTAATGACAATAGAAGGAAAGACACGTTCTATTCTAAAGGGCGAGAGAACAGCCTTAAACTTGTTAATGAGAATGAGTGGTATCGCATCCGAGACCAGATTCATTAGGGACGTAATTGAAGATTTGACCTATTCTGTTACAGTTGCCAGCACTCGGAAAACAGCACCAGGTTTAAGATATTTCGATAAAAAAGCTGTGACAATAGGTGGAGGAGACAGCCATAGAATACGGTTGGATGACATGGTCTTGATAAAGGATAATCATCTTGCAATTACGGGCTCCGTAAGAAAATCTGTAGAAATAGCAAAAGAGAAGGTAGGCTCCTCACTAGCCATAGAATGTGAGTGTAAGAATTTCAATGAAGTTATTGAAGCCATAACTGCTGGGGTAGATATTGTCATGCTTGACAACTTTCCTCCAGCGGAAGCAGCTAAAACAATGAAAGAAATTTCAAGAATGGGACTTCGAAAAAAGTTAAAGCTAGAAATCTCAGGAGGAATAAACATACGGAACATACGAGACTATGCAAAAGAACTACCTGACATCATCTCCATTGGATTCCTTACTCATTCTTCACAGGCCATCGATTTTAGTCTAGAAATAATATAAAGGCTATAAGATATAAAACAAATTGTATTAGATCGCCTATTAATAAGAATAAAGGTTGCTCTTCTGCTTATCGCTGGAGGTGGTGTTGGAATGCATTTGAAGAGGCCAAGTTTCAGTGAAAAGCCTGTCTAGTAGTAACCCTTCATGATAGTTTCAACATACGTTCAATAGCTATTCTTGCTTTTTCTGCTATTTTGGAGGGAACCTTAACTTCATATATATTATTGACTAGAGAATTATGAACCTTGTTTAGATTGATCTTTTTCATATACTTACAAACTGCGTCATTTTTTATTGGAATGAATGTTTTATCAGGATTCTCTTTAATCATTCTATGGAGAATTCCTGTCTCTGTAGCAATTACAAATTGACTTGAAGTAGATTTTTTGGCATGATTCATCATCCCTTCGGTCGATAAAATGTAACCAGATTTTATCAATTCACCTGTTGACATATGGTATAGCGCCGATGACGTACAACTGCATTCTGGATGAATTAAAAAATCTGCATCTTTGAAAGTTGTAAGCATTTTATTAATATCTTCCGCCTTGATTCCCGCGTGGACATGACATTCTCCAGGCCAAATAAACATGTTCCTTCTTTTGGTCACATCAGCAACGTACGAGCCAAGAAACATATCAGGCAAAAATAAAATTTCTTTATCTTTTGGAATGCTGCTAACTATTTTAACAGCATTTGAAGAAGTGCAACAGTAATCTGATAATGCCTTTACTTCAGCAGTAGTGTTAACATAACTAACAACTATGGCATTTGGATGCTCTTTAATCCATAGTTTTAGCTCCTCGGCATTAATAGTGGAGGATAGAGAACAACCGGCTTCTAAATCAGGAATAAAGACTTTTTTATCTGGACAGATAATCGAAGCAGTTTCAGCCATAAAATGTACGCCGCAGAAGACAATATTCTCAGCGTCTGTATCCGCAGCATGTCTTGAAAGTGCTAGTGAATCTCCTATAAAATCTGCTACATCCTGTACTTCCGGCAACTGATAATTGTGTGCAAGCACAATCGCATTCTTTTCTTTCTTTAAAGCAATAATCTCCTTTGCGTAAGTTCTATCTTGTAGCATCATTTTAGATTGATAACAATTACTAGATCCTTGCTACTACATTTAAAGTAGTACAATCGAGGACAGCTTTGCCTTCACTATCAAGATTTTGGGCAATACTTGCCACATGAGATGACCATTCATAAAACACTATCCAGTAAGAGCAAATATGCATTTATTAATCACTATTCTAGTAATACATATATAAAACACGCAAACACAATGTTAGTGAGCGAAATATATGCCAACACATGGATCATTAACCAAGGCTGGTAAAGTGAGAGGTCAGACACCAAAAATCCAAGGTAGGCCTAGATCTAGTCTCGTTTCGAAATCGCGTAACAAGAACAATTTTATTAAACGTTTTGAGAAAAGAAGGCCCCCTGGACAGAAAAAACCAGAACGGCGTGGTAGAAGATAGCTACGCGCCATGAAAGCGGCTTGATTTTGTCTTGTATACACGTATTGGGATAGCTACTTGAGAGTATAACCGCTTTTCTATGAATTCGTTTTCAAATTATTTTGGATATTATAGAGTCGTAGCCTGGAAAATTTTGAAATCGTATTATTTTTATCTGGCTGAATAGTTTCCAGGCAACTTAATATCATAATATCTAATAGATCTATATGATAACAAATTGTTTAGGAATGTTGGACTCATAGGCTGTGGAACAATAGGTAGTGAACTTGCTCTTGTTATTGATAGTGGTAAGATAAAGAAAGCGGCATTGGTATCGCTTTATGATGAGGTTGAGAATGTAGTGGTTGAATTAAAATCAAAATTACAAAATAATAATACAAAAACATTTTCCAATTTCTCCCAATTCATTTCTTCTCCTGCCTTTGCAAATGCAGATATAATAATTGAAGCCGCTTCCCAAGACGCGGTGAGAAAATTTGCGAAAATTATAATTCAATCTGGTAAAGATTTGATTATAATGAGCATCGGTGCTCTTGCAGAAGCTAACCTTCTTCATGAATTATTAGATATTGCTTCTAAAAAGGAAGTTCATATTTATGTTCCTAGCGGCGCTGTAGCAGGAATTGATGCTATTCGGAGTGTTAAGCATTTATTAAACTCTGTGACAATTACTACGACAAAAAATCCAAAGGCTTTAGCAGGTGCGCCTTTTTTTGAAAAAACAAGAAATAAACTAGAGACAATAACTCACAAAACGTTAATCTATGAAGGAACAGCAAGAGATGCTGTAAAAAATTTTCCTGCAAACGTTAATGTTGCAGCCGTTCTAAGCTTGGCGGGAGTAGGTATGGACGAAACAAAAGTCAAAATTATAGCAGATCCGAACGCTTCAGTAAATCAACATGAAATCCTTGCAAATGGAAAATTCGGTGAAATCAATATTGTTGTTCGAAACACGCCTAGTCCAAGTAACCCCAAGACAAGTTACCTTGCCATTCTTTCTGCAGTGGAGTGCCTACGCTCAATATGTGATGATAATTTAAGAATTGGAACATGAGTACTAATCTCTAATACATTGAGATCAAACAGTACAAGTAAATAAAATGATTGTGGTGAAAACGCATCAGCTAATAAGTTATTTTTTGACAGTTTATATAGGGCTATTATCAGTCTTGGATCAAGGTATTAAGAATGAGTTACGGAGGATTCAGAAGAAACGACAACTTTGGACCAAAACCAGTTGAAACAGGTAAAGAATATGATGTACAGATCACAGAAGTAAGTCGAAAGGGAGACGGTATCGCACGGATACAAGGATTTGTAATCTTTGTTAAAAACGGCAAGGTAGGACAAAACGCAAAGATTCGTGTAGTTCAAGTAGGAAACAGATTCGCTACAGCTGAAATAGTAGACAGTGCAACAGCTACTTCATCTTCAACCACTGCCACCGAACCGACTACTAGTTAATTATTCCCTAAAAGGGAAGATGGTAAGGGGCTTTTTTTGTATTTTATTGAACAATTATTTAAGTTCATCGTCCCATAAGTATTTTTCATTAACTATTGTAGATTGCATAAATTATTATTAATTTTACGAGTGTTAGTAGTAAGGCAACAACAGAATGTGTATTAACTAGATAATAGTTTAATTTTTTAACGTTTGTCATCAATATCGCTTTCGTATTTTCGATATTTTATGTTTGAACTAAATGTTTTCTAATAGTATTAAAAAATTACGGATATAAAAACAATTAAGAGTGAATTTGGTAGCATCTTTGACAAGAGAATTCAATCTCTAAAATTAATGTACCCTATAAAAGGTCTGAAGGATGAAGATTATGTCATGATGAAGAATAATGTTGAATATATTTAATCTATGACGAAACTATAATAGATAAGCCTAGGGTAGGTCTTAAATAATCTTGATACATGTACTGGTTCTAGCTATGTACTAGCAATATCGCTAATATCTTGTTTTGAACTAGACTAACACTTAAAAATAAGTCTAAATAGTGATCCAATGTATGGCTGCCCGAAAGAAAACGTCTACAAAGAAACGACTGGTAAAACGCACTAGACAGAATAGACCGGTGCCAGCCTGGATAATAATCAGAACACACAGACATGTAAGGACTAATCCAAAGCGAAGACTATGGCGTAGATCAGATGTAAATGTAGGATAAATCGAGGTGTTGTAACAAAAATGTCAGAAATAGAAGAAAATCTAACTCGTGTATACACAATTAATTTAGGAAAAGCTTGGATAACTCCACAATACAAGAGAACGGATAGAGTTATCAATATGATCAAGGAGTTTGCAAAAAAACACATGAAGAGTGAAGAAATAAAAATTGACCAGGATTTGAACCGGCAAATTTGGAAAAGGGGCAAAACCAATCCTCCAAGGAAAGTGCGTGTAAAGATGGTAAAAGATGAAGATGGGATGGTTATAGTTTCTTCATACGAAGAAGCAATAAAAACCGAACCCGATACTGAATCTAATGAACCTGATTCGTTTAATGAATCGCAGAATAAAAAGTAAAAGAGAATCGAATCAGAAGAAAATAATACTACTGACTGATTGAAGATAAAAAAATGCTACATAAACGCAAGGTTTGACCACTTTTTATATCCTGTTATTGTCCTTGATATAGCTTATCCTTAATTTGACAATTCAAGGTATTTGTCGATGAAGGGAGGCATAATATTTTACCCTCATTTAAATTAAAATAATCTCTAAATATATTATGATATGACCAGCAACAGTAAATGTACTAAGGTATAGAGTGTAAATACGCCTGAGATCAGAACCCGTGGAAACGGTACTTATTCATTTACTCGAGGTTTGGAATAATCATTTCTATGTCTGGAGAAGAATCCATCTCTTCCCAATCCAATATGTTTTGTTTTGGAATAATCTCTGAAAGAGGATCATATCTATCAAATCTTGTTGTTTCTTGAACTTCAGCCATTAAATGGACCTTTATCCTCTCTGAATTAGACATCGCCAAAATCACTTCCGGAGTTTTCTCTTCTTTGAAAATTTCTTGTACGGTGTTAGCGATAAAATTAAGTTTGGCTATGGGTACATTTTCACCTCCCATAACATACAGCAATGCTCTTTTTACTGAATTTGGAGCGACATTGTCACACAACATTTCGAGTGAATCCTTTACAGACGATTCGACAGATCCATTTTCTTTTTTATCTGCAAACAATAAGTTCAAACTGGAATGAATATGTCCCTCTGAAATTAATGAAATAACTTCACAAATTGCGCTATTAGTGATTCTATAACATTCCTTCGGTGTTAGCTCAGGATTATTTTGTAATAAACTATCATTATCTATTACTATTGTCGCATCTGCAATATCCCGAAGTCGCTTTAGGGATACGCCAGCATGAAATATTCTATCTTTCTCAAATCCGAAAGGCATTATTGCAAATAAGATTATTGAGGTCGCCCCTGTATGTTTAGCTATACTAGATACTACAGGAGACATTGCGGTTCCGCTGCGGCCAGCCAGATTTGTGATGACGATTATTGTTTTAAATCCATCAATCGTTGCTTTGATTTCCTTATTTGAAGACTGGGCAAAAGATCGTATCTTGTAACTTGAAGGATTTACCCATGAATTGGAATCAATTAAGAGACTCTGACAATTTCCATCGAGATCGTTTTTATCATTACTAATTAAGACGCATTTGCAAGCTAATATTTTACTTGCGATAATTGCAATCTTGCTGCCGGCACCTCCTATGCCAACCATTAATACGGGTTGTCTTATTTGCAAGTAATTATCTTTCATAATCACAATCCTTCATTGTATGTATTAATATTAGTTAAAAATGTTATTAATCAAATATAAACATGCAATTGCGTAAAAAAGTTGATTTACTTCTCACTGTTGAAATTAATAATGCCAGCAGTTAATGAATAGGCGGAATAGCTAGAAATCTCGACTTGAATTTCTCCTCCTAGATGCGGCTTAACATTTGCAGCTTCATATGAAATTAGACATTCTGTTGATAATAAAACAGGCTTGTATGCATAGTTTCTACCTTGTATGTTTCTTCCATTAATTTCATCTATGGTTACGGTTCCTCTCCAACCCTTCCAAATCGAATTACGCTTTGCACCAATTTCCTTTATCAGTTTGTGGATCTGTTCACTTCTCTGCTTTACTATATGTGAATCAACCTGTTTAAGTTTGCAGGCTTCTGTCCCAGAACGACTGCTATATTTTGAAGAATTTACAATATCAGGTTCTGTCTCTTTTAGTAAATCTATTGTTTTTAAAAAGTCTTCATTTGTCTCTGTAGGAAAACCAATGATAACATCAGTTGCGATGGTTATTTCTGGAAACGCTTTTCTAAAAGCTCTAACTATGTTACGATAAGTCTTTACGGTGTGCCCTCTCTTCATTTTCCTAAGAATTCTGTCGCTACCGCTCTGGACAGGGATATGTAAAAACTTAAAGATTTTGTCGTTTGCTGAAAATACCTCTATCATTTCCTTTAGCATACATGGAAGGTACATTGGGTTCATCATTCCAACTCTAATTTTATAATCACCTTCAATGAGACAACATGATCGTAGTAGATGTACCAGGTCTGATCCTATGTCCTTACCATAGCAGCCGTTGTCAGTAGATGAAAGCCATATTTCTTTGCAGCCGTCGGCGATATCGCTACGCATCTGTCTTAATATCTCACCTATGCGATAACTCCGAAGCCTCCCCTTTGCAAGTTTAGTTTGGCAGAATGAACATTCGCTCATACAGCCACTTGCTATTTCAATTATGCTAATTATAGGATTAATTCGTATTCTTGGAAGATTTATTTTTTCTAAAGAAGAGTCTTCAACAAATACAGCTTTTTTACCCATAAAAGCAGAATGTACTACATCGATAGTCCTATCAATTGAATGAGGTCCAAGTATGCTTGCATAGGAATTAAGTGATTCTATTCTTGGTCTTTCGGTCTTTGCTAAACATCCCGCTATGATCAATGGTTTGACTGACTTAGAAAGCTTATCAATTCTATGCAGCATTCTGTGTTGAGTTACATCCTTTACTGAACAGGTTACGATGATATTCAGAGAGGATTCATTTTCGCAGGTTGCCATTTCATACCCATCCGCCTTTAATAATCCTGACATCATCTCAGAGTCTGCCATGCTTGCAGAACATCCGTACGCTTCAATCCATACTTTCTTTTTGCTACAATTGAGTCCATTGATTCTTTCAGGTTCAAAGGACTTTGAGATCTTGGGTGAATGGAAACGATTTTTGGAATTTCTTTGGATAAGATTCAAAGACTCAATCAGCTTAGGCTCTACTGTTTCTATCAATTACTATACACCATCCGTAGAATTCTACCATCCTTTAATCATTTGTCCAGGTTAAATATTAAGAGTATATTACTGCGAGAACGTTAACATGTAATATTTTGCTTCTTTAATAGTGGACAATCTAGAAATCGTTTATGCAGGATTAAGAAGTTCACAAACCTTGACCTGACAAGCAACAAATCAGTTATAAAATCTCATAACCTCAATGCATAATACGGACTCAACGATCTACATAACAAAGTTAAGTATATTTTCATTCTAAATAATGAAGTATATTATGCAGGATTTTATAAGAATCCTAAATCCAATAAAGATTTTGTGGCTGACAGCAATTTTTTCACATCATATCCATTATGAGCTTCTGATAATGCTCCCATTTTTAAGGGAAGAAAGAATATTCCATGATTAGCCATTAGGGCCAAACTGTATTTTTTTGACAATTCTCTGTTAGAGAGAGTCACATCTTTTGAATTAGTTATGCTAGTAACTAGTTCATTTAGAAAATGAACTTGGAAGAGAGATCCGGTACCTGTTACTTGGACATTGATTTTCGCATCTGAAAAAATCTTATTAAGACCTCTTCTCACTTCGTTTCCCAGATTATCAATCTTGGGATATATGCTATCTTTATTCATTTTTAGATAATTGATAGTTGTAAGACCTGCGGTCATAGTAACTGGATTCGCCGAAAAAGTGCCTCCTCCTATAGCACAACAATATTCCTTATCCTTCATTATTGGATCTGCAAGGGCCATTATATCTTTGTCTCCACATACGACTCCGATAGGCAATCCTCCTCCTACGATCTTACCTAGCGTGAATATATCAGGTTCCAATTTATAAATACTTGAAGCTCCATGAATTGATAATCTGAAACCGGTTACAATTTCATCTAGGATGAATAAGTTATCATTTTTTTTTGCGAATTCCTGAAGGCCTTGTAGGAATCCATCCACAGGAGGGATACATCCGGCGCCACCAAGAACAGGTTCTACAATAATGCCGGCCAAATCATCTTTGATAGATTCAAGAATCTTCAAAGATTCTTGAAGATCGTTGAATGGTATTGCTTTTATAAACTGCTCTTCGTCTTGTATTAACCCAGATCCTTCTCGGATATCAAACGGATAGTTTACAGCGTGCATCAATGAAGTATTATAACCGTGCCATCCGCCTTCAATTTTAGCAATTATTCTTTTGCTAGTTTTTGCTCTTGCAAGGCGCACAGCATACATTGTAGCCTCAGAACCGGTAGTTGAAAAGCGAATATACTCTGCTCTCGGCATAAGTTTTTGAATAATTTCTCCTAGATCGACACTTAACTCATTTGCCGTACCATATAGCGTACCCTTTGTGATTTGTTTCAAAAGCGATTTGGATACTATATTTGGAGAATGACCCAGAATTAATGCCCAATGTCCCATCCAATAATCCGTATATTTATTATCATCAATGTCAACGATGGACTTACCTTTTGCCTCCTTGCTAAAGAAAGGATAAGGTTCGAAAAAGCGAATATTATGACTTACACCACGTGGAAAGACATTAGAAGATCTCAGATAGAGAGATTTTGATTTTTTAGTTTTTCTTTCATATATTTTTACATACTCATCATATTCCATATTCTAGAGTCAAGAGTTTAATTTCTTTTATTTGTTTGTTGAAATTTAAAATTTTATATAACTAGGGAAGTATAATTAAAAAACACAGTATAATTTTCTTTGTACGAGTTCGCGATATTAGTCTGACAATGTTGATTGTCCTCGCTTTTAGGAAGATTTATATTTTAAATTTGTTGGGTGATTTTTAGAACGTAACTATAAAAGGCGGCGTCGGGATGATTGTGGTCATAGTGCCATTTCGTGATTCACCGACCTCCAGTTGCGCTCATAACATGGAGATTCAATATTAAGATTATTGAATCTGACAATGGTCACATCAATACACGACCCGCACAATAACAAGTTGTCCGGCCGTACTCTTTACTTTATATAGAAAATAAATGGATTGACTCCGGTTGATCCTGCCGGACCCGACTGCTATCAGAGTGGGACTAAGCCATGCGAGTCAACGTAGAAATACGTGGCGAACGGCTCAGTAACACGTAGTCAACATGCCCAGAGGACGTGGATAACCTCGGGAAACTGAGGATAAACCGCGATAGGTCATGATTTCTGGAATGGTTTATGGCTGAAATCTATATGGCCTCTGGATTGGACTGCGGCCGATCAGGCTGTTGGTGAGGTAATGGCCCACCAAACCTGTAACCGGTACGGGCTCTGAGAGGAGGAGCCCGGAGATGGGCACTGAGACAAGGGCCCAGGCCCTATGGGGCGCAGCAGGCGCGAAATCTCTGCAATAGGCGAAAGCTTGACAGGGTTACTCTGAGTGATTCCCGCTAAGGGGATCTTTTGGCACCTCTAAAAATGGTGCAGAATAAGGGGTGGGCAAGTCTGGTGTCAGCCGCCGCGGTAATACCAGCACCCCGAGTGGTCGGGACGATTATTGGGCCTAAAGCATCCGTAGCCGGTACTGCAAGTCTTCCGTTAAATCCACCTGCTCAACAGTTGGGCTGCGGAGGATACTACAGCGCTAGGAGGCGGGAGAGGCAAGCGGTACTCATTGGGTAGGGGTAAAATCCACTGATCCATTGAAGACCACCAGTGGCGAAGGCGGCTTGCCAGAACGCGCTCGACGGTGAGGGATGAAAGCTGGGGGAGCAAACCGGATTAGATACCCGGGTAGTCCCAGCTGTAAACGATGCAGACTCGGTGATGGGCTGGCCTTGTGCCAACCCAGTGCCGCAGGGAAGCCGTTAAGTCTGCCGCCTGGGGAGTACGGTCGCAAGACTGAAACTTAAAGGAATTGGCGGGGGAGCACCACAAGGGGTGAAGCCTGCGGTTCAATTGGAGTCAACGCCGGGAATCTTACCGGGGGCGACAGCAGAATGAAGGTCAAGCTGAAGACTTTACCAGACAAGCTGAGAGGAGGTGCATGGCCGTCGCCAGCTCGTGCCGTGAGGTGTCCTGTTAAGTCAGGTAACGAGCGAGATCCCTGCCTCTAGTTGCTACCATTACTCTCAGGAGTAGTGGGGCTAATTAGAGGGACCGCCGCCGCTGAGGCGGAGGAAGGAGGGGGCTACGGCAGGTCAGTATGCCCCGAAACCCTCGGGCCACACGCGGGCTGCAATGGTAAGGACAATGGGTTTCGATTCTGAAAAGAGGAGACAATCCCCAAACCTTACCCCAGTTATGATTGAGGGCTGAAACTCGCCCTCATGAATATGGAATCCCTAGTAACCGCGTGTCATCATCGCGCGGTGAATACGTCCCTGCTCCTTGCACACACCGCCCGTCGCTTCATCGAAGTTGGTTCTTGGCGAGGTGGTGCCTCATTGGCACTATCGAACCTGGGGTCAGCAACGAGGGAGAAGTCGTAACAAGGTGGCCGTAGGGGAACCTGCGGCCGGATCACCTCCTTTGAATGAGGCCGGACTACTTTGTGTAAAGGGTTGTGATTGATGTGATGTGATCAATCAACCAAACTATGAATGATGATGATGATGATCATCATTTATATGATCAAAATGCAAAGAAGTAGCGCTAAAGAAAAAGAAGTAGCGCTAAAGAAATTGATGCAATTCCTTGTTATATGACAAGGGATGAAGGATGTAGTAAGCGTAAGTTTACAATGAGCGTCATGTATAGGATCAACAACAAGAAATCACGCCACATATTATTGCTAGAAAAGATAATCTAGCAATAACGACAGAAGTTTTTAAGTGGTAAATAAATAAATAAAAAAAAGATTGCTTTACATATGTTCGCGTAATTTTTCATGACTGACTATCTGTATCTATGAAGGCGACAAACTGGTGCGAAGACGCCGGTTGGAGGATGACTCGGCTTGATAAGTGAGGAAGGACGTGGCAAGCTGCGATAAGCTTGGGGTAGGTGCATGCGACCATAGATCCCAAGATTTCCGAATGAGATCTCTCTATTACACTCCCTTGCTTACGCTTGGGAGGGCGAACCGTCCGAAGTGAAGCATCTGAGTAGGACGAGGAAGAGAAATCAATTGAGATTCCGCTAGTAGCGGCGAGCGAAAACGGATTAGCCCAAACTGAATCTGTTTCGGTAACGTAATAGAGATGTGGTGTGTTATAGCGTATAGGATGCTGTTTTCAGAACTGAAGTGCTCTGGAATGTGCTGGTAAAGAGGGTGATACCCCCGTAAGTGTATGAAAATGGGATTCTGCTATAACAAGAGTAACTGGCCTTGGCAGTGGCCAGTGATGATGGGTGAAAGTAGCATCTAAGGCTAAATATTCATCAAGACCGATAGAATACTAGTACCGTGAGGGAAAGTTGAAAAGTACCCCGGAAGGGGGGTAAAAAGTGCCTGAAACCAACCGGTTACAGACGTGTATGGCTCGAAAGGAATTAGGTAGAGGTTCCGAAAGGGACTTAAGCCTTCTAGAGTTATACGTTCCGTCTAGAAACACGGGCCAGGGAGATTGCTGTTATGGCGAGCCTAACCTCTAATAAAGGGGAGGCGAAGGGAAACCAAATTCGCGCAGCTTTGGCGAGGCGAAGGATCTGAAAGGGTCTTTAGTCATAGCAGTAAGGCTAGAAACCGGACGATCTAGTCCTGGATAAGACGAAGGTGGGCGAAAGCTCACTGGAGGTCTGCAAGGGTCCTGACGTGCAAATCGGTCCCCTGATCTGGGATTAGGGGTCAAAAACCAATCTAGTCCGGTGATCGCTAGTTCCCACCGAAGTGGATCGCAGTCCTGCCTTAGTGGAGATGGCTTGTTCTGTAGAGCACCGATCGAACGGTAAGGGTCCGAAAGGGCTCGCCATTCATTCGAACTCCGAATGTACAAGCGTCTTAGAAACTAGGAGGCGGGTTTATGTGGGGTAAGCCTCATAACCGAAAGGGGGACAACCCAGACTAAAGTTAAGGTCCCCAAATGTCTGCTAAGTGTCAAACAAAAGGGCGTTTTCGAGCAGAGACAGCAGGGAGGTAGGCTCAGAAGCGAGCCATCCTTTAAAGAGTGCGTAACAGCTCACCTGCCGAGCTCGGAAGCCCCGAAAATGGACGGGGCTCAAGTAGACTACCGATACTTTAGACCACCGGTAATGCCGGTGCGTGGTAGGTGGGCGTAGTGATTGGGTAGAAGCTGGGCTGTGAAGTCCAGTGGACTGATCTAACTATTGCAGATCCTGGCGGCAGTAACAGCATAGCCGGGTGAGAATCTCGGCGACCGCAAGGGCAAGGGTTTCCCGGCAATGCGTCGTCAGCCGGGAGTTAGCCGGTCCTAAGAACAACCTCAACAGAATTGTCCGAATGGGAAACTGGTTAATATTCCAGTGCCTTGTAAGATCGTTAATACCTGACCTGTGGCTTCCGGATAAGGCGAGCAGAACCGTCGTTCTGTCTAAGTATTCGAGTCTTGGGGAGTGCCGTAATGGCGAGAACTAGGACGAGGTATGAATGGTCCTCCGCAAGGAGGATTCGCTTAAATCCAGGAGACAATGAAAGCAGGGACAGGAAGATTCTTTCAAGACCGTACCGAGATCCGACACTGGTGCCCTAGATTAGCAGTCTAAGGTCTGTCGGGCATACCGTAAGGCGAGGGAACTCGGCAAAATAGCTCCGTATCTATGGTATAAGGAGTGCCTGCAGCTTTTGCGAGGAGCAGGAGCTGCAGGTCGCAGTGACAAGGGGGTCCCGACTGTTTAATAAAAACACAGGTGGTCGCTAGTCCGAAAGGATGAGTATGGCCTCTGTATCCTGGCCAGTGGCGGTACCTAAAACCTGGGTTCAACTGGGCTAAGGGCCGCTAAACGCCGGGAGTAACTCTGACTCTCTTAAGGTAGCCAAATGCCTTGTCGGGTAAGTTCCGACGTGCATGAATGGAACAACGAGGGCCCCGCTGTCCCCGCCTGCAGCCCGGTGAAGCCACATAATGTGGACGAACAGTCCACAAACCTCTGTCGGGGAGAGAAGACCCTGTGGAGCTTTACTGCAGCCTGCTGTTGCGATATGGTTGCGAATGCAGAGCGTAGCTGGGAGCCTTCGAAGTCAATCCTCCGGGATTGATGGAGGCGCCATTGTAACACCAGCCATTTGTAACTGTATTGCTAACCTGTTTTTACGGGGACATTGGCAGGTGGGCAGTTCGGCTGGGGCGGCACCCCCTTGAAAATGTATCGAGGGGGCCCAAAGATTGGCTCAGGCGGGACAGAACTCCGCCGGTGAGGGCAAAGCCAAAAGCCAGTCTGACTGGATTTCCAATGATACGGAATTCAGAGGCGAAAGCCGGGCTTAGCGATCCATCATGTCCCCACTATTGGGGGCTGGTGGTGACAGAAAAGTTACCCTAGGGATAACAGGCTCGTCGCGGGCGAGAGCTCCCATCGACCCCGCGGTTTGGTACCTCGATGTCGGCTCTTCCCATCCTGGTTCTGTAGCAGGAGCCAAGGGTGGGGCTGCTCGCCCATTAAAGGGGAACGTGAGCTGGGTTTAGACCGTCGTGAGACAGGTCGGTCTCTGCCTGACAGGGGCGTGGTTGTCTGAGGGGAAGTTGCCCCTAGTACGAGAGGAACAGGGCAGCGCAGCCTCTGGTTTATCAGCTGTCCGACAGGGCACGCTGAGCAGCTAAGCTGCTTAGGATAACTCCTGAAAGCATCTAAGGAGGAAGCCTTTCCCGAGAAAAGACAGCCTTCCGTAAGGAGGAGGGCGGCTATAGAAGATGGCGTTGATGGGATGGAGGTGTAAGCATCAAGCTTCGGCGAGATGTTCAGCCTGCCATTTCCAATAGCCCAAGGCACCTAAATTAGCTGTATTATTCGAACGAATAACATATCATGTTGTCGTTTGTTAATTCCGCAATACGTGGAATACCACATAGCTGGCTAGTCGCTAATAATGCATTAGAATACGTAAAGGATGTATGCATTCACTGAATTCACATGTTGATTGATCCTGTGTAACTTTTTTTATTATTTAGTATGACTTGAAAATCTATCGAGTTAATATTAGTTCAAGTAGATCATGATTGGTTTTACTGTTTTTGATATATGAGTATACGATACATTAAATTTAGGGTGATATACGTCCAGATCGAAAGCAACAGATAATGGTCTATTTGGGTTCATCAAATACAATGGCCGATAATCATTCAAGATCGGTGTCAGCACATGGTTCGGATAGATCTGGATATGCTAGAAAATCAAGGGTCATTTGTCTCTCCCATAAAGAAGATGTGGATGGCTTAGCGTCTTCTATATTGATTACGGCTGCATATAAGTCTGCGATATCGGTTATGCTAGTTGATTATGCCAATATTATTTCCAAGCTCAATCGAATTATCGAATTAACAACAGGATTTGATGGAAGCGGTAGATCTGGAATGTTGTTTATTTGCGACCTTGGATTGAATAGAAAAGTTGAAAGAAGGTTTATAGAAAGTATCGAAAAAATCATTGCAAACGGCTACAGGGTAACATATATCGATCATCATGATCTAAGTCAAGATACATCTAAACTATTAAAAAAAATTGGGGTTAAATTGATTCACTCGATTCAGGAGTGTACAGTCGTCCAGATTTACAAGACATTTAAGAGAAGACTCGATCCCCGTGCATCATTCTTTGCTCCTCCTGGTGCTCTAACTGACTATATGGAAGATAAACCGATCGCCTCGTCTATTACGTCTAGATATGATAGACAATTTCTGATGCTTGAATCGACAGTATTGGCCTATATGATTTCTGCAAATCAGCATGACGATGAATTCTTGTACAATTTGGTAAAAGTTTTGTCTCAGATGAAATATCCACACGAGATTGAAGGAGGCTTTTTGATTGCTCAAAGATATGCGAAAAAGATTTCTGAGGGCGTAAAATCACTTCATGACTCTATTGTTAAGCGTAAAAATCTCGCGTATGCACATAGCAACTTGGATCTGGCTTCTAGCATGGTAGTCAATTTTGTTTTGGGTGCGTCCGAAAAACCAGTTGCGATGGTCTTTAAATTCAGAGATGAGATTAAGTCATATGTTATCTCAATCCGTGGTTCCAAGGATTGCAAAACTCATCTAGGTAGATTAGTTAATGATGTAGCATTAGAGATTGGAGGAAGTGGAGGGGGTCATGACAAAGCATGCGGAGCGGTTGTCCTAGAGATAAACTAGAGATGTTTATCGAGCGACTAGATAGTGGGATTAAATAGTCCGTATTGTTAGTTTCGGGCAAGAAAACTATCCCTTATTGAAACATAATATGTAAAAATGATTCTGATCAGTCATTGACTACGCCTTCGATGAAGTCAAAAATCGCGGAAAGATTTAGTATATTCAAATTAGAGCAATATGATGACTACTCTACTAAACTAATGAAATCCAAGTCTTGATAGGAATGTACATTTTATGATTGGCCGTGACATGAGGACGAGATGGCCGAGCATTCCTCTATCGGAGAATCCTTGTACCTTCCTATCACATTATCTAGCCGACAGAGATATAGTTGAGTTAACATCCTTTTATGAAACGATGACCATTTATAGGAGACTCCAATCCATCCAACGTGTCTGAAATATAGGAGCATAAGTACAGTTGATATTATCGTGGCCGAGAAGAGAATAAAAAAAGTGCTGTAGGGACCCAAGAAGGTCCAGGCCCCGGTTTGGTTATCACCTGGAATATGTACCATTCATCCAATAGAAGGTCCTGATTACAGTAACTGGGATGGATAACGTAAAAAGAATCGTAAGAACGGACAAAATTTTGTTAGATTTCTCACTGCCTTAGCATGAAATCGGTGTCCTTATAGATCTCTATAGTTTCTCTTGATCCATCCAATGTTTCAAGCACCTTATCTATATGATCCTTTACATCGTAGAAATATCGTGTAAGATCTTCATTGGAAAATTGTTGAACATCCTTTGCCAATTCGCTGACGACCCTTCTTAGAGGCAACACTATTCGTCTTAAGATAGTTATCTCTCGTCTCAGAACCGAAATTTCTCTTGCTTCGGATATTTTGGCATCAAATACTGCCTCTTCAATCTCATCCAAATTTCCTCGATCTTCATAAGAATGTGAAAAAGGTCGTCAACCAACACGTCTATTATTGTATGCAGTAAATAACCAGATGTTTTGCCCATTAGACTCTCGCGTTGCTTGGCATCTTTTGAGCAGACTTGAAACAACTCGATAAGCGGTTCTAATTCACCTTGGTGAATTGTAACTAGATAATCGGTACCGAGGAAGATGGATAATTGACTAACCTTTGGCATATTTTTTTCCTTGTCTTTGGTTGGAAAATGTAATATGATAAACATATGATCTTTGTATCTGTCAATTTTTGGGAGTTGTGTTTTCGAAAGCGAGTCTTCTAGGTTTAGATCATGAAAAGAGAAAGCTTTTTCGAGATATCCCATATCCTCACGAGTAGGCCTGGGTAAATCTATCCATTTCAGGCCATTATTACTAATCGTATTTAGTACCCTATGGAAATTTATCTCCATTCCGAATTCTCGCTTCTTGCTTTTCCAGAATATTGAACCCTTATATTCTATTCTTTTTTTTAGTCTCACCTGTATAGCGCTTAAAGGGTTTGTGGAGCCGGGATGAGGTTTCTATCTATATCAAGATGACCAAGAATTGAATAATGAATAAATATGGGTTAGAAAGACTAGTATTATTGTTTAGTCATTCAAGTGGTTGTGTTTCAATTTTTACCGCCTTATTTTTTCCAGCACTCTTATTCTCAACCACTTTATTTGTATCTGAATATTTTAATCAGAAAGCATATGCTGACGGCTTGACTCAAGAAAATCTTCCTCCTGCTACAGTTGGTAATAGAAAAGCGAGTCTCTTTGTAAAGGTGAGTCCTCCAATACTAACTACTGATACCAAAGGCAATACATATCTCCAAATGCGTCTATTTGATGCAAATACTAACGAGACTATCCAACACGTTACATACGATATTACTGTTACTAAAGGCACTGCTCAAGCGGGACCGGGAACCAAGCCAATTTTAAGGGACTTTTTTCATGCTCACAATGGTTTATTGACTCTAAAAATAGAGCCAGTCAATACTACCGGTGGGCAAGTTACAATTAATGGCGAACGAGATCCATTTCAAAATGCATGGGTTGCCGATCCTGGTGGTACAATAAACTTAAGAGGTCCAGTCCTCAATCGAGGAGGACTATATCATATTCACATAGAAATCTTTGCGATTGATAATGATAGAAATCATTTTCGTCCCTGATCAAGCACCAAAATTTGATTCCTACCTTAGTGTAGGAGATGTTTATCGTAACAACATCGCTGATCCTAGCAATGGTCAAAAATATAATACTACACTCATATCTTACTATGACAAAATTAACAATTTCAAGTTTGATCCAAATACGAAGAATATAACCTGGCAGATGCCCTTTGACTGGAATTTGTCAAGAATCAGAAACAGAACATCTTTGTGCATGAAGGACTCAGGTTGCCAAAATCCTGGAAGAATTTTGTGGGCAGTGGTTTTGCAGGCTCTTTCAATGCTACAGTTAATGGTATTCCTATAACAGGAAATCATTGGCCTTAAATCCATTCTCTTATCCAAATGCGTTGGTCCTCCATTATTTAATTAACAAGGATGAACTCATAAAGATAGCAGAGGCAAGACAAAAACAATTACAACAACATCCAGACAACAACAACAGCCTAACAAGGAAATAATATTCGTGGAGCTGTGCTCCTACGAATAGCTCCTCTTCCTCTGTCAATGCTAGCAATGTTCCTAATAATAATGGTCCTAATCGTACTAATAATAATAAGACATCAGCAACAACACCAACAACACCAACTACAAAGGTATCAAATACAACAACATTAACAACAACAAAGAAGACAGGAGGAGGATCTCCGTCTGCAACTGTAAACAAGACAGCATATAACAACAACGATATTGGAGGCATTTTTAAGAATAAAGATGTCAATGTTTACGATCAGAATGTAGTCAGACCAAACTTATTCTGGTTGCCGCCAATACTAGCGGTCAATACTAATACCAAACAATAACAATAACAATAACAATACCAGTAGTCAGCTCTATTAGTTCTCTCAATAAACAAAAAGTATCAGACGAAGGTGTGATGACATTTGCCCTAATGAGCAACACCGAATCCAATAAGAAGAAAACCCCCACATTCACCTGATCCCTCTGCTCAAACCTATTCAGATCTGGTTACTGATACAGGAGCAATTCATGTGATCGTTACTTACCCATCATAATCCTCTTGCACCAGCAAAGGAATCAAATGTCAAAGTCCAGTTCAGCGATGCCATGACTTCAGGCCCGTTAAATGCAGATGTAAAGTATGACCTAATGATACTTGATAAAAATGGCACAACTGCAGTGGGAAAGAAAATCTTGTAGCCAAAAATGGACTGGGTACACAAACTGTTACATTTCCTGCAAAGGATGTGTACCAGTTAGAGATAAAGATCAAGGCCTTGCAGAGAACAGGACTATCCGTACCAGATTTATCTAGAAATGGAATTGCTAGAGGATATGTCATGGTGGCAGAATTCCCATCATTTACCGGGTCCGCGCTATTGATAAGCGGTTTATTTGCGTTTGCAATTTTCTTTTACGCGTAAATTTAAATCCACTTATAAAATCTAGAATTCGCGAATATCCCGATTTTTTGTTGTGCCTTTGCATAAACAACAGAAATTTTAGTATTCTTTCCTGATCTTTGGATCCGGTATAAGGAATATTATGCCTTTGATGTTTTATAAGATGGGAATCTGAGAGTGGGTCCACATATAGCCTGTTCCAAAAGAGAAAATCGAATACGAATATAGATCTCTCCAGATACGAATTACCAACTTTGATCTCTTGGTTAATGATTGTATGTTTAGCGTCCTCATGCCCTCTACCTTTATCAATGATCAACGCTACCGGTATATTCATAACGGATGATTGACTTCATCGGGATGAACGTCTTTGGCAGTATTATTTTTTGATGAAATATCTCGAAAATTATTTGAGGAGTTACCCCAAAGTAATGTGGCTAGTTCTAAGGTAATGCTGAATATTGATTCTTTTAATATCGGTCAAAGTTATGTGACCGCGAAGATTGAAAATAGATTCGGGATAAGATTGAGATAAATATATAAGGCGGTACAGGAGGGATAGAACTTCAGGAAACGTTATTTAACATTCCAAGATTGGAGAAGCTCCACTTCGCATATTTACTGACTACAATCAAGGATAATGGATGCTTGTTATTGAGAAAATTGCCGATTTAGGAGTTAGAGACTGGCTCCTAGTCTATGATGATACCCTCTTTCTGTTGGCGGTCAAGGATGCCTACGATGAGCTGGAGATTCTTTAGTGTGATAATAACAAGAATTCTATCCAGTGAAAAGTAAGCCTGAGTCAGACTTCAATTTGAGATAGTTTTTTGAATTATTATTGAATTTTTTTACTTATATCTATCTTTTGAAATTAAATATAAACAAATTTGACTGGATAGTGCATGCCTACTGTATATGTTATCGAGTCATGTTCTCCATCGGTTTGGTCGATGTAATCGTTCTTAGTATGGAATCCAATTTAAATGTGATGAATGGTAAAAGTTTATGATCAGCCGAATAAAGTCATCACACATTTGTTCCGAGTATAGCATTGCATCGTGATAAGTCAAAAATTACTATTAGACAAGTCCAAATTCTAATTTATTATATAGTTCTTCCATTGTATTCCAATTATCAAAAAGGATAGTATTTAATATAGTAATAATGAATATATGGGTGATCGATTGATTGAGTAGCAATAGGGACTTTCTTTCACAACAGTTATTGTGGATAGCAATATCACTTGGAATCAGTCTTGCTATATCGCTGTTTATACCATTTCCATTTTCTTTACCAATCATCATTGCAGTATTTATATT
>CAWIMJ010000058.1:0-8403 GCA_963837175.1 uncultured Nitrososphaeraceae archaeon
TCCTTTACCGTTATATGATAGAATGCTTCTGTATAGAAGTTATCGCGACTTTGTGCTCTGATATATATGCAGCTTATAAGGTTGAATTCAGAGTTTACAGGCAGAGATTTTATGATAATGCAATAACCAACATATATACAGAGCTTGCCAAACTCCCTCGATTATTTATTGGGATCTCTAGCTTATTATTATTGACTGAAGACTCTTTTTGATACATCTAAGATGAATTCCGGAGATTCTCCTCGAAAACCTATAATTATAAAAATTATTTATTATTCTTTATAATATTAAATATATATTTTGAAGCTGAAAAAAAGAAAATAAAGACTTGAATACAAGGCAGTGATAAAATATTACTATCTAAGTTGCTTTTATCTCCGCCCGTCTCAAAGCATCAAGTTCTTGATTGATCTGATCAGCATTTTCATTGCCATAGATAACTAATATTCTATCATTAGGGTTAATTACATAACTGTTGATAGAATCTGTTTCATTTCCATTAAGGAAGAATCTAAGTTTATTTTCTTTATTATTACAATACTGCTTTCCATCATCTGATATGAAGCATCCATTCTTAATATTCATATTAACACTTTTTAGAAACTCGTCAAATGGAACGCCTGTTGCATGTCTATGTAATGTAGTTCCATCACCACCTTCGACATGTATTAACCTAGATTGTAATTGGTATTTTGGTTGACTGAAATCAATCTGTTTTCCATTGATTTTTATTGCAAAAGCTGCGTGCTCATGAGCCGAACCAACTGGACCATAATTATTGTTGCGAGACTGCTCCTGCTGTGTTGAATACATAAGACCAGAAACCACGGCTATTGCTACAACTGCGGCTACAATAGGAATTACGATCAAGATCAGTCTTTTTTTTCTACGACGGCTAATTGCAAAGTAGCTGTTGTCGTCTCTTCTTTTGTTACCGCTTCTCTTTTTATCAACCATTGTTGATTATTTTATAGCTCCATTATTTTAGGCTTGACTTTAAGAGATTGGACTCTGTAAGTATATATGTATATATATGTATATATATCTCAGCCATTTCTCGATTCAACTGACAGATTCGATTTGGAAGATTTTGCAGGTATATCAGAATTTCCAAATTCCTGCGAATATGCAGAGTACATTTTAATAGTCTGTCCATGCTTAATTTGATAATTACCAACAGGTTTTATTATTACTCTGTATTCATCCTTGAGAGCAATCAATTGCTCAGCAAGAATATCTGCAATTAATATATGTCCGCTATCGCCTAGATCCATAACTCTGCGAGCAAGTATAATTCCTGGTCCCCATATGTTTTGATTACTGTTTATATCACTTACTATAAAAACTGGACCTGTAGCTAATCCTATTCGTACTCCAATTATATCTTCCTCACTTATCTTCTTGCTGTGGTTATATTTGTAAAGTTCTTTGTGTAGTTGCATACTAAGTTGTAGTGGTAATTCAGGATTCAACATAAATCCTATAGCCATTCCGTCACCTGTTGGCAAAATAATTTTTTTCTCTGCGACTTTTTTGAAAGCGTCACAAGAATTGATCAGGTTGTTTAATCGCTCAATCTTTTCCATCTGTTTACGAACAGACAGTGAAGGATCTGAGAGCCCTACTATATCTATAAAGAAAAAGTTTGCATTTATTACTCCTTCCGACAGTCCAAACTCGGCTATATTGGAACCATAGACTCCTAAAAGTTTCTTGTACAAATCAACATGGTGACTATGAAAAGTCAATTCCGAATAAAATACAGGTGTATCTAAGATTGGAGCTTTACACAGAACACAGGTCAATTCTGATAATTGGTCGCTACCAAATGTAATTCTACCATTATGGTCTATTTTGAAGCTAATCCAAGCAGGAGTATGATGTATACCCCTTATCGAGAGCAATCTCATATTTCGATTAAGAGAACCACTTTTATCTTCATCAAATTTCATTTCTAAAATGCCATCAAAAATAGAGCCTAAACGATTACTGAAATTATCATTTGTTATTGTTGTTGTATGTTGGAGAAGATGATGGCGATGAAGATGGCAATGATGCAGTTGTCGGTACAAAAATCGCTGTCGCTTCAACCTCTTTTAAAAGGAAAGACAATGCGTTAACGAATTGTAATACATCATCTTCATTGAAAATGGCCAATAAATGTGTCAAGGAATCAACAACAAGACATACCTTTTTAGTATTATCCAATGAACGTTCAATAACCTTATTTTGTCTTTTTTCATAATCATTGGCCGCCGCCTCCTCCTCACCATTTCTTTCTTTCTTTATAAGCTCATGTATGATTTCCAAGGTTAGTGATAGTTTATTCTCAGAAACGGAAGTAGATAACGAAGACGAAGAATGAAGAAGAAGGATGGCCAGTCAACGTTTTTTGAAGATATGGATTTAGAAAATGAGAACTTTGGAGTAATTTCGACTCTTCAATATCAGCAAATAAACTTCTATACTGTCTATCAGTTAAACTTGAGCTTATATAGATACAATAGTATCCGTTCATGAGACAGTCTACAAAAAACTGTTTGCTATACATACTTTTTCCTGCTCCAGCAGGACCACAAAGAAGGAGCAGACTGTCAGGTATTTCAGTTTCCCTAGTTATTAAATCAGATTGTCCTGGAATCTGCATTTTGTCATACTGGATTGATAATTTATTGGTATATATTATTTTATTTTATATTATTTTATTCTATTGTGTGTCAAATAACTCTAGCTTTTTGCAGCTTCTAAATCTTCAATGATGCTATTTATTTTATTAGCAAAAGGATGATTGGGATACTCAAGAACAGTTAGAAATTCCCTTTTGTTGAATTGAATATCACAATAACAAGGAATAGTAGAAATAACATCCATGTTTATTTCTTTAGAAAGCATATTGATAATATCTGATTGATCTTGTTGTTTTGACATTTGCATGGTCGACGACCAACCTGTATTCTGGGTATTTGTCACAGAATTTTCATATGCTGCTTTTTCCGTAGACTTATTTAGGTTCATAGTATGTGGGACACAATAACCAGCTACTCTATTTAGCAGAAGATATGACTTGGTGCCATGTCTTGTAAAAGAACTATAGATCTCTTGGGCTATAGTTTTTGTACCCTCAATATCAAGTTCATCCATTTTCAAAGTTAGAAAGAGTATGTCAGCAACGGCAAGCGCGTTTATTGACCAATACCTTATACCTGGACTTGTATCAATTATGATATAATCAGCATCATGACTTGAGAGCAGTCTGCTCTCGCAAAAGGATAAATTTCCTAAGTAGTTGCATCTTTGAATTTTCCTGCTTTCCGCCGCTTTCAAGTTTGTATATCTCCTCTCTTTTAGAATTTGAGAAACCAGCCATTAATTTCCCATTTGGTTTATCTTTAGAAGAAGAAGAGAAGAGATATTACTATTTCTATAGTCGCGAATTGTTGGTGTCAGGTCCATTAAAATGTCGTCAACCTCAGCATTACCAAATAGAAAGTCGTTAATCCATTTTTTTGGTTTTTTTTCATTAAAATATGTCTGGAGGCTAGGTGCATAAACATCAAGGTCTAATAAAAAAACGCGGTATCCTTTTCTTGCTAACAAGGCAGCAAAATTGGCGCCTATAGTTGTCTTTCCGGTACCGCCTTTATAAGAATGAAAAGCAATACAATTTGGCATCCTGATCTACGAGTGTAATTTTAGTCTATTAAATATTCTGATTTTATTATATATATTATATTGGAGAATTTTGAGTATGTGATATAAAAAAGTAAGATAATTATAGGATCAAAAGTCCTTCCTTTGAGTTTTTTATTAATTATTTAAAATATACTAGAGTCTTTTGAATATACCATGAATGTATTTCAATTATTAGGATATACTACCTAAACTTCGGTCCACGAATCAGATATATATATAAATATATTATATTGCTCATTAGAAAAATATAAGAACGATAATAACTAAGAACTTCCATGTATAGAGTGTAGGATGGCAAATAGAACGTGTCAACTAAAATATTGCAAGAGAAATGTGCATTGTGTGGAAAGGACCTAGAAGAGTGGAAAGGGATGGTCATCGGTACAAGAGGAAGTTATTAACGGTATTCATTATAATTTTGATTCAGAAGATTGTGCAGCTATGTTCAAAAAATTCGAAAGCGTTTATGGAAATGATTTCTGTTTAGACCTTACGAGTTAATTGATTAATGTTAATTATACAATAATAAGATTTGATTATTATTATAATAATAAATGGAGTGTCAAAGAACTGCCGATCCAATCCGATGTAGTCCATACATTATAGGTATCCCGAGACGATAAGTAAGTTCAACTGACTACATCATCACACAGATTTGTACTGAACATACAGTGAATAATTGATTAAATGATAAATGGATAATGTAACATCAAGAACAGTCAGCTAGCAGAACATTTGAGTGGATAAAACCTCTTTTTCAGAGTCAAATTTTTTTCGACATAGGTTATGTTGGAATCGAAATCTCCTAGTTATTCTTTTTTTGGCTTTTTATTTCATTTTGAACTAAGGCAAGATAATCCTTTAGCTCTTCGTCGGTAAGAGAGGTTTTAATTCCGGTCTCGTCTTCCAATTTATCCCTATTAGTTTTTGCAATTTTTAATACTCTTCCCGTTATCTCCTTCTCCATATGAGCCATTCCAATGCTATCTAGTAATCTTGTCTGTTCCAACGCCGAAGTCCTAATTAGCTCAAGTATATTCAATATTAGATTTGTCATGCTAAAAATTAAAAATATATAGATGAGCTAATTCTTTTCCATAGTTATTGTTTTGTTGTTATTACTATTGGAATATCATGTCACGTGCTAAAATATTTCTTCATCCTTTCTTATACCTGCTAAGCCAGTCTTGACTCCAGCTGCGCATTCTAGACATACATTAGCAGAGAACGGAAAGCTCTTCATGCAGTTTTTACAGGCAGGCCTGCTACATGTAGGACAAATCTTTACGAACGTTGTCGAATTGCAGAGGTAACAGAAGTGACTCTTTTCCATTAATGAAATATTACACTATGTGTCGTAAAAGGTTATCGTAGTAATTTATGATTAAATGTATTCATCAGATATGGGCATGCACTATATTATCCTATATTATCCACTGTAATTCTTTTTGCTTGGATTAGAAGTTGTTTAAGATATCATCTAATAATATGCAATATAATCATTCTATTGTCATTCTCCTCATTTATTTTAGGTGTAGCGATGACTCAATATTAATTGCTAGCCAATCAGTTCTTCCATGTAATCTTAAATTCTGATATCACATAGAATTTCCTTATAGGATTTCCTTCAAAGAGCCTAGGCTATAGCCCGTAACATTGATAGTTATACCAGTTAGCAAAAGTATTCTAACTACACTTTAGGAGTTTCAGAGGTAAAAATCGATTGTTGAGTTAGAGATTTATGCAAATTGGTATATAAACGAATGTAGAAGTAGTTGATTATACGTGTAACCTTCCAATTAAGACTGCATCTATAATTTCGAAATTATGTTAATCGTATATTTTATGACTTTCTAAAGGAGAAGCATTAATTATTCTGAAAAGTATGTTAAATTAAATATTTAGTCTCTTTTAATAATAAAAATAGATTTACTTTAATAATATGTCTATTTTTTGTATCTAATAATAACTATTAGCTTAATTATGGATCTCAATATAATATAAGATGAATTCATAGTTCTAAAAATTAGTATAAAAAACTTGTATAACACATATAATATTTGTTAATTATCTAATTTTGAATCTGATAATTGCCTACAACAATTACTTCAAGTACTCCATTGGCTGGTCAAATAACACTTAACTTTAGAATACTGACTGGAGATGAAAAAAATAGGAAGGAACATGCCAAGGCTACCTTTCAATACAGGTATTATCCAGAAGATGATCAGATTGAATATATAGATACCACATATACTCATCCAAAATTACAATCAATGATCGAAGATAACCAAACAATGATGGAAAACGTTGATTCCTATATTAGAAGGTCATTATTGGCAAATAAAACTACAATAGACTAATCTAACTCTTGATAATTTTCTTCACATATTTTATCAAAAGGCAAAAATAAATAAGCATGCATTTTCTTGATTTACCTTTGATTTGTTAATTTAATATTCTGCTCTGGATATTAATGGATCTTATTCTATTTATTATTGCAGATTAATTGGCTATAGTGATCTGCTAAAATAGATAGTCTCAGTCACAATGGATTGCATTATACTAGTGCGTAATAACAAACATCTTATAGGCACTTCTATAATACTTGATATATCTATTTCTCGGCAGGAAGGTCTAATCTGTTTCCCCATTCTCCCCAAGAGCCTAAGTACATTTTGACATTTTTGTATCCAATCATTTTTAATGCAACAAAACTGTTAGCGGCCCTGTAACCACCTTGACAATACGTAATAACCTCTGCGTCCTTTGGGATATGGCAATATAGTTTTTCTAACTGAGCTGGATCTTTGAATACATTATTTTCAATATTATAGTTCCAATCTATGTTAAATGCTGAAGGTATATGTCCAGCACTAGCAGCACGAACAGAAGAGCCATCATATTCTGACTTTGAACGTGAATCTACTATTATGACAGCACTACTTTTTTTGTTATTTTTTATTGCTGATTTTATCTGCTTAAAGTCGGCAAGTATTTTGCGATTAGGCCTGTTTTGAAAATTGGCATGGACTAATGCATTACTCTTTGTCTCTATATCATATCCTTCTTTCTTCCATCTATCGAATCCGCCATCAAGCATTGCAACTTTATTATGTGAAAAATATAGCAATAGCCAGACTCCTCTAGCTGCAGATGGACCGGAAATATCATCATAAAATAGTACAAACTTGTCTTTTTTTATCCCAATATTGGAAAGAAGGATCTTCATCTGTCTATTAAATTCCAAAATGCCTGTCTTAGAAGTATCAATCCAGTGAAATTGCATAAGTTCGATATTAACTGCGCCAGGAATATGCCCTTTAGAATACTCTGAAAATGGCCTAGCATCTATTATAAGTAAATTGCTTCTGTCTTTGTCAAGTAATCGATTTACTTCAGCAACATTCAAGACAAGATTCAATTGTTGATATTTTGTTATATTGAGCACTTATGTGAATGTTTACATAGTATTATTTTCTCAATAATCTAGTAGATAGAAGAGATAACAATGATCTATTACTACCACCTCATTATTTTCCTTTTGACTAGGAGCAAATGTGGAGCCATTCTTTAGCGTTATTCTAACTCAATAGTTAAAGTTTTTGTATGAAAGTTTTCAAGCAAACAATAATAATAGTAATAATAATAGCCTGATTGACTATCAATCCCATTTTGATTAAAGTTATAAGTCTAATAAAACTAATTAAAGGGAAGATGAAGGCAGAAGAATTTTCAAAAAATATACTTTCACTGGATCCTAAAATTAGATTTGCTGGGCTGCTAGAAAAGTCGGGACATTTGTTTGCAGGAGGATCAAGAGAAGGTATTGATAACTATCTACAGGGAAAAAATGCTGAATTTAGTTTATCCCAGTCTGCATTCATTATTGATTTGAGAAATTTCTTTTCATCAGAAGTAGGGAATTTGGAATATATCGTTTATGCACATAATAGAGTAAAAATGTTCAACATACCATTAAAGGAATACATACTAGTATTTTCGACTGAGAATACAATCAATATAGAAGACATAGTGAAGAAAATATCAGATTATATAAAATCAGTTGAATCACAACTAATGCTCCATCCACCATCTAATATCATAACTGATGAAAAGAAAGAAACGCTGAAAAATCTTTATGAATCTGATTTTGAAGATGAAGTGATTGCAGATCAGCTCGAATCTGGATCTCAATACTGTGAAAACACTCATTAAGGAAGTACAGGCTAGTTGAGACAATCTAAAGTCACTCTTTGTATATACAAGAGATAAATGTAGAGATTACCCCAATCACTTTCAGATAGAGTTGTAATATCACATTACATTTTTTGTGTGTACAATACAAAATTGCTGTATCTTAATGTATCTGTATAGTATCAGATGATTAAATCATCATCATATTCTAATAACTGATTTGCTTTATGTTTTTGTTACATAAATAGTAATTTCTTGCTAGTTAAGTATCAAATTGTTTATGGCGTATTAAATTGTATTGCTCTTTTGATCAGTATTCGTCACATTACACTTTAATACATTACAATAAACCAAAATATATATTGAAACAACGGACTGATACAGATTCTCTAAAATTTGATATCATCAAATAAATCCTTATAAATTATCCTTCGAATTGAAGATATTATGTCAAGCAACAAAATGACCACTGATAAATTGAAAGGACATAATCAAGGTATAGAACATGAAAAT